>NZ_RCTF01000025.1 GCF_003667445.1 Xanthobacter tagetidis | reverse complement strand
GGGCAAACCCAAGCTCGTCGCCCTCATCGCCGTCGCCAGAAAGCTCATCACCATCCTCAACGCCATCGTCCGGGATCAGCAACCATGGCGCGAACAAACCGCTTGACTAACAAGACAGTCGCTCACCCCGGCCCTCTCCCGCGAGGGGAGAGGGGGCGCGAACGGGTGGGCCGGCGCCTTGGTTCGGGAGTGCGGAAGCAGACGGCGATGCCCGCCCGTTAACTCCTCCCCCTCGCTTTGGACGGACGCCCGGCTCCCCTCTCCCCTCGTGGGAGAGGGGTCGGGGGTGAGGGGGAGGCGCCCTGCGCCTGATGCCGCCGATGAATACCCCGCGCCCCCCCCTCACCCCGACCCTCTCCCGCAAGGGGAGAGGGGGCGCGAACGGGTGGGTCAGCGCTTTATTCGGCAGAGGGCGTAAGCAGAGGCCGATGCCCGCCCGTCGACACCTTTCCCCTCGCTTCGGACGGACGCCCGGCTCCCCTGTCCCCTCGTGGGAGAGGGGTCGGGGATGAGGGGGAAGCGCCCTGCGCCTGATGCCGCCGATGAACACCCGGCGCATCGCGCTTCCGCCAGGGAATATAGGGCGCGAACGGGTGGGGTGGCGGCATGCGCGCCGGCCTCAGTTACCGCCGCCGCCTTCTCCCCCGCCTCCGCCGTCCCCGTCTCCGTCTCCCGAGCCGCCGCCGCTGTCGTCGCCATTCTCGGCGTCGTCGCGGGCGCTGGTGGAATTGCCGTGGGCACGCGAGGCAGCATAGCCGACGATCACCGCGCCGCCGGCCGCCGCCGCCATGGCCCCGGCATTGCTCGCCGGGGCCTCGCTCGCCGTGTCCGCGCCGGAGCGCCCGCTCGCCTCGCGCGAGAGGCCGTAGTCGGCGGGCGCGGTTGCGCGCGGGTCGGGCTTCTGCTGGGGCGCCGGCGCGCCGCGCCCCCGCACCACCAGGAAGCCCGCGAGCAGGACCAGCGCGAACGCCAGCCCCGCGACGAAGCCGATGTCGCCGAGCCCGTCCATGGGATCAGCGCTGCTCCCGCCGCTGCAGGAAGGCCAAGCGCTCGAACAGGTGCACGTCCTGCTCGTTCTTCAGCAGCGCGCCAGCCAGCGGCGGGATCGCCTTGCGCACGTCCTTCTCGCGCAGCGTGTCGGCGTCCACGTCCACGTCCTCGGACACCAGCAGCTTCAGCCAGTCGATCAGCTCGGAGGTGGACGGCTTCTTCTTCAGCCCCGGCACCTCGCGCAGGTCGTAGAACAGCCGCATCGCCTCGGAGACGAGGCGCGGCTTGATGCCGGGGAAGTGCACATCGACAATCGCGCGCATGGTGTCGGCGTCGGGGAAGCGGATGTAGTGGAAGAAGCAGCGGCGCAGGAAGGCGTCCGGCAGCTCCTTCTCGTTGTTGGAGGTGATGATGACCACCGGGCGCCGGTGCGCCTTCACCTGTTCGCCGGTCTCGTAGACGTGAAACTCCATGCGGTCGAGTTCCTGGAGCAAGTCGTTGGGGAACTCGATGTCCGCCTTGTCGATCTCGTCGATCAGCAGCACCGGCCGCGCCTCGGCGGCGAACGCCGTCCACAGCTTGCCCTTGCGGATGTAGTTGGCGATGTCGTGCACCCGCGGGTCGCCGAGCTGGCTGTCGCGCAGGCGCGCCACCGCGTCATATTCGTAGAGGCCCTGCTGCGCCTTGGTGGTGGACTTGATGTGCCACTCGATGAGGTCGGCGCCGAGCGCCTTGGCGATCTCCTGTGCCAGCACGGTCTTGCCGGTGCCCGGCTCGCCCTTCACCAGCAGCGGGCGTTCGAGGACGATGGCCGCGTTGACCGCCACCTTCAGGTCATCCGTGGTGACGTAGCTTCCCGTTCCCTCGAACCGCATGTGCCTTGCCCTCGTCGTCGCCGGCCATTCCGCGCTGCGGCAAGGTCGGCACCCTGCGGCGCGCCGTCAAGCCCCGGTGCGGCCGGCGTGCGGTGCGAACGGCGGTTGTCGCGGCGTGCGGGCGTCGATATAAGCGCGGCGACCTTGGAGTTCGCTTGCGCCCGTGCCGGCACCGGCCGGATGGGGTGAGGGGGCTCCGGATCGTTGATGGGGCAGGGGTCTCGCGTGCGCCGCTCATCTCCGGGTGGGGCACGGGACGCACCTGCGCCACGGGGATCAGCGACGTTGTAGCGAGGACATGGCTGATGTCGATCCAAATCGACGAGGACTATCGCCCCCGCGAGGACGAGCCCTTCATGAACGACCGGCAGCGGGAATATTTCCGCCAGAAGCTGCTGCGTTGGAAGGACGACATCCTCAAGGAGGCGCGCGAGACCCTGCAGCACCTTCAGGACGAGAACCAGAACCACCCCGATCTGGCGGACCGGGCCTCGTCCGAGACCGACCGTTCCATCGAGCTGCGCGCCCGCGACCGCCAGCGCAAGCTCATCGCCAAGATCGACGCCGCCCTCCTGCGCATCGAGGACGGCACCTACGGCTATTGCGAGGACACGGGTGAGCCCATCGCGCTGAAGCGACTTGAGGCGCGCCCCATCGCTACCCTCTCGGTGGAGGCCCAGGAGCGGCACGAGCGGCGCGAACGGGTCTACCGGGACGATTGAGCCCCGCCCTCGCGGGCGCCGGGATCGCCAGGCAGGACAAAAGAAAAGGCCGGCGCGGGATGTCCCGCGCCGGCCTTTCACATTCGGCGGCCCGCTGGCCGGCCTCAGCGGCCGGAGCCGCGGCCGAGCAGGTTCGCCATCTCCGAATCGAGATCGTTGAACGGATCGTTGGCCGGGCTCGGCGGCGGCTCGGACGGCTTCTCCGCCTTGACCACCGGCGCGGCCGGCTCGGCCTCGGGCCGGGCCGCCACGGGCGGGCTCTCCCACCGGCGCGGCGGGCTCAGCGGCGCGGGGCGCGCCGGTGCCTCGTCGGGCTTGCGCTCGGCATCGCGGCGCAGCGGCTCGCGCAGGCGCGCCACCGACGGACCACGGTCGAGGGAGGGGCGCTCCAGAGCGGGGCGATCCGGGGACGCGCGATCCAGGGCCGGGCGCGCACCCGGCTCGGCCGCGGGACGCCGCAGCGCATCGAGCCGCGGGGTTTCGCGCGCAGGGACTTCGCGCGGAGGGGCTTCACGCGGAAGAGCTTCACGCGGGGGACGGGCGGCGGCATCGCTGGGGCGGAAGGCGAACTCGCGCGGGCGCTGGCCCGGCTCGCGCACCGAAGGCTCGCGCACGGACGGCTCGCGCGGCGCGAAGTCGGGACGGGGCGACGGCTCCAGCCGCGGTGCCGGCTCCAGGCGGGGGCGTTCGGTGCGCTCCGGACGCTCGCCGGCCGCCGGCAGAACCGGGCGGATGTCGCGCAGCCGCTCGCGCGGGCGCTCGACGGGGGCGGCTGCGAGGGGCGGCTCGATCTCGGCGCTCTCGATGGTATCGGCCTCGGAGACGACGATCTCCGGCGCTTCCATCTTCGGCGCCTCGACCTTGGGCGCCTCGGCGGCAACGGTTGGGGCCTCGTCGGTCGCTTCGGCCTGCGCGCCGATCACCTCGAGATCAAGCTCGGCCGCCAGCTCGGAAACGAGATCGATCTCGATCCGGTCGGCAGCCTGGGCGGGAGCCGCCGGCTCGGCCGGCTCGTCCAGGAGGTCGGAGAGGCTGAGGCGCGGGGCCTCGGCGGCGGGCTCGGCCAGAGCGAGGTCGAGCTTCTGCGCGATGTCGTCGAAGTCGGGCTCCGGCTTCGGGGCCGGTTCGGGAGCGACGGCGACCACGGCCGCGCGGGCGGCGTCCGCAGTGGGAACGGTCTCGGGTGCCGCGGCGAGCGGCACGAGGGCCGGGCGCTCCAGCGCCGGGCGGCGCTCCGCCTGCGGCTCGTGGGCGGGTGCGGAGGTGCTGCGGCCCATGGCGGCGGCGGTGCCGCGCGACAGGCTGGGCCGGGGCGCCGGCGCCGGGGCGGGCGTGGCCGGCCGGCCGGACAGGCTGCCGTCGGACCGCGGCAGCGGGCGGCGCGCCGGCATCGGCCGGCGGATCTCCTGGGCCGGTGCCTCCTCGGGCGCCGGAACGGCGGCTTCGGCAGCCGGCAGCGCGTCGAGCGCGGGCGCCGGGGCGATGCGCGGCGCGGCGGGCTCGCGCGCCAGCGCAGGCCGGGCCTGCGGGGCCTGGATCTGCGCCGCCGGGGCGGCCGGCTCGCGTGTCTCGAACGCCGGCTGCGCCACGGCGACGGCCTCGGCCTTGCCGATGTCCGCCTCGACGACGATGTCGCTTGTGCCGCCGATGAGGATCAGGTGCTCCACATCGTCGCGGCGCACCAGCATCAGCTTGCGGCGGGCGTCGACGTTCAGGCTGTCCACAAGCGTCAGGCGGGGGCCGGAGCGGCCCCGCGTCATGATCGCCCGCCGCCCGCCGATGGCGCGCATGAGCATGACCGTCGCGCCGAGCAGCACGGCGATGACGAGGATAGCGACCCCGAGCCGGACCGGAAAGTCGAGCTGGGTGCCGAAAATCTGCTGCAACATCATGCCTCCGCTGGCTGCATGCGGGAACGGGAGTCAGGGCGGACGGATGACCATAGGGCCACGATGCACGATCTTGCGCGTCCAGGCCCTAAGGTTTTCTTGATAATCATGGCAGGATTTAAACCGGACGCGAATCTAGAGGCGTTTGAACCCATTTGCGCGGGGCGCCGGGGAGGGGCCGACCATGGCTGACGCAACGCGAGGGGCCCGCCGCCAGCGGGCGCGGGCGAGCGCCGAACTGCTGCCGCGCGGGCCCGGAGGCTATTTCTTCCTCGCTCTGGCGGCCCTGGCCGGCGGCCTGCTCGCCACCGGGGCGTTCGCCGGCGACGTCGGCGGCATCAAGGCCGCCGTGGTCGGCATGTTCGCCGTGCTGGGCGCGCTCGCGGCGCTCGCGGGGGTGGCGCGGACCTTCCGCCGGCGCGGTGCGGAGACCGACCGGCTCGGCGCCGCCGCGCTCGCCGCGACCGGCGACGCAATGGCGGTGGTGGAAAACGGCACCGCTGTGGTGGAGGCCAATGCCGCCTATCGCCGCCTGTGCCACGGCGGCGCCGGCGATCTGCCGGTGCCTGAGACCGTGCTCGGCCGCATTCCGGGCGCGCAGGCGCTCGCCGCGGAACTGCTCAACGCGGTGGCGGACGGGCGCGCGCACCAGTCGTCCACCGCCTTCGACGCCGCCGACCCGGCGCGCAGGCTGCTCGCCTCGGTGGCGCCGCTCGACGGCCCGCAGCGGGTGCTGTGGACCCTGCGCCTGCCGCCGGAGCCGGCGTCCCCGCTGCCGGGACCCGTGGCGCCCCCGGCGCGCGTCCAGCCGCCCGTTGTTCCAATCCCTGCCGCAGCCGCGGCGCCCTCCGGCGCCATTCCCGCTGCCTCCTTTGCCGCTGGCGCCGTGGCACCCGGCGCGGCGGAGGCCGCGACACTGGTGCCCGCAATGCCCGCCGCTTTTCCGGTGCGCGAGTCGCTCCGCGCCGAGATGCTGCGGCAGGACGCGGCGCGGCACGAAAGCCAGCGCGCGGAGAGCCGCGCGGATGCCCTGGTGGAGGCGTGGGAGCAGGCGCCGGCTGGCGTCGCGCGCCTGTCCCAGCGCTTCGTGCGCACGCCGAGCGCCGCCTTCTGCCGCATGCTGGGCTATGGCCTCACCGCCTGGGAGCCGGCCGGCAAGGCGATCGAGGAGGTGTTCGCGCCGGCCGACGTCGCCACCCTGCGCGGCCGCCTCGCCCGCAAGGACACCGTCGCGGAGGTGCTGCCGGTGACGCTGGTGATGCAGGACGCGCGCCGGGTTCCCGGTCTCGTCGCGCTCGGCCCGAGCGACGCGGCGGGTGAGGCCACCATGGTGATCCTGCCCGGCGCGGGCCGCGCGGCGCTGGCGGGGGCCAGGGCGCCGGAGCCGGGCGGAAGCAGGGGCGAAGCGTCGGGCGCGAGCAAGGGGGAGGAGGAAGGCCGCTTCTTCCTCAACGCGCCGCTCGCCATGGCGCTCACCGACGCCGCCGGCGGCATCCGCGCGGCCAATGCCGCCTTCGACCTGCTGTTCGCGCGCTCCGGCGCGGCGCCGCAGGCGCGGCTCGCCGATCTCGTGGGAGCGGCCGACGCCGCCGCGGTAGCCGCGCTGCTGGACGGCGCCCAAGCGGGCCGCACCGCGCCGTGCGACGTGGTGCGGGGCGGCGAGGGCGGGCGCAGCGCGCGCCTCTATGCGGCGCCGCTCGGCGGCGGCGAGATCGCCCTGTGCGCCATCGACACCACCGAGCAGAAGGCGCTGGAGGCGCAGTTCGCCCAGTCCCAGAAGCTCCAGGCGGTGGGGCATCTGGCCGGCGGCATGGCGCACGACTTCAACAATCTTCTGACCGCCATCATCGGCTATTGCGACCTGCTCCTGGTCAGACACCGCCCGTCCGACCCGTCTTTCCCGGACATCATGCAGATCAAGCAGAACGCCAACCGGGCCGCCGGCCTGGTGCGCCAGCTTCTGGCCTATTCCCGCCGCCAGACCCTGCGTCCGCAGGTGATCGAGCTGTCGGACGTGATCGCCGACACTTCCGAACTGCTGCGCCGGCTGATGGGCGAGCGGATCGCGCTGGAGGTCGAGCACGGGCGCGGCCTGTGGCCGGTCAAGGTGGACCTGAACCAGTTCGAGCAGGTGATCGTGAACCTCGCCGTCAATGCGCGCGACGCCATGCCCGAGGGCGGCACGCTGCGGGTGCGCACGCGCAACGTGCCGGCGGACGAGGTTGCCGCCATCGGCGCCAGGGACCTGCCGGCGGGCGATTATGTTCTGGTGGAGGTGGAGGACACCGGCACCGGCATCCCGCCGCACATCATGGACCAGATCTTCGAGCCGTTCTTCACCACCAAGGAGGTGGGCAAGGGCACCGGGCTCGGGCTCGCCACCGTCTACGGAATCGTCCAGCAGACCGGCGGCACCATCCTCGCCTCCAGCGTGGAAGGGCAGGGCACCACCTTCCGTGTTCTGCTGCCGCGCCACGAGGGCGGCTCCGACGCCGAGGCCACGCCCGCGGCCGAAGCCGAGCCGCGCGCCGCCGACCTCACCGGCCAGGGCACCGTGCTGCTGGTGGAAGACGAGGACGCGGTGCGCGCCTTCGCCAGCCGCGCTCTGGCAGGGCGCGGCTATGACGTGCTCACCGCGGCGAGCGGCGTCGAGGCGCTGGAGGTGATGGAAGGCTGCGGCAAGCGGCTCGACCTCGTGGTCTCGGACGTGGTGATGCCGGAGATGGACGGCCCGACGCTGCTGAAGGAATTGCGGGCGCGCGATCCGCGTCTCAAGGTGGTGTTCATCTCCGGCTATGCCGAGGAGGCGTTCGCGCGCAACCTGCCGCCGGGCGAGGATTTCGCCTTCCTGCCGAAGCCCTTCTCGCTCAAGCAGCTGGTGGCAGCGGTAGGCGAGGCGCTGAAGGCGTGACGGCGCCGCCGGCGACCCGCCTGCCCTGTGGCGCTTGAGCCATGTCATTTTGTTCGGGCTCGCGCGGCGCGAGCCTGAAATCGGCCGATATTCCATGTGCCTTAATTGGGCTCACGCATGGCCGGGGCGAGAGGTGCGCCCCGCGCCCGCGATGGAGAAGACGATGAAGCAGCACGGGCGGCGTTGGGGGGCGGCGGGCTGGTCCCGGCTCGCGGTGGCCCTGACCCTGGGGTGGACGTCGAGCCTTTATCCCGCGCTGGCGCAGACGCCCGCCGGCACCGGCTCGGCGGCCGGCAGCCCGGTTCCGGCCGGATCGTCCTCCACCGCGTCGCCGGTCCAGCCGCTTCCGGCCCCGAACGCCCCAGCCCAGGCCCCCGCCCAGGCGGCGCAGCCGCCGGCCGCGGATGCGTCCGGCCAGACTGCCGTCACCCCCCCTGCGGCCGCGCCGGATGCTGTGTCGCCGGCCGTCCCGCCGCAGAGCCCCGCCAATGCCGCTGCGCCGCCGCCGCCGGCGCAGGTTCCCCAGGCGCCTGTGCCGACGGATGCCGCCCAGGCGCCGCCCGCATCCGGCACGCCCGCGCCGCCTGCCGGCCAGCAGCAGACGACCTATTCGGAAGCCGAGCTCCAGCAGCTTCTGGCGCCCTATGCGCTCTATCCCGACACGCTGCTGGCGCAGATGCTGCCGGCGACCGCCTATCCCATCGAGCTGGTGCAGGCGCAGCGCTGGCTGGAGCGCAACAAGACCGCGGTGAAGAAGGGCAACTTCTCCGGGGTCGACAGCCAGAGCTGGGACCCGGCGGTGAAGGCGCTGGCGCGCTTTCCCACCGTGATCGCCAAGCTCAACGAGAACCTCGACGCCACCACCGCCCTCGGCAGCGCCTTCATCTACCAGCCGGAGGACGTGAGCGTCGCCATCCAGGTTCTGCGCGCCAAGGCGGAGGCCAACGGCGCGCTCAAGACCAACAAGCGCCAGAACGTGACCAGCCGCAGCGAAAACGGGCGCAACACCATCTACATCACCTCGGCCGATCCGAACGTGGTGTACGTGCCGTATTACGACACCGACATCTATACCGTCGCCGGTGTGGGGCTGCTGACCTTCGGCGCCGGCGTGGTGGTGGGCAATGCCTGGTGGGGCTCCTGGAACTGGTGGAACGGCTGGGTCTATCCGCCGTACTGGCCGGGCTATCCCGGCTGGCGTCCGTGGGTGGGACCGCGTCCGCCGTGGCCCGGCCCCGGCCCCTGGCCGGGTCCTGGACCCTGGCCCGGACCTGGCCCCCGTCCGCCGTGGGGTGGGCCCGGTCCCTGGCCGGGTCCCGGCGGCCTGAAGCCCTGGCAGCCCAATCCCATCAAGCCGCTGCCCGGCCGCCCGGGCGGTCCCGGCGGAGTCTGGGGGCCGGGCCGTCCCGGCCTCGCACCGGGGCTCCGCCCCGGCGGCCCGCTCGCGCCCGGCGTGCGTCCGGTGCTGCCCGGACGGGTTCCCGGCGCGGCCGTGCGGCCGGGCGTGGTCAACCCGGCGCTGAACCGCGGGACGACTCAGATGCGTGCCCAGCAGTTCCGCAACCAGCAGCTCCGCACGCAGCAGCTTCGGACCCAGCAGTTTCGGTCGCAGCAGATGCGCACCCAGCAGTTCCGCTCCCAGCAGCTGCGCACCCAGCAATTGCGCACGCAGCAGTTCCGCGGCCAGCAATTCCGGGGCCAGCAATTCCAGGCGCAGCAGTTCCGGGGCCAGCAGTTCCGCGCGCAGCAGTTCGGCGGGGGCGGGGCGCAATTCCGCTCCGCGCCGCAGTTCCGCGGCGGCGGAGGGGCCATGGGCGGCGGCTTCCGCCGGCGCTGATCGAGAGGGGGCGGCGGGTTGCGCGTTGCGTCTCGCCGTCCCGATCCTCACATCCCGTCGGGTATGAGCGCGCGGCGCGGCGAGAATCACGCTGCTCCCGTGGTGAAGATGCCGCACCGGCAGGTCGGCTGAAGAGGGGACCCGCGGCGGCAGAGGGCCGCTTCTGCCGTTTCTTTTCCTGTGGGCGGCCGCATCCGGCGCCCGCCGGAAGGCGCCATGGACGGCAGCAGGGTGCCGCCGTCCCCGTTTGTGGCGCTGCAGCAAGATCACGGCTCCGAGGTGTCGCGAGCGCGGCGCCGCCGCGGCCAAGGACCCGGGGGGCGGCTTCAGGTTCTAGGCCGAAGCGCGCTCTTGCCTCCCATCTGGCGCTGCGATAAGGCTGCCTCGTCGTTTCGAACTCCTCCAACCGAGGCCGGCGCGGTAACGCTTCAGGCGGATCGCCCACGCGCCCCGAGGTGCGGACCAATGAACGCATTGCTCATGGACTACCTGCCGGTGGTCATCTTCATCGGCGTCTCGCTGGTGATAGGCTTGGCCCTGCTGGTGTCGCCCTTCATCGTCGCCTACCAGAACCCGGACCCGGAGAAGCTCTCCGCCTATGAGTGCGGCTTCAACGCATTCGACGACGCGCGCATGACCTTCGACGTGCGATTCTATCTGGTGGCGATCCTGTTCATCATCTTCGACCTGGAAGTGGCCTTCCTGTTCCCCTGGGCCGTGACGTTCGGCGGCCTCGGCGATCTCGGCTTCTGGTCCATGATGATGTTCCTCGGCGTATTGACGGTCGGCTTCATCTACGAGTGGCGCAAGGGAGCTTTGGAATGGGATTGACCCCTTCAGCCACGGTGCCCGACGTCGAGACCGACCATCAGGGCATCGTCGACCCCTCCACCGGCCGCCCCGTGGGCGCGGACGATCCCTTCTTCCAGGAGATCAGCGCCGAGCTGGCCGACAAGGGCTTCCTCGTCACCACGGTGGACGACCTCATCACCTGGGCGCGCACCGGCTCGCTCATGTGGATGACGTTCGGCCTCGCCTGCTGCGCGGTGGAGATGATGCAGGCCTCCATGCCGCGCTACGACGTGGAGCGCTTCGGCTTCGCGCCGCGCGCCTCGCCGCGCCAGTCGGACGTGATGATCGTCGCGGGCACGCTGACGAACAAGATGGCCCCGGCGCTGCGCAAGGTCTATGACCAGATGCCGGAGCCGCGTTACGTGATCTCCATGGGGTCGTGCGCCAATGGCGGCGGCTACTATCACTTCTCCTACTCGGTGGTGCGCGGCTGCGACCGCGTCGTGCCCGTGGACATCTACGTGCCCGGCTGCCCGCCTACGGCGGAAGCGCTGCTCTACGGCATTCTGCTGCTGCAGAAGAAGATCCGCCGTATCGGAACCATCGAACGCTGAGCCGCCACGCGGTCCAGAACGGGACGTGTCGAGATGGACGAGACGTTGAATGACCTTGCGGCCCACGTCACCGGCGCCGCTGCGGTTGCGGGCGCGGTGCGGGCGTGGACGCTCGCGCACGGCGAACTGACCCTTGAGGTCGAGCCGGCCCAGATCGTGAAGCTCGCAACCTTCCTGCGGGACGACCCGGCCTGCCTGTTCCAGTGCATCGTCGACGTGTGTGGTGTGGACTATCCGGCGCGCGAGAAGCGCTTCGACGTGGTCTACCACCTGCTCTCGCTGAAGCAGAACCTGCGCATCCGCCTCAAGGTGGCGACCGACGAGGACACCCCGGTGCCCTCCATCACCTCGGTGTTCCCGGGCGCCAACTGGTTCGAGCGCGAGGCCTACGACCTCTACGGCATCCTGTTCACCGGCCATCCGGAGCTGCGGCGCCTTTTGACCGACTACGGCTTCGACGGCCACCCGCTGCGCAAGGACTTCCCGACCACCGGGTTCGTGGAGGTGCGCTACGACGACGAGCTGAAGCGCGTGGTCTACGAGCCGGTGCGCCTGCCGCAGGAGTTCCGCAACTTCGACTTCCTCTCTCCCTGGGAGGGCGTCGAATACGTCCTGCCGGGCGACGAGAAGGCGCCGCCGCCCGCGCCGCCCAAGGCCGGGTGAGGGACAAGGCCATGGCACAGACCCTCGACGACATGAAGCCCGTGGACAAGGTCCGCAACTTCCAGATCAATTTCGGCCCGCAGCATCCCGCGGCGCACGGCGTGCTGCGCCTCGTGCTGGAGCTGGACGGCGAGGTGGTGGAGCGGGTCGATCCGCATATCGGCCTGCTGCACCGCGGCACCGAGAAGCTGATCGAAACCAAGACCTATCTCCAGGCCGTGCCCTATTTCGACCGGCTCGACTATTGCGCGCCGATGAACCAGGAGCACGCTTTCTGCCTTGCGGTGGAGAAGCTGCTGGGCATCGAGGTGCCGAGGCGCGCCCAGCTCATCCGCGTGCTCTATTCCGAAATCGGGCGGCTGCTGTCGCATCTGCTCAACGTCACCACGTTCGCCCTCGACGTGGGCGCGCTCACCCCTCCTCTGTGGGGGTTCGAGGAGCGCGAGAAGCTCATGATCTTCTATGAGCGCGCCTCGGGCAGCCGCATGCATGCCGCCTATTTCCGCCCCGGCGGCGTGCACCAGGACCTGCCGCGCCAGCTCGTCGAGGACATCGGCGCCTTCTGCGACCCGTTCCTGAAGCTGGTGAAGGACCTCGACGACCTCGTCACCGAAAACCGCATCTTTAAGCAGCGCACCGTGGACATCGGCGTGGTGTCGCTGGAGGACTGCCTGGCGTGGGGCTTCTCCGGCCCGGTGCTGCGCGCCTCCGGCGCGGCGTGGGACCTGCGCCGCGCGCAGCCCTACGAGTGCTATTCGGAGCTCGAGTTCGACATCCCGGTGGGCCGCCACGGCGACTGCTACGACCGCTACGCGGTGCGCATGGAAGAGATGCGCCAGTCCACCAGGATCATGAAGCAGTGCGTCGAGCGCCTGCTGAAGGAGAGCGGCCCGGTGCACACGCCGGACCACAAGGTGGCGCCGCCGAAGCGGGGCGAGATGAAGCGCTCCATGGAGGCGCTCATCCATCACTTCAAGCTCTACACCGAGGGCTTCCACGTGCCGGAAGGCGAGGTCTATGCCGCGGTGGAGGCGCCCAAGGGCGAGTTCGGCGTCTATCTGGTGTCCGACGGCACCAACAAGCCGTATCGCTGCAAGATCCGCGCGCCGGGCTTCGCCCATCTCCAGGCGATGGATTTCCTCAGCCGCGGCCACATGCTGGCCGACGTCTCGGCGATCCTCGGCTCGCTCGACATCGTGTTCGGGGAGGTGGACCGGTGAGCCGCGCCCTCCGTCCTCGCCTTTCGCTCCGGTGCCTTTGCTGCACCGACGCCCGCATTGCCGGCCTGGGAACCTGACATGTCCGTCCGCCGCCTCGCCGCCGAGCAGCCCGACAGCTTCGCCTTCACGCCGGAGCTGGAGGACATCGCCGTCAAGCTGATCGCCAAGTATCCGGAAGGGCGCCAGGCGAGCGCCGTGGTGCCGCTGCTCTGGGAGACCCAGAAGGCCGCCGGCGGCTGGCTGCCCGAGCCCGCCATCCGCGCCGTGGCGGACCGACTCGGCATGCCGCACATCCGCGTGCTGGAGGTGTGCACCTTCTACACCATGTTCAACCTGGAACCGGTGGGGAAGTATTTCGTGCAGCTCTGCGGCACCACGCCCTGCATGCTGCGCGGCGCCGAGGACATCAAGGCGGTCTGCCGCAAGAAGATCGGCGAGGAGCGCCACATCACCGCCGACGGCACCTTTTCCTGGCTGGAAGTCGAGTGCCTGGGCGCCTGCACCAACGCGCCGATGGTGCAGATCAACGACGACTATTACGAGGACCTCACGCCCGAGAACTTCGAGAAGCTGCTCGATGATCTCGCCGCCGGCCGTCCGGTGAAGGTGGGGCCGCAGAATTCGCGCCACGGCGCCGAGCCCGAGGGCGGGGCGCGCGTGCTCACCGACCCCGCGCTCTACACCCGCGGATCGAGCGCCAACGGGACCTCGACCGCCGAGGCGCCCGTGTCCGGCGACGCCGCGCCGACCCCCGGGGAGTGACCGCCATGCTCGCCGACAAGGACCGCATCTTCACCAATCTCTACGGCCTGCACGACTTCGGTCTGGAGGGCGCGCTCAGGCGCGGCAACTGGGACGGCACCAAGGCGATCCTGGAGAAGGGCCGCGACTGGATCATCAACGAGATGAAGGCGTCCGGCCTGCGCGGCCGCGGCGGCGCCGGCTTCTCCACCGGCATGAAGTGGTCCTTCATGCCGAAGCAGTCCGACGGGCGCCCCCATTATCTGGTGGTGAACGCCGACGAATCCGAGCCCGGCACCTGCAAGGACCGGGAGATCATGCGCAACGATCCGCACACGCTGATCGAGGGCTGCCTGATCGCCTCCTTCGCCATGGGCGCGCACGCGGCCTACATCTATATCCGCGGCGAATACATCTTCGAGCGCAAGCGCCTCCAGGCGGCGATCGACCAGGCCTATGAGGCGCGCCTCATCGGCAAGGACAACGTCCACGACTATCCCTTCGACCTCTATCTGCACCACGGCGCCGGCGCCTATATCTGCGGCGAGGAGACGGCGCTGCTGGAGAGCCTCGAAGGCAAGAAGGGCATGCCGCGCCTGAAGCCGCCCTTCCCGGCGAACATGGGCCTCTACGGCTGCCCCACCACGGTCAACAACGTGGAGAGCATCGCGGTCGCCCCCACCATCCTGCGGCGCGGCGCCGCCTGGTTCGCTGCCATCGGCCGCCCGAACAACGTGGGCACCAAGCTGTTCTCGCTGGCCGGCCACGTGAACACGCCCTGCGTGGTGGAAGAGGCCATGAGCATCCCCTTCAAGGAGCTCGTGGAGAAGCACGGCGGCGGCATTCGCGGCGGGTGGGACAACCTGCTCGGCATCATCCCCGGCGGCGCCTCCTGCCCGGTGATCCCGGCGGAGCAGTGCGCCGACCTCATCATGGACTTCGACGGCACCCGCGCTGTGAAGTCGTCCTTCGGCACGGCGGGCGTGCTGGTGATGGACAAGTCCACCGACATCATCAAGGCGATCGCCCGCATCTCCGCCTTCTTCAAGCACGAGAGCTGCGGCCAGTGCACGCCGTGCCGCGAGGGCACCGGCTGGATGTGGCGCGTGGTGAACCGCATGGCCGAGGGCCGCGCCCAGAAGCGCGAGATCGACATGCTGCTGGAGGTGACGACCCAGATCGAGGGCCACACCATCTGCGCGCTGGGCGATGCGGCCGCGTGGCCGGTGCAGGGCCTGATCCGCCACTACCGGCACGTGATCGAAGAGCGCATCGACCAGTATGCGGCGAACCCGCATCCGGACCCGGTGCCGGTGGCGGCGGAGTAGGGGGAGGGGATGGCGCGCATCACCCAGCTCTGTCCCACTCTGCCGGCGGCCGATCCCTCGGCGGCCGCGGCGTGGTACCGCGACAAGCTGGGCTTCGCGGTGAAGTGGACGATGGATGACTACGCCATCGTCGGCCGCGACGCGGACTTCGAGATCCACTTCTGGCGCTGCGCCGACAAGGCCATCGCCGAGGCGACCTCGGTCTATGTGCGGCCGGACGATATCGAGGCCCTGCACGCGGCCATGGCGGGCGCGGCGGAGGGCGGGCGCATCTCCGAGGTCCAGGACCGGGAGTGGGGCATGCGCGAATTCTATGTGTGGGACCCGGACGGCAATTTGTTGCGGTTCGGGGTTCCGGTTCCCGGCTGAAGGCACGGGGTGGTTTGACGGGATGGGCGCGGCCGCGAGGCGCGCTCCTGGTCTCAAGTTGTTCGGGGAAGTGAGCGGATGGCCAAGATCATCGTCGATGGCACCGAGGTCGATGTGCCCGCCGAGTTCACGCTGCTCCAGGCGTGCGAGGCGGCGGGCGTCGAGATTCCGCGCTTCTGCTTCCATGAGCGCCTGTCCATCGCCGGCAATTGCCGCATGTGCCTGGTGGAAGTGAAGGGCGGGCCGCCCAAGCCCACGGCGTCCTGCGCCATGGCGGTGAAGGACCTGCGCCCCGGCCCCAACGGCGAGCCGCCCGTGGTGCTCACCAAGAGCCCCATGGTGAAGAAGGCGCGCGAAGGGGTGATGGAGTTCCTGCTCATCAACCACCCGCTGGACTGCCCGATCTGCGACCAGGGCGGCGAGTGCGACCTGCAGGACCAGGCCATGGCCTACGGCGCCGACACCTCGCGCTTCGCCGAGAACAAGCGCGCGGTCGAGGACAAGTATATCGGCCCGCTGGTGCGCACCTCCATGAACCGGTGCATCCAGTGCACCCGCTGCGTGCGCTTCTCCACCGAGGTGGCGGGCGTCGCCGACCTCGGCGCCATCGGCCGCGGCGAGGACATGGAGATCACCACCTATCTCGAGCACGCCATGCGCTCGGAGCTCCAGGGCAACGTCGCGGACCTGTGCCCGGTGGGCGCGCTCACCCACAAGCCCTACGCTTTCCATGCCCGGCCCTGGGAGCTCATCAAGACCGAGTCCATCGACGTCATGGACGCGGTCGGCTCCAACATCCGCATCGACACCCGCGGCCGCGAGGTCATGCGCATCCTGCCGCGCATGAACGAGGCGGTGAACGAGGAGTGGATCTCGGACAAGACCCGCTATGTGTGGGACGGCCTGAAGATGCAGCGCCTCGACCGGCCCTATGTGCGCAGGGACGGCCGGCTCGTTCCCGCCACCTGGAGCGAGGCGTTCGCCGCCATCGCCGCCAGGGTGAAGGCCGCCGCGCCGGCCAAGGTGGGCGCGCTGATCGGCGACCTCGCCAGCGTCGAGGAGGTGTTCGCCCTCAAGGCGCTGATGGACAGGCTCGGCTCTAAGAACATCGACTGCCGCCAGGACGGCGCCGCGCTCGATCCTGCGTCCGGCCGCGCCACCTATGTGTTCAATCCCGGCATCGCCGGCATCGAGGATGCGGACGCGATCCTGCTGGTCGGCACCGATCCGCGCCACGAGGCGAGCGTGCTCAACGCCCGCATCCGCAAGCGCTGGCGCATGGGCGGCCTGAGGGTGGGCGTCATCGGCCCGCAGGTGGACCTGACCTACTCCTATGAATATCTCGGCGCAGGTCCCGAAAGCCTCGCCGACCTCGCCGGCGCCGGCACCTTCGCCGAGACCCTGCGCGCCGCCGAGCGGCCCATGGTGATCGTCGGCCAGGGCGCGCTCGCCCGTCCGGACGGCGCCGCCGTGCTGTCGCTCGCCGCCAAGGTGGCGCTGGCGGCCGGCGCTGTGAAGGAAGGCTGGAACGGCTTCGCCGTGCTCCACACCGCCGCCGCCCGCGTCGGCGCGCTCGATGTCGGCGCGGTGCCGGGCGAGGACGGGCTCGACGTCGCCGCCATGTGCGCCCCCGGCGCGCTGGACGTCGCCTTCCTCATGGGCGCGGACGAGGTGGACGTCGCCCCCGGCGCCTTCGTGGTCTATCTCGGCACCCATGGCGATCGCGGCGCCCACCGGGCGGACGTGATCCTGCCCGGCGCCGCCTATCCCGAGAAGAGCGGCCTCTACGTGAATACGGAAGGCCGGGTGCAGTTCGCCAACCGCGCCGCCTTCCCGCCCGGCGAGGCGCGCGAGGACTGGGCGATCCTGCGCGCGCTCTCCGAGGTGCTCAAGCAGACGCTGCCGTTCGACAGCCTGATGGCGCTGCGCGCCCTGCTGGTGGAGGCCTATCCGCACCTCGGCCATGTGGACGAGGCGCTCGCCGCCGATCCCGCCGCGCTCTCGGCGCTGGCGCAGAAGGGTGGGGCCACCGACAAGGCGGCGTTCGTGTCGGCGGTCGAGGACTTCTACCTCACCAACCCCATCGCCCGCGCCTCGGCCGTGATGGCCGAGTGCTCGGCCCTGCGCCTGGAGGCCGCCGCGGAAGCGGCGGAATAGGGGATGGGCGCAAGCGAAATCTCCCTCCCCCGCTTGCGGGAGAGGGCCGGGGAGGGGGCCAGGGAGCGGGCCAGGGGCGCATCGCGTGATCGCGCCGCTGCCCGGCCGGCGCCTTTCCCCCTCCCAACCCTCCCCCGCAAGCGGGAGAGGGCAAGCCGCCAGATAAGCAGCACGGGATCAAGGACATGAACTGGCAGGACACCCTTATCCAGGTGCTCATCATCCTCGGGCAGAGCCTCGCGCTGCTCGTGGCGCTCCTGATCTTCGTCGCCTACATCCTGCTCGCCGACCGCAAGATCTGGGCGGCGGTGCAACTGCGGCGCGGGCCCAACGTGGTGGGGCCGTTCGGCCTGCTGCAGTCGTTCGCCGACCTGCTGAAGTTCGTGCTGAAGGAGCCCACCATCCCGGCGGGCGCCAACAAGGCGGTGTTCCTCCTGGCGCCGCTGGTCACCTGCGTGCTGGCGCTCGCCGCCTGGGCCGTGGTGCCGATCGCCGACGGCTGGGTGATCGCCGACCTCAATGTCGGCGTGCTCTACATCTTCGCCATCTCGTCGCTCGGCGTGTACGGCATTATCATGGGCGGCTGGGCTTCGAACTCGAAGTATCCCTTCCTCGCCTCGCTGCGCTCGGCGGCGCAGATGGTGTCCTACGAGGTCTCCATCGGCTTCGTCATCATCACCGTGCTGATGTGCGCCGGCTCGCTGAACCTTTCCGAGATCGTCGAGGCGCAGAACGGCAGGCTCGGGCTGCTGAACTGGTACTTCCTGCCGCTGTTCCCGATGTTCGTGATCTTCTACGTGTCGGCGCTGGCGGAGACCAACCGCCCGCCCTTCGACCTCGTCGAAGCGGAATCGGAGCTGGTCGCCGGCTTCATGACCGAGTACGGCTCGACGCCCTACCTGCTGTTCATGCTGGGCGAGTACGTGGCCATCCTGACCATGTGCGCCATGGCCACCATCCTGTTCCTCGGCGGCTGGCTCTCGCCGCTGCCGTTCGCCCCCTTCACCTGGGTGCCGGGCCTCGTGTGGTTCGTCATCAAGGTGTGTTTCATGTTCTTCCTGTTCGCCATGGCCAAGGCCATGGTGCCGCGCTATCGCTACGACCAGCTCATGCGGCTCGGCTGGAAGGTGTTCCTGCCGATCTCCCTCGTCGCCGTCGTGGTGGTCGCGGGCGTCCTGCACTTCACCGGGATGGCGCCGAAATGACCCGCTCCGCTCCTCAAACGCACCGCCTTCCGGGAGAGCGCACATGAAGCTCGATCAGGCCGCGCGCGCCCTGTTCCTCACCGAGCTGGTCTCGGGGTTCTTCCTCGCCATGCGCTATTTCTTCAAGCCCAAGGCGACGCTGAACTATCCGTTCGAGAAGGGCCCGCTCTCGCCGCGCTTCCGCGGCGAGCACGCGCTGCGCCGCTATCCGAACGGGGAAGAGCGCTGCATCGCGTGCAAATTGTGCGAGGCGATCTGCCCGGCGCAGGCCATCACCATCGAGGCCGGCCCGCGCCGCAACGACGGCACGCGCCGCACCACGCGCTACGACATCGACATGGTGAAGTGCATCTATTGCGGCTTCTGCCAGGAGGCGTGCCCGGTGGATGCGATCGTCGAGGGGCCGAACTTCGAGTTCGCCACCGAGACGCGCGAGGAACTCTATTACGACAAGGAAAAGCTGCTCGCGAACGGCGACCGGTGGGAGCGCGAGCTGGCGCGCGCCATCGCCATGGATGCGCCATACCGCTGAGCAGGCGGGGATCGGCCGGCCTCAAGCCGGCCGCGGGGATTGGATCGGTGCCGGGCGTCCTGCGCGGCATCTCGACAGTGGACTTTTGGGATGCGTGAAGGCAATCGATCGACCGGCCGCCGTCCGGCGCCGGCAATGACCGGCGCGGGCGCGCCGCGGGCAGGGGGGCTCGGCGCATGAGTGTCGCGGCAGCGTTCTTCTATCTCTTCGCCTTCGTGCTGATTGCGTCCGCCTTCATGGTGATCTCCTCGCGCAATCCCGTGCACTCGGTGCTGTTCCTCATCCTCGCCTTCGTCAACGCGGCGGGCCTGTTCATCCTGATCGGCGCGGAGTTCCTCGCGCTGATCCTGGTGGTGGTCTATGTGGGCGCGGTGGCGGTGCTGTTCCTGTTCGTCGTCATGATGCTGGACGTCGACTTCGTGGAGCTGCGCCAGGGCTTCCTGCAATATCTGCCCATCGGCATGATCGTCGGCGCCATCTTCCTCGCCGAGCTGGTGCTGGTGCTGGGCGCCTGGGCCACCGGGCCGGGGGTCGCCCAGGCGGTGTCCGCTGCCGCCAACGTGGCGCCCGCCGGCGCCGAGGCGGTGAGCAACGTGCGCGCCATCGGCCAGGTGCTCTACACGGACTACATCTACTTCTTCCAGGCGGCGGGCTTCGTGCTGCTCGTCGCCATGATCGGCGCCATCGTGCTCACGCTCCGCCACAAGGCCGGGGTAAAGCGCCAGAGCATCTCCGCCCAGGTGGAGCGCACCGCCAAGACCGCCATCGAGGTGGTCAAGGTGCGCCCCGGCCAGGGCCTTTGAGGGGGCGGCAATGGACATCGGTCTCTCCCACTACCTCACCGTCGCGGCGATCCTGTTCACGCTCGGGACGCTCGGCATCTTCCTCAACCGGAAGAACGTGATCGTCATCCTGATGTCGGTGGAGCTGATCCTGCTCGCCGTGAACATCAACCTCGTGGCCTTCTCGGCCTTCCTCGGCAATCTCACCGGCCAGATCTTCGCGCTGCTGGTGCTGACGGTCGCGGCGGCCGAGGCGGCCATCGGCCTCGCCATCCTCGTGGTGTTCTACCGCAACCGCGGTTCGATCGCCGTCGAGGACATCAACGCCATGAAGGGCTGAGGCCATGTATCAGGCGATCGTCTTCCTGCCCCTCGTCGGCTTCCTCATCGCCGGCCTGTTCGGCCGCTCCATCGGCGCCCGCGCGAGCGAGATCGTCACCACTTCGCTCCTGTTCGTGGCCTGCCTGCTCGCCTGGATCGTCTTCATCGACGTCGGCTTCTCCGGCCACGATGCGCGCGTGCAGGTGATGAAGTGGATCTATGTGGGCGACCTGAAGATCGACTGGGCGCTGCGCATCGACACCATGACCGCGATCATGCTGATCGTCGTCACCTCCGTGTCCTCGCTCGTGCACCTCTATTCCATCGGCTACATGCACGAGGACCCGAGCCGCCCGCGCTTCTTCGCCTATCTGTCGCTGTTCACCTTCGCCATGCTGATGCTGGTGACCGCCGACAACCTGGTGCAGCTGTTCTTCGGCTGGGAGGGCGTGGGCCTCGCCTCGTACCTGCTGATCGGCTTCTGGTACCAGAAGCCGTCCGCCAACGCCGCCGCCATGAAGGCGTTCGTGGTCAACCGCGTCGGCGACTTCGGTTTCATGCTCGGCATCTTCGCGCTGTTCGTGATGACCGGCTCGGTGGCGTTCGAGACCGTGTTCGCCCAGGCGCCCTCGCTCGCCGGCAAGACCATCCACTTCCTCGGCCATCACTGGGATGCGCCGACGGTGATCGCGCTGCTGCTGTTCGTCGGCGCCATGGGCAAGTCGGCGCAGTTCCTGCTGCACACCTGGCTGCCCGACGCCATGGAGGGCCCGACCCCGGTGTCGGCGCTCATCCATGCCGCCACCATGGTGACGGCCGGCGTGTTCATGGTGGCGCGCATGTCGCCCATCTTCGAGCTGTCGCCCACCGCGCTCGACATCGTCATGCTGGTCGGCGCCACCACCGCGTTCTTCGCGGCGACCATCGGCCTGGTGCAGAACGACATCAAGAAGGTGATCGCCTACTCCACCTGCTCCCAGCTCGGCTACATGTTCGTCGCCATGGGGGCGGGGGCCTATTCCATCGGCATGTTCCACCTGTTCACGCACGCCTTCTTCAAGGCGCTGCTGTTCCTCGGCGCCGGCTCGGTGATCCACGCGATGCACCACGAGCAGGACATGCGCCACATGGGCGGGCTGTGGAAGAAGATCCCCTTCACCTACGGCGTGATGCTGGTGGGCACGCTCGCCATCACCGGCGTGCCGCCGCTCGCGGGCTATTATTCCAAGGACGCCATCATCGAGGCGGCCTATGCCAGCCACAACTACTTCCGGGTCTACGGCTACTGGCTGACCGTGATCGCCGCCGCGCTCACCGCCTTCTATTCGTGGCGCCTGGTGTTCATGACCTTCCACGGCAAGCCGCACGACCACCACCACTACGACCACGCCCATGAGAGCCCGCTGGTGATGACCATCCCGCTGGCCGCGCTGTCGGTCGGCGCGATCTTCGCCGGCATGGCCTTCTACGGCGTGTTTGTCGGCCATGGGGTGGAGCACTTCTTCCGCCACTCCATCTTCATGGGGGCGGAGAACCACATCCTGCACGCCATGCACGAGATTCCGGGCTGGGCGGTGTGGGCGCCGACGCTGATGATGCTGATCGGCACCGCCTTCGCGGTCTGGTTCTACGTGCTCGACCCATCGGTTCCGGGGCAGCTCGCGCGGTCGCAGGACGCGCTCTACCGCTTCCTTCTGAACAAGTGGTACTTCGACGAGATCTACGACTTCCTGATCGTCAAGCCGGCGCTCTGGCTCGGCCGGTTCCTGTGGAAGCGGGGCGACGGCACCGTCATCGACGGCCTCGGGCCGGACGGCATCTCCGCGCGCGTCATGGACGTGACGGGGCGGGTGGTGCGGCTCCAGTCCGGCTACCTCTACCACTACGCCTTCGTGATGCTCATTGGCGTCGCGGCTTTCATCACCTGGTTCATGTTCGCCGGAGTGTGACGCGATGACCGGTTGGCCCATCCTCTCCGTCGTCACCTTCCTGCCATTGGTGGGGGCGCTGTTCATCCTGGCGGTGAGGGGCGACAGCGAAGTCACCGCGCGCAACGCCCGCTGGGTGGCGCTGTGGACGACGCTCGTCACCTTCGTCGTGTCGCTGCTGCTGCTGCCGGGCTTCGACCCGGCCGCCCCCGGCTTCCAGTTCGTGGAGAAGAAAGCCTGGCTCGGCGACGTCGCCGCCTACCACATGGGCGTCGACGGCATCTCGCTGCCGTTCGTGATCCTGACCACCTTCCTCATGCCGTTCTGCATCCTCGCCTCGTGGGAGAGCGTGCACAAGCGGGTGAAGGAATACATGATCGCCTTCCTGGTGCTCGAGACCCTGATGGTCGGCACCTTCTGCGCGCTCGACCTCGTCCTCTTCTACTTCTTCTTCGAGGGCGGCCTGATCCCGATGTTCCTCATCATCGGCATCTGGGGCGGGCAGCGGCGCATCTATGCGGCGTTCAAGTTCTTCCTCTATACGCTCGCCGGCTCGGTGCTGATGATGCTCGCCATCATGGCCATGTACTGGCAGGCCGGCACCACCGACGTGCCCACCCTGATGAAGTTTGGCTTCCCGTCCGGCATGCAGACCTGGCTGTGGCTCGCCTTCTTCGCTTCGTTCGCGGTGAAGATGCCCATGTGGCCGGTGCACACCTGGCTGCCCGACGCCCATGTGGAGGCGCCCACCGCCGGCTCGGTGATCCTTGCCGGCATCCTCCTGAAGATGGGCGGCTACGGCTTCATCCGCTTCTCGCTGCCCATGTTCCCGGAGGCGAGCCACCTGTTCGCGCCGCTGGTGTTCACGCTCTCGGTGGTGGCGATCATCTACACCTCGCTGGTGGCCCTCGTGCAGGAGGACATCAAGAAGCTGATCGCCTACTCGTCCATCGCCCACATGGGCTTCGTGACCATGGGCATCTTCGCCATGAACGAGGCGGGGCTGCAGGGCGCCATGTTCCTGATGATCTCGCACGGCTTCGTCTCCGGCGCGCTGTTCCTGTGCGTGGGCGTGATCTACGACCGCATGCACACGCGCCAGATCGCCGCCTATGGCGGGCTGGTGCACCGCATGCCGCTCTACGCCACCGTGTTCATGGTGTTCACCATGGCGAACGTGGGCCTGCCGGGCACGTCGGGCTTCGTGGGCGAGTTCCTCACCATGCTCGCCGCCTTCGAGCGCAACACCTGGATCGCCTTCTTCGCCGCCACCGGCGTGATCCTGTCGGCGGCCTATGCGCTCTGGCTCTATCTGCGCGTGATCTTCGGGCCGCTGGAGAAGGACAGCCTGAAGGCCATGGCCGACCTCTCGCCGCGCGAGATCGCGATCATGGCGCCGCTGGTGGTGCTGACCATCCTCTTCGGCGTGTGGCCCGCGCCGATCCTCAACATGACGTCGAGCGCGGTGGGCACGGTGATCGCGCGCACCGACCAGGTGGCGGCGGCGGTGAAGACCGCGCTGCTCCTTCCCTTCTGATCCCGGATGACCGCCATGTCGCAGCTCCTGCCTCCCGTCGCCGCGGTCCTGCCCGAGCTTGTGCTCGCGGTGTCGGCCATCGCGCTGATCCTGATCGGCGCGTTCCGCGGGGAAGCCGCGGCGAACCTCGTGACGGGGCTCGCCATCGCTGTGCTCGCGGCGGCGGCGCTGCTGGTGCTGCTCGCCCCCGCCGGCGAGGTGGTCGCCTTCAACGGCTCGATGGTGATCGACACCTATTCGCGCTTCATGAAGTTCCTGGCGCTCGCCGGCGCCACGGTCTCGCTGGTCATGGCGGTGGACTGGCTGAACCGGGAGAAGCAGCAGAAGTTCGAATATGCCGTGCTGGTGCTGCTGGCGACGCTCGGCATGTGCATCCTGGTGTCCGCAGGCGACCTGATCGCGCTCTATCTCGGCCTCGAACTGATGAGCCTCTCGCTCTACGTGGTGGCCGCGATCAACCGCGATTCGGTCCGCTCCACCGAGGCGGGCCTGAAGTATTTCGTCCTCGGCGCGCTCTCCTCGGGCATGCTGCTCTACGGCGCCTCGCTGATCTACGGCTTCACCGGCTCGGTGAACTTCTCGGTGATCGCCACCGTGGTGAAGGAGCCGTCGCTCGGCCTGATCTTCGGCCTAGTCTTCCTCCTGGCCGGCCTGTGCTTCAAGGTCTCCGCCGTGCCGTTCCACATGTGGACGCCGGACGTCTATGAGGGCGCGCCGACCCCGGTCACCGCCTTCTTCGCCACCGCGCCCAAGGCCGCCGCCATGGCGATCTTCGTGCGCGTAACGGCGGAGGCGTTCCCGCACGTCACCCACCAGTGGCAGCAGATCGTCGCCTTCGTCGCCATCGCCTCCATGGTGCTCGGCGCCTTCGCCGCCATCGGCCAGCGCAACATCAAGCGCCTGCTCGCCTATTCCTCCATCGGCCACATGGGCTTCGCGCTGGTGGGCCTCGCCGCCGGCACCGAGCAGGGGGTGCGCGGCGTTCTGGTCTACATGGCGATCTATGTCGCCATGACGCTCGGCTCGTTCGCCTGCGTGCTCGCCATGCGCCGCAAGGGCCAGGCGGTGGAGAGCGTCGAGGATCTCGCGGGGCTCGGCACCCGCAACCCGGTGATGGCGCTGCTGCTGGCCGCGCTCATGTTCTCGCTCGCCGGCATCCCGCCGCTCGCCGGGTTCCTCGCCAAATATTATGTGTTCCTCGCCGCGATCCAGGCCGGGCTCTATTGGCTCGCGGTGATCGGCGTGCTCGCATCGGTTGTGGGCGCCTTCTACTACCTGCGCATCGTCAAGATCATGTATTTCGACGAGCCGGCGGAGGCGTTCGACCCCATGCCGTCCGAGCTGAAGGCGGTGCTCGGCGTGAGCGGGCTTTTCACGATCTTCTATTTCGTCTATCCCGCTCCCCTCATCGAGGCGGCGGGTGCCGCCGCCCGCTCGCTCTTCTGATCGAATGGCCGCATACGAATTCCAGGGTTCCACGGTTCCCATCGTCCGCTACACCGAGATCGGCTCCACCAATGCCGAGGGGCTCGCGCGCCTTGCGCGTGGCGAGACCATGCCGGTGTGGCTGGTGGCGGACGTGCAGACCGCCGGCCGCGGCCGGCGCGGCCGCCCCTGGACCTCCGAGGTGGGCAACCTGTTCGCCACTCTGGTGCTGCCGAACCCGGCGCCGGCCGCGAATCTCGCCCAGTTGTGCTTCGTCGCCGGCCTCGCGCTGCGCGATGCGGTGGCGCGGGCGGCGCCCGACATCGGCGCCGACCGCCTCAAGCTGAAATGGCCCAACGACCTCCTGATCGACGGCGCCAAGCTCGCCGGCATCCTGGTGGAGGGCGGCTCCGACGCCTATGGCCGCCCGGCTGCGGTGATCGGCTTCGGCGTCAACTGCCTGCACCATCCGGACGGCCTCGCTTATCCCGCGACCTCGCTTGAGGCCGCGGGCGCCCCCGCCGCGCCCGACCGGGTGCTGGAGGCGCTCGACATCGCCATGGCGGCCCGCATCAGCCAGTGGAACGCCGGCGCCGGCTTCCCCGAGATCCGCACCGAATGGATGCGCCATGCTCTCGGCATGGGCGACCAGGTGAGCGTCAAGGTGGGCGAGCGCGAGGTGGTGGGCCGGTTCGAGAACATCGACGCGCGCGGCGCCCTGATGCTGAGGCGCAAGGACGGCGTCGCGGAGATCATCACGGCCGGCGACGTCTCCCTCATCAAGCCGGACCTCTAGGGTCCGCAGCCGCGGCGCACGGCGCGCCGCGGGATGGAAACGGCGGAACAGATGGCACAACCCGACGAGTTGGTATTCGCGCCCTTGGGCGGCGTCGGCGAGATCGGCATGAATCTCGCCCTCTACGGCTACGGCCCGCGCAAGGCGCGCACCTGGCTGGTGGTGGACCTCGGCATGAGCTTCGCCGGTCCCGAGGCGCCGGGCGTCGACCTGGTGCTGCCCGACATCCGCTTCCTGGAGGCGGAGAAGAAGCACATCGCCGGCCTCGTCATCACCCACGGCCACGAGGACCACGTGGGAGCGGTGCTGGACCTGTGGCCGCGCCTCAAGTGCCCGATCTACACCACGCGCTTCACCGCCGGCCTGCTGGAGGCCAAGCGCTCCGGCGAGCCGGGCGCGCCCTCGTCGCTGCCGGTCACTGTGGTGCGCTCGGGCGCGTCGGTGGACATCGGCCCGTTCTCGGTGGAGTTCGTGCCGGTCGCCCATTCGATCCCGGACAGCCATGCCCTTGCCATCCGCACCGGGGCCGGCCTCGTGGTGCATACCGGCGACTGGAAGCTCGACCCGACGCCGCTGGTGGGCCCGCCCACCGACACCGAGCGGCTGAAGGCGCTGGGCGACGAGGGCGTCCGGGCGCTGATCTGCGATTCCACCAATGCCATCCGCGAAGGCGTCTCGCCCTCCGAGGCGGACGTTGCGGCAGCGCTCACCGAGATCGTCGGCAAGGCGAAGCACCGCGTCGCCTTCACCACCTTCTCCTCCAACGTGGCGCGCGTGCGCGCCATCGCCCAGGCGGCGCGCGCCAACGGGCGCGAGGTGGTGGTGGTGGGCCGGGCGCTGGAGCGCGTCATCGGCGTGGCGCGGGAGGAGGGGCTGCTCGACGGCGTGCCCGCCTTCCGTGGCGCAGACGCGTTCGGCTTCCTGCCGCGCGAGAAGGTGGTGGCCATCCTCACCGGCAGCCAGGGCGAGCAGCGCGCGGCGCTGCGGCGCATCGCCGACGACGACCATCCCGAGATCGCCCTCTCGCCGGGCGACCTCGTGGTGTTCTCTTCGCGTACCATCCCCGGCAACGAGAAGGTGGTGAACCACATCATCAACGCTCTGGTGCGCCGGGGCGTGGAGGTGATGACCGATCGCGACGGGCTGGTGCACGTCTCCGGCCACCCGCGGCGCGGCGAACTCAAGCAGATGTACGAGATGGTGCGCCCGCAGGTGGCGATCCCCGTGCACGGCGAGGCGCTGCATCTGCACGAGCATGCGAAGCTCGCCAAGAGCCTCGGCGTGCCGGAGGTGGTCACCTGCTATGACGGCCACGTGGTGCGCCTTGCGCCAGGCCCGGCGGAGCGGGTGGACGACCTGCCGTTCGGCCGGCTCTACAAGGACGGCCGCCTGCTGGTGGCCGAGACCGCCCGCGCCATCCCCGAGCGGCGCAAGCTCTCGTTCGCGGGCGTGGTGTCGGTCTCGGTGGCGGTGGATCGGCACGGCGGCATCGCCGGCGATCCCTCGGTGGAGATCACCGGCATTCCCGAGCGCGGGGAGGGCGGCGTCGACATGCTCGACCATGTGCTCGACACCGTGAGCGCGACCCTGGAGAACCTGCCCAAGGCGCGCCGGCGCGATCCCGAGGCGCTCGCCGAGACGCTGGAGCGGGCGGTGCGCGCGGCGGTGAACGCGGTATGGGGCAAAAAGCCGGTTTGCCACGTGCACGTTCTCGAAGTCTGATAGCGACATCGGCGCGCGACGCGAGGAGGGGATCATGATCGGACGGCTGAACCACGTGGCCATCGCGGTGCGCGACCTTTCCGCCGCCGCCGCCCTCTATCGCGACACGCTGGGGGCTGAGGTGTCCGAGGCGGTGCCCCAGGTGGAGCACGGCGTCACCACCGTGTTCGTCCATCTGCCGAACACCAAGATCGAGTTCCTGGAGCCGCTCGGCGCCGACTCCCCGATCCTGAAGTTCCTGGAGCGCAACCCGGACGGCGGCATCCACCACATCTGCTACGAGGTGGACGACATCCTGGCGGCCCGCGACCAGCTCAAGGCCAATGGCGCGCGGGTGCTCGGCACCGGCGAGCCGAAGATCGGTGCCCACGGCAAGCCGGTGCTGTTCCTTCACCCGAAGGACTTCAACGGCACGCTCGTGGAGCTGGAACAGGCGTGATCCCGTGAGCCCGCTGACCTTCCTCGCCATCTATTTCATCGTCTGGTGGGTGACGCTGTTCGCGGTGCTGCCGTGGGGCGTGCGCTCGCAGGCGGAGAGCGCCGACATCACCCCCGGCACTGACCCCGGCGCCCCGGTGCGCCCGCTGCTGCTGAAGAAGCTGATCGCCACCACGGTGGTCGCCGCGATCATCACAGGCGGCCTGATCTATCTCGTCACCAGCGGCGTGGTGTCGATGGACGACTTCCCCATGCCGTTCGACACCCGCCCGCTCTGAGGCACGCTCCCCGGACGCATGCAGCGTCATCGGAATGCGAGCCGGGGCCCAGCGCAAGAGTTCGCCGAAGGCTGCTCATTCCGGCTGGCGGCAGGGGCTCGATACAGCGTCGGGATATTGGCATTCCCTGCTTCGCAGGAGTCCTGCGCTGGGCCCCGGATCGGCGCTTCGGCTGCGCCGTCGCTTGTCCGGGGTGCGGCGCCGGCTGTGCCGTGGCGGCGCGGGGATTGACTCCGCCCTCGTGCCCCGGACGCATGCAGCGCCAGCGGAATGCGAGCCGGGGCCCAGCGCAAGAGTTCGCCGAAGGCGGCTCATTCCGGCTGGCGGCAGGGGCTCGATACAGCGTCGGGATATTGGCATTGCCTGCTGCGCAGGAGTCCTGCGCTGGGCCCCGGATCGGCGCTCCGGCTGCGTCGTCGCTTGTCCGGGGCGCGGGACAAAAAACAAAGGCGAGACCCGGAAGGTCTCGCCTTTTTCGTTCACGGCTCCTGAGCGACGCCTGGAAGTCTAAGCTTCCTTCTCGCGTCAAAAGGACGATCCGCAATGCCGATTCCGTGTTGGACCCCCGCAAGGTGGTCATCGGTCGGCGATTTTTGTCGATTCCTCCCGAGACCTGGACCAATTTCACCGGCCAGAGGCTGCGGTGACGATCCCCTTTCTTATGCGGCCACACGTTAGAACAAGAATCTGTCGCTTGTCATCCTTGCGCCGCAATAACCGTTCGCTGCAATGCAATATGAGCGAGCGGTTGCGCGGTCCTTCCCGTCCGGCGCGCGGCCCCGCGGGGCGGGGCGCGGGCGGCGAAAGGTGTGGCGCGCGGGCCATCGCTCTTGTGTTTCGCGGCCGGTTCCGGTTTCTCTGCGGCCCACCTTCCCCTCGCACGCCAGGGACGACCGATGCGCCTCTCCCGTTATTTCCTTCCCATCCTGCGCGAGGTGCCCAAGGAGGCGGAGATCGTCTCCCACCGGCTGATGCTGCGCGCCGGCATGATCCGCCAGGAGGCGGCGGGCATCTATGCCTGGCTGCCGCTCGGCCACCGTGTGCTCAACAAGGTGTGCAACATCATCCGCGAGGAGCAGAACCGGGCCGGCGCCATCGAGATGCTGATGCCCACCATCCAGTCGGCGGACCTGTGGCGCGAGAGCGGCCGCTACGACGACTACGGCAAGGAGATGCTGCGCATCAAGGACCGGCACGAGCGCGACATGCTGTTCGGGCCGACCAATGAGGAGATGATCACCGAGATCGTGCGCGCCTATGTGAAATCCTACAAGGCGCTGCCACTCAACCTCTACCATATCCAGTGGAAGTTCCGGGACGAGGTGCGCCCGCGCTTCGGCGTCTACCGCTCGCGCGAGTTCCTGATGAAGGACGCCTATTCGTTCGACCTCGACCAGGCGGGGGCGCGGCACTCCTACAACAAGATGTTCGTCGCCTATCTGCGCACTTTCGCGCGCATGGGGCTCAAGGCCATCCCCATGGTGGCCGATACCGGCCCGATCGGCGGCAACCTCAGCCACGAATTCATCATCCTCGCCTCCACCGGCGAGAGCGAGGTGTTCTGCCACGGCGACTATCTGGACATGGCGCCGCCGCCGGCCAGCCTCGACTTCGACGACAAGGCCGGCCTCCAGGGCCTGTTCGACCAGTGGACCAGCCTTTATGCCGCCACATCGGAGAAGCACGACGAGGCGGCGTTCGCCGCCATCCCCGAGGCGCGGCGCATGGCGGCGCGCGGCATCGAGGTGGGTCACATCTTCTATTTCGGCACCAAATATTCCGAGCCCTTCGGCGCCAAGGTCCTCGGGCCGGACGGCAAGGAGCACGTGATCCACATGGGCTCCTATGGCATCGGCCCCTCGCGCCTCGTGGCGGCCATGATCGAGGCCTCCCATGACGAGGCCGGCATCGTGTGGCCGGACGCCGTCGCCCCGTTCGACGTGGGCATCCTCAACCTGAAGACCGGGGACAGCGCCACGGATGCGGCCTGCGGCGAGCTTTACGCGACGCTTACCGGCCTGGGCTACGATGTGCTGTACGACGACACGGAAGAGCGCGCCGGCGCCAAGTTCGCCACCGCCGACCTCATCGGCCTTCCCTGGCAGGTTCTGGTGGGGCCGAAAAGCCTCGCGGAGGGCAAGGTGGAGCTGAAGCGCCGGGCCGACGGATCGCGCGAGCTGCTGTCGCCCGCCGATTTGGTGGAGAGGCTGAAGGCATGAGTGAAGGCCGGGTCGAGACCAGCGCACCCACCGAGACGACGGGCACGCGGCCCTTCGCCCCCTTCGAATGGATGCTCTCGCTGCGCTACCTCCGGGCGCGCCGCAAGGAGGGCTTCATCTCGGTCATCGCCGGCTTCTCCTTCCTCGGCATCGTGCTCGGCGTGGCGACGCTCATCATCGTCATGGCGGTGATGAACGGCTTCCGCCAGGAGCTTCTGTCCAAGATCCTCGGCCTCAACGGCCATGTGCTGATGCAGCCGCTCGAATCTCCGCTCACCGACTACCAGGCGGTGGCCGAGCGCATCTCCAAGCTCAACGGGGTGCGGCTCGCGGTGCCGCTGGTGGAGGGGCAGGCGCTGGCCTCATCGCCGTTCGGCGCCTCCGGCGTGCTGGTGCGCGGCATGAGCGAGCAGAACCTGCGCGGCCTGCCCTCGGTCTCGCACCACATCATCTCCGGCACGCTGGAGAATTTCGATCGCGGCCAGGGCCTCGCTATCGGCAAGCGCCTCGCCGACCAGCTCTCACTCCGGGTGGGCGACAACATCACGCTGGTGGCGCCGCGCGGGGCGGTGACGCCCATGGGCACCTCGCCGCGCATCAAGGTCTACAAGGTGGCCGCGATCTTCGAGATCGGCATGTCGGAGTACGATTCGGCCTTCGTCTTCATGCCGCTGCCGGAGGCGCAGGCCTATTTCAACCGCAACAGCGACGTGAACGCGGTGGAGATCTACGTCGACAATCCCGACGATGTGGAGGAACTGCGCGGCGCCATCCAGGCGGCGGCGCAGCGGCCCGTCTACCTCGTGGACTGGCGGCGGCGCAACGCCACCTTCTTCAACGCGCTCCAGGTGGAGCGCAACGTGATGTTCCTGATCCTGACGCTGATCGTGCTGGTGGCGGCGCTCAACATCGTCTCCGGCCTCATCATGCTGGTGAAGGACAAGGGCCACGACATCGCCATCCTGCGCACCATGGGCGCGACCCAGGGGGCGATCATGCGGGTGTTCCTGATCACGGGCGCCGCCATCGGCGTGGTGGGCACCTTCGTGGGGCTGGTGCTCGGCGTGGTGGTGTGCCTCAACATCGAGACCATCCGTCAGTTCATCTCCTGGCTCACCGCCACCGAGCTGTTCTCGCCCGAGCTGTACTACCTCAGCCGCCTGCCGGCGCAGATGAACATCAGCGAGACCACCTCGGTGGTGGTCATGGCGCTGGTGCTGTCGCTGCTGGCCACGCTCTATCCCTCCTGGCGGGCCGCCCGGCTCGATCCGGTCGAAGCCCTGAGGTACGAGTGATGGATCAGCCGGTGGAGACCCGCGCGCCGCAGCCCACGCCGCCCGGCGGGCCGGGCGGCGGCGAGAAGCGCGAGCCGGCGCTGCTGCTCGCCGGCGTCAAGCGGCGCTACGCCCAGGGGGCCCAGGCGCTGGAGATCCTGCGCGGGGTCGACCTGAAGGTGGCGCCGGGCCAGTCGGTGGCGCTGGTGGCGCCCTCCGGTTCGGGCAAGTCCACGCTGCTGCACATCGCCGGCCTGCTGGAGCATTCCGACGAGGGCGAGGTGTTCATCGCCGGAACCTCAACGGCGCGGCTCGCCGACCGCGAGCGCACGCGGCTGCGGCGCCTCAACATCGGCTTCATCTACCAGTTCCACCATCTGCTGGGAGAGTTCTCGGCGCTGGAGAACGTGGCCATGCCGCAGCTGATCCGCGGCCTCTCCCGCGCCAAGGCGGAGGAGCGGGCCAAGGAGATGCTGACCTATCTCGGCCTCGCCGCGCGGCTCACGCACCGGCCCTCGGAGCTCTCGGGCGGCGAGCAGCAGCGCGTCGCCATCGCCCGCGCGCTCGCCAACGCCCCGCGCCTGCTGCTGGCGGACGAGCCCACCGGCAACCTCGATCCCAAGACGTCGGACCATGTCTTCGGCGCGCTCACCGAGCTGGTGCGCGCCACCGGCGTCGCGGCGCTGATCGCCACCCACAATCTGGAGCTGGCGAGCCGCATGGACCGGCGCGTCACGCTGCGCGAGGGCAAGGTGGTGGAGCTCGCCTGAGCCCGGCCGGCCGCGCTTCAGGCGCGGGCTGGGGCATAACAGGGCAGGGCAGAGGGGAGATGGCGGGGCAGCCTCGGCCGCCCGCGCGCTCACACCAGCCGGCTCTGGTTCTTCGCCGCGCCCACGAACGAGGCGAACAGCGGGTGCGGCTCGAACGGACGCGACTTCAGCTCCGGATGGAACTGCACGCCGATGAACCAGGGGTGGTTGGAATATTCCACGATCTCCGGCAGGAGCCCGTCCGGCGACATGCCGGAGAACTTCAGGCCGTGCTCCTCCAGCCGCTCGCGATAGGCGGTGTTCACCTCGTAGCGGTGGCGGTGGCGCTCGAAGATGTCGCCCTTGCCATAGACGCCCTCCACCCGGCTGCCGCTCTCCAGGTGCGCCGGATAGGCGCCAAGGCGCATGGTGCCGCCGAGGTCGCCGGCCGCGTTGCGCTTCTCCAGCTCGTTGCCGCGCATCCATTCGGTGAGCAGGCCGACGACGGGCTCGTTGGTGGGGCCGAACTCGGTGGAATTGGCCGCCACGACGCCGGCGAGGTTCCGCGCCGCCTCGATCACCGCCATCTGCATGCCGAAGCAGATGCCGAAATAGGGCACCGCCCGCTCGCGCGCGAACTGGGCCGCGCGGATCTTGCCCTCGGCCCCGCGCTGGCCGAAGCCGCCGGGCACCAGGATGCCGTGCACGTGCTCCAGGAACGGGGCGGGATCCTCGCGCTCGAAGGTCTCGCTCTCGATCCAGTCGAGGTTCACCTTCACCTTGTTGGCGATGCCGCCATGAGCGAGCGCCTCGATCAGCGACTTGTAGGCATCCTTCAGGCCCGTGTACTTGCCGACGATGGCGATGGTGACCTCGCCCTCGGGGTTGCGCACGCGGGTCTCGATGTCGGTCCAGCGCTTGAGGTTCGGCGCCGGCGCCGGCTCGATGTGGAAGGCGGCGAGCACCTCCTTGTCGAGCCCTTCGGCGTGATAGGCGGACGGCACGGCGTAGATGTTGTCCACGTCGCGCGCCTCGATCACCGCGCTTTCCCGCACGTTGCAGAACAGCGAGAGCTTCCTGCGCTCCTCGCGCGGGATCTCCCGGTCGGTGCGGCACAGCAGGATGTCGGGCTGGATGCCGATGGAGCGCAGCTCCTTCACCGAATGCTGAGTCGGCTTGGTCTTCAACTCGCCGGCGGAGGGGATGTAGGGCAGCAGCGTGAGGTGGATGAAGATGGCGTGGCCGCGCGGCAGCTCGTTCTTCAGCTGGCGGGTGGCCTCGAAGAAGGGCAGGCCCTCGATGTCGCCCACCGTGCCGCCGACCTCGATCAGCACGAAGTCGAAGCCCTCATTGCCCTCCAGGACGAAGTCCTTGATGGCGTTGGTGACGTGGGGGATCACCTGGATGGTGGCGCCGAGATAGTCGCCGCGGCGCTCCTTGGTCAGGATGTCCTGATAGATGCGGCCGGTGGTGATGTTGTCCTGCCGGGTCGCCGGGTGGCCGGTGAACCGCTCATAGTGCCCGAGGTCGAGGTCGGTCTCCGCGCCGTCGTCGGTGACGAACACCTCGCCGTGCTGGTACGGGCTCATGGTGCCCGGATCCACGTTGAGATACGGGTCGAGCTTGCGCAGGCGGACCGTGTATCCGCGCGCCTGGAGCAGGGCGCCCAGCGCCGCGGAGGCGAGGCCCTTGCCGAGGGAGGACACGACGCCGCCTGTGATGAAGATGTAGCGCGCCATGGGCCCCGACCTTACCTCGTGCAAACGCGATTCGGCGAGGGCGAAGCCGCGACGGCCCCGCCTCGCCTGTGGAGAATGGGGGCCGCGCCCGTTTCGGGGCGCGACCGGGTCACTGGGACTGGGGAACGGCCGGGCCCGAGGGGGCCGCGGGCGCCGCCGGGGCGGGCGCCGCGGGCGCGCCGGGCGCAGCCGGAGCGCCGCCTTGCGGGCGAATCTGGTCGAGGATGGAGCCGCCGCTCTGAGGCACCTGCGGGCCCGAGGGCGCGGTGGTCGGCAGGATCGAGCGCGGCGCGCGGTGCCAGCCGGCATTGATGGTCAGCGCCAGCGAGGTGATGAAGAACATCACCGCGAGGATGGCCGTCGCCCGCGTGAGCACGTTGGCCGAGCCGCGCGCGGTGAAGAATCCGCCGCCGCCACCACCGCCGCCCCCGCCGCCGATGCCCAGTCCACCGCCCTCGGAGCGCTGGATGAGCACCACGCCGATAAGCGCGAGCACCACCATCAGGTGAATCACAATCAGAACGGTCTGCATGGAATCCATCATGTTCGCGCCCGGCTCGCCGGGTGCGTCGTCGGGGGCGTGTTACACGATCCCGCCGCGGGATGGAAGGGTATCGCCGCCGGCCGGTTCTACTCCACCGCCATCAGCAGCGCCGAGGCGAGCGCGATCGCCCAGACCGCGCCGCTCACCTCGCGCCCGCGCCCCGCGATCAGCTTCACCGCCGCATAGGCGATGAAGCCGAGGCCGATGCCCGTGGCGATGGAGAAGGTGAAGACGATGCCGAGCGCGGTCAATGCCGCCGGCAGCGCCTCCGCCGGATCGTCCCAGGGCAGGTCCTTGAGCGGCGCCATCATGGCGAGGGCGACGAACACCAGCGCCGGCGCGGTGGCGAAGGCCGGCACCGCCAGCGCCAGCGGCGCGATGAACAGGCAGGCGAGGAACAGGCCCGCCGTCGCCACGCTGGCAAGGCCCGTGCGCCCGCCCGCGGCGATGCCGGAGGCGCTCTCGATGTAGGAGACCGTGTTCGAGGTGCCCAGCACCGCGCCCACCATGGCGCCGCCCGAATCGGCCAGCATCACCCGGCCGAGCCGGGGCACCGTGCCGTCCGCGCGCATCAGTCCGGCGCGGCCGATCGTGGCGATGAGCGTGCCCATATTGTCGAGCAGTCCCACCAGGAAGAAGGCGAACACCACGCTTGCCATGGAGAGCTTCAGCGCGCCGGCAAGGTCGAGCTGGAGCAAGGTCGGCGCGAGCGAGGGCGGGGCCGAGACCACGCCCGAGAACAGGGTCAGCCCGAGCGGGACGCCGGCCAGCGTCGCGGCAGCCACGGCGATGAGGATCGCGCCGGGCACCTGGCGCGCGGCAAGCCCGGCCATCAGCACGAAGCCGCCGCAGGCGATGAGCACCTTCGGATCGGCGACGTCGCCGAGCCCGATCATGGTGGCGGGCTTCGCCACCACGAGGCCCATGCCCTGGAAGCCGAGCAGCCCGAGGAACAGGCCGATCCCCGCGCCGATGCCGAGCTTGAGCGAGAGCGGGATGGAATTCACCAGCCATTCGCGCACCTTGAGCACGCTCACCAGCAGGAAGGCGACGCCGGAGAGGAACACCGCGCCGAGCGCGGTCTGCCAGGGCACGCCCATGCCCAGCACCACGGTGTAGGTGAAATAGGCGTTGATCCCCATGCCCGGGGCGAGGGCGATGGGATAGTTGGCGATCAGCCCCATGGCGAGCGAGCCGAGCGCGGCGGCCAGGCACGTGGCGGTGAAGGCTGCGCCACGGTCGATGCCCGCGGCGGCGAGGATCTGCGGGTTCACCACCAGGATGTAGCTCATGGTGAGGAAGGTGGTGAGCCCGGCGGCAAGCTCGATCGGGACCGAGGTTCCGTTCGCGCCGAGCCCGAACAGGCGCTCCAGTGTCGTCCGCATGCGCGCCCCCGTGCCGGCACAGCCCATCCGACCCCGAATATTCTCCGGCGGCCGTGAAACGAGAAGGGCCGCGGCACCGTTTCAGCAGGAAAAGCGCGCCATGGGCGCATCGGATCGTGACAATTTGTGCGGGGGACGCGCGCGTCCATTGACGCCGGCCGGAGCCCATAGAATTTTACCAGTCGTCGTTGCCGACTCCCATATTCCCAACTGATGTCTGGAGAGGACTCCAAGATGCGTACTCTCGCGAGCCTTCTGCTGGCGGTGCCGATCCTGGCCGCCGCCACCGTCGGTGCCGGCGCCTTTCCGGCGCTGCCCGCTCCGGCCGATGCCGGCCCGACACTGGTTGCCCAGGGCTGTGGTTATGGCGGCTGGCGCGGCCCGTGGGGCGGCTGCCGCTACGGCTATTACGGCCGGCCGGTGGTGGTGCCGGGGCCGTATCTGACGCCACAGGGCTGCCCGCCCGGATACTGGCGCGGGCCCTGGGGCCATTGCCGCGACACGCCCTATCACGGGCCGCTGCCCGGCGGCGGCTACAAGTATTGATGCGCGGACGCGGCCCGAACGGGCGTGCCCAGGTTCAACCCCAGCGACATGAGACACCCATGATCCGTCTTTCCTCGCGCCTTGCGGCGCTCGGCCTGACCGGCCTCATCGCCGTGACGGCCGCCGGCCCGGCCGCGGCCCAGAACGCGCCGGCCAGCGCACCGGCCGCCGCCGCGCAGCCCGCCGACCCGGCGCTGGCGTCTCCACCCTTCACGGAGGAGGACGCCCGCGCCATCCGCAATGCCCGCATCGCCGCGCTGAAGACGGTGGTCGAGCTGACCCCCGAGCAGGAAAAGCTCTGGGCGCCGCTGGAGAAGGCGATCCGCGACATCGCCCGCAACTCCGCCCAGCGGCGCGAGAAGCGCTTCAGCGCGCCGCCGCCCGCCGACTTCCTGGCCGCGCTGGAAGAGGTGGCCGATGCCGAGGCCGCCCGCGCGGCGGACCTCAAGGCGTTCATCGCCGCTGCGAAGCCCTTCGTCGCCTCGCTGACGCCGCAGCAGAAGCACCGCATCCCGGTGTTCCTGGGCCTCGTCGACGCGCCCGGCGGGCCGCCGTCCAGCTCGCTCTGGATCTTCGAGGAAGAGCAGGGCTGAGACCCGCGCCGGTCCCGAAATGAAAGCGCCCGGCAGTGCCGGGCGCTTTTTTGTTTCGGGATGCGGATGAGAGCCGGCGGCGAAGCGGGCCGCCGCCGGCCGGACGTCATCCGCCGTGGCCCAGCACCGCCAGCAGCAGCAGCGCCACGATGTTGGTGATCTTGATCATCGGGTTCACGGCGGGGCCCGCCGTGTCCTTGTAGGGATCGCCCACGGTGTCGCCGGTCACGGAGGCCTTGTGCGCCTCCGAGCCCTTCATGTGGCGCACGCCGTCCTTGTCCACGAAGCCGTCCTCGAACGACTTCTTGGCATTGTCCCACGCGCCGCCGCCCGAGGTCATGGAGATGGCGACGAACAGGCCGGTGACGATCACGCCCAGCAGCATGGCGCCGAGGGCCGAGAAGGCCGCCGACTTGCCCGCCGCGCCGCCGCCCGCCACGAAGTAGATGACGAAGTAGCAGACGATGGGCGAGAGCACCGGCAGCAGCGAGGGGATGATCATCTCCTTGATCGCCGCCTTGGTGAGCATGTCCACCGCGCGGGAATAGTCCGGCTTCTCGGTGCCGGCCATGATGCCCGGCTTCTCGCGGAACTGCCGGCGCACCTCCTCGACGATGGCGCCGGCCGCGCGGCCCACCGCCGTCATGCCCATGGCGCCGAACAAATAGGGCAGGAGGCCGCCGAACAGCAGGCCCACCACCACGTACGGGTTCTCCAGCGAGAAGTTCGGCGCCACGCCGGCGAAGTAGCTGCCGGGCGCCGCCTGGGCGACGAAGTACTTGAGGTCCTGGCTGTAGGCCGCGAACAGCACCAGCGCGCCGAGGCCCGCGGAGCCGATGGCATAGCCCTTGGTCACGGCCTTGGTGGTGTTGCCCACCGCGTCGAGCGCGTCGGTGGACTGGCGCACCTCCTTGGGCAGGCCCGCCATCTCTGCGATGCCACCGGCATTGTCCGTCACCGGGCCGAAGGCATCGAGCGCGACGATCATGCCTGCGACGCCGAGCATGGTGGTGGCGGCGATGGCGATGCCGAACAGGCCGGCGAGGCCGTAGGCCACCAGGATGCCGGCGATGATGACGATGGTGGGCAGCGCGGTCGATTCGAGCGAGACCGCGAGACCCTGGATGATGTTGGTGCCATGGCCCGTCACCGAGGACTGGGCGATGGACACCACCGGGCGATAGCCGGTGCCGGTGTAGTATTCGGTGATGACGACGATGGCGCCGGTCACCGCGAGGCCCACGAGGCCGCTGATGAACAGGCTCGTGCCGGTGTAGCCGGTGGTGCCGATGGGGCCGAAGCCGGGCAGCAGCCAGGTCACCAGCGCCAGCGCGAGAACCGAGAAGCCGGCCGTCGCCATGAGGCCCTTATAGAGCGCGCCCATGATCGAGGAGGTCGGCCCCAGCCGCACGAAGAAGGTGCCGGCGATGGAGGTGAGGATGCACGCGCCGCCGATGGCGAGCGGGTAGATGATCATGGTGTCGAGCAGCGCCGGGGTGGCGGCGAAGAAGATCGCGGCCAGCACCATGGTGGCGACCACCGTCACCGCATAAGTCTCGAACAGGTCGGCCGCCATGCCGGCGCAGTCGCCGACATTGTCGCCGACGTTATCGGCGATGGTGGCGGGGTTGCGCGGGTCGTCCTCGGGGATGCCGGCCTCCACCTTGCCGACGAGGTCGCCGCCGACGTCAGCGCCTTTGGTGAAGATGCCGCCGCCGAGACGGGCGAAGATGGAGATCAGCGACGCGCCGAAGCCGAGCGCCACCAGCGCGTCCACCACGGTGCGGGAATTGGGGGCGAGGCCCAGCCCCTTCACCAGCACGGCGTAATAGACCGTGACGCCGAGCAGGGCGAGGCCGGCCACCAGGAGGCCCGTCACCGCGCCCGCCTTGAAGGCGAGGTCGAGGCCGCCCGCCAGCGACTTGGTCGCCGCCTGGGCGGTGCGCACGTTGGCGCGGACCGAGACGTTCATGCCGATGAAGCCGGCGAGGCCGGAGAGGATGGCGCCGATGGCGAAGCCCACGGCCACCAGCCAGCCGAGGAAGATGCCGACGAGAACGAAGATCACGACGCCCACGATGCCGATGGTCGTGTACTGCCGCTTGAGATACGCCTGCGCGCCCTCAGCGATGGCGGCGGCGATCTCCTGCATGCGGGCGGTGCCCGCGTCCGCGGCCATGAGGGCGCGCACCGCCCATACGCCGTAGGCCACGGCCAGCAGGCCGCAGACGATAATCAATAGCAAAGCCAGCATTTTCCCACCTTTTGTTTCCAGCCTGTTCTTGTTGGTGCGGAAGTGTGAGCGGTGCCGCGCGCGCGCGCAACGGGCTGGATCACTTTTCGACCACATTGGAGCAATTGGACGCGGGCCGTGGCAGCGAACACGCGGCGGCCTCGGCGGCGGAACCTGGCGGCTCCCGTCCGGAGGCCCCCGGGCGGCCGCGCTGCCGCATCGGCAGGCACCGCCGCGGTGGGGGGCGGGCCCTCCAGCCGTCCGATTTGCGTTAATCGGCACCGGTTTATCGAAACATCTTTTTTCGCCCGGAGGTATCCGTCCGCAAGTCCCTCAGGTCGCAGGGGAGTTGCCGCCGAAAGAGGGGCGGGCCGCGACCGATCGGGGCGAAATGGGCGCATTTTCTTGTCCCAATCCGGGCCGGCAGCCCGTATGGTGCCGCTCGCGCCGACGCGCACTTCCGGGGCCGGATGAAGTTCTCCTTTGATTGGAGTGCCTTGGCCGTCCCACCCGTGAAAGCCCGCGGCCCCCGTCTCCCCATGGAGCCGGCCTGCCCGGCCCAGCCTGAGGGAGACCCGCTTATGCGTCGTGGCCTCGACCATGTCGTTCATCTCGTTCGTGACCTCGATTCGGCGGGGGAGATCTACGATCTGCTCGGATTCACCGTGGGCGCGCGCAACCGCCATCCCTTCGGCACCGAGAACCGTATCGTCCAGACCGACGGCTTCTTCATCGAGTTGCTCCAGGTGGTGGAGCCGGAGAAGATCCCGCCCGCGACCGAGACCGCCTTTTCCTTCGGCGCCTTCAACAAGGCGTTCCTGGAGCGCAATGGCGAAGGCCTCACCATGGCCGTGTTCGAGGGCCGCGATCCTGTGGCCGACAAGGCTGAGTTCGACGCCGCCGGCTTCGGCGGGTTCGACACCGTGGACTTCTCCCGCAAGGCGCGCCGCGCCGACGGGCAGGACGTGGACGTCGCCTTTTCGCTCGCCTTCGCGGCATCGCCCACGGCGCCCGATCTCGGCACCTTCACCTGCCTCCAGCGCAAGCCGGAGAACTTCTGGTCCGCCGACCTGCAGCGCCACGCCAACGGCGTGACCGGCCTCGCCGGGATCGTGCTGGTGTCCGAGAGCCCGGTGGACGACATCCCGTTCCTCGACACGGTCAGCGGCGTGTCGGTCAACCGCGCCTCGGAAGGCTGGTTCGTCGGCCAGACGCCGCGCGGACAGATCGACCTCATGAGCCGCCAGCTCTATAGCGACCGCTACGGCGTGCCGGGGCCGGTGGGCGAGGGGCTGCGCCTCGCCGCCGTTCGCTTCGCCACCACCGGCGCGCCGGAACTGCGCCGCGCGCTCGCCGCCCGCCGCATGGTGGAAGAGGCGATCGAAGGCATGGTGGTGGTGCCGCCGCGCGCCGCATTGGGCGCGGCCATCGTGTTCGAGCGCGACGTGTGAGGGACCGGCAGGGGTTTTAATTCCCCTCGGTAAACACTATTTACTCAATGCCAGGGCGGACGACCGCCCCCATCCGTTCGAACCCGGCGGGACGACCCGCCGCGGAGCGTTCCTCCCATGGCTTGGGTCTATCTGTTCGTCGCCGGCCTCCTGGAAGTGGGCTGGGCCATCGGCATGAAGTATTCCGACGGCTTCACCCGCCTGTGGCCGAGCGCCATCACGGTCGTCAGCATCGTCGTTAGCCTGTTCCTGCTCAGCCTGTCGCTGAAGTCGATCCCCATCGGCACCGCTTATGCGGTATGGGCGGGAATCGGCACGGTGGGCACCGCCATCGTCGGTATCGCGGTGTTCTCCGAATCGACCGACATGCTGCGACTCGCCTCCATCGGCCTGATCGCCGTGGGGCTGGTCGGGCTGAAGCTGGTCACCCCCTGATACCGGCGTCGTGCCGTATCGCCGCGGTGCCGGAGCGGGGCAGGGGGTGGCGGACGCCTTTGCTGCCACCTTTTGGCATCCGGACCCGGTGGAAATGGCGCGAAACTCTGCTTTTTGTTGGGGTGGTACCGCCTCAGGCTTGACGCAGAGCGACTCTGCGGCTAGAAGCGGCCCACTTTCGCGGCAGGCGGTCGGCGTCTGAGCGGTCGGTTCTTTATTCCCTGCTTCGACCCGAAGCCTGGAAAGTCCCGACCTGGAGAGCCGAAACGCTGCCAGGAACAGCACTGCGATAACATCAGGTGCACGATCGCGGCGCCGCCCTTCGGGGACCGAGCGTTGTGATCCTCTGTCGCGACAAGGCGCGTCCGCCCCTCTTCGGCGGTGGACCGCGCCTTTTGCGTCGTGGTGCGGCCGGCGGGATCCCGTCGCGCCGAAGGGTATTTGAGGCCGCTCTCGGGCGGCCACCGTGGCGGCCCCTCGGGGCCGTCGAACCGAAGAAGAAGCGGCCCTGGGCCGCAAGCAGGACGAGGCGAAGGCGTACATGCCGACGATCAACCAGCTGATCCGCAAGCCGCGCGAGGCCCAGAAGGCCCGCGACAAGGCGCCGGCGCTCCAGGCGAGCCCCCAGAAGCGCGGCGTCTGCACGCGCGTCTACACCACGACCCCGAAGAAGCCGAACTCGGCGCTTCGCAAGGTCGCCAAGGTGCGGCTCACCAACAGCTACGAAGTGATCGGCTACATTCCCGGCGAGGGTCACAACCTTCAGGAGCACTCCGTGGTGATGATCCGCGGCGGCCGCGTGAAGGACCTTCCCGGCGTGCGCTACCACATTCTGCGCGGCGTGCTCGACACGCAGGGCGTCAAGAACCGCAAGCAGCGCCGTTCGAAGTACGGCGCGAAGCGGCCGAAGTGAGGATCTGAGCGATGTCCCGTCGTCACAAGGCCGAGCGCCGCGAAGTCATCCCGGACGCCAAGTATGGCTCCACCATCCTGTCGCGCTTCATGAATTCCGTCATGCGCGACGGCAAGAAGTCGGTTGCCGAAGGCATCGTCTATGGCGCCCTCGACGTGGTCGAGGCGAAGGCCAAGCACGATCCGGTGGACGTGTTCATCCAGGCGCTCGAGAACGTGGCGCCGGCGGTGGAAGTGCGCTCCCGCCGCGTCGGCGGCGCGACCTACCAGGTTCCCGTGGAAGTGCGCACCGAGCGCCGCCAGACCCTGGCCATCCGCTGGCTCATCGCCTCGGCCCGCGCCCGCAACGAGAAGACCATGGTGGAGCGTCTCTCCTCCGAGCTTCTCGATGCTGCCAACAATCGCGGCAACGCGGTGAAGAAGCGTGAAGACACGCACCGGATGGCGGAAGCCAACCGCGCCTTCTCGCATTATCGCTGGTGATCGGAGAGGACTGAGCCATGCCCCGTACTCACGCGATCGAGGACTACCGCAACTTCGGCATCATGGCCCACATCGATGCCGGCAAGACCACGACCACCGAGCGGATCCTCTATTACACCGGCAAGAGCCACAAGATCGGCGAAGTCCATGACGGCGCCGCCACCATGGATTGGATGACCCAGGAGCAGGAACGCGGCATCACCATCACGTCGGCCGCGACGACTGCCATCTGGGCGGGCAAGCGCCTGAACATCATCGACACCCCCGGCCACGTGGACTTCACCATCGAGGTGGAGCGCTCGCTCCGCGTGCTCGACGGCGCCGTGTGCGTGCTGGACGGCAACCAGGGCGTCGAGCCGCAGACCGAGACCGTGTGGCGCCAGGCGGACAAGTACAACGTGCCGCGCATCGTGTTCGTCAACAAGATGGACAAGATCGGCGCCGACTTCTACCGCTGCGTCGAGATGATCGTGGACCGCGTCGCCGGCAATCCGGTGTGCTGCCAGCTGCCGATCGGCTCCGAGAACAACTTCAAGGGCGTCATCGACCTCGTCCGCATGAAGGCGGTCGTGTGGGAAGATGAAGCCCTCGGCGCCAAGTACCATGACGAGGAGATCCCCGCGGATCTCGTCGACAAGGCCGCCGAATACCGCAACAAGCTGGTGGAAGCCGCCGTCGAGCTCGACGACGACGCCATGGCTGCCTATCTCGACGGCACCGAGCCGGACGAGGCGACCCTCAAGCGCCTGATCCGCCTCGCCGTCATCGGCCGCAAGTTCAATCCCGTGTTCTGCGGCTCGGCCTTCAAGAACAAGGGCGTCCAGCCTCTGCTCGACGCGGTGGTGGACTATCTGCCGTCGCCCATCGATCGCGGCGCGATCAAGGGCATCGACTTCAAGACCGAGGAAGACACCGTGCGTCTTCCCTCGGACGAAGAGCCGACCTCCGTCCTCGCGTTCAAGATCATGGACGACCCGTTCGTCGGCACCATCACCTTCTGCCGCGTCTACGCCGGCAAGATGGAAACCGGCATGGGCCTGCTCAACTCCACCCGCGACAAGCGTGAGCGCGTCGGGCGGATGCTGCTGATGCACGCCAACAACCGGGAAGACATCAAGGAAGCCTATGCGGGCGACATCGTCGCCCTCGCCGGCCTCAAGGATGTGCGCACCGGCGATACCCTCTGCGATCCGGCCAAGGCCGTGATCCTGGAGAAGATGGAATTCCCCGAGCCGGTCATCGAGATCGCGATCGAGCCGAAGTCCAAGGCCGACCAGGAGAAGCTGGGCATCGCCCTGTCGAAGCTGGCCGCCGAGGACCCGTCCTTCCGCGTGTCGACCGACTTCGAGAGCGGCCAGACCATCCTCAAGGGGATGGGCGAACTGCACCTCGACATCAAGGTCGACATCCTGAAGCGCACCTACAAGGTGGACGCCAACATCGGTGCGCCCCAGGTCGCCTATCGTGAGACCCTCACGAAGAAGACCGAGGTGGACTACACCCACAAGAAGCAGACCGGCGGTACCGGCCAGTTCGCGCGGGTGAAGTTCGTGGTGGAGCCGAACGAGGCGGGCAAGGGCTTCGCCTTCGAGAGCGCCATCGTCGGCGGCGCGGTGCCGAAGGAGTACATCCCGGGCGTCCAGAAGGGCCTCGAGAGCGTGCTCGGCGCCGGCGTGCTGGCGGGCTTCCCGGTGGTGGACGTCAAGGTGACGCTCATCGACGGCGCCTACCACGAGGTGGACTCGTCCGCCCTCGCGTTCGAGATCGCGTCCCGCGCCGGCTTCCGCGAGGCCCTGCAGAAGGGTGGCTCGGTGCTGCTCGAGCCGATCATGAAGGTCGAGGTGGTGACCCCCGAGGACTACACCGGATCGGTGATCGGCGACCTCAACTCCCGCCGTGGCCAGATCCAGGGCCAGGACATGCGCGGCAACGCCAACGTCATCAACGCGATGGTGCCGCTCGCCAACATGTTCGGCTATGTGAACACCCTGCGCTCCTTCAGCCAGGGCCGCGCCACGTTCACCATGCAGTTCGACCACTACGAGCAGGTGCCGTCGAACGTCGCCCAGGAGGTCCAGGCCAAGTACGCGTGATCGCGTCGGCCTGAACCTCACTTCACCCTTTCGGATCACGCCAGAGAGACCCAACGGAGAGTCCCATGGCCAAAGAGAAGTTCAACCGTTCGAAGCCGCACTGCAACATCGGCACCATTGGTCACGTTGACCATGGCAAGACGTCGCTGACGGCTGCGATCACGAAGATTCTGGCGGAGTCTGGGGGCGCGA
>NZ_RCTF01000024.1 GCF_003667445.1 Xanthobacter tagetidis | reverse complement strand
GAGCCGGTCCTTGGCCACGTCGATGCCGATGTTGAGAGCGTCCATCCGATCCCATCCTTGCGCAAGCGGGCTTCGCTTCGAGCGGCCCAAGCGACTGTTCGGGTTCGATGGAACGGCGGACGAGGACACTTGCTCACCCACGGGCTTGGGGTCCCTCAGGGGCACCGGTCTCCCGTCCGCCACCGCAACCGGAACTATACCCGATCCGGCAGAACCAAAGTTACAAGGGGTGTCACCGGCCAGCGAAACCGCGCTGCCAATGGAAAGCGCGCGCCCTCACCCTTCCCTCTCCCCGCCGGGGAGAGGGTTTGCGGCGGGGTACGCGGGACGGACTATTTCAGCTTTTCCACCAGTGCGAGGCCGCCCATATAGGGCTTCAGCGCCTCCGGAACGGCGATGGCGCCGTTCTCCTGCTGGTAGGTCTCCATCACCGCCACCAGAGCGCGGCCGACCGCGACGCCGGAGCCGTTGAGCGTGTGGACGAAGCGCGGGCCTTTCCCCTCGGCGGGGCGGTAGCGGGCATTCATGCGGCGGGCCTGGAAGTCGCCGCACACCGAGCAGGAGGAAATCTCGCGGTACGCCCCCTGCCCCGGCAGCCAGACCTCGATGTCGTAGGTCTTCTGCGAGGCGAAGCCCATGTCGCCGGTGCAGAGCGTGACCACGCGATAATGCAGGTCCAGCTTCTGCAGCACCGCCTCGGCGCAGGCGAGCATGCGCTCGTGCTCCTCCAGCGACTTCTCCGGCGTCGTGATGGAGACCAGCTCCACCTTGGTGAACTGGTGCTGGCGGATCATGCCCCGCGTATCCCGCCCCGCCGCGCCGGCTTCCGCCCGGAAGCAGGGCGTGCAGGCGGTGAGGCGCAGGGGCAGCTCTTCCTCGGAGAGGATGGAGTCGCGGACAAGGTTGGTCAGGGGGACTTCGGCGGTGGGGATGAGCCAATGCGATGCAGATTTTCTGACTACCTCGGCAGTAAACGCCTTCATCTCAGAAACCACTGACGCAACCTGCGCTTCAATCAACTCGAAGGTTTCGGGAGGAATAGCTCCCAGACCTGCCTTTGGAGGTTGCTGTTCCCATACGATTTTTCGAATCTGCTCTTCATTGATTGGAAATGCGCGCAGCCGCTCATTCATCAATGCAATATTTGTGGCTGCAAATTGATCTTCTTCAAACTTCGGCAACTGCGCCGTCCCGAACATGGCCTCGTCCCGCACAAGCAGCGGCGGGTTGACCTCCATGTAGCCGTGCTCGCTCGTGTGCACGTCGAGGAAGAACTGCCCCAGCGCGCGCTCCAGCCGCGCCAGCGGGCCCTTGTTCACCACGAAGCGGGCGCCGGAGAGCTTGGCGGCGGTCTCGAAATCCATCTGGCCGAGCGCCTCGCCGATCTCGAAATGCTGCTTCGGCGCGAAGGCATAGGCCCGCTTCTCGCCGAAGGCGGACTTCGGAACGTTGTCGTGCTCGTCCTTGCCGTCCGGCACCTCGGCCAGCGGCACGTTGGGGATGCCGGCGAGCTTCGCCTCCAGCGAGGCGTCGATGCGCTTCACCTCGGCTTCGAGCGCCGGCACGTCCTCCTTGAGCTTGGCCACCTCGGCCATCAAAGCGGAAGCCTTCGCCTCGTCCTTCTGCGCCTTGGCCTGGCCGATCTCCTTGGAGGCGGCGTTGCGGCGCGCCAGCAGGCCTTCGAGCCTGGTGAGGGTGGCGCGGCGCTCCTCGTCGAGGGCGAGCAGGCCCTGGACCAGCTCCGCCGCCTCGGACCCGCCGCCGCGCCGCGTCAGCGCGCCGATGAGGGCGCCGGGCGCCTCCCGGATCCATTTGATGTCGTGCATGTGACGCTCCGCCGTGCAGCAAGGCGGCGACACGTCCCTCACCGGCGTCATGCCCCGGCTTGTCCGGGGTATCCAGGCCGCCCCGGGCACTGCATCCAGGCCGCCGGGTGGATGGCCGGACAAGCCGGACCATGACGGAAGAGAAGGGCGCGCGCGCCGCGAAATACGCTCTTGCCGGAAAGCCCCGCCGCCGCTCAGCTTGCCGAGGATGCGGCGTCGGCCGCCTGGCGCGCCGCCTCTTCCGCTGCCCGCCGCCGCTCGACGATGCCCACCAGATAGACCGACACCTCGTAGAGAAGCAGCGTCGGCAGGGCAAGGGAGAGCTGGCTGATCACGTCCGGCGGGGTGAGGATCGCCGCCGCCACGAACACCGCGACGATGGCGTAGCGCCGCGCCTTGCGCAGCATGTCCTGGGTCACGATGCCGATGCGCGCCAGCAGCGTCAGCACCACCGGCAGCTGGAAGCAGATGCCGAAGGCGAGGATCAGCGTGGTGATGAGGGAGAGATATTCCGACACCTTTGGCAGCAGCGAGATTTCCGCCTTCCCCTCGCCGCCCACCTGCTGCATGCCCAGGAAGTAGGTCATGGCGAGCGGCATGGCGATGAAATAGACGAACGCCGCGCCGATCAGGAAGCAGATGGGCGTCGCCACGAGATACGGCCTGAAGGCGTTCTTCTCGTGCTTGTAGAGCCCCGGCGCCACGAACATGTAGAGCTGCGTCGCCACCACCGGGAAGGAGATGAAGGCCGCGCCGAACATGCCGAGCTTGATCTGGGTGAACAGGAACTCCTGCGGCGCGGTGTAGATCAGCTTCACGCCCGGCGCGAATCCGGACGCGAACTCGTAGGGCCACAAGAGGATGTTGTAGATCTGCTTGGCGAAGGCGAAGCACACGAAGAAGGCGACCAGGAACGCGCCCGCCGACTTGATGAGCCGCGCGCGCAGCTCGATCAGGTGCTCGATGAGCGGAGCCTTGGAGGCGTCGATGTCGTCTTTCTCGCTCATGAGGCGCTCTTGTCCGGCACGCTCGCGGGCGCGGCCTCGGGGGCGGGCGGATCGAAGGTGGGCGGCGGCAGCGGCTCGGCGGCCGGGGGCGGAATGAGGTCCACGGGCGCCGGGTCAGCGGCGGCCACGATCGGGGCGGCGTCCGGCGCAGGCGCCTTCGGCTCCTCCGGGCGCGGCGCCTCGGTCTTGGTGCCGCCCTCCACGGTGGAGCGGATTTCCTCGCGGATCGACTTCAGCGGGTCGAACATGTCCGCGGTCGCCAGCGTCGATTTCGCGCTGTCGGTGATGTCGGAGATCTCCTTGCGCATGTCGGCGATGTCCGCCTCGCGCAGGGCTTCCTGGAACTGGCCCTGGAACTCGCCGGCCATGCGGCGCAGCTTGGCCATGGTCTTGCCCACGGTGCGCAGCACAGTGGGCAATTCGTGCGGGCCGATCACGATCAGCGCCACGATGCCGATGAGCATCAGCTCCGACCAGCCGATATCAAACATGTGCGCGCCCAGCCGGCGGCGGAGCCGCCGCCCTCCTCAAGGGGTTGTTGTGAGCCGGCCTGAAATCAGACGGGCTTCTTCTCGGCTTCGGCGGCGCTCGCGTTCTGGTGCGGGATGGGGCGCGGGGCCTCGGGCGGGGTCGCCGTCTTCGCCGGCTCGTCGTCCTCGGCCATGCCCTTCTTGAAGGACTTGATGCCCTTCGCCACGTCACCCATGAGATCGGAGATCTTGCCCCGACCGAACAGGAGGAGCACCACGGCCAGCACCACGATCCAGTGCCAGATGCTCATCGAACCCATGTACCGTCCTCCAGATTGTCTTGTTGCCCGGCGCCGGGCGCCGGGGCATGCGTGGGCCGCAGACTAGGCGCCGGAAGCGGCGAAAACAAGAACCTCGGCCGGATCGACGGAGAGGCCCACCTCCTCGCCGCGCGCCACGGTTCCGGCATCCTTCAGCCGCGCGACCACCGGGCGGGCGATGCCCTCCACCATCACTTCCACGAGATCGAGCTCGCCCAGGAAGCGCCGGTCGAGGACGCGCCCCGGCAGGCCGCAGCCGCGCGGGCCGATGCGGATGCCGGTCGGCCGCACCGCCGCCACCACCGGGCCGTCGGGAATGTCCGCCGGCACACGGAAGGTGCCGAGCGCCGTCTCCACCCGCCTGCCGGCGGCGATGCCGGGCGCCTCGTTCATCTCGCAGAAGAAGCGCGCGACGTTGAGGTCCGCCGGGTCGCGGTAGAGTGTCGCGGGCGGCCCCACCTGGACCAGCTCGCCCCGGCGCACCAAGGCGATGCGGTCGGCGAGGCGCATCGCCTCCTCGGGATCGTGCGTGACGATGATGGAGGTCGCCTTGGCATCGCGCAGCACCGCCAGCGTGTCGGCGCGCACCTGGTCGCGCAGGCGCCGGTCGAGGCCGGAGAACGGCTCGTCCAGCAGCAGGATGCCCGGCCGCGGCGCCATGGCGCGGGCGAGCGCCACCCGCTGCTGCTGGCCGCCGGACAGTTCGTGGGGATAGGCGTTCGCCACCTCCTCCAGGTCGACCCGGGCGAGCGCGCGCCGCGCCTCCGCGAGGCCCTCCGCCCGCGGCAGGGCGCCGAGGCCGAACATGACGTTCTCCAGGTTGGTCAGATGCGGGAACAGCGCGAAATCCTGGAACACCAGCCCGACGCCGCGCTTTTCCGGCGGCACGAAGGCGGAGCGCGAGGCCACGTCCCGGCCGTCGAGCAGGATGCGGCCGGAATCGGGCCGCTCGATCCCGGCGGCGAGGCGCAGCAGCGAGGTCTTGCCGCAGCCGGAATGGCCGAGCAGGCAGATCACCTCGCCGGGCTCCACGTCCAGCGACACGCCGCGCACCGCCGGCACGTCGCCGTAGGAAAGGCTCACGTCCTCGAACGACAGGCGCTTGGCAATGGCGGCCGGTGTTCGGGCGCGGACGCCGAGACTTGCGAGCGTGCTCACTCTCGGCCGTCCTCCTGGTCCTCGGGCTCGTCGTCGGGCTCGTCCTCGTCCGAGGGCGGCGGGGTCAGGGCGAAATCCAGCGGCTCGGGCTCCAGCGTCTCCTCGTCCTCGTGCAGGTGGGGATCGTCGGAGGGCAGCGGAATGGTGAAGCCGGGCGGCAGGCGGCCGTCGATCAGGCCGGCGCCCTTCATCTCGTCGAGGCCCGGCAAATCCTGCACCTGGTCCAGGCCGAACTGCACCAGGAAAGCCGGCGTGGTGCCGTAGGTCACCGGCCGGCCCGGCGCCTTGCGGCGGCCGCGCAGGCGCACCCATCCGGTCTCCAGCAGCACGTCGAGCGTGCCCTTGGAGGTGGAGACGCCGCGGATTTCCTCGATCTCCGCGCGCGTCACCGGCTGGTGATAGGCGACGATGGCCAGCACCTCCACCGCCGCGCGCGAGAGCCGGCGCGGCTCCGGCGCGCGCGCCGCCACTACGGCGGCAAGGTCCGGCGCGGTCCGCAGCATCCATCCGCCGGCCGCCCGCACGAGGTTGACCCCGCGCCGGGCATAGTCCGCCTCAAGCGCATCCATCAGCGCGCCGATGTCCGCCTCCTTCGGCAGATGGGCCGCGAGCGCCTGGGCATCCAGCGGCAGGGAGGAAGTGAACAGCAGCGCCTCGACGGTGCGCAGGTCGCGCACGAAGGCGACGGCGCGCTCGTCATCGGGCCGGACGTCGAACAGGTCGATGCGCGGGGCGGCCTTGTTCATGCGCCCTCCCCGGCCGGCTCGCCCGCGGTGCGGTGCGGCCTGAGCCACAGGGGCGCGAACGGGGCATCCTGGCGGATGTCGAGCACGCCCTCGCGCACCATTTCCAGGCTCGCCGAGAAGCTGGAGGCGAGCGCGGTGGCGCGCTGGCTGGGCTCGGCCACGTAGTCGATGAGGAACTGGTCGAGCCGAATCCAGTCCGAGAGCCCGCCGCCCAGCAGACGCTCCAGCCGCTCGCGCGCCTCGGCCAGCGACCAGACCGCGCGGGTCTTGAGCGTGACGTGGGACAGCGCCTTCACCTGCCGCTGGCGGGCATAGGCGGAGAGCAGGTCATAGAGCGTGGCGGTGTAGGTCACCGGCCCCTTCGGCAGATCGCGCGGGTCCGGAAGGGCGCGGGCGAGCACGTCGCGGCCGATCTGCGGCCGCTCCAGCAGGTCCTGCGCCGCCTTGCGGATGCGCTCCAGGTGCCGCAGGCGCCGGGCGAAGGCGTCGGCCAGCTCCTGCGCGCTCGGTCCGTCCTCCTTGGGCGGGGCCGGCAGCAGAAGGCGCGACTTGAGGTAAGCGAGCCAGGCCGCCATCACCAGATAGTCGGCGGCGAGTTCGAGGCGCCCGCGCCGCGCCTGCTCGATGAAGGCGAGATACTGGTCGGCCAGCGCCAGGATGGAGATGCGGGTGAGGTCCACCTTCTGGGTGCGGGCGAGCGCGAGCAGCAGATCGAGCGGCCCTTCGAAGCCGTCGATGTCCACCACGAAGGCGCCATCCCCGCTCTTGGGGAGGTCGTCCTCGGCAAAGCTCGGCGCCGCATCCACGGCCATTGGGATCACGCCTCCCTGAAAAGGAGATGCTGCACCTCGGCGCGCAGAGCCGCAACATCCCCCGCGTCTACCTTTCGGCGCAGCGCGAGGGCGCGCTCGGCCCGCGCCGCGGCAAGCTTGGAAAGATCGGGGGCGACGGCGGCGACCTCGCGCATCTCCTCCAGCCGGCCGTTGCAGTGGAGCAGCAAGTCGCACCCGGCGGCGATGGCTCCCCGCCCCCGGTCGGACAGGCTGCCGGCGAGCGCGCCCATGGAGAGGTCGTCGCTCATGAGCAGGCCGGAAAAGCCGATGTCGCGGCGGATCACGTCGGCGATCATCACCGGCGAGGTGGTGGCCGGCCGGTCGGGGTCGATGTCGCGATAGACCACATGGGCGGTCATGCCGAGCGGCAGATCGGCGAGCGCCCGGAACGCGGCGAAGTCTTCGCTCTCCAGCACCGCGCGGGGCGCCGCCACCACCGGCAGGCGCTCGTGGCTGTCGGCGGGGGCGCGGCCATGCCCGGGAAGGTGCTTCACCACCGGCAGCACGCCGCCGTCGAGCAGCCCGTCCGACGCGGCGCGGGCGAGCGCCGCCACCTTCGCCGGCGTCTCGCCATAGGCGCGGTTGCCGATGATGCCGTGCCCGTCCGGATGGCGCAGGTCCGCCACCGGGAGGCAGTCCACGTCGATGCCGAGGGCCGCGAGGTCGGCCGCGATGGCGCGCGAATTGAGCCGCACCGCCTTCAGCGCCGCCTCCGGATCGCGATCATGGAGCACGCCGAAGGGCTCGGCCGCCGGGTAGTCCGGCCAGTACGGCGGGCGCAGGCGCTGCACGCGGCCGCCCTCCTGGTCGATCAGCACCGGCGCGTTCCAGCCCACCGCCGCGCGCAGTTCGTCCACCAGAGCGCGCACCTGCGCCGGGTCCTCGACGTTGCGGGCGAACAGGATGAAGCCCCACGGCGCGCTTTCCGCGAAGAACACGCGCTCCTCGGGCGAAAGGCGGGTTCCGGCGCAACCGGAGATGAAGGCGCGGACGGTCATGGCTTGCCCCTATAAGCGGCCTTGCGCCCCGTCAAGCCACGGACGGCGCGGCTTCCGGCCGGACAAAGGAAAACGGCCGGGCGAGCCCGGCCGTCATGGATGAAGTGCCTGCGCGCCGATCCGGGGATCAGAGGCCCGCGACGTAGCGGCTCGGATCCACCGGCTGGTTGCCCTTGCGGATCTCGAAGTGGAGCTGCGGCGTAGACACGTTGCCGCTCTGGCCGGCCTTGGCGATCACCTGGCCGCGCCGCACCTGGTCGCCGCGCTTCACGTCGATCTCGCTGGCATGGGCATAGGCGGTGACATAGCCGTCCGCATGCTTGATGAGGACGAGGTTGCCGAAGCCCTTCAGCTCGTTGCCGGCATAGGCGACGGTGCCATCCTCGGCGGCGCGGACGGCGGTGCCTTCCGGCACGGCGAAGTTCACGCCGTCATTGTGGGTGCCGCCGGGCTTCGGCCCGTAGCCGGCGATGACACGGCCGCGCACCGGGGCCCGGAACTGCGGACCCGAGCCGGCGCCGCGCGGGCCATCGTCCGCATCGGCGACCTGGGTCAGCTTCGCGGCGGTCTCCACCTTGGCGTCGGCCTTTTGGCCGGCCGGCGGCGGGGCCGGCGATGCGGCGACGGCCTGGGTCTTGGCGGCGGCCTTGGTATCGGCCGGCATCGCGTCGGCGGGCTTCGCCGGGGTGGCCGCGACCTGCACCTGCTTGGGCGCAGGCGCCGGAGCGGGAGCCGGCGCCGCAGCGACGGCGCGGGGCGCTGGCGCCGCCGGCTGGGGCGCCTGAGCGACGCTGGAGCGCTGCGGGATGACGAGCGACTGCCCGGTGCGCACGGTCATGCCGGGGGCAATGCCGTTGGCCGCGCCGAGCTGGTCGGGGGTCACGCTGTAGGTGCGGGCGACCGAGCCGAGCGTCTCGCCGGCCTGGACCACATGGGTGCCGGGCTTCGCCGGCGCCGCGGACGCACCGTAGCCTTGAGTGCCGTAGCTCTGGCCGGAATTATAGGCGGGCGAGCCGTAGAGCGGCTGGTTGCCCGCGGAGGCATAGGATGAGGGTCCGCCCTGGCCGGGCGGCGGCAACTGGCTGGACGTCACCATGCCGGTCGGCGCGGAGGTCCGCAGCGATCCCGTCACCTCCGGCGCCGGCTGACCGCCATAGGAGGCCGGGGCCGTGCCCATCGGGGCGCCGCCCTCGGCGGCAAACCGGTTGGTGTCGGAACTGCACCCGGCGACGGCGCCGGACACGAGGCCGACCACCGCCAATCGCACCAGGACATGACGCCCGAAAGTCTCATTGGAGCTACGCATGTGACCGAACTCGCACGCAACAGAACATGCCACGCACTAAAGAGCCTCAGGCGTAAACGGCGGCTTAAGTCCGGCGCCGGAAATCCCGCTCTTCCAAGGTTTTGGTGGCGCGTTGCGGATTTGCCACAGAGTGGTTTTCCGGTAGGGAAGCGGGACGGCTATCGCCTTGCGAGCCCGATGATTCGCGACCAAGCGTAGACGTGACCTTAGGTCGGATGTCTCGGACCCGCCCGGACGGTCGGGCCGACCACGCAAGCTCGAATTGTGGCGGCGGCCGGCGCTCATCCGCCCCGTTCGGACCGGCTGTAATTGCTCATGTGGCCTTCGCGCGCCGCCTGGGCGCGGGCGGACTTGATGATCGCCCGGCTCTTGCCCTCGGGCGCGATGCGCGACGGCATGCGGTCCATCCGCATGCTGCCGCAGGCGGGACAGACCGCATTGTCGGACGACCCCATCAGAAGCTCGCTGTCCTTGTCGCACTCCTGACAATGATAAGAGTAGAGCGGCATGCCGGCCTCACCCGTCCTTCGATGAGAAATAGCGCTCCTCCAGAGGCTTACGCCGCCGCCGTGGGAGCGCCTGGGCCAGCACGATGCACGATCCTTGCCAGCGGCCGCCGGCGGCATGGCCCACATTCGGCGGAGACCCTGCTTGGGAGCGAACCATGTTCGCGCGGGTCTGCCGGCATCGTCTCCGAGGATGCCGACGTGGGGCCTGAACGGTTCGCGCCGCGGTGGGCGGCCCTTCAGAAATGCCAGGGCCCGGCCAGCAGGCGCACCAGTTCCGACTGGCGGTGCGTGCCGGTCTTGGCGAACACGGCCTTGAGATGGCCGCGCACCGTTTCCGACGAAACGCCCTGGAGGCGCGCAAGCTGCTCCACGGTCGACCCATCCGCCAGCCCGCCCGCCACCCGCGCCTCCGCCGGCGACAGGTCGAACAGGCCTTCGAGCAACTGGCGCGGCGGCCCTTTCCCCGCCACGACGGGAGTCAGCATCAGCAGGCCGCTCGCCGCCGAGAACACGTCGTTGGCGACCCCGCGCACGGGCAGCAGGTGCGCCACCATGGCGGGGCGCGCCTCCTGCGCGGCGATGGGGATGGACTGAACGCCGCCGCCCGCGCGCTTCAGGCTGCGCGCGAAGGCGTCGGCCAGCAGCCGGTCGGCGCCCTGATCCGCCAGCATGAGCCGCGCGCGGTGGGCGCGCACCACGTCCGGGATCAGGTCCTCGAACAGCGCATTGGCGGACAGGAGCTGCTGCCGGTCGCCCAGAACCGCAGCGGGAAGGCCGATCAGGCCGAGCGCCTCGGTGGCCGAGCGCACCCGGTCGAGGGCGAGCCGCGCCGAGAAGGCGGCGGCGCGCGCGAGGTGCGGGCGCATCCGGTCGAGCAGTGCCACATGATCGCGAGATACCGGCCCGAGGTTCAGCCGCTTCTCGACCGAGATGACGATGGTGTCTCCGCCGGGCACGAAGATCGCGCTCCCGGCGCACCAGCCGTAGCCGCGCGGACGCAGGAATTCGGCGTAGAAGGGATCGACCGCGAGTTCCTCCTCGGTGAAGACGTCGTATTCGGTGATGAAGCCCGGATGGCGCATGGCAACGGCGGCCGGCGTGCGCCGGTTGATCTCGGGCCGGCCCAAAGCGTCGAATTCCCGCAGCAGATCGAGCATGGACGGGGTGGCGACGGAGCGCAGCCCGTCGGCCCGTACCGCGAACAGCGCCGCGCCCGCGCCGTCGACGGTGGCGGCGAGCTTTTCCAGCGCCCGGGGCCAGAATTCGGGAACCGATCCCGCCTCGTAGATGTCGTCCACAAGCTGAGACGGTGGCTCCATGCAATCGCTCCCGGCTATCGCTAAGCTATCGGCATCGTCCGCGCGCCACAATCACAGGGCGCCCCGTCCGATGCCGAAAAGGAGCGCCCATGAGCACAGAGGTCGCCGTCATCGTGGGCGCAGGGCCGGGCCTCAGCGCCAGCTTCGCCCGCCTCCTGGCGCGCGAGGGCTTCCGCCTAGCGCTCATCGCCCGCGACACCGGCAAGCTGGAGGGTCTCGCCGCCGAGCTGGCGACGCGCACGCAGGTTGTCGCGCTGGCCGCCGACGCGTCCGACCCGGCGCAGATCGAGGCGGCTTTCGCGCGCGCCGAGACCGACCTCGGGCCTCCGGACCTCGTGCTGTTCAACGTCTCCCGGCGCCTGCGCGGGCCGATCGAGGACCTCGACCCGCAGGCGGTGATGGCGGCCTATCAGGCCGGCGCCTTCGCCGGCTTCCTCACGGCCCAGGCGGCGTCCCGGCGCATGCTGCCGCGCGGGGCGGGAACGCTGCTCTTCACCGGCGCCACCGCCTCCGTGAAGGCCATGCCGCAGTCGGCGCCCTTCGCCATGGCGAAGTTCGCCCTGCGCGGCTTGGCCCAGGGCCTCGCGCGCGAGCTCGGGCCGCGCGGCATCCATGTGGCGCACGCGATCATCGACGGCGGCATCGCCGCGCCGTCTCGGCCCACCGACGGGCCGCCCGACCGCTGGCTCGATCCGGATGCCATCGCCGCGAGCTATCTCGCGCTGCACCGCCAGCACCGCTCCGCCTGGAGCGCCGAGATCGATCTGCGGCCGTGGGTGGAGACCTTCTGACGGCGCAAGGACTTCGGCCGCGCCGGACGGCCACGGCATTGTGCCTGCCGGCACGGCATGGCATGGTCCCCGGCCTCAGGGGGAGGTTCGCGATTGCCGCAATCCAAGGTCACAGGCCGCCAGATCAAGGCGGGCCGCGCGCTGCTCGGCTGGAAGCGCCAGGAACTCGCCGACCGCACCGGCCTCACCGAAGCGGAGGTGCGCGCCGTCGAGGCTGACGCGGCGACCCATGACCCCCTCGCCGCGAACCGCACCCGCCTTGCCGATGCGCTCGCGGATGCGGGCATCGCCTTCACCAATGGCGGATCGCTGGGCGTCATCCTGCGCCCCAAGTCGGAAGGGCTGCGCCCGGAAGACCTCAACGCCTCCAACGACGACTGAGCCGGAACGGATCCCTTCATGATTCTGCACAATTTCGCCGCGCGCCACTGGATCATCGTGGCGGCCATCCTGGTGATCTGCGTCCTCGCTTATCTCGGCAGTTGGTCCTGAGGCGGTGGGCGGCGGGCCGCCGCGCCCGCCGCTCGTCGCTTCAGCGCTCGTCGCTTTCCTGCGCCGCCTTGATGGAGAGCACCGCATAGGCCACCACCAGGCCCAGCTCGACCATGGTGAAGATGAGGATGCGGGTCATCTCCGCCGGCGCCAGCGCGCCGAACATGACCTGCGTCAGCGTCGCGATCAGCCAGAGCACCACCGCCCAGCCGGCGCGCAGCCATAGCCCGACGCCGGCGATGGGATCGATGATGGCGGCCCAGACCACTGCCGCCTGCGCCATCGTGCTCATCTGCTCGAAGTGCGAGGGCGTGCTGTCGCCGATGCCGAGGATGACCGCCCAGTGGATCACCCCCTCGATCAGCAGGAAGGCCGCCACCGCGCGCAGGAACAGGAACAGCCGCCGCCGCCACGGCGGCAGCTTTTCCAGGGTGGCGCGGGCGCTGGCGTCGATGGGCTCGTACTGGCTCATGCCCCCGGCGCCAGGAGTTCGAGTTCGTCGTCGATGGGCGCGAAATGCGCGGCGATGACCTCCGGGTCCACCTCCGCCAGGCTCGCCGGGTGCCAGCGCGGGGCATTGTCGCGGTCGATCAGCACGGCGCGCACGCCCTCGTAGAAATCATGGCCCGCCGCGACCCGGGTGACGGCGCGGTACTCCGCCTTCAGGCAGCCGGCGAGATCGAGCGACGGGCCGCGCCGGATCTGCTCCATGGCGATCGACAGCGAGGTGGGCGACTTGGTGCGGATTTCGGCCGCCGTGAGGGCGGCGAATTCCCCGTCGGCGCCGCCTTGGATCGCGGCGGCGTCGAGCGCGGCGAGGATCGCGGCGACAGTCGGGCGCGAAAAGGCGGCTGAGATGAAGGCGCGCCGTTCTGCGAGCGGGCCGGGGCCGGGCTCGATGCGGTGGTCGGAAATGGTGCGCTCCACCTCGCCGCCGTCGATCAGCGCGGCCTCCAGCGCCGGGAAGGCGGCGGAGGGCACGACATCGGTGGCGAGGCCGGCCGCAAAGGCGTCGGCGGCGCGGATGCGCGCGCCGGTCAGCGCCAGATAGGTGCCGAACGCGCCGGGCAGGCGCGGCAGCACGTGGGTGCCCCCCACGTCCGGCAGCAGGCCGATGCCCACTTCCGGCATGGCGAACAGATAGCGGTCCCCCGCCACCCGGTGCGCGCCGTGCGCGGAGAGGCCGAATCCGCCGCCCATGCAGATGCCGTCGATCAGGGAGACATAGGGCTTGGGGAAGCTGCCGATATAGTGGTTGAGAATATATTCCTCGCGCCAGAAGGCGAGCGCATCGCCGACCCGGCCGCTGCGGCCGGATTCGCAGAGCCAGCGCACGTCGCCGCCGGCGCAGAACGCCTTTTCCCCCGCCCCCTTGATGATGACGCGGGTGACGGCCGGGTCCGCCGCCCAGCGGCGCAGGCGCGGCATGATCTCGCGCACCATGGGCAAGGTCAGCGCGTTGAGCGCCTTCGGCCGGTTGAGCGTGATGACGCCTGCGGCGCCCTTCTCCTCCAGGATGACCTCGGGCTCCATGGCGTCCTTGTTCCTCCGCGTCGTGCGCTTGTGGCCGGCCTGCGCCTGAGGCGGTCCGGCAGCGGCCATGGGGAGCGTTATTCGCGGCGCGAGCCAGCGTCAACGTTTGCCATGCCGCCGCACTCGCGGTGCCGGGCCGCGGGCGCTATAAATGCGCGGCGGCGCGCTGGCGCCGCGCGACGACCGGGCGCAACCGCCCGCACGCATTCCGGCCGCCCCTGCGGCCGCGGGAAAGACCGACCATGCCGATGAGCACACCCCGCATCCGCCCCGCCGCCGAGATCGCCGCCGCGCCCGAGCGCTCCGGCCACCGGCTCGACCTTCCCGTGCGTCTGCGCCGCAACCGCAAGGCCGACTGGTCGCGCCGGCTGGTGCGCGAGAACACGCTCACCGTCGATGATCTCATCTGGCCGATCTTCGTGATGGACGGCAAGGCGACCCGCACTCCCATCGCCTCCATGCCCGGCGTCGAGCGCCTGACGGTCGACGAGGCGGTGCGCGCGGCGGAATTCGCGGCGAAGCTGAAGATCCCCGCGCTCGCCATCTTTCCCTACGTGGACCCGGCCCGGCGCGACGAAATGGGATCGGAGGCGCTCAACGGCGCCAACGTGGTGTGCCGCGCGCTGCGCGCCATCAAGGCCGAAATCCCGGACATCGGCCTCATCACCGACGTGGCGCTCGATCCCTTCACCAGCCACGGCCATGACGGGCTGCTGGAGGACGGGCGCATCCTCAACGATCCGACCGTCGAGGTCCTGGTGCGCCAGGCCGTGACCCAGGCGGCGGCCGGAGCCGACGTCATCGCCCCCTCCGACATGATGGACGGGCGCGTCGGCGCCATCCGCGCCGGGCTCGACGCGGCCGGGTTCGAGGACGTGCAGATCATGTCCTATGCGGCGAAGTTCGCGTCCGCCTTCTACGGGCCGTTCCGCGACGCCATCGGCACGGCGAAGACCCTCACCGGCGACAAGCGCACCTACCAGATGGACCCCGGCAACGGCGCGGAGGCGCTGCGCGAGGCGGCGCTCGACGTGGAGGAAGGCGCCGACATGCTGATGGTGAAGCCCGGTTTGCCCTATCTCGACATCGTCTGGCGGGTGAAGGAGGCGTTCGGCCTGCCCACCTATGCCTACCAGGTGTCCGGCGAGTACGCGATGATCGAGGGTGCGGCCCGCAACGGCTGGGTGGAGGGCGACCGGATCATGCTGGAGAGCCTGATGGCCTTCAAGCGCGCCGGCGCCGACGGCATCCTCACCTATTTCGCCCCGCGCGTGGCGGAGAAGCTGACGGCGGGGTGAAGGGCGGTTCCCCGGCCCAGCGACGGCGAAGCCGTCGTTCCCCGGCCAAGCGACACCGGAGGTGGAGCGCCGAGCCGGGGTCCAGGGGAGACTCCGGCGTAGCCGGCAATACCAACTTCCTCCGCCTGCGGCAGACCCTTGCGCTGGGCCCCGGCTCTCCTTCCGCTGACGCTCCAGTCGGCCGGGGCGCGAGGGTGCGTCCGGACCGACACTGAGGATGCCGCTGCGACGGCGCAGCCGTCGTTCCCCGGCCCAGCGACACCGAAGGTGGAGCGCCGAGCCGGGGTCCAGGGGAGGCTCCGGCGCAGCCGGCAATACCCACGTCCCTCCGCCTGCGGCGGGAGTTGCCGCCTGCGGCGGACCCTTGCGCTGGGCCCCGGCTCTCCTTCCGCTGACGCTCCAGTCGGCCGGGGCGCGAGGGTGCGTCGTGACCGACTGAGGATGCCGCTGCGACGGCGAAGCCGTCGTTCCCCGGCCAAGCGAAAGCGAAGCTTGAGCGCCGAGCCGGGGTCCAGGGGAGGCTCCGGCGCAGCCGGCAATACCAACTTCCTCCGCCTGCGGCGGGAGTTGCCGCCTGCGGCGGACTCTCGCGCTGGGCCCCGGCTCTCCTTCCGCTGACGCTCCAGTCGGCCGGGGCGCGAGGGCGCCAGGCTCAGGCAAGCGCCTTCAGCGCGGCCTTGCCGGCGTAGCGGGCCTCGTTGCCCAGTTCCTGCTCGATGCGCAGCAGCTGGTTGTACTTGGCGGTGCGGTCGGCGCGGGCGAGGGAGCCGGTCTTGATCTGCCCGCAGTTCGTCGCCACCGCGAGGTCGGCGATGGTGGCGTCCTCGGTCTCGCCGGAGCGATGGGACATCACGGCGCGGTAGCCCGCCTTGTGGGCCATTTCGACCGCGTCGAGCGTCTCGGTGAGCGAGCCGATCTGGTTCACCTTGACCAGGATGGCATTGCCCACGCCCTGCTTGATGCCGCGCGACAGGCGCTCCACATTGGTGACGAAGAGGTCGTCGCCCACCAGCTGGCACTTGGCGCCGATCGCGTCGGTCACGAGCTTCCAGCCGGCCCAGTCGTCCTCCGACATGCCGTCCTCGATGGTGACGATGGGATAGCGGCCGACGAGGTCGGCGAGGTACGCCACCTGCTCCTCGATGGAGCGCGTCTTGCCCTCGCCCTCATAATGGTAGGCGCCGTCCTTGAAGAACTCGGTCGCCGCGCAGTCGAGGCCGAGATAGATGTCCTCGCCCGGCTTGAAGCCCGCCTTCTCGATGGCGGTCATCACGAAGTCGAGCGCCGCGTCGGCGGAGGGCAGGTTCGGGGCGAAGCCGCCCTCGTCGCCCACATTGGTGTTGTGGCCGGCGGCCTTGAGGCCCTTCTTCAGGGTGTGGAACACCTCGGCGCCCCAGCGCAGGCCTTCCGCGAAGGTGGGCGCGCCGGCGGGCAGGATCATGAATTCCTGGAAGTCGATCGGGTTGTCCGCATGGGCGCCGCCATTGATGATGTTCATCATCGGCACCGGCAGCACGCGGGCGTTCACGCCGCCCACATAGCGGTAGAGCGGCAGATCGGAGGCGATCGCCGCCGCCTTGGCCACCGCGAGCGACACGCCGAGGATGGCGTTGGCGCCGAGCCGCGCCTTGTTGGGCGTGCCGTCGAGGCCGATCAGCACATTGTCGATATGCGCCTGGTCCTCGGCCTCGTAGCCGCCGATGGCGTCGAAGATCTCGCCGTTGACCGCCTCGACCGCCTTCTCGACGCCCTTGCCGAGATAGCGGTCGGCATCGCCGTCGCGCAGCTCCACCGCCTCGTGCGCGCCGGTGGAGGCGCCGGAGGGCACCGCCGCGCGGCCGAAGGAGCCATCCTCCAGCACCACGTCCACTTCCACCGTGGGATTGCCGCGGCTGTCCAGGATTTCCCGGGCGATGATGTCGACGATGGCGGTCATGAAATGGTCCTTCCCTGGTGCACAGCTTGCGGGCGCGGTGCTTCTAGCGCGATCACGCTTCCGTGCGAAGGGGGCTGGGCGGCGAAGCAGTGCCGCGCCGTGGGCAAGGATGGGCTTTCCCCGGCGGCGGCGCCGGTTGAACCCAAGCACGAAGAGCCCTATTGCCCGCGTTCCCGAGGAATTGAGCCATGACCGAACAGCCGCTCCAGCTCGGCAGCCAGACCGCCCTGCCCCCCTCACCGGACGCGGCGGTGCTCGACCGCGTGCCGAACCCGCATCCGGACACCGACTATGTGGCGCGCTTCACCTGCCCGGAATTCACCTCGCTGTGCCCGGTGACGGGGCAGCCCGACTTCGCGCACCTCGTCATCGACTACGTGCCCGACCGCTTCCTGGTGGAATCCAAGTCGCTGAAGCTCTACCTCGCCGCGTTCCGCAACCACGGCGCCTTCCACGAGGATTGCACCGTGGCCATCGGCAAGCGGCTCGCCGGCCTGCTAGAACCGCGCTTCCTGCGCATCGCTGGCTATTGGTATCCGAGGGGCGGCATCCCGATCGACGTGTTCTGGCAGACCGGCACCCTGCCGAAGGGGGCATGGCTTCCCGAGACGGGCGTCGCGCCCTATCGTGGGCGCGGTTGAACGCGGGGGATCGATGCGGCGCCCGGGCGCCGGGAAAGGCAGGCCTCCATGCCGAAGCTCATCATCACCAATGGCGATGCCGCCGTCGGGCGCATCCGTGCGGCGGGCCTGAAGGGCCACCTCGTTCCCTGGCAGGACATGCTGCATGACGGCCCGGTGCCGGCCGACCCCGACCTCGACCGGGTTTCCGACGTGCGCGCGGAGTTCCTCGCCGAGGCGCTCGGCATGGAACTGGACGCCGTGCGCGCCGACTTCGCCCACCGCGACGCCCAGATCGAGGTGCACGGCGCCTATGGCGAGGTGGAGCTCTGGTTCGAGCACGACCTCTACGACCAGCTCCAGCTGATCCAGGTGCTGAACTATTTTTCCGACCAGCCCGACCGCATGGGCCTGTTCCTGCTCCAGGCCTCGCACTATCTCGGCGTGATGGAGGCGGACGAGGTCACGGCCCTGGCCGGCGCGCGCACGCCGTTGTCGCAGGTGCAGATCGAGACCGGCCGGCAGGCCTGGGAGGCCTTCACCGCCCCGACCCCCACCGCGCTTTGCGCCTTCGCGCAGAAGCGGCACGAGTGCCTGCCCTATCTCGGCCCCGCGCTGCTGCGGCTGCTGGCGGAGTTCCCGGCACCGCATTCCGGCCTCTCGCTGACCGAGGAGCGCATCCTGCGCCAATTGGCGGATGGGCCGGCGAAGGTCGCCAAGGTGTTCGGCGCCGTCCATTCCATGGACGAGGCGCAGTTCCTGGCGGACCTGCCCTTCTTCCTGCGCCTCGACGGCCTCGCCTTCGCCCACGAGCCGCTCATCGAGGGCCTGCCGTTCCGCACCGGCGATTGCGGGCCGCTCGGCTTCACGCCGGGGGACAACGGCGCGGCCGAAGCCTCCTACCGCGCCTATGCGGGGGCCGAGATCGCCCTCACCAAGGCGGGCGCGGCGGCGCTGGCGGGCCGCTTCGACCATGCCAGCGAAAACCAGGTGGAGCGCGCGATCGGCGGCACCCGCATCGCGCCCGGCGCCATGTGGCGCTACGACCGCGCCACCGGCGCGCTGACGGCGCCGAACTGAGAGCGAGCGTTCAGAACGTCGCGATGCCCGCTCGCGTCCCGGCCGTTCCGCGGCGTCTACGCGTGCGGCAACACCGGACCTGACCGCCCTCCGTCGCCATTGCCCTCCGGCTCGAGCGCAGGGCCGATGGACGGCCCTCCCCCTCAGCCCAGCAGCGCCTCAAGGGGAAGGCGCTTGCCGATGAGGATGTGCGGGATGCCGAGCCTGAGCGCACCGGCGCCGTCCGTGTCGGGGTTGTCGCCCACCATCACCACCTCCCCCGCACTGAGGCCGAGGCGGTCGAGCGCGGCGCGGAACAGGTCCGGCTCGGGCTTGCCGAACACCCGCGACGGCGCGCGCCCGGCGGCGGCGGCGATGGCGGCGGCGAGCGCGCCGGTCTCCGGCACGAGGCGCCCGTCGGCGCCCGGATGGGACGTGTCGGGATTCGCCACCACGAATTCCGCGCCGGCCCGGACGGCGTTCGCGGCGCGCGCCAGCGCGGCATAGTCGAACGCCGGGGTGCGGGCCACCAGCACCACGTCCGGCCGCTCGTCGGTGACGTCGAGCCCCGCGGCACGGGCCTCGGCCGCCAGCGCGGCGGTCCCGATCACCATGGCGCGCCCGCCCGGCCGCAGCGCCGCCACCGCGCGCACCGCCTCGATGCCGGCGAGCACGATCCGCTCCGGCGCGACGTCGAGCCCGGCGCGGGCCAGCCGGCGCGACAGGCCTTCCGCCGTATCCGATGAATTGTTGGACAGGATCATCGCGCGCGGGCCGCAGGCCGCGAGCACCTCGCGCGCGCCCTCGATGACCTCGTCGGTGCGGATCAGCGTCCCGTCGAGATCGAACAGGATGCCCCGCGCGGCGCGAAGCACCGCCCGTGCCTCCGCGGCGTCCCGCGCCAGCAGCCCCGAGGCGGCCGTGCCGGCGGTCGCGCCCTCGCGCGGCACGGCGTCGGCCAAAAGCGCGCGGCTGGTCGATAGGGGATGCAGCGTCATCTCGTCCTCGTTCGGCCATCCTCAGTATCAAGTCGATCCCGCTGAGGAAAGCTCAACATGAGGGCGGCACGGTGTGTGCATCGCACAATCTTTGAGCTTTCCTCAATGTCACTGTGATGTCACTGAGTATAGATAAATCCACCGGCGTACCGGGCCGCGCCGCCCCGCGGACGCTCGCTCCCCACCGGGGCGGCCCACCGAAGTCCCTCGCAGCTTGCTCACGCTGAACAGGAGAGTGACACCATGATCCGTCGCCGCACCTTCCTCATCGGCGCCGCCGCCGGCGTCCTCGCCGCGCCGGCCGTCGTGCGCGCCCAGTCCGTCACCCGCAAGACCATCAAGGTCGCGCTCGCCCCCTCCCAGCCCACCCAGCAGGAAACCCGCAAGGTGTGGGAGCCGCTCTACCGCATGGTGTGCGATCGCATCGGCGCCGACCTCGCGCTGACGGTCGCCAACGACTGGGCCGGCGTCTCGGTCGCCATCGGCTCGGAGAATGCCGACCTCGCCCAGCTCGGCCCGTGGGGCTATGTGCTGGCGAAGAACTCGTCCGGCACGCGCGTCATCAACGTGATGCTGGTGGAGGGCAAGCCCACCTATCACGGCCTCATCGTCGCCCGCCCGGACCTGAAGCTGGAGAAATTCCCGCAGGACGCCAAGGGCATGTCCATGCAGATGCTGGACACCGGCTCCACCACCGGCTGGATGGTGCCGACCCACTATTTCCGCGCGCAGGGCATCGAGCCGAAGACGTTCTTCGGCAAGTATGCCGAGGGCGCCTCCGCCGCCGCCGCCCAGATGGCCACCATCAACGGCCAGGTGGACCTCGCCACCGGCTGGGACATCCACCGCAACACCATGATCCGCAACGGCCTGATGAAGGCGGATTCCAACAAGATCGTCTGGCAGTCGGTGCCGCTGCCCAACGAGCCCGTGGTGGTGCGCAAGAGCATGGACGAGGAGACCGCCATGGCGCTCCAGGCCGCGTTCAACAGCCTCACCGCCGAAGAGCTGAAGGTGCTGCCCTGGCCCTATACCGGCTACCGCACCACCACCCACGAGCCCTATGTGGTGCTCGAAACCATGGGCCGCGACCTCGGCGTGCTGAAGAGCTGAGCGCGGACCGAAGCCAACCGGCGGCCGGGGGCGGAGCGCGCCCCCGCCGCATTCCAGCGGGAGCCTCAAGGCCATGTGGGACATCGAGCGCGTGCCGCCCGCCCGGGATCGCGCGGGGCAGTATGTGGAGACGCCGCTGAGCCTCTCCTCGCCGGCGATCCTGGCGCGGATCGCGCTCGCCGCGGCCCTGGCGATCGTGTTCTGGATCTGCCTGCGCCTCTCGGAGGTGGACCCGGCGGCCTTCATCGCCGGCATCCCGCGCCTCCTCATGTGGGCGGCGAAGGCGTGGCCGCCTTATCTCGCCGATCTCGACGTCTACTGGCTGCGCGCCGCCGAGACGGTGGCCATCGCCACGGTGGCGACCGTGGTCGCGACAATTCTCGCCTTCCCGCTCTCCATCTTCATCGCCCACAACACCGCCCCCTCCCCCTGGCTGGCGGCTCCGGTGCGGATGCTGGTGAACTCGTTCCGCGGCGTCGACACCATCGTGTTCGCGCTGCTGTTCGTGGCGGCGGTGGGGCTGGGGCCGTTCGCCGGCGTGCTCGGCATGATCGTCCACTCGCTCGGCGTCATCGCCAAGCTCAACAGCGAGGCCATCGAGACGGTGCCCAAGGCGCCGCTGGAGGCCGCCGCCATGACCGGCGCGAACCGCACCAAGATCGTCTCCTATGCGCTGCTGCCCTCGGTGCTGCCCAATCTTTCATCAGTCTCGCTCTATGTGTGGGAGGCGAACGTGCGCACCTCAACCATCCTGGGCATCGTCGGGGCGGGCGGCATCGGCATGGAGATCAAGGCCGCCATCGACCTGCTCGACTTCCCCAAGCTGCTGACGGTGACGGTCATCATGCTCATCATGGTGACGATCATCGACCAGTTCAGCGCCTGGCTGCGCCGGAGGCTGGTATGACGCTCATCACCCCCGCCGCCGAGATGACGGCGGCGGCCGCCGCCCCCGCCTTGCGGCTCGACGCCATCACCAAGACCTTCGGCAGCGCCATCGCGCTCGACCGGGTCAGCTTCGCCATCGCCCCCGGAGAGGTGGTGGCGCTGCTCGGCCCGAGCGGGGCCGGCAAGTCCACCATCTTCCGCTGCATCTCGCGCCTCGCCGAGGTGGACGCGGGGACGGTGACGGTGCTCGGCCGCGACATCGGCGCCCTCGACCGAAGGGCGCTGCGCGAGCATCGCGGCGCCATCGGCCTGATCTTCCAGCAGTTCAACCTGATCTCGCGCATGAACGCGATCGACAACACGCTCGCCGGCCGGCTCGGCCAGGTGCCGACCTGGCGCGCCGTGACCCGCTGCTTTTCGCGCGAGGACCGGCAGATCGCGCTCGCCGCGCTCGACCGCGTGGGGCTGCTGGAGAAGGCCTACCAGCGGGCCGACAGCCTGTCCGGCGGGCAGCAGCAGCGGGTTGCCATCGCCCGCGTGCTCGCCCAGCGAAGCCGCCTCGTGCTCGCCGACGAGCCGGTGGCGAGCCTCGACCCGGCCTCCGCCGCCAACGTCCTGACCGTGCTGAAGGACATCGCCCGCGAACGCAGCATCGCCGTGCTGTGCGCGCTGCACCAGACCGACCTCGCCTGCCGCTATGCCGACCGCATCGTCGCCATGCGCAAAGGGCGGCTGGTGCTCGACGCCCCGGCGGCCGCGGTGAGCGCGGCCGAGCTCGACGCGATCTATTACGACACCGCCGCCGACGCGCCGGGCTGAGCGCCCGTTCGATCCTTCGAGAGAGCGACGGCCGCGGCCACCGCCGTGATGCCCCGGCTTGTCCGGGGCATCCACCTCCTCGCTTGCACGATGGTTCAAAATCCAGACCGCAGGTGGCCCGCCGCGTGGATCCCCCGGACAAGCCGGGGCATGACGCTCGATCTCGGATCGAGGTCCTGCGCAAGAGGCTACGGCGCTCAGCCTGCGCCGCGGGTTCGCCTCAGGGCCCGTAGACCGAGATCAGCACGCAGCTCTTCTCGGCGAGGCGGCGCACCTGGTGGCGCAGCGGGCCGGGGAACTGGACCGAATCCCCGGTCTCCAGCACCAGCACCGTCTCCGCGAAGCGCACCTCGACGGTGCCGGCAACCACGAACAGCACCTCCTCGCCACGATGGGCGGCTTCCGGCTCGTTCGCGAACTCCGCCGGCGGATACATGAGGAACACTTCGAGGCCCGCGCTGCCGGTGCTCTGGGTCAGAATCTCCATGTGGTAGTTGCCGTCGTCGGCGGTGCGCTCGGCGCGATCGCCGGCGCGGGTGACGAAGATCGGCTCCTGGCGCTCGGCCGCCCCGAACAGCTGCGCCGCCGAGACCTCCAGCGCCGTGGAGATGCGCAGCACGATGGCGACGGACGGCACCTTCAACCCGCGCTCGACGCGCGAGAGGTAGCCCTTGTCCAGCGCCGCCGCGAGCGCGAGCTGCGACAGCGACAGGCCGCGCTCGGCGCGCAGGGCGCGGATGGCGCGGCCGAGGCTGACGCCGGCCGGCAGCGGCATGCTGTGGGATGTATCGAGCGTCACCATCGGATCAAGCAACTCCTGACGGACCCGGGCAAGGTCGAAATCTGGGCAACCCCGCCGCAGTCGCGGGCGCAATGCACAAGCACCAAAAAAGCAGCAACGACACCCGAACTGTTCATCCACTTTGGAGCGATTGCAAGCGCGTCGTAGCCTGGCAACCAACGTTGATGATTGGACAACGCAGGCTGGGTGCGGCGCGGAAGCTCCCGCCCCCGATCTTGGCATAGCCTTTGCGTGTATGGGGTTGCCAGCCCCGAATTTGGCTCGGGACCGGCAAATCTGGTTGCTTGTTAGGCAACGTTGTCTAATTTGATAGCAGCCAGCAATCACAGGGGAACAAAGTGATGAAGCTCGCCAATCACTTGCGCCACGCGCTGCTGGTACTTTTGGCCGCGGCCCTGCCGGTCTCGGCCGCCTCGGCCCAGGACCCGAAGGTCAAATGGAAGATGGCCGCCACCTTCTCAAGCTCGCTGCCGCAGCTTGGGACGCTCGGCAAGCGCCTCGAATCGCAGATCGCAAAGGTCTCGGGCGGCAACATCGAGCTGCGCTTCTACGAGCCGGGCGCGCTGGTGCCGCCGCTTGAGACGTTCGACGCGGTGGCGGCCGGCGCGGTGGACGCGGCCTTCTCCACCCCCGGCTTCTGGGGCGGCAAGGTGCCTGCGCTCCAGGTGTTCGCCGCGCTCCCGTTCGGCCCGCCGGCCCCTGAATACATGGCCTGGTACTATTTCGGCGGCGGCAAGCAGATCTTCGACGAGATCTACGGCAAGTACGGCATCAAGTCGGTCATGTGCGGCATGCTCGCGCCCGAGGGCTCGGGCTGGTTCAAGAAGGAGATCAAGAGCGTCGACGATCTCAACGGCCTGAAGCTGCGCTTCTTCGGCCTCGGCGCCAAGGCGCTCGGCAAGTTCGGCGTCTCGGCCCAGCTGCTCGCCCCGCCGGACGTCTACCCCGCCCTCGACCGCGGCGTCATCGACGGCCTGGAATTCGTGCAGCCCGCCATCGACCTCAAGATGGGCTTCTGGCAGATCGCCAAGCACTATTACTTCCCCGGCTGGCACCAGCAGTCGACCTTCTTCGACCTGATGATGAACAAGGCCAAGTGGGACGCGCTCAGCGAGACCCAGAAGGCGCAGATCGAGTCCGTCTGCGGCGACAACATCCGCTACGGCATCGCCGAGGGCGAGGCGATCCAGGTTCCCGCGCTCAAGGAGCTCCAGGCCAAGGGCGTGCAGATCCACAAGTGGTCCGACGCGGACCTCAAGAAGCTCAAGGGCGCAGTCGACGAGGTGATCGCCGAGCAGGTGGCCGCCGATCCCGACTTCGCGCGGGCCTATGCCAGCTTCGCCAAGTTCCGCGAAGAATACTCGACCTGGCGCGACATCGGATACCTGAAGAACTGATGTCCGCACTCCTGGCTTCGGCCCAAATCCTGAAGACGATCGCGCAGCGGGTCGGGCAGGCGGCGGCGTGGTGCGTCGTCGTCCTCGTCCTCACCGTCGTGCTGGACGTCGTCACCCGCCGCTTCATCGTGCTTGGCTCGACGAAGCTGCAGGACCTTGAGTGGCATCTCCATGCCACTCTCTTTCTCCTGTGCCTCGGCTACGGCTACGTCGCGGGCGAGCACGTGCGCATCGACGTGCTGAGCAACCGCTTCAGCGCCAAGACCGCGGCGGCGATCGAGCTGATCGGCGCCGCGCTCTTCATCCTGCCGTTCTGCCTGGTGGTGCTCTATTACGGCTGGCCGTTCCTCGCCAGTTCCTTCCGGCTGAACGAAGGCTCGCCCTCGCTCACCGGCCTGCCCTACCGCTGGATCATCAAGTCGACGCTGCTGATCGGCTTCTCGACGCTGCTGCTCGCCGCGCTGGGCGCCATCGCCGCCTCGCTCGCCACCCTCCTCGGATCGCCTCCCAAGCCGGAAGCGCCCCACCACCCGCAGGAGGTTGGCCTATGACCCTGTTCGAGACCGTCCTGCCGCTCTCCATGCTCGGCCTGCTGGTGGTGATCCTGTTCTCGGGCTTCCCCGTGGCGTTCTGCCTCGCCGGGGTGGGCCTCGCATTCACGGTCATCGGCGGCGCCTTCGGCCTGTTCCAGCCGGCCCAGCTGTTCCTCGTCGTCAGCCGCATCTGGGGCTCGATCGCGGACAATCTGGTGCTGGTGGCGATCCCCATGTTCATCTTCATGGGCATCATGCTGGAGCGCAGCGGCGTCGCGCGGCATCTGCTTGAAATCCTCTCGGTGCTGCTGAAGCGGGTGCCCGGCGGGCTCGCGCTCGCCGTGGTGCTGATGGGCACCATCATGGCGGCGACCACCGGCATCGTCGGCGCCTCGGTGGTGATGCTCACCATGCTGGCGCTGCCGGTGATGGTGGAACGCGGCTACGACAAGGGCATCTCCGCGGGCGTGATCGCCTCGTCGGGCACGCTCGGCATCCTCATCCCGCCGTCCATCATGCTGGTCATCATGGGCGACCTGCTGGCGATCCCGGTGGGCGACCTGTTCACCGGCGCGGTGATCCCGGGGCTGCTGCTGTCGGGGCTCTACCTCGTCTACATCCTCTTCGTCGGCCTGTTCCAGCCGAAGCGCATGCCGCGCCCGCCCGAGGCGGACCCGCTCCCGCTCCGCGATCTTCTCCTGCTGATCTTCCGCGGGTTCGTGCCGCCGACCGTGCTGGTGCTGCTGGTGCTCGGCTCGATCATCGGCGGCTTCGCCACCCCCACGGAAGCGGCCGGCGTGGGCGCGTTCGGGGCCACCCTGCTCGCCATCTACAACCGCACCTTCACGCTGAAGCTGCTGAACGACGTGGTGCAGGCGACCGCCCTGACCAACGCCATGATCTTCGGCATCTTCTGCGGCGCCACGCTGTTCTCCTACGTGTTCCGGGAACTGGGCGGCGACGACGCCATCATCCACGTCATCAACGCCCTCGGCCTGCACGACTGGGCGCTGCTGGGGCTCTTGATGGTGGTGATCTTCCTGCTCGGCTTCTTCTTCGACTGGCTGGAGATCACCCTCATCATCCTGCCGGTGTTCCGGCCGATCGTGATGGAGCTCGACTTCGGCGACGCGGTGCCGAAGGACCAGATCCTGCTGTGGTTCGCGATCGCGGTGGCGGTGAACCTGCAGACCTCCTACCTCACCCCGCCCTTCGGGCCAGCCCTGTTCTACCTGCGCCAGGCAGGATCGGGCTTCCTGACGCTGGCGGACATCTACCGGGGCATCGTCCCCTTCACCCTGCTCCAGCTCACCGGACTTGCCTTGTGCATCGCGTTCCCGGCGCTGGTGCTCTGGCTGCCGACCTATCTCGGCTACTGACCCCACCTCGAATACCAAGCAACGACAGGAGACAACCATGTCCCGCAAAGTACTCGCGACGACGGCGGCGGCGCCCGCCGTCGGCCCCTACGCCCAGGGCATCGGCTTCGCCAGCCTGGTGTTCGCCTCCGGCCAGCTGCCGGTGGACCCGAAGACCGGCGCGCTCGCCGAAGGCATCGTCGCCCAGACCAAGGCCTCGCTCGCCAACCTGGAGGCGGTGCTCGCCGCCGGCGGGGCGAGCTTCGCCACCGTGCTGAAGACCACCGTGTTCCTCAAGAACATGGACGACTTCGCCGCCATGAACGAAGTCTACGCGGCCGCGTTCCCCGACAGCCCCCCCGCCCGCTCGACCATCGAAGTGGCGCGCCTGCCCAAGGGCGCCCTCGTCGAGATCGAAGCCATCGCCGCGCGCATCGACTGAGGCCGCCATGACCGCCCATCCCCCACCCCCGTCCCTGCCCGTCAAGGACAGCGGCCCGCTGAAGATCGTCGAGGCCTACGACCACCCCGCCGCCCAGGCGGCGCTCGCCACGCCCGGCGGCGCGGTGAACTTCAAGGGCACCCTGCTCCACATCCACATCGCCCAGGCGGCGAGCTACGAGATGGAGGAGCTGGCCGAGGCGGAGTGCGTCGCCGGGCGCGGCATCGTCGGCGACCGCTATTTCCTCGGCAACGGCACCTATTCGGGCCGGCCGGACGTGCGCGAGGTGACGCTGATCGAGCAGGAGGCGCTCGACGCGCTCGCCCGCAACGATCCGCCGCTCCAGGAGGGGCCGATCGTGCTCGCGCCGGTGGACCACCGGCGCAATCTCACGGTGCGCGGCGTGCCGCTCAACCACCTGGTGGGCCGGCGCTTCCGGGTGGGCGAGGTGATCCTGCGCGGCGGCCGCCTCAACTTCCCCTGCAAGTATCTGGAGCAGCTGCTCGATCTGCCGGTCTACCTGCCGCTCTACAACCGCTCGGGGCTCAATTGCGGCATCGAGCGCGGCGGCGTCATCCGTCCCGGCGACGAGATCGAGCTGCTGGACTGAGCATGTCGGGACGCCTCATCATGAAGCTCACCGTCGCCGAGCAGGCGGCGGTGACGGCGAACGTCGCGACGTTCGCCTTCGCGCATCCGCGCCGGCCGGTCCTGCCGGCATGGGTGCCGGGCGCCCATGTGGACGTGCACCTACCGGACGGGGCGGTGCGCCAGTATTCGCTCTATGGCGACCCGGCCGAGCGCGGCCTCTACCGCATCGCCGTCAAGCGCGAAGAAGCGGGCCGCGGCGGCTCGCGCTGGATCCACGATCACCTGAGGCCCGGTGGCGAGATCTTCGTCAGCGCGCCGCGCAACCATTTCGCACTCAATCCCGACGCGGCGCGGCACGTGCTGGTCGCCGGCGGCATCGGCGTCACGCCGCTGATGGCCATGGCGCGGCAGCTTGCGGCGCAGGGCGACGACTTCGTGTTCCACTATTGCGCCCGCAGCCGGCAAAGCGCGCCGCTGGTGGAGACGCTGGAGGCGCTGTGCGGGGATAGGCTGCGGCTCTGGCTCTCCGCCGAGGGGCGCCGGCTCGACATCGCCGCCGCGCTCGACGCCGAAGCCGGGGCGGACCTCTATGTGTGCGGCCCGAACGCCCTCACCGACGCGGCGGAAGGCGCGGCGGCGGCGCGCGGCTGGCCGGAGGCGCGCTACCACACGGAGCATTTCGCCGCGCGCGCGGATGCCGGCTTCGTGCCCGAGCCGTTCGAGGCGGTGATCGCCTCAACCGGGCAGCGGCTCCCGGTGCCGGCCGACCAGAGCCTGCTCGACGTGCTGCGCGACAACGGCTTCGTGCGCGGCTCGTCGTGCGAGATCGGCGTGTGCGGCACCTGCGAATGCGGCTATCGCGACGGAGCGGTGATCCATCGCGACGTGGTGCTCTCCCACGCGGCGCGCAAGAGCCGGCTGATGCCGTGCGTCTCGCGCGGGCGCGGCGCGATCACCCTCGACTTGTGACGCGGAAGGGGCTCACAGGAGCCCCTTCATCGCCTCCCCGCCCTCGGCGAACATGCCGGCCGTCACCTCCACGGGGGCGAACGACACGCGGCTGAAGCGCGCCTTCTCGCCCGCCGGGACGGTCGCGTCGATGCCGAGCTTGGCGCGCACGCCGTTGCGGCTTATGCGGACATATTCGTGCCCGCGCGCCTCGGGAATGACGATGACGTCGCTTGACGCCTCCATGCGCGTGGCGAGCGCGTATTCCACGTCCGCCGGGTCGCGGATGTCGATGTCGTCGTCCACCACGATCACCATGTCGAGGTCCTTCAGCGCGCCGAAGGCGGCCAGCATGGCGTTGCGCTGAAGCCCCTCGTGATGCGCGCCCTGCTTGTTGACCTGGAGGATGGCGTGGAAGCGGTGCAGCCCGCCCGCGGTCATCTCGGCATCGGTGACGATCGGCACCGCCGCGCGCAGCACCTTGAGCAGGCTCGCCTCCAGCACGTACTTGCGCAGCATGATGGTCTCGCGGCCGAAGCCGTTGATGGCGTGGTAGATGGGCCTGGCGCGCCGGGTCAGCGCCTTCACCTTCAGCACCGGCGCATCGGCCGGCGGCGCAGCGAAGCCGACGAACTCGCCGAACGGGCCTTCCATGTGCACGTCGCTGGCGCTGATCTCGCCCTCCAGCACGTATTCGCACTCCGCCGGCACCATGAGGTCGATGGTCTTCGCCTTGACCACCGAGAGCGGGCGGCCGGCGAGCCCGCCCGCCACCGCCAGTTCGTCCAGGTTCTCGGGCATCTGCGAGCCCATGGTGGCGGCGGTGAAATGCAGCGCGAGGTCGGCGCCGATGCAGATCGCCACCGGCAGGTTCCTGCCCTGCTTCTGCGCCCGCTCGAAGGCGAGGCGCAGGTGGCGGCCGAAATCGAGCTTCACCGCGAACGTGTCCGGCCCGATCAGCTGGAGCCGGTGATAGGAGGCATTGTAGATGCCGGTCTCCGGGTCCTGCGCCACCAGGATGCCGGAGGTGACGTAGCGTCCGCCGTCCTTGGGTGCGTGGAACAGCGCCGGCAGGGTCTTGCCGAGGTCGATACCGGACGTCTCCACCACCTCGTGCACCGGCGCGCGCTCCACCACCTTCGGCGCCATGGGCGAGCCGAGCGCCTGGGAGATGCTCTCGCGGATGCCGCGGAAGTCCCGCGCGAAGGCGCTCTCGCAATTCTCCCGGCTGCTCAGGAGATTGCCCACCACCGCCGCATCGTGGCCGCGCACCTTCGGGAACAGCAGGGTCTCCTGGCCGTCGAGCTTCTTCATCAGCGCGGCGATTTCCAGGTGCGGGTCGGCCTCGCCGGTGAAGACGCGGATGCGCCCGTCTGCGGCAAGCCGCGCCAAGGCGGGCCTGAAGCCCGTGTCGACGGTATTGGAGATCGCCATGATGGCCCCGGATTGCTGGGAGAACGAGGCGCGAGGGTGCGCCGGGGAAACGCGGACCGCGTTCGGAGGTCAAATTAGGTAAGCGACAAAGCTAGTCAATACGCATCGCAGCAATCCACCTGCGTCAACCGGGTGGCTGCGCGGCAGCCGCGGCCCCTCGCCTACCCCTTGAGTAGGCTGGCGTCGCAGCGCTTCGCCATCGCGCCCAACACCCGCATTTTAGCTTTGTAAAAAAGTTATCTCGTCGCCGAGCCTCCCTCCAGGCCGCGGCGATCCGACCCCCCGCGCGGCGTTGACGGTCCATAATGGGGCCACTGCGCGGCGTGCCTGCATCGGCGCCACAGCGTGCCCGCATTCGCGGCTTGACTAGCTTTGTCGCTTAGCTAAAAATTGACATACGACAAATGGCGGTGGCCGGCGCGATGGCAGCCGGCCGCCTTTCGATGTGGCGGCGCCTTCCGGCCGCGCACGGGCTCGAAATCACGCGGCGGCTCAACGCCGGACCTTCCGAGGACAGAGGAGAACTAGATGAAGACGCTCGCAGCGGCCGTAATGTCCTTCGCAATACTGGCATCGCCCGCGGCGCTGGCCCAGGAGAAGTGGCCGGCCAAGACCATCAAGCTGGTCGTCCCCTACGCGCCCGGCGGCTACACCGACCTCACCGGACGCATCACCGCCCGCTTCCTGGAGAAGGAGCTGGGCCAGACCGTGGTGGTGGAGAACAAGCCCGGCGCCGGCGGCATCGTCGGCACCGACCTCGTGGCGAAGTCGCCGGCGGACGGCTACACCTTCTGCGTCTGCAGCGTCGGCGCGGTCTCGGTCGCACCTGTGGCGCAGACCACCCAGTACAATCCGCTGAAGGACCTGGCGCCGATCTCCATCGTCAGCACCATCCCGCAGACGGTGATCGTCAACCCGAAGCTGCCGATCAAGACCATCCCCGAGCTGATCGCCTACGCCAAGGCCAACCCCGGCAAGCTGACCTACGGTTCGAGCGGCGCGGGCGGCCTGATGCACTATTCGGTGCAGCTGTTCGACGCCCGCACCGGCACCAAGATGCTGCACGTCCCCTTCAAGGGCGGCGCCCCCGCCACCGCCGCCGTGGTGGCCGGCGAGGTGGACCTCTCCTTCACCAACATGACCGACGCCCTGCCCCAGATGGAGGCCGGCACCGTGCGCGGCATCGCCGTCACCTCGGGCAAGCGCAGCCCGTTCACGCCCGATCTGCCCACCGTGGAAGAGACCGGCGTGAAGGACTTCTCGGTGGAATCCTGGAACGGCATCATCGCCCCTCCCGGCACCCCGAAGCCGGTGATCGAGCGCATGTCCGCCGCGCTGAAGAAGATGGCCGAGGACCCGGAGGTGAAGGAGGCGCTCGCCAAGATCGGCGCCACCCCGGTCTTCACCACCCCGGAGGAGTACCAGGCCGCCATCGCCAAGGAAGTGGCGCAGTGGACAGATCTCCTCAAGGAGATCAAGACCACCAAGAACTGATGCATCGCCGGCCCGCTCCTGCGGCGGGCCGGCAGCTTACGCGAAGGCGCGCCCCGCCTCGTCCGGCCGCCCGCGCCCCACGTCCCGACGGGCGTTCCCGCCGCCGGTCCGGCAGCATTGCGGCGCGCGAGGCCTGGAGAAGGACGATGAGGATCAAGCTGGTGCGCGGCGGGGTGGACTTCTGGTCCGGCCTGCTGCTGGTGGCCATCGCGAGTGCCGCGCTGTTCTACATTTCGAGCCTGGAGATCGGCACCGCTTTGGACATGGGGCCGGGCTACTTCCCGCTGATGATCGCCGCGGTGCTCGCCGTCATGGGCGCGGTCCTGGTGGTCAGGGGCCTCGCCGTGGAAGGCCCCGAGGTGCCGCCGATGAACCTGCGGGCGGGCGCGCTGATCCTCGGCTCGTTCCTCGTCTTCGCGCTGCTGCTCGACCGCTTCGGGCTGGTCGTCGCCATCCTCGCCCAGACCGTGGTCGCGAGCTTCGCCTCGCGTGAGAGCGTGCTGTGGCAGAGCGTGCTGTTCGGCGCCGCCATGGCGGCGGGCTCGGTGGCGCTGTTCATCTGGCTGCTCGGCCTGCCGGTGGAGGTGTGGCCATGATCGAGAGCCTTCAGCTGCTGGGCCACGGCTTCGCCGTCGTCCTCACCCTAGACAACCTGATGTTCTGCCTGATCGGCGCGCTGTTCGGCACGCTGATCGGCGTGCTGCCGGGGCTCGGTCCGGTGGCAACCATCTCGCTGCTGCTGCCGGCCACCTTCGCGCTTGAGCCGGTCGGCGCCATCATCATGCTGTCGGGCATCTATTACGGCGCCCAGTATGGCGGCTCCACCACCGCGATCCTGGTCAACATCCCGGGCGAATCCACCTCGGTGGTCACGGCCATCGACGGCTACCAGATGGCGCGGCAGGGCCGCGCCGGACAGGCGCTCGCCATCGCCGCCATCGGCTCGTTCATCGCCGGCTGCATCGGCACGCTGGTGATCGCCTTCGCCGGCCCGCCGCTGGCGCGCATGGCGCAGTCCTTCACCTCGCCGGACTATTTCTCGCTCATGGTGTTCGGCCTCGTCTCGGCGGTGGTGCTTGCCAACGGCTCGCTGTTCCGCGCCGTGGCGATGATCGTGCTCGGCCTCCTGTTCGGCATGATCGGCATGGACGTGAACACCGGCATGCCGCGCCTCACGGGCAACTTCATCGAGCTGTCCGACGGGGTGAGCTTCGTCGCCATCGCCCTCGGCCTGTTCGGCGTCGCCGAGGTGATCTGCAACCTGGAGCAGGACATCAGCCGGACCGTCACCAGCAGCAAGATCACCAACCTGTGGCCCTCGTTCGCGGTCATCCGCCAGGCCATGGGCGCGATCCTGCGCGGAACCGGACTCGGCACGGTGATGGGCGTGCTGCCCGGCGGCGGCGCCACCATGGCGTCGTTCTCCTCCTACGCGCTGGAAAAGAAGGTCTCCCGCACGCCCTCGCGCTTCGGCCGGGGGGCCATCGAGGGGGTCGCCGGTCCGGAATCGGCCAACAACGCTGCGGCCCAGACCTCGTTCATTCCGCTCCTGACCATGGGCCTGCCCACCAGCGCCACCATGGCGCTCATGGTCGGCGCGCTCACGCTGCACGGCATCGCGCCGGGGCCGAACGTCATCACGCGCCAGCCGGACCTGTTCTGGGGCCTCGTCGCCTCCATGTTCATCGGCAACGTGATGCTCATCATCATCAACCTGCCGATGATCGGGCTGTGGGTGCGCCTCCTGCGCCTGCCCTACCGCTTCCTGTTCCTGCTGATCGTCATCATCAGCTCGATCGGCGTCTATTCGGTCAGCAACTCGGTGTTCGACATCTATCTGATGATCGGCTTCGGCCTGCTCGGCTACCTGCTGCGCAAGCTCGATGCCGAGCCGGCGCCGATGCTGATGGGCTTCGTGCTGGGGCCGATGATCGAGGAGAACTTCCGGCGCAGCATGATCACCGGACGGGGCGACCCCATGGTGTTCCTGGAGCGCCCCATCAGCCTCGCCTTCCTGCTTCTCTCCCTTGCCCTGCTGATCTCCGTGGCGCTGCCCTTCATCCGCAAGCGGCGCGAGGAGATCTTCCAGGACGAGGAGGCATAACAACCACGAGGAAACGCCCCATGAGCTCCATCGAGCCCGTTCCCTGCTTCGTCGGCGGGGCCGAGGTGCCGCTCGGCGCCGGCTTCGACAAGCACGATCCCGCCACCGGCCAGCCCAATGCCCGCGTGGCGGAGGCGGACGCCGACCTCGTGGACGCCGCCGTTTCGGCCGCGCGCGCGGCGCTGCGCGGACCGTGGGGCCGCACCACGCCCGACCAGCGCATCGCCTTCCTCGAACGGCTCGCCGCTCACATGGAGGCGAACCTCGCTGCCATCGTCGCCGCGGAGATCGCCGATACCGGCAAGCCGGTCACGGTGACGACCAATATCGAAATCCCGCGCGCGATCGCCAATGTGCGGGCCTTCGCCGCGATCGCCCGGCAGGCGCCGGAAGAGACCTACGAGACGAAGGTCGCCGGCGGGAAGGCGCGCAACCGCGTGCTGCGCCATCCGGTGGGCGTGATCGGCATCGTCGCCCCGTGGAACCTGCCGCTGCTGCTGCTCACCTGGAAGGTGGCGCCGGCGCTCGCCTGCGGCAATACCATCGTCGTGAAGCCCTCCGAGCACTCGCCCCGCACCGCGCTCATGCTGGCGCGCATGGCCAAGGCCTGCGGCCTGCCGGACGGGGTGCTGAACGTGGTGCACGGCCACGGCACAAGCGCGGCGGGCCAGTTCCTCGTCTCCCATCCGGGCGTCGACGCGGTCTCCTTCACCGGGGAGACGCGCACGGGCGAAGCCATCATGCGCGCCGCCGCCGCCGGGCCGCGGCCGGTGTCGCTGGAGCTGGGCGGCAAGAATCCGGCGCTGATCTTCGCCGATTGCGACCTCGATGCCGCCATCGCCGGCACCGCGCGCTCCATGTTCGACAATTGCGGGCAGGTCTGCCTCACCACCGAGCGGGTGTTCGTCGAGCGCCCCATCTTCGAGCGCTTCGCGGCCGGCCTGGTCGCCGCCGCCAAGGCCCTCAAGCCAGGCGATCCGCGCGCGCCGGAGACGACGCTCGGCCCGGCCATCAGCGCGGTGCAGCGCGAGAAGGTGCTCGGCCTCTACGCCACGGCGAAGGCGGAGGGCGCGCAGGTGCTCGCCGGCGGCGGCGCGCTGGAGATGCCGGCCCCCTTCTCCCACGGCTATTGGGTCGAGCCCACGCTCTGGGCCGGCCTGCCGGACACGGCGGAAATCTGCCGCCGCGAGGTGTTCGGCCCGTGCGCGCACCTCTCCGTCTTCGACGACGAGGACGAGGTGGTCGCCCGGGCCAACGCCTCCGAGTTCGGCCTTGCCGCCACCGTCTGGAGCACCGACCCCGCCCGCGTGGAGCGGGTGGGCGCCGGGCTTGAGAGCGGCACGGTGTGGGCGAACTGCTGGCGCGTGCGCGACGAGCGCGCGCCGTTCGGCGGCTTCAAGCGCTCCGGCATCGGCCGCGAGGGCGGGGCGCGCTCGCTCGACTTCTATTCCGAGCTGAAGACGCTGTGCGTCTTCGAGCCGGCGGCGTGAGGACGGAGCCATGACGTCCTCGCCTGCCCCCTCCTCCGCCCCCTTGCGCTCGGGCGGCACGATTCTCGTGGACGGCCTGCGCATCCACGGCGCGGACCGCATCTTCGGCGTGCCGGGTGAGAGCGCGCTGCCGGTGTTCGATGCCTTGCGCGATGCCGCGCGCGGCGTACGCTTCATCGTGTGCCGCCACGAGGCGAACGCCGCCCACATGGCGGAAGCCGACGGCAAGCTCACCGGGCGCCCGGGCCTGTGCATCGTCAGCCGCGGGCCGGGCGCCATGCATGCGGCGGTGGGCGTGCATACGGCGTTCCAGGACTCGACGCCCTTCATCCTCATTATCGGCCAGGTGCCGCAGGCGCACCGGGGCCGCGAGGCGTTCCAGGAGATCGACTACAGCCGCACCTTCGCCGACATGGCGAAATGGGCGGCCGACATCCCGAGCGCCGACGCGATCCCGGAATATCTCAGCCGCGCCTTCCACGTCGCCACCCACGGCCGCCCCGGCCCGGTGGTGCTCTCGGTGGGCGAGGACGTGCTGAGCCAGATGAGCGCGGTGGCCGACGCCCCCGCCTTCAAGACCGTGTCCGCCGCGCCCACGCCGGCCGCCATGGCGCAGGTGCGCCAGATGCTCCAGGCGGCGCAGCGCCCGCTCATCATCGTCGGCGGCAGCGGCTGGACCGACGCAGCATCGGCCGACATCACCGCGTTCGCGCGCGCGAGCGACCTGCCCGTGGTGGCGGGCTTCCGCTCGCAGGACATCGTCTCGAACGAGGCGAGCGTCTATGTGGGCGACCTCAGCCTCGGCTCCAGCCGCGCTCTGACCCGGCGGGTGAAGGACGCCGATTTGCTGCTGGTGATCGGCGACCGCATCGGCGAGGTGACGAGCAAGGCCTATGACGCGCTGAAGGTGCCGGACCCGGACCAGGCGCTGATCCACGTCTTCCCCGGCGCGGAAGAGCTGGGGCGGGTCTACAATGCCGACCTGCCCATCCTCGCCGCGCCGCCGGAATTCGCCGCCGCGCTGCGGCAGATGGCGCCGCTCGATCCCGCGGGCTGGGCGGCCTGGCGCACCGAGGGCCGCGCGGCCTACGAGGCCTATCAGGTGCCGCCCGCGAAAACCGCAGGCTTCGACTACGCCAAGGTGATCCAGCACCTGCGGACGGCGCTGCCGGACGACGCCATCGTCACCAACGGCGCCGGCAACTACACCATCTGGCTGCACCGCTTCTTCCGCTATCGCACGCTGCGCACCCAGCTCGCCCCCAAGTCCGGCTGCATGGGCTACGGCCTGCCGGCGGCGATCGCGGCGAAGCTGCGCCATCCGGATCGCACGGTGGTCGCGCTTGCCGGCGACGGCTGCTTCCAGATGGCCTCGCCCGACTTCGCCACCGCCGTCCACCACAAGCTCGCGATCGTGGTGATCGTGGTGAACAACACCGCCTACGGCTCGATCCGCGCGCACCAGGAGCGGCAGTTTCCCGGCCGCGAGAGCGGCACCCGCCTCACCAATCCGAGCTTCGCCGACATCGCCCGCGCCTATGGCGCGCACGGCGAGCGCGTCGCGGCGGACGCGGATTTCCCCGCCGCGCTGGAGCGGGCGCTTGCGGCCGGCGGGCCGGCGCTGATCGAGATCAGCCTGCCGCCCAACCAGCTCACGCCCGACATGATCATCTGACATGCTTTCGGGGCGGCCTTTGCCCCAGGCCTCGGGATGCCGGTATGCTGCCCGCTCCGGCCGGCGGGCGGGCGTCCTTTGCCCCACCCGCCGCACCGGTTCCGCGCAGAACGGGCTTGTCCCTCCCGCGCGGGACCGGACGAACAGCGGCAGTCCGTCGACGTCCTGAAGGACGCCCCGGCCAAGCCGCGCGCCGGTGGGAGCGGACGGTCAGGGACGGAAGCGGATCAGCATGAGCACGTTGCAGCCGCCGGCACCGGGCGAAGACACGGAACTCCTGCGCCCCCACGGGCGGCCGCTCACGCGCACCCGCCTGCCCTCCACCATGAGCCTGATCGTGTTCGAGGCCGTGGCGCGCCATCTCAGCTTCACCCGCGCCGGCATCGAGCTGAATCTCAGCCAGACCGCGGTGAGCCACCAGATCCGCAAGATGGAGGAGATGCTCGGCATCCGCCTGTTCGACCGCACCGGCAACAATGTGAAGCTGACCGACGTCGCCGCGGAATATCTCCAGACCGTGCGCCAGTCCCTGATCGCCCTGTCCGCCGCCACCGACCGCGCCGCCGAGAGCAACGATGAGAACGTGCTCACCATCCAGTGCCTCGGCACCTTCGCCATCAAGCGCCTGATCCCCGCTCTGCCGCGCTTCCGCGCGCTCTACCCGTCGATCGCGCTGAAGCTGATGACGGTGCAGGCCTTCCATCCGCTGGGGCCGCACGGCTTCGATATCGGCATCTGGCACGGCGACGGCGACTGGCCGGCGCTCAGCGCCGAGAAGCTCGGCGAGGAGGAGATCTTCCCGGTCTGCAGCCCCGCCTTGCGCGACGCCGAACGGCTGCGCGTGCCGGACGACCTCGCCGGCAAGACCATCATCCGCACCAGTTCCACCATCCTGTCCGACGACTGGCCATTCTGGCTCGATCATGCGGGCATCCCGGACATCGCGTTCGGGCTCGAATTCACCAGCGACTATCTCGTGACCTCCATGCAGGCGGCGATGGACGGGCTCGGCATCGCGCTCGCCCTCTCCGGGGTGGTGGCCGACGACCTCAAGAGCGGGCGGCTGGTGGAGCCGTTCTCGATTCGCGCGCCGTCGAAGGCCGCCTATTTCGTCGTCTCGCCGCCGGGCGCGTCCAAGCTGCGCAAGGCCCAGCTGTTCCGGCAATGGGTGCTGGACACGCTCGCCGACTGAGCCGCCTTCGCCGCCGCCGGGCGGTCCCGGTCTTCCCATTTTCGGCTTCCCCGCGCGGTCCGGCGCCCCGGCGGACCCGTCGGCGGCGCGCCGTGAGCTGCGCTCAAATCTCGGAAAAACATACGATTTTTGCACTGCAATATAGCTAATCGTCAAAATAATATATTTTTTCCCTTGATCGGCACATTCCAGCGCGCCATGCTCCTTTCATCGAGGGAGGCGCCCATGAGCAAGCGGCCGACAAAGGCTGCGCCGGAGGCGAAAGTCGCAAAGCCTGCAAAGGTCGGCGGAAGCCACGCGGACGCGATCTATCGCTATCTGGAGCAGGAGATCGTCTCCGGCCGCCTCCAGCCGGGCGAGAAGCTCGATGACGTCGCGCTGGCCGAGCGCTTCGGCGTGTCCAAGACGCCCATCCGCGAGGCGATCCTCCAGCTCACGGCCATCGACTTCGTGCAGGTGCGCCAGCGCGTCGGCGCCATCGTCGCGCCGCTCTCGCTCCAGCGCATGGTGCAGATGTTCGAGGTGATGGCGACGCTGGAGGCCATGTGCGCCGGCCTTGCCGCCGCCCGCATGACCAGCGCCGAGCGCGAACTGCTGGAGCACGCTCTGGCCTGCTGCCAGCGCCACAGCCAGGGCGACAGCGAAGAGGCCTGCAAGGACTACACGGAAGCCAATTTCAACTTCCACGAGATCGTCTATCGCGGCAGCCACAACGACTATCTGTGCGAGCAGGCGAGCCATCTGCGCAAGCGCCTCGCGCCCTACCGCCGCTTCTGGCTCACCACGCCGTCGCGCATGCGCAAGTCGTGTGGCGAGCACGAGCAGGTGGCCAGGGCGATCCTCGGCTTCGACGAACCGGAGGCCGAGCGCGCGATGAAGGCGCACCTGACGATGCAGACCGACCTCGTCTCCATCCTCCTGGAGCAGCTTCCGCCCTCCTACCTCACCGTCATCAAGTAATCCCAGCCCCGTCCAGGTGACCTCTTGAGCACATCCGCGCCCGCCGCGCCCCTGCCGCTCGCCGGCATGAGGGTCCTCGACCTCACCCGCGCCCTCGCGGGACCGTTCTGCACCATGATCCTCGGCGACCTCGGCGCCGACGTCATCAAGGTGGAGCCGGCCCCCGCGGGTGATATGAGCCGCGCCTGGGGCCCCTTCGACCACGGCGAGAGCGTCTATTACCTGTCCGCGAACCGCAACAAGCGCGCCATCGGCGTGGAGTTCCGCTCCGAGGCCGGCCGGCAGCTGCTGCGCCGCATGGCGCTCGCGAGCGACGTGGTGATCGAGAACTTCAAGCCCGGCACGCTCAAGGCCATGGGCCTCGATCCCGAGGCGCTGAAGGCCGAGAAGCCCGACCTCATCGTCGCCAGCATCAGCGGCTTCGGCCCGGACGGCCCGCTCGGCGACCGGCCCGGCTTCGACCAGATCGCCCAGGGCTATGCCGGGTTCATGAGCATCACCGGCATGCCCGGCTCGGCGCCGACGCGCGTCGGCACCGCCATCGGCGACCTGACGGCGGGCATGTGGACCGTGATCGGCGTGCTGGCCGCCTGGATCGAGCGCGGCCGCACCGGACGGGGCCAGACCGTGGAGACCTCGCTTCTGGCGAGCCTCGTCGGGCTCCTGAGCGTGCAGGGCCAGCGCTATCTGAGCGTGGGCGAAATTCCCGGCCCGGCCGGCTCGGCCCACCCGGTGATCGCGCCCTACGGCGTGTTCCGCGCCGGCGACGGCGACCTCAATATCGGCGCCGCTACCCAGGAAATGTGGCTGCGCCTGTGCGACATCATCGGCGCGCCGGAACTCAAGTCCGATGCCCGCTTCCTCGACAATGCCGGCCGCATGGCGAACCGCGGGGCGCTCGAAGACCTGATCGAGGCGAAGCTCGCCGCCGGCTCGCGCCACCACTGGACCGAGCAATTGGTGGCCGCCGGCATTCCCGCCGGCCCGATCAACGACCTGGAAGGCGTGTTCGCCGAGCCTCAGGTCGCACATGCGCGCCTGGTCGAGACCGTGCAGCACCCGGATGTCGGGCCGCTGCGCCAGGTGGTGAGCCCGGTGGGGCTCGGCGCCCTGGCCGGAAGCTGCGTGCGGCGCCCGCCGCCGCGCTTCGGCGAGCACACCGACGAGGTGCTGCGCGACTGCGGCCTCACCGACGCCGAGATCGCCGGCCTGCGCGACCTCAAGGCGATCGCCTGATCCCGCCGCAGATGCGCGGCACGAACGACGAGAGGGCCTGCCGCAAGAGCAGGTCGAACACGGAGGAGACGCCGATGAAGACCACGTTCCGGGCGGCAGCAGTCGCCCTCGCCATGGCTGCGGGCCTGACTGCGGGCCTGACCGCCGGACTGACCGCCGCCGCGGCCCAGACCGTCGAGCTGAAGCTCACCCACCAGTGGAAGCAGGGCACCGACGGCCGCGACCGCGCCGCCCGCGAGTTCGTGAAGGAGGTGCAGAAGCGCGACCCCTCCATCAAGTTCCGGATCTATCCCGGCTCCTCGCTGATCTCGAACCCGATCCAGCAGGTGGACGCGCTCCAGCAGGGCACCATCGAGATGTCGGTGTTCCCGCTGATCTACGGCGTCGGCAAGGTGCCGGAATTCTCGGCCACGATCCTGCCCGGCGCGGTGGGGAACGTCGCCAACGCCGCCAAGCTCAAGGGCGGCGCCTTCCACCAGAAGGTTCAGGAGGTGGCCGAGGCCAACGGCCTGCACATCCTGACCTGGTGGTGGACCGAAGGCGGCTTCGCCAACCGGGTGCGGCCCATCACCGGCCCCGAGTCCGTGAAGGGCCTCAAGATGCGCGGTGCCGACAAGACCGTCGACCTGATGCTGTCGGCCGCCGGCGCCTCGGTGTTCTCCATGCCCTCCACCGAGCTCTACAACGCGGTGCAGACCGGCGTGCTGGACGGGCTCATGACCTCGTTCGAGACCCTGCTTTCCACCCGCCTCTACGAGCAGACCAAGTTCGCCACCATCGGCGGCGACTATTCCGTGTTCATGGTGCTCCAGCCGCTGGTGATCTCGAAGTCCGCCTGGGACAAGCTCACGCCTGCCCAGCAGAAGGCCTTCGAGGAAGCCGCCGCGATCACCGACGCCTCCTTCCTCGCCGAGCAGCTGGAGGTGGGCCAGAAGACGGTCGAAACCTTCAAGAAGGCGGGGGCCGAGGTGCGCCAGATGACCAAGGCCGAATACGACGCCTGGATCGCGATCGCCCAGAAGACCTCCTGGACCGCGTTCGAGGCCGTGAGCCCGCGCGCCAAGGAAATCGTCACCATCCTGCGCGCCCAAGCCAACTGACGCCGTGCGGGCCGGCTGCGCGTCCGCGCGGCCGGCCCATGCGCGGGAGGGAGTTCCCATGGAAACATTCGCTCGTCTCGTCGACCGGGCCGGAACCGTGATGGCCGGCGCCGCGGCCCTGTGCCTGCTCGGCGCCATCCTGGCGGTGTCCTGGATGGTGTTCTGGCGCGCCATCGGCGGCGTCAACAGCTGGGAGCTGGAGACCAGCATCTATCTCGCGGTGGCGGCGGTGTTCCTGGCCTCGCCGTTCACGCTGCGCACCAACGGCCATATCGGCATGGAGCTGCTGGACGCGACCCTGTCGGACGGCGCGCGCCGCAAGCTCGCTCTGGTCGGCAACGTGCTCGGCTTCGTCGTGTGCGCCTATCTCGCTTATGTCGGCCTGGAGCTGACGCTGCGCGCCTACGCCTCGGGCGAGAAGGTGCTCGGCGTGTGGACCCCCTATCTCTGGCCCAAATACGCCACCATGCCGCTCGGCCTGGGCGTGACGGCCCTGCAATACATCGTCGCCATCGCCCGCCTGCGGCAGCCCGGCCCTGCCGCTGCCGAGGCCGCGAGCGAAGCCCCCGGAGGCGTGTCATGAGCGAGATGGAAATCGGCGCCCTGCTGCTGGTCGCCACCATCGTGGTCCTGTGCTCGGGTGTCTCCATCGCCTTCGGCCTCGCCGCCGTCGCCATCGCCTTCCTGGCGATCTTCGGCGGCCCCGACGCGCTGAGTGCGATCCCCGAGACCTTCATGTCCGAGCTGTCGTCCTTCGCCTTGCTCACGGTGCCCATGTTCGTGGTGCTGGGGGCGGCCATCGGCCTGTCGCGGGCGGGGACGGACCTCTATGAGAGCCTGCACCGCTGGCTCTACCGCCTGCCCGGCGGCCTCGTGATCGCCAACATCTTCGCCTGCGGCCTGTTCTCGGCCCTGTGCGGATCGAGCCCCGCGACCGCCGCGGCCATCGGCAAGGTCGGCATTCCCGAGATGCTGCGCCGGGGCGTGCCGCGCGCGCTCGCGGCCGGCTCCATCGCCGCCGGCGGCACGCTCGGCATCCTGATCCCGCCCTCCATCACCTTCATCATCTACGGGCTGGTGACGGAAACCTCCATCGCCCGCCTGTTCCTGGCGGGCGTGGTGCCGGGCATCCTCCTGGTGCTGATCTTCTCCGCCTATGCCTGGCTCGCCAGCTGGCGCGCGGCGCGCGGGGTGCCGCTGGCGGAGCATTTCTCGCTGAAGCAGAAGATGGAGGGCATCGGCCGCGTCCTGCCCTTCCTCGGCATCATCGTGGCCGTCACGGTCTTCATGTACGGCGGCATCGCCACCCCGTCGGAGGTGGCCGGCGTCGCCGCGCTGATGGCGCTCATGATGGTGATGATCGTCTACCGCACGCGCCTGCCGCAGCTCTGGCTCATCCTGGTCAGCTCCACCCGCGAAACCTCGATGATCCTGATGATCATCGCCGCGGCGGCGCTGTTCTCCTTCATGATGAGCTACCTCTACATCACCCAGACGCTCGCGGAATGGATGGTGGGGCTCGACCTCGGCAAATGGGGCCTGATCCTGGTCATCAACCTGTTCCTGCTGGTGGTGGGCTGCTTCCTGCCGCCGGTGGCGATCATCCTCATGAGCATGCCGGTGCTGGCGCCGGTGCTCGCCACCGGGGACGTGGACCTGATCTGGTTCGGCGTCATCCTCACCATCAACCTGGAGATCGGCCTCATCACGCCGCCGGTGGGCATGAACCTGTTCGTGATCCGCGGCGTGGCGCCGAGCATCCCGGCCACGGACGTTCTGTGGGGATCGCTTCCCTTCGTGGCGCTGATGGCCGGGTTCATCGTGCTGATGTGCATCTTTCCCGGCATCGCCACGGGCCTGCCGGATCTGCTTCTGGGGGTTGGACGATGACCATGGAAACCGCAGCCGGCGCGATCCGCGTCGAGGAACACGGCGAGATCGCCCGGGTGGTGATCGAGAACGCCGCGCGCCACAATGCGCTGACGGTGGAGATGTGGGACGCGCTCGAAAGCGCGGTCCGCCGGCTGGTGGCCGCGGGCACGGCGCGCTGCCTCGTCATCGCCGGTGCCGGAGAGAACTTCGCCGCCGGCGCCGACATCAGCGAGTTCGAGCGCGAGCGCTCGAACCGGGCGCAGGTGACGCACTATCACGAGAACCGGGTACGCCCGACGCTCGACGCCATCCTGTCGGCGCCCATGCCGACGGTGGCGATGATCCGCGGCTCGTGCATGGGCGGCGGGCTGGAGATCGCCGCCATGTGCGACATCCGCCTCGCCGCCGCCGATGCGCGCTTCGGCGTGCCCATCAACCGCATGGGCTTTCCCATGGCGCTGGGCGAGACCGAGCTGCTGTTCAAGTTCTTCGGCCGCGGCGTGGTGTCGGAGCTGCTGCTGGAGGGGCGCATCTTCGATGCCGCCGAGGCGCTCCAGCGCGGCATCGTCCAGCGCGTGATCGCACCCGAGGCGCTGGAGGAGGAGGCCATGGCCACCGCCGGGCGCATCGCCGCCGCCTCCCCCTTCGCCCAGCGGCGCAACAAGGAACAGCTCCTGCGCCTGCTGCGCGACTGGTCGCCGGTGACGCGCGACGAGCGCGAGGCCCATTACGACTTCGCCGACACCCGCGACTACCGGGCCGGCTACGAGGCGTTCCTCGCCAAGCGGCGCCCGCAGTTCACCGGCACCTGAAGGTGTTCTGCAGCGGTTCCGCGCGCGCCTCGGCGCGGCGGGACCGGGCGGGACGGGATTTGGGGAGATCTGGCGGGATTTGGAGAGATTTGGGGGGAATTCAGCCGCGTCCTGGATCAGGGATCGGCGCCCTCCCCCTCGGTGCCGATCTTCTCCAGATGGGCGACGATCTCCGCGCCGCTGCGCATGGCGAGGTCGCGGAACGCCTTCTCCGCCCGCTCCGCGTCGCCCGCGAGCAGCGGCTCGACCAGCGCCCGATGCCGGTCCAGCAGCGATCCCATGGGCAGGATGAGCCGGTTCGACGAGGCGATGTAGAGCCGCACCTGGTTGGCGATCAGGTCGTAGTGCTCGGCCAGCCGGCGGTTGCCGGAGAGGGTGACCACCGTCCTGTGGAAGGCCATGTCGGCCGCCACCAGAGCTTCCCAGTCGCCGCCGCCGCACGCCACTTCAAGCGCCGAAAATGCGTCCTCGATCGTCTTGCGCCCGCCGGCATCCATGCGCTCGGCGGCAAGCCGCGCCGCGAGCGCTTCGAGGCTTGAGCGCAGCGTTGCGAGGTCCCAGGCGTCCTGCGGCGTGAGGCTCGTGACCTCCCAGCCGGAATAGGGCCGCTGCACCACCAGCCCCTCCGACACCAGCCGGTGCAAGGCCGCCCGCACCGTGCCGCGGGACAACTGGAACTGCTCCGCCAGCCGAATCTCGGTCAGCCGCGCGCCCGGAGCGATCTGCCCGCTCGTGATGGCGTTGCGCAGGCTGTCGGCCGCCGCCCGGTCGAGGCTCTGCTTCTTGGGACGCTCCAGGGCACCGATTCCGCTCATTTTTTGGCTGCTCGACGATCAGATTATGGGCTTGACCAACTTCATAGCAGATGGTCCACTTCGGTCAATTGTTGACAATCACCAATCTACCAAACCCCGCTACCGCCCACCAAGGCTGACCCTTCATGACCGCACCCAATCGAGCCCGAACATCTCTCGCCCCAGGGCGCGGCGGCGCGGCGCGCCGCGTGGTCGGCGCGCTCGACCGCGTCGTCTTCGCCGCGAACCGTTGGGCCATGATCGTGGCGCTGGGCACCATGGCGGTGCTGGTCTTCGTGGCGGTGATGCTGCGCTACCTCACCAACGAGGCGCTGGTCTGGGGCGAGGAGCTGAGCCGCTACGTCATGGTCTGGCTCGCCTTCCTGGGCATCGGCCCGGTGCTGCGGGTCGGCGGCCATGTGGCGGTGGATTCGCTCGTCGCCGGCCTGTCCCCCCGGCTGCAACGGCTGGGGCGGGCCTTGGTGGTGCTGCTGGTAGCCGGCTCCACGCTCTGGCTGCTGGTCGCCGGCTGGGACTACACGGCGCGATCCTGGTTCCAGACCACGCCGGTCCTTCGCATCCCCTTCGCCATCGTGGCGCTCGCCGCACCCGTCGGCTTCGCCCTCACCCTCTGGCACCTCGCCATGATGGCAGCCGGCTTCGTGACGCACGGCACGTTCGAAGCCTCGGACGACCTGTCGCCGGACCAGGCGCCGACGTCATGATCACGCTCACGCTGTTCGCCGGGCTGACCGCCTTGCTGCTGGTGGGCGTGCCCATCGGCTTCGGGCTCGCCATCGCCACGCTCGCCGGCGTCGCCGAGGCGGGGCTCACACCCATCGTCGTCGTGCAGAAGATGGTGGCGGGGCTCGATTCCTTCCCGCTCATGGCGATTCCGTTCTTCCTGCTGGCGGCGGAACTGATGTCGAGCGGCTCGCTCTCGGAAGTGCTGCTGCGGTTTGCCTCGCTGTTCGTCGGCCACAAGCGCGGCGGGCTCGGCTACACCAACATCCTCACCATCACCTTCTTCTCCGGCATTTCCGGCTCGGCGGTGGCCGACGCGGCGGGTCCCGGCTCCCTGCTGATCCGCATGATGCGCCGCTCGGGCTATCCGCCGGCCTATGCGGCGGCGGTCACGGCGGCGGCCTCTCTGGTGGGGCCCATCATCCCGCCCTCGATCATCATGATCCTCTATGCACTCCAGGACGACGGCGTATCGGTGCCGCGCCTGTTCCTCGCCGGCATCCTGCCGGGGCTTCTGATCTCGGGCGCGCTGATCGGCTACAACGCCTATGCGAGCCACAAGCGGAACTTCCGCGCCGACGGTGTGCGGCCCGGCTGGCGCGAAGCCGCGCGGGCCACCTGGCGCGCCATCCCGGCGCTGATCCTGCCGGCGCTGATCGTGGTGGGCGTGCATTCCGGCGCCTTCACGCCCACGGAAGCGTCCGTGGTGGCGGTGTTCTACGGGCTGGCGTGCGGGATGTTCGTCTACCGCACGCTCACGCCCGCCATGCTGCCCGGCATCCTCGCCCGCTCGGCCTACATGACGGCGGCGGTGCTGCTGATCATCGCCGCCTCCATGGCCTTCTCCTGGCTGCTCACCTTCGCCCAGGCGCCGCAGGCGCTCAGCCAGTGGATCGGCTCGCTCGGACTGTCGCCCATCGCCTTCCTGCTGGCGGTGAACGTGTTCCTTCTGATCTTCGGCATCTTCATCGAGCCGCTGCCGGGCGTGCTGGTGCTCGCCCCGATCCTGGCGCCCATGGCGGCGGCGCTCGGCATCGACCCCACGCACTTCGCAATCGTCGTGATCGTCAACCTCAACCTCGGGATGATCACGCCACCGGTGGGAAGCCTGCTTGCGGTCACGGGGCTCATCGCACGGGTGCCCATGTCGCAGCTCAACCGGGAGATCTACCCGATCCTGGCGCTGCAGCTCGTCGTCCTCGCGCTCATCACCCTCGTTCCCGCCGTCAGCCTGATCCTGCCCGACGCGTTCGGCGCCAAGTGAACGCGCCGCAGACCGGCCCCGCGGCCCAATAGAAGGAGAACACCCGTGACCCTCGCCCAGCCCGCCACGTTCGCCCGCACCCCCGCATCCGCGGCGGGCCGGATCGTGAAGGCGGAATGCATCCTCGTGTCCGTGCCGTTCCAGGCGGACGTGAAGCTCGTCTGGGGCTTCACCGGCGGCGGGAAGAACACCTTCGACACGCTGCTCGTGCGGCTGGAGACCGACACCGGCCTGGTCGGCTGGGGCGAGGCCTTCTCGCGCGCGGAGGACGTGGCGCTGCGCAGCCTCGTCGAGACCCGCATCTTCCCCCTCATCATGGGCGAGGACGCCGCCGCGATCTCGAAGATCAAGTTCAAGCTGGAGTTCGGGCTGCAGAATTTCGGCCGCGTCGGCCCCACCATGTATGCCATCTCGGCGGTGGACATCGCCTTGTGGGACATCGCCGCCAAGGCCGCCAGCCAGCCGCTGGTGAACCTCCTGGGCGGTCCGTTCGCCCGCGAGGTCGAGGTCTATGCCAGCCTGCTGCGCTATGAGAGCGAGGACGGGATCGCGCGCGCGGTGCGCGAGGCGATCGGGCGCGGCTATCGCCACATCAAGCTGCACGACATCACCTATCCGCTGATCGCCGCGGCCTGCGAGGCGGCGGCGGGCGAGGCGACGGTGATGCTCGACGTCAACTGCCCCTGGTCGGTGGCCGAGGCGCTGGCGATGGACGCGCGCATCGCCCATCTCGGCCTCACGTGGCTGGAAGAGCCGATCTGGCCTCCGGACGACTATCGCGGCCTCGCCCGCGTGCGCGCCCAGGGCAACCACCGCATCGCCGCCGGCGAGAATGCCGGCTCGCTGCACGATTTCGTCGCCATGGCCGATGCCGGCGCCATCGATATCGCGCAGCCGGACGTGGCGAAGACCGGCGGCGTCACCGAACTCCTGAAGATCGCCGCCTTCTGCGCCGCGAGCGCCATCGAGTTCGTGCCGCATTGCGCGCTCTTCGGGCCGGGGCAGATCGCCACCGTCCACATCAACGCCGCCCAGCGCACGGTGCCGCTGCTGGAACGCCTCTACTGCGATTTCGAGGCGGAGATCTATGGCGGCGCGACGCTGCCGGTCGGCGGCCGGGTCGAGGTGCCGCACGCCGCCGGGCTCGGCATCGAGCCCGACATGGCGGTCGTCGACCGATACCGCATTGCCTGACCTGACTCTACCCGAAGTGAACCCACGCGAACCGCGGAGAGACCCATGAAGACCTGGATGATCGCAGCCGCCCTGCTGCTCGGCGCGGCCGCGCCCGCCTCGGCGCAGACGACGCTGAAATATACGTTCGTCAACCCCATGAACAGCCATTTCGGCGCCGCCGCCACCGCCTTCAAGGAGACGGTGGAGAAGGAATCCGGCGGCAAGATCAAGGTAGACATCTTCCCCGGCGGCGCGCTGGGCGGCGAGCGCGAGATCGTCGAGAGCCTCCAGCTCGGCACCATCGACATGGCCATGACGAGCACCTCCGTGGTGGCCAATTTCGTGCCCGAGCTGCTGGTGTTCGACATCCCCTTCATCTTCCGCGACACCGCCCATGCGCGCGCCGTGGTGGACGGGCAGATCGGCCAGGACATCCTCGCCAAGGTCAAAGACAAGGGCGTCATCGGCCTCGGCTATGGCGAGAACGGCTTCCGCCATCTCACCAACAACAAGCGCGCCGTTGAAACGCCCGCCGACCTCTCCGGCCTTACCATCCGGACGATGGAGAACCCGATCCACATCACCGCGTTCAAGGAACTGGGCGCGCGCCCGACGCCCATCGCCTGGCCGGAGCTCTACGCGGCGCTTCAGCAGGGCGTCGTGGACGGCGAGGAGAACCCGCTGTCCAACATCCTCACCGCCAAGCTCTACCAGGTGCAGAAATACTTGACGCTCACCGGCCACGTCTATGCGCCGACCCTGGTGATGATCTCTCCGGCGGCGTGGAACAAGCTCACCCCCGACCAGCAGAAGATCCTGAAGGACGCCGTGGCCAAGGCCATCGTCGCCCAGCGCAAGGCGGTCGAGGAGCTGGAGGCGAATGCGGTGAAGACCTTGAAGGATCAGGGCATGCAGGTGGAGGCCAAGGTGGACAACGCCCAGTTCTCCGCCAAGCTCGCGCCGGCCTATGCCCAGTTCTCCAAGCAGTTCGGGCAGAAGACGCTGGACGCGATCCGCGACACCAAGTGAGCCGAACCTGGAGCAAAAGCCGGCCGCCCGCCCCGGCGCTCACGGCTTCTGCAGAGGAGGCTCCGCGCGCTCGGCGAGGTCGAGAGGCTGGTCGCCGGCGCGCTCGATGCGGCTGAGCTGGGCCTTCAGATAGGCGACGAAGACGTGGGCCGCTTCCGGCAGGATGCGGCCCAGCATGGTCTGGATCTCGTAGCGCCGCTCGTTCGGCGCCTTGGTGCGCAGCGGCAGGGCCCGCAGCCGGAAGCGCGAGATGCGCGACATGGCGGTGATGCGACCGGTCATGGTGATGCCGCCCGCCACCTCCGCGAAGCGCCAGAGCCCGGCCATGTAGTTGGTGGTGAGCACCGGCTCCACCGCGATGCCCTCGACACCGCAGGCGAGATCGAACAGCTGGCGCGCGGTGGTGTCCTCCGAGGGCAGTCCCACCGGAAAGGCCGCGATGTCGGCCAGCGTCACGAACGGCAGATTGGCCAGCGGGTGGTCCGGCGCCATCAGCGCCATGAGCGGCGCCGAGCCGGAAAATTCCACGTGCACGCTCGGGTCCGGCACGAAGCCGAAGGACAGGCCGATATCCACATCGCCTTCGCGCACCATGCGGGTGATGACCCGCGGCGTGCTGACCTGCATCTCGAAGGCGATGCCGGGATAGGTGTTGCGGAAATTGCCGATCGCCCCCGGAAGGAAGTCGGTGGCGAAGCCTTCCGTGCACCCCATGCGCACGAGGCCGCGCTCCAGGCCCTTGAGGCGGCGGATCTCCGTGAGGACCTGCTCGGCCCCCAGCACCGTGCGCCGGGCATGCTGGGCGAGCAGCTCGCCCGCCGCGCTCGGCACCATGCCGCGCGGCCGGCGCTCGAACAGCGGCGTGCCCAGTTCCGCCTCCAGCTTGGCGATCTGCCGGCTGATGGCGGACGCGGCGACGTTGAGCCGGTCGGACGCCTCGGCGATCGAGCCGACCCTCACGACCTCCAGGAAATACCGCAGCGAAGCATCGTGCACCTTCACCCCTCCGGCTGGCCCAGCTCGCCCCCTCATCTTGCGTGGGCATGGTATGCCGTTTCGGCAACGATAGACACACAATATTCTAATTGTGATATGCGAACCGCCCAATAAACTCCCATGCTCAGATGTTGGGCGTCACGATCCAGCCTCCATAACAATTTCCAGAGAGCGAGAGAGAATATGGCATTCGTTCGGTCCCATTTCTCCAGTGCGTTAGCGGCCGCGTTGATCGCCTTGGCGCCCGCGGCGGCCCATGCGGACAAGGCCCGCGACACACTGGTCTACGCCTCGGACACCGAGGCGGAGAATGTCGGCCCCTACCACAACAACGTCCGCGAGGGCGTCATCATCGCCCGGCACGCCTTCGACAACCTGATCTTCCACGACCTCGCGACCGGCAAGTATCAGCCCCAGCTCGCCACCAGCTGGACCTGGGTCGACCCGCAGACTCTCGACCTCACCATCCGCAAGGGGGTCACCTTCCACAACGGCGACCCGCTGACCGCCGACGACGTGGTGTTCACGCTCAACTGGGCGGTCTCGCCCGAGGCGAAGGTGGTCACCAAGCAGAACGTCGCCTGGATCAAGAGCGCCGAGAAGATCGGCGACGACAAGGTCCGCATCCACCTCAACGGCCCGTTCCCGGCGGCGATCGAATACCTGTCCGGTCCGGTCGTGATCTATCCGCAGAAGTATTTCGAGAAGGTCGGCCTCGACGGCTTCGCCAAGGCGCCCATCGGCTCCGGCCCCTACAAGATCACCGCCGTCACCCCCGGCAAGGGCGTGACCATGGAGAAGAACACCAATTACTGGAAGGACAGCCCGCTCGGCCAGCCGAGCATCGGCAAGCTGGTGTTCCGCATCATCCCCGACCAGGAGACCCAGCTCGCCGAGCTGATGACGGGCGGCGTCGACTGGATCTGGCGCGTGCAGGCCGACCAGGCCAAGCAGCTCGAAGCCGCGCCGAACCTCACCGTGCTCGCCGCCGAGACCATGCGCGTGGGCTTCCTGCAGCTCGACGCCCAGGGCGCCTCGCCCGGCTCCGAGCCGCTGAAAGACCCGCGGGTGCGCCAGGCCATCGCCTATGCCATCGACCGCAAGGCGATGCTGGACAACCTCGTGCGCGGCGGCGCCCGCATCATGAATTCGGCCTGCTTCATCGACCAGTTCGGCTGCACCGACAAGGGCGTGCCGCGCTACGACTACGATCCCGCCAAGGCCAAGAAGCTGCTCGCCGAGGCCGGCTATCCCAACGGCTTCTCCATCGACCTCTACGCCTATCGCGAGCGCGAATATGCGGAGGCGGTGATCGGCTATCTGGACGCGGTCGGCATCAAGGCCAAGCTCAACTTCCTGAAGTACGCCGCCATGCGCGAGCTGTCCCGCGCCAACAAGACGCCGATCACCTTCCAGACCTGGGGCTCGTTCTCGGTGGCGGACGCCTCGGCCTTCACCGGCGTGTGGTTCAAGGGCGACGCGGACGACCGCGCCCGCGACCAGCAGGTCACGGACATGCTCAAGAAGGCCGACACCACGGTCGAGACCGAGGCGCGGCTCGCCGCCTATGCCGAGGCGCTGAAGGTGATCGCCGAGCGGGCCTATCTGGTGCCGCTGTTCTCCTATTCCAGCAACTACGCCTTCACCAAGGACCTGGAGTTCAGCGCCCAGCCGGACGAGCTGCCGCGCTTCTTCACGGCGCGCTGGAAGTAGGCCCAAGCCGGGCGGCGCCCCGCGCCGCCCGGCCACCCGCGACCTGCGCCACGCCGAATGATCGCCGCGCAGCCCCCGTCGTCGTTCTGCCGGCCGGCATCGCCACGCCGATGCCTTCGATCCGAACTGTGCCCGGCCGCAAGACGGCGCGCCGGCCTATGATGTCGCGCCCCCTGCCGCCCGGCCGCCGGCCGGCCTTCGGGGAACGCTGAGGAAGCCTCGATGCTCGCATTCACGCTTCGACGCCTCGTGGTGGCGCTTTCGGTGGCCTTCACCGTCTCGGTGATCGCCTTCGCGCTGCTCCACCTGTCTGGCGATCTCGCCATCACCATCGCCGGCCCCGAGGCCTCGCCCGCGCAGGTGGAGGAGGTGCGCCACCAGTACGGCCTCGACCGCCCGCTGCCTATCCAGTACCTCGACTGGCTCTGGCACGCCGCGCATCTCGACTTCGGCAATTCCTTCTTCTTCCGCGAGAGCGTGACGGCGCTGATCTCCGAGCGCATGCCCGTCACCATGCGGCTCGGCGCCATCGCGCTCACGCTTTCGCTGGTGGTCGCCGTGCCGCTCGGGGTGCTCGCCGCGGTCTATCGCGGCACCGCCATCGACCGCCTCGCGCTGAGCTTCTGCGTCCTTGGTCAGGCGATCCCCACCTTCTGCCTCGGCCTCGCCCTCATCATCGTGTTCGCGGTCAACCTGCGCTGGCTGCCGGTGTCCGGCACCGCGACGTGGCAGAGCTACGTCCTGCCCTCGGTGGCGCTCGGCTGGTACGCCATCCCCGCGGTGATGCGCCTGTCGCGCAACGGCATGCTCGAAGTGCTCTCCCAGGACTATATCCGCACCGCGCGCGCCAAGGGGCTGTCGCCCACCAAGGTGGTGCTGAAGCACGCGCTGCGCAACGCCATCATCCCGGTGGTGGCGCTGGCGGCGGTGCAGTTCGGCTTCATGCTCGGCGGCTCGATCGTGGTGGAGGCGGTGTTCTCCATGCACGGCATCGGCCACCTCGCCTGGGAGGCGATCTCCCGCAACGACTTCCCGGTGGTGCAGGCGGTCGTGCTGATCCTCGCCGGCATCTACATCACCCTCACCTTCCTGGCGGACGTGGTGAACGCCCTTCTCGATCCCCGGATGCGCGTGGCATGAGCGAGACCCTCCCCTCCGCGCTCAAGGCCGCGAGCCTCGACCAGGCGCCGCCGCGCCGCTCGGCGCTGTCGACCTTCCTTGTGGGCAGCCTCGGCCATGGCGGGCTGATGGCCGGCGCCATCGTGCTCGCGGCCATCGTGCTCATCGCGCTGGCCGCGCCGCTGGTGGCGCCGCACGACCCCTATGCCCAGAACCTCGCCCGGCGCCTCATCCCGCCGGTCTGGGACGCGCGCGGCACCTGGGACCACATCCTCGGCACCGACAAGCTCGGCCGCGACTATCTCAGCCGGCTGATCTACGGCGCCCGCATCTCGCTGCTGATCGGCTCCGTCACGGTGCTGATCTCCGGCACCATCGGCACCGCGATCGGCGTGTGCGCCGGCTATTTCGGCGGCCGGGTGGATGCGGTGCTGAGCTATCTCGTCACCACCCGCCTCGCGCTGCCGGTGGTGCTGGTGGCCCTCGCCTCGGCGGCCCTGGTGGGCTCCTCGCTGCAGGGCGTCATCGTGGTGCTCGGCCTGCTGCTGTGGGACCGGTTCGCGGTGGTGACGCGCGCCGCCACCCAGCAGATCGCCGGCTCCGACTACATCGCCGCCGCCAAGGCCATCGGCTGCTCGACGCCGCGCATCGTGCTGACCGAGATCCTGCCCAACATCCTCAACCCGCTGATCGTGGTGGCGACGCTGGAGATGGCCCACGCCATCCTGCTGGAAGCCGCCCTCTCCTTCCTCGGCCTCGGGGTGCAGCCGCCGCTGCCGTCCTGGGGGCTCATGATCTCCGAGGGCAAGCAATACATGTTCTTCAGCCCCTGGGTCATCGCCATTCCCGCGGTCGCCCTGGTGTTCCTGGTGCTGGCCATCAACCTCGTCGGCGACGGGCTGCGCGATGTCACCGCGCCCGAGAACAGGAACTGACGCCATGGCTCTGCTGGAGGTCGAAGACCTCGTCATCGACATTCCCACCGCCATGGGCACGCTCCATGCGGTGGGCGGCGTCTCCTTCGCGCTGGAGCGCGGCGAGACGCTCGCCATCGTCGGCGAGAGCGGGTCGGGCAAGTCCCTCACCTCGCTCGCGCTCATGAACCTCCTGCCGAAGCGCGTTCAGCGCAAGGCGGCGAAGATCGCCTTCGACGGCCAGGACCTGACGACCATCTCGCAGGCCGGCATGCGCCGCCTGCGGGGCAACCGCATGGCCATGATCTTCCAGGAGCCCATGACCTCGCTGAACCCGGCCTTCACCATCGGCGACCAGCTCACGGAGGCGCTGCTGTGCCACCGCAAGGTGGGCATGAAGGAGGCGACGGACCGCGCCGTCCACCTGCTGGAGAAGGTGGGCATCACCGCCGCCGGCCAGCGCCTGCGGCAGTATCCGCACCAGCTCTCCGGGGGCCTCAGGCAGCGCGTGATGATCGCCATGGCGCTCATGTGCGGCCCCGACCTCATCATCGCCGACGAGCCCACCACCGCGCTCGACGTGACCATCCAGGCACAGATCCTCCACCTCATCGCCGATCTCAAGAAGGAGTTCGGCATGGCGGTGATCCTCATCACCCACGACCTCGGCGTGGTGGCGCGCGTCGCCGACAAGGTGGGCGTCATGTATGCCGGCCGGCTGGTGGAGACCGGCACCTCGCGCGCCGTGTTCAAGCAGCCGCGCCATCCCTATACGCGCGGCCTGCTGGACTGCATCCCGGTTCCCGGCCGCACCCAGCCCGGCATGCCGCTCGGCGCGATCCGCGGTCAGGTGCCGAACCTGATCGGCCGGCTGGACGGCTGCGCCTTCCGCAACCGCTGCGACTTCGCCGGCCCCGAATGCGCCGCCGACATCCCGCTGGTGCGCACCGGGGCCGACCACGAGGTGCGCTGCGCCCGGCTCGACGCGACGGAGGTGGCGGCATGAGCGACATCGTGCTCGAACTCAGGAACGTCACCCGCACGTTCCAGGTCTCCCAGGGCCTGTTCCGCAAGAAGGCGACGCTCACGGCGGTGGCCGGCGTGTCGCTCCAGGTGAAGCGCGGCGAGGTCTATGCGCTGGTGGGCGAGAGCGGGTCGGGCAAGTCCACCCTCGCCAAGATGCTGCTCGGCCTCCTGCCGCCCTCCTCCGGCGAGATTCTGATCGACGGCGCCCCCATCGCGGCCAAGAACCGGGTGGCGGTGGCGCGGCGCATCCAGCCGATCTTCCAGGACCCCTATTCCTCGCTCAACCCACGCAAGTCCATCGCCCAGCTCATCGCCTTGCCGCTGGTGGTGCACGGCATCGGCAGCGCCGCCGAGCGGCACCGCAAGGTGCTGGAGATGCTCGACGTGGTGGGCCTGCCGCGCCGCCTTTTGAACGCTTCGCCGAGCCAGCTCTCCGGCGGCCAGCGCCAGCGCGTCGCCATCGCCCGCGCGCTCGTCATGCGCCCCGAGGTGGTGATCTGCGACGAGCCGACCTCGGCGCTCGACGTGTCGGTGCAGGCGCAGATCCTCAATTTGCTGCTGGAGCTGAAGCGCGAGCTCGGCCTCACCTATTTCTTCATCAGCCACAACCTCGCCGTGGTGGAGCACCTCGCCGACCGGGTGGCGGTGATGTATCTCGGCCGCTTCGTCGAGGAGCGCACCCGCGCCGGCCTGTTCGCGGGGCCGGAGCATCCCTATTCCCGCGCGCTGCTGGAGTCGGTGCTCACCCCCGATCCGGACCTCGGCGTCCCGGACACCCATCTCGGCGCGGTGTTCCCCAATCCGCTCACGCCGGTCGCCGGCTGCCCCTTCAACCCGCGCTGTCCGGGCGCGGTGGACCTGTGCCGCGCCGAGGCGCCGCCGCTCGTCCGCCTGCCGGATGGCTGGGCCACCTGCCACTTCGCCCCCCATGGCGCGGCGCGCACCGTCGCCGCCTGACCCCGTCCCCGACCACTGAAGGCCATCGTCGCACCATGAGTCGCCAAGAAGCCGTCACCCGCGCCGCGGACTATTTCGACCGCGGAGACTTCCGCCGGGACCTCGCCCGCCGCGTCGCCATGCCGACCGAGAGCCAGACCGGCGAGAGCATCGCCGCGCTCGGCGCCTACCTCACCGAGGAGATGATCCCGACGCTGGAGAAGCTCGGCTTCGCCTGCCGCGTGGTGGAGAATTCCGCCGAGGGCTACGGCCCCTTCCTCATCGCCGAGCGGCATGAGGCGGAGGGCCTGCCCACCGTGCTCACCTACGGCCATGGCGACGTGGTGTTCGGCCAGGACGGCGGCTGGCGCGAGGGCCTCGCCCCCTGGACCCTGGTGGAGGACGGCGACCGCTGGTACGGCCGCGGCACCGCCGACAACAAGGGCCAGCATTCCATCAACATCACCGCCCTGGAGCAGGTGATGGCCGCGCGCGGCGGCCGGCTCGGCTTCAACTGCAAGATGCTGATCGAGATGGGCGAGGAGGCTGGCTCTCCCGGCCTGCGCGAACTGGCGCAGCGCGAAGGCGCGGCGCTCGCCGCCGACCTCCTGATCGGCTCCGACGGGCCGCGCCTCTCGGCGGTCCGCCCGACCGTGTTCCTGGGCTCGCGCGGCGCGGTGAATTTCGAGCTGGAGGCGAACCTGCGCGAGGGCGGGCATCACTCCGGCAATTGGGGCGGTGCGCTCGCCAATGCCGGCACCCTGCTCGCCAACGCCATCGCGTCCCTGGTGGACGCCAAGGGCCGCATCCTGGTGGACGGCCTGCGCCCGAAGGAGCTGCCCTCCGCCGTGCGCCAGGCGCTCTCCGGCATCGCGCTGGAGCAGGGCATGGGCGATCCCGAGGTCGATCCCGACTGGGGCGAGCCGGGCCTCACGCCCGCCGAGCGCGTCTATGGCTGGAACGCGCTGGAGGTGCTGGCCTTCCAGACCGGCGCGCCGGACAAGCCAGCCAATGCGGTGCCGCCCACCGCCAAGGCGACCCTGCAGCTGCGTTTCGTGGTGGGCACCGACCCGACCCGCGTGATCCCCCTGGTTGAGGCCCATCTCGCGGCCCGCGGCCTCGGCGCGGTGACGGTGCGCCCGGCCCGCTCGGCGGTGTTCCAGGCGACCCGGCTCGATCCCACCGACCCGTGGGTGAAGTGGGCGCTGGCCTCGATCCAGAAGACCACCGGCAAGGCGCCGGCGCTGCTGCCCAATCTCGGCGGCTCGCTGCCCAACGACGTGTTCGCGCTGATCCTGGGCATGCCCACCATCTGGGTGCCGCACTCCTACCCCGCCTGCTCGCAGCACGCCCCGAACGAGCATCTGCTCGGCTCGGTGGCACGCGAGGCGCTCCAGCTGATGGCCGGCCTGTTCTACGATCTCGGCGAAGAGGGCATGGCGATCCTCAAGGCGCGGGCCGCATGAGCACGCTGTCCGCCCCCGCGTCCGCCGAAGAGGCTGCCACCCGCGTCGCCGCCTGGCTCGCGCCGCGCTTCGACGAGATGGAGGCGCTGCTGGCGCGCCTCGTGGACATCGATTCCAACAGCTACGACAAGGCCGGCGTCGACCGCGTGGGCGAAGCCATCGCCAACGTCCTGGAGGCGGACGGCATCGCCGTCACCCGCATCCCCGACGCCACCTATGGCGACATCTTCCGCGCCGAGGTGCCGGGCAGATTCGGCAATGCCCATGCGCTGCTGATGGGCCACCGCGACACCGTCTTTCCGAGCGGGACGGTGCTGTCGCGGCCCTATTCCCGGCGCGGCGACCTCGCCTTCGGCCCGGGCGTGTGCGACATGAAATCGGGACTGGTGGCCAACATTTTCGCGCTCAGAGCCATCATGGCGGCGGGCGGGCTCCCCTTCCCGGTGGTGGCGCTGTTCACCGGCGACGAGGAGATCGGCTCGCCCTCCGGCCGGCGCCAGATCGAGGTGGAGGCGAAGGGCGCCCGCGCGGTCTTCAACACCGAGCCGGGCCGGATCAGCGGCAATGTGGTGACGGGCCGCAAGGGCGGCTGCTCGTTCCACATCGCCGTGAGCGGCCGCGCCGCCCATTCGGGCGTCAACCACAAGGACGGCGCGAGCGCCATCGAGGCGCTGGCGCGCAAGATCGTGAAGCTCCACGCGCTGACCGACTACGATGCCGGCATCACCACCAATGTGGGCGTGGTGCGCGGCGGCATCACCTACAACACCGTGGCGGGATCGGCGCAGGCGGAGTGCGACATGCGCTTCGACACGCTGGCGCAGCGCAGCGCGCTGATCGCCGAGGTGGAGCGCATCGTCGCCCATGAGGAGATCCCCGGCACCGCGGCGACGCTGACGCTGCGCGCCGGATTCCCGCCGCTGGAGGAGAAGCACGCGGCCGGCCTGTTCGCGCTCTATCGCGAGGCCGCGCGCGGGATCGGCTTCGAGGTGGGCGGGGAGCATACCGGCGGCTGCGCCGATTCCGGCTTCACCGCCTCCCTCGGCGTGCCGACCTTGTGCGGGCTCGGACCGGTGGGCGGCAAGGCGCACACCGACGAGGAATTCTGCCGCCTCGACACCCTCGTGCCGCGCACCCAGGCGCTCGCCGCAGCGATCTGCCGCCTCCCCTGATCCCGGACTGACGGCCGGCGCAGCCCGCGCAGGTCAGATGTCCAGCGGACGATTGTCCACCACCTCCTTCATCACGAAGAAGGTGCGGGTCTGGCGCACGCCGGGCAGCGCGATCAGCCGGCTGCCGTGCAGCCGGTTGAAATCGGCCATGTCGCCGACCCGGATCTTCAGGAAATAGTCGAAATCGCCCGCCACCAGGTGGCAGTCGAGAACGAAGCTCAGCTCCGCCACCGCCGCCTCGAAGGCGGCGAAGCTCTCCGGCGTCGAGCGGTCGAGCACCACCCCCACCATCACGAGCGCGCCGCGCCCCACCTTCTGCGGCGCCACCAGACCGCGAAAGCCGGTGATGTACCCCGCCTTCACCAGCGCCTGCGTGCGCCGGTGGCAGGTGGCCGGGCTGATGGCCACCTGCTCGGCCAGCTCGGCATTGGTCAGCCGTCCGTTCTGCTGCAGCAGGCGCACGATCTTGAGGTCGAGGGGCGCGAGCGATTCAGGATTGAGAGATTCTTTCATTTTCTCCGATGAATCTGGATGATTAGATTATAATTTTCGCGTATCGCATCATTTTGAGCCCGCTTTACGCACTATAATAGAGAGCACCTTTCACGCGTTTTCTGTCAAGCATTTCGGCCTCCAACCCATGAGGCTGCCCATGCTCGACGCCTTTGAACGCTATCCGCTCACCTTCGGCCCGACGCCGATCGAGAAGCTCGACCGCCTCACCGCCCATCTCGGCGGCAAGGTGCAGATCTATGCCAAGCGCGAGGACTGCAATTCCGGCCTCGCCTTCGGCGGCAACAAGCTGCGCAAGCTCGAATACATCGTGCCCGACGCCATCAAGTCCGGTGCCGACACGCTGGTGTCCATCGGCGGCGTGCAGTCGAACCACACCCGCATGATCGCGGCGGTGGCGGCCAAGATCGGCTTCAAGTGCCGCCTGGTGCAGGAAGCCTGGGTGCCGCACGAGGACACGATCTACGACCGTGTCGGCAACATCATGCTCTCGCGCATCCTCGGCGCCGACGTGCGCCTCGTGGAAGACGGCTTCGACATCGGCATCCGCAAGAGCTGGGAAGACGCCATCGCCGACGTGGAAGCCAACGGCGGCAAGCCCTACCCGATCCCGGCCGGCGCCTCGGTGCATCCCTATGGCGGCCTCGGCTATGTGGGCTTCGCCGAGGAGGTGCGCGCGCAGGAGAAGGAACTGGGCTTCGCCTTCGACTACATCATCGTGTGCACCGTCACCGGCTCCACCCATGCTGGCATGACGGTCGGCTTCGCCAAGGACGGCCGGGCGCAGAAGGTGATCGGCATCGACGCCTCCGGGACGCCGGCCCAGACCAAGGCCCAGGTGCTGGAGATCGCCCGGCGCACCGCCGACCTCGTCAAGCTCGGCCGCGAGATCACGCCCGACGACGTGGTGCTGGTGGAGGACTATGCCTATCCCTATTACGGCGTGCCGTCGGACGAGACCAAGGACGCGATCCGCCTGGCCGCGCGCCTGGAAGGCATGATGACCGACCCGGTCTACGAGGGAAAATCCATGCAGGGCATGATCGACCTCGTGAAGAAGGGCTACTTCCCGGAGGGCGCGAAGGTGCTTTACGCGCATCTCGGCGGCGCGCCGGCGCTGAACGGCTATGGCTACGCCTTCCGCAACGGCTGAACCGAGCCGCCTGGTCCCGCGCCCGACGGACCGGGGGCGGGACCGGCTCAGGTGTCGGCGCCGATCAGCGTGCGGATGCGGGCGCCGACCGCCTCAAAGGAATTGTTGCGCTTCAGCAGCGCATAGCCGGCCCTGGCTTTCGGCGCCACGGACGCTGGATCGTCGTAGATCGACCTCAGGATCGCGGCCGCGTGCTCGATGTCCGGCTCGGCCCAGTGGCTGCCGCCGCCGCCGCCGGGATAGTCCGCCACATCCACCGCGACCTCGCGGTAGGCAACCGGATAGCCGGTCTCCTGCGTCACGAAGTCCCGTGTCCCTCCGAAGTCGGTGGCGACCACCGCCTTGCCGAGGGCGAGGGACTCCGCACAGCCCAGGCTGAAGCCCTCGGAACGGTGCAGCGACATGAACACGTCGCAGCTCTCCGTCAGGGCATCCAGCTCTTCGCGCGGAATCGTGCGGTCGATCAGGCGGAGCCGGCGGTCCCCGGCCGCGAGCCGCGCCATGGCGTCGCGGGCAGCGGACGGACCCTGGCCGCGCGCCTTGATCACCAGTTCCACATCCTCGGTTCCGGCGGGAAAGGCGGCTTTGAAGGCCGCAATGGCACCGTGCGGGTTCTTCCGCACCACATAGGAATCATAGTCGAACAATGTGAGCACCCGCAGCGGCCCGGCCGATCGCGCGGGAGCCGGCGGCGTGGCGGGCAAGAACACCGGCTGGGGCACGAGATGAACCGGGCGGCGCTGCACCGAGAGCAGCATGTCCCGCACGAAGCCGGTCGGCGCCCAGTAGGAATCGAACCCGTCGAACATCCGCCGCCAGGCCTGCGGAACTGAGGGCAGCTCCCAATAGGTGTAGTGGATGTTTTCCTGCCCGCGGCAGGCGCGGGCGGCGAAGGCCGGAATGTCCATCGCGCCGGAGACGGTGAGCGCGACCGCGTGTCCGCCCTGGTCGGCGATGCGCTCGGCCAGCGCACTCTCCGCCTGGCGCCCCTCCAGCGGAACGTTGATGAGATGGTTCGGGATGGCGGCCGTGTCCAATGCCGCGGCCAGCAGCCGCGCCGCCTCTCCGAGGCCGATCTCCGACAGGAGGTAGCCAAACAGATCGATCCCGCGGGGCCTCGGCATGCCGCCCGCCTGCAACCAGCATGGTTTCGGGATGTCGTTGGGGCAGTTGCCGCGATTGCAGCGCAACGCCCAGATACCGCGATTGAGGCTGCGACTGGACGCCGACGCGAGCCGCATGACGGCCGACTGCGGCTCTCTACCTTGCGCAACCACGAGCTTTCACCCTTCTCGCTCCCCGCCGCTCCGCCCTCGCCAACTGCATTCCGCTCTGTCAACCAACTAGCGGACAACGCGGTCTTGATCCAGATGCGGGGGGCTTTCGACATCCCGCGCCGCTCCCCGATATCGCGATGCGCCGAGCCAAACCATAGTCGCCGCCCGATAGCAGCGATGCAAGATGATACCTGCTACGGAATCGGTGGACAGGGTGCATGACTCTCTCTACCTATCGCAACCGCAAGCTGAACATCGTTGGGGGAAAGTTGGTGAAACGCGCACTGATTACCGGTGTCAGTGGGCAGGACGGCACGTACCTGGCCAAGTCTTTGCTCGAAAAGGGATACCACGTCACCGGCGCCATGCGTCGCAGCTCTCATGTCGAGACCCAGCGCCTGGAGAAGCTTGGCATTGCCGGTGAGATCGAGCGCGTCTATTTCGACCTTGCCGAAGTCAACAACATCACCCGGCTCGTGCGCGACGGCGCGTTCGACGAGATCTACAACCTTGCAGCGCAGAGCTTCGTCGGCTCATCCTGGGATCAGCCCGTCTATGCGGCGGAAGTGAACGGCCTCGCCGTGGTGCGCCTGCTCGATGCGATCCGCACCTATGCCCCCGAGGCCCGATTCTACCAGGCGTCCACGTCGGAGATGTTCGGGCTGGTTCGGACCATTCCGCAGAACGAGGACACGCCCTTTCACCCGCGCTCCCCTTATGGCGTCGCCAAGACCTATGGCCACTACATCACGGTGAACTACCGGGAATCATTCGGCACCCACGCCTCGTCCGGCATCCTCTTCAATCACGAGAGCCCGCTGCGCGGCACCGAGTTCGTCACGCGCAAGATCAGCCTCGGGCTCGCGCGCTTCGCCCGTGGCATCGCGGAACCGCTGGAGCTGGGCAATCTCGACGCCAAGCGCGACTGGGGCTTTGCCGGCGACTACGTCGAGGGCATGTGGCGCATGCTCCAGCAGGAGACGGCGGACGACTACGTGCTTTCGACGGGCGTGACGACCTCGATCCGCGACTTCGTCCGCTATGCCGCGGAGGCTCTCGCGCTCGACCTCGAATGGTCCGGCGAGGCGAAGGAGGAGCAGGCGGTGGACCGCAAGACCGGCAAGGTCGTCGTCCAGATCAACCCGAAATTCTACCGCCCGGCCGAGGTGAGCCTTCTGCTCGGCGACTCCAGCAAGGCCCGCACCAAGCTGGGCTGGGAGCCCAAGGTGGACGTGAAGGAACTGGCCGCCATGATGGCAAAGGCCGATTACGACGACTGGCAGGGCTGACAGCCGCCGCTTTTCCGGCCGCCCGATGTGCGATCGGACGGCGCTGGTGCTCACGATGCGGCGGCAGGCCCGCCTTTCGACGGCTGGGGCGACTTCTCGATCTTGCGCGCCTCGGCCCGCAGCAGGCGCGCCACCTGCTCCACACGCTCCGGCGGCAGGCGGCTCTCGATCGCCGCAACGCTCAGTGAGCCCGCAAGACCGCCGTCGAGATTGTGCACCGCGACGCCGATGGCAACGACGCCGGGCGCACGGTTGACGTTCACCGCATAGCCGCGCCCGCGCGCCTCTTCGACCAGCCGCCAGAGATCGCCCGGTGGCAGGGTGCCGAGGCCGTCGAGGCGCGGAATGTTGTCGTCCATGATGGATCGCGCCTCCTCTTCCGGCAGCGCCGCGAGCATGGCGAGCCCGCCCGCGCCCACCCCGAGGGGCAGCCGCGCGCCGACGTCGATGGTGAACGCCTTGATCGGGAAGCTGCCCGCCTGGCGCTTGATGCACAGCGCATCGGAACCCGCCCGCACGGCGGCGAAGACCGTGTCGCCCGTGCGTTCCGCCAGGAATTCCACCGCCTGCCCCGCCATCTCGCTCAGCGCCAGTCGCGGCTCGGCCAGCAGCCCCAGCTCGAAGATGGTGGCGCCGAGGTGATAGCGCCGCGTCGCGGGGTTCTGGCTGGCCAGCCCCTCGACGATCAGCCCCTGAAGGATGCGATGGGCCGTTGCGTGGTTGAGCCGCGTCTCGCGCGTGATGTCCACCATTCGCGCGCCGGACTGCGCGCGCTGAGCCAGCGCCCGCAGCACCGCCGCAGCGCGTCGGATGCTCTGAACGCCGGCGGCATCCCCTGCCTCGCTTCCCATCACCGCTCCATATAGTTCATATTATGGACTACGTATCTTCGTTCGAAAACAGGCGCTATCCCTTTATTGACAGATAATATCGACGTTCATAGATTGACGTTGCCTGATTATAAGAAATTTAGTCCAATATATGGACTATTGCAATAGCCTGATCGAAGGAGGATCGCCATGCACCGCAGAACCCTGCTGCTGACGTCGCTTGTCTGCGCCGCAGCCTTTGCCGCAGCACCCGCCCCGGCGCGCGCCGACGCCTATCCCACCAAGCCGATCCGCCTCGTCGTGGGCTATGCCGCCGGCGGGTCCACCGATGTGATCGCGCGCATCGTCGGCCAGCATCTTGCGGAAGAGCTGGGGCAGCCGGTGGTGGTCGACAACCGGCCGGGGGCCGGCGCCAGCATCGCTTCCGACTTCGTCGCGAAGTCGGCGCCCGATGGCTACACGATCTTCATGGGCACGATCGCCAACACCATCAACACCACGCTCTACCGTCGCCTGCCGTTCGATTTCGAGCGTGATTTCGCACCAATCTCGCTGGTGGCCACCGTCCCGAACGTACTCGTGGTCAACCCGAGCGTGCCGGCCAAGACGGTCCAGGAATTTATCGCCCTCGCCAAGTCCAAGCCGGGCGATATCTACTTCGCCTCATCGGGCAGCGGCTCCTCGATCCACCTCAGCGGCGAGCTGTTCAACATGGTAGCCGACGTGAAGATGGTCCACGTGCCTTACAAGGGCAGCGCGCCGGCGGTCATCGACCTGATGGGCGGCCAGGTGCAGGCCATGTTCGACAACCTGTCCTCGTCCTTGCCCCACGTGAAGGCCGGCAAGCTGCGCGCGCTCGCGGTGACCAGCGCCGCGCGCTCGCCCGAGGCGCCCGACGTCCCCACCATGGCCGAGGCGGGACTGCCCGGCTGCGAGGTCCTGTCGTGGTTCGCGCTCATGGCTCCGGCCAAGACCCCGCAGCCGATCATCGACCGCCTGAACGCCGCCACTGTGAAGGTGCTCGGCCAGGACGAGGTGAAGCAGAAGCTCGCCGCCATCGGCGCCGATCCCGCCCCGAGCACGCCGCAGGCGCTCGCCGCGCTGATCCGCTCGGAAACCGCCAAGTGGGCGAAGGTGGTCGAAAACTCCGGCGCCAAGGTCGACTGACCGGGCAGCCGCCGCGTCTTTCCAAAGGAACTGTCACGATGAACCAGCACGTCGAGCCTCAGACCCGTCCCGGTCCGGAAGTCCTGTCGATCACCGGCGGCGAGGCCATGGCCCGCATGATCCTCGCCTTCGAGGGCGGGGACATCTTCGGGATGGGCGGCTTCCAGCTCCTGCCCTTCTACGACGCCGCCCGCCGCCTGGGCCTGCGGCATCATCTCATCAATGACGAGCGCGCCGGCATCTTCGCCGCCGACGCCTATGCCAAGGTCTCCGGCCGCGTCGGTCTGGTCGACGGGACGCTCGGCCCGGGCGCCACCAACCTCGTCACAGGCCTGATGGAGGCGCTCAACGCCGGCACGCCCATGGTGGTGCTCGTCGGCGACACCCACCGCGCGCACTCCTGGAAGAACATGACCCAGGAATGCCGCCAGGTGGACGTGCTGCGCCCGGTCTGCAAGGAGCTGATCCGGGTGGAGATGGTGAGCCGCATCCCCGAGCTGATGCGGCGCGCCTTCGCCGTCGCGACCACCGGGCGGCCCGGCCCGGTGGTGATCGACGTGCCCGAGGACGTCTCGCACGCCGTCCATGCGTTTCCGGTGGAGGAGTTCGAGGTCGATCCGATCTACGGCGCCGCCCCTGCCCTGCGCACCCGCCCGGAGGCCGCAGGCATCGCCCGCGCCGCCGAGATGATCGCCGCGGCGAAGTCGCCCGTTATCCTCGCCGGCGGCGGCGTCCATCTGTCCGGCGCCGCGCCGAGCCTCACCGCGTTCGCGCGCCGCTTCAACATCCCGGTGGCGCACACGCTGAGCGGCAAGGGCGCCATCCCCTGCGCCGATCCGCTGAGCGCCGGCCTGTTCGGCCGCTACGACCGGATCGCCAACCCGCTCATCGAAGAGTCCGACCTGCTGATCGTGGTGGGCTGCAAGCTGGGCGAGATCGCCACCAAGCGCTACACCATCCCCTCCCCCGGCAAGGCGGTGATCCATCTCGACTGCGTGGCGGAGGAGTTCGACCGGTCGGTGCGCGCCTCGGTGAAGCTCTGGGGCGATGCCCTTCTCGGCATCGCCGACCTCGACGCCGCGCTCGCGCCCCGGCAGGCGCAGCTTTCGCAGCGCTGGGCCGCCCGCCCGGCGGAGATCACGGCGCGCATGGACGCGTGGCGGGAGAAGGTGTCCGAGCGCCTGAACTCCAATGAGACGCCGATCGACATCGCCCGCCTGCTCACCGAGATCAACGCGGCGCTGCCCGCCGACGGCTATCTGGTGGCCGATGGCGGCTTCGCAGCCCACTGGGGCGGGCTCCTGTTCAATGCCCCGCGCGCCGGGCGCGCCTTCGTGCCCGACCGCGGCTCGGCCTCCATCGGCTACGGCCTGCCGGGCGCCATCGGCGCCGCGCTCGCCGCCCCGAAGGCGCCGGTGTTCGCTCTGACCGGCGACGGCGGCTTCAACATGATGCTGGGCGAGCTGGAAACCGCGCGGCGGCTCAAGCTGGATTTCACCGTCATCGTCATCAACAACGCCGCGTCCGGCTATGTGAAGGCGCTCCAGCACCTGATGTACGGCCAGGGCGCCTACCAGTCGTCCGACCTCAGCGAGATCGACTATGCGGCGGTGGCGACGGCGATGCAGTGCCGCGGCATCCGGGTCGAGCGGCCGCAGGACCTGGCGGCGGCGTTCCAGGAGGCGCTGTTGCCCTGCGGCGGTCCGACCGTGATCGACGTGGTCGTCACGCGCGATCCCGCCCGCATGCTGCCGGGCGTCGACAGCCGCACGGTGCAGATCAAGCCCGGCGACCGCATCGCCTGATGCCTCGGCCCGGATCGCGATGCGCGCGATCCGGGGTCGCCGGGCCGTGAACCGGCGGCGCGGGCCGGCGCCAGCGAGGCGGGCGCTGTGGGCGGCCGATTGATGGCCACACCGACGGTTTGTGCCTGCCGATCTCGGTGTGAAGGCCCACTACCTCGCTGAGCAGCTCGAGGCGTTCGGCCAGCTTGAGCCGCGCCACTGCCGCGCCATCGTCGCCGGTCTGCTGCTCATGTGGCCCCGTCACTGACGAGCAGCATATTGTGACAGCAACATCTGACGCGTTTGGGCGCCGCAATGGCATGGAAGCGGCAAGCGCGTCTCTTTACCGGCGTGCGACCGTCACTTCGCGCCGTGCTCGCGAGCGGAGGTCGGCTATCGGTTTTCCCCCGCACGGTCGTAGGCCAGAATGGCGTTGAGCAGCACTTGGGCGCCGGCGGCGCATTCGGTGGCGGTGGTGCTCTCGGCCTCATTGTGGCTGAGACCGCCCGCGCTCGGCACGAAAATCATGCTCGTGGGAGCGATGCGCGCGATATAGGCCGCGTCATGGCCGGCACCGGAAATAATGTCGCGCGCCGGCAGTCCGGCAGCGGCCGCACCCGAGCGAACGGCGGCGATGCAGTCGGCGTCGAAACGCACCGCGGGCGAATCCCAGATCTTGGCGGACAGCACCTCAAGGCCCGCGTCAGGTGAAAGAGACCGCACCGCAGCCTGGAGGCGCGCCTCCATGGCCCCCAGGACGGCGTCGTCCGGGTGGCGCAGGTCGACCGTGAGGCGGACGGCGCCGGGGATCACGTTCGGCGAATTTGGCGTGACCTCCAGAGACCCCACCGTGCCCACGGCCTCCGGGCCGTATGCCAGCGCGATGGCATGCACCTCGGTCACGAGGCGCGCCGCTGCCAGCAGGGCATCGGCGCGAAGCCCCATCGGCGTCGAGCCGCTGTGGGCCTCCCGGCCGGTCATCGAGACTTCGTACCATCGCATGCCCTGGACTCCCGTGACCACGCCCACGGTCCGGCCCTCAGCCTCAAGAACCGGCCCCTGCTCGATGTGCAGCTCGAACATGGCGCCGAAACGAACCGAGCCGGCCGGCGCCGTGCCGCGGTAGCCGATGGCGTCGATGGCGTCGCCAAAGCACACGCCGTGCCGGTCCTGCCGTGCGTCGGCATAAGCGCGATCGAACACGCCCGCATGGACGCCGGATCCCAGCATCGCCGGGGCGAAGCGCGCACCCTCTTCGTTGGTCCAGTTCACCAGCAGGAGCGGCGCATTGGTGTCGTAGCCCGCCTCGTCCAGCGTGCGCAGCACCTCCAGGCCGGCAAGTACGCCCAGGACGCCGTCGAACTTGCCCCCGGTGGGCTGGGTATCAAGATGGCTGCCGAAGGCGATCGGCGCGAGATCGTTCCGGCGGCCGGGCCTGAATGCGAACATGTTGCCCACCTCGTCGACCGTCATGGTGCAGCCGAGCGCGGTGCAGGCGTCACGCAGCCAGTCGCGCACCTCGCGGTCGGCGGCGCTCAGGGCCAGCCGGCAAATACCGCCCTTGGGCGTTCCGCCCATGCGGGCTGTTTCCATCAGGCTCTCCCAGAGCCGCCGGGGGTCGATGGCGAGGTTGGCTCCGCCGCTCTGCGCCGCCTCGCCCAAAGGATCATGCATCGGTCCTCCTCCCGTTCTCGCTCACGCCTCGGCGGCGCATTCGCGCAGGCTGGCCTCGATGATGTCGAGCGCCTCGCCGAACACCGCGTCGGGGATCGTCAGCGGCGCCAGGAAGCGGATCACGTTGCCGTAGACGCCGCACGACAGCAGGATCAGCCCCTTGGCGA
>NZ_RCTF01000023.1 GCF_003667445.1 Xanthobacter tagetidis | reverse complement strand
GCGCCGTCGAGCACCGTGCGCACCGCGGCGGTGGCGGCGGCGCGGCCGTGGCGGTCGCGGGCGGCGCGGGCCGCATCGGTCTTGAGCACGGCATCCACGGAAGGCAGCCGGCGGCTTTCCGGCGCGGCCGCGCCGGACGGCGCATCCCCGGCGTCCTGGGCGCGAACGCCCGCAAAAGAGGGCTCGCTCATGGCCGTAGCCTCAATAGCCGAGCAGAAGCGGATTGAACCCGGCCCGCCGGTAGGGGCCGTCCTTCATCAACACGTCGAGGCCGAGGCTGCCGACGTCGTCCGCCACCGGGTCGAGGTCGGGATTCTTCGGCCGGTAGAGCACCTTGAGATAGGTGCTGCAGCTGTCGCAGGTCTCGGCCTTGATGACGCCGTCGCTGCCGTCCACCTCCTGGTAGCCGATGCCCTTGGTGGTGCCGCACGAGGTGCAGCGGATGCGCACGAAGTTCCACCAGGTGCTGCAGAGCGAGCAGACGCAATAGCGCGCGCCGTGCGCGTTCGGCCAGTCCACCACCACGCTGGACACGGGCGGGCCGCCGCAGGTGGGACACATGCCGACGCCGACGTCCACCAGGCTCTTCGGGTCGATCCGCGCGGCAAGGCGGGCGAAATGCACCTGGAGCGCGGACGCGGCGAACACGTGCTCGGCCAGATGCTCCATGGGGATGGAATCGGCCAGCACGTTGCGCACCACCTCCTCGCGCACCCCGTCTCCGGCCTGCGACAGGCGCGCGAGGCCGTCGGCGGCGGTGGGCGGCATGGGGATGTCGGCCGCAAGCTTCAGGAGCCGTGTGAAGGTGTCGTCCAGCACCGGGTCGGCGGTGAAGCGGGAGCGGTCGATCGGCGGCATCTGGAAGCTGCGCGCGCGCTCGCGGTCCTCGGCTTCCGGCAAATCGGGAAGGGGAAGGTCTGGCAGGCTCGCGGCCTGGGCGGCCGTCAGATCGCGCAGGAAGGCGAGGTAGGGCGCCAGCTCATGGCCCTGGGCCAAAGCGTCGAAGCGCTGCGCGCGCCGGACGAACAGTTCGGCCGGATCGGGCATGACGGCGAAGGGGGGCACATTGACGCCGGTGATGACCGACGGATCGGCGATCATGGCGCCCGGGCCGGTGGGGGAAGAGGACATGATGCGTCACGAACCTCACGGGTCACGTGGTGAGAACGGGAGCTTCCGGCGGCGCACGGCCAAGGAGCCGGGACGGCACGCGGAGCACGAACGGCGCGCATCGACGGCGAGCATCAATGCAGATGGGCCTGGGAGGCTCGGGTCGCAAGTAACTGGCCGCAAGTAAGCGGTCGCAAGTAACTTACCGCAAACAACGGACCGGAAGCAGCGGAACGCAAGTGGGCGGGCCGCAGATGACGGGCCTTCCGGCAAAGGGCACCCGCGGCCTCCTCCCGGCGAGGGAAGGGGCCGCGGGCCAAACCGCTATTCGGCGGGGGTTCCCGTGCGCTTGCCGGCCACCAGCTCGCGCAGCCACTTGCGGTGGTGCCGCCAGGCCCAGCCGCCCGTCACCTGGCCACGGGTCATGGCAGAGATGGTGCCCTTGACCCAGATGGCCGCGTAGACGTGGATGATCCACACGCAGATGATGGCGACCGCCGCCAAGGCGTGGACCAGGAGCGCGATGCGCTGCTGCTCGATGGAGGTGAAGCTGGAGAAGTACACGTTCCAGATCACCAGCCCCGAGCCGATCAGCACCAGGATGAGGAAGGACATGCCCCAGAAGACGAACTTCTGGCCGGCATTGTACTTGCCGAGCTCGGGCAGCTTCTCCTCGTTGCCGGCGATCACGTCGCGGATGCGCCGCAGCCAGGTTCCGTCCTCGCTCTTCCACAGGTTCGCCTTCCAGAAGCGGAAGAACAGCCCGGCGAAGGAGAAGAACAGCACCACGCCGATCCACGGATGGATGGCGCGGGTCAACTGACCGCCCCCGAACAGGGCGGTCAGGAAATAGAGGCTGGGGTGGAACAGGGCGAGGCCGGAGATCGCCAGCAGGATCAGGCTGATGGCCGTGATCCAGTGGTTGATCCGGGCCGCCACCGTGTAGCGGTCCACCTGGACCGGATGGCCCTTGTGGACCTGGTCGCCGCCCTCCACGTCGTAGGGTGCCGCGCTCATGAGCGTCCTCCCTGCGTCAGCTTCTCCGCATTCTCCTCATCCTCGGCGGTCACCTTGTTGGCGCCGGTGACGAGGTAGTGGAAGGCGCCGGCGATGGCCGCGAAGCCCATGACGCCGAGGCCCACATACTTCGTCACGCCCTTCCAGGCCTCGACGATGGGGCTGATGCGTGGATTGTCCGGCAGGCCCGCATAGATCGAGGGCTTGTCGGCATGCTGGAGCACGTACATGACGTGGGTGCCGCCCACGCCCGGCGGATCGTAGAGGCCGGCATTCTTGTAGCCGCGGGACTTGAGGTCCTTGATGCGGCCGTCGGCCCACTGCTTCATCTCGTCCTTGGTGCCGAAGACGATGGCCTGGGTGGGGCATGCCTTCTGGCAGGCCGGACCCTGGCCCACCGCGACACGGTCGGAGCAGAGCGTGCACTTGTAGGCCTTGTGATCGACCTGCGAGATGCGCGGGATGTTGAAGGGGCAGCCCTTCACGCAATAGCCGCAGCCGATGCACTTGTCGTGGGCGAAGTCCACGATGCCGTTGGAATACTGCACGATCGCGCCGGGCGCCGGGCAGGCCTTCAGGCAGCCGGGATCGGCGCAGTGCATGCAGCCGTCCTTGCGGATGAGCCATTCGAGATTGTCGGTCTCGGGGTTCACCCACTCGGTGAAGCGCATCAGCGTGAACGACGCCGGGGTGAGGTCCGGCGGGTTCGTGTAGGTGCCGTTGAAGGTGCCGATCTCCTCATGGAGCTCGTTCCATTCGAGGCACGCGGCCTGGCAGGCCTTGCAGCCGATGCACTTCGACACGTCGATGAGCTTGGCGACCGGCGTCAGCTTCTGCGCTGGCGCCGGCACCGAGGAAGCCGAGCGGCGGACGAGGTCCGCATCGCCGAACTTCGCGGGGGTCGCGGTGACCGGGGGATTGGGGATCGGAGGGAACATCGGTCTCTTCTCCCTTATGCCACCGGCCCGGTCGTGGGCTCGATATTGACCAGGAACGCCTTGTATTCAGGCGTCTCGATGTTCGCGTCGCCGACGAACGGCGTGAGCACGTTGGCCGGGAAGCCCTTCTTGGCCGCGCCGACGAAGCCCCAGTGGATGGGGATGCCGACGATGTGGGTCGCCTTGCCGTCCACCATCAGCGGACGGATGCGCTTGGTCACATAGGCCTTGGCGATGACCGAGCCGCGCTTCGACCAGACGCGCACCCAGCCGGCATTGGCGATGCCCTTCTCCTTGGCGAGCTCGGGCGAGATCTCCACGAAGAATTCGGGCTGGAGCACCGAATTCACGTGGTTGGTCTTCGTCCAGTAGTGGAAGTGCTCGGTCAGGCGGTAGGACGTCGCCGCATAGGGGAACTCCTTCGACCCCGTGTCGGCGAACTGGGCGAAGTCGTCCTTGAACACGCGCGCCACCGGATTGCCCCGCACCTTCGGGGCGATGAGGTTGGCGACCGGGCTCTCGAACGGCTCGTAGTGCACCGGGAACGGCCCGTCGCGCATCATGCCCCGGGTGAACAGGCGCGAGACGCCTTCCGGGTTCATGATGAACGGCCCCACGTCCCGCGGCTTGGCCGTGGGCGCGATGTCGGGCACGTCGAAGCCGGTCCACTTGGCCCCGTCCCACCAGATCAGCTTGCGCGTGTCATCCCACGGCTGGCCGTCGAGATTGCAGGACGCGCGGTTGTAGATGATCCGGCGGTTGGCGGGCCACGAGAACGACCACTTGGAATAGGCGCCGGTATCGCCGGGATCGGAATTGTCCCGCCGGGCCATCATGTTCCCCGCCTCGGTGAAGCAGCCGGTATAGATCCAGCAGCCCGCCGCGGTGGAGCCGTCGTCCCTGAGGAGGCCGAAGGACGCGAGCTGCTTGCCCGCCTCCAGGACCTTCTTGGTCGGATCGTTGGGGTCGAGCACGTCGGTCAGAACGGAACCGTTCATCTCCTTCGCGAGCTCTTCCGCCGTCGGCTCGTTCGGGTCCTTGTAGTTCCAGGTGAGGTTGACGATCGGCTCGGGGACCGCGCCGCCGTCCTTGCGGTACATCTCCTTCAGCCGCAGGTGGATCTGCGACATGATGAAGACGTCCGTCTTGGCCTCGCCCGGAGGCGAGCCGCCCGGCCAGTGCCACTGCAGCCACCGGCCCGAATTGACGAGGGAGCCCTCGTCCTCGGCGAAGCAGGTGGTGGGCAGCTGGATCACCTCGGTCTGGATCGAGGCGGGATTCGCCTCGTTGTAGATGCCGTGGTTTTCCCAGAAGCGCGCCGTCTCGGTCTCGAGCGGGTCCATGACGACGAGCAGCTTCAGCTTGCCCAGCGCGCGGGCGAGCTTGGCCTTGTTGGGGAACGCCTGCAAGGGATTGAAGCCCTGGCAGAAGTAGATGTTCATCTTCCCCTGGTCCATGAGCTCGAACGCGCGCAGGACGTCGTACGCGGGCACGTCGAGCTTGGGCAGCCAGTCATAGGCGAAGTTGTTCTCCGCCGTCGCAGCCGGGCCCCACATGGTCTTCTGGAAGCTGACGAAGAACTTCTTGTAGTTCTGCCAGTAGCTCATCTGGTTCGGCCGCAGCGGCTTGAAGCCGCGGGTCGACATGTAGGCGTTGAAGTCCGCTTCCCGCTCCGTCGGCAGCGTCAGGTAGCCGGGGATCAGGTTGGACATCAGGCCGAGGTCGGTCAGCCCCTGGATGTTGGAGTGACCGCGCAGGGCGTTCATGCCGCCTCCGCGCACGCCGATATTGCCCAGCATGAGCTGGATCATCGCCATGCAGCGGATGTTCTGCGAGCCTTTGGAGTGCTGCGTCCAGCCCAGGGCGTACATCGACGTCATGGTCTTGTTGGGCGCGGAGCACTCCGCCATCATCGACGCCACCTTCAGGAACTTGTCCTTCGGCGTGCCGGTGATGCGCTCGACCAGCTCGGGCGTGTAGACGGAGACGTGCTGCTTCAGCAGGTTCCAAACGCAGCGCGGGTTCTGGAGCGTCTCGTCCACGACGGCATAGCCGTCGGGACCCATCTCGTAATCCCACGTGGAACGGTTGTAGTCCCGCTTCTGCTCGTCATAGCCCGTGAACAGGCCGTCCTGGTAGGTAAAGCCTTCCTTGACCACGAAGGAGGCGTTGGTGAACGCCTTCACGTAGTCCCACTGAATCTTGTCGTTCTGGATGAGGTAGTTCATCACCCCATTCAGGAACGCGATGTCGGTGCCCTGCCGGATCGGCGCGTAATAGTCCGCCACCGCGGCCGAGCGCGTGAAGCGCGGGTCGACGACGACGAGCTTGGCGCCCCGGGTGGCTTTCGCCTCCGTGACCCACTTGAAGCCGCACGGATGGGCCTCGGCGGCATTGCCGCCCATGATGACCACGAGATCCGCGTTCTTGATGTCGGTCCAGGAATTCGTCATTGCGCCACGGCCAAAAGTTGGGGCGAGACTCGCCACCGTCGGGCCGTGTCAGACGCGTGCCTGGTTGTCGAACACCACCATGCCGGTCGAGCGCACCACCTTGTAGGTGCACATCGCCGTTTCATTGGTCGTTGCGGAAGCTGCGAGGAAACCGGTGGTGGTCCATCGATTGACGGTCACGCCGTCCTTGTTCTTCTGGACCAGGTTCTGGTCGCGGTCGGCCTTCATGGCCTTGGCGATCTTGTCCAGAGCCTCGTTCCAGGAGACGCGCTCGAACTTGTCGGATCCCGCGCGCCGGATCATCGGGTACTTCAGGCGCTGCTCGGACTTGACATAGCTGATGAGCGCCGCGCCCTTCGGGCACAGCGTGCCGCGATTGGTCGGGTGGTCGGTATCACCCTCGATGTGGGTGATATCGGCCTTCTCGCCCTTGGCGAGACTGCCCTTGGAATAGATGATGATGCCGCACGCCACCGAGCAATAGGTGCAGGTGTTGCGGGCCTCGGTGGTATTGACGAGACGGAATGGCTTGATGGTCGAGGCGTAGGCCTCTTCCACACCCCCGAAGCCCAAGGCTCCGAGCGTCGTCCCCGCCACGCCCGCGCCCGCCGTTCCTAGGAACTGGCGCCGCGAGAGCTCCATATTCATCGAAGGCAGCCTCCGATAGATGCCCCTGACCGGGGACAATTGCGGACGCGTCGCGACGTCCGACGTCGGGATTCCGACTTGCGAGGACGGTATTTTGGAACTGGAAACATGTCAAACTGGGACGAGCTTGGGATCGTTCAAAACTCGGGTATCCGCTCAAGTTTACGCGACCTGCTCGCCTGACAAAGCGGCCCGTCGCGGCCCTCGCCATGTATTTGCTGCGCTGCACCATGGGCGCGCGCAAAATCCTGCGGCCGATCGACCGCAAACAGCCGCGTTGTTTTCTGGTAAAATGTTGTGATTTTCCGGCCCCAAGACAAAAGTCCGGGATGTTTTTCTCTATTGACGCGCTCCGCGCCAGCTTCCAGTTTGGGAAGGTGACGGCAGTCCGGCTCCCGCGTGACGGGGCGAACCTCATGAGAGCAACCGCGCCTGCGCGCGGCGACAGGGCCACGCCGCGTGGCCGCCGTGCTCCCTGCGCGTCTCGGTTACAGATCTCTGCATTTTCAATCGCCGGGGGTTGCGCGCCTGCGCGCCCGCTTGGGGAGACCTGCCCATGATCCGCCCGCTTCTCGCTGCGGCGGCCACCGCCGCCGTCCTGCTCGGTGCCTCCGCCGCCTTTGCCCAGACGCTCACCTTCTCCGCGATTCCCGACGAGGACGAGACCAAGCTGGTCCAGCGCTTCACCAAGGTCGCGGACTATCTGTCCAAGACCCTCGGGGTGCCGGTGAAGTACGTTCCGGTGAAGAGCTACGGGGCGGCCGTCACCGCCTTCAAGAACAACCAGATCCAGCTCGGCTGGTTCGGCGGCCTCTCCGGCGTCCAGGCGCGGCGCGCCGTGGCGGGCTCGCAGGCGCTCGCCCAGGGCGATGAGGACCAGGCCTTCGTCAGCTACTTCATTGCCAATGCCGCGACCGGCCTGCCGGCGGACCAGAAGGACCTGCCCAAGGCGGTCGCCGGCAAGACCTTCACCTTCGGCGCCAAGACCTCCACCTCGGGCCGCCTGATGCCGGAATTCTACATCCGCAAGGAGCTGGGCAAGGGGCCGGACGAGGTGTTCTCGCGCGTCGGCTATTCCGGTGACCACACCAAGACCGTCGAGCTCGTGGCCTCCGGCGCCTACGAGGTGGGCGCGGTGAACTTCACCTCGTTCGACGACATGGTGGCCAAGAAGCAGGTGGACCCGGCGGTGGTGCGCATCATCTGGAAGACGCCGCCTTATCCGGACTACAACTGGACGATCCGCGGCGATGCCGACAAGACATTCGGCGCCGGCTTCACCGACAAGGTGCGCGCCGCTCTGGTGGGCATGAGCGAGCCGGAGCTTCTTGCGGCTTTCCCGCGCAAGAAGTTCATCCCGGCGACCAATGCCGACTACGACCCTATCGTCGCGGTTGGCCAGCAGCTCGGGCTGCTGGATTGAACGTGAGCGCGCCGATCCCGTCGCCGCCGGCCGCGCCCGTGCTCGCCGCGTTCGCGGACGAGCGGCTCGGCTATGGCGAGCGGGTGGTGTTTGAAAACCTTTCGCTCGCGGTTCGGGCGGGAGAACGCATCGCCTTGCTCGGCCGCAGCGGCTCGGGCAAGTCGACGCTGATCTCGGCGCTCTACCGCCGCCTCGCCGATGCCGGCGCGCGGGTGGCCCTGGTGCCCCAGGACCACGCGCTGGTGCCGCAGCTTTCAGTGTTTCACAACATCTATATGGGCCGCCTCGACCGGCACGGGGCGCTCTACAATGCCCTGAACCTCATCCGGCCGTTCCGGCGCGAGCGGGCGGCGGTGGCGCCGCTCGCCGAGGAGCTGGGCCTCGCGCCGGAGCTGATGCGGCCGGTGGAGCGCCTCTCCGGCGGCCAGCGCCAGCGCACCGCCGTGGGCCGCGCCTTCTTCCGCGGCGGCGACATCCTGCTTGCCGACGAGCCGGTCTCGGCGGTGGACGAGACCCAGGCGCGGCGCATCCTGGAGAGCATGGCGGCGCGCTTTGCCACCCTCGTCCTGTCGCTGCACGCGGTGGACCTGGCGCTGGAAAGCGCCGACCGCATCATCGGCCTCAAGGCGAGCCGGGTGGTGGTGGACGCGCCGGCCAAGGCGCTGACGCGGGGCGATCTCGATGGCCTCTATGCCGGCTGAGGCCGCCGCCATGCCGCCGCGCCGGCTCGCGCTCACGCGCGGCAATGTCTGCCTGCTGTTCGTCGGCATCGCCGTCGTGCTTGTGCCGTTTGCGGACCTCGCAGTGGCGAATGCCAATCCCTGGGCGGCGCTCTCCAAGTTCGCCGCCGGCTTCCTCGCGCCCGATTTCGCCGCGGTGTCCGACCTCGGGCGCGCGGTGCTGCTCACCCTCGCTTTCGCGGTGGCGGGCGTGGCGCTCGGCGGCGCCGCGGGGTTCGCTCTGGCGCTGGCGAGCCGCAGCCGCGGGGTGCGCGGGCTGGCCACCACCCTGCGCTCGATCCACGAACTGTTCTGGGCGCTGCTGCTGATGCAGCCGTTCGGCCCGAGCGCGCTCACCGGCGTGCTGGCCATCGCGCTGCCCTATGCCGGCATCTTCGCCAAGGTCTATGGCGAGATGCTGGAGGAGGCGGACCGCCGCCCGGCCGACGTCCTGCCCAAGGGCACCGGCGCGGTGAGCGCCTTCCTCTATGCCCGCCTGCCGCTGGCGCTCGCGCCCATGAAGGTCTACGGCCTCTATCGCGTGGAATGCGGCATCCGCTCCTCGGCGGTGATCGGCTTCGTCGGGCTGCCGACGCTCGGCTTCGAATTGGACAGCTTCTTCCGCCAGGGCGAGTACGGGGCGGTGGCGGCCATCCTCCTCACCTATTACCTGCTCATCGGCACCATCCGCTGGTGGATGCGGGCGAAGCTGCTGCCGCTCTATTTCGCCGCCGCACTCGCGGTGCTGCTCTCGCTCGGCACGGTGAGCCCCGACTGGGCGAACGTGGTGCGCGTCTTCACGGTGGACATCGTGCCGGCGCCGCTGCGGGGCGCCGACCTCTTCGCCCCCGCCACCTGGGCGGCGCTCGCCGCGTGGCTGAAGATCGTGCTGGTGGACCAGGCGGCGCCCGGGCTCGTCGCCACCTTCGTCGTCACCCAGCTGACCCTGGTGGTGATGGGCATTGTCGCGCTCGGCGGCTTCGCGCTTCTGGTGCGCAACGTGGTGGGGCGCATCGGTGCGCGGGCCGGGCACGTGGTGCTGGTGGTGCTGCGCTCGACGCCGGAATACATGCTGGCCTATCTGGCGCTGCAGGTGCTCGGCCCCTCCATGCTGCCGGCGGTGATCGCGCTCGGCCTCCACAACGGCGCCATCATCGCGCATCTGCTGGGGCGCGAAGGCGAGCGTCTTTCGCAGACCTTGCGGCCCGATGCGCCGCGCGGGCTCGACCTCTACGGCTACGAACTGGTGCCGCGCCTGTTCGGGCCGTTCCTCGCTTATGCCTGCTACCGCTGGGAGATCGTCATGCGCGAGAGCGCCATCGTCGGCATCCTGGGCGTGGCGACGCTCGGCTTCTTCATCGACAGCGCCATCGCCGAGATCCGGCTCGACCGCGCCTTGGTGCTGATCGCCGTGACCGTCGCCGCCACCGCCGCCATCGATTTCGTGTCGCGCCGTATCCGCGCCGGCCTCGCCCTCGGGGCGTTCGGCGGCGTCGCGGCGCAGCGCTTTCCCGCCCGATGACTGCACCTTATGTATGCGCCGAGAGGTGATGACATGACCGAGACCCCGTTCCGCCTGACCAGCCTTGCCCATGGTGGCGGCTGCGGCTGCAAGCTGGCCCCCTCCGTGCTCCAGGAGCTGCTCTCCGGCCAGGCCAAAGGCGGCCCGTTCGAGCGCCTGCTGGTGGGCACCGAGACCGGCGACGATGCCGCCGTCTACGACCTCGACGGCACCACCACCATCATCGCCACCACCGACTTCTTCATGCCCATGGTGGACGATCCCGACCATTTCGGCCGCATCGCCGCCACCAACGCCATCTCCGACGTCTATGCCATGGGCGGCAGGCCCATCATGGCGCTGGCGATCCTCGGCATGCCGCTGGGCAAGATCGAGACCGATGTCGTGCGCGCCATCCTCCAGGGCGGGCAGGCGATCTGCGCCGAGGCGGGCATTCCGGTGGCCGGCGGCCATTCCATCGACTGCCCGGAGCCGGTCTATGGCCTGGCGGTGATCGGCACCGCGCCGCGCGACCGCATCCGGCGCAACGCCGATGCGAAGGCGGGCGACGCGCTGATCCTCACCAAGGCCCTGGGGGTGGGCGTCTATTCCGCCGCCTTCAAGAAGGAGGCGCTCTCCGCCGACGCCTATGACGAGATGATCGCCACCACCACCCGCCTCAACAAGGTGGGGGCGGAACTCGCCAAGGATGCCGCGGTCCACGCGGTGACCGACGTGACCGGCTTCGGCATTCTCGGCCACGGGCTGGAGATGGCGCGCGGCTCGGCGAAGCGGCTGCGCATCTCGCGCGGCGCGCTGCCGCTGCTCGCCCATGCCGAGGCGCTGGTGCGGCAGGGCTTCGTCACCGGGGCTTCGCACCGCAACTGGGCGAGCTACGGCGCCGAGGTGGACCTCGATGCCGGGACGCCGGAGCACTGGCGCCATCTGCTCACCGATCCCCAGACCTCCGGCGGCCTTCTGGTGTCGTGCGCGGAAGCGGAGGCGGAGCGCCTGCTGGGCGAAATCCAGGCGGCCGGCTTTGCCGCCGCGCGCCGGATCGGCGTGGTGGAGGAGGGGGCGCCGCGGGTGACGGTCGAGGCCTGAGGCCGAAGCCGTTCGGGCCGTAAGGGAACCGGGAATCGCGGGCGGGCGTTCTTCCAAGCGAAAGGAGAACGGCCATGCCCTCGTACCCGAACCCGAAGGCGCATATGTGCGCAACTCCTCTGATTCTCTCGCCGCGCGTCGAGCGGGGCGCGGGCCTCCTGGCCACCGGCCTTGTGGGCGCGGTGATGTTCCTGCTCGCAAGCGCTGTCCCGGCCCCGGCGCATGCCCAGTCCGACCCGAAGGCGCCGCGCGCGGCCTGCGAGACTACTCCTCACGTCGCGGAGACCTCGCCGACAACGGGCGCGGATTCCGGTACCAAGCCCGGCAACGAGGGCTCCACCGGCTGGACCGGTGGGACTGGCGGCACCTATACCGGCCTGACGCCGCAGTCCGGCACGCCGGCTTCGCCCGAGCGTCAGCCGGAGGTGGTCACCGGTGTTGATCCGAAGACGGGTCCCCAGGTCCGCTGCTGACCGGGGCGGTCTTCCGTCGCCAGCCGATCTCGCCCAGTTCGTAGGCGAGCTGCTTGCGCACCACCGCGGCGTCGGCGTCCGAGGCGTCGCCGGTGCGCGTCTCGACGCGGCGGACGAGTTCCGCCGCCGGCGCCTCCAGCCACACACCCTCGAACGGCACGCCAGCCGCGCGCGCTACCGCCTCGACCGCGGCGCGCTCGTCCGGACGCGCGTGGACGGCATCCACGATCACGCTCTGTCCGGTCGCGAGAACCCGCGCGGCCAGGGCGCGGATGCGGGCATACACCTGTTCGCCGATCGCGGGCGCGTAGGCGGCGCTGGTGAGCCTCTCGGTTTCCGCGATGCCGAACACGCGCTTGCGCTCGATGTCCGAGCGCACGATCGCCGCGCCGGGTGCGCGGCCGAGCGCGGGCGCTTCCTGAGCCGCCCAGGTGCTCTTGCCGCTGCCGGAAAGACCGCCGACCGCGACGAGGCGCACCGCCGCCTGCGGTCCGCCCGCCAGGAAGCCCAGCGCGGCCGCGAACGCATGGCGCACCCGTGCCTCGCCCTCGTCGAGCGCAGCACCCTGAAGATGCCCGAGGCCGGCCGCCTCCACCTTGGCGCGGATCGCCGCGCGCAGGCTGAGGAACAGCGGCAGCGCCGCGAGCCCGTCGATCATGGCGTCGTCGCTCGCCCACAAATAGCGGTTGAAGACGATGTTGGCCGCCCGGTGCGCGCCGCGCTGCCAGAGGTCCATGAGCAGGAAGGCGAGGTCGTAGAGCACGTCGCAGGTGGCGATGTCGTCGTTGAACTCGATGGCGTCGAACAGGGTCGGCGCGCCGTCGATCAGCACGATGTTGCGCAGGTGCATGTCGCCGTGGCAGCGCCGCGCGAAGCCGTCGGCGCTGCGCGTCGCCAGCAGCGGCGCGACCCGGGCGAGCGCCTCCTGGGAGAGTCGTGACAAGGCCTGCGCCTCGCCGGGCGGGAAGAGGTCCGGCCGCGCGGCGAACTCCCTTTCGTTGTCGGCCAAATAAGAAGCGAGCCGGCCCGCCGTGTCGAAGCCGCGCTTCACCGGCGCGGCGGCATGGGCTGCGGCGACGGTGCGGGCGAGCGCCTTGGCGAGGTCCGGCGTCAGCGCGCCCCGTTCGGCCACCTTGTCGAGGGTGAGGGCGGTGTCGAAGCGGCGCATCTTCACCGCATGCTCGACCGCCTCGCCGTCGCCGCCGAGGGCGAAACGCGCGCCCCGCCGCACGATGGGGACGACGCCGAGATAGAGGCCGGGTGCGCCGGCGCCGCTGATCTCGACCTCGGCCGAGCAGGCGGCGCGGCGCTTCTCCAACGTCGAGAAATCCATGAAGGGAAACAGAACCGCCCGCTTCACCTTGTAGGCGAACGGCCCCGCCAGGAACACCGCCGCCCCGTGGGTGTCGATGCGCGTGACGTGCTCGCCTGCCGGCAGGCCATGGGCCGCGGGGTCCGCCAGGAAGGCGAACACCGCGCCTTGGTCCGCCACCACATGATTGCCGGGGCTGCCGGAGGGAGATGCGTCGTCTGCCATCCGTCCTTCCTAGCCGTCCCGCCCCGCGCGCGCCATCGACGCGGCGTCGGGGTCAGGGCGTGATGGCCACCTTCAGCACGCCGTCGCGCTGGTGCCCGAACAGGTCGTAGGCCTTCTCGATGTCGTCCAGCTTGAAGCGGTGGGTGACGAGGGCGCGCGCGTCCACCCGGCCGGAGGCGACCACGTCCATGAGCCGGCGCATGCGCTCCTTGCCGCCGGGGCAGAGCGTGGTGACGATGGTCTGGTCGCCGAGGCCGGCGAGGAAGGCATCCAGCGGGATCTTCAGGTCGCTGGAATAGACCCCCAGCGAGGACAGCGTGCCGCCGGGCCGCAGCACCCGGAGCGCCGCCTCGAAAGTCGCCTGCCGTCCCAGCGCCTCGATGGCGACATCGACGCCGCGCCCGTCGGTGAGGCGCAGGATTTCCTCCACCGGGTCCACCTTGGAGAAATCCACGGTCTCGTCGGCACCCATGGCGCGGGCGACCTTGAGGCGCGCCTCCATCTGGTCGACGACGATGATGCGCGTCGCCCCCATGAGGCGGGCGCCGGCGGTGGCGCACAGGCCGATGGGGCCCTGCGCGAACACGGCCACCACGTCGCCGATCTTCACCCTGCCGCTCTCGGCGCCGGAGAAGCCGGTGGACATGATGTCCGGGCACATGAGCACCTGCTCGTCGGCGAGCGTATCCGGGACGGCGGCGAGATTCGTCATCGCGTCGGGCACCAGGAGATATTCCGCCTGCGCGCCGTCGATGGTGTTGCCGAAGCGCCAGCCGCCCATGGGCTTGAAGCCGTGCTTGGTGCGCGGCCCGTCCTGCGAGCCGCAGCCGCACAGGCAGGCATTGGAATATCCCGACGGCGTGATGGCGCCGGCGATCACCCGCTGACCTTCCGCGAAGCCCTCCACCGCCGATCCGAGCTTCTCGATGATGCCCACCGGCTCGTGGCCGATGGTGAGGCCCTTCGCGACCGGATACTCGCCCTTGAGGATGTGGATGTCGGTGCCGCAGATGGTGGTGGTGGTGACGCGGATGAGGGCGTCGAGCGGCCCCACCTCCGGTATCGGCTTCTCGTCGAGCACGATGCGGTCCTTCTCCACGAAGATCGCCGCCTTCATCATGCGCCTGCCGGAAGGGCGCCGCTCGGCTACGGGCTTCGGCTCGGAAATGGTGTCCGCCATGGCCGTGAACTCCTCTGCGAGATCGCTGCGCCAGCAATAGGCATCGGCCGGCCGCCTGCCATTGACGCCCGTCAACGCGCCCTGCGCGGCGGCGGAGCGCGCAGCACCACGGCCGCCCGGCGCGAACCCGGCGCGCGCCGGCCGATCCGGTGTGGGACAGTCGGCTCGCGGACGCGCTACTGCGCCGCGGCGAAGCCGTCGTTGGGATGGCTGCCGACCACGCGGTTGCGTCCGCCGCCCTTGGCCCGGTAGAGCGCCCCGTCAGCCTCCCGCAGCAGCCGGTCGGTCGGGTCGGACGCCTGGATCATGCCGGACGCGACGCCGATGCTGGCGGTGGTGTTCACGCGCCTCCCGTCGTCGGTCGCCACCTGCGTGGCGGCGATCGCCTTGCGGATGCGCTCGGCCATGAAGGTCGCGCCCGCCGCCCCGGTCGAGGGCAGGATGACGACGAACTCCTCGCCCCCGAGGCGGGCGGCGAAGTCGCCCGGCCTGCGGATGGCGCGCGTCACCTGCCGCCCGACGCTGCGCAGCAAAGCGTCGCCCACGGCGTGGCCATGGCTGTCGTTGATCTGCTTGAAGAAATCGAGGTCGATCACCAGCACCGAAAGCTCGCTCTTCTCCCGCGTCGCGCGCCGCATCTCGGTGTCGAGCGCCATTTCCAGCGCGCGGCGGTTGGGGATCTGCGTCAGCGCGTCCGTAACCGCCATGTGCTCGAGCTGCTCCTCCATGTTGTAGCTGTGGACGAGCGCCCGGCGCAGCACCAGCACGATGCCCGCGAGCAGCCCGCACACCACGAGGGTGAGCAGGCCGACTATGATCGCCTGGACGGCCCATTCGGCAAAGATCGCCGACGTGGAGATGCCGACCGACAGGATGAGCGGGAAATCGCCGATCTTCTGGGTGACATAGTAGCGCGTGAGGCCGTCGATCTTCGATGTTCCGGTGAAGCTGCCGTTCGGCGTCGCGCGCATGCGCGCGAACACGGGCGCATCGGCCACGCTCTCGCCGGCATTCCCCGTCCCGTCGGTGGACGGATGGCGATAGACCATGGTGCCGTCTGTGTTCACCAGGCTGATGATGCCGTCCGGGCCGAGATCGACCTTCTCGAACAGGGACTTGAAGAAGGCGAGCCGGAAGGCCGCCAGCACCACCCCGTCGAACTTGCCGTCCGCGCGGGACAGGCGCACCGTCATGCCGATGCTCGGATCGTTCTGCCGCAGCCGGCTCGCATAGGGACTGCTCAGAAACGTGCCCGCGTCGCGCTCGCGGTGCACCTTGAAGTAGTCGCGGTCCGCGAAATTGGCCTGGCGCGGCGCGACCGTCCCGGAATCGATGACGATGTTCCCATTCTCGTCGAGCACGAGCATGGAGCCGAGATAGTGCGGGATGGCGATGCGGTTGAACAGCAGGAGGTGCCGCGCCGACGCCGGCATGGCCTGGACTTCGGGCAGAGCGAGGGCTTCGCGCACGCCGACGATCGAGACCTCGATCAGCTTGAGATTGCGGTCAATGGTCAGGGCCAGCGTGCGGACCACGTTCTCGGCGGCGCGGTGCGCATCGATACGCCGGTCCTCGCGCAACTTGGCCAGCATGGCGGCCTGGACCAGGGCAATAATGACCAGGATCGCCGCTGTTGTGAGCAGGAGCACGGGACCCCGGACCGAACGCCTGAGGACACTGTCCATTTGCACCTTAAGGCCACCTCGCCCTTACAGCCTTGAAGCCATCCAGCAGGCGGAATGCCCGCATTGGCCGCGAGCCGTCACGGACCAAGGATCGCACCCTCCGGCTCTTGCTTCCAGAGGGAGGAGCGCGTTCCGGCGGCTCCGGCCTCTGCCAGCGTTGCGCATGCGTCCTGGCAGCCGCTCAAGCCATCTGCCGGCCATGGTCGAAGCAATGCGTGACCTCAACCGCCACCGCAAGGGGGCGCGATCAAAACCAGGTCGGAAATGTTGATTATGACAGGATAGAGGTAACGGCATCTTGACGCTACGTCATTCCATTAGGCGCGGCCGGTACCCCGTGCGTGGGGCGGGTGCAGCGACAGGCAGGGCACCAGCCCATCGGGAATGGGGATGCTGGCCGCGTGGGTGCGTCCGTGGGCGAGCAGCTTCGGCAGAACGTGGGTGTGGGGTCCGTCCGGACTGCGGCCATCGGCGGGCGGGATGGGCTGGTAGACTTCGATGCGTCCCAGGGCGCTGATGAACACGCGGTGGGGGCTGGCGGCGAGGATCGCGCCGATGGGGCCGTCGTGATCGAACATCTGCCGGCCCGCCGCCCGTCGCAGGGCGGCGATGAGGACGGGGTCGCAGGTGCGCACGCAGGCCTCGACGCCGCCGAGGCCGATGCCGAGGTCGAACAGGACTGCGCCGCGGTCCTCCTCCCGGATCGCCGCGTCGTCGGGGCCGATCTCGGCGATCGCCTGCCGGCCGGCGCGCGCGGCCTCGGCCGCCGGCAGGCACACGGCGATGGCCGGCACGCGGCGTTCCTCGTGGCGCGAGGGCATCTCATAGGGCAGCGCCACCATGCCCGGCAGGGCCCGCGCCCGGAGGGCGCCGCGCGCGGTTGCGACCTCGATCCGCTCCGGCAGGATCGTGACCTGCGCCGGCTCTTCCGCGTCCCGGATGAACTCGGCGATGCCGCCGAACACGCCGAGGCTCCAGCCGGTTCGCGCATCCTCGGCATGGCGGCGCAGCAGGGCGAAGGCGTCCAGGCCGCGCAGGGCCTCGGTGCTGCTCATGGGCTTTGCTCCGTGCGGTCCGTCCGGTCGAGCCGGCTCCAGGGGATGACGAAAGGCACGCCGTCGCGCGTGCCGCTCTCGACGGCGACACGGTAGGCCGCTGCCACCGGGGCGGGCGCCAGCACCTCCACGGGCGTGCCCAGAGCGGCGAGGGCGCCGCGGTCCATCAAGGCGAGGCGGTCGCAGAAGCGGGCGGCCAGCGTCAGATCGTGCAGCACCGCCACCACGGCCGCCCCGGCGCGGGCGGTGGCGCGCAGCAGCTCCATTACCTGGAGCGCGTGGTAGGGGTCGAGCGCGGCCACCGGCTCGTCCGCCAGCAGCACCGGCGCTTCCACCGCGAGGGCGCGGGCGAGCAGCACGCGGGCACGCTCGCCGCCGGAGAGCGTGCCCGTGGTGCGGTGGGCGAGGGGGGTGACGTCGGCCGCCGCCATGGCGCGGCGCGCGGCGTCGTCCAGCACCGCGGCGCCGTGCGGCAGCCGGCCGAGGGCGACCACGTCCGCCACCGTCATGGGCCAGTGGATGCGCCCATTCTGCGGCAGATAAGCGAGGGTGCGGCCGAACGCGGCGCGGCCGATCTCGGCCGGCGTGCGCCCGTCGAAGGCGATGTGGCCCGCCGCCAGCGGGTCGAGACCACACAAAGCGCGCAGCAGGCTGGTCTTGCCGGCTCCGTTGGGGCCGATGAGGCCGAGAAGCTCGCCGCCGCGCACGTCCAGCGAGAGATCGCGCACCACGCGCGCTCCGCCCCGCCGCACCTCGACACCCGACGCCGCGACGATCATGGCCCCTCCACCTTGAGGCGCCGCAGCATGGCCAGGAAGAACGGCGCGCCGATGATGGCGGTGACGACGCCCAGCTTCAGCTCCGGCCGGGTGGGGATGAGGCGCACGGCGATGTCGGCGCCGAGCGTGAGGGCGGCGCCCGCGAGCCCGCTCGCCAGCAGCAGCCGACCCGGCCGGTGACCCACCAGGGGGCGCACCAGATGCGGCACCACAAGGCCGACGAAGCCGATGGCGCCCGCCACCGCGACGCTCGCCCCCACCGCCGCGGCCGTGCCGCCCACCACCAGCAGGCGCACGCGCTGCATGGAAAAGCCGAGGCTCTGCGCGGCATCCTCGCCGAGCGTCAGCGCGTCCATGGCGCGCGCGCTGGCGAGCACCAGGCCCCAGCCCAGCACCATGAAGGGCAGCGCCAGCGCCACATGGACCAGCGAGCGGTCGGCGAGCGAGCCCATGAGCCAGAACACCACCTCCAGCGCCGCATAGGGGCTGGGGGCGAGGTTGAGCGCCAGCGCCGTGAGCGCGCCGGCCAGCGCGTTGATGGCGACGCCGGCGAGGATCAGCGTCGCGGTGTCGGCGCCGGAGCGGGCCACCATCAGCAGGAACACGGTGGCGACGCCGGCGCCGATCAGCCCGCCGAGCGGCAATGCCAGCGCGAAGGTGGCGGAGAAGCCGAAATAGAACGCCACCACCGCCCCGAGCGCCGCCGCGCCCGAGACGCCGACGATGCCGGGATCGGCGATGGGATTGCGCATCAGACCCTGGAGCGCGGCGCCGGTGACGCCGAGGCTGAAGCCGACCGCCGCGCCCAGCACGGCGCGGGGCAGGCGCAGCTCCGCCAGCACGAGGGCCGGCAGGCTCTCGCGCCCGGCGAGGAGGTCGGACAGCGCCGCGCCGAAATCGAGCGGCGCATAGCCGATCAGGAGGGAGACCGCGAACAACAGCGCCACCAGCAGCCCGAGGCCGGAGATGAGCAGGCGGTGATGCCGCATCCCGGTCATTGCAGGAGCCCCGCCGGCGCCCCGACGAGCGGGCTCGGCGCGCCGGGCGCGATCCGTTCGCGCGCGGCGGCGAGGCGCCGGGCCGCCTCCGCGAGGCCGGGTCCGGCGCAGGCCCACAGGCGGATCGGCAGCGGCACCGTGCGCGCGGCCTTCGCGAACGGGGCCAACGCCGGATGGTGCAGCAGTTCGTCGGCCAGTGACGGCGGCGCGTCGGGCGCGGAGTTCACCACCAGCAGGTCCGGCTTGGCGATCACGATCTCCTCCAGAGCGAGCTGTCCCATCCGGTCGGTGGAGAGGCGGGCGGCGAGGTTGTCGAGACCGACCCGGGCAAGCACCGAATCCGGCACCGAGCCGCGCCCGGCGGTGAAGCCGTTCGGCCGCAGCACCACGGCGGTCGGATGATCCGCCGGCGCGGGGGGAAGGGCGGCCATGGCGGCCTTGATCCGTGCCACCATCGCTTCGCCCCGCTCCGCTTCGCCGAGGCGCGCCGCCACCTGCCGGATCTGGGCGTAGGCTTCCTCCAGGGAGGTTGGGACGCCGAGCTCCATCACCTCGAAGCCGAGCCGCCGCAGCATGGCGGTGGTGGCGCGGGTGGTGAAGGCGCCGGCGATGACGAGGTCCGGCGCGAGCGGCACCACCTCCTCGGCCAGGCCCCGGTTCACCGGCACCTGCGCCGCGAGGTCGGCGACGGTCGAGCCGCGCGGGTCGCGGGCGAGGTAGGTGACCGAGGCGACGCGGCCCGGATCGGCGAGGCGCAGCACCAGTTCGTCGGCGCACAGGTTGAGCGAGACGATGCGGGCGGGCTTCGCCTCTCCCGCCGCCGCGGGCGCGGCGGCAAGCAGCGCGAGAAGGAGAAGCACCGCCCGCATCATCGCGGCCTCAATAGGTGAGCTTCAGGCCGGCGAAGGCGCCGAAGCCCGGGGCGAGGAAGCCGTTGGGGTTTTCGTAGGTCTCGTCGAACAGGTTGTCGATCCGGCCGAACAGGGTGGCGTGCTCGTTGAAGGCGTAGTTCGCCGCGAGGTTCACGATCGTGTAGCCGGGCTGGTCCACATAGTTCGACGTCAGGCGCTGGATGTCCCACCAGGACGAGACATAGATCAGGGTGGCGGTGAGGTCGAGCTTGTCGGTCGCCTGCCAGTTCACGCTCAGGCTGACCTTGTCGTTGGGCCGCCGCAGCGGAATGCACGAGGTGGCGGTGAGCGGCGCGCAGGCGGCGCCGAACGGCTGGCCAGGCGGGAAGTAGCCGACCACGTCGGTATAGGTGTAGTCGGCGCGGACCTTCAGCGTGTCCGTGACCTTCACCGCCGCGAACACCTCGACGCCCTGCGTGGTGGCGCTGGAGATGTTGACGTTCTGGTACGTGACCGGGTCGTAGCTGATGAGGTTGGTGATGTCGTTGTGGAAGTAGGTGGCGCCGAAGGCGAGGCGGCCCTTGAAGAATTCCTGCTCGAAGCCGGCGTCGTAGCCCTTGCTCTCCTCCGGCTTGAGGTCCGCATTGCCGTAATAGGGCGCATAGAGCTGGTAGAGGGTGGGCGCCTTGAAGCCGGTGCCGTAGCTCGCCTTCAGCTTGGTGCCGGTCTCCGGGAACAAGAGCGCCGGGGCGATGCGCCAGGTGGTGTGGTCGCCGAACGTGTCGTCGCTGTCGTAGCGGACGTTGGCCGCGAGGAACAGCCGCTCGAAGAACTGGCCCTGATACTCCGCATAGACGCCGGTATTGCCGGTTGCGGCATCCATCTGCGTGTAGGCGGTCTCGGACGTCATGCTCTCGTTGCGGCGCTCGACGCCGGCCAGCACGTTCTGGCCCGGCGCAAAGGTATAAAGAGACCGCAAGTAATAGATCTGCCGGTCGCCGGTATAGTCGCCGTTCACGCCGGGGTTGGGACCGTCGGTGGGCCGGCTCGACGTCATGGCGCTGACGCCGAACGTGGTCTCCAGCGCGCCGTCGAGCGCCTTCCACACGCCTTCGCCCTTGGTGAAGAACATGGAGGCGTAGCTGGTGGAGCGGAGCGGGGCCGGGATGCCGGCATAGGTCGGCGGCGGGTAGATGTCCGGCGTGAAGGAGAGCTGGCTGTCGATGTAGCGGGCGACAAAGTTCACCGCGAACGTGTCGCTCACCTCGTAGTCGAGGCGCGTCGAATAGGTCCAGTTGTCATAGGCGTTGGGATTGCGCGGATAGCCAAGCGGTACGATGTCGGCCGGCGTCACCGGCGTGTCGGTGGACGAGAAGTGGGTCACGTTGAAGGAGTAGGAAAGCTTCTCGGTCGAGCCGCTGAGCGCCACCGCCTGGTTGAAGGTGCCGAACGCGCCCAGCTCGGCGAAGCCGAACGCCTTGGCCGGACCCTCGCCCTTCTTGGTGGTCACCGAGATGACGCCGCCGATGGCGTCCGAGCCGTAGAGGCCGCTCTGCGGGCCGCGCAGCACCTCGACGCGGGCGAGGTCGGTGGCGAGCATCTGCCCGAAATCGAAGGCGCCGTTGGGGCTCGACGGGTCGCCCGCGTCGATGCCGTCGATCAGCACCTTCACATGGTTGGAATTGGTGCCGCGGATGAAGACCGAGGTCTGCCCGCCGGGCCCACCGGTCTGCACCACGTTGAGGCCGGGCAGGGATTCCAGCACCTCCGGCAGGGTGCGCAATTGCTTGCGCTCGATCTCCTGCGCCGTCACCACGCTCACCGACGAGGCGACTTCATCTTCCGGCGTGGGTATCCCGGTGGGGCTGGTCACCATCACGTCCGGCAGATCGATGGCGGGCGCGCCGGCCTGCGTCGGCGACTGGCCAAAGGCCGCCGCCGGGGCGAGGAGAAGGGTGGCGGGAACGAGGAGGCGGGCGGCGCGCGCGGCGCCGCGAGGGCAAAGGGGATTGCGGGAGGGCATGACGGCCTCGGCACGAGTGGTCCGTCACCGCGAACGAGGCCACCGCCGGCACCACGGCCGAACGGATTCGCCACCATCAGGACACCCCGCCCGACGTGCTCGCGTGTGACCACGGCTGACGGCAGGTCTCCTGGCTCGCGGGTCACCGCCCTGTCGTCGCCTTCCCAGGCTTGTGGCCCAGTGGCATGTGACGCAGGACTCGCCGCTTACAGTTGCGGGGGCAGCCGCGGCATCTCCGTCTCCCCGTTGCCGGGCGGGCGGATCACCGCGTTCCCTTTTGATCCCCGAGGGGAACCGTCACCCCCAAGCTAGGCCGAGGTGTTTCCCCGCGTCAACACGCGGCCTCCCGCGCCGGGCGAAATCCTGCGTGAATGGTATTCATGCAACGCCTTAGCCGTTTTCATGCCTTGACGTGCCGAAGACGGCTGTCCATTGCACCATAACTTAACTGGCGACGCAGCGCAGGCTCGGCTATAGCGAGGCTCGACCTGCGGAAAGGACATTCCCTTGCCCGACGCGATGTCTCGCTTTCCTTGCGCAGTCGCTACGGTTTCCCGACGCTTGAGCGGCCCGGCGCTGCTCGTCGGCATCCTCCTGCTTGCCGGCTGCGGCGAGGCGCCCAAGGCGGAGAAGGCCGAGCCGCGCCCGGTGCGCACCGCGCTCGCCTCGACCCGCGCGGCGACCGACGCGGTGACGCTCACCGGCCAGGTGGAGGCGCAGAACGAGGCCTCCTACGGCTTCCGCATCGGCGGGCGCGTCATCGAGCGCCTCGTGAATGTCGGCGACCGGGTGAAGCCCGGACAGGTCCTCGCACGCCTCGATCCGCAGGACGAGCAGAACGCGCTGCGCTCGGCGCAGGCGGCGCTCTCGGCGGCGCAGGCCAACCAGTCCCAGACCCGCAACCAGTATGAGCGCCAGCGCCAACTGCTCGCCCGCGGCTTCACCCCGCGCGCCCAGTACGAGCAGGCCGAGCAGGCCTATCTCAATGCCCGCTCCCAGGTGGAGGACGCCGAGGCCCGCCTGCAGATGGCGCGCGACCGGCTCGGCTTCACCGAGCTGAAGGCGGATTCGGCCGGCGTCGTCACCCAGCGCCGCGCCGAGCCGGGCGAAGTGGTCCAGCCCGGCCAGAGCATCGTCGAGGTGGCGCGCCAGGACGGGCGCGACGCGGTGTTCGACGTGCCGGCGGTGCTGCTCTCCTCCATCCCGGCCGATCCGCTGGTGGAGGTGACGCTGGCGGGCGATCCCAATGCCCGCGCCACCGGCCGGGTGCGCGAGGTGGCGCCGCAGGCTGATCCCGTCACCCGCACCTTTCGGGTGCGCGTCGGCCTGATCGACCCGCCCGAGGCGCTGCGCCTCGGCACCACCGTGATCGGCCGCGTGACCGTGGACGGCGGGCCGGTGATCGAGATCCCGGCGAGCGCGCTCACCCGCCTCAACGACAAGCCGGCGGTGTGGGTGGTGGATCCCACCGCCAAGACCGTCGCCCTGCGCAATGTTGAGGTGCTGCGCTTCACGCCCGCCTCCGTCACCGTGGCCGAGGGGCTGAAGCCGTCCGAGATCGTGGTGACGGCGGGTGTCCAGGCGCTGCATCCGGGGCAGCAGGTGCGCCTGCTGGGGACGCAGCCGTGAGCACTCCTGCGGGATTCAACCTCTCCGCCTGGGCGCTGAGGCATCGCTCCATCATCATCTATCTCATGGCCATCTCCGTGGTGGCCGGCGTGATGGCGTTCCGCAATCTCGGCCGCGCCGAGGACCCGACCTTCGTCATCAAGACCATGGTGGTGCAGGCCAACTGGCCGGGCGCGACCCTGGAGGAGACCTTCAAGCAGGTCACCGAGCGCCTGGAGCGCAAGCTCCAGGAGGTGCCCAAGCTCGATTATCTGGAGAGCTACACCAAGCCCGGCCAGACCACGATCTTCGTGCATCTCCAGGGCGCGGCCACCGCCGCCGAGGTGCCGGACATCTGGTACCACGTGAGGAAAAGCGTCGGCGACATCCGCCACACCTTGCCCCAGGGCATCGTCGGGCCGTTCTTCAACGACGAGTTCGGCGACACGTTCGGCATCATCTACGGCTTCACCGCGGACGGCTTCACCCACCGAGAGCTGCGCGACTATGTGGAGGGCGTGCGCTCCGAACTACTGCACGTGCCGGACGTCTCGAAGATCGAGATCCTCGGCGCGCAGGACGAGCGCATCTTCATCGAGTTCTCGATGCAGGAACTCGCCAGCCTCGGCATCGACCGCGCCGCCGTGCTCTCCGCGCTCCAGGCGCAGAACATCGTGCGGCCCTCGGGCGAGATCCAGACCGGCAAGGAGAACATCTCCATCCGCGTCTCCGGCGCCTTCACCTCGGAGGCGGACGTCGCGAACGTCAATTTCGTCGCCAACGGCCGGCTGATCCGCCTCGCCGACATCGCCACGATCCGGCGCGGCTTCGCCGATCCGCCGCAGCCCATGTTCCGCACCAACGGCAAGCCCTCCATCGGCCTTGCCATCGCCATGCGCGACGGCGGCGACATCCTCGCCATGGGCAAGAACATCGATGCCGCCATGAACCGGCAGATCGCCGATCTGCCCATCGGCATCGAGGCGCATCTCGTCGCCGACCAGGCGGTGACGGTGTCGAGCGCCATCGCCGAGTTCATGGAGAGCCTGTGGCAGGCGGTGGCGATCATCCTCGTGGTGTCGTTCATCGCGCTCGGCGTGCGGGCCGGCGCCATCGTCGCGCTCGCCATCCCGCTGACGCTCGCCATCGTGTTCGCGCTGATGCAGCTGGTGCACATCGACATGCAGCGCATCTCGCTGGGCGCGCTCATCATCGCGCTGGCGCTCATGGTGGACGACGCCATGACCACCACCGACGCGACGCTGACCCGCCTCGCCGCTGGCGACGACAAGGTGACCGCCGCCTCCTACGCCTTCAAGGCCTATGCGGCGGCGATGCTGGCGGGCACGCTGGTGACGGTGGCCGGCTTCGTGCCGGTGGGCTTCGCCGCCTCCTCGGCGGGCGAATACACCTTCACGCTGTTCGCCGTGGTGGGGATCGCCCTCATCGTCTCCTGGTTCGTCGCGGTGCTGTTCGCGCCGCTGCTGCAGGTGCTGATCCTGAAGGCGCCGCCGAAAGAGAGCATCCCCGATCCCGACGCCCCGCCGAAGGGCGTGATGGGCATCTATCGCGGCTTCCTGGTGCTGTGCCTGAGGCTGCGCTGGGCGACCATCGCCGTCACGCTCGCGCTGTTCGTGCTCTCGGTGCTGGCGTTGCCTCTGATCCCGCGCCAGTTCTTCCCCTCGTCCGACCGGCCGGAACTGCTGGTGGACCTCGCCTCGCCGCAGAACGCCTCGATCTATGCATCCGAGAGCGTGGCCGAGGCGTTCGACGCGCTGCTGGCGAAGGATCCGGACGTGAAGCGGTGGTCCACCTATGTGGGCCGTGGCGCGATCCGTTTCTATCTGCCGCTCGACGTGCAGCTTCCCAATGACTTCTTCGCCCAGACCGTGATCGTGGCGCAGGACGTGGCCGCCCGCGACCGGCTCAGGGCGAAGCTGGAGAAGGCGCTGGCGCAGGACTTCCCGCAGCTGGTCGCGCGCATCGCGCCGCTGGAGCTCGGCCCGCCGGTGGGCTGGCCGGTGCAGTACCGGGTCTCCGGTCCGGACATCGAGAAGGTGCGCGCTCTGGCCTTCGAGCTTGCCGCCGTCATGGCCTCCAATCCCGAGGCCGAGACCGTCAACTACGCCTGGATCGAGCCGGCGCGGCAGGTGCGCATCGAGGTGGACCAGGACGAGGCGCGCCTGCTCGGCCTCTCCACCGCCCAGCTCGCCGGGGTGCTCAACACCGTGCTGTCGGGCCAGGCGGTGACGCAGGTGCGCGACGACATCTATCTCGTCAACGTGGTGGCCCGCGCCACCGACGAGGAGCGTGTCTCGCTGGAAAGCCTCGCCACCCTCCAGGTGCCGCTGCCGAGCGGGCGCGCCGTGCCGCTGTCGCAGATCGCCACCTTCGCCTACGACCAGGACTATCCCGCTATCTGGCGCCGCGACCGGGTGCCGACCCTCACCGTCCAGGCGGACGTGCGCCAGGGCGTGCTGCCCGAGAGCGTGGTCGAGAAGCTGGAGCCCAAGATCGACGCGCTCCGCAAGACCCTGCCCCCCGGCTACCGCATCGATGTGGGCGGCACGGTGGAGGAGAGCGCCGCCTCGCTCGCCTCCGTGGTGGCGGTGGTGCCGGTGATGCTGCTGCTGATGTTCACCGTGCTGATGTTCGAGCTGAAGAGCTTCCAGCGCATCATCATCGTGCTGTCGGTGGCGCCGCTCGGGCTGATCGGCGTGGTCGGCGCGCTGCTGCTCTCGGGACGGCCGCTGGGCTTCGTCGCCATCCTCGGCGTGCTGGCGCTGATCGGCATGATCACCAAGAACGCCGTGATCCTGATCGGCCAGATCGAGGCCGACCGTGCCGCCGGCAAGAATGTCTGGGACGCGGTGATCGCCGCCTCCTCGGTGCGCTTCCGGCCGATCATGCTCACCGCGGTGTCCACCGTGCTCGGCATGATCCCCATCGCGCCCACCGTGTTCTGGGGGCCGATGGCGTTCGCCATCATGGGCGGCCTGCTGGTGGGCACGCTGCTGACGCTGATCTTCCTGCCGGCGCTCTACGTCGCCTGGTTCGGTCCCAAGACCGGGCCGGAGCGGGCCGCGGCCCCTGCGGGCGAGGCCGCCTTGCCGGCCTGAGGCCGGACCCAAGCGGCCGCGGCCCGTCCGCGTCCGCCAACAAGCAAGATCACGACGAGACCGGGAGACCTGAGGAGGAGCAGCCCGCCGCCACCGCGGCGCGGCCGGAATGCGCCGTGGCGCAAAGGGGACGCGAGATGGACAGAGAACGGGTGCTGGTGGACTTCGCGCTTCAGGGCGGCGGCTCCCACGGTGCATTCACCTGGGGCGTCCTCGACCGCCTGCTGGAAGAGACCTGGCTCGACCTCGAAGGGGTCTCCGGCACCTCGGCGGGCGCCATGAACGCGACCGTGCTCGCCGACGGCTACGCGGCCGGCGGCCCCGAGGGTGCCCGCAAGGCGCTCGACAGCTATTGGGCCCATGTCTCCGAGGCGGCGCGCTACAGCCCGTTCAAGCGCTCTCCGCTCGACAAGATGCTGGGGCGCTGGGGCCTCGACGCGGCGCCCGGCTACATGTTCATGGACTTCATGACGCGCATGTTCTCGCCCTACCAGTTCAACCCCATGGGCGGGAACGCGCTGGCGCCCATCCTCGCCAAGCAGATCAATTTCGAGCGCGTGCGCACCTCGCCGGTGAAGGTGTTCATCACCGCCACCAACGTGCGCACCGGACGCCCGAGGGTGTTCCGCAACGCCGACATTACGCCCGAAGCGCTGATGGCCTCGGCCTGCCTGCCGACCCTGTTCCAGGCGGTGGAGATCGACGGCGAGGCCTATTGGGACGGCGGCTATTCCGGCAATCCGACGCTCGCCCCGCTGGTGAGCGAGCTGAAGTCCGACGACACCATCCTCATCCCCATCAACCCGCTGGAGCGGCCGGGCACGCCCAAGACGCCGGCGGAAATCCTCAACCGCCTCAACGAGGTGTCGTTCAACTCGGTGGCGGTGAAGGAGCTCTACATGATGGCGCTGCTCCAGCGCCACACGGCCGAGCTTTCCGGCGACAGCGAGGCCTGCAACTGGGCGCGGATGCGGGTGCACATCGTGCGCAACCCGATCATGGCCGGGCTCGGCTTCTCCTCCAAGCTCAATGCCGAATGGGAGTTCCTGACCATGCTCAAGGAGGAGGGGCGCAAGGCGGCGCAGACCTTCCTCGATGCGCACGGCCACGACATCGGCAAGACCTCGACGGTCGATTTCAACATGCTGCTGTCGGAGCTCTGAGCCATGGGTCTCCTCGGCATACTGGTCGGCCTCTCGGTCCTGATCTATCTCGCCTTCCGCGGCTCCTCGATCCTCATCCTGGCGCCGATCGCCGGGCTGATCGCCGCGGCCTTCTCCGGCGAGCCGCTTCTGGCGAGCTGGACCCAGACCTTCATGCGCAATGCGGCGGATTTCGTCGCCCAGTTCTTCCCGCTGTTCCTGCTCGGGGCGGTGTTCGGCAAGCTGATGGAGGATTCCGGCTCGGTCACCTCCATCGCCGACTTCATGACGAAGCAGCTCGGCACCTCGCGGGCGATCCTCGCCGTGGTGCTGGCCGGCGCCATCGTCACCTATGGCGGCGTCTCGCTGTTCGTCGCGTTCTTCGTGCTGGCGCCCATGGGCATCGCGCTGTTCCGCGCGGCGGGGGTGCCGCGGCGGCTGATGCCGGCGGCGATCGCGCTCGGCACCTCCACCTTCACCATGTCGGCCATGCCCGGCACGCCCTCGATCCAGAACGCCATCCCCATGCCGTTCTTCGGCACCACGCCGTTCGCGGCGCCCGGGCTCGGCATCATCGCCTCGCTCATCATGCTCGCGTTCGGCATGTGGTGGCTGAAGCGCCGCGAGGCCGCCGCGCGCGCCGCCGGCGAGGGCTTCGGCGCCTTCACCGTCGATCCCGACGCCTCCGCCGAGAGCGCGGTGGAAAATCCCATCGTGCGCGAGCGCGCCACCACCGCCGGGTCGTTCGACCCGTCCGAGATTCATTCCAGCGCCGAGACGGAGAAGGGGCCGCCGATCGTCCTCGCGGCGCTGCCCATCGTCGTCGTCATCGTCGTCAACCTGCTGATGTCGTTTGTCGTCCTGCCCCGCATGGACACGGCGTTCCTGGCGCGGCCGGAGTGGGGCGGTGTCACCCTCTCGGCGGTGGGAGGCGTGTGGTCGGTGATGGTGGCGCTCACCGCGGCCATCCTCACCGTGATCGCCATCAATTTCCGCTCGGTGCCGGTGCTGCGCGCCACTGTGACGGCGGGCGCAAACGCCTCGGTGCTGCCGATCCTCTCGGTGGCGAGCCTGGTCGGCTTCGGCGCCATCGTCGCCTCGCTGCCGGCGTTCGCCGTGGTGCGCGACTTCGTGCTGGGCATCGAGGGCGGCCCGCTGGTGTCGCTGGCGGTCGCCACCAACATCCTCGCCGCGCTGACGGGCTCCGCCTCCGGCGGCCTCACCATCGCCCTCGACGCGCTCGGGCCGACCTACATGAAGATCGCGTCCGAGATCGGCATGGACCCGGCGCTGATGCACCGCGTGGCGGTGATCGGCTCGGGCACGCTCGACAGCCTGCCGCACAACGGCGCCGTCGTGACCCTCTTGTCCGTGTGCGGGGTGAGCCACAAGGAGGGCTATCTCGACATCGTCATGGCCGGCATCGTCGGCGCGCTGATCGCGCTCGCGGCGGTGATCGTTCTGGGCTCGGTCGTGGGCAGCTTCTGAGCCTGCCGGGCCGAGACAGGGGCGCGCAACAGGGGGCGCACATGCCGGTCAGCTACGAGGTGTCGGGCTTCCTCGCCTTCACCCTCGCCATCATCGTCTATTTCGTCGGCGCCGGGCTGAACAGGATCATCGCGCCGCTGCGCAGATGGAACATCCCGGAGGCGGTCACCGGCGGGCTCCTGGCGGCGCTCGCGACGCTGCTCGCCTACCGCGTCCTCGGTCTCGCCATCTCGTTCGATCTCGCCGCCCGCGACGTGCTGCTGCTCTATTTCTTCACCGGCATCGGCCTCAATGCGCGCCTGTCGGACCTCGCCACCGGCGGGCGGCCGCTGTTCATCCTGCTGTTGCTCACCGTCACATATCTCGCCCTGCAGAATGTGGTGGCGGCGGGCGGGGTGGCACTGCTGGACCTGCCGAAGGGCCTCGTGCCGCTGCTCGGCTCGGTGTCGCTCATCGGCGGCCACGGCACCACCATCGCCTGGGCGCCGCTGATCTCCGAGCGCTTCGGCCTGCCAAATGCGCTGGAGGTGGGCATCGCCAGCGCCACGCTCGGCCTCGTCATCGCGAGCCTGGTCGGCGGGCCGGTGGCGGGCATCCTCATCGCCCGCTTCAAGCTCTCCAGCGAGGAATTGCTGCCGCCCATGGTGGGCCTGCCCAAGAACGACGTGGGGCCGGACGCGGGCAAGGTCACCTACGACAATATCCTGGGGTCCATCCTGGTCCTGAACATCGTCATCCTGGTGGGCTATTCGCTGGATGATCTGGTGGCGAAGACCGGCATCAAGCTGCCGTTATTCGTGGTGTGCCTGCTGGTCGCCATCGTCGCCACCAACACCCTGCCGCGGCTGATGCCGCGCGCGCCCTGGCCGGCGCGGACGCCGGCGCTGGCGCTGATCTCCGACCTGTCGCTGAAGATCTTTCTCGCCATGTCGCTCATGAGCATGCAGCTCTGGACGCTCGGCGGGCTCGGCCCGGCGCTCGCCGTGGTGCTCGGCCTCCAGACGGTGGTGGCGGTGGCCTACATCCTGTTGGTGGTGTTCCCGGCCATGGGGCGCGACTACCAGGCGGCAGTGCTCGCGGCCGGCTTCACCGGCATCAGCCTCGGCGCGACGCCCACCGCCATCGCCAACATGACGGCGGTGACGCGCACCCACGGGCCAGCGCCGCTTGCCTTCATCATCCTGCCGCTGGTGTCGGCCTTCTTCATCGACATCGCCAACGCGCTGGCGATCGGCTTCATGATCCGCTGACCACAGCGCTACCGGTCCAGCGTGTAGATGCCGCGCAGCACCTCGTCGAAATGGCTCTCGATGGCGGCCGAGCAGCCGCACGCCGTGTGCTTCAGCCGCTCCCTGTCCTTGAGCACGATGGTGCCGCGCCGGGCATCGATGATGCCCTCCCGCCGCAGGTTGCGCAGGGTGCGGTTGACGAAGCTGCGGCCGACGCCGAGCAGGCCGGCAAAATCCTCCTGGGTCATCTGCAACTCGTCGGAGCGGGTGCGCTCGGAGGCTGCCAGGAGCCATTTGCAGGCGCGCTGCTCGATGGTGTGCGTGGCGTTGCAGGCGGCGGTCTGGAACACCTGCGCCAGCAGGCAGTCCGAATAGCGGGCGAACCAGTGGCGCAGGTGCATGGAATCGATCTTGGCCTGCTCCAGCGCCGCGGTCCTGATCCTCAGGAACCGGCCGGCGCTGCGCACCTGGGCCATGGCGTAAGCGGGGATCTGGCCGTTGGAGACGATGCCGCCCACCGCCCCCTCCCAGCCGATGATCGCCACCTCCACCACGTCGCCCGCATCGGCCGCGACGCAGAAGGACGCGAGCGCCGGGCGGCAGGGAAACCAGGTGTGGATCACGTCGTCTCCGGCGCGCTGGAGCAGCGCGCCGTTCTCGAAATCGAATGCCTGGAGATGCGGCATCAGCCGGTCGCGATCCGCTGGCGCGAGAACCGACAGAAGGCGATTTTCCATCAAGTCGTCCAACACCGCCAAGGTCACGCTTGATCCCTTTCTGTTCTTCCTGTGTGCCCTAGTGGACAGACGCTCCACCAGACGCGTGTTACTGGAACACACATGTGCCAACGTGCAATCCCGTGTTCTGTTCCGGCTGTCCGCCCCTGCGAAGCGAGGCCGTCCGACCGCCCCAAACCGCCAGATCTGGCCGGGCTTGCGCGCGCGGATCATGGTCTGCGCGGCTCGGCTCCACGCCGGTGAGGATACCCGTCGATCTCACCAATTGCGACCGCGAGCCCATCCATCAGCTTGGGGCCATCCAGCCGTTCGGCTTCCTGCTGGCGCTCGGCGACGACTGGCGGATAGAGCGCGCCTCGGAAAACGTGGACCAGCACCTCGGCCAGCCCCTGGCGGAGGTGCTTGGCCGGTCCGTGACCGAAATCTTCGATCAGGATGCGATCCACACCCTGCGCAACATGGCGGCCATGCTGCGGACGCCGGATGCGGTGGAGCGCGGGCACCTCGACCGCCTCACGCCATCCGGCGGCGCGTTCGACGTCGCCGTCCACCTCGCCGACGGGCTGTTCATTCTGGAGTGCGAGCCCGCCGACGGCGGCCGCGGCGATGCGAGCGCCCTGGTGCGGGCGATGATCTCCCGCGTGCGGCCGGCCACCTCGCTCAAGGGGTTCCTGGAGGAGGGCGCGCGCCAGGTGCGCGCGCTGACCGGCTTCGACCGGGTGATGATCTACCGCTTCGACGCAGCCGGCAGCGGCGAGGTCGCCGCGGAGGCCCGCCGCAGCAGCGTCGACAGCTTTCTCGGGCTCAACTACCCTGCATCCGACATTCCCGCGCAGGCCCGCCTGCTCTACGTGCGCAACACCTTCCGGGTGATCGCCGACGTGGGCGCACCGCCCGCATTGATCGTGCCGCAGTTCGACGTCGCGGGCGCGCCGCTCGACCTGTCCATGTCGCTGCTGCGGTCGGTCTCGCCGATCCATATCGAATATCTGCGCAACATGGGCGTGGCCGCCTCGCTCTCCATCTCGATCCTGGTGGAGGGCCGGCTGTGGGGGCTCGTGGCGTGCCACCACTACGCGCCCAAGCGGCCGAGCATGATGGAGCGCACCGCGGCGGAGCTGTTCGGCTCCATGTTCTCGCTCATGCTTGAGAGCCGGCTGCGTGCGCAGGAGGCCGAGTATGAGGTCAAGGCCCGCGAGGTGGCCTCGCATCTGCTCGCCACCATTGCCCGCGACGGCTCGGCCATGGCGGATTCCTCGTGGTTCGGCAGCACGGTGGCCGACGCGATCCCGTGCGACGGGGTGGGCGTCATGGTGGATGGCGTGAGCCGGCTCTCGGGCCTCACGCCCGACGAGGCGCAATTCAGCGGCATCATCACCTGGCTCAACCGGGCCGCGTCGTCGCAGATCTATACGACGGACCAGATTTCGAGCGTCATTCCCGAGGCGGCGGCCTATGGCAACAAGGCGGCCGGCATGCTCGCCATCCCCATCTCGCGCACCGCCCGGGACCATGTGGTGCTGTTCCGCGCCGAGCGGCTGCGGGCCGTGCGCTGGGCGGGAAATCCGGAGAAGCCGGTCGAACTCGGCCCGCTCGGTGCGCGCCTGACGCCGCGCAAGAGCTTCGAGGAGTGGTCCGAACTGGTGAAGGGCAAGGCGGAGCCGTTCACCGCCGCCGAGCTGCGCGTCGCCGAATCCCTGCGCGGCGCCCTTCTCGAAGTGGTGCTGCGCCTTGCCGACGCCGCCGGGGACGAACGCCGCCGGGCGCAGGAGCGCCAGACCCTGCTGGTGGCCGAGCTGAACCACCGGGTGCGCAACATCCTGGCGCTGATCCGCGGCCTCGTGGCCCAGACGCGCCAACACGCGGTGGACCCCAACGACATGATGGAGACTCTCGATTTGCGGGTTCAGGCCCTGGCGCGCGCCCATGACCAGGTGAGCGCGGACCGGCTCGCGCCGGCGAGCCTCACCAGCCTGATCGCGACCGAGGTGAGCGCCTTCCTCGGCGCCCGGCGCGATCGCGTGCGCCTCGAAGGCGAAGACGTGAAGCTCGTGCCCGACGCGTTCACGGTGGTCGCCCTCGTGGTCCACGAACTGGTGACGAACGCGGCGAAGTACGGCGCCCTCTCGCAGAGCGGCACGGTGACGATCCGCTGGCACCTCGACAATGCCGGGGATCTGCGCCTGTCCTGGAGCGAGTCCGGTGGCCCGGCCGTAACGGCGCCCCGGCGGCGCGGCTTCGGCACCACGGTGATCGAACGCTCCATTCCCCACGAACTGGGCGGTTCGGCGGACATGCGCTACCGCGTGTCCGGGATCGAGGCGGAGTTCCGCATTCCGGCACGCCACGTGTCCGCGGCCACGCCGCGCGGCGCTCCCGCGCGCATCGCCGCGGCGCCGGCGCGCAAGGCAAGCCCTTACGAGGGCAGCTCGGTGCTGCTGGTGGAGGACAGCCTGATGATCGCGCTCGGCTGCGAGGCGACCCTGCTGGAACTCGGCGCGCGCGAGGTGCTGGTCGCCGCCTCCGTCCCGGACGCCATGGCGCTGATCGCCGACCGGACGGTGGACGTCGGCGTGCTGGATTTCAATCTCGGCGAGACGAACAGCCTGCCGATCGCCGATGAACTGAAGGCCCGCGGGGTGCCCATGATCTTCGCCAGCGGCTACGGCGACGCCTTGGCCCTTCCGCCCGCGCATGCCAGCGCGCCGGTCATCGTGAAGCCTTACACTCACGTTGAACTGGCCAATGCGGGGTGGTCCGCGATGACGCGGTAGAGCGCGATCCGATCAGATTGGCTCGATTTGATCGGTGAATCGCCCTCTAGATTGGGGGCAGGGCACGGCCGCCGGTGGGCGCTCCCCGCCCGGTCAGTTGCGCCCGCCGGAGAAGACCAGGATGGGCGCTGCGGCGACGCTGCCCACCGCCATGCCGACGCCGCCGCCGACGCGCGCGACGAGGCCGTCCTCCTCGCTCAGGTCTTGCCCGCCCGCGAGGCGGGCGCCGATGAGGCCGACGATGTCCTTCTGGGTGGCGAACACCGAATGGTTGAGCGCATCGCCGCCCTGGAGCGCGGTGAGGTCGACCACCGTGATGTCGCGCGCCCGCTCCAGCCGCGCCGCATATTGCGGGTCGTTGAGGTCCACCGCGCCGACCCGCGTCACCTGGCCGGCGAGGAGGCGCGAGATGCCCAGCGCCTTGTCGTTGCGCGACACGAAGATCGTGACCTTGGGGCGGCTGGGGCCGATGTCCACCATCTGGCGCTCGAACACGTCGATGTCGAGGTCGGGGGAGGCAAGCACCACATTGGTGATCTTGGCCGGGATGCGCCCGTTCTTCAGCGCGATCTGGCGCAGCGCCTCCACCGCGAGCCAGGCGCCCATGGAATGGGCCATGACCACCACCTCGTCCACCTTGGGGCTCGCGGCGGCCGAAGTGAGCACGTAAGCGAGGTCGGAGCGCGAGAAATTGGCGCTCTCGCGGTCATAGACATAGTCCGTCACCCGCCCGCGCGAGGGCCAGGAGAACAGCACCGGCACCAGCGAGGCGTCGGTGTCGGCGATGAACTGCGCATAGCCGAAGACCGAGGCGTCGAACCGGGTGTTGAAGCCGTGCACGAACACCAGCACGCGCCGCTTCTTGCCGTGCCGCGCCGTGAACCAGGCGGCGATGTCCGTGCGCTGGAGCGGTTCGAGGCGGCTGACGACGAACTCGCGCGCGGGATCGCCGTTGGGGCCGGACGGCCACTGGATGGAGCCCACCGGCCGGTCGGCCGGCACCGACACCGCGACGTCGGTGAAGGCGAGGGCGTCGCCGCGCTCGCCGGTGAAGACGACGCCGGGCGCGGTGCTGGGCGCTCGCGTCGTGGCGACCAGCATGTCCACTCTTGTGCCTGGCGTGTCGCCAACGGCCACGGGCACGAGCACGCCTTCGGGGCGGGCGCAGGCGGCGAGTGCCAGCAGCCCCAGCGCGGCGAGCACCGGCGCGAGCGCGCGCCCGCGCGCACCTTTCGCACCCGATCCGCCCGCGCCCGTCATCCGCGCCATGTGGTTTCCGCCCGTTTCGTCCCGCTCTTTATAGGGTGTTGCAGGTAAAGGGAAAGATGCCGCACGTCACCGCGCCGCCGTGTCGGTAGCGGGGGCCGCCCGCGGGTCTGATTTTTCTTTCGTCCTGGGCGCGGTACGCCCTTTCGCCGGCCCGCCCGTTTCGCCCATAAAGGGGCGCCGCGCCGGGTGCGGACGTGAGGGGGAACGCCATGAGGGCGCTGGTCGGGCTTGCTGCCCTGGTGGTGATCTGTGCCGCGCTCAGGGAGGCGCAGACCCTGATCGTGCCCGTGGTGTTCGCGATCTTCGTGATGGCGCTCGCCTGGCCGCTGCAACGCCGGCTGGAGCGCGTGCTGCCCAAGATCGCCGCGGTGCTCGCGACGCTGGTGGTGGCGCTCGGCGTGGTGGGGGCCGTGACCTCGCTGGTGGTGTGGGGCCTCGGGCATGTGGGGCAGTGGGTGTTCGCCAATGCCGCGCGGTTCCAGACGCTCTATGGGCAGCTCGGCATCTGGCTGGAGGGCCACGGCTTCGTGCTCGCCAGCGTGATGGCCGACCATTTCGACGTGCGCTGGATGCTGCGCCTGTTCCAGGACATTTCCGGACGGCTGCACTCGCTCGCCTCGTTCCTGGTCTTCACCTTCCTCTATTTTTTGCTCGGCATGCTGGAGGTGGACGCGCTGAAGTCCCAACTCCTCAAGCTCCGGGCCCGCGGGCGCGGCGCCTATCTGGTGGCGGCGGGCGCGGCGGCGGCGGAGAAGCTCCAGAAATACATGGTGGTGCGCACCTTCATGAGCCTCGCCACCGGCTTCGCGGTTTGGGCCTTCACGCTGTTTTCCGGACTGGAGCTGGCGCTGGCCTGGGGCGCCATCGCCTTCGCGCTCAACTACATCCCGTTCATCGGGCCGTTCGTGGCGACCCTGCTGCCCACCGTGTTCGCGCTCGCCCAGTTCGAATCCTGGGAGATGGCGGCGTTCGTGTTCGTTTCCCTCAACGTGATCCAGTTCCTGTCCGGCAGCTATATCGAGCCGCGGATCGCTGGCAAGACGCTTGCGGTCTCGCCGTTCCTGGTGCTGTTCTCGGTGTTCTTCTTCGCCTTCCTCTGGGGGCTGCCGGGCGCCTTCATCGGCGTGCCGGTGCTGATCGTGACGCTGACCTTCTGCGCCGGCCACCCGAGGTCGAAGCCGGTGGCGGCGCTGCTCTCCGGCAAGCCGGCCGAGGCCGGCTGAGCCGGTCACTGCTGGGCGGCGAGGAAGGTGCGGAAGCGCGCCAGCGCGAAGGCGAAGAACAGCACGCCGATGCCGAAGGTGGCGGCAAAGCGCGGCCACACCGTCTCGATCCCGGCGCCGCGATAGAGGATCGCCTGCGCGAAGGCGACGAACTGGGTGGAGGGGGAGGCCTGCATGGCCACCTGCAGCCATTGCGGCATGCTCTCCAGCGGGGTGAAGCCGCCCGAAAGCATGTTCATGGGCAGCACGATGAGGAAGAACAGCAGCCCGAACTGCGGCATCGATCCCGCCAGCGTGCCGAGGAAGATGCCGAGCGAGGCGGTGAAGAACAGATAGAGCGCCGCCCCCGCGAGGAACAGCGGCACCGAGCCGGCGATGCCCATGCCGAGCCCCCATTTCAGCACCACCACCACGGAGAAGGCCGCGCCCACCAGGATCACCGAGCCGTTGGCGAGGATCTTCGCCAGCATGATCTCGGACGGGCGCACCGGCAGCACCAGGAGATGCTCCAGCGTGCCGTGCTCGCGCTCGCGGATCAGCGCGGCGCCGGCCAGCAGCACCGAGAGCATGGTGATGTTGGTGATGAGGCCCATGGTGCCGGTGAACCAGGAGGATTCCAGCCCCTGGTTGAAGGCGACGCGGATCTTCAGCTCCACCGGCGTCGGGACTCCTTCCGAATGGCGCAGCACGAAGCGGTTCACCTCCTCCTGGAAGATGGCGGAGATGTCGTTGGCGCCGAGGCCCGCCTGCATCAAGGCGGTGGCGTCGATCAGAAGCTGGACCTGCGGGTCGCGCCCGGCCAGGACGTCCGACTGGAAGTCGGGCGGAATGTTGAGGACGAAGGTGAAGCGCGCCGCGTCCATGGCGCGGTCCACGTCCTGCGGGGCGAGGTGCACCGGCGCCTGGAAGCGCGGCGGCAGCAGGCCGTCGAGGATGGCGTTGGAGAGCGGGGAATTGTCCTCGTCCACCACGCCCACGGTGGCGCGGTTGAGATCGTGCTTCATGCCGTTGGCCTGGAGCACGATGGCGGCGGTGAAGGCGTAGAGCACCAGCACCAGAAGCGCGCGGTCGCGCCACAGGCTGATGAGTTCCTTCACCACCAGCTCGCGCACATTGCCGGCGAAGGCGCGCCAGCGCGGCGGGCGCTTGCCGGCAGGGGAGGGCGCGGGCGAGGCCGAGGGGGCGGCGGGGGTGGGCGCCATCTCACACCTCCTGCTTGCGCAGGATCACCCAGGCGAGGGCGAGCAGCGCCGGCCAGAACAGGATGGTCGCGCCCACGAACGGCAGGAGATCGGCGAGGTCGAGCCCCTTGGTGAAGGCGCCCACCGAGATGCGCATGAAATAGGTGGTGGGAAAGAAGGTGCCCAGCACCCACGCCCCGCCTTCCAGCGTCGCCACCGGCTGGAGCATCCCCGAGAACTGGGTCGCCGGCATCATCGTGCCGATGGCGGTGCCGAACAGCGCTGCGACCTGGGTGTTCGTCAGGGTCGAGGAGACGAGGCCGATGGCCGTGGTGGCGAGCACATAGGCGGCGGCGCCGAGCGCGAGGCCGAGGAACGAGCCCTTCAGCGGCACGCCGAACAGGAACAGTGCCATCAGCACCAGGACGCCGAAATTGAAGAACGCGACGGCCGCGTAGGGCAATTGCTTGCCCAGCAGGAATTCCAGCTTGGTGACGGGGGTGACGTAGAGGTTGGTGATGGAGCCCAGTTCCTTCTCCGTCACCACCCCGAGGGCGGTGAGGATGGCGGGAATGAAGATCAGCATCAGCGCGATGGTCGCCGGCACCATGGCCTCGACGCTCTTGAAGGCCTGGTTGTAGCGGTAGCGCATCTCCAGGGTCGCGAAGCTGGTCACGTCCCGCCCCGCCATCCGTGCGGCATCGGCCAGGAACATCAGGTGCACCGCCTGCACATAGCCTTGGATGGTCTCGGCGCGGAACGGCATGGCGCCGTCGATGGTCACGAGGATCTCGGTCGGCCGGCCGGAGCGCAGATCGGCGCCGAACTCGGGCGGGATTTCGATGGCGAAGGCGATGGAATTGGCCTTCAGCCGCCGGTCGAGGTCGTCGGGGCTCGCCAGCGCCGGCTCCATCACGAAATAGGTGGAGTGGGCAAAGCCGTCGACATAAGCGCGGCTCTCCGGCGTCTGGTCGCGGTCGAGCACGGCGAAGCGCAGCTTGTCCACATCGAGCGTGATGCCGTAGCCGAAGATCACCATCAGGAGCGCGGTGCCGAGCAGCGCGAAGGCCAGCCGCACGGGATCGCGCCGCAGCTCCAGCGCCTCGCGCCAGGCATAGGCGCCGAGCCGGCGCGGCGAGAAGGCCGCCGGCCGGCCGGCGGCATGGGGCGTGGGCGGCGCGAGGCGCGCCTTGGTCTCTGCGGCCCGTCCGCCCATCTCCATATAGGCGATGAAGGCCTCTTCCAGCGTCGGCGTGCCCTTCTCGCGCTTCAGGGCCTCAGGCGTGCCGGTGGCGATCACCTTGCCGGCATGCATGAAGGAGATGCGGTCGCAGCGCTCGGCCTCGCCCATGAAGTGGGTGGAGACGAAAATGGTCACGCCCTCCGTGCGGGAGAGGCGCTGGAGATGGTCCCAGAAATTGTCCCGTGCCACCGGGTCGACGCCCGAGGTGGGCTCGTCGAGGATCAGCACTTCCGGCCGGTGCAGCACCGCCACCGCCAGCGAGAGGCGCTGGCGCACGCCCAAAGGCAGGCCGTCGGAGAGCGCATCGAGGTGGCCGGCAAGGTCGAAGTCCCGCACCAGCTCGGCGATGCGCGCCACGCCGTCCGCCTCGGCCAGCGTGAACAGGCGGGCGTGCAGCTCCAGGTTCTGGCGCACGGTCAATTCGCCGTAGAGCGAGAAGGCCTGGCTCATATAGCCCACGCGCCGGCGGGTCTCGATATCGGCCGGGTCCACCGGCACGCCGAACAGCAGCGCCTCCCCGGAGGAGGCCGGCAGAAGGCCGGTGAGCATCTTCATGGTGGTGGACTTGCCGCAGCCGTTGGAGCCGAGGAAGCCGAAGATCTCGCCGCGGCGGATCTTGAAGCTCACATGGTCCACGGCGACGAAGTCGCCGAACCGGCGCGTCAGCCCGCGCGATTCGATGGCGATGGGCGCGTCGTCGGCGATCGGCGCGGCGGGCGCCGCTTCCGGCCCGTCGCCGCGCCGCCCCTCGGGCAGCAGCGAGATGAAGGCGCGCTCCAGGTTTGGCTGGCCGGTGCGGGCCAAAAGGTCGGCCGGCGTCCCGTCGGCGAGGATGCGGCCGCCGTCGACCATCACCACGCGCTCGAAGCGCGCCGCCTCCTCCATGTCGGCGGTGGCGACGAGGAGGGTCAGGCGCGGCCGGTCGGCGCGAATCTGCTCGACGAAGTCCCAGAACTGGCGGCGCGAGAGCGGGTCGACGCCGGTGGTGGGCTCGTCCAGCAGCAGCAGATCCGGGTCGTGCACCAGCGCGCAGCACAGGCCGAGCTTCTGCTTCATGCCGCCGGAGAGCTTGCGCATGAGCCGGTCGGCGAACGGATCGAGGCCCGTGGCCGCGAGCAAGGGCGCGACGCGGGCGCCCTTGGCGTCGGCCTCCTCGCCGAACAGGCGGGCGAAGAAGGCGATGTTCTCCGCCACGGTGAGGTTGGGATAGAGGTTGCGCCCGAGCCCCTGGGGCATGAAGGCGATGCGCGGCTGCACCGCCTCGCGGGCAGCGCGGGCGGAAAAGTCCGCGCCCAGCACCTCCACCTTGCCGGCCTGGATGCGCTTGGCCCCGGCGATCAGGCCGAAGAGGGTCGACTTGCCGACCCCGTCCGGTCCCACGAGCGCCACCGAAGCGCCCTCGGCGACGAGAAGGTCGATGCCGTCAACGGCCAGGGTGCGGCCATAGGCGTGGCGGATGCCCGTGAGGCGGATGGCATCGGCCGGTCCGCCTGGGCCAGCCCCTGCCGTTCCGCTCACTGCGCCGCCTCGCGCACGAGGTCGGATTCGAGCCAGGCCGGCCACTGGGCGTTGGGATCGAGCCGCACATAGCCGACGCCCGTGACGCCGGTCTTCACGTGCTCCAGATACTTCTCCACCAGCACCCGCGGCACCCGGAGCTTGACGCGGAACATCATGCGGTCGCGCTCGCTCTGGGTCTCCACCTGCTTGGGCGTGAACTGGCCGCGGGCGGAGACGAAGGAGACGTTGGCGGGCACGGCGCGGTCCGGCAGCGGCTCCAGCATCAGCCTGGCCTGCGCCCCGATGCGGAGCGTGCCGGCCTGGGACGCCGGCAGGAAGATGGTCATGTAGACGTCGGAGAGATCCACCAGGGTGAGCACCTTGCCGCCCGCGCCGAGCACCTCGCCCGGCTCGGCGAGGCGGTAGATGACGCGGCCGGACTTGGGCGCGACGAGGGTGCCGTCCGCCACCATGCGCTTCAGCCGGTCCACCTCGGCCTCGGCGGCGCGGATGGCGCTCTCGCTCGCGGCGAGGCTCGACTGGGCCGCGGCGAGGGCCGCAGCGGCGGTGAGCTTGGTGGTGCGATACTGGTCCACCTTCTGCTCGGTGGCGAAGCCCTTGGCCACCAGGGTCTCCTGGCGCTCCAGCTCCTTGGTGGCGAGGTCCAGCTCGCCCTTCCTCTGCTCCACCACGTGGGTCGCGGTATCGCGCGACTGGGTTGCCTGGGCGGCCTGGGCCTCGGCGGTGCGCAGGGCGGCGGCGGTCTCCTCCACATCCATGTGGGCGACCACCTGGCCCGCCTGGACGAAGTCGCCCTCCTCGGCGAGCACGTCCACCACCCGGCCCGCGGCCTTGGTGGCGACGTCCACCTGGGTGGCCTCGATGCGGCCGTTTCCGGAGGCGAATCCCGGCGGCAGGGCGCGGGCCCGGGAGGCGAGATACCAGGCCCCGGCGCCCCCTCCCGCGACCACGGCGAGCAGGAGCACGAGGATCACCAGCGTGCGCTTCATGGACAGCACCTCTGCAAAGGCCACCGCTGCGGCCGAGCGATAATCTCGCACGCCGCATGGGCCGACGTAACTGCCCCACTTGGTCCTGGAGGTAGCTGCGGTGCAGCAAGAGGGCCTTGATCGGGATCAACGGTACCCGCGGGCGCGGCGGTTCCCGCGCGCGATGGCCAACCGGACGGCCGTGTCAGGCTGGGCGGAGGTCAGGCAGAACGCCCGGCCCGCGGGGGAGATGCAGGCCGGGCGCCCGCTTCCGACGCACGGCAGGCCGTGTGCCAGAAAAGGCAGCTGAGAGCGCCGCACACATGAGAGCGGCAATTTCTGATTTACGGCATCGCAAAAAGGCTGGTCCCTGCGTGCGGATCAGCCGGCGTCATCGCCCCACGAAAGCAGCCGCAAAGTCCGGCTGTCACTGCGCCGATCAACGCGACACAAACGGTGCGTACAGCAAGGCGCCGGGGTTTCTTTTGACATGGATCAAATGGCGCGAAGGTATTTCGTTCCGGGCGTCACGGCGGCCCCCCTCAGCCGGCGCCGCGCCTTTTCCGCAGCTCCGTGCGCATCGCGTCCGGGCGAACCAATCTTCCGCGCGGGCGTTTGGCCTCTGGGCCGTGAACTGTACCCTGGCCGGGACAGCGCCGGCGGCGCACGGAAGGCGGGCTCGATGTCGCGGTGGGAATGGCTATTGAAGAACCTGGCGCGGCGCCTGTGGGTGCGCGCCAGCCTCATCGGCCTGCTGGGCGTCGCCGCGGCCATGGTCGCGGCCGTGGCGGAAAACTACATCCCCTGGCAATTGCCGGGCTCCATCGGCGCCGATGCGGTGGACGGGATCCTCAACATCATCGCCTCCTCCATGCTGGCGGTGACGACCTTTTCCCTCAGCGTGATGACCTCGGCCTACGGCTCCGCCACCAGCAACGTGACGCCCCGCGCCACCCGCCTGCTGATGGAGGACAAGGTCACGCAGAACGTGCTCTCCACCTTCATCGGCTCGTTCCTGTTCGGCATCGTCGGCATCGTCGTCCTGAAGACCGGGGCCTATGGCGACCGAGGGCGGGTCGTGCTGTTCCTCGTCACGATCGGCGTCATCTTCCTCATCGTCGTGACGCTTCTGCGGTGGATCGACCACCTGACCCGCCTCGGCCGCGTCGGCGAGACCACCGACCGGGTGGAGCGCGCGACCCGGTCGGCGCTGGAGGAAAGGCTGGCCGAGCCCTATCTGGGCGGCCGGCCCGCCGGCGGGCCTGAGGACGCGATCCCGGCGCGGGCGGTGCCGGTCTTCGCCGAGGCCATCGGCTATGTGCAGCACGTCGACATGGCGGCGCTGCAAGGCTGCGCCGAGAAGAACCAGGGCAGCATCCATGTGGCGGCCCTTCCCGGCTCGTTCATCGCCGCCCGCACTCCCGTCGCCTTCATCGATGCGCACTTCGCGGGCGGGGACGAAATCGCCGAGGCCACCGAGGCTGTCCGCCGGGCCTTCTCCGTGGGCAGCGAGCGCAACTTCGACCAGGATCCGCGCTTCGGACTGGCGGTGCTGAGCGAGATCGCGTGCCGCGCGCTCTCGCCAGCGGTTAACGATTACGGCACGGCGATCGACGTCATCGGCCGGGCCACCCGTCTGCTGAGCCTGTGGGCGCAGGGCGGCGCGCCGCGTGACGAGGACGGCATCCGCTTTGCAGACGTGCGGGTCCTCGCGCTGCGTTCCGATGACCTGTTCGAGGACGCCTTCATGCTCATCGCGCGCGACGGGGCCGCCATGATCGAGGTGCAGCTGCGGCTGCAGAAGGTGCTCGCGGCGCTCGGCCAGTTGGGCGACGCCGACTTTCGCGCCGCCGCGCGCCATCAGGCTGAGCTTGCGCTGATGCGGGCGGACGATGCCCTGCCGATCGAGGCCGACCGCGCCCGGCTGCGCGCCGCCGTCGCGGCGGGATGGGGCGAGCTCGCCACGGACGCAGCCGCACCGCCGGGAACGATCCGGCCGGAGCGTCATTGACTGGGCATATCCCCCACACCAAGGAGGTGACCATGTCCGGTCCATTGGACGGCAAGCGCATTCTCGTTCTCGCCACCAACGGCTTCGAGCAGTCCGAGCTGGAAGTGCCCCGCGACCGCCTGAAGGAGGCGGGCGCCAGGGTGGACGTCGTTTCGCCGGAGAGCGGCGAGATCAAGGGCTGGGACAAGAAGGACTGGGGCCGCCCCGTGAAGGTCGACCGGCCGCTCGCGGACGCCCGCGAGGCCGACTACGACGCCATCGTCGTGCCGGGCGGCCAGATCAATCCCGACCTGCTGCGCGCCGAGCCCGCGGCGGTCGAGCTGGTGAAGGCCTTCTACGATGCCGGCAAGACCGTGGCGGCGGTGTGCCACGGGCCGTGGCTGCTGGTGGAAGCCGGCATCGCCAAGGGCCGGCGCATGACCTCCTATCATTCGATCCGCACCGACGTGGTCAATGCGGGCGCGCGCTGGGAGGACGCGGAGGTGGTGACCGACAACGGCCTCGTCACCTCCCGCAAGCCCGACGATCTGGAGGCGTTCTGCGCCAAGATCATCGAGGAGGTCCGCGAGGGCCGCCACCAGCGGCGCGCGGCCTGACCATCGCGCCCTCGCGCGACCCGGCGAAAGGCGGCCTCCCGGCCGCCTTTCGTGCGGGATCAGCGCGCCGGCGCCTCCACCACGAGGCCGACGATGCGGCGCACCACGGGCAGCACCAGCAGCAGGGTGGGGAAGGCGACGAGCCAGCTGAGGCCCCAGGCGATGGGCCAGGTGCTCACGAAATCGGGGCCGAGCCCCAGGCTGCGTGCCGTGGCGATGGCCGAGACCACGAAGGTCATCAGCACCGACAGAACGAGCGGCATGACGATGCCGGCATAGCGCGCCGGCAGCTTGCGGGAAGTCTTGGGAGAGGCCATGAGGGCCATCCTTGTCGCGGATGGTCCCGGGCGGGTCCGGATCGTCTCGCGCATCCGGCCGGCCTGGGACCGGGTTGGATGCGTTGCCTGACGTCGGACGCTTACGGCGCGGCCCGAAGGCCGCACGCGCTTCTTAACGCACCTTCGCCGCGCCGCGTCAAGACCGAAGCGGACGGCTGCGGCGGTGGGCTATCGGCCCCGCCGCCGTCCGGCTGCGGCCTGCTGGGCCACCTGGAGCACGGTGCGCTCGCAGATGGCCTGGGCGAGCGGCGCGCTGCGGCGGGCGGCAAGCACGGCCTCGTCCACGGCGAGCATGGCCTTCAGCACGCGGCCGGCTGGGAGCGCCCTGAGCGCGGCGGAGAGCTTGGGCTTGCGCGAGAAATGCACCTGCGGCCGGGCGCCGTCGATCACCCGGTCCACGGAAGAGCCGCCCTCCACCTGAAGCGCCATCTGGTGCAGTGAGGCGAGGGCGCGCAGCAGCGCGCCGAGCACCGCGTCCGGCCGGGTGGCGGCGCCGAATGCCTTGCCGAGCGCCTGCACCGCGTCCGCCGTCTCGCCGGCGAGCGCGGCATCCACCACATCGTCCAGGGCGAGCGCCGAGGCATCGCCGACGATGGCGCGTACGTCCTCGGCGCTCACGCGCTTGCCGCCCTGGGCGTAGAGGGCGAGCTTGGCGATCTCCCCGCGCGAGGCGAGCCGGTCGCCGCCGATCAGCGAGACGAGAAGCTCGCGCGCGTCCGGATCGATGGCGAGGCCGGCCTCGCCGAGCATGGTGTCCACCAGGCGGGCGAGGTCGCGCTCGGTGTCGGCATAGCAGGCGATGGCCAAAGCGTGGGGCGAGTTCTCGCAGGCCGCGCGCAGCGGCGCGCCGCGCTTGAGGTCGCCCGCCTCCACCACCACCAGCGTGCCGGACGGCTCGGCCAGGACCGGGGCCAGCGCCGGGACGATGTTGCGCGACCCGGCGCGCACCCAGATCACCCGTTCGCCGCCGAACAGGCCGATGGTGCGCGTCTCGTCCACGAGGCGGCGCGGATCGGACGACAGCTCGTCGCCGTCGAGGCGCACCAGGGCGAACGGATCGGCGGTGTCGGGGATGGAGCGCCGCACCAGAGCGGCCGCGCGCTCGCGCACGAGGCCCATGTCCGGCCCGAAGATGAGAACCACCTGCTTGGATGGGTCGCGCCGGGCGAGCGCCGTGTCCGCGTCGCCCGGCCGCACGGCCACCATGGGCTAGCTGCCCTGGGGCTTGGGCTCGAAGTTGGGATCGTTCTTCTTGCGGATGAAATAGGCGGCGATCTGCGCCTTGATCTGGTCCGCGACGATACGGGCGGCGCGGTTCTCCGCGTCGCGGGTGGCGGCATAGTTGGCGTAGCGCTGGTCGCTCACGTCGATGGTGCCGGAGCCGGAGGCGGACCCCTCGATCACCGGCTTCTTCTTCTCGTCGCCGACCCGCACCAGCTTCCAGTTGCCGGTGATTCGGACGATCTGGTTCTCAGGCAGGCCGGAGCCCGAATTCACGATCGCCGAGGCGATCGAGGACTGCACCGAGATGGTCATCTGGTAGGGCACGTGCTTGGGATTGCCCTCCCCGCCGGTGAGGGCGAAAATCAAATCGTTGCGCAGCTCGTTGCCGATCCGGCCCTGGATCTGGAGAATCTCCACCTCGCGCATATTGTCCATGAGCGAGGGGCCGGCGGCGGTGTTGCTCTCCGCATAGAGCGGCTGGAAGCAGCCGGCGAGGCCGCCGGACAGGAGCCCCACCACGGCAAGCCGTGCAAGCAGAGTCGCGCGGCCGGCATCCTGCTTCGCAGACGCGGCCAGGGGCGTCCGGTCGGCGCGATGTTCGGCGCGGGTTTCGGTGCGGTGTTCGGTGTCAGGCGACCACATTCACGATCCTCTGCGGCACCACGATGATACGCTTCGGCGCGCGCCCGTCGAGTGCCTTGCGCACGCTTTCGAGTTGCAGGACGGCCTCTTCCACCTCTGCGGTGGTGGCCTCGCGCGGAACGACGATGTCGTCGCGCTTCTTGCCGTTGATCTGGATCGGCAGGGTGACGGTATCCCGGCGCAGCAGCGCCGCGTCCACCCGCGGCCATCCGGCCTCCGCCACCAGCCCCTCATGCCCGAGCGTCGCCCAGCATTCCTCGGCGAGATGCGGCGTCATCGGAGAGATCACCAGCACCGCGATCTCCGCCGCCTCGCGCAAGGCGTAGGCGAGGTCCGCCGGAACCGGCGCCGCGCCGCGCGCGGCGGCGACCGCCGAGGCGAAGGCATTGGTGAATTCGTAGACGTGCGCCACCGCCACGTTGAAGCGCAGGCGCTCCACGTCGTCCGCCACCTGGGCGGCGAGGGCGTGGGCCGCGCGGCGCAGCGCGAGCGCCGGCTCGCCGAACGCGTCGGGGCGGTTCGCCGCCGCCGGGGCGCCCAGCTCGATCGCCTCGTTCACCAGGCGCCAGATGCGCTGCACGAAGCGCCAGGCGCCCTCGATGCCGCCCTGGGTCCACTCGCTGTCGCGCTCGGGCGGGGTGTCGGAGAGCATGAACCAGCGCGCGCAGTCGACGCCGTAGGTGTCCGCCACCGCCTCGGGGGCCACCACGTTGCGCTTCGACTTCGACATCTTCTCCGGCGGCGAGACAGCGACCGGGGTGCCGTCGTCGATCTTCACCGCCTTGCCGGTGCCGAGCACCTTCACCTCTTCCGGGAACAGCCACTTGCCGTCCTGGTCCTTGTAGGTCTCGTGTACGATCATGCCCTGGGTGAAGAGGCCGGCGAACGGCTCCTCCAGGTCGATCCGCCCGCAGGCCTTCAGCGCCCGGGTGAAGAAGCGCGAATAGAGCAGATGCAGGATGGCGTGCTCGATGCCGCCGATATACTGGTCCACCGGCAGCCAGTGGCCGACTGCCGCCTTGTCCAGCGGCTGCTGCGCATTGTCGGAAGCATAGCGCAGGAAATACCAGGACGAATCCACGAAGGTGTCCATGGTATCGGTCTCGCGCCGGGCCGGCTTGCCGCATTTCGGGCAGGCGACCTCGCGCCAGGCCTTGGCGCGGTCGAGCGGATTGCCCGGCCGGTCGAAGGTCACGTCCTCCGGCAGCAGCACCGGCAGGTCCGCGCGCGGCACGCCCACGGGGCCGCAGCTCTCGCAGTGGATCACCGGGATCGGGCAGCCCCAATAGCGCTGGCGCGAGATGCCCCAGTCGCGCAGGCGGAAGTTCACCTTGCGCGTGCCCTGCGGCTCGCCGCCGACGCGGAAGCGCTCCAGGCGCCGGGCGACCGCCTCCTTGGCGTCGGGCACGCTCATGCCGTCCAGGAAGCCGGAATTGATCAGGGTGCCGTCGCCGTCATAGGCCACGTCGCCGATGGCGAAGGCGCCCGCGTCGGTGTCCGGCGGCAGCACCACCGGGACCACCGGCAGGGCGTACTTGCGGGCGAAGTCGAGGTCGCGCTGGTCGTGCGCCGGGCAGCCGAAGATGGCGCCGGTGCCGTAGTCCATCAGCACGAAATTGGCCACGAACACCGGCACGGTGCGCTTGTCGTCCAGCGGGTGCACCACCTTGAGGCCGGTGTCGAAGCCGAGCTTCTCCTGGGTCTCGATCTCCTCCGCCGAGGTGCCGCCCTTCTTGCACTCGGCGACGAAGGCGGCGAGCGCCTGGTTCTTCCCCGCGAGGTCCCGGGTCAGCGGATGGTCGGGCGACAGCGCGAGGAAAGAGGCGCCATAGAGCGTGTCGGGACGGGTGGTGTAGACCTTCACCGCGTCGGCGCCCGCCGGTGCCTCGCCCCGGGCGAACTCGAACAGCACTTCGAGCCCTTCCGACCGGCCGATCCAGTTGCGCTGCATGAGGCGCACCTTGTCGGGCCAGCGGTCGAGCGTATCGATGGCGTCCAGCAGCTCCTGGGCGAACGCGGTGATGCGGAAGAACCACTGCGAGAGCTTGCGCCGCTCGACCACCGCGCCGGAGCGCCAGCCGCGGCCGTCGATCACCTGCTCGTTGGCGAGCACGGTGTTGTCCACCGGGTCCCAATTGACCTCGCTCTCCTTGCGATAGGCGAGGCCGTTGTCCAGGAAGTCCAGGAAGATGCGCTGCTGCTCGACATAATAGGACGGGTCGCAGGTGGCGATCTCGCGGTCCCAGTCGAGCGAAAGGCCGAGCAGCTGGAGCTGCTCGCGCATGGTGGCGATGTTCTCGTAGGTCCACTCCTTGGGGTGGACGCGGCGCTCGATGGCGGCGTTCTCGGCCGGCAGGCCGAACGCGTCCCAGCCCATGGGGTGCAGCACGTTGAAGCCGGCCATGCGCTTGTAGCGCGCCAGCACGTCGCCCATGACGTAGTTGCGCCCGTGGCCGATATGGATGCGCCCGGACGGGTAGGGGAACATCTCCAGGACGTAGAATTTCGGGCGCGGATCATCGTTGCGCGTGCGGAAGACGCCGCGCTCCTTCCAGATCTTCTGCCAGCGGGGTTCCACCGCGCGGGCGTTGTAGCGGTCGCTGGCCCGCTCCTGTGTCGGTTCTTGGCTCATCGCTCTTGTGCTGGGATCGAAACGCGGCGGCACTTGGGCAGAAACCGCCGCCGGGGTCAATGGCGCGATGCCGCTTCGCGCCCCGTGGCGGCCCCGCGCGGGGCGCCGGCGGACGCAGCGGAAGATTGGTGGCCGCCACCGTGCCCATTTGCCGGCAGTCGCCCTTGCCTCACGCCGCCCTATCGTCCATCACAGGGCGGCACTCAAAAGACACAGGGGTGGGGAAATGGTGGCGGCGCGGCGGTGTGTCAGGTCTTGTCTCGGGCTTGCCGGCGCGGGCGTCCTTCTTCTAGCAGGTGCTTCGGGCGCCCTGGGCGCGGATGGGGCGCCGGCGCTGGACGGCGCGCAGCTTTCGCCGCTCTGGGCGCTGCCGTTCGTGGGCATGCTGCTGTCGATCGCCCTGTTCCCGCTGCTGGCCGGGCACTTCTGGCACCATCACTACGGCAAGGTGGCGCTGTTCTGGGGCCTCGCCTTCGCCATTCCCTTCGCCTTGACCTACGGCCCCTCGGCCACGACGCACGAGGTGGTGCACACGGCGCTGCTGGAATACATCCCCTTCATCATCCTGCTGTTCGCGCTGTTCACCGTCTCGGGCGGCATCCTGGTGACCGGCAACCTGCACGGCAGCCCCGTCACCAACACGGCGCTGCTTGCCATCGGCACGGTCCTGGCCAGCGTCATCGGCACCACCGGCGCCTCCATGGTGCTCATCCGCCCGCTGCTGCGCGCCAATGACGAGCGGCGCTACAACGTGCACACGGTGGTGTTCTTCATCTTCCTGGTGTCGAACATCGGCGGCTCGCTGACGCCACTCGGCGACCCGCCGCTGTTCCTCGGCTTCCTGAAGGGGGTGAACTTCTTCTGGACCACCACGCACCTGTTCCACGACACGGTGGTGATGGCGGGCCTTCTGCTCACCGCCTTCTTCCTGCTCGACAGCTACTACTACCGCAAGGAAGAGGGCATGAAACTGCGCCGCGACCCGACCCCCGACACCGAGGGGCTGGGCCTGCGCGGGGCGCAGAACCTGCCGCTGCTCGGCGGCGTCATCGGCGCGATCCTGCTCTCGGCGCTGTGGAAGCCCGGCATCAGCTTCAACATCTACGGCACCCACGTGGAGCTGCAGTGGATGGTGCGCGACGTGCTGCTGGTGGTGATCGCGCTGGTCTCCCTCGCCATCACCCCGAAGCTGGTGCGCGAGCGCAACGGCTTCGACTGGGAGCCGATCCGCGAGGTGGCGAAGCTGTTCGCCGCCATCTTCCTCACCATCATCCCGGTGATCGCCATCCTCAAGGCGGGCGAGCGCGGCGTGTTCTCGCCGCTGGTCGAGCTCGTGACCGGGCCCGACGGCCAGCCGGTGAACGTCTGGTACTTCTGGCTCACCGGCGCGCTCTCGGCCTTCCTGGACAACGCCCCGACCTATCTCGTCTTCTTCAACCTGGCCGGCGGCGACCCGCACCAGCTGATGGGGCCGCTGGCGGTGACGCTGGAGGCGATCTCGGCCGGCGCGGTGTTCATGGGCGCCATGACCTATATCGGCAACGCGCCGAACTTCATGGTGCTCTCCATCGCCAAGCACCGCGGCGTGAAGATGCCGAGCTTCTTCGGCTACATGGCCTGGTCTGTTGGCTTCCTGGTGCCGGGCTTCATCCTGCTGACGTTCCTCTATTTCCTGTAGGGGGCGGTCTCGCGGGCGTCGTCATGCCCCGGCTTGTCCGGGGCATCCGCCCTGCCATCCCGCACGATGCCAGGGAGGCCGGCACCACGGCCGACCGGCGATCCCCCGCACCGGCCTGGGGGATGGCGCGCCGAGAACGCGGGCGCCCCGGCGAAGGCCGATCGCGTGCCTATTCGCCGGCCAGCCGCAGCGGGGGACACGCCTGCGCCTCGCGCCGGCGCAAAGCGGCCTCCGCCTCGGCGATATAGCCGCGCGTGAGCGGCACCGCCTCCTGGCGGCGGGCGAGCTGGATCTGGAACACGTTCAGGCCCTGGTAGCGGAACGCCATCTCGCTGGCGGCGAGATAGAATTCCCACATGCGGCAGAAGCGTTCGTCGGTCAGGCGCACCGCCTCCTCCCAGCGGGCGCGGAAGCGCTCGCGCCACGCCTTCAACGTCTCAGCATAATGCAGGCGCAGAAGCTCAATGTCGGTCACCACGAGGCCGGCGCGCTCGATGTGCGGCAGCACCTCGGACAATGCCGGGATGTAGCCGCCGGGGAAGATGTACTTGGCGATGAAAGGGTTGGTGACGCCCGGCGGGTCGGAGCGGCCGATGGCGTGGAGCAGCATCACCCCGTCGGGCTTCAGCAGGGCCTTCGCCCGCTGGAAGAAGGTGGCGAAGTGGTCCACCCCCACATGCTCGAACATGCCCACCGAGACGATGCGGTCGAAGGCCTCCGGGATGTCGCGATAGTCCTGCATGCGGAATTCGACCCGGTCCGCAAGGCCGCGCTCGCGCGCCCGGTTGCGCGCCATGTCGAGCTGTTCCCGCGAGAGGGTGACGCCGGTGACGCGCGCGCCCGTCATCTCGGCGAGATAGAGGCCCAGCCCGCCCCAGCCGGAGCCGATGTCCAGCACCGAAAGGTCCGGCCGATCCATCACCAGCTTGGCGGCGAGGTGGCGCTTCTTGGCGAGCTGGGCGTCGTCGAGCCGCTGCTCGGGCGTCTCGAAATAGGCGCAGGAATATTGCCGGTCGGCATCGAGGAAGAGCGAATAGAGCCGCCCGTCGATGTCGTAATGGTGGGCGACATTGCGCTGGGACCGCGCGGGCGGATTGAACTGGGCGATCCGCCGCAGGGCCAGCCGCAGCCGGTAGAGCCCCCGTGCCGACGGGGTCGGATTCACCGCCTCTGGCTGCGACATCAGCAAGTCGAGAAGGTCGGCGAGCGTGCCCTTCTCCACCACCAGCGTGCCGTCCATATAGGCTTCGCCCAGGCGCAGCTCGGGGTCGAGCAGGATGCCGCGTTCGGCCGCGCGGGTCGTGAAGCGAACCGCCACAAGCGGAGGGCCGGCCGCGGCCTCACCCACCACATCTTCGCCCACCAAATCTCCGCCCACCACGTAGCGCCGGCCGGAGGCCGACGTGACCTGAAGCGCACCGCGACGGACGATGCGGGCCAGAACATTCTTCAGCAACCGTTCCATCGGCCGCCTCCACCATGAGCGTCCTATGACGCGAAATGCCTCTCCTTCCCTCGCCCGATGCCGGACCCACCCGCAGGCAGCCACTGCAACACTGCGCCCCGACCGCTCTGGTCAGTTCGGGTTCGCCTTGCCTCGCACGACATAACGTTGGAAACGCGCAAGACGATGTCCGGCCGCCGGGTTCGGCCGCAACGGGTGGAATGAAACCATCAAGCGTTCCTGTCGGCAATATGTCGCACCCGCCGGACGCTGTTTTTTCCATCACCCGTGAAGCGGCGATGAAAAATTGAGCGGGAGGCACCTGCGGCGTCGCGGCCGGCGTTCAGAAACAAAGGCGGCGCCGCCGGCCTGGGCCAGGGCGCCGCCTTTTCATTCGTCTCGCCGGCAGTGGAGGCCGCCGGCGCAGGCAAAAGCCGTAAAGCTCAGCCCTCCACGTCCTCCTCAGCGGCCAGCTCGGCGGCGACGGCGGCGCGCTCGACGGCGAGCTCGGCCTCGATCTCGGCGTCCTCGTCACGGGCGGTGCGCACGTCCTCGCCGCGGGCCTGGCGCTCGGCCTCCTCGGGATTGCGGGCGACGTTCACCTTCACCGTGACCTCGACCTCGGGGTGGAGGGTGACGGGCACGGTGTGCAGGCCGAGGGTCTTGATGGGGTGGTTCAGCACCACCTGCGCGCGGTCCACGTGGAAGCCGGCCGCGGTCAGGCCGTCGGCGATGTCGCGGGTGGAGACGGAGCCGTAGAGCTGGCCGCTCTCGCCCGCCTGGCGGATCATCACCACGCTCTGGCCGTTGAGCTTCTCCGCCACGGCCTGGGCCTCCTGGCGGCGCTCCAGGTTGCGGGCCTCAAGCTCCACCTTCATGGTCTGGAAGCGGTCCTTGTTCGCCTTGGTGGCGCGCAGGGCCTTGCCGTTCGGCAGCAGGAAGTTGCGGGCGTAGCCGTCGCGCACCTTCACCACTTCGCCCATCTGGCCAAGCTTGGCGACGCGCTCGAGAAGAATGACGTCCATGTTCGTGTCTCCTTGTATCTTCGTGTGTCGTGCGTTTTCGTGTGTCTTGGTCTTCGCGTGATCGGGCTGTTCAGCGATCGTTGGCGGCAGGCGGTCCCTTTGGCGTCGAAACCCGCGCGCGCAAGTCGAACAGGGCGTCCGCGAGGCCGAGCGCCGCCATGGCGAGGAGGGGCCAGCCCAGCATGAGGCTCGTGGCCCATACGCCCGAGAGCACAAGGACGCGCGCGGTGTGGCCGCGGGTGAGGGCGTGGACCAGCGCGAAGCCGGCCAGCGCAAAAGCGAGGATCAGGGTCGCCGCCGCCACCGAGGCGGCGAGGCCCAGCATGGACGGCGCCATGGTGAGCAGCAGGGCGGCCGCGAGCGCCAGCGGCGTGCCGCGCGGCAGGCGGAAGGCGGACAGATCGGGCCAGGGCCGCGTGAGCCGCTGGGACACCAGGGCCGCCTTGCCGGCGAGGTAGAGGCAGGCGAGCTGCGAGACCATGCTCAGCGCCCCCGCCATGGGTGGCAGCAGGCGGGCGAGCAGGGCCCCCATGGCCGCCGTGTCGGTGCCGCCGGCCAGCGCCGACTGCCCGCCTTGGCCGACAAGCGCCTCGAAGGCGGAGATGACCGAGGCCTCATAGGCCTCGAAGCTCCACGACATGGAGAACAGCGCCACCAGCACCGCCAGCGTCGCGAGGCCCGCCGCCATGCCGATGAGCCCACCCACCGGGAACCACAGCACGCCGTCGCGCGCCGCCGGCTCCTCGCGGGCAAGCATGGCGGCATATGAGAGGGCAAAAGCGGGGCCGCCCATGCCCAGCGCATAGGCGATCAGGAGCGGGTGCCCGAACACGAAGCCGAGGCTTCCGGCGGCAACGATGGCGGCGCCGAGCGCAGCCCAGGGAGAGAAGGCGATGCCGGCGATCATGACCGGCAGGGGCGCAAGATAGAACAGCGGCACGGCCATGAGCGATCCCGCCGCGACGCCTGCGGCGAGCAGGGCGGACGCGGCGCCCGCAGCGATGGCGATGACGATCAGCGGACCCATTGGACGAGCTGTCCCGCTTGAGGGCGGTTAGAGGCGGCACGCGGCGGCCCCAACTGAAGCCCCAGGGCTCATTCCCTGCGGCCTGTCTTCTCTCTTGGAAGACGCCCCCGGGGAGACCCGGAGGCGCGCGATCCCCTTGGGGACCATATGCTTGCGGTGATCCTCAGCGGATCACGCTGCCTAGTTTCGTAATCCTGCGCGGATCACGATGCCCGTGTTCGTGATCCTCAGCGGATCACGAAGGGCAGCAGGCCCAGGAAGCGGGCGCGCTTGACGGCGGCGGCCAGCTCGCGCTGCTTCTTGGCGGACACCGCCGTGATGCGCGAGGGCACGATCTTGCCGCGCTCGGAGATGTAGCGCTGCAGGAGACGCACGTCCTTGTAGTCGATCTTCGGCGCGTTCGGGCCGGAGAACGGGCAGGTCTTGCGACGACGGAAGAAGGGGCGGCGCTGGCCGCCGCCGGCACCACCGGACTGAGCGAACGCCATCAGACTTCCTCCTCGCTCTGGGTCTCCTCGGAGGGACGCGGACGGCGCGGGCGATCCTCACGGCCGCCGAAGCCGCCGCGGTCGCCGCCGAAGCCGCCGCGTTCACCACGCTCGCCGCGCTCGCCCCGCTCACCGCGGTCGTCGCGATCGCGCTTCTGGAGCATGGCGGAGGGGGTCTCCTCGTGCTCCTCGACGCGCAGGGTCAGGACGCGCAGCACGTCCTCGTCGATGCGCTGCTGGCGCTCCAGCTCCTGCACCGCCGCCGCGGGGGCGTCGATGTTCATGAGCGTGAAGTGGGCCTTGCGGTTCTTGTTGATGCGATAGGTGAGGGACTTCACGCCCCAATACTCGGTCTTTCCGACCGAGCCGCCATTCGCCTCGATGACACCCTTGAACCGGGTGGTCAGTTCCTCGACCTGCTGCGCCGTGACGTCCTGGCGCGCGAGGAACACGTGCTCGTAGAGCGGCATGTGTTCACTGCCTTTCGTTTCAACTCTCCGCCCCACCGGCGCCAAGCCCTTCTTGCCTTTCGGAAAGGCGCGAAGCTCGGAAGGCGGGGACACGGGACGGCGGGCGGTCTTGCCCTCCCTTTCCCTTCCCAAGGCATGCCTCGGGCAAAGAAAGAGCGTCCGTTCAGCCCCCGGCCGGGTGCGACGGAAGCGGCGCGTATAGCAGGTTCTGCTGCGATGGCAAGGTCCGAGCCGTGGCGGGAGCCCGCGCGAGGGCGTCCCGCCATTGCCACGGCGGCCCGCCGAAACGGATTGACGAGTTCATATCTCGGACTAAAGTCAGATATTATGCTGCCAGATCCCGTTTCCCGCATCCGCCGCTTCAACCGCGTCGTCACCGCCGAGGTGGGGGCGCTCGACACGTCCTTTCTCGGGCGCGGGCGGCCGCTCGGCGCGGCGCGGGTGCTGAACGCCATCGGCCAGGGCTGCGGCGACGTGGGCAAGATCCGCGCACGGCTGGGCCTCGATTCGGGCCTCGCGAGCCGGCTGCTGCGCGGCCTGGAGGACGAGGGGCTGGTGGAGACGGCGCCCGATGCCGACGACGCCCGCCGCCGCGTCGCCCGGCTCACCGAAGCCGGCAAGGCGGAGTTCGCCGCCTATGAGGCGCTCTCGAACGCGCAGGCCGGCGCGTTCCTCTCCCGCGCGGCGCGGACGGAGGCGCTGCTTGACGCCATGGACCTCGTCGCCTCCACGCTCGGGCGCGGGCGCATCACCGTCGAGGAAGCGGACCCGCGCGGCGCCGAGGCGCGCTGGTGCCTCGGCGAATACTATGCCGAACTCGGGCGCCGCTTCGCGTCCGGGTTCGACGTGGCGCGCTCGCGCGATCCCGATGCCGAGGCCATGGTGCGGCCGCGCGGGGTGTTCCTTCTGGCGATGTCCGACGGCCTGCCGGTGGGCTGCGTGGGCCTGAAGGGCTCGGGCGGCGCGATGGCGGAGGTGAAGCGCCTGTGGATCGCGCCTTCCGCCCGGGGACTTGGCCTCGGCCGGCGCCTGATGGACGAGGTGGAGGCGGCCGCCCGGTCGCTCGGCGTCGCCACGCTGCGGCTCGACACCAATGGCGCGCTCGGCGAGGCGCTGGCGCTGTACCGCACCACCGGCTGGCGCGAGATCGACCGCTTCAACGACGATCCCTATCCCGACCACTTCTTCGAGAAGCAGCTGTAGCGCCGGGCGCCAGCATCTTCCCCTCGCCCCGAAGAGAAGCAAGGGCGGGCGCCGCTTGGGCGCCCGCCCTCATCTCACTTTGCCGGCGTGTTCACCGGCGAGTTCGGGTCGAACAGATAGGCCACCACGTCCTTGATCTGCTTCTCGGTCAGCACGCCGTTATGCCCGAAGCGCGGCATGGAGGAGCAGGCGAACGCGGCCTGGGCGTTGTAGACCTTGGCGTAGGCGGCCTTGGCGTCCTCGGCGGCATACTTGCGGTCGGCGCCGTAATTGGTGAGCGAGGGCCCGAGCGTGCCGTAGCTCACCTCCTTCAGGTCCATCTGGTGGCAGGCATAGCAATTGCCGCCGCTCACCGTGCCGGGCGGGTCCGAGAACTGGCCGCCGCGGCCGTTCTGCGCGACCTTGGCGCCTTCCTTCCAGTCGCCCAGCAGCACGCCGTCTGCGGGGAAGACCACGGTCTTGGTCTCGCGGGCGACGATGGCATCCGCCTGCGCGGCGGAGGGCTGGTTGCGGGTCTGGGAGCAGACCTGCATGGTCTCGTCCTGGGCGAGGCGCGCGGCCCAGCCCTCGGGCAGCTTGGTGAAGCTCTCCTTCACCACCCGGTCCACGGTCGCCTGCGGCGCGGCCGGGATCTGCTGGGCGAAGGCGAGGGACGGGACGACCAAAGCGGCGGCGGCGATGAATGCGTGTTTCATGGTTTCCTCCCGCCTCAGCGCTTGATCGAGGGCACGTTGAGCTCGGCCCCGTTGGCTTGTTTGTTCAGGAACAGCGCCAGCGCGGTGACCGCTTCCGAGCCGTAGTCCGGCGCCGGCATGCGCATCTGGCGGTAGCAGTCCCACAGGCGGTGCTGCATGGTGCGCAGCGCGCTCTGGGAGACGCGGTAGGTGGGCCAGGAGCTCATGGTCGCCTGCGCGTCCTTGCCGGGCTTGTCGAGCTGCGGCAGGCCCTGGAGGCGGATGCGCTTGCCGGGCTCGGCGTGGCAGGTCTGGCACGAGAAGTCGTTGATCGACGAGCGGCGGAAGAACAGCGCCTCGCCGATGGCATAGGCCTCCTTCTCCTTCGGGTCGTCGAGCACGACGTTGATCTTCATGCCGTTCGACTTGTTGGCGATGAAGGCGACGAGGTCCTCCATGTCCGAGCCGCGGCCGGGGCCGGAGAAGGGCCGCGCCTTGAGTGGCTTGGTGTCGAGGCCCTGGATGGTCTCCATGCACCACAGGAGGCGCTGCTCCAGGTCCATCACCTGGTCGGCATCCTTGAAGTAGCGCGGCATCTGCACGAACGCGCCCTCGATCTTGCCGGGGCCGACGCCGAGATCGCAGGTCTCCAGCGACACGTTCTTGGTGCCGCGCTTGGCCGACCACAGTTCCTCGCCCCGATCCACCGCAAGGTAGCCCGGATTGGCCATGGGGTCGTTGATCATGGCGCGGTAGCGCTCGATCTCCTTTTCGCTGGCATCCTCCTGGGCGGCCGCGACCAGCGGCGCGCCGAGGACGAAGGCGAGCGCGCATAGGCATGTGAGGGTTGTGGCTTTGCGTCGCATGGTTCCTCCCGACAGTTGGCGTCTCGCGGCGCCGGGCTCTCTTTGGTGGAGTCCTGGCCGTTCCTCGCATCGGTCGTCCGCGCTCCTTGCCGAAGCGCGGCGCCGATGGAGCTACTTTACATTCAAAAAAATCGATATCACAATATGTGAAATTGATCGGCGAACCGCCGTTCCAAAAGGCCGCCAGGGCCGCCGATAAAAATCAGGAATTGCAGGGCGCCCGTGGCGCCGCGGCACCGAGGAGGAAACGGATGACGTTCAAGGCTTTTGCGCCCACCCGTCGGCAGGCGCTCCAGTTGGCGGCCGGCGCCTTCGCGGCGGCGCTCGCGCCCAACCTTGCGCTGGCGACCGAGGCGCAGGTCGCGGACGAACTGAAGAAGCTGTTCGGCGGCAAGTCCATGGCCGAGGGCAAGGTGAAGCTCGACCTGCCCGAGATCGCCGAGAACGGCCTCGTCGTGCCGCTCAACCTTGAGGTCGACAGCCCGATGACGGACGCCGACTACGTGAAGGCGGTCCACGTCTTCGCCGACGGCAACCCGCTGCCCCAGGTCGTCACCTATCACTTCACGCCGGCCTCCGGCCGCGCCTCCGCCTCCACCCGCATGCGCCTCGCCCAGACGCAGAACGTGATCGCGGTGGCCGAGATGTCGGACGGCAAGCTCTACAGCGCCAAGGCGCAGGTGAAGGTGACCATCGGCGGCTGCGGCGGCTGACGCGCGGCGACCGGCAACGAAACTCAAGGAAGGAAACGCACCATGGCCATCACCTCCAAGCCCCGCGTGCGCGTGCCCGCCCAGGCCAAGGCCGGCGAGATCATCGAGATCAAGACCCTCATCTCCCACGAGATGGAGAGCGGCCAGCGCAAGGATTCGGCGGGCAAGACCGTGCCGCGCGACATCATCAGCACCTTCGAGGCGGCGTTCAACGGCAAGCCGTTCTTCAAGGCGGACTGGTTTCCGGCGATCTCGGCGAACCCGTTCCAGTCGTTCTTCTTCAAGGCGACCGAGAGCGGCGAGTTCACCTTCAGCTGGAAGGACGACGGCGGCTCCGAGCAGAAGGCGACCGCCAAGCTTACCGTCGGCTGAGGCCGGCCGACCCGCGACGCCAGCCGCGGCCCGTCCCCCAAAGGGACGGGCGCGCGCCCGCAGCACGCCTTAGGGCGTGAACGGGAGAGCGTGCGCGGCGCGCCCTCGGCTTGCGGTCTCGCCGCTTCGAACGCACCCTTTTGAACGCAGGACGCACATGATCTCCAGGCGCGACTTCCTCATCGCCGGCACGGCGCTCGCAGGGCTCTTCGCCGGCCAGCCGGGCGCGCTCGCCCAGGCGGCGCGCGGGCAGACTCTGTCCCAGGGCGACCTGCTGAAGTTCGGCGCGTCCGGAACGGTGACTCTGCTCCACATCACCGACATCCACGCCCAACTCGTGCCGATCTATTTCCGCGAGCCCTCGGTCAATCTCGGCGTGGGCGAGGCGCGCGGCGTGCCGCCCCACCTGACCGACCAGGCGTTCCTCGACGTCTTCAAGGTCCCCGTTGGCGGCCGCGACGCCTATGCGATGACCAGCCTCGACTTCCAGAACCTCGCCAAGACGTACGGCCGCATGGGCGGCATGGACCGCATGGCGACGCTCATCAAGGCGATCCGCGCCGAGCGGGGCGACGACAAGGTGCTGCTGCTCGACGGCGGCGACGGCCTGCAGGGTTCGTGGACCTCGCTCAAGACCAAGGGCGAGGACATGGTGAAGGTGTTCTCCGCCCTCAAGACCGACGCCATGGTCGGCCACTGGGAGTTCACCTACGGCGCCGACCGGGTCGCCGAGATCAAGGACAAGGCGCCGTTCGCCTTCCTGGCGCAGAACGTGCGCTCGGTGGAGTGGCAGGAGCCGGTGTTCGAGGCGCGCAAGACCTTCGAGAAGGGCGGCGCCAAGGTGGCGGTGATCGGCCAGGCGTTCCCGCGCACGCCGATCTCCAACCCGCGCTGGATGATCCCGGACTGGGAGTTCGGCATCCGCGAAGACGAGATGCAGAAGCAGGTGGACGCCGCCCGCGCCGACGGCGCCGACGTGGTGGTGCTGCTGTCCCACAACGGCTTCGACGTGGACCGCAAGATGGCGTCCCGCGTGAAGGGCATCGACGTGGTCTTCACCGCCCACACCCACGACGCCATGCCGGCGGTGGTGCAGGTGGGCCAGACGCTGCTGGTGGCCTCCGGCTCCCACGGCAAGTTCCTCTCGCGCCTTGATCTCGACGTGAAGGACAGGAAGGTCGCGGGCTTCCGCTTCCAGCTCATCCCGGTGTTCTCGGATGTGATCGCACCCGATCCGGAGATGGCGAAGCTGGTCGCCGACATCCGCGCGCCCTATGCCAAGGATATCGACCGGGTGCTGGGGCAGGCGGGCAGCCTGCTCTACCGCCGCGGCAACTTCAACGGCACGCTCGACGACATGATCTGCGACGCCATGATGGCCGAGCGGGACGCGGAGATCGCGCTCTCACCCGGCTTCCGCTGGGGCGCGAGCCTTTTGCCGGGCGATCCCATCACCTTCGAGCAGGTCGCCAACGCCACCGCCATCACCTATCCCGCCTGCTACCGCATGACCATGACGGGCAAGCAGTTGAAGGACGTGCTGGAGGACGTGGCGGACAACATCTTCCACCCAGATCCCTACTTCCAGGGCGGCGGCGACATGGTCCGCGTCGGCGGCGTCGGCTATTCCATCGATGTCGGCAAGGAGATCGGATCGCGCATCTCCGACATGGTGTTCCTGAAGACCGGGAAGGCGCTGGAGGCCGACCGGTCCTACACCGTCGCCGGCTGGGCGAGCGTGAACCAGAACGTGGAGGGCCCGCCGATCTGGGAGATCGTCGAGCGCTACGTCACCGCCAAGAAGACCATCGACATCAAGCCCAATGCGTCGGTGAAGGTGAGCGGCGCGTGAGGCCGGCTGCCGGCCCCTTTTTTTGATCGACATATGCAAACTTGCGAATGCAAGAATATCTGAGGCAAGAATATCTGAGGGAGGACGCCATGTCCCAGATCCATGAGCCCGGAAAGGGGCGAGGCGGCGAGGCGGGGACTGCATCCCTAAGCCGCCGCCGCTTCCTCTCCGCCGCCGGCATCGGCGCCGGCGTCGCGGCAGCCGCCCCGCTGTCCGCGGTCGCGGCGCGGGCCGCGGCGCCCGACCCCAACATCGTGCCCGTCCCCGACTGGACGAAGACGCTCGGCGTGGGGGTCAACAACAATCCCTATGGCGTGCCCTCGAAGTTCGAGAAGGACGTGGTGCGGCGCGAGGTGGAATGGCTCACCGCGAGCCGCGAAAGCTCGGTGAGCTTCACCCCGCTGTACGCGCTCGACGGCGTCATCACGCCCAATGGCCTGTGCTTCGTGCGGCACCATGGCGGCGAGGCGGAGATCGATCCGGACAAGTACCGCTTCATGATCCACGGCCTCGTGGACAAGCCGCTGGTGTTCACGCTCGACGACATCAAGCGCATGCCCGGCCGGGTGAACCGCGCCTACTTCCTGGAGTGCGCCGCCAATTCCGGCATGGAGTGGCGCGGCGCCCAGCTCAACGGCTGCCAGTTCACCCACGGCATGATCCACAACGTGTTCTATACCGGCGTTCCGCTGCGCGCGTTCCTCGACGCGGCGGGGGTGAAGACCTCCGCCAAGTGGGTGCTCGCGGAGGGCGCCGACGCCTCGGTGATGACGCGCTCGATCCCGCTGCACAAGGCGCTCGACGACTGTCTCGTGGCCTTCGCCATGAACGGCGAGGCGCTGCGGCCCGAGCAGGGCTATCCGGTGCGCCTCGTGGTGCCGGGCTGGGAAGGCAACATGTGGGTGAAGTGGCTGCGCCGCCTCGAGGTGGGCGACCAGCCCTGGGCGCAGCGCGAGGAGACCGCCAAGTATACCGACCTGCTCGCGGACGGACGCTCGCGCCGCTACACCTTCATCATGGACGCGAAGTCCGTGGTGACGAGCCCGAGCCCGCAGGCGCCGCTCAAGCACAAGGGGCCGAACGTCCTGTCCGGCATCGCCTGGTCCGGCCGCGGCACCATCAAGCGCGTCGACGTCTCGCTCGACGGCGGGCGGAACTGGACCACCGCGCGCATCGAGGGCCCGGCCATGCCCATGGCCATGACGCGCTTCTATCTCGACTTCGACTGGGACGGCCGCGAACTCTTGGTGCAGTCCCGCGCCATGGACGAGACCGGCTACGTGCAGCCCTCCAAGGCCGAGCTGCGCAAGGTGCGCGGCGAGAACTCGATCTACCACAACAACGGCATCCAGACCTGGCTGGTGCACGGCAACGGGGAGACGGAAAATGTGGAAGTCGGCTGAGGCGCTCGCCGTCGCCATCGTCATGGCCGGCGCGCTCGCCGTCGCCGCGCTCCCCTCCCACGCCGAGCTCGCCCCCGCCGCCCAGAAAGGCGAGGCGGGCAAGAAGGCCCAGGCCAAGGCCGAGAAGGGCAAGGCGCAGCAGGCGGTGAACGCGGCCGCGCCCGCCGCCGCCGCGACTGCGGTGAAGGTCGCCGCGCTCGGCCGGCCGGCGCTGGCGGAAGAGATCGCCGCCTGGGACATCGACGTGCGTCCGGACGGCCAGGGCCTTCCCGAAGGCAAGGGCTCGGTGAAGGAGGGCGAGGAGGTGTTCCTCGAACAGTGCGCCGCCTGCCACGGCGAGTTCGGCGAGGGCGCCGGCCGCTGGCCGGTGCTGGCCGGCGGCGCCGGGACGCTGAAGTCGGAGCGGCCGGAGAAGACCATCGGCTCGTTCTGGCCCGATGCCTCCACCGCCTACGACTACATCCACCGGGCGATGCCGTTCGGCAACGGCCAGTCGCTGACCGCGGACCAGACCTACGCCATCGTCGCCTACCTGTTGAACCTGAACGACGTGGTGAAGGACGACTTCGTGCTCTCCAAGGAGAACTTCGCGAAGGTGAAGCTGCCGAACCAGCCGAACTTCTTCGACGACGACCGGGAGACCACCGAGAAGGCCTTCTGGAATGCCAATCCCTGCATGAAGAACTGCACCGGGGAGGTGAAGGTGATCAGCCGCGCGCGTATCCTCGACGTGACGCCGGACGGCGAGCAGAAGGGCAATCTGGAGTGAACCCGCGACCAGCGCGGGCGCTCCTCGCCCGGGCGGTGCGTTCGCGCACCGCCCTCTCGGCGTTTCTGGCGCCGCTTCTCATCGGCCCCGCGGGCGCGAGCGCGTCCGGCGATCGCGAATACGGCGCCTATCTCGCCTCGCAATGCGTCACCTGCCACCAGGCCTCCGGGGCGACGGTCGCCGGCGTGCCCGCCATCGTCGCCTGGCCGGAGGAGCAGTTCGTGGCGGTGCTCGATTCCTACCGCAAGAAGGAGCGCGACAACGAGGTGATGCGCACCATCGCCGCCACCCTGTCCGAGGAAGAGATGGCCGCGCTCGCGGCCTATTTCGGCAGCCTGAAGCCCGCAAGCGGGCACTGAACGACCCGCCCGCCGCCGCCTCGCGCGGCGGCGGAAGCCGGCCGGCCGGGGGCATCCCCGGCGCGCAGAAACGAGGTGCCGCATAAGGCGCCCGTATGGAGGAGGAGACGATGTTCAACTTCGGCCGCCGGGCCTTTCTCGGCACCCTCGCGCTGGCCGGCGCGGCGCCCGTCGCCGCCTCCGCCGCGCAGAGCCTCAAGCTCGCCGACATCAGGAAGGAGGCGGACAACGCCTGCCTCTATCACTGCGACTTCGGCGACCCGCCGCGCTTCGTGCAGATGCTCACCAACATCTCGAACCACTATTCGGCCTATGGCGCGGACCCGTTCGCGCTCCAGCTCGCCGTGGTGGCGCACGGGCAGGGCGTGAAGTTCTTCCTGGAAGACCTCGACGGCACCACCTGGAAGGACGAGGTGATGGTGCCTTCCATCTTCGAGAAGGTGGATGCCGTCGCCAAGAACGGGCTCAAGATCTACCTCTGCTCCATCACCTTCGAACGCCTCAAGCTCGACAAGGAGAAGGTGCGCAAGGCGCCCTACATCGCCTTCGTGCCCTCGGGCGTCGCCACCGTCGGCGCGCTTCAGAACAAGGGCTTCGCCTACATCAAGATCGGCTGACAGGCCGGCACTGGGAGGACTGGGACATGACAACGCTATCTCGGACAACGCTATCTCGCAGGCATTTCGTCGCCGGCGCGGGCACGCTCGCTCTCGCCACGACGCTCGGGGCACCGGCGGTGCTCGGCCAGGCCAAGCCGCGGCTCGTGGTGGTGGGCGGCGGACCGGGCGGCGCCACGGTGGCGCGCTATGTCGCCAAGGATTCCGGCGGCGCGGTGGACGTAACCTTGGTGGAACCGGCGCCGAAATTCGTCACCTGCTTCCACTCGAACCTCTATCTCGGCGGCTTCCGCTCGTTCGAGAGCCTGGAGCACGGCTACGACAAGCTCGCGGGCCAGGGCGTGAAGATGGTGCGGCAGGCCGCGAAGTCCATCGACCGCGACAAGAAGGAGGTGGTGCTGGAGGACGGCTCGCGCCTTCCTTTTGACCGCCTCGTGCTCGCGCCCGGCATCGACCTCAAATACGATTCCGTGCCCGGCTGGTCGAAGGCGGCGGAGGAGGTCATGCCCCACGCCTGGAAGGCGGGGCCGCAGACCAAGCTGCTGAAGGCCAAGCTCGACGCGGTGCCGGATGGCGGGCTGATCGTCATGATCGCTCCGCCCAATCCCTTCCGCTGTCCCCCCGGCCCCTACGAGCGCGTCTCCATGATGGCGCATGTGCTCAAGACGTCCGGGCGTGGCAAGGCCAAGATCATCATCGTCGATCCCAAGGACAAGTTCTCCAAGATGGGCCTGTTCCAGGAGGGCTGGGAGCGCCATTATCCCGGCATGGTCGAGTGGATCGGCCCCAGCATCAATGACGGCGTGAAGTCGGTGGACCCGAAGACCGGCACCGTGGTGACCGGCTTCGAGACCTACAAGAATGCGGCGCTCGTGAACGTCATCCCGGCGCAGATGGCCGGTGCCATCGCCCGCGACGCGGGTCTCGCCAACGCCTCCGGCTTCTGCCCCATCGATCCGGAGAGCATGGCGTCGCAGATGGATCCGAACGTCTTCATTGTCGGCGACGCCGCCATTCCGGGCGACATGCCGAAGTCGGCCTTCGCGGCCAACAGCCAGGCCAAGGTGGCGGCCATGGCGGCGCGCGCCGCGCTCACCGGCGCGAAGGCGTTCCCGGCGCGCTATGCCAACACCTGCTGGAGCCTCATCGACACCGACGACGCGGTGAAGGTGGGCGGGCGCTATGCGCCGGCCGACGGCAAGATCAAGGAGGTGGAGGGCTTCATCTCCAAGACCGGCGAGAGCGCGGAGCTGCGCAGGCAGACCGAGCAGGAGAACCTCGGCTGGTATGCCGGCATCACCGCCGACATCTGGGGCTGAGGCCCTCCGGCTGGCCTGAAAATGAGACGCCCGCCGGCAGGCCGGCGGGCGTCTTCGCATCCGTGCAGGCGGGGCGCTCAGGTGCCCATGTATTTGATGGTGCAGCCATAGGGGCGGGTGACGGCGGTCTTCACCGGCTCGCCTTTCACCGCCGCCGCCATGGCTTCGCGCAGATAGGGCACCGCCTTCTCGATGTCGTCGGCGCGGGTGGACGCGATGGAATCGATGCCGCCCATGTAGAGCAGCGTGCCGTCCTTGCCGATGACGTACATGTGGGGCGTCACCTGCGCGCCATAGGCGCGGCCGATCTTGCCGTCCGGGTCCATCACCACCGCCGCCGGCATCGCCTTGCGCGAGCCGGTGAGGCCGTTGGCAGTGGGGCCGTCGACCGCGCCCTGCTCGCCGGGGGCGGACGAGATCATGGTGAGCCACACCACGCCTTGGGCCTTCGCATCCGCCTGCAGCTTCTGCATGTTGCCGGCGCCGTAATGCTTGCGCACGAACGGGCAGTCATGGTTGGTCCATTCCAGCACCACCACCTTGCCTTTCAGCGCCGCGAGGCTCTGGGTCGCCCCGTTGCTGTCGGTGGCGGTGAAGGCGGGCGCGGGCTGGCCGATCTGCGGGGCGGCGAGCGCCGGCATCGCGGCGAGCAGGGCCGGGCCGGCGGCGAGGCTCGCGGCGCCGGCCATCAGGAAGGCGCGGCGGCCGAGGGTGGCGGGGCGGTCGGAAGAAGAGCCTGTGGTCATGCGTCGTCTCCGTTGGGTCAGGGGGCGGCGCGCTCAAGCGCCGCGACGAGATAGGCCTCGGTAAGGACGGTGGAGAGCACCACCGGGTCCCCGCCGCCGGCGGGGTAGAGGGCATAGAAGGGCAGGCCGTCGCGCCCGAAGGCGCGCAGGAAGGCGGTGATCTCGGGGTCCTGGTTGGTCCAGTCGCCCTTGAGATAGGTGATGCCCTTGTCCTTGAGCGCGGCCTTGGCCGCGGCGGTGGAGAGCGCGGTGCGCTCGTTGACGAGGCAGGTGATGCACCAGGCCGCCGTCATGTTCACGAACACCGGCCTGCCCTCGCGCCGCAGCGCGGCGAGGCGGGCGCCGGTGAAGGGCTCGCTGCCGGCCGACGCCTCGGCCGTGGGGGAGGGCGCCGCCACCGCGCGCAGCTGCGGCAGCAGCGCAATCGTCCCGACAATCGCGGCGAGCGCCAGAGCGCGGGGCACGAGGCCGCGGCCGCGCCGGTGCTGGGCAATGCCGAAGATCCAGGCCGCGAGCGCCACCAGGAGCGCGCCGGCGAGCGCGATCATCACCCCGAACTCGCCCGCCTGCCGCGCCAGCACCCAGACCAGCCAGGCGGCGGAGGCATACATGGGGAAGGCCAGCGCCTGCCGGAGCCGCACCATCCACAGGCCCGGCCGCGGCAGGAGCCGCGCGAGGCGCGGCACGAAGGCGATCAGCGCATAGGGCGCGGCAAGGCCGAGGCCGAGCGACAGGAACACGGCGAGCGCCACCGGCCACGGCGCGGCGAGCGCCGCCCCCAGCGCCGCGCCCATGAACGGGGCGGTGCAGGGCGTCGCCACCACCACCGCCAGGAGCCCGGTGAAGAAGCTGCCCTTGTGGCTCGGCGCGTGGGCGAGGTGCTGCCCCGCGCCGGTGACCGAGGTGCCGATCTCGAACACGCCCGAAAGGTTGAGCCCGATGGCGAGCATCAGCCACGCCATGAGGGCGACGAACACCGGCGACTGGAACTGGAAGCCCCAGCCCACCGCCGCGCCGCCCGCGCGCACGGCGAGCAGCACGCCGGCCAGCGCGAGGAAGGCCGCGACGACGCCGAGCGTGTAGAACACGCCTGAAAGCCGCACCTCCCGCGCCTCGCGGCCCGACAGGCGGGCGAGCGCGGTCGCCTTGATGGCAAGCACCGGGAACACGCACGGCATCAGATTGAGGATCAGCCCGCCGAGGAAGGCGAACAGGATCGCCTGGCCGAGCGGCAGGCGCGCCGCCGCGCCGCCCGCAGGGTCGGACGCGGCGGCTGCGGGCGCAGGCGTCGGCGCGATCTCGATCCAGCGCGTGACACCGGCCGGATCGGTGACGGCGACGAGCCCGCCATTGGCGGCAGACGGGTCAAAGGACTGGCCCTTCTCGGCCACCAAAGTGAGCCGGCCTGGCGCAACCTCCAGCGCCTGCGGTGCCGCGTGGACGACGACGCCCCAGTCCTGCGGATAGAAAAAGGCGCCGGCGATGCGCTCCGGCGCGATGCCCTCGCCCTCGACGGTGAGCGCGAGGTTGCCGCCCTCAGTGGCGAGCCGCGCGCGCCAGTCGAGCCCCACCGGGCGGCGGGCGTCGCTGGCGGCGAAGGCCGCGGCGATGCCGGGTGCGGGCGGCGCCGGCGCTTCGCTCACCGGCAAAGCGAGCGTGAACCTGCCCTCCTCGGGAATGCATTCCTTCTCGCACACCAGCCAGCTCGCCTCGGCCGACACGGTGAAGGTGTCGCCGGGCTTTAGCGTCGCCGGCACCGTGACGGCGATGGGAAACACCACCTCGCCGCCATAGCCGAAGCTGGTGACCGGGCCGACGGCGAAGCGGTCCGGCCCCGGCCATTGAATCTCGCCCGCCCGCGCACCCTCGGGCAAAGCGAGCGCGATCTCCGGCGGCGTGCCGGCATCGCCGGGATTCTTCCAGTAGGTATGCCAGCCGGGCGCGAGCTTCTGGCGCAGGCCGATCCGCACCTCTCCGCCCGGCGCGACGCCGGCGGCGTCGGCGATCAGCGTGACGGTGGCGCGGGGACTGCTGACGGCGGCGCTTTCCGCTACGGTGACTTGGCCTTCCTGCGCCCCGGCGGGGTGGGGCGCGAGCAGCACGGCGAGGGCAAGGGCGAGGCCCGAAACGGCGCGCGCGGCGCCACCGCGCCACGTTCGCAGCCTCGGCCACCGCTCATCATGCCGTCCCACTTGCCGCATGCCGCCGCCTTTCGCGCGCACCGCCCGCAGGCGGTGCTCTGGATGTGCCGGACCATACGTAAGGTCCGCGCCGGCCGCAGCGCACAATCCTGGAAACGCCGGCCCGCCCGCCTCCGGGTCGAGAGCGGTCGTGCCATTTATCGTTTTCAATCAGCCGCTTGCCGTGGATCGCGTGTGGCTGCGCGAACGATGCACAATGGCGTGAGCGGGAGAGGCCCGCGCAGGTGGGCCGGCTCTATCGCCCGCCGGCGGCGCGCGCCTTCGTGCCGGTGTCGACCTTCGGCTTGGCGGGTGACTTGGCAGGGGGGGTGGCAGGGGATTTGGCGGACGTCTTTGCCGGTGCCTTGGCCGCCGCCTTCCTGGGCTTCGGCGCGGGGGCCTCTTCGTCTTCCGCCGCCAGCGCGTCCTCCGCCGCGACGGGGGCCACCTTCGAGGTCCCCATCATGGCGGAGATGGAGGCGCCGGCGGTGAGCATGATCTGCTTGAACTCGTCGAGGCGCGGGTCCATGCGCACGCTCGGCCCGGTGACGGACAGCGAGTAGTGCACCTCGTCCTTGATGTCGAAGATCGGCACCGAGATGGCGGTGACGCCGGGAATCCGCTGGCCGGTGGTGCAGGAATAGCCGAGCCGCCGGATCTCCGCGAGCGCCGCCTTCAGCGCCTTCACGTCCAGCTTCTCCTTGGTCTGGGCATAGGCCAGGATGGCGTCGATCTCGGTGTCGCCCGCATAAGCGAGCAGCAGGCGCGCGGTCGCCCCGTGCAGCAGGCTCACATGCTCGCCCGGCCGCACGATGGTCATCAGCGGCGAGGGGGTGTCCACCACGTCGACGCAGATGCGCTCGACCCCGGAGCGGATGTTCAGCGTCACGGTCTCGCCGGTGAGCCGGCACACCTCCGCCATGGTGGGGCGCGCCGCCTCGCGGATGCCGAGCGTGCTCTTCACCAGGCCGGCGAGGCGCAGGATCTTCAGCGACAGGCAGTAGCGCTGGTTCTCCAGCCGCACCAGGAAGCCGCCGCGCACCAGCGTGTTCACCAGCCGGAAGGTGGTGGCCTTGGGCATGCCGATGCGCTCGCCGATCTCCTGCAAGGAGAGGCTCTGATGCTTGGCGTCGAACGCATCGAAGATGGCCAGCGCCCGTCCAACCGCTCGGATCATGTGGTTCCCCTGCCGTACCGTTCCGCCGCCTGCGCTGCCCCGCTTGCTCCGCCGCCTACTCCGCCGCCGCCTGATGCCGCGCCTCGGGCCGCAGGGCGTTGAGCCCGGTCAGCTCGCGCCCGAGGATCAGGGTGAGGATCTCGTTGGTCCCGTCGGGGATCGGCAGCATGCGCACGTCGCGGTAGAGCCGCTCCAGCCCGGTCTCCTCCGCCACACCCATGGCGCCGTGCACCTGCATGGCGAGCGACACCGCCTCCGCGCATGCGGTGGTGGCGTATCTCTTGGCCATGGCGGACGCCCCGTCCGCCGGTGCGCCGTCGTCGATGAGCGCCAACGCCCGATAGCAGAGGAGGCGGCTCGTTGTCACGGCGGTTGCAATGTCGGCGAGCCGGCCCTGCACCAGCTGCTTGCGGCCGATCGGCTCGCCGAACTGGCGCCGCACCCCGGCATAGGCCACCGCCAGATCGAGCGCCTTCTGCGCCATGTGCACCGCGCTGAGCCCGAGCAGCGGGCGGTTGCCCACCCAGGTGCCCTGGAGGATGCGCGCGGCGTCGCCGCTCTGGCCGAGCAGGTTGCGCCTCGGCACCCGGCAGTCGGCGAGCGAAATCTCGGACAGGTGGCCCTGCTTGAACCCCAGCACGGGAATTTCGCGCGCCTCAAAGGGCGAGGCGTCGCGCTCGATCAGCACCCGCTGCATCATGCCCTGGCCGGACAGGCAGGTGGCGATCATCAGGTCGGCGATGGTGCCGTTGGTGATCCACATCTTCGAACCCGACACCACATAGCCGTCGCCGCTCGGCGTGATGCGGGTGGCGATGCCGCGCGGGTCGGAGCCTGTGTTGGGCTCGGTGGAGCCGGTGCAGCCGATCTTGCGGCCGGCGATCAGCTCCGGCAGCAGGTGCTCGGCATGCTCGGCGCCGCCCTCGGCATGGAGCCGGGCGATGGTGCATTCGTGCGAGATGAGCGAGATGGCGATCACCGGCGGCAGCTGCTCGAAGCACAGGCCGTAGTCCAGCATGCGCATTTCGCCGCCGCCGGCGGAGGCCGGCAGGCGCGGCGCGGTGAGGCCCATGCGCGCCAGCGCGGCGAAAATCTCCAGCATCACCGCCTTGGGCAGCGGCTTGTCCGGGTGGTTGGCGGCGAGCCTGGGCTCGATCTCGGCGCGCACCATGCGGCGCACCTGATCCTGGAGCAGTTCCTGTTCCTCGCTCAGCTTGAAATCCATGGTCCGATGATCCTTGAGCGCTTCATCCCGCGGTGGTCTTGGTCTTTTTTGGGCCCCGTGCCCTAAGGCATCACGAAGCCGCCGTTCACGCTCAGCACCTGGCCGGTGATCCAGCCGGCCTCCGCGCTGGCGAGGAAGGCGATGGCGGCGCCGATGTCCTCCGGCTCGCCGATCCGGCCGGTGGGATAGAGCTTGAGCACGCTCTTCTGCCGGCGGGCATATTTCTCCTCGCCCATCTGCTCGAGCATCTGCGCCTCGCGCGCCTGGCGCAGCGGCGTGTTGGTGGCGCCGGGCGAGACCACGTTGAGCGTCACGCCCTTGCCGCCCACCTCCTGCGCCACCGACTTCACGAGCGCGATCACGCCCGCCTTGGCCGCCGCATAATAGGACAGGCGCGCCTGGCCGATGCGCGCCGAATCGGAGGCGAGGCACACTACGCGGCCATAGCCGCGCGCGACCATGCCCGGCAGCACCGCGTGGAGGCCCAGCATGGGTCCGTCGAGGCACACGCCCAGCATCCGCTTCCAGTCCGCCGGGGTAGAGTCCAGGAACAGCTTGTCGTCCAGCACCGCGGCGCTGTTGACGAAGATGGAGAGCGGGCCGAGCGCGCCTTCCGCCTTGGCAACCATGGCGGCGACGTCGTCCGCCTGGGTGATGTCGCAGCCGATGCCGATGGCGCCGGGCAGCTTCGCTGCGGCGGCCTCGGCCGCCTTGGCGTCGATGTCGGCGAGGGCGAGGCGTCCCCCTTCGGCGGCGATGCGCTCGGCGGCGGCGAAGCCGATGCCGCGCGCGCCGCCGGTGATGAGCGCGACGCGATCCTTGAAGCGCTGCGTGGTCATCAGATCGCCTTCCGGAAGCGGCGGAAGTTCGCCGGGCGCTTTTCCAGGAAGGCGGTGATGCCTTCGAGATTCTCCTCGTTGCCGTAGATCGAGGCCAGCATCTCCGCGCTCGGGAAGAAGGCGGAATAGAAGTCGCGGTCCGAGCCGGCATTGAGCGCCAGCTTGGCGATGCGGATGCTCTGCGGGCTCTTGTCGAGGATGTCCGAGCACAAGGCGTCCACCGTGGCGTCGAGCGCGTCGGCGGCCACCACCTGGTTGATGAGGCCCATGGCGAGCGCCTCCTGCGCCGAATAGAGCCGGCAGGTGAACACCATCTCGCGCGCCTTGCGCTCGCCCACGTAGCGCGCCAGCAGCTGGCAGGCGCCCCAGATCGGGATCGAGCCGACGCGCGGGCCGGTCTGGCCGAACTTGGCGTCCTCGCTCGCCACCGTCATGTCGCAGAACAGGTTGATCTCGTTGCCGCCGCCGACGCAGAAGCCGCGCACCTTGGCGATGATGGGCTTGTCCATCATGCGCATCACGGTGGAGAGGTTGAACAGGCGGCGCATGTGCTTGCGCCCCACCGGCGGCACGCGCTTCGACTGGTCGCGGATGTCGCCGCCGGCGCAGAACGCCTTCTCGCCCGCGCCCGCGAGCACCACCACGCCCACCTCCGGGTCGTCCGCGGCCCGCGCCATGGCGTCGGTCAGTTCCTCGTAGGTGCGCGGGCGCACCGCGTTGCGGACCTCGGCGCGATTGATGGTGATGCGGGCGATCCCGCCATCCTGCTCATACAGAACGTCCTCATACGGCACGTGCGTCTCCCTGCCTTTTTTGATCTTGAGATTCCACTAGACGGATCGAGTTTCAAAAATCTATACTCCCGGGCATGCCGACGAGCAACCAAAGATCGGCGTTTAGGGAGAACCGCATGCATCGTCTGTCCTCGGGCGGAATCCTGCCCATTCTGGCACTGGCGACCACGCTCGCCGCCACCCCCGCTCTCGCGCAGGAAAGCATCAAGATCGGCGTGCCGATGGAGCTGAGCGGGCGATTCGTCGCCTACGGCGCCTCCGGCAAGCGCGGCGTCGAGTTCGCCACCGAAGTCTATGGCGGCAAGGTCGCCGGCAAGAAGATCGAGCTCCTGGTGCGCGACATCCAGTCGGAATCGCAGGCCACCATCTCGGTGTTCAACGAGCTCGTCAGCAAGGAGAAGGTGAACTACATCATCGGCCCGATCGGCTCGCCGACCGTGGCCGCCGCCATTCCCGCCTGGCGCCAGGGCAAGCCGATCTGGCTGGTGCCCGGCTCCTCCAGCACCAAGCTGGAAGAAGAGGTGGGCGGGGACCCGGAATTCTTCCACACCTTCCCCTACGCCTACAATTACCACGAGAGCATCGCCGCCGCGCTGAAGAACCAGCTGCCCGCGGGCCAGAAGGTGGCGATGATCTATACTGACGACAATTACGGCCGCACGCACCAGCCCTATGCCAAGAAGTACCTGACCGACGCCGGCTTCGAGGTCGTTCTCGAAGAGATCGTGCGCACCAACGCGGCGGACATGAACCCGCTGCTCACCAAGATCGCGCGGGTGAAGCCGGACGTGCTGCTCGGCCTGGTGCAGACCACCGACGCGGTCACGCTCGCCAAGCAGATCTACACCCGCAAGCTGCCCGTGCCCTACCTGATCGGCACCGCGGCGACGCAGCTCGATGAGTGGCAGAAGGCGGTCGGCACCGCCCAGGAGGGATGGGTCGGCGTCACTACCTATCTGCCGGGGCTCAACCGGCCGGGCAATCAGGAATTCCCCAAGCTGTTCCCGCCGAGCAGCGAGTGGGAGGCGATGTTCGTGAAGAAGTACGGCCAGGAGCCCGACTTCGAGGATGCCGGCTGCTACGTCTCCGCCATGCTGCTGTTCCTCGCCATCGAGCGGGCCGGCGGCGACGACAAGGAGAAGGTGGCGGCCGAGCTGCGCAAGATGGACATCCCGAACACCCTGCTCGGGCGCGCCAAGTTCGTCTCCACGCCGAGCGGCACCAAGCAGCAGGCGTTCACCGACATGGTCGTGTTCCAGCGCGAGAACGGCAAGAACGTGATGCTGTTCCCGCCCGGTCCCGAGACCAAGAAGATCAAGGCTGTGACCTACTGATCGCAGGCGCAGCGGCCGGGGTCATGGCGCCCCGGCCGCTGCAAGCGGAGGCCGGCTGATGGATCTCATTCCCCAACTCATCGTTGATGCGCTGCTGCTCGGCGGCATCTACACGCTGATGGTCATCGGGCTCGCTCTGAGCTTCGGCGTCACGCGCGTCATCAACTTCGCGCACGGCGAGGCGGTGATGCTCGGCGCCTATGGCGCGTTCACCGTGTTCGTCGCGTTCGGTGTCGATCCGCTGATCGCCATGCCGGTGCTGATGGTGGCGGGCTGCGTGCTCGGCATGGTGCTGTTCAAGGTCGCCATCGCCCCGGTGCTCAAGGCGCCCCACGTCAACCAGATCCTGCTCACCTTCGGCATCGGCCTGGTGCTGCAGAACCTCGCTCTGGTGATCTGGAGCCCGGACGGGCGCTCGGTGGTGCCGTCTTATGCCTATTCCTCGTTCGAGTTCGGCGACGTGGTGGTCTCGGGCGGCCGGCTGATCGGCTTCGGCATCGCCGCGGTGCTCGTGCTCGCGCTGTTCTTCTGGCTGAAGCGCACCGAGTTCGGTCGCGCAACCCGCGCGCTCGCCGAGCAGCACGACGCGGCGGTTCTCATGGGCATCAACGTCAACCAGATGTATGCGCTCGCCTTCGGCCTGTCGGTGGCGCTCGGCGTCGCAACGGGCGTGATCCTGAGCTTCCTCGGCGCCATCACGCCGTTCATGGGCTTCCACATCCTGGTGAAGGGCTTCGCCATCATCGTTCTGGGCGGGCTCGGCAGCATCGTCGGCGCGGTGCTGGGCGCGTTCCTGCTCGCCTTCGCCGAGACCGCGGTCAGCTACTACGTGCCGAACGGCACCGGCTGGGCCGAGGCGGTGGCCTTCCTCACCCTTTTCCTCGTCCTGGTGCTGCGCCCGCGCGGCATCATCGGCCAAGCCGTGGCGGACTGAAGCATGCTCCGATCCCCCTATTTCATGGTCGGCCTCGGCTTGCTGTCGGCCCTCGCGCTCGTCGCCTCCACCTTCTGGAACGCGCCGCAGCTCAACGACTGGCTGTTCCGCATCTCGACCCTCATCATCCTGGCGACCAGCTGGAACCTGATGGCCAATGCCGGCCTGGTCTCGCTCGGCCACTCCGCCTTCTGGGGCGTGGGCAGCTATACCGCGGTGCTGGCGGCCAATGCCTTCGGCGGCTCGGTGCTGCTCACCTTCACGCTGGCGCTCGTCGTGGGCGGCGTCATGGGGGCGCTGCTGGCACTGGTGACGGGCTCGCTGAAGGGCATCTTCTTCGCCATCGTCACTTTGGCGCTGTCGGAGGGGCTGCGCATCTGCGCGCTCATGGTGCCGGAGGTGACGGGCGGGGCCGTGGGCCTGTTCCTGAAGCAGGAGCTGCGCCCGTCCCAGCACACGCTCTATCTGTTCGGCGCGCTCGCGGCGGTGGGGAGCGTGGTGGTGGCGGCGGTGATCGCCGGCTCGAAGCTCCAGTTCGCCTCCCGCGCCATGCGCGACAACGAGGCCGCGGCGCAGATGCTGGGCATCGCCCCGCGCCGCCAGCGGCTGATCGTGGTGGCGATCTCCGGCGCAATGGCCTCGGCGGCCGGCGCCATCAATGCGTGGTACGGCGGCTATCTCGACCCCGAGGTCGCCTTCACCCTGCACAACACCATCCTGTCGCAGATCGCCCCCATCCTCGGCGGCATCCACACCATCGCCGGGCCGGTGGTCGGCGCGGTGGCGATCATCGCCCTGTCGGAAGGCACGCGCATCTGGCTCGGCACCATGGAGGGCGTCAGCCAGCTCACCTTCGGCCTGATCCTGGTGGTGTGCATCCTGTTCCTGCCCAAGGGTCTGGTGGGCCTGGTCCAGGGCGGGCCGAACCGGCGCAAGCCGACCCCCGCGCCGCGCCTGCCGCTCGCCTCGACCCAGGGAGCCAAGCCATGAGCGCGCTGCTTGAGGTGAGCAACCTGCACGCCGGCTACGGCGAGTCCGCGGTGCTCCAGGGGCTCGATTTCGAGCTGGGGCAGGGCGAGGTCGTGTGCCTGCTCGGCGCCAACGGCGTCGGCAAGACCACCACCATGGGCGTGCTGTCGGGCCTCGTGCCGGCGAGCGAGGGGCGGGTGCGCTATGACGGCATCGACCTCCTGGCGCTGCCCACCCACGAGCGCGTGTCGTCGGGCCTCGCGCTGTCGCCGGAAGGCCGCAAGGTGTTCCCGAACCTCACGGTGGAGGAGAACCTCTATCTCGGCTCCTTCAACCGCAACGCCCGCGCCCACCGCATGCGCAAGCTCGACGAGGTCTATGCGCTGTTCCCGCGCCTCGCCGAGCGGCGCACCCAGAGTTCGGGCCTCATGTCCGGCGGCGAGCAGCAGATGCTCGCGCTGGGCCGGGCGCTGATGTCGAACCCGCGGGTGCTGCTGCTGGACGAGCCCTCGCTCGGCCTCGCGCCGCTTGTGGTGCAGTCGGTGTTCGCGGCGATCCGCGCCATCGCCGCCACCAACATCTCCATCCTGCTGGTGGAGCAGAACACCCACGCCGCGCTCTCGGTCGCCTCGCGCGGCTACGTGATGGCGGCCGGGCGCATCGTGCTGGCGGGCGACGCCGCCACCCTGCGCGAGGCGCCGGAGCTGCGCGACGCCTTCATCGGCAAGGCTCAATCCAAGGGGAAGGCTCTCCATGCTTGAGGTGCGCGATCTCTCGAAATCGTTCGGCGGCCTGAAGGCGGTGAGCGAGGTCAGCCTCACCGTCGGCCAGGGCGAGTTCGTGGGCGTCATCGGCCCGAACGGCGCCGGCAAGACCACGCTCATGAACCTCATCACCGGCTATATGCGCCCCACCTCGGGCGACGTGCTGTTCGAGGGGCGCTCCATCGTCGGCCTGCCGCCCTACCGCATTTCCCACCGCGGCGTCGGCCGCACCTTCCAGGTGGTGCGCCCGTTCGCCGAGATGTCGGTGGAGGACAATGTGATGACCGGCGCGCTTTTCTCCGGCGCGCGCACCAACAGCCTCAAGGTCGCTCGCAAGGCGGCGGAGCTGCCCATGGAGCTGACCGGCCTCACCGCCAAGCGCCATGTGGCGGCCGGCGCGCTCACGCTGGGCGAGAAGAAGAAGCTGGAGCTCGCCCGCGCGCTCGCCACCAACCCCCGCCTGCTGCTGCTGGACGAGGTGATGGGCGGGGTGACGCGCGGCGAAGTCGGCGAGCTGATGGAGGTGCTGCGCCGCATCCACAGCGCCGGGGTGACGATCATCATGATCGAGCACCTGGTGGAGGTCATCATGGAGCTGAGCCAGCGCGTGATGGTGCTCAATTTCGGCCAGAAGCTGTTCGAGGGCACGCCGGACGCGGTGGTGGAGCACCCGGCGGTGATCGAATCCTATCTCGGCAAGCCGCTGGAGGCGGACGCCGCATGAACGCGCCGCTGCCGCTGCCCGCATCGCCGGCGCCGGCCATCGTCGGCACGCTCGCCGTGCGCCGCTTCGGCGCCGGGCGTCCGCTGGTGCTGCTGCACGGCGGCTCGGGCTCGCACACCCACTGGATCGCCAATATCGACCGTCTCGCCCAGGGCTTCGAGGTGGTGGCGCTCGATTTGCCCGGCTATGGCGACGCCCCGCGCCCGGCCTCGCGCGATCCGGAAACCTATATCGGCTCCTTGGCCGAGGACCTCGCCGCCGCCATGGCGGACGCCGGGCCGTTCGGCCTCGTGGGCTTCAGCTTCGGCGGCACGCTGGCGGCGGCGCTCGCCGCCCGCCTGCCGGGCAGCCAAGTGAGCGCGCTGACGCTGCTGGGCCCGGGCGGCTTCGGCGTGCCGGAAGGTCGCCGGCTGCCCATCGTGCCCACCCCGAGCGCGGCGCAGGACCCCGCCGGCCACCGCGCCGCGGTGGCGCAGAATCTCGGCGCCTTCATGATGTCGCGCGTCCCGGCCGTGGACGAGGCGGTGGTGGACCTGCACAGCGCCAACATCGCCCGCCAGCGCTTCGACAGCCGCGTCATCAGCCTTGCCGACCGGCTGACGGGCGATCTCGCGCGGGTGCACTGCCCGCTCCAGGTGATCTGGGGCGCCAAGGACCAGCTCTGCGTGCCCTCGGTGGCGCATCGGGCCGGCCTGGTGCGCGCGGTGCAGCCCGATGCCGAAATCCACATCCTGCCGGGCGCTGGCCACTTCGTGCAGTACGAGGTGCCCGATGCAGTCGCCGCGCTGATCGAGACCTTTCACCACCAGGCCTTTTCCAACCGGGTGCCTTCATGAGCAGCTACGAGACCATTCGCGTGGAGCGCCGGGGGCCGGCGCTGATCTTCCATCTCGCCCGCCCCGAGCGGCGCAACGCCGTCAGCCTCAAGATGATGGCCGAGATCGTCGCCGCCACCGAGGCGGCGGAGGACGATGCCGAGGGCCGCGCCATCATCCTCTATGGCGGGCAGGAGTATTTCTCCGCCGGCGCCGACCTCACCGAGGCGGTGAAGATCAAGACCGCCACCGACGGCACGCGCTATTTCAAGCAGTGGCACGCGCTGAACGCGGCGCTGGAGAATTCCGCAAAGCCGGTGATCGCCGCCATCGAGGGCTTCTGCATGACCGGCGGGCTGGAGCTGGCGCTCGCCGCCGACCTGCGCGTGGCCGGGGAGGGATCGAGCTTCGCCATCACCAGCGCGCGCATCGGCACCGTTGCGGGGGCCGGCGGCACCCAGCGTCTGCCCCGCGTGGTGGGGCCGTCCAACGCGCTCGACATGCTGTTCGCAGCCGAGCCGATCGATGCCGCCGAGGCGCTGCGCATCGGCCTCGTCAACCGCGTCACGCCGCGCGGCGACGCGCTCGACAAGGCGCTCGAGATGGCGACGCTGTACGCCACCCGCGCGCCGCTGAGCCTCGCCTTCGTCAAGCGCGCGGTGCATCGCGGCCTGCAGATGGACCTCGCCTCCGCCATCGAGTTCGAGACCTTCCTCGTCACCACCGTCTACGGCACCCGCGACAAGCAGGAGGGCATCACCGCCTTCCTGGAGAAGCGGCCCGCCACCTTCACCGGAGCCTGAGCCATGGCCGAGGTGCTTCCCCTTTCCGGCATCAAGGTGGCGGACTTCAGTCGCCTCCTGCCCGGCCCCTGGTGCGCGCAGATGCTCGCCGACCTCGGCGCCGAGGTGGTGAAGGTCGAGCGGCCGGACGGCGACCCGAGCCGCCACAACGCCCCTCTCTACGAAAACGAGAGCGTCTATTTCTGCTCCGTCAATGGCGGCAAGACCTCGCTGGCGGTGGACCTTTCGACCGCCGAGGGCCGCGCGGCCGCGCACCTCCTGATCGCGGAAGCCGACGTGCTGGTGGAGAGCTTCGGCCGCGGCGGCGCGGAGAAGCTCGAGGTGCATTACGAGCGCGCCCGCGCGCTCAACCCGCGCCTGATCTATTGCAGCATCACCGGCTTCGGCCATGACGGCGCGCTCTCCGGCATTGCCGGGCACGACCTCGCGATCCAGGCGAGCACGGGCCTGCTCGCCAACACCGCCGACACCGCGCCCTATTTCCAGGCGGGAGACTATTCCGCCGGGGCGATGGCGGTGATCGGCATCCTCGCCGCCCTGCGCAACCGCGACCGGGACGGGCAGGGCGCCTTCCTCGACGTCGCCATGTACGACGCGCTGATGGGCATGGGGAACATCGCGCTCGCCAGTGCCCTCGGCCGGCGCGCCGGCGGCACCGGAACCCCGGCCATGGAGGTGTTCGGCGGCAGCCCGCGCTACACCACCTATCCGACCCGCGACGGCAAGCGCGTCGCGGTCTGCCTGCTGGAGGCGAAGATCTGGCGGCGCTTCTGCGCGGTGATCGGCCGGCACGACCTCGCCTTCGCCGACGAGACGCCGGTGGACCGGCTCTCCAGCCACGGACCGCGCGCCGAGCTGTTCCGCGCCGCGATCACCGAGTTCTGCCTCGCCCACGACCGCGACGAGATCGGCGCCCTCATGGTGGCGCACGCGCTGCCGGTGATGCCGGTGCTCACCCCCGACGAGGCGGTGGCGAGCGAGCACGCGGCGAGCCGCGGCGTGGTGGAACAGGTGGAGCACCCCACCGAGGGCACCACCTACACGCTGCGCAGCGGCCTCAAGGGCGCCGGCCTCGTGCGCGAGACCCGCCGCCCCGCCCCGACCATCGGCGACGCCGAGCGCGCGCCGCCCGACACACGCATCCGCGCCAGCCGCGCGGTCTAGGACACGGCCATGGATTTCAGCCTCACCGAGGAACAGACCCTCTTCCGCGACGCGGTGCGCGCCTTCTCCGAGCGGCATCTTGCGGCCGGCGCGCTGGCGCGTGCTCACGCCAACGCCTATCCCTGGGACGTGGCGGAGATGATGGCCGAGCAGGGCCTCATCGGCATCACCGCCAGCGAGGAGAATGGCGGCATCGGCGGCACGCTGATGGACGCGGTCATCGCCATACAGGAGGTGGCGCGCTCGTGCCCGCGCTCGGCGGACGTGGTGCAGGCCGGCAATTTCGGCGCCATCCGGGTGCTCGCCCAGTATGCGACCCCCGAGCAGCGCGAGCGCTACCTGAAGCCGCTGTTCGCCGGCAAGGGCCTGATCTCGGTGGCCATGACCGAGCCCGGCGCGGGCTCCGCCGTCACCGAGCTTCAGGCGTCGGTGAAGCCGGACGGCAAGGGTTTCCGCCTCAACGGCTCGAAGATCTTCACCACCCACGGCACCCACGCCACCGTGTTCCTGGTCTATGTCCGATTCGGGCCGGGCACCGGGAACATCGGCTCCGTGCTGGTGGAGCGCGGCATGGAGGGCTTCACCTTCGGCGGCCAGGTGCCGTTCCTCTCCGGCGAGGAGTGGAACCCGCTGTTCTTCGACAATGTCTACATCCCGCCGGAGAACGTGCTGCTCGGTCCGGGCGGCTTCAAGAAGCAGATTTCCGGCTTCAACGTGGAGCGCATCGGCAATTCCTCGCGCGCGCTGGCGCTCGGCCGCTACGCCTATGAGACGGCGCGCGAGCATGCGCTCACCCGCCACCAGTTCGGCCGCGCGCTGGCCGAGTTCCAGGGCCTGCAGTGGAAGTTCGCGGAGATGAAGATCCAGCTCGACGCGGCGCAGCTCCTGCTCTACCGCGCCGCCGCCAGCGCCGACCGGGGCTTCCCCTCGGCCGAGGAGACGGCGATCGCCAAGGTGGCTTGCAACCGCGCCGGCTTCAACGTGGCGAACGAGGCCATGCAGGTGATGGGCGGCGCCGGCTACAGCCAGGATTCGCTGGTCGAATACTGCTTCCGCCGCACCCGCGGCTGGATGATCGCCGGCGGCGCCATCGAGATTCTTCTCAACCGCATCGCCGAGCACGTATTCGACCGCAGCTTCCCGCAGCGGGCCGAGAGCCGGGCGAAGGAAACCGCATGAGCGCCGCGCCCTCCATCGCCGATGCCCTGTTCCGCCCGCGCAGCATCGCGCTGGTGGGCGCCTCGGGCGACCAGAACAAGCACGCCTCGCTGCCGCACCAGTATCTGCGGCGCCACGGCTATGGCGGCGAGATCTTTCCGATCAATGCCTATCGCGACAGCGTGTTCGGCGAGCGCGCCTTCGCCCGCATCGACGACATCGGCCGCCCGGTGGACCACGCCTTCATCATGCTGCCGACCGACGCGGTGAAGGATGCGGTGTCCGACTGCTGCCGGGCGGGGGTGCGCTGCGCCACCATCCTCAGCAACGGTTTCGCCGAGAGCGGCGACAGCGGCCGCCTCCGCCAGGACGAACTGGTGGAGATGGCACGCGACGCCGGGCTCCGGCTGCTCGGCCCCAACAGCCTCGGCATCATCAACCTGCCGGAGCACGTGGCGCTCTCGGCCAACGAAATACTCTCCTTGCCGGAGCTGCGGCCCGGCCGCTACAGCCTCGTCTCGCAGAGCGGCAGCCTGATCGGCGCCGTGCTCTCGCGCGGCATCGAGCGCGGCATCGGCTTTTCCAAGATGATCTCGGTGGGCAACGAGGCGGACCTCGGGGTCGCCGAGACCGGCGACCTGCTGGTGGACGATCCCGGCACCGACGCCATCCTCCTGTTCCTGGAAACCGTGCGCAAGCCCGATGCGCTGGCCGCCATGGCGCGCCGCGCGTTCGCCGCCGGCAAGCCGGTGATCGCCTTCCGCGTCGGCCGCTCGGAGGTGGGCGAGACGCTCGCCGCCTCGCATACCGGCGCGCTGGTGGGCAGCGGCGCCGCGGTCGACGCCTTCCTCGCCGACATCGGCGTGGTGCGGGTGGAGACCATGGACGCCTTCCTGGAGGTGGCGCCGCTGGTGAAGGGCCACCGGCCCGCGCCGGGGCGGCGCGTCTCCGTCGTCACCACCACGGGCGGCGGCGGCACGCTGGTGGTGGACGCGCTCTCGCGCCACGACATCACCATCGCCCCGCCCTCGCAGGCCTGCGTCGACCGCCTCGCCGCCCAGGGCATCGCCATCGCCCGCGCGCCGCTGATCGACCTGACGCTCGCCGGCACCAACGCGAAGACCTACGGCCCGGTGCTGAGCGCGCTGATGGCGTCGGAAGACTGCGACCTCGTGGTGTCGGTGGTGGGCTCGTCCTCCCAGTTCCGTCCCGACCGGGCGGTGCTGCCCATCGTCTCGGCGACGCGCGACAATCCCGACACGCCGGTGGCGGCGTTCCTGACGCCGCACGCGGCCACCTCGCTGAGCCTCCTGGCGGAGGCGGGCGTCGCCGCGTTCCGTACGCCGGAATCCTGCGCCGACGCGGTGCGCGCCTTCTTCGACTGGCGCGCCCCGCGCGCGGCGGCGGCGTCCGTCGCACCGCCCGAGGCGCAGGCCGCGCTCAAAGCCGCCGAAGGCCCCGCGCTCGATGCGGAAGCCGCGGCGCGGGTGTTTGCGGCGCTCGGCGTGCCGGTGGCGCCGGAACGGGTGCTGCCGGCGGATGCCGCCGCCATCGAGCGCCTGGCGCTCGACGACCTGCCCTATCCGGTGGCCGCGAAGATCCTCTCCCCCGACATTGCCCACAAGACCGAGGCGGAGGGCGTGGCGCTCGCCATCGCCTCGCCGCAGGCGCTGAAGGACGCCTGCCGCCGCATCCTCGCCGGCGCCGCCCGGCATGCCCCGGACGCCCGCCTCCTCGGCATCCAGGTGCAGCCCATGCTGCGCGGGCTGGGCGAGGCGCTGGTCGGCTTCCGCCGCGATCCGGCGGTGGGCCCGGTGGTGACGCTGGGGGCCGGCGGCGTGCTCGCGGAAATCTACCGCGATGTCAGCGTGCGCACGGCGCCGGTGGACGCCGAGACCGCGCGCGCCATGATCGGCGAAGTGAAGGCCTTCGCGCCGCTCCGGGGCTATCGCGGCCTGCCGCGCGGCGACCTCGACGCGCTGGCGCAGGCGGTCGCGGCCTTCTCGCGCCTCGCCGCGCTCGACGTCGCGGAGGCGGAGGCCAACCCGGTGCTGGTGCGCGCCGAAGGCGAGGGCGTCATCGCCCTCGACGCCCTGATCGTGAAGGGAGGCGAACATGCGCTCTGAAGCCCCGTCGGGCGACGTCACGCGCCGGCTCGCCGCATTCTGCGCCGGCCTCTCCTTCGCCGACCTCGACGCGGCGGCGCGCCGCGCGGTGGGCCGCCATCTGCTCGACACGCTCGGCGCCGCCGTCGCCGGCTCGCAGGGGCTTCCGGCCCGCATCGCCGCGCGCACGCTCGCGGAAGTCGGCTCGGACGGTCCCATGCCGGTGCCCGGCATGGCGGGCGGCTGGAACCGCCTCGCCGCCGCCTATCTCATGGGCGCCAGCGCCCACGGCCTGGAGGTGGACGACGGCTACCGTGCCGGATCGGTTCATCCCGGCGCTCCCGTCATTCCCGCCGTGCTCGCCGCCGCCTGGGGCGGCAAGGTGAGCGGCGCGCGCGCCGCCGCGGCCATCGCGGTCGGCTACGAGGTGGTGACGCGGGTCGCCGAGACGGTGCATCCCGCCTCGCGCCGGCGCGGCTTCCACAACACCTCGATCACCGGCGTACTGGGGGCGGCGGCCGCCGCCGCCTCGGTGCTGGGGCTCGATGCCGGGCGCACGGCGCACGCGCTCGGCATCGCCTCAAGCTCGGCGGCGGGCCTGTTCGCCTTCCTGCACGGCGGCGGCGAGATCAAGCGCCTGCATCCGGGCCTCGCCGCGCGCGAAGGCCTCTATGCGGCGCTGCTCGCCCGCAACGGCATGACCGGCCCGGCCGGCGTCCTGGAGGGCGAGGACGGCTTCCTCCAGGCGTTCGGCGACAAGGCGGACCCTTCAAGGCTGGTGGCCGGCCTCGGCGAGAGCCTCAACGTCACGCGCTGCTACATCAAGCCCTATGCCTGCTGCCGGCACCTGCATCCCGGCATGGACGGCGTGCGCGCCGCCATGGCGGACGCCGGCATCGGCGCGGACGATATCGATGCGGTGGAGATCGGCACCTACGCCATCGCCGCTGGCCATGCCCATGGCGGCTGGGAGGACATGCCTTCGGCGCAGATGAACTACCGCTTCTGCGTGGCGCTCGCCGCGCGCGAGGCGCAGGTGGGCATCGCCGCCTTCGACACCGCCCATCTTTCCGACCCCGTGCTGAGCGACCTCGCCGGCCGCGTCCATGTGGCGGTCGAGGGCGAGCGCGAGGCGGAATATCCGCGCCTCAGGTCCGCGCGCGTCACGCTGCGCACCAAGTCGGGCGCCGCCTTCGAAAGCTATGTGGACGAGCCGCTCGGCTCGGCGCGCCATCCGCTCTCCGACGCCGCGCTCATCGCCAAGTTCGAGGAACTCGCGACGCCGGTTCTCGGCGCACGGGAAACCGCGCAGCTGCGCGCGCGCGTCGGCGACCTTGCGGCCCTCGACGATATCGATGCGCTTCTTGCCCCCGTCGCGGGGCTGGAGCGCACGGCAAGCTGAAGAACAAGAATTCGGAAGGACGAGGAAATGCCCAAGACCACGCTGTTCTCCCCCTTCTCGCTGCGCGACGTGACCTTCGACAACCGCATCGTCGTCTCGCCCATGGGGCAGTATTCGGCCGACGAGAACGGCTTCGCCACCTCCTGGCACACCATGCATCTCGGCCATCTCGCCGTGTCGGGCGCCGGCCTCGTCTTCACCGAGGCGACGGCGGTTGAGCCGCGCGGGCGGGTGAGCGGGCGCTGCCTCGGCATCTGGTCGGACGACCATGTGGCGGGCCTCAAGGAGGTGGTGGGCTTCTGCCGCAGGCACGGCGGCGCCAAGCTCGGGATGCAGCTCGCCCATTCGGGCCGGAAGGGCTCGGTGACGGTGCCGTGGGAGAAGCAGCAGGGCATGGAGGACGGGGAGGGCGGCTGGCTCATGGCGAGCCCCTCGGCGGTGCCCTATCCCGGCCGCCCGGTGCCTGAGGCGCTCGACGAGGCGGGCCTCAGGGAGGTGCGCGAGGCGTTCGCCGCCGCCGCGCGGCGCGCCGATGCGGCGGGCTTCGACGTGATCGAGATCCACAACGCCCACGGCTACCTGCTGCATTCCTTCCTCTCGCCGCACGCCAATGCGCGCACCGACGCCTATGGCGGCAGCCGCGAGAACCGCATGCGCTTCCCGCTCGAAGTGTTCGAGGCGGTGCGCGCCGCCTGGCCGGCGGGCAAGCCGCTGGGCGTGCGCGTCTCCTCCACCGACTGGACGCCGGACGGCTGGCAGCCGCATGACACGGTCGCCTTCGCCCACGAACTGAAGGCGCGCGGCTGCGACTATATCTGCGCCTCCAGCGGCGGGTCCTCGCCGGACCAGAAGATCCCGGTCGGCCCCGGCTACCAGGTGCCGTTCGCCGATCAGGTGCGGCGCGCGGCGGACATCCCCACCATGGCGGTGGGGCTCATCACCAAGCCGCAGCAGGCCGAGGACATCCTCAAGAGCGGGCAGGCGGACTTCGTCGCGCTCGGCCGCGGCATGCTCTACGAGCCGCGCTGGGCCTGGCATGCGGCGGAGCATTTCGGCGAGGAGGTGTATTTCCCGCCGCAATACGAGCGCTCGCACCCCTCCATGCGGCCGGGCGACTTCCTGAAGCCGTTCCGCGAGAGCGCCGCCGCGGCGCAGGCCAAGGCGAGCTGAGGGCCGCACCATGACCAACCGCACGGACGCCAACCTCACCCTCGCCTTCGCGGAAGAGCTGGCAGCGATCACCCCCGCCGCGCTGACCGAGCGCGACCTCGCCCAGCTGGACCTCCTGGTGTTCGACTATGTCGGCGTCGCCTATGGCGGCGCGGCGCGTCCGTGGATCGTGGCGCTGCACCGCTGGGCGGAGCGCTATCGCGGCACCGGGCCGGCGCGCATCATCGCCAGCGATCTGGAGGTGACGCCCGAGGTGGCGGCGTTCGTCAACGGCGCGGCCGGGCATTCCTTCGAGCTCGACGACACGCACGAAGCCTCCATGAGCCATCCCGGCGCGGTGGTGATCCCGGCCGCGCTCGCGGTGGCGTCCGAGACCGGCGCGTCCGGACGCGACGTGCTCGCGGCCATCGCCGCCGGCTACGAGGCCATGGCGCGCATCGGCATCGCTGCCCGCGCCGAGCGCGTGATCGCCGCCGGCCATCATCCGACCGCGGTGTTCGGCGTGTTCGGCGCGGTCGTGGCGGCCGGAAAGCTGAAGGGCTTCTCGGCGCAGCAGATCGCCGCCGCCTGGGGGCACGCGCTCTCTTTGTCCGCCGGCTCCATGCAGTTCTCGCAGGAGGTGAGCGGCGCCGAGGTGAAGCGCCTCCATGCCGGCTATGCGGCGCGCGCCGGCGTGCTGGCGGCAGAGGTGGTGGAGGCGGGCATTCCCGGCCCCACGCGCGGCCTCGACGGGCGCTACGGCTTCCTCGCGCTCTATGGCCACGACGCGATTCCCGAGGCGCTGACGCGGATGGGCGCGCGCGGCCTTGCCATCCACGACATGAGCTTCAAGCCCTATGCCTGCTGCCGGCTGCTGCATTCCATGATCGACGGCCTGCGCACCACCACGGACGGCTTCGCACAGGCGCAGGAGGCGCGCATCCGCGCCATCCTGGTGCGCGGCCCGCGCAAGCTCGCCGAGCAGCACATGGTGCGCCGGCCTGACACGCCCATGGCGGCGCAGTACAGCCTGCCCTTCACGGTGGGCGCGGCGCTCGCCTTCGGGCCGGAGCGCTACGACGCCTACGAGCCGGGCAACCTCGCCGACCCGCGCATCCTCGCCTTCGCCGACCTCGTCGAGGTGGGCCACGACGCGGCGATGGAGGCAGCCTATCCCGAGCATTTCGGCACCGAGGTGGAGGTGACGTTCGCCGACGGCTCCACCCGCACCGAGCGGGTGCTCGACAGCCTCGGCACGCCGGTCCATCCCATGACCGGGGACGCGCTGCGCGCCAAGGCGCTCGGCCTCATCGGCGGGCGGCTGGAGGCGGACGCGTTCGATCGCCTCGTGGGCGAAGTGACGGCGCTCAAGGGCGCGGCCGATGTCGGCCCGCTCCAGGCGGCGGTGGCACGATGACGATTACCACGCCGTTCCGCGACCTGGTGGTGCTCGAATGGGGCTGCCGGCCGGCGGTGCGCGCCTGCGGCAGCCTGCTCGCCCAGGTGGGTGCGCAGGTCGCGGCGTTCGGCGATGCCGGGGCCGATTGCTTCGGCGCGTTCAAGGAGCGGGTGGCCGACACGCCGCAGGCGCGGGCCGACGCCTTCGCGCGGGCCAACGTCATCCTGGTCTCGTCCGACCGCGCCGACACGCCGCCTCTGCCACCCCGGCGGGCGGAGCAGATCGTGTGCGACATCACGGTGGACGGCGACCCGGCCCACGGCCACTGGACCGAGCCGTTCCTCCAGGCCGTGACCGGGATTTCCGACATCACCGGCGTCCCCGGCGGCCCGCCGGTGATCTGCGGCGGCGCGGTGGTGGAGATCCAGGCCGGCATGCTCGCGGCCTCCGGCATCCTTGCCGCCTGGCGCACCCGCGCCGCCACCGGCGCGGGCCAGGAGATCGGCCTGAAGCTGGTGGATTGCGGGCTCAACAACCAGTCCACCTTCCTGCCGCTGGTGTTCGCCGGCCGCACGCCGCAGCGGTCCGGCAACCGCCACCCCATGGCGGTGCCGTGGAACAGCTACCGGGCGGCCGATGGCTGGATCCTCCTGTGCTCGGCCACCGACGAGCACTGGGTGAAGCTGACCAAGCTCATGGGCCGGCCCGAACTTGCGGAAGGCCCCTACGCGAAGCTCGCCGACCGCATCGCCCTGTGCGACGCGGTGGACCGCGAAGTGGAGGCCTGGACCTCGACCCTCTCGGTGAAGGACTGCATCGCCGCGCTCAATGGCGCGAACCTCGCAGCCGGGCCGATCCTCGACATTGCCGGACTTGCGACCGACGAGAACCTCGCGCTGCGCGGCACGCTCTCCCACGGGCCGCGCCCGCGCCCGCTCTCCTTCGTGCGCACCGATTTCTCGGCCGCCCCCGCGCCCGGCCGGCCCGAGCCGGAGCGGCGGCGCGCCCGGCCGCTCGACGGCCTGCTGGTGCTGGAGATCGGCCAGTACACGACCGCGCCGGTCGCCTCCAAGCAGCTCGCTCTGCTCGGCGCCGAGGTGCTGAAGATCGAGCCGCCGGGCGGCGAGGCCTCGCGCGCCTGGCCGCCGCACCAGGACGGGCAGGGCTATTTCTTCACCATCAACAACGCCAACAAGCGCAGCCTGATGCTGGACCTGCGCGCGGACGGCGACCGCGCGGCCTTCGCCGCGCTCCTCGCGCGCGCCGACGTGCTGGTGGAGAACCTGAAGCCCGGCTCGCTGGCGCGGCTCGGCTTCGATGCGCAGGCGCTGGCGGCGCTCAATCCGCGCCTCGTCTATTGCGGAATCTCAGGGTTCGGGGGGCTCTCGGCCTATCCCGGCCGGCCCGCCTTCGACACCGTGGTGCAGGCCATGTCGGGCCTGATGGACATCACCCGGGCCGGCGAGCTGCCGGTGAAGCTCGGCATCTCGGTGGCGGACGTGAGCGGCGGCCTCGCCGGCCTGTTCGCCATCCTGTGCGCGCTGGAGCAGCGCCGCCGCACCGGGCGCGGCTGCGCCATCGATCTCGCCATGCAGGACGTGTCGGTGTTCCTCACCCAGACGGTGTGGAACGGCGCCGCGCCCCAGCCCCATTGCGTGATCGGCTGCGCCGACGGCCACGTGGTGGCGGGCGCGGATGCCCTGGCCCTCGGCGATCTTGCCGAGGCAGCCGCCGGCATGTCCCGCGCGGCGCTGGTGGAGGCGCTGGCGGCGCGCGGCGTCGCCGCCGTGCCGGTGCGCACCCTCACCGAGATCCGCAACGATCCGGCGATCGTCGGCGCGGGCGCGGTGCAGCTCTATGAGGGGGCGGACGGCAAGACCTGGCCGCTGTTCCGCTCGCCGTTCCGCTTCTCCGCCATGCCGGAGGTGCCGCTCGCGGCCATCGGCGCGCTGGGCGAGGCCAATGCCGACCTCCCGGCGGCGCCCGGCGGGCCGGTGCGCGGCGCGGCGGAGTAGCCGCCCGCCGCGGCCGTTCTCCCGCCCCCGCGGCCTATTCCGTCCGCCCGCGCGTCTCGCCGCGCGGCGGCCCGGCGCGCCGGCGGCCTGACCGGCGCGCAGCCCCAAATGCCCGCAGCAAGCTAAAACACCGTTTCAAATTCCGCGCCGCCGGCGGTTGCATGCGCCGGTCCGCGCCGGCCGACATCCTTATATTGCAACGCGTTTCCATAGGGTTGATACTTTATATCGCACGCAAAACTTGCATAAAAACCTATTGACATAAGTTTATGCTGTTTCTTACGCTGAAGACGATGGATGTGGTCATTCCCAAGTACTCGATGATTAAATCGGTCATCGAGTCTCGTCTTGAGCGCGAATATGCGGTCGGAGACCAGCTTCCGACCGAGGACGCGTTCTGCAAGGAGTTCGGCGTCAGCGTTATCACCATAAGGACGGCCCTCTCCCTTCTGGCGGACGAGGGGATCATCAGCAGGCACAGGGGACGCGGCACCTTCTATCGGGGGCCGCGCGTCAAGCGGACGGATGCGAAGCCGAGCCAGTTGCTGCAATCCCTCCTGAGGGACCAGCCCAAGGGCTTCGCCCAGGTCGAGTTCGCCGGGCATGCGCCGGCGACGCCGCATGTGGCGGGCATCCTCGGCGTGCCGGTCGGCGCGCAGGTGGTGGCCATCGATCGGGTCGGCTTTTCGGACGGGGAGCCGGTGATCTTCATCTCCGCCTACCTGCCCCGGCAGGTGGGCGACACCGTCCTCAAGAACATCGCGCTGCTGGAGCGCCACACGCTCGGCGAGGTGGTGAAGGAGGTGGCCGGCATCGAGATCGCGAACGTGGTGCAGACCATCGCCGCGACACTCGCCGATCCGCGTTTCGCGCCGCTGCTCGGCATCCCGGTCGGCGCGCCGGTGCTGGAAGGCGACCGCACCTATGTGGATGCGGCCGGCCGGCCGGTGATCCTGAGCCTCGCGTTCTATCCGGCGAACCGCACGCGGTTCGTCGTCAATCTGAGCGGCATCTCGGCGGCAGACTGAGAACCGCGAAACCTTTCCGGATCAACGACGCACCAGACAGAGGGGTCGTCATGCGCAAGACCTTGCTTCCCGCCTTGGCGATGCTCGCCGCCTTCACCAGCTTCGCCGCGCCCGCCGCGGCGCAGGCGCCCTCGGGCGCGGTGACGGTGATCGTTCCGTTCACCGTCGGCGGGCTCAACGACCTCACCGCCCGCGCGGTGGCGGAGAAGATCAAGGGCCAGCTTCCCGGCGGCATCGCGGTCATCAACCGCACCGGCGCGGGCGGCTCCATCGGCGTCACCGAGGTGGTCCAGGGCAAGCCGGACGGCACCGTGATCGGCCTCGCGCCGACCCCGGCCCTGCTCGACCAGCCGCAGATGAACGCGCTGCCCTACAAGGGGCCGCAGGACTATACGGCGATCGCCAACACCGTCACCTACTACCAGCTGCTGGCGGTGCGCGGCGATGCGCCGTGGAAGGACATCAAGGAGTTGATGGCGGCGGCGAAGGCGTCTCCCGCCAAGCTGCGCTTCGGCACGTCCGGCATCGGCACCGCGGCCCATCTCAACCTCGCCCAGCTCCAGGCGGCCTCCGGCATCGACGTGGTGCACGTGCCGTTCTCCGGCTGGGCGGAAGGCTCGGCCGCGCTGCTCGGCGGCCATGTGGACACGCTCGTCATCAATCCCGGCGAGGGACGCCAGCTCACCAATGCCGGGCGCATCCGCATCCTCGCGGTGTTCCAGCCGGCGCGCAGCCCGTTCTATCCGGACGTGCCGACCTTCAAGGAGCTGGGCTACGACATCGGCGTGAACCTCTCCTTCTCCTTCTTCGGTCCCAAGGGCCTGCCGGCGGGCGTCACCGACTTCTACGCCAAGGCGATCCGCGCGGCTGTGGAGGACAAGGCGTTCCAGGATTTCGCCAAGGCGCGCGAGATCGAGGTCAACTACATGGACAGCGCCAAGCTCGCGGCCTTCTTCGATAAGGAGTTCAAGGAGCATACGGCGCTTCTGGACAAGCTCGGCCTGCTGAAGAAGTAAGATGGCGACCCGGCTGCTCGGCGTCGGCATCCTCCTGTTCGGCGCGCTCTATCTCGCACTGGCGGCCCAGCTTCCCATGCACACGCTGGCGGGGCCGGGCGCGGGCTTCTTCCCGGTGGCGGTCGGCGTGCTGCTGATCGCCAGCGGCGCGGTCGCGGTGTTCGCGCGCGGCGTGCTCCATCTGGAGCCCACCTCGCGCCTCGGCCTCGCGAAAGTGGCGGCGACGCTCGCCGGCCTGTTCGCCTTCTGCGCGCTGCTGCCGGTGCTCGGCTATCTCGCCAGCGCGGTGCTGCTGTGCGTGGCGGCGCTGCGGCTGTTCGGCACCTCCTGGCGCGCGAGCCTCGCCATCGGCGGCGCGCTGGCGCTGGTGACCTGGGCGATCTTCGTGCCGCTGCTCGGCCTCACCCTTCCGGCGGGGAGCCTGTTCTCATGAGCGCGCGCCATCGGCACCCGCGGGAGGCGCGGCCATGGAAATGATCGCCGGCCTCGCGCACGGCTTCTCGGTCGCGGCGCTGCCCGCCAACCTGCTCGCCTGCTTCATCGGCGTGCTGCTCGGCTCGCTGGTGGGCGTGCTGCCGGGCATCGGCCCCAATGCGGGCATGGCACTGCTCATCCCGCTCACCTTCGCGATGCCGCCGGAGGCCGCCATCATCATGCTGGCGGGCATCTATTACGGCTCCATGTATGGCGGCTCCACCACCGCCATCCTGCTCAACGTGCCGGGCGAGGCGGCCTCGGTCATGACCGCCGTCGACGGCTACCAGATGGCGAAGAAGGGCCGGCCCGGCCCCGCGCTCGCCATCGCCGCCATCGGCTCCTTCGTCGCCGGCACGCTCGGCATCGTCGGCATCATGCTGGTGGGGCCGGGGCTGGCGGAGCTCGCGCTCCGGTTCGGGCCGCCGGAATACTTCGTGCTGGCGGCGGCGGGCCTCGTCTTCCTGTGCGGGCTCTCCACCAACCCGTTCCACATCGCCTTCATCATGGTGGGGCTGGGGCTTGCCATCTCCACGGTGGGCATCGACCCGATCACCGGCACCCAGCGCTTCACCTTCGGCTTCACCCAGCTCGCCCAGGGCATCGACCTCGTGCCGGTCATCATGGGCCTCTACGGCATCGCCGAGGTGCTCACGATGATGGAGGAGGGCGAGCAGAAGGCGCGCCTCACCAAGGTGCGCTTCCGCGATCTCGTCCCCTCCTGGCTGGAGGCGAAGATGTCGTTCTGGCCCATCATGCGCGGCAGCGTGCTGGGCTTCCTGATCGGGCTCGTGCCGGGGCCGGCGACGGTGGTCTCCTCCTTCCTGTCCTACCGGGTGGAGAAGCGCCTCTCGCGCACGCCGGAGCGCTTCGGCCACGGCGCCATCGAGGGCGTGGCGGGGCCGGAGAGCGCCAACAATTCGGCCACCGCCGGCGCCATGGTGCCCATGTTCGCGCTCGGCATCGCGTTTTCGCCCGCCACCGCCATGCTGCTCGCGGCGCTGGTGATCCACGGCGTGCAGCCGGGACCGATGTTCATGCTCAACGCGCCGGACGTGTTCTGGGGCGTGATCGCCAGCATGTATATCGGCAACCTGCTGCTGCTGGTGCTCAACCTGCCGCTGGTGCACGTCTTCGTCTCGGTGCTGAAGCTGCCGCAGAACGTGCTGGCGGCGATGGTGATGATCCTGTGCCTGGTGGGCACCTATTCCATCAACAACAGCCTGCTCGACATCTGGATCATGGTGATCGCCGGCGCCCTCGGCTACGGGCTGCGCAAGCTCAAGGTGGACCCCTCGCCGCTGGTCATCGCCCTCGTGCTCGGGCCGATGATCGAGAAGAGCCTGCGCCAGACCATGTTCCTCGCCAACGGCGAGTGGGGGCTGATCCTGACGCGGCCGATCTGCGTCGGCGTGGTGGCGGCGCTGATGCTGCTGTTCGCCGGCAACGCCCTCTTCAAGTGGCGCCGGCGCCTGCCGGCCGGTGCGGCGCTCGACTAGCGCCGCCGCTTTCTTCTTCGACCAACATCAAGAACTGCCCGGAGTGACGTTCAAATGGCTGAGATCAAGGGTCTGGAGGTCCTGTCCTATTTCGACTGCCCGGGCGGCGGACAAGTCTATGTGAAGGGCGACTACTGCTACATCGCCCACATGGACGCGCCCCACGGCACCACCATCGTCGACATCTCCGACCCGCGGAACCCGCGCCAGGTGCACCACATCGCCATCCCCAAGGGGGTGCACTCGCACAAGGTGCGGGTGGAGAACGACATCATGCTGGTGAACTGGGAGTGCCCGCCGCCCTACATCCTCGACGAGAACTTCCAGGGCGGCCTCGCCATCTACGACGTGAAGGACCCGGCCAATCCGAAGCAGATCGCCTTCTGGAAGACCGCCGGCACCGGCGTGCACCGCTTCGATTTCGACGGGCGCTACGCCTACATCACCCCGGAGGTGGAGGGTTATCACCTCAACATCATGATGATCCTCGACCTCGAAGACCCGGCCAACCCGAAGGAGGTGGGCCGCTGGTGGATGCCGGGCCAGTGGGTGGCGGGCGGCGAGACGCCGGACGAGGGCTACCGCATGACCTGGTGCCACCACGTCATGCGCCGGGGCAACCGGCTCTATGTCGCCTACTGGCATGCGGGCATGGCGATCCTCGACATCGAGGACATGTCGCAGCCGAAGCTGATCTCGCGCCTGCGCTACAATCCGCCCTTCACCCACCCGACCCACACCGCATTGCCCCTGCCGTTCAAGCTCGCGGGGCGCGACATCCTGCTGGTGGCGGACGAGGACGTGCGCAAGACCAAGCCCTCGCCGCCGCCCTTCATGTGGCTGGTGGACATCACCGAGGAGGAATACCCCACCATCCTCTCCACCTATCAGATCGAGGGGCTCCAGGACGTGAACATGCCGGAATTCACCGGCTGCCATCAGCCGGCCGAGCAGGTCTACGGCACCGAGATCCCGGTCGCGTGGTTCGCCTACGGCCTGCGCGTGGTGGACGTGAAGAACCCCCACGCGCCGAAGGAGGTGGCCTATTTCGTGCCCGACGCGCCCGAGGGCTTCGATCGGCCGGGCACCAACGACGTCTTCCTCACCGAGGCGGGCCTCATGTATGTCCTCGACCGCAACCGCGGCATGCACATCCTCAAGCGCGCCTGAGACGCGCGGGAGGGAGCCCGGCCATGTGCTGCTTCTACGAATACGAGGACGGCAACAAGTATCGCCCGTTCGTCCCCGCCTCCCACGCGGTGCGCGCGCGCACCCGCGCGGAAGAAGCGCGGATGCCGGGGGAGAAGGTGCCGGAAGCCGCCTGGGAGGCGTTCTTCAGCCCGGCCTGCACGGCGATCCCCTGGGCGCACTTCGAGCGCATGTTTCGCGCCCGCCAGAAGGCCGTCGGGCTCCTCGCCATGCAAGCCCCCGCCCGCCGTCCCGTGCGCGCCGCCATGGGCTTCCGCGCCGTGGAGGCGTGAGGCTGAACGCGCGCGGTGGGGACAGTGGGGAGGCAGCGAGGGTAGTTGAAGAGCGCGGTGGTCCCACCAGCCGCCGTCGTGCTCCGGCTTGTCTGTTTGAGATGTGTTGGAATGAGAGCGCCTGCGGAGCGCCCCTAACGCTCCGCAGGCGCGGGCGGGAGGCCGTTTACTCCGGCAGGCCGGGGGTCCGGCGAGGACCCTGAGGCCG
>NZ_RCTF01000022.1 GCF_003667445.1 Xanthobacter tagetidis | reverse complement strand
GCCGCCCGAGCAAGCCGGCTGCTGCCGGCTTGCGTTGCCCGAAAGAGCCGGGCGGCGTCAGAACGTTCCTCTAGCTCAGAAGTCCATGCCGCCGCCCGAGCAAGCCGGCTGCTGCCGGCTTGCGTTGCCTGAAAGAGCCGGGCGGCGTCAGAACGTTCCTCTACCTTCAGAAGTCCATCCCGCCGCCCGGCATGGACGGAGCGGAAGGGCCGGACTTCTTCGGCATCTCGGCGATGAGCGCCTCGGTGGTGATGAGCAGGCCGGAAATGGAGGCCGCATCCTGGAGCGCGGTGCGCACCACCTTGGTGGGGTCGATGATGCCGGCCTTCACCATGTCCACATACTTGCCCGACTGGGCGTCGTAGCCGAAGGCGTAGTCGTTGGACTCGAGGATCTTGCCCACCACCACGGAGCCGTCGTCGCCGGCATTGCTGGCGATCTGGCGCGCCGGGGCCTGGACCGCCTTGCGGACGATCTCGATGCCGGTGCGCTGGTCGGGGTTGTCCACCTTGATGCCTTCCAGCACCTTGACGGAGCGGAGCAGGGCCACGCCGCCGCCGGGCAGCACGCCTTCCTCGACCGCGGCGCGGGTGGCGTGGAGCGCGTCGTCCACGCGGTCCTTCTTCTCCTTCACCTCGACCTCGGTGGCACCGCCGACGCGCACGACGGCCACGCCGCCGGCGAGCTTGGCGAGGCGCTCCTGCAGCTTCTCGCGGTCATAGTCCGAGGTGGTCTCCTCGATCTGCGCCTTGATCTGCTGAATGCGCGCGGTGATGTCGTCCTTGGCGCCGGCGCCGTCGACGATCGTGGTGTTCTCCTTCTCGATCACCACCTTCTTGGCGCGGCCGAGCATGGAGAGGTTCACGTTCTCGAGCTTGATGCCGAGGTCCTCGGAGATCGCCTGGCCGCCGGTCAGGATCGCGATGTCCTGCAGCATCGCCTTGCGGCGGTCGCCGAAGCCCGGCGCCTTCACGGCCGCGACCTTCAGGCCGCCGCGCAGCTTGTTGACGACGAGCGTGGCGAGCGCCTCGCCCTCCACGTCCTCGGCGATGATGACGAGGGGCTTGGCCGACTGGACCACCGCCTCGAGCACCGGGAGCAGCTCCTGGAGGCCGGAGAGCTTCTTCTCGTGGATGAGGATGTAGGGATCCTCGAACTCCACGCGCATCTTCTCGGCGTTGGTGACGAAGTAGGGCGAGAGGTAGCCGCGGTCGAACTGCATGCCCTCGACCACGTCGAGCTCGGTCTCGAAGGACTTGGCCTCCTCCACCGTGATGACGCCCTCGTTGCCGACCTTCTTCATCGCCTCGGCGAGGAACTTGCCGACCTCGGCGTCGCCGTTGGCGGAGATGGTGCCGACCTGGGCGATCTCCTCGTTGGAGGTAACCTTCTTGGAGTTGGCGGCGAGATCCTTGACGATGGCCTCGACGGCGAGGTCGACGCCGCGCTTCAGGTCCATCGGGTTCATCCCGGCGGCCACCGCCTTGGCGCCTTCCTTCACGATCGCCTGGGCGAGCACGGTGGCGGTGGTGGTGCCGTCGCCCGCGAGATCGTTGGTCTTCGAGGCCACTTCGCGCACCAGCTGGGCGCCGAGGTTCTCGAACTTGTCCTCGAGCTCGATCTCCTTCGCCACCGTCACACCGTCCTTGGTGATGCGGGGGGCGCCGAAGCTCTTCTCGATGACCACGTTGCGGCCCTTGGGGCCGAGGGTCACCTTCACCGCATTGGCGAGGATGTCGACGCCGCGCAGGACCTTGTCGCGCGCGTCAACGGAGAATTTCACGTCCTTGGCAGCCATGTGCCTTGCTCCTTCAGCTTATGGACGAATGATCGGATCGAAGGCCATGCGCGGCCCTCGATTGCGGTTCTTGATGGCCTCAGGCCGCCTTCTTGGCGGCGGCGGTGCCCTCGATCACGCCGAGGATGTCGCTCTCCTTCATGATGAGCAGATCCTGGCCGTCGATCTTGACCTCGGTGCCGGACCACTTGCCGAACAGCACGCGATCACCAGCCTTCACGTCGAGCGCCACCAGCTCGCCCTTCTCGTTGCGGGCGCCGGGGCCGACCGCCACCACCTCGCCCTGCATGGGCTTCTCCTTGGCGGTGTCGGGGATGATGATGCCGCCGGCGGTCTTCTCTTCGGCGTCGATGCGCTTGACCACCACGCGGTCGTGCAGGGGACGGAAACCCATCGGGGGAAACCTCCGGTTGGAATGCCAATTTTCGGGGCGCCGGACGCGTACGCCTCCGGCTCCGCTGGCGATCTAAGGGGCGCGCCAGCGCCCTTCAAGGGGGTTCCCGGAAAAAATTAGCACTCGCTCGAAGTGAGTGCCAGATTGCGCTCCGGCACAAGCCGGGGCGTTGCGCCTCAATGCGTTACGGCGGGACGGTGGCGGGCCGGACTTGGAATGCACTTGGGCTGCACTTGGGCAGCACTTGGCGCGGGCTTGTGCGCCGGCTTTGCGGCGGCAATGGGGGGCCTTTGTCAGCAGTCATGCCTCATCGCTGCTAGTTCATTGTTTTTGCTCAAGGAAACCAATTTTTAGCCTTGGCGGGGCGACCCTTGTGAGCCGACAATCCAGTTTCCGGTGTCGGACCGGATCAGCGGAGGAGGGTTCAGAACATGGTCTCTTCGGTATCGCGCGATTTCGTTCGTCAGATCGAGGGTTACGGGCTCGCCACGGCGGAGATTCTCTATCGCCTTCCCGACCATCCAGGATTGCTCCAGAGCTTCGTCTGGCAGGAATACGACCTCTGTCCGGACTTCCCGGAGCTGAACCGCTTCCTCGCCTTCTGGCAGAAGGAGATCGAGGGGCCGCTCCATTCCGTAACGGTAGCCCATTGCGGGCTCATCAAGCCGGCGGAGCTGACGCCGGTGAACGGCATGTTCCACCTCCATTGAGGGATTTTCTTTCCTTATGCGTTGATCCCTCTCCCTTTCGGAGCCGGGATGCGCTAGCTTGACCATGGGGGTGGCAGTCGGCATGCGCGTCTGCGGGGGTTCACGCACATGCCGCCTAGCCCTCGCCAGGCGCGTGCTCGCCTAGCTTGCCTGCGTCTCGCCGGTACGGCCCCTGGGACGTCCCGCTTCAGGCATGCGGTATCGGCCGATCGGGCTGACGGAACGGAAACGCTCGCCGCAACACGTGTGCCCTCACGCCGCCGCTTTCTCGATGCTATGGATGGGCGCCCTGGAGGATAAGGTCGCCTTGGACCATCGTACGCCCAGAACGTCAGAGTTGCTCGCCGCGGTGCTCGCTGCCCACACCGAGGACAAGGTGGCCATCGGCGATCTCGTGAACGCGCTGCGCAATCGCGCATTCGGCATCCTGTTCCTGATCTTCGGCATCCCGAACTGCATTCCCATGCCGCCCGGCATCCCGGTGATCTGCGGCATCATCCTCGGCCTCATCGGCGCGCAGATGATGATCGGCCGCCAGGAGCTGTGGCTGCCGGAGAAGGTGGCCAAGCGCACCTTCTCGCGCTCCATGCTGGAGAGCATCGTCACCCATTCCAAGCCCTGGATCGAGCGTTTCGAGCGCTTCTCGCGCCCGCGCTACGAGCAGTTCGCCGGCCCCACCGCGCGGCGCGTGGTGGGCGCGACCGTGGTGCTGCTGGGCTTCATCCTGCTGCTGCCGATCCCCTTCCTCGGCAATTTGCCGCCGGGCTTCGCCGTGTGCGTGTTCGGCCTCGGCCTCGTGGAGCGCGACGGGCTGGTGATTCTCGCCGGCTTCGGCGCGACCCTGCTCGGCCTCGCCATAACCGGGCTGATGAGCTGGGCCATCTGGCAGGGAGCGATCGCCATATTCTAGAAGGGGCGGTCCGGCCCCTTCCTTCTGGCGATCCCTGTTCCATGCGCGTCGACGCCTTCGATTTCGAGCTTCCCGAGGACCGCATCGCGCTCCGCCCCGCCGAGCCGCGCGATGCCGCGCGCCTGCTGGTGGTGCGCCCGGGCGGCGCGCCGGAGCTTGAGGACCGCGGCGTGCGCGACCTGCCGTCCTTCCTGAAGGCGGGCGACGCGCTGGTGGTGAACGACACCCGCGTCATCCCCGCCGCATTGGAAGGCGCGCGCGCCCGCGACGGCGGCGCGCCGGTGCGCATCGAGGCGACGCTGGTGAAGCGGATCGGCCCGGCGCGCTGGCGCGCCTTCGCCAAGCCCGGCAAGCGCCTGAAGGCGGGCGACCGCATCCGCTTCGGCGGGGAGGGGAGCGCCTGTCTCCTCGGCACGCTCGACGCCACGGTCGAGGCCAAGGAGGAGGACGGCTCGGTGCTGCTGGCGTTCGACCTGTCCGGCCCGGCGCTGGACGAGGCCATCGCCCAGGTGGGCCACATGCCGATTCCGCCTTACATCGCCGCGCGCCGCCACGAGGACGACCGCGACCGGGAAGACTACCAGACCCTGTTCGCGCGCGTCTCCGGCTCGGTCGCCGCCCCCACCGCCAGCCTGCACTTCACGCCGGACCTCCTGGCCCGCATCGCCGCGGCCGGGGTGGAGCGGCACACCGTGACGCTGCATGTGGGGCCGGGCACCTTCCTGCCGGTGAAGGCGGACGACACGTCCGGCCACCGCATGCATGCCGAATGGGGCGAGGTGACGCGCGACACCGCCGACGCGCTCAACGCGGTGAAGGCGAGAGGCGGACGCATCCTCACGGTCGGCTCCACCTCCACCCGGCTGATCGAGAGCGCGGCGGGGGAAGGCGGCCTCATCCGCCCGTTCGTGGGCGAGACCGACATCTTCATCACGCCGGGCTACCGGTTCAAAGCCATCGACGGCATGCTCACCAACTTCCATCTGCCGCGCTCGACGCTGGTGATGCTGGTGGCGGCCCTCATCGGCCACGACACCCAGAAGCGGGCCTATGCCCATGCCATCGCGCAGGGCTACCGCTTCTATTCCTATGGCGATGCGTGCCTCCTTCTGCCAGAAGGCGGGGCATGACCGCCGCGCTCACCTCCGACACCTTCTCATTCACCCTGTCCGCCACCTCGGGCGCCGCCCGCACCGGCCTGGTCGCGACGCCGCGCGGAACGATCCGCACGCCCGCCTTCATGCCGGTGGGCACGGTGGCGACCGTGAAGGGGCTCTATTTCGACCAGGTGAAGCAGGCGGGCGCCGACATCGTGCTCGCCAACACCTACCACCTCATGCTGCGCCCCGGCGCCGAGCGGGTGGCGAAGCTCGGCGGCCTGCACCGCTTCATGGGCTGGGACGGGCCGATCCTCACCGATTCCGGCGGCTTCCAGGTGATGAGCCTGTCGAGCCTGCGCAAGATGAGCGAGCAGGGCGTCACCTTCCGATCCCACGTGGACGGCACGCTCCATGAGATGAGCCCCGAACGCTCCATCGAGATCCAGGGGCTGCTGGGCGCCGACATCCAGATGCAGCTCGACGAGTGCGTGCGCCTGCCGTGCGAGGATGCGGAGGCCGAGCGCGCCATGCGCCTGTCGCTGCGCTGGGCGGAGCGCTCGAAGCGCGCGTTCGAGGCGCAGCCCAAAGGCCGGGCCCTGTTCGGCATCGTCCAGGGCGGCGCGGTACCGGCGCTCCGGGTGGAATCGGCCCGCGCGCTCGCCGAAATGGACTTCCCCGGCTATTCCATCGGCGGCCTCGCGGTGGGCGAGCCGCAGGAGGTCATGCTGGCCATGATCGAGACCGTGGCGCCCCATCTGCCCGCCGACAAGCCGCGCTATCTCATGGGGGTGGGCACGCCGGACGATCTCCTTCAGGCGGTGGCGCGCGGCATCGACATGTTCGACTGCGTGATGCCGACCCGCTCCGGCCGCCACGCGCTCGCCTTCACCCGCTTCGGCCGCATCAACCTGAAGAATGCCCGCCACGCCGAGGACCCCCGCCCGCTGGACGAGGCGAGCGACTGCCCGGCGCTGCGCGACTATTCCCGCGCCTATCTGCACCACCTCGTGCGGTGCGAGGAGATGCTGGGGGCGATGCTGATCTCCTGGGCCAACATCCACTACTACCAGCAGCTCATGGCCGGCGCCCGCGCCGCCATCGCGGCGGGGCGCTACGCCGATTATGTGGCTGAGACCAAGGGCGGCTGGGCGCGGGGCGACATTCCGCCGGTGGGGTGAGGGCAGGGCGCCGCACGCTGCGCGCCGCTCAGAATTGCCAGCCCGACGGAACCCAGGCGTAGCCGGAATCGGTGCGCAGCAGATGGCCGAGGCCGGGGAAAGGATAGTGGAAGCCGAGCACCGCGATCCGCTCGGCCGCCGCCCGGTCGAAGATGCGGCGGCGCGCGCTCAGGGCCGCCTCCTTGTCCCGGTCCGGGCCGGGACGCCAAAGGCGGTCGACGTTGACGACGGGGTGGTAGGCGAGGTCGGACGTCAGCAGCAGCTGGTCGCTGCCCGAATGAACCAGGAAGGAGACCATCCCCGGCGTATGTCCCGACGCCGCGATGGTGGTCAGCCCCGGCACGATCTCCGCGCCGCCCTCGAAGAGCTCGATGCCGCCGGCCACCGGCTCGGCGCTCTGCTTGATGGCCGCGCCGAAGCGGCGGCGGAAGTCGGCCGGCACCGGCAGATAGGACAGATCGGGCGTGCCGAGGACGAAGAAGTGCCAGTCCGCCTTCGGGGCGAAGACCGTCGCGCGCGGAAAGGCCGGTTCCCCCTCCGCGCCCCTGAGATTGCCCATATGGTCGGGATGGGTGTGGGAGATCACCACGGCGTCGATGTCGCTCGGCCCGAGGCCGATTTCGGCGAGGCTGGCGAAGATGCGGCCTCCGTTCGGGCCCATGGTCCGCCCCGCGCCGGCCTCCAGAAGGATGCGGCGCCCGCCGGTCTCGATCAGCAGGGTGTTGAGGTTCAGCGTCAGGTGGTCGGTGGGAAGGAACGCGCGCGTCAGCACCTCCTCAAGCTCCATCTCCGGCGCGTCGCTGGCATAGATCCGCGGCGGGCCGCCGATGACCCCGTCGCTGAGCACCGTCGCGCTGATGTCGCCGACGCGAAATCGGTAGTGGCCGGCATTGCGGACCGGTGCGGGCTGCGGCGCTTGCGCCTGCGCCTGGGCCTGCGCCTGGGCCGGGCCGGCGAGGAGGCCGCCCGCGCCCGCAATGGCGGAAAGCATGATCCTGCGGCGGTTCAAGGTGATCGGTGCCATCGTTCGCGCGCTCCGTGGCGGGGTGACTTGTGGTCCCGTCAGGATGACAGCGAAGCATTGCGCGGATAAGGTGCGTATTCCGGATCACCTTGATAAGACGTGCTTTGCAATGGCCCCTGTGCGACTGGAGAATCTCGACGCGTTCGTCGCCATTGTCGGCTGCGGGGGGTTTCGTGCCGCGGCCGCCCAGCGGCACGTCTCGTCCGCGGCGCTGAGCCAGAACATCCGCGCCCTGGAGAGCGCGTTGGGGATACGTCTGCTCAACCGGACCACCCGCAGCGTGGCGCCGACCGAGGCCGGGGCGCGCCTGTATGCGCGCCTCGTTCCCGCCTTCCGGGAAATCCGGCTGGCCATCGATGATCTCGACCAGCTGCGTGCGACACCGACCGGAACCCTGCGCATCAATGCGCCCGGCCCGGCGGTCGATCACGTGCTGTGCCCGCTGGTGTTCGACTTCATGCAGGCGTTTCCGCAGATCAGGGTCGATCTGGTCAGCGATGCCGCCATCGTCGACATCGTCCAGCAGGGCTTCGACGCCGGCGTGCGCTTCGGCAAGCAGCTGGAGCAGGACATGATCGCGGTGCCCCTCGGGCCGCCGCTGCGCTATGCCATCGTCGCGTCCCCGGACTATCTGCGGGAGCGGGCCTTGCCGGCGGCGCCGTCCGATCTGATCGGCTTCGACTGCATCCGCAGGCGCTTTCCGGGCGGAACGTTCGTCAGCTGGCATTTCGAGAAGGACGGCGAACGCCTGGAGATCAATCCCGCCGGCCGGCTGACGCTCTCCTCCGCCCACCAGGAGCTGCAGGCCGCGCTCGCGGGACAGGGCGTGGCCCATGTCTTCGAGGACTATGCACGGCCGCATCTGGCCGAGGGCAGCCTCGTCGAACTCCTGCGGGAGTGGTCGCCGCGGCTGCCGGGCTGGTTCCTCTATTACCCGAATCGACACCATCCGAGCGCGGCGATGGCTGCATTCCTCCAGCACATCCGCGCATTCAAATGGCCCCTGAAGAGCGAGGGCGGCTTGCCGGACGCGGCCGACGGCCGATAGCCGGAGTGCCGACAACCTGCGCCCGCCGCCATTGCGCCGGGGAAGCCCCCCTTGCTATAGCGCAGGTCGGCTTTCGGGAGCACAGCATGTCCGTCGACCAGGCGACCGTCCGCCGCGTGGCGCATCTTGCGCGTATCGCGGTCCGTGAGGACGAACTCGACCATCTGAGCCACGAGCTCAACGCCATCCTCGAATTCGTGGAGCAATTGGCGGATCTCGACGTCTCCGGCGTCGATCCGCTGACCAGCGTGGTGCCGGTGGACCTGCCCATGCGCGAGGACGTGGTCACCGACGGCCACTATCCGGACAAGGTGCTCGCCAACGCCCCCGAGGCCGAGGGCGGCTTCTTCACCGTGCCGAAGGTGGTGGAATGACCAAGCTCACCCAGCTCACCCTCACCCAGGCGCGCGAAGGCCTCGCCATGGGCGAGTTCACCTCCGTCGAGCTGACCGAGGCCTATCTCAAGGCCATGGAGGAGGCGCGCGCCCTCAACGCCTACGTGCTGGAGACGCCCGACATCGCCCTCGACATGGCGAAGGAGAGCGACCGGCGCATCGCCTCCGGCGACACCGGGCATCTGGAGGGCATCCCCCTCGGCATCAAGGACATGTTCGCCACCGAGGGCGTGCGCACCACGGCCTGCTCCAAGATCCTCGAGAACTTCGTGCCCGAGTACGAATCCTCCGTCACCGCAAACCTCTGGCGCGACGGCGCGGTGATGCTCGGCAAGCTCAACAATGACGAGTTCGCCATGGGCTCGTCCAACGAGACGTCCGCCTTCGGCCCGGTGGTCTCGCCCTGGCGGCGCGACGGCGACACCACGCCGATCGTGCCCGGCGGCTCCTCCGGCGGCTCGGCGGCGGCGGTGGCAGCGTTCCTGTGCGCCGGGGCGACCGGCACCGACACCGGCGGCTCGATCCGCCAGCCCGCGGCCTTCACCGGCACGGTGGGCATCAAGCCCACCTATGGGCGCTGCTCGCGCTGGGGCATCGTCGCGTTCGCCTCCTCGCTCGACCAGGCCGGACCGTTCGCCCGCACGGTGAACGACGCGGCGCTGCTGCTGCGCTCCATGGCGGGTTACGACCCCAAGGATTCCACCAGCGTCAACCGGCCGGTGCCCGACTATGAGGAGGCGGTCGGCGCCTCCATCAAAGGCAAGAAGATCGGCATCCCGCGCGAATACCGCGTGGAGGGCATGGCCGACGAGATCGACACGCTGTGGAGCGACGGCGCGGCCTGGCTCAAGGACGCGGGCGCCGAGATCGTCGACATCTCGCTGCCCCACACCCACTACGCGCTGCCGGCCTACTATATCGTCGCGCCCGCGGAGGCCTCCTCCAACCTCGCGCGCTATGACGGGGTGCGCTACGGCCTGCGCGTGCCGGGCCGCGACGTGGTGGAGATGTACGAGAACACCCGCGCCGCCGGCTTCGGGCCGGAGGTGCGCCGGCGCATCATGATCGGCACCTATGTGCTCTCCGCCGGCTATTACGACGCCTATTACCTGCGCGCCCAGAAGGTGCGCTCGCTCATCAAGAGCGACTTCGACTACGTCTTCTCCCAGGGCGTGGACGCGGTGCTCACCCCGGCCACCCCGTCGCCCGCCTTCGGCATCGGCGAGAAGGTGAAGGCCGACCCGGTGGAGATGTATCTCAACGACGTCTTCACCGTGACCGTGAACATGGCGGGCCTGCCCGGCATCTCGGTGCCGGCCGGCCTGTCGGCGGACGGGCTGCCGCTCGGCCTCCAGCTTATCGGCCGCCCGTTCGAGGAGGAGACGCTGTTCTCCCTCGCCGAGGTGATCGAGGAGGCGGCGGGCCGCTTCCCCGTGGAAAAGCTCTGGTGGCGCCGGTGAGCGGCGCCATCGGGCAGGGCGGGGCGGTGCCCGCCGCCCTTGCCGCCGCGCGGCGCGCCATCGACGGCATCGATGCGCGGATGGTGGACCTGCTCGCCGAGCGCTTCGCGGTGGTCGAGGAGGTGGTGAAGGTCAAGCAGGCGAACGGCATTCCCGCTCTGCTGCCCGACCGGGTGGAGGAGGTGGTGGCCCAGGTGGAGGCGCTCGCCGCCGAGAAGGGCCTGCCCCCGGGCATCGCCGGCGCCCTCTGGCGCACCCTGATCGCCGAGACCATCGCCTACGAGAACGCGCGGCTGTAATCGGCACCGCTTACCCCCCGCGCAGCTTCTGCCAGTGCTTGGCGAAGGAACGGGACTTGCGGATGAAGAAGTAGCGCACCGGTCCCATCCGGGCCTTGAACAGGTCCTTCTTCAGCGTCCGGACCTCCTCCGACCGCGCCTTCATCTCGGCGATCACGTCGTCCACGGCGCGCAGCGTCCGGCGGTAGGGGAAGGTGTTCGCGAGGTGGGGGAAGCGGGTCTCGCCGCGGCACTCGGTGAACGGCCGGTAGAGGCCGGCCTGCTCCGGGCCGTCATAGGCGCGCACCAGGTCGTCGAACCGGTGCAGCGCGATCTCCTCCTCCCCGCACAGGACGCCGGCGGCCTCGATGGGGCGCGGGGCGAGGGTGGGGACATAGTCCTCGCGCGCCTTGAAGGTGATGTAGGTCACCATCAGCTTGGCGATGATCTGGCTCTGCGAGCGCAGGGCGAAATGGGCGAGCGCGGCGTTCTCCAGAAGCTGGCGCGGAACTTCCACGCCGGCGACGCGCACCCGGTGATTGCCGTCGGACAGCGCCGCGTCCGGATTGAGGGCAAGGGCGCGGGGAACGATGCACTTGAACGGCGCCGGCGCCTTGTCCTGCACGTGGCGGATGCGCTCCAGCGGGTTGACGATCGCCGGGTCGTCCAGATCGGACAGCTTGTAGCGGATTTCCCGGAAGCTCGGCAGGAAGGCGGCCGGGAAGTCCGCCAGCTCCGCTTCGAGCGTGCCGCGGTCTGTGGCGCAGATGCATTCGTCGCCGTCGAGGGGGAAGATGAAGTCCCAGTCGCCGTCCGCCGCCGCATGGCGCATCAGCCGGGTGGTGCGCTGGCCCTGATAGAATGCGCCGTGCTGGCCGTGGTCGACCATCTCGATCGGCAGACCCTCGGCGATCAGGTCCTGGATGATCTGGCGGGTGGAATCCGTGCTGCCGTTGTCGACAATGTAGAGCTTGTCGAGGAAATGGCAGTTGTGGCGGGCCCATGGCTCGATGATGTCCGCTTCGTCGCGAACGATCGAAATGCCGGCAAGGCGCATCAAGGAACACTCCGTAGGGCCGCACCTCTTAGCCCATGGCCTGTGGGAAATAAACGCCATTGGGCGCAGGGGAATGTCCTGCGCCGGGATGGGGCTGCGGGTCCGGCAGGGGTGCCGAAACGGAAGGCATGCCCGAGGTTTCTCGGCCATCACCCTGCGTGATGCGCCGCCCCGACGGGGCTTCGGCGAAGCGGCCATCCGGGATGCCGGATCAAGCGGCCGGCGGCTCCCTGCGGCGCGGCGCGCGCCCTCCCACGCCAGGTGTCCGGCGCCGGCCTGGTTGCCAGAGACCGCCCGGCGGGTTTACGAAACGCCGGAACGCGGCTGTGCCGCTTTGGAATGCGCCGGCGCCCGCGCCGCCGCCCGAGACCATAGCCAGGACCATAGGACGACCATGACCCTCCATTCCCGTCCCGCCGAGGCCAAGAAGCTCATTGCCGGCGCCACCGGCGACTGGGAGGTGGTGATCGGCATGGAGGTGCACGCCCAGGTCTCCTCCAACGCGAAGCTGTTCTCCGGCGCCTCCACCGCCTTCGGCGGCCCGCCCAACGACCATGTGTCGCTGGTGGATGCGGCCATGCCGGGCATGCTGCCGGTCATCAACGGGGAGTGCGTCGCCCAGGCCGTGCGCACCGGCCTGGGGCTGAAGGCGCAGATCAACCTCGCCTCCACGTTCGACCGCAAGAACTACTTCTATCCGGACCTGCCGCAGGGCTACCAGATCAGCCAGTACAAGAGCCCGATCGTCGGCGAGGGCTTCGTGGTGGTGGACCTCGCGGACGGCGAGAGCATCACCGTGGGCATCGAGCGGCTGCATCTGGAGCAGGACGCGGGCAAGTCGATCCACGATCTTTCGCCCACCCTCTCCTTCGTGGACCTGAACCGCTCCGGCGTCGCGCTGATGGAGATCGTCTCGCGCCCCGACCTGCGCTCGTCGGACGAGGCGAAGGCCTACGTCACCAAGCTGCGCACCATCCTGCGCTATCTCGGCACCTGCGACGGCGACATGGAGAAGGGCAACCTGCGCGCCGACGTGAACGTCTCCGTGCGCCGGCCGGGCGGGCCGCTGGGCACGCGCTGCGAGATCAAGAACGTCAACTCCATCCGCTTCATCGGCCAGGCCATCGAGGTGGAGGCGCGGCGCCAGATCGAGATCCTGGAGGACGGCGGCAGCATCGACCAGGAGACGCGCCTGTTCGACCCCAACCGGGGCGAGACGCGCTCGATGCGCTCCAAGGAAGAGGCGCACGACTACCGCTATTTCCCCGACCCGGACCTGCTGCCGCTGGTGCTCCAGGAGGCGTTTGTCACGGAGCTTCAGCAGCATCTGCCGGAGCTGCCGGACGAGAAGAAGGCGCGCTTCATCGCCGATTACGGCCTCTCGCCCTATGACGCCAGCGTGCTGGTGGCGGAGAAGGAGACCGCCGACTATTTCGAGACCGCCGTCAAGGCCGGCGGTGTCCAGCGCAACGCCAAGCTGGTGGCCAACTGGATCATGGGCGACATCGCCGCTTATGCGAACACCGCGGGCGTCTCCATCGCGCAGACGCCGGTCTCGGCGGCGCAGGTGGCGGGCGTGGTCGACCTCATCAGCGACGGCACCATCTCCGGCAAGATCGCCAAGGACGTGATGGTCATCATCCTCGGCGAGAAATACGAGGGCGACCCGCGCGACCTCGTGGAGGCGCGCGGCCTCAAGCAGGTGACGGACACGGGCGCCATCGAGAAGGTGGTGGACGAGATCATCGCCGCCAATCCCGACAAGGTCGCCCAGGTGCAGGCCAAGCCCACCATGCTGGGCTGGTTCGTCGGCCAGGCCATGAAGGCCTCGGGCGGCAAGGCCAACCCCCAGGCGCTCAACGAGATCCTGAAGGCGAAGCTCGGCATCTGAGCCGCCGGCTTCTGGCTCGAGCGCCCGAAGAGCGGCGCCGCCGCCGCGCCGCCCCGCGCCATGTCCGGGGCCCGCGACGGTGCGCGTCGGGCCTCGGCCGCGCGGCCGCAGGGCCGGCAGCGGAGCGCCGGTTTTCCCGGCGGCTTGCGCCGCCGATGGTGTGCGACCTCATCAAATTCGTTCATGAGGTCAGCAGGAAAATTCGTTTGTCGTACAATATGACGTGCATACGGTGAGGGCGCCGGTGCGCGACCGCTCCGACGGGCAAGGCCCGTGCGGCCGGAAGCGCGTGGCCGGACGGATCACCTGACCGCGTCTTCGGCGCGTGCGGGAGAGGGCGGCAGCCCGGCCCGGCGAACGCGCGGCCGCCCGCAGCACGACGCGAATACCATCGTTCAAAGAACAGATTTCAAGAACAGACCTGGAGGAAACCATGAAGAGGCCGGCCATCCTTCTCGGCGCGCTGCTCAGCGTCGCCGCGGGCACCGCCTGGGCGCAGTCCGCTCCGGCGGGCGTTTCCGACGACGTGGTGAAGATCGGTGTGCTCGGCGACATGTCGGGCCTGTATTCCGACGTGTCGGGCACCGGCTCCATCGAAGCGGCGAAGATGGCCGTGGAGGACTTCGGCGGCAAGGTGCTCGGCAAGCCGGTGGAGATCATCTTCGCCGACCACCAGAACAAGCCGGACATCGCCTCCTCCATCGCCCGGCGCTGGTACGACAACGAGAAGGTGGATGCCATCGCCGACGTGGTGGGCTCGGCCAGCTCGCTCGCCGTGACCTTCGTGGCCAATGAGCGCAAGCGCGTGGCCCTCATCAGCAATGGCGCGACCGCGGAACTGAACGGCGCCAAGTGCACGCCCTATTCGGTGCAGTGGCGCAGCGACACCTATGCCATGGCGCGCAGCACCGCCAAGGGCATCCTTTCCCAGGGCGGCAAGACCTGGTTCATCGTCGCGGCCGACTACGCGCTCGGCCACTCCTTCGCCAAGGACCTGACCGACGTGCTGAACGAGTCCGGCGGCAAGGTGGTCGGCAAGGTGTTCCACCCTGTGGGCACCCAGGACTTCTCGTCCTTCGTGCTCGCCGGGCAGACGTCGGGCGCCGATATCGTCGCCTTCGCCAATGCCGGCGGCGACATGGTGAACGCGGTGAAGTCGGCGTCCGACTTCGGCCTCACCGTGTCCGGCAAGCAGCGCATCACGGGCCTGCTGGTCTTCATCTCGGACGTGCACTCCATCGGCCTCGAAAAGGTGCAGGGCCTGGTGCTCGAATCCGATTTCTACTGGGACATGGACGATCGCACCCGCGCCTTCGGCGAGCGCTTCTTCAAGCGCACCGGCCGCATGCCCACCATGACCCACGCGGCGAACTATTCGGTGGTGCTCAACTATCTGAAGGCGATCGAGAAGGCCGGCACCGACAACGCCGAGACCGTGATGGCGACGCTGAAGAAGATGCCCATCGACGACGTGTTCGCCCGCAACGCCTATGTGCGCGAGGACGGCCTGCTGATCCACGACCTCTATCTCTTCCAGGTGAAGTCGCCGAAGGAGAGCAAGCGGCCGTGGGACTATTACAAGCAGCTCGCCACCATCCGCGGCGAGGACGCCTTCCGTCCGCTCTCCCAGAGCGCGTGCCCGCTGGTGAAGAAGAACTGAGGCGGGGGGCGAGCCCGCCCCTTCGTCACCGGACTGTACCGGCCGGGTCGCTCCGCGATCCGGCCGGTACGCATTCCAGGCCCTCGCTTCAGGTCGGCGCAGCCCCAGGCGCGGTCGGGCCGAACACCTCCTCGAACGCCACCTTCAGCACCGCATCCACCTCCGCCATGCTCACCGGCAGGCCGAGGTCGGCAAGGCTGGTCACGCCGTGCTCGCGCACGCCGCAGGGCACGATGCCGGAAAAGTGGGAGAGGTCCGGCTCCACGTTCAGCGAGATGCCGTGGAACGTCACCCAGCGGCGCACGCGGATGCCGATGGCTGCGATCTTGTCCTCGCCGGAAAACCGCGGGACCCACACGCCGACGCGGTCCTCGCGCCGCTCGCCGGTGACGTTGAAGGCCGAGAGCGTGGCGATGATCCACGCCTCAAGCGCGCTCACATAGCGCCGCACGTCCTCGTCCCGCCGCTTCAGGTCCAGCATCACATAGGCCACGCGCTGGCCCGGCCCGTGATAGGTGAACTGGCCGCCGCGGCCGGTCTGGAACACCGGGAAGCGCGCCTCCACGAGGTCCTCCGGCCGGGCGCTGGTGCCGGCGGTGTAGAGCGGGGGATGCTCCAAAAGCCACACGCATTCGTTCGCCGTGCCGGCGGCGATGGCGGCGGCCCGCGCCTCCATGGCGGCCACCGCCGCCTCATAGGGAACGAGATGGTCGCTCACCACCCAGTCCACGGGCGGCGCCGCGGCCGCGCGCGGCCGGAAGCTGGCGGCAAGTCCGCCGCGGGCGACGGGTGCGGGGCGCGCGGCGGCGCTCACGGCTGGCGGACCCGCCTCGGGGCTGCTGGCGCTCAAGGTCATGGCGCATGCTTATCCCATTCCGGCGGCCGGTAAAGGGCAGCGGGGAGGGCGCCGTCCACAGCCGTCTCCGGGGCGTGCGGAAGCGGCGCCGAAGGCCCCTTGTGGCGCCGGTATCGATCTGTTAGACGATGGCCCCCGGCGGCGGCCGGCCCCTTCAGGGGCCCTGTCCCGGTGCCATCCCTGACTGCGGTCGTGGCGGAATTGGTAGACGCGCTAGCTTGAGGTGCTAGTGGGGAGACCCGTGGAGGTTCGAGTCCTCTCGTCCGCACCAGAGATGGAGGCAGGCTCTGCCTGCCCGGACGCGCGACCGGAACCGCGCGAGCATGCAAGGCGGCCGCAAGGCCGCCTTTTGCTTTTCGGGCGGCCGCAAGGCCGCCTTTCGTCTTTCGGGTCGACGGCCTGCAGGGCGGTCCCTCGCTCCTTAGCCCCTCGCCCCGCCGTCGCCCTCCGGCTTGACCGGAGGGCCCATGGACCGCGGCGCCAGGCGCGGCGGCAGGCAAATGGATGCTCCGGTCAAGCCGGAGCATGACGGCGGTCGGGACAGCGGGGCGCGGTTGAGGCCGGTATCGGCGGCCGGGCGGCCTTTGGGGGGCCTTGGGGGCGCACCTGCGGCGGGGCGCTCAGCCCCCGTTCCCCGCCCCCTTCGGCACGATGTGCACCACGCCGTAGCCGCGCGCCGCCAGCGCGCGCAGGAAGGCGGGGATCATGGCGGCGGTCTGCGCCTTGGTGTCGTGGAACAGCACGATGCCGCCGCCCGCCGCGTCGAGCCGCTTCAGCACCAGATCGAGCTGGGCCTGCGGTGCCTGCACGTTCCAGTCGCTGGCCCACAGATCGGCGCCGAACACGCCGATGCCCGTGCGGTCGAGATAGGCCAGAAGCTCGGGCGTCGAGGCGAAGCCGGGAAAGCGGAAGAACGGCACGCGCGGCGCCGGGCCGGACGCGCCATAGGCGGCCCGCTCGTCCGCCGCGATGCCCTGCTCGATCTCCTTGACCGCCGCCTCGAACGGGATCTTGGCCAGCGTCGCCGCCGGATGGGTCATGGAATGGTGCGCCACCGTGTGCCCCTCGGCGAGGGTGCGCTTCACCAGTTCGGGCCGCAGCTTCGCGTTCTGGCCGATGAGGAAGAAGGTGGCGCGCACGCATTCCGCCTTGAGCGCGTCGAGGATGGCGGCGGTGGTCGCCGGCCATGGCCCGTCGTCGAATGTCAGCACCACCTCGCGCGGCTTCAGAGGCAGGGTTGCGGGGAACGATTTGGTGCCGACCTGAAGGCCCTTCGGGTCCACCTCCATCACGCGCGCGGTGCCGAGCGCATCCGGCCGTCCGGGGCACGCGGCGGCCGCTGCGCCGGCAACGGCGCCCATGAACGCGACGACGGCCGCGCCGATCACGCCGGCGCGCACTACCCGGCGCTGCCCTGCGCGTCTTGGCACCGCCGCGCTGCCCCGCTGATCCATTCGCTCGCCACCGCATCCGTTCGTGCCAGTGTCTCACGGCGCGGCGCGGGCGGGGAGGGGCGTGCTGCGCCGGGGCGTGCGCGCGGTGTCGCACCGCGGCAACGCCCGGCGAAAGAGGCGTGCCCGCCGCCGAATTCCTGCCGTTTCGCCTTGCGATTCCAGCCGTAACGGGCCAATGGCACAGGAGGGCCTGCCGGCCCGCGGGCGCACCGGCTCCTCCTTGCCTGCCCGCGGCGGCCGGCCGTGCCTCCGCAATCCGTTTCCCGTGTTACCCCGTTCCGCCGGAGGTCCCATGCGCGAGGATCAAGACAGCATCGACCCGCGCGCCGAGGACACCCTTACGGTGCGCGAGGAGGACGGTGCGATCTCGGACGCCTTCCGCGGCGCCGTCCAGGCGGCGATCGAGGCGCGGGACGTGGACCGCCTGAAGGCGCTGACGATCCCCCTGCACGAAGCCGACATGGGCGACCTGCTGGAGGCGCTCGACGCCGACGAGCGGCGCCGGCTGATCGAGCTTCTGGGGCCCGACTTCGACTTCACCGCACTGACCGAGCTGGACGAGACCGTCCGCGTGCAGATCCTGCACGCCATCTCGCCGCGCATCGCCGCGCGCGGCATCTCCGCCCTGGATTCGGACGACGCGGTCTACATCCTCGAAGACCTCGACGAGGACCACAAGGCGGCGATCCTCGAACACCTGCCGGCGCCCGAGCGCGTCGCGCTGCTGCGCTCCCTCGACTATCCCGAGGAAAGCGCCGGCCGGCGCATGCAGACCGAGTTCATCGCCGTGCCGCCGTTCTGGACCGTGGGCCGCACCATCGACTATCTGCGCGAGACCGCCGACCTTCCGGACACGTTCTACGAGGTGTTCGTGGTGGACCCCGGATACCGGCTGATCGGCGCGGTGGCGCTCGACCGGCTGCTGCGCGCCAAGCGCCCGGTGCTGATGACCGCGGTGAAGAAGGACCAGCTCCACGTGGTGAAGGCCTCCGAGGACCAGGAGGAGGTCGCCCGCATGTTCGAGCACTACAACCTCGTCTCCGCCCCGGTGGTGGACGATGCGGGGCGCCTCGTGGGCGTCGTGACCATCGACGACGTGGTGGACGTGATCCAGGAGGAAGCGGACGAGGACCTGCGCGCGCTCGCCGGCGTCGGCAGCGACGAGGAACTGTCCGACACCGTCGGCTACATCTCCAGGAGCCGGCTGCCCTGGCTGGTGGTCAATCTCGGCACCGCCTTCATCTCCGCCTCGATCATCGCTTTGTTCGAGAACACCATCGAGAAGATGGTGGCGCTCGCCGTGCTCATGCCCATCGTCGCCTCCATGGGCGGCAATGCCGGCAACCAGACCATGACGGTGGCGGTGCGGGCGCTCGCCACCAAGGACCTCGGCAGCCACAATGCCCGGCGCGTGGTCTCGCGCGAGGTGCTGGTGGGGCTCATCAACGGGCTCGTGCTGGCGACCGCGCTCGGCGCCATCGCCGCCTTCTGGTTCTCCAGCGCCCAGCTCGGGGCGGTGATCTCCTCGGCCCTGGTGCTGAACATGCTGGCGGCCGGGCTGTTCGGCATCCTGATCCCGCTCGCGATCTCGCGGCTGAAGCTCGATCCGGCCGTGGCGTCGGGAGTTTTCGTCACCATGGTTACCGACGCCGTGGGCTTCTTCGCCTTCCTCGGCCTTGCCACATGGTGGTTTTCGCTTACCTGAATGTTTACTTCAAAGGCTACGCTCAAGCTTGCGCCTCCGCCGAATGTCGGACAAATTTTGACGGTGGCCGGCGGAGTCGTCCGAGAGTGTTTCGGATTTGCGCCCAGTACCGGCTTTGGGGGCGGCCATACCGTGGCGATCAGGTTCTGATTCCCGTGCGCTTGCGCTGACGGGACTGTTCGCCCTCCTTGTCCTGCTGGGGGGAGTCGTTCTGGCGCTCCTTCATGCAACCCAGCGTAATTCCGCGCGGGTTCATGCGCGCGATCGGCACGCGGTTTTCGCCGCCATCTCCGAGCGCCAGGAGCACATGGCCCGGGTTCTCGCCGGGATGACCGCGGGGCGGGAGCCCGAGATCGCCCGCGCCCTGACGGAGGATCGCAAGGCCGAGCTTCACGATCGCCTGGGCCGGACGCTCAGGGATCAGTTCGGCTTTGAGATGACCTACGTGATCGATGCCGATGGCCGGGTGCTCTATGCCTCGGAGCTGGGCACCCTGGGAGCGCACGAGGCGCTGGGATGGATCGCGCCGGCATTCTCCCGGCAGATGTCGCGCTGGCGCGCCGGGCCGGGCTCCGGCCTTGCGGTGGCGGACGGCGAGGCCGGACTGGTCGCCGCGCGTCCGCTCGCCGCGACGCAGGTGGGCCAGAACCTGCGCCAGCCTCTGATCATCGTCACCGTGGACGTGGTGGACGAAGCCTTCCTGAGCGACGTGTTCGGCAAGCTCGACCTGCCGCCCATGCATCTGGTGCGTGACGCCGCCGCCCAGTCTCCCGAAGCGGTGGCGATGGCCAACCTGCTGGACGGGCCGCGCGCCGGCTTCGTCTGGAACACGTCGGAACAGGAATACGGCCCGCTCAATCAACTCGCGATGATCATCGCTGCGGCGGCGCTGGTGCTCTGCCTGGTGTTCCTGGCGCTGATGGTGCGGGCGCGGCGCGCCGCGGCGGCGCTGGCCCTCAGCGAGGCGCGCGCCCGCGAACTGGCGCAGCGCGATAGCCTGACGGGGCTCGCCAATCGCGGGCATTTCATCGCCGAGCTGAAGGATGCCCTCGCCGGGCGCGGGGAGGGCGAGGCCATCGCGCTGCTGTTCATCGATCTGGACGGCTTCAAGGAGGTCAACGACAGCGTGGGCCACACCGGAGGCGACGAGCTTCTGGCGGTGGTGGCGCGCCGCCTGAGGGGGTGCGTGGGAGATCGCGGGCTCGCCGCGCGCTTCGGCGGCGACGAGTTCGTCCTGTTCACGCGCTATCGGCAGGAGGCGGAGCTTGCGAGCCTCGTCGCCGCCCTGTTCGGGGTGCTCGACATCCCCGTCCATGTGGGCGGCATCGACCTTGCCGTCAGTGCCTCGATGGGGGCGGCGCGCGCGCCGCGGGACGCGCGCACCAGCGACGAACTGCTGAGCCTTGCCGATGTCGCGCTCTACCGGGCGAAGTCGGAAGGTCGCGGCACCTACCGCCTGTTCGAGCCGCACTTCGAGCGCGAGCGCCTGGAACGGCGGCGCACCGAGGTGGAGCTGGCCGCGGCGCTCGACCGCGGCGAGCTCAACCTGGTGTTCCAGCCCCAGGTGGACGTGGAGAGCGAGCGCATCGTCGGCTTCGAGGCGCTGGTGCGGTGGGACCACCCGACCCGCGGACGCATCCTGCCCGGCGCCTTCATCCCGGTGGCGGAGGGCTCGCGGCTCATCAACCGGCTGGATGCCTACGTGCTGCGCTCGGCCTGCGAACAGGCGAAGGAACTGCCGGGCGTCACGATCTCGGTGAACATGTCGCCGCTGAACCTGCGCCATGCGGGCATGGTGGACAACATCATCGCCACGCTGCGGCAGACCGATTTCGACCCCCGGCGGCTGGAAATCGAGATCACCGAGAGCGCCATCCTGGACGCCAGCGCCGAGGGGCAGGACGCGCTGGCGCGCCTGCGCGGGCTCGGGGTGCGGCTCGCGCTCGACGATTTCGGCACCGGGCATGCCTCGCTGGTGCATGTGCGCCGCTTTCCCATCACCAAGATCAAGATCGACAAGTCGTTCATCCTCAATCTCGGGGTGCAGCGCGATGCGGCCTCGATCGTGGAATATGTGGTGCGGCTCGGCCGCTCGCTCGGCATCACTTTGACCGCCGAGGGGGTGGAGACCCGCGAGCAGCTGCGCTTCCTGCGCGCGTTCGGCGCTCACCAGGCGCAGGGCTACCTGTTTTCGCCGCCTTTGCCGCTGCAGGCGGCGGCGGCGCTGCTGAAGCGCCAGGCGGAGGCCGAGAGCCAGCGCGTCCAGCGCGGCAGCGGCGAGCTCCCGGCCAAGTAGCGGCCGGCAAGTAGCCGCCGGCAACCGGCATCGAGTTATTTCCTTGAAGGAAAAAAATTCTCTCTTTAAGAGATTCTGCTGCGGATCCCGGCTGCCCATGCGTGTGGATGGTTGCGTTTGCCGGGGCGCTTGGCACAAGACGGGCTGAGGCAGACCGCGCGCCGCGCGCGGCCGACAGAGGGGTGTTGCGCGTGACCGGGAGCCACAACATCGAGACCCGTCTGATCGACGGCAAGGCCTTCGCCGCCGGCCTCAGGGCGCGCATCGGCGCCGAGGTGGCTGCGCTGGGCGCGGCGCATCCGCCCTTCAGGCCCGGCCTCGCGGTGGTGCTGGTGGGCGCGGACCCGGCGAGCGAGGTCTATGTGCGCAACAAGGCGGCGCAGACGGTGGAGGCCGGCATGGCCTCGTTCGAGCACAAGCTGCCCGCCGACACGCGCGAAGAGGACCTCCTGGCGCTGGTCGCCAGCCTCAATGCCGATCCGGCCGTGAACGGCATCCTGGTGCAGCTGCCGCTGCCGCCGCAGATCGACGCCATGAAGGTGCTCGCCGCCATCGATCCCGAAAAGGACGTGGACGGCTTCCACGTCATCAATGCCGGCCGCCTTGCGGTGGGCCTCGACGCTTTGGTGCCGTGCACGCCGCTCGGCTGCGTGATGCTGCTGAAGCACCATCTGGGCAGCCTCGCCGGGATGAAGGCGGTGGTGGTGGGCCGCTCCAACATCGTCGGCAAGCCGGTGGCGCAGCTGCTCCTGAAGGAGGACTGCACCGTCACCATCGCCCATTCGCGCACCCGCGACCTCCCGGCCGAGTGCCGCCAGGCGGACATCCTGATCGCCGCCGTCGGCCGGCCGGAGATGATCCGCGGCGACTGGATCAAGCCCGGCGCGACCGTGATCGATGTCGGCATCAACCGCGTGCCGAAGGCGGACGGCAAGACCCGCCTGGTGGGCGACGTCGCCTTCGCCGAGGCGCAGGGCATTGCCGGCCTCATCACGCCGGTGCCGGGCGGGGTCGGCCCCATGACCATCGCCTGCCTGCTCGCCAACACCCTAACCGCCGCCAAGCGCCAGGCCGGCCTCGCCTGACAGCGGGAACGGGCGCGGGACCGCGCGGGTTGTCCGGGATCGAAGGAGGCAAGCCATGGCCGTCGACCGCAAGCACACCTTCACGCCGGACGAGATCGCCGCGCGCCTGTCCGCCGCGCTGCCGCACTGGCGCTACGAGGACGGCTGGATCCGCCGCACCTACAAGACCGCGAGCTGGAAGGGCACGCTGATGGTCATCAACACGGTGGGCCATCTCGCCGAGGCGGCGTGGCACCATCCCGACCTCACCGCCTCCTATGCCTGGGTCGAGGTGCGCCTCATGTCCCACGACGCCAAGGGCATCACCGAGCGCGACTTTGCGCTGGCGACGAAGATCGAGGAGGTGGTGCAGTGGCAGCCCGGCCTGGAGGAAGGCGGCGCCCTGGAAGGCACGCCGCAGGGGGATCTGCGGTTTGCCTATGTGAAGTATGAGTGAGGGATAGGGCGGGGCCGGGGCTCACGCCGCCCGCGGAAACAGCTCCACATGCGTTTCCGCCGTGCGGCCGAAATAGAGCGCGCGGCGGCCGGTGAAGGAGACCATGTAGCCGGCGCAGCCGGCGGCCTTCGCCTTGTCGCAGAAGCCGCGATAGGTGTAGCCGGGGGCGAGCGTCTGCGCTTGGCGGATGGCGGCCTGGAGCGCGGCGGCATCGAAGCTTGGCGCCACTGGGACCGGGCTTTCGTGGCAGGCGAGGGCGAGCGCTTCGCCGTCCGGCAGGAAGTAGGTGGCGCGGGCCTGCCGCAGGTCTACCTCATAGCCCTCGAAGCCCGCCGCCATCAGCGCGCCGACGATCTCGGGGAAGGTCATCGCATTGGCCTCGGCGGCCTTCAGGCATGCGGCGGCGGTTTCGGACTGGTGCGGGTCCATGGGCGATCTCCGGTGTTGGGAGGTGTATTCAGTCGACGGGCACGGCCCTCAGGCCCCGCTTCTCGACGATGCGACGCAGCGCGCCCGCGATGACCGCGCGCTCATCGGCCGTGAGGTCGGCGAAGAATTCGGCGTCGTTCTCGTCCGCCAGCGCGGCGAGCACCGGCACCAAAGCCGCGCCCTCGGGCGTCAAGGCAAGGGTATGGGCGCGCCCGTCGCTCTCGCTGGCGGCGCGCACGATGAGGCCCTTCGCCAGCAGCCGGTCCGCGAGCTTGCTCACCGCGCCGCGGGTGAGGCCGAGCCGGTCCGCGAGGCGGCTGGGCGCGGTGGGCTCCGCGCCGTGCAGCATGCGCAGCAGCACCCATTCCGCCACCGTCACTCCGCGCCCCTCCACCTTGCGGGCGAAGGCGAGGGAGACGTGGTTCGACACGAAGCGCAGCCAGTAGCCGAGATGGGCGGAGAGGTCGGAGACGGGCATGAGTGGGGCTCAATTGGTTGAGTAGGAAACTATAGGAATATAGTTTCCATGTCAACTATATCGCCGCGCGCTCGCCCCGGCGCGCGGTTGGTCTATGGTGCGGCGCTTCTCTAGGAGACGTCCCCCGTGTCCGGCCTGCCCGATTCCCGCCTCTCCGCCCCCTCGGCCCTGCGCAATCGCGGGCCGATCCTCGATGTGCTGCGGGAGGTGCTGCCGGCCGCCGGGCTGGTGCTGGAGATCGCCAGCGGCTCGGGCGAGCATGTGGTCCACTTCGCCCGGAACCTGCCCGACCTTTCCTTCCAGCCCACCGATCCCGCGCCGGACGCCCGCGCCTCGGTCGCTGCCCATGCGGCGGCAGAGGGGCTGGCCAATGTGCGCCCGCCGCTGGCGCTGGACGCCGCCGCGCCGGACTGGCCGGTGGGGGATGTGGATGCCACCGTGTGCATCAACATGATCCACATCTCGCCCTGGGCCTCCACGCAGGGCCTGATGGCCGGCGCGGGGGCGCGGCTGCCGGCGGGTGGGCCGCTGGTGCTCTACGGACCCTATGTGCGCGACGGCATCGAGACCGCGCCGAGCAATCTTGCCTTCGACGCCAGCCTGAAGGCGCGCAATCCCGCCTTCGGCCTGCGCCGCCTGGAGGACGTGGCGGCGGAGGCGGCACGCCATGGGCTCGCTCTGGAGCAAATCGTCGAGATGCCGGCCAATAATCTCGCGGTCGTCTTCCGCAAGACGGGCTGAGCCTCAGGCCGCCGCCGCATAGGCCAGCGCGGCGCGCACCGCCGCGAGTCGCGCCGGGTCGAGCGCACCGGTGCGCCCCTCCGCGCAGAGCGCACCGCGGAAGCCGAGATAGTCCGGCCCGAGCGCGGCGAGCGGCGCCGCGTCCGCCAGCGCCAGCGCGCCCGCGAGGCCGCTCATCAGCTTGTGCGCGCGGGCGGCGGCGAGGAAGCCCGCGAGCGCCCGGTCGTCGAGGTGCGCCCGAAGCCCGCCCGCGCGCTTGTCGGCGGTGTCGAGCATCACGCCCGCGAAGCCAGCGCCGGCGAAGGCCGGCACCGCGGCGAGGTCCGGCCCAAGGTCCGCGAACAGGACGGCGATCAGCCGGTGCGCCCGCGCCAGCGGGGCGAGGGCGGCAAGGCAGGCCGCGAGCGTCTCCGGCCCGGTGGCCGGGGAGAGCGCAAAGCCGATCTTCACCAGCGGCACGCCGCTGTCCGCCACCCGCGCCGCGGCGGCGCAGAGCGCGCCCGGCTCCAGCGGATGGTCGCCGATGGTCGCGCTGAGCAGCGGGCCGCCCGGCGGCAGCGCGCGCCAGCGGGCGACGGCGGCGGCGAGCGCTGCCGCCTCCCACGCGCCGAGGGCGCCCTTGGCCGGGTCCTTCAGGTCGACGATGTCGGCGCCGCCGGCGATCGCCGCGTCCATCTCGGCAAGGGTCGCGACGCTGGCGAGCAGGCCCGGCGCGCGGCGCGGGGAGGGGGTCACGAGGCCGCCCGCGCGCGGTGGTCGGCGACTGTCTCGCACAGCCAGTCCCAGGCCTCGCGCTCGGCCGGGCCGGCGGTCTTCTCCACCGCCACCGAGAGATAGTTCATCTCCCGGTCCACGCGCTCCGGGTCGAGCATGTGGAGGCGCGAGACAAGGATCGCCCCCTCCACCACCGCCGCCACGGCGCGGTTGAGGCCGAGGAAGGGGGCATGGCTCTCCTGGTGCACCACGCGGCAGAAGAAGCGCGGGCGCACCGTGTCCTCCTCCACCCGGCTCACCTCGAACTCCTCGTGCGCCAGCGCCGCCTCCAGCCGCACGCCGGCGATGCGGCTGGCGGGCACGGTGGGCCAGGAGCGGTGCCGGCCGGTGATGCAGCCGGCGAAGATGCGCGCGTCGTCGGTGAGGTTCACCACGCCCGCGCGCGCCGAAAGCAGGTTGTCGAGCGTGCGCGAGGGCCGGAACGGCTGCAGCAGGTAGCCGCCCTCCACCACGCTCGCTCCCATGGGCGCGACCTGCGGCTCGCCGGAGGGCGAGAGCGTGGTGACGATGGTCTCGCGGATCACTCGGCGTCGTCCTTCGTGTCGCCCTCGAGCGGCTCGGTTGGGGCGGAAAGCGTCGGCCCCGCTTTGTCGAAAGTCAATCGGTGCGCGGTCTCGGCGCCCGATCCGGTCGCCGCCGCGACGCCCCAGGCGAGCGGGGCGTCCTGCGCATAGCGCTTGCCGAGGCGATAGGCGATCTCGGCGCGGGCGGTCTCCACCCCGAGATAGAAGGCATGGGCGCCATCGTCCGCCACCTTGAGGTGCGGGTAGAGCGCGAACGGGTCCTGCGCCACATGATGGCCGTCGCGGTTGTAGGCGTGGATGCCGTCCGCGCTCACCTCGATGCGGACGTTGCGATCGCGCACCTCGGCGGCGAGCCGCTCGATTTCCTGCGGCGTGGTGGAGAGCGGCGCGCGGTCGCGCAGCGCCATCAGCCCGCCGCCGAAGCCCTGCGGCAGCGCGCCCGCCTCGCGGGCGGCGAAGAACTCGCGCCGCGCCCGGTCGAACTCCTTCACCGCGGTGCGGCAGTGCGGGCTCACCTGCACCGCCAGGACGGCGTTGAGGCGCAGCTCGGAGATGATCCCCATGAGCACCGCATTGACGCCGGTGGTGTCGGCGTCGGTCAGCTCGGTGACATTGCCGATGCCCATGAGGATGGGGATGTCCGGCTTCAGCCGCCTGAGCTCCGCATAGCGCAGCAGCGAGGCGGTGAAGCCGAAATGGATCGGGTCGAGGATCGGATCGGCGAGGAAGGCGCGGCCCATGGCCTCGCAGGCCTCCACCGCCCGCAGCAGCGAGGCGAGGTCGCCTGGGGTCGCCGGCACGAGAACGGGCACCGCCGGCCCTTCCTTGAGCACATCGAGCGTCGTCTCGCTGAGGCTGAGCAGGAAGTCGGCGCCGGCGCGGTTGGCGCGGGCGAGGTCGTCGGCGGAGAAACTGTCGATGCTCACCTTGAGCCCGTCCGCCTTGAGCGCGGCGATGGCGTCTTCCAGATGCGGGAACGGCTCGTCCGGCAGCGCGCCGAGATCGATCACGTCCGCCCCGTCGGCGGCGAGTGCCTTGGCGCGGGCAAGGATGTCGGGCACGGCGAGGCGCGGGGCATCGACGATCTCGGCGAAGATGGTCACGTCCTGGTGCGAGAGGTCGGGCGCCTTGCCGCCCTTGCCGAAGAAAGCGGGAATGTCGGCGGCCTCCTCCGGACCGCGCTCGAACGGCACGCCGAACCGGTCGGCGAGGCGCTCCAGGTCACCCCGGAAGCGGCCGGGCATCAGCACCCGGTCGGTGCCGGCGGGCAGAGCGAGCCGGCGCTCGACGATCTGCGTCGTCATCAGCGCCGCCACCTTCACGCCGATGTTCAGCACCACGGGCTGGAGCGCGGTGTCCGAGATCGCCTCGGCGATCCGGGCGATGCGCGGCTCGGCGAGCGAGCCGGTGAGGAGGACGATGCGCTCCGCCATGGCGTCAGCCCTGCGCCAGTTGCGCCTTGCGGCGAGCGATGGCGGCGTCGAGGTCGGCGAGGCTCTCGGCCACCGTGGTGGCCTCGAACCCCTTGAGCCGTTCCGTGTTCTCCAGGTCGATGCGGCGCGGAAACACCTTCACCAGCCCGCCCGGCGCCATGGAGAGCATTTCGGGGGCGGTGTCGCAGGCGAACACGATAGACGGCACGCGACACTTGCCCGCCTGGGCGAAGCAGTTGGTGACGAGGGTGTCGGAAATGCCCAGCACCGCCTTCGCCACCGTGTTGGAGGAGGCTGGCGCCACCACCAGCGTGTGGTAGTGCCCGTCATAGAAGCGCCCCACCGGCGCCGCCGAGGCGGTGCGGTCGCGGTAGATGCCGGTGCCCTCGGGCAGCGCCTGCTTGTACATGCGCAGCACCTCCTCGGCCGCCGCCGAGACGAACAGGTCCACCGCCCCGAGCCGGCCAATCATCTCGATGCATTCGGTGAAGAAATGGCCGGAGCCGGACAGGGCCCAGGCCCAGCGCGTGGCAAAGGAGGCGTCGGTCATCGAAGGTCCATCCCGGCGCCGGTGGCGAGCGCCGCTGCGAGCCGTGCGGAATCGTCCGCGGTCACGAGGACAATAGAGCCCGCGAAGCCGGATGCCATGCGCGCAAAGGCGCGATCGAGGATGCCCGCCGCGGCGAGCGCCTCAAGGCGGTCGCCGTGGACCAGCTCGCCCGGCACCGTCGCGCCGGGCGCCTTCACCAGGATGAGCCGCGGCGCTCCGAGCCGATGCGCGAGCCAAAGCGCCAGGCTGTCGGAGGTCACGTCCCAGCTCTCCGCGATGTCCGGCGCGCCCAGCAGCATGGCGGCGGGGAACCATAGCGCCGCGCCGGCCCGGGGAGCGGCGAGCTCGGCCTCGGTGCGGCAGCCGGCCAGTGCGGGGCACAGATCGGCGAGCGCAAAGGCGGTCTGCTCCATGGCCAGGATCGCCATGGCGTGGCAGGCGGCGTCCGTCAGGTCGAGCCGCGGCTGAGCGTCGCGCACCGCATCGGCGAAGACGCCGCCGCCGGGCACCAGGATGACCCGGCGCTCCGCCGCGAGCCGTTGCAGCAGCAGGCGCGGTGCCGCCGCACTGAGGAGGCTGCCGCCGATCTTCACGATCACTGGAGATTGGCGCATCGGGCCCACAGGTCGCATCCTAGGTCACTCTGGAAGCATGCTAAAGGCATCGTCCCTGCCCGTTGCCCAAGTCTTGGGTCCGGATTCCTTCCCCATGGACATATGTTCAAATATTCATATTATTGAATAGAAATGGGGAGGGCCGCAGAACGGTCCGCCGTATGGAGAGAGGAAACCGCAATGCGTCTCATTCTGGCCTCCGTCGCCATCATCGCCATCACGACGGGCTCGGCCCTCGCCCAGGATCAGCCGAAGCCCGACGCCGCCCCCGCCGCCGCTGCTGCCCCCGCCGCGGTGGACCTGGCCAAGGGTGAGAACGCGTTCAAGAAGTGCATGGCATGCCATGCCGTCGGCCCCGGCGCCAAGGCCAAGGTCGGCCCGCCGCTGAACGGCATCGTCGGTGCCAAGTGGGCGCATTTCGAGGGCTATGCCTATTCCCAGGACATCAAGGACGGCGCCGCCGCCGGCAAGGTGTGGGACGATGCCAGCCTCAATGCCTACCTGACGAACCCGAAGGCCCTCGCTCCGAAGGGCAAGATGGCGTTTGCCGGCATCAAGAGCGAGGCCGAGCGCGCGGACCTCATCGGCTATCTCGCCCAGTTCGATCTTGAGGGTAACAAGAAGTAGTAGTTCCAATTGACCCAGCCGATTGGTGGCCGCTCACCAGTTTGGGTAGTGACGCGTCCCGGCGGACGTGTCAGCTACTGAAATTGCGCCGGTCAGGCGAACGAGGGCGCCGGGGGTGCCTTCGGGGCGGTGCCTCATCGGGGGCACCGCCCGCGACGCATCCGCCGCCCTGACCGGGCTTGTCACCGGGCTTGCATCCGGACGCCGCGCGGCACAGCTTCGCGCGCCAGCCGAGGATGCCCGATGCCTGAACACGACTTCCGCTCCCAGCGCCTGTTCGTCGACGCCGATCTTGCGGCCGGCGCCGCCGTGCGGCTGCCTGCCGAGCAGGCGCACTACGTGGCGAACGTGATCCGCCTCGCGGTGGGCGAGACCATCCTCCTGTTCAATGGCCGCGACGGCGAGTGGCGGGCGCGCCGCATTGCCGGCGGCAAGCGGGACGTGGCGCTGGAGGTGGAGGCGCAGGTACGGCCGCAGCCGGCATCCAGCCGGCTCGAATACGCCTTCGCGCCCCTGAAGCACGCGCGGCTCGACTACATGGTGCAGAAGGCCGTGGAGATGGGCGCCGGCATCCTAAGCCCGGTCATCACCCGGCATACGCAGGTGACGCGGGTGAACGGCGAGCGGATGCGCGCCAATGCCGTGGAGGCGGCCGAGCAATGCGGCATCCTCGCGATCGCCGAGGTGCGCGAGCCGCAGCCGCTGGCACGGTGGCTGGCGGGCCTGCCGGACGACCGCCTGCTGGTGTTCTGCGACGAGGCCGCGCCGGTTGCCGACCCGCTGGCGCCGTTGCGCGCGCGGCCGCAGGCGGCGGTGAGCGTCCTGATCGGCCCGGAAGGCGGCTTTTCGCCCGACGAGCGCGCGCTGATCGCTCCCCGCGCCGTGATCCTCTCCCTCGGGCCGCGCATCCTGCGCGCGGACACCGCCGCCGTCGCCGCCCTGGCTCTGGTGGAAGCGGCGCGCGGAAGCCATGGAGAAACAGGGATAAGCCCGATGTAATGCGCTCGATACGGAATTGTTCCAAAGAAAACGTGGTGAATCGCGTTGATTTTTCCTTAGGTGAGCTGCCGCTTCGTCCACTTCCGCTGTGCATTGCGGTAAGTTATTGAAAGCGTTGCCGCCAACTAGACGTGAGAGGCGGTGCCAAATTTTGGTCCGATTTGGCGTCAGTTTGTGCGAAACCTAATGCTCGGTTCGGCGTTTCCCGCTCCATGCGTGCATCCGCCGATACCGCTTCCGCGGGACACCAGGCCCATGTGGCCTGGGCTCGTCCGCACCGCGGCGCCGCGCCTTGGTGGAACCCGTGCCGGCACCTGCGATCGGCAGGCCGGCGCCCGCGCACAGGAGGAGGGGCATGTCGCACTATCGATTCGGGATCGAGGAAGAGTTCTTCGTTGTCGATGCCCAGACCAAGTCGTCGGCGCGCCGCATGCCGCCGGGCATGTTCGACGAGCTGAAGGACTGCCTCGGCGAGCAGGTCAGCGTGGAACTGCTGCAGTCCCAGCTCGAGATCGCGACCCAGCCGGCGACGGCGACCGGGAGCGCCCTCGACGAGCTGCGCCACCTGCGGCGCGCCGCCGCGAAGGTGGCGGCCGAGCATGGCCTCGGCCTGATCGCGGCCGGCACCCACCCCACCGCCGCCTGGGAGGCCGCGCGCCAGACGCAGTCCAACCGCTATGACGGGCTGATGAACGACCTGAAGATGATCGGCGAGCGCAACATGCTGTGCGGCCTGCACGTGCATGTGGAACTGCCCGACCCCGACCAGCGCGTGGACGTGATGCGCCGCATGGTGCCCTACATCCCGCACTTCGTGGCGCTCTCCACCTCGTCTCCGTTCTGGCAGTCGCGCCAGACCGGGCTGATGGGCTACCGGCTCGCCGCCTATGACGAGCTGCCGCGCACCGGCCTGCCGCACATGTTCGAGACCAACGCCGATTACGAGCGCTATGTGGAGGCGCTGGTGCAGGCGCGTGCGATCGTTGATTCCAGCTATCTTTGGTGGACCATCCGCCCCTCGCGCAAGCTGCCGACCCTGGAGCTGCGCGCCCCCGACAGCTGTACCCGCCTGGAGGATTCTGTTGCCATCGCTGCGCTTTACCGCGCGCTGGCGCGCTTCCTCGTGCGCAACCCGCACCACAACAAGGAGGCCGGCGCCGTGGACCGCGCCATCGCCGACGAGAACAAGTGGCGCGCCCAGCGCTACGGCGTCCACGGCTCGTTCGTGGATCTCACCCAGCGCCGCGCCCTCTCGGTGCGCGACGCGGTGGAGGGGCTGGTGAACCTCGTCGCAGAGGATGCCGAGGCGCTCGGCTGCCTCGATGCCCTGATGCACGCGCGCACCATTGCCGAGGCCGGCACCAGCGCCGACGTGCAGCTCGCGGTGTTCGAGGAGGCCAAGCACCGCACCGGCAACAAGGGCGAGGCGCTGAAGGCCGTCCAGACCTGGCTCGCCAGCGCCACCGTGCAATGAGGGGAGGGGGCAACCCCTCCCCCTTTCATTACATCTTGAACGGCACCACGGTCTGGCGCTGCGCGCCGAGGCCGGCGATCCCCACGCCCATGACGTCGCCGGCCTTCAGGAAGCGCGGCGGCTTCATGCCCAGGCCGACGCCGGGCGGGGTGCCGGTGGTGATGACGTCGCCCGGATCGAGCACCATGAACTGGCTGATATAGTGCACCAGGAACGGCACCCGGAAGATCATGGTCTTGGTGGAGCCGTTCTGCATCTTCTCGCCGTTCACCTCCAGCCACATGCCGAGGTCCGAGGTGTCGGACATCTCGTCCGGCGTCACCAGCCAGGGGCCGAGCGGGCCGAACGTCTCGCAGCCCTTGCCCTTGGTCCACTGGCCGGAGCGCTCGATCTGGAAGTGGCGCTCGGAGACGTCGTTGCAGATGCAGTATCCGGCGACGTGGGAGAGGGCATCCTTCTCCTCCACATAGCGCGCGCGCTTGCCGATGACGAAGGCGAGCTCCACTTCCCAGTCCAGCTTCAGCGAGCCCTTGGGGATCATCACGTCGTCGTCGGGGCCGGCGATGCAGTTCGGCGCCTTGTTGAAGAGCACCGGCTCCTCGGGGATGGGGTTGTTGGTCTCGGCCGCGTGGTCCGCGAAATTGAGACCCACCGCGACGAAATTGCCCGGCCGGGCGACGCAGGAGCCGAGGCGGACGCCGGCCGGGGCCGCCGGCAGCGTGGCGGGATCGAGAGCGGCGATGCGGGCCAGGCTCTCCGGCAGCAGAGCGTCGCCGGCGAGGTCCGGAATGACGCCGGACAGATCGCGAATCTGGCCGCTCAAATCGATTAGACCCGGCTTCTCCTGTCCTTTGGCGCCGAAGCGGACAAGCTTCATCGGTGAACTCCTTGGGATCGGTCTTGGTTGTGGAGGGACGGCATCGCCTGGAGCGTCCCCGAAGGCGCGTCACGCTGGCGCGTTCGCGGGCCGCGGTCAATGGCCGGCGACGGGAATTCGGCGCGCCGCCGGAAACGGCGGATGGCGGCCTGGGCGCGCGTTCGCCCTTCGATCCGTAAGTCATTCCAGGAGATGCGCTATTGTGCATCGCCGAAGAGCCGGAATCTGCCCGGTGATCAAGGGCCGCGCGAAAGCTGTTTTGCCGTCGAAGCGAACAGGGCAAGCCGACATGGGGCGGCGAATATTGGAGGACCTTCCCGCCCGTGTCCCAATACTGCCGATTATCTGGGCGGGATTGCAAATCGGGCACGTTCGCCTTCCCTCATCCCCAGGGTCGTCATAAAATAGATACACGACTCCGGCTAAGTCCTCCCGCTGCCTCCTGGGCAGGTATCCGGTGAGGCCCGTCGCGGGGGAGGCCAAAGCGTGAGCGACAATCCCGAAGCGCGCCGCTACCGCGCCCTGTTCATCTCGGATGTCCATCTCGGCACCAAGGGGTGCCAGGCGGAACTACTGCTCGATTTTCTGAAGTATCACGAGTCCGACGTGCTCTATCTGGTGGGCGACATCGTCGACGGCTGGCGCCTGCGCCAGTCCTGGTACTGGCCGCAGAAGCACAACGACGTGGTGCAGAAGCTGCTGCGCAAGGGCCGCAAGGGCACGCGCATGCTCTATTTGCCCGGCAACCACGACGAGTTCCTGCGCGACTATTACGGCACCCATTTCGGCGGCATCGACGTGGTGGAGACGGTGATCCACCAGGCCGCGGACGGGAAGAGGTATCTCGTTATCCACGGCGACGTGTTCGACGTGGTGGTCCGCCACGCCAAGTGGCTCGCCTTCCTGGGCGACTGGGCCTACACTGCCGCGCTCGGGGTGAACACCTACGTGAACCTCGTTCGCCGCCGGCTCGGGCTGACCTACTGGTCGCTGAGCCAGTGGGCCAAGCTCAAGGTGAAGAACGCCGTGAACTATATCGGCAAGTTCGAGGAGGCGGTGGCCGAGGAGGCGAAGCGCCACAACGTCGACGGGGTGATCTGCGGCCATATCCATCATGCCGCGATCCACGACCAGTTCGGCGTGCGCTACGTCAATTGCGGCGACTGGGTGGAAAGCTGCACCGCCATCGCCGAGCATGACGACGGCCACATGGAGATCATCCGCTGGACCCGCCGCACCGAGGCGGCACCGGAGGAGGAGTCCGAGCTGGTCGAGGGGGCTCGCGCCGCCGCCTGATGCGCGTCCTCGTGGCCACCGATGCGTGGCATCCGCAGATCAACGGCGTCGTGCGCTCGCTGGAGCATACGGCCGCCGAGGCCGCAAACCTCGGCGCCGAGATGGAATTCCTGACGCCCCAGGGGTTCAGAACCCTGCCATTGCCGTCCTACAACGAAATCCGGCTCGCGCTGGCGACGCCGCGCATGATCATGCGCCGCATCGAGGCGGTGCAGCCCGATTTCGTGCACATCGCCACCGAAGGCCCGATCGGCATGCTGGTGCGCCGCGCCTGCATCGCCACCCGCCGCACCTTCACCACGTCCTACCACACCAAGTTCCCGGAATATCTGTCCGCCCGCGCCCCGGTTCCGGAGCGCCTGACCTATGCCTGGCTGCGCTCGTTCCACAATGCCGCGGGCGGGGTGATGGTCTCCACCGCGACGCTGGAGCGCGAGCTTGAGGCGCGCGGCTTCAAGCGCCTGATGCGCTGGTCGCGCGGCGTGGACGCCGAACTGTTCCGGCCGCGCCCCGAGGCGGACCTGCCCGGCGTGCCCGGCCCGCGCTTCCTGTTCGTCGGCCGCGTGGCGGTGGAAAAGAACATCGAGGCGTTCCTCAGTCTCGATCTGCCGGGCTCCAAGGTGGTGGTGGGCGGCGGCCCGGCGCTCGCCAGCCTGAAGCAGCGCTATCCGGAGGCCCACTTCCTCGGCCCGAAGGAGGGGGAGGAACTGGCGCAGGTCTATGCCGCGTGCGACGTGTTCTGCTTCCCCTCGCGCACCGACACGTTCGGCATCGTGCTGCTGGAGGCGCTGGCGAGCGGGCTGCCGGTGGCCGCCTATCCCGTGACCGGCCCGAAAGACGTGCTGGCGGACATGGCCGAACCGGTCGGCGTGCTCGACGAGGATTTGCGCAATGCCTGCCTCAAGGCGCTGGAGCTTTCCAAGGACGCGGCGCGGCGCTTCGCGCTGAACCACACCTGGCGCGAGAGCGCCCGCCAGTTTCTCGACAACGTGCTGATCGCGCACGACATCGGCCCCATCGCCCGGCGCTATCGCCTCCGGCGCCGCGCTCGGGTAGTTTCCGGGGCATGAACGCCCCCATCCCCGCCCTTCCCACCACCGCCGACGTCGATGCCGCCGCCCTCCGCCTCAAGGGCGTCGCCGTGCGCACGCCGCTGCTGCGCACCCCGGTGCTCGACGAGGCCACCGGCCGGCGCGTGTTCCTGAAGCCGGAGACGCTCCAGCGCACCGGCTCGTTCAAGTTCCGCGGCGCCTACAACCGCATCGTCCAGATCCCCGCGGCCGATCGTCCGGCCGGCGTGGTCGCCTGTTCATCCGGCAACCACGCCCAGGGGGTCGCGGCGGCGGCGAGGCTTCTGGGCATGCCGGCGGTGATCGTCATGCCGCACGACGCGCCCGCGCTGAAGCGCGCCCGCACTTTGGCGCTGGGTGCGCAGGTGGTGGGCTATGACCGCGTCACCGAGGACCGCGACGCCATCGCCGCCGCCATCGCGGCCGAGCGCGGCGCGACCCTGGTGCCGCCCTATGACGATCCGGGCGTGATCGCCGGGCAGGGCACGGTGGGCCTCGAAATCATGGAGGACCTCGCCGCCCTCGATCTCGTGCCCGACGTGGTGGCGGCCAACACGTCCGGCGGCGGGCTCGTCGCCGGCATCGCGCTCGCCGTCAAGCCGCGCGTGCCGGGCGCGCGCGTGGTGGCGTGCGAGCCGGCGGGCTTCGACGATCATGGCCGCTCGTTCGCCTCCGGCATCCGCGAGCGCAACGTCGCCGCCGCCGGCTCATTCTGCGATGCGCTTCTTGCGCCCATGCCCGGACGCATCACCTTCGAGATCACGCGGCCCATGGTCGGCCATGCGGCCGCCGCCACCGACGCCGAGGTGGCGCGGGCCGTCGCCTTCGCGTTCCGCGAATTGAAACTGGTGGTGGAGCCCGGCGGCGCGGTGGCGCTGGCGGCGCTGCTGGAAGGCCGCCTCGGCGCGCCCGGCGACGTGGTGGCCGTGGTGCTCTCCGGCGGCAATGTGGACCGCGAGACCTTCATCGCCTGCCTCGAAGGCTGAGACCATGCCGCGCGCGGTGTCCTTCCGCCGGCCGCGCGCCGGCGGCCCGCCATGACCGCAGCGCCCGGCGGCGCCGGCCGTCCCGGCCGCGACGCCATGGCCATGGGCGCGGCCTATGCGGCCTTCTACCTCGCCATCGGCATCCAGCTCCCCTTCCTGCCGCTGTGGCTGACGGCGCGCGGGCTGTCGCCGCAGGAGATCGGCGTCGTCGTCGCGGCGCCGCTGGTGGCGCGCCTGTTCGCGACGCCGCTCATCGGCTTCCTGTCCGACCGCCTCGGCCGGCCCAAGGCGGTGCTCGTCACGCTCGCGCTCGCGACCTGCACCGGCATGGCGCTTTTGGCGCTGAGCCGGGATTTCCTGGTGATCGTGCTGGTGCTGGGCGCCACGGCCTTGTTCTGGAACCCGAGCTTCGCGCTGCTGGATTCCTACGCCACCCGGCTCGCCCGCGCCAAGCGGGCGGACTATGGCCGCGCCCGGCAATGGGGGTCGGCGTCCTTCATCGTCGCCAACCTGGCCGGCGGCGTCATCATCGGCGCCACCGGCCAGGACGGCATCGTGCTGATGATGCTCGCCGGCCAGCTGGTCTACCTGGCGGTGAGCACCCGCCTGCCGCCGCTGGCGCCGGCGCCCGCCCCGGTGACCGACCTCGCGGGCGTCGCCGGCGTGCCGTGGCGGCTGGTGGCCGCCATCGTCGCGGTGGCTCTGGTGCAGGCGAGCCACTCGGTGCTGTACGTGTTCGGCTCGGTGCACTGGGGGGCCATCGGCATTCCCACCACCACCATCGGCCTGCTGTGGTCGATCGGAGTGATCGCGGAGATCTTCGTGTTCCGATTCGGAACGCGGCTGATGAACCGGTTCGGCCCCCATCTTCTAATCGCGGCGGGCGGGGTCGCGGCGGTCGCGCGCTTCGGCGCGCTCGCCTTCGCGCCGCCGGAGCCGGCGCTGTTCGCGCTCCAGCTCCTGCACGGGCTGACCTTCGGCGCCACCTATCTGGGCATGGTGGAACTGATCGCCCGTTCCGTCGGCGAGCACCGCTCGGGGTCGGGGCAGGCGCTCGCCTCCTGGGCGGTGAGCCTCGCCATGTCGGGGGCGAGCCTTGCCGCAGGCCCGCTCTGGGCCGCGTTCGGCACGCAGGCCTTCCTGATGTCCGCCGGCCTCGGCCTTCTCGGCGCGCTGGTGGCGCTCGCCGCGCGGCCTCAGCCCCACAGCTCGGGGGCGGGGGGAAAGGCGAGCGCACCCTCATAGGCGAGCCCCGGCTCCCGGTCGCGGGCGAGCAGCAGCGGGCCGTCCAGGTCGACGATGCGGGCGCGCTGCGCCACCAGCATGGCCGGCGCCATGGCGAGCGAGGTCGCCAACATGCAGCCCACCATGAGGAAGAATCCCTCCCGCTCGGCCGCATCCGCCAGCGCCATGGCCTCGGTGAGGCCGCCGGCCTTGTCGAGCTTGATGTTGATGGCGTCGTAGCGGTCCCGCAGCGCCGCGAGGCCGGCGCGGTCGTGCACGCTCTCGTCGGCGCAGACCGGAACGGGGCGGGGCGCCCGCGCCAGCGCGGCGTCGTCGTCCGCCGGCAGCGGCTGCTCGATCAGCTCGACCCCGGCGGCGGCGCAGGCGTCCATCATCCGCGGCAGGATGTCCGCGGTCCAGCCCTCGTTGGCGTCCACCACCAGGCGCGCATCCGGCACCGCGGCGCGGATCGCCTTGAGGCGCCCTTCGTCACCCGGCGCGCCGAGCTTGAGCTTCAGCAGCGGCCGGCCGGCCGCGGCGGCTGCCGCCGCCATGGCCTGCGGCGTGTCGAGGCTCAGCGTGTAGCAGGTGAGGCGCGGCTGCGGCGCGGGCAGGCCGATCAGCTCGGCGACGGAGTGCCCGGCCGCCTTCGCCTCCAGGTCCCACAGCGCGCAGTCGAGCGCGTTGCGCGCCGCGCCGGCGGGCAGGCGTGCCTGGAGCCCCTGGCGGTCGAGGCCGGACGCGATCTCGCCTTCGAGTGCGGCGACCAGCGCGGCGACCCCCTCCACGCTCTCGCCATAGCGGGCATAGGGCACGCATTCCCCGCGCCCCACATGGCCGCCCGCCGCGATCTCGGCCACCACCACCGCCGCCTCCGTCTTCGACCCGCGGGCGATGGTGAAGCTGCCGCGGATGGGGAAGCGCTCGACGCGCACGGTGAGCTTCGGCCGGGCGTTAATCATAGGGGCGATTTCATGAGCCTGGGCGGCTGGGGAGGGATGCGTTCGCAGCCGCGCGTCTCGACGCAGCGCAACAGGCCGAGTATGTGCTAGGGGAGGGGGCTTGCTCAAGCGCTGGGCGATCAAGGGAGGGGCGACTTGCCCGATGCCGGCCTGATCTCGGTGCGGACCCAGGACGACCGTCTCACGGTCGCCGGGCGCGGCGCGTGGACCTTCGACCATGCCGACGACCTCGAATCGGCTGTGGATCAGACGGTTCATGACTACCGCACCCCGAAGGGCGTCGTGGAGATCGACCTCGCCGGCGTCGAGCGCATGGACACTTTCGGCGCGCTGCTGCTGGAGCGGCTGAAGCGCGCCTGGACCAAGGCCGGCGTCGAGCCGCGCGTGGTCGGCCTGTCGCAGCGCTACACCGTCCTGATGGCGGAGATCGAGCGCACCGGCCACGAGCCGCCGCCGCCGGTCCGCCGCCACGAAGCGGTGCTGGAGCGGCTCGGCCGCGAGATGGTCCATGTGGGCCAGGACGCGCTGGCGCTGCTCAACTTCGTGGGCGCGACGGTGACCGCCTTCGGGCGCGTGATGCTGCGGCCGCACACCTTCCGCTTCACGTCGATGGTGAACCAGCTCGACCGGGTCGGCTTCCGCGCCGTGCCCATCATCCTGCTCATCACCTTCCTCATCGGCTGCATCCTGGCGCAGCAGGGCATCTTCAACTTCCGCCGCTTCGGTGCCGACATCTACGTGGTCGACATGGTCGGCGTGCTGGTGCTGCGCGAACTCGGCGTGCTCATCGTCGCCATCATGATCGCCGGCCGCTCCGGATCGGCCTATACCGCCGAACTCGGCTCCATGCGCATGCGCGAGGAGATCGACGCGCTCCGGGTGATGGGCTTCGACCCCATCGAGGTGCTGGTGGTGCCGCGCCTGATGGCGCTGATCATCGCTTTGCCGCTGCTCACCTTCCTCGGGTCCATGGCGGCGATCTTCGGCGCCGGCATCGTGTCGTGGGGCTATGGCGGGATCACCCCAGAGGTGTTCCTCGACCGCCTGAAACAGGCGATCACCCTCGACCAGTTCAAGGTCGGCATGTACAAGGCGCCCTTCATGGCCGCTACCATCGGCATCGTCGCCTGCATGGAGGGCATGCGGGTGGGCGGCAGCGCGGAATCGCTCGGCGAGCACACCACCGCCTCGGTGGTGAAGGCGATCTTCCTGGTGATCGTCATGGACGGCGTGTTCGCCATGTTCTTCGCCGCGATCGACATGTGAGGCCGCATGGACGCACGTGTTGAAAGCCAAGCCCCCGTGAAGGACGCCATCATCAAGGTGCGCGACCTGGTGGTGGGGTTCGGCGACAAGCTGATCCTCAACCACCTCAATCTCAATGTGTATCGCGGCGAGATCCTGGGCTTCGTGGGCACGTCCGGCGGTGGCAAGTCGGTGCTGACGCGCACCATCCTCGGCCTCGTGCCGAAGCGTTCAGGCACCGTCGAGGTATTCGGCGAGAATCTCGACGACCTGAGCGAGAAGGAGCGTTCGGCGCTGGAGCGGCGCTGGGGCGTGCTGTTCCAGCAGGGCGCCCTGTTCTCGTCTCTGACGGTGCGACAGAATATCCAGTTTCCTCTGCGCGAGACGCTGCATTTGTCCCAGCGCCTGCTGGACGAGATCGCCTACACCAAGATCGAGATGGTGGGGCTCAAGTGCGATGTTGCCGAAAAGCTACCCTCTGAGCTTTCCGGTGGCATGATCAAGCGCGCGGCGCTCGCGCGCTCGCTCGCGCTTGATCCCGAGATTCTCTTTCTGGATGAACCGACTTCGGGCCTCGACCCGATCGGCGCGGGCGACTTCGACGAACTGATCCGGACCTTGCAGCAGACTTTGGGACTGACCGTTTTCATGGTAACGCACGATCTCGACAGCCTGCACACGGTCTGCGACCGGATCGCGGCGCTGGGCGACGGCAAGGTGATCGCCGAGGGCACGATCGAGACCATGATGGCGGCGACCCATCCCTGGCTGAAGCAGTATTTCCACGGTACCCGGGCCCGGGCGGTCCAGCAGTCCCACGGATAGATCACGGCGGGGAGAGCGGAAGGAATAGATGGAGACGCGGGCGAACTATACCGTCATCGGAGCCTTCACGCTCGCGGTCATCGCGGCGGCGTTCGGCTTCGTCTACTGGTTCGCGGGCCCTCAGGATTCCACCGCCCGCAAGCAGTACGAGATCGTCTTCGATGGCTCGGTCGCCGGCCTGCGCCAGGGCAATTCGGTGCTGTTCAACGGCATTCCGGTCGGCCAGGTGACCTATCTCGACCTCGTGCCCGGCCAGCCCGGCCAGGTGAAGGTGCGCGTCGGCATCCGCAACGACGTGCCGGTTCTCTCCGACGCCCGCGCGGGCCTCGAATCCCAGGGCCTCACGGGCATCGTCGCGGTGTCGATCCGCGGCGGCCGGCCCGACGCCCCGCCGCTGCCCATGGCCAAGGACGGCTATCCGCTCATCATCGCCGACAGCGGCGCCGGCATGAGCGGCCTGATCAACACGGCGCAGGGCGTCGCGCGCAAGATCGAGAGCGTGCTCGACGCGGTGAACCCCGATCAGGTGCGCTCCATCATCGCCAGCGTCGAGCTGTTCTCCAAGACGCTCGCCGACAAGTCCGAGGACGTGAAGAGCCTGATCGAGCAGGCGAACCAGCTCTCCACGCAGCTCAACGACATCGCCGGCAAGGTGGACAAGGTGGTGGTGAGCCTGCAGCACGCCGCCGAGGACAAGGACGGGCTGCTGTCCCAGGCCACGGACGCCGCGACCTCGGTGCGCAAGCTGGCCGAGAATCTCGACCAGCGCACCGCGCTGCTGACCCAGGAGATCAGCCGCTTCACCGGCCCGGGCCTGCGCCAGTACGAGGCGCTCGCCACCGACGGCCGGCGCACCCTGAGCGAGATCGACCGGGTTCTGAAGAGCCTGGAGCGCAATCCCCAGCGGCTACTTTACGGCGGCGGCAGCGGCGCCATTCCCCAGTACAGGCGGTGAGCGGCGCATGACCCCTTCCATGCTGACGAGACCCACCGGCCTCATGGCGAGCGCGGCGCGCATCGCTTTTGGCCTTGTGCTCGCTTTCGGTCTTGCCGCCTGCGGCGCCTCGCCGGTGCCAACCTACAACCTCACCGCGCCCGGCAGCTTCCAGGCCACGGGCGGCGGCAGCGGTCAGCTGGTGGTGGCGGTGCCGGTAGCGCTCGCGGTGCTCGACACCGACAAGATCGTGGTGGAGCCGGGCGGCGGCCAGGTGACCTACCTCTCCGACGCCCAGTGGAGCGACCGCCTGCCGGCGCTGCTCCAGGCGCGAACCATCCAGGCGTTCGAGAACGGCAGCAAGCTGAAGCGCGTGGCGCGCCCCGGCGACGGCGTTAACGCCGACTATCTCCTGGTGACGGACGTGCGCTCCTTCGGCCTGCGCATCACCCCCGAGGGACCGATGGCGGTGGTGGAACTGTCCGCCAAGCTGATCGGCGCCCAATCGGGCCGGATCCTCGCTGCCGAAGTGTTCAAGGCCCGCGTGCCGGCCGCCGGCACCTCCGGCGAGGTGGTGACGCTGGCACTCGACCAGGCGACGGACCAGGTGCTGGTGGCGCTGGTGCGCTGGGCCTCCCGCCGGTTCTGAGCGGCGCGCGACCCGCGGACGGCGCTCCCAATCGGAAGCGCACGGATTGCCGTGGCCTTCGAGGCAGAGGTCGCCCTCAATCGTGACATGAAGCTCGCGACGGCCCCGTCGTTCGCGCCCCTTCTCCCGCTTGCGGGGGAGGGCGGGTGGGGGCGGCCCGCAGATGGGGCGTGCCGTGCACCGGAGGCCGCGCCGGGAAAGCCGCGCCTGGTCGTGCCCCCTCCCAGCCCTCCCCCGCAAGCGGGAGAGGGCTTCGGCACCGCCTGGGTCGCGGCCTCTTGCTGTCATGACCCGGCTCTCTGCCCGCTGTCCGCTTGTCGGCCGGGAGCGGGCAGCGCTGCGTCTCAGATGCCGACCTTCGCGAGCTGGGCGTAGACCTCGTCGGCCCAGGTGCGCAGGTCCATGAGGCCGGCATAAGCGGACCAGATCTCGATGCCGAACTTCTCGGCGAGGTCGTTCTCGGTGGACGCCAGCGCGTCTTCCACCGGCGTGAAGGTGCGCTCCAGATGGGGCCACAGCTCGGAGGAGCAGCGCGGGATGGTGATGAAGTGCAGGTTCCGCCCCGTGGCCGCCTTCTGGATGCGCGCCATGGACTGGCCCTCGAAGGTCCCGCCCACCTCGTTCTGCACGATGATGACGTTGGCCACAGGCAGCGCCCCGCCGACCACCACGTCCTCGATCAGGGTCGCGACGTTCTCGATGGAATGGGTCTCGGGCTTGGTGATGACCAACAGGTCGATCTCGGGCGAATTGCGCTGCTGCATGATGTAGGCGACGCGCCGGTGGTGCGCCCACTGCACCAGCTGCGGCACCACGTTCGCCCCCATGTCGAGCACCGCGCCGCCGGTCAGAAGCAGCCCGCCGAAGCGGTCCCAATAGCGCAGCGGCGCGTTGGCGTCGTTCTCGGTCTTGCTGGAGGCGAGCGAGGAGCCGATCCCCAGCTCCAGCACCCGCGAGGGGAAGAACTTGCCGATCTTGGAATGGCCGGTGCCGTCGGTGAAGTCCGCGGCGACGAGCTTGTAGGCCAGCTCCCGCTTCCTAAGCGCGGAATAGACCATTTGGGCGAGGGTCGTCTTGCCCTGACCGCCCGCATAGGCGGCGCAGATATAGGTTTTCATGAAGGCGGGGCTCCCGCTGGCCGGTGGGATGTCGGCCGCCGGAGCGCCGACGGCAGGCCTCGAACACAGACGACGCCGCCGCAAAAGTCAATATCTTCAAGGTCCGGGACGCAGTGGTCCGCGCCTGGAGCGGATGCGGCGAAGCCTTTGGGCAACGGTCGGTTTTGCAACGCACCATGCCGAAACGCCGTGGCGGCGTGGAGGCAAAAAAATACCGGAGCCGGGCAGGAAGGGTCCGGTTGGGACCCTCGCTGCGCGGCTCCGGCGGCGCGCCGTGGCGGCGGGGCGACGGGGGCGGTCGCTCCCGTCAGTCCAGGCGGCCCGAGAGATGGGCGAGCATGGTGTAGACCTTGCCGGTGTCGGAGGTGAGGTAGGTGCGGGTCAGCGCCGCGCCGCGCTCGTCCTCGGACACCTCGTCGAGCACGCTCTCGAACTCGGTCACGTAGCGGTCGACCACGCCGCGGAAGTCGGCGTCGGAGCGGTACTTGCGGCGCAGCTCCTCGAACGTCTGCTGCCCCTGCGCGGTGTAGAGGCGGCGGGTGAAGGTGCCGCGTTCGCCGCGCTGCTGGCGGTCCCAGGCGTCCGCCGCGGCGCGGTGGTCCACCATGCGGGCGATGTCCGCCGCGAGGCTGTCGAGCGGCGAGGCGTCGGCGGCGCGCGGGCCGCGGGCGGCCGGGCGCTGGGGCGCGGCGTCGTCCTCGTCGAGGTCGTCGCTGGCGCGGGCGAGCAGGTCGTTGAGCCAGCCGTCCCGTTCCTCGCCGGTCTCGCGGCGGGCCGCCGGCCGCTGGGCCGGCGCGTCCTGGCTTTCCGGCCGGCGCTGCGGCGCAGACGGGCGGCGGGCCGGCTCGGCCGGGGCGGTGTCGCGGGCCCGGGCCACGGCGTCGCGGGCGGCGGTGCTGCGGGCGATGCCCTGCACCACGGTGCGGGCATCCTGCTCCACCAAGTCGAGCGCCTGGCCCTGGCGGGCGACGATCTCGTTCAGCTCGGCGAGCGCCTTGATCTGCTCGGCGACGGCGCGGCGCATGGTGGCGGCGCTGGCCTCGGTCTCGGAAGGCAGCTCCAGGATGCCGCGCTTCATCTCCTCGCGGGCCAGCTCGATCGCCTTCTGCACGTCCTCGGCGGCCTGCTTGAGGTCCGAGGCGACGGCGGTGAAGCGCCCGCCGCTCTCGGCGAACAGGCGGTTCACGTCGGCGAGCGCGCTGGCGTGGACCTCGCGCAGGGCCTCGGCGGTGCGCTCGCGCTCGGCTTCCGCGGCCTCGCGCACCTGCTCGAACTGGCTCTCGATGCTGCGCGCCGAGCCGCTGGCGGATTCCGACACCAGGCCGGTGATCTGCCGCGCCCGCTCCTGTGCGTTGCGGAACGTCTCCTCCAGCATGGTGTGGAAGTTCTGCAGGCGGCTGTCGATGTCGGCGATGCGCCGGGCGATGGTGGTGGACACTTCCTCGATGGCCGAGCGGCGCGCGTTCAGCGTCGCGTCGATGCGGTCGTGGGTGGCGCCGAGCGCCTGCGAGGCCTCGGCCATGAAGCGGCTCTGCTGCTCGAAGCGGTCGGTGAGGCCGGCGATCTCGGAGAGGGCGCCCTGCGAGAGGTCCTTCAGCGAGCGCACCTGGCCGTCGAAGCGCGAGGCGGTGGTCTCGGCGGTGAGGCCGATGCCGGTCACGGTGGTGTTGAACGCCTCGACCTGCTTGGAGAAGGTGCTCGAGAAGTGGCCGAGGTTGCCGACCGCGCTCGACATGGCGCTCTGGAACGTCGAGTTGGCCTCGCCAAGGCGCTCGATGATGGACTGCACGTCGCCCTTGAGCGAGGTGTTGGTGGCGGTGATCTCGGCCACCGCGCGGTGGCTGGTGCGCTCCAGCGCCAGCAGGAACGTGCCGTTCTTGTCGTCGATGAGGTGGGCGATCTCGGTGAGGCGCGTGCCGAGCGCCTCGGCCACCTTCTCGGCGTGGGTGGTGAGAGACTGGCCGACATTCTCGGACAGCTGGGAGAGCGAGCGCTCCACCTGCACGGCCTCGCCGCGCAGCTGCGAGGTGACGCCCTCGATCCGGTTGGTGAGCACGTCCGCCATGGCGGTGCCGCGCACCTCGATGGAGGTGGCGACGCCCTCCAGGCGGCCGAGCACCAGCTCCTCGATGCGGTTGACCCGGCCGTCGAGCACGGAGGCGATCTCCTGAGCGCGGCTGCCGATGGAGCGGTGCACGTTCTCGGCCCGGTCCATGAGCACCTCGCCCAGCGCCTTGCCGCGGCTGGCGAAGAAGGTCTCCAACTGCTCCAGCGACTTGTCGACCGCCTCGGTAGCGCCGCGCGTGCCGTCGGCGATGGTGCGCGAGAACGTCACCGTGCGGGTGGCGAGCGTCTCGGTCAGGCTCTGGGCCCGCTGGTCCAGGGTCTGCTCGATGCGCGCGATGCGCTGGTCCATGGTGCTCGCCACCGTGGAGGTGGTGGTGGCGAGGCGCTCGTCGAGGGTGGAGACGGCGACGCGCAGGTTCTCGTTCACCGAGTTCACCCGGTGGGTGATCTGGTCCACCAGTTCGGGCGCATGGACGCGCACCGTGGTGTCGAAGCTCTTCACGCCCTCCTGCATGGCGCGGGCGAGGTTCGAGCCGTCGTGGTGGATACGGTCGGCCAGCTCGTTGCCGCGCACGGTGATGGTCTCTTCCATCGCCTTCAGGCGGGAGGTGAGCATCTCCTTGATCGCGTCGCCCTTGTTGCCGATGGTCGCCACCAGCATGTCGGCGGTCTCGCGGAAGGCGTCCGTCACCTTCGAGCCGCGGGTGCCGATGGCCTTGGTGACCTCGCCGGCCACCAGGGACAGGCGCTCGGTCATGTCGGCGCCGGCATTGGTGAGGGAGGAGGCGATCTCGTCGCCCTTCTCCATCAGCGCCGCCGTCACCTGGCCGCCGGAGCGGTCGAGCGAGGAGGCGATCTTCTCGCCGGTGTCCTGGAGCCGCTGCTGGAGCGACTCGCCGCGCACCGCCACCGCCTCGTAGATGCGGTTGCCGGTGGTCTCGATGCGGTCGGCGAGATCCGAGCCGTTGACGGAAAGGGTTTCCGCCACGCGCTCGCCGGTCTCGGCGATCCGGCGCACCATGTCGCCGCCGCGGGTGGAGAAGTCGAGCACCCAGGCATCGCCCATCTCGCGCATGGCGGCGTTCACGTCCGCCACCCGGTCGCCGATGTCCTCCGACAGTCGCGCGGTGTGGTCGTTGAGCGTGTCCGAGATGCCGTGCTTCAGGCGGTCGATGTTGACGTTGACGTCGTCGCCCCAGGTGGAGATCAGCGCCGCCACGTCCGTGGTGGTGCCGAGCAGGTTGTTGGCGACGTCGTCGGTGCGCTCCTTCAGGAGGCGGATCAGGTCGTCGCCGGACTGGGCGAGGTCCTGGCGGATGTCGGTGCCGGTGATCTGGAGCCGGTCGATCAGCTCGCTGCCCTTGGCGGTGAGGTTGTCGATCATGCTGTCGCCGACGCGGGCGAGGGCGCCCGTGATGTGCTCGCCCTTCTGCGCGAGGATGTCGGTGACGCGGTCGGACGCCTCCAGCATGGTGGCGTTGATGCGGGCCGCCACGTCCTTGACCTCGCTGGAGAGGATCGCCTCGGCGCTGGTGATGTTCTCGCGCAGGCTGTCGGTTTCCTCCTTGATGATCTGGCGCTCGGTCTGCAGTTCCTCGATCAGGGTGCGGATGCGCACCTCGTTCTGCTCATAGGCGCGCTCCAGGATCGAGACCTCGGCGCGCACCAGGCTCTCAAGCTCGGTGGCGCGCGCCACGGCGCGCTCGATGCCGTCGCCCATGGCGGCAACCTCGCGGCGCACCGCCTGGCCGACCGTGACCACGGACTCCGTCGCGATCGCCTCCGGCTGGGCGAGGCGCAGCGCCACCTCGGTCATGGAGCGGGCGATGCTCTGCAGTTCGCGCGAGCGGCGGATGATGCTCGCCATGGCGAAGAAGGCGATGGGCGGCAGGACGATGCCGGCGAAGATCGCCAGCACCGCCGGCGAGGTGCCGAGCGACTGCACGCCGCCGGAGTCCGCCATCAGCCCGCGGTGATAGACCAGAGCGAATGCCGCGCCGAGGATGATCCAGCCGAGCGAGGCGCCTGCGGCCCACCAATAGGGCGTCGCGGAGCCGCGGCGCTGGAGCTGGCCCACCAGCTGCCCGACCGTCTGCCGGTCGTCGTTGGCGGCGCGCCCGGCCACATCGAGACGCGGGCGGCCGGGACCCTGGCGGCCCTCGGGACGGCGCGGTTCGGGGCGGCCTTCCGGCTGCTCGGGGCGTCCTTCGCCCCGCGGCGCATCATCGGCGCGCGCCATGCGGCGCGGGCGGCCCTCGCGGCCTTGCGGAAAGGGGCGCTCCATCGGGCGTTCGCCGGCCACCGGCTCGGCCCGGCGCTCGATCTGATGAACCGGCTCGGGCGGCGCCCGCTCGGCCGGTGCGGGCGGCTGCTCGGCCGCGTCCAGCTCCAGCGTGAGAGCCTCCTGGATCGCCGAGAGCGCCGCCTCCGTCGGATCCTGGATCTTCTTCGGGTTCTTCATGTCGCTGTCGCCTTTGTCGCCGGGAGTGGTACGGAGATACAAACGTTCCGCCCCGCCGCCGATGCTTCGTGCCGTCCTCTTCCGCGCTCCGGGAGGATGCGGAATTGGTTTACCATGCCTTATCTTAGCCCCACCTCCGTAGGGAATGAACCGGCCGTGCCACGATTATGAAGATATCGTTAACGGTGCGGGCCGAGCACTGGCGCGGCCCGGCGCGGGAGGCTATAGGGCGCACTTCCCCACCGCGGCAGTGTCGGCGCCCCCCGAGCGCGACGGCGTCCGCAGGCAGGCACAGGGCGAGATCGGCATGGTCGCCATCACTTTCATCGAGTTCAACGGAACGGTCCACAAGGTGGAGGCCCTGGACGGGGCCACCGCCATGGAGGCGGCGGTGCGCAACGGCGTGCCCGGCATCGATGCCGAATGCGGCGGCGCCTGCGCCTGCGCCACCTGCCACGTCTATGTGGACGAGGCCTGGCGCGCGAAGGTGGGCGAGCCCTCCCCGATGGAGGAAGACATGCTCGACTTCGCCTCCGAGGTGGCGCCCAACTCGCGCCTGTCCTGCCAGATCAAGCTCACGCCCGCCCTCGACGGCCTGGTGCTGCGCCTGCCGGAGCGGCAGGGCTGAGCGCCGCCTCGAACCGCCGTCGCCCTCCGGCTTGACCGGAAGGCCCATGGACGGTTGCCGCTATCCCCGAGCCGGGGCGTGGATGCTCCGGTCAAGCTGGAGCATGACGGCGGTGAGGGGATGCCGTGGTGCTTGAGCCCGGACCTCTCCGTCTCTCCGCCGTCGCCCTCCGGCTTGACCGGAGGGCCCATGGACGGTTGCCGCTATCCCCGAGCCGGGGCGTGGATGCTCCGGTCAAGCTGGAGCATGACGGCGGGATGCTGGATGGCGCGGCGTGAACCAGCGGCGGGGCTGCGCTCCCGCTGCGGCACCGCGGTCAGCTTTCCTTTACCGATCGGCCGTCACAATATCGCCGGGGCCGGTTAGGATAAGCCATGGCGACCGTCACTGACATTGCCGAGAGACCTGCAGCCGTGATGCCCGGCGCCGCGAAGCCGCCCACCATACTCGTGTTCGATTCCGGGCTCGGCGGGCTGTCGGTGTTCCGCGAGATCGCCCGCGCGCGGCCCGACGCCACCTTCGTCTATGCCGCCGACGATGCCGGCTTCCCCTATGGCGACCTCACCGAGCGCGCGCTGGTGGCGCGGGTGGACGAGGTGATGGACCGCCTGATCGGCGCGCTGCGCCCCGACCTTGCGGTGATCGCCTGCAACACCGCCTCCACCGCTGCGCTGCCGAGCCTGCGCGCGCGCCATGCCATTCCCTTCGTCGGCACGGTGCCGGCGGTGAAGCCGGCCTGCGCCGCCTCGCGCTCGCGCCGGGTGAGCATCCTCGCCACGCCCGGAACGGTGAAGCGCGACTACACCTTCGAACTGGTGCGCACCTTCGCCGACGGCTGCGCCGTCGACCTGGTGCCGAGCCCGCACCTTGCCGCGCTGGCCGAGGCGGTCCTCTCCGGCGCGGCCGTCGACGACGGCGAGATCGCCGCCGAGATCGCGCCCTGCTTCGTGGACCAGGGCGGCCGCGCCACCGATACGGTGGTGCTCGCCTGCACGCACTACCCGCTGATCGCCGACCGTTTGGCGCGCCTTGCGCCGTGGCTGGTGTCCTGGATCGATCCGGCGCCCGCCATCGCCCGCCGCGTGGTCTCGCTCATCGGTCCGGCGCCGCAGCACATGGACGATCCCGAGCCGGTTCGCCTGGTCTCCACCGGGCGCCCTCTGGACGAGCGGCGCATCGGCGCCATCATCGGCCGCCCGGTCGCGGCGCCCGACCTCCTGGAGACGCCGCTCGGCGTCTTGAGTTGAAACCGCGAGCTGAAAGGGGGAGCCATGGCTCATGACTCTTCGAACCATTCCGCGCGCGGCGTTTCCGGCCTGCTGAGCCGGCGCGCCTTCACTCTGGGACTGGCCGGCGCGGGCGCGGCGCTGCCGCTGCTCGCGGCGCCGTCCGCCTTTGCCCAGTCGGCGGCCCAGCCGTTCGATGCCTGGGTGCGCCGCTTCCGCGCCCGCGCCAAGGACCGCGGCATCTCGGACGAGGTCTATGACCGCGTCTTCAACGGCCTGAAGCCCGATACCCGCGTCTATGCGCAGGACCAGGCGCAGCCGGAATTCACCGAGGAGGTCTGGCAGTATCTCAACCGCCGCGTCTCCGACTGGCGCATCGAGCGCGGGCGCCAGCGGTGCAAGGAATATTCCAGCCTGTTCGATCGCATCGAGCGCGACTTCGGCGTCGAGCGCTCCGTCATGCTCGGCTATTGGGGCATGGAAAGCGCCTATGGCGACATCCTGAGCAATGTGAACGCCATGCCGCCGGTGTTCCCGAGCCTCGCGGCGCTGGCCTGGGGCGAGCCGCGCCGGCGCAAATACTGGGAGACCGAGCTGCTCAACGCGCTGGTGATCGTCCAGCGCGGCTGGGGCACGCCGGCGCAGATGAACGGGTCGTGGGCGGGCGCCATGGGCCACACCCAGTGGATGCCCGAGGTGTGGCTCAACATGGGCGTCGACTATGACGGCGACGGGCGCATCTCGCCCTTCGGGCCGCCGGACGACGCCCTCGCCGGCACCGCCAACTACCTGGTGAAGCGCGGCAAGTACCGGCGCGGCGAGCCCTGGGGCTTCGAGGCGCGGCTGCCCATGGGCTTCGACACCAATCTTGCCGACAACAAGACCCGCCGCGCGCTGAGCGACTGGAGCCAGATGGGGCTCGCCTCCATCGACGGGCAGTCGCTCGCCGGCCTGCCGGATCCGGCGCGGCTGTGGCTGCCGGGCGGCCCGGGCGGGCCGGCGTTGATGCTGCTGCACAACTTCTATGCGGTGCGGTCCTACAATCCGTCGTCGAACTACGCCCTCGCCGTGGTGCACCTCGGCGACCGGGTGATGGGCTATGAGGGCTTCCGCACCCCCTGGCCGGGCGGCGAGCGGGCGCTCACCCTCTCGGAGATCCAGGAGATCCAGCGCCGCCTCACCGCGCTCGGCTTCGATACGGGCGGAACCGATGGTCGGGTCGGCACGATGACCCAGCGGGCCGTGCGCGCCTTCCAGCAGAAGGCCGGCATTTCGCCGGCGGACGGCTATGCCGGGCTCGTGGTGCTGAACACCCTGCGCCGGGGCACGTGAACCCGGCGGCGCGGGGTCGCCGTCTTTGGCTCGGCGCGTGGGCGATCAGCCCCAGGTTGAGCGGAAGTTGCGGTAGAGCTTGCCGGCGGCCTCGCGGAACACCGGCATCTTCTCCCGCGTGGCCGCCTCCAGCAGCTTCTGGCCCTCGGGACCGGTGATGGCTTCCAGGGCGCAGCGATACTCGATGATCTCGCCCCATTCGGGCACCGTCGCCTCGGTCAGCTCCACATGGTACTGGATGCCGAAGGCCCGCTCGCCCACCTGGAGCGCCTGGATCGGGCAGTGGGCGTTCTCGGCCAGAATCTTGGCCCCTTCGGGCAATTCCAGCACCGCCGCGCCGTGCCATTGCAACGTCGGGAACGTCCCGTCGAGCCCCTGGAACAGCGGCGACGCCGCGCCATCGGAAGTCAGGCTAACGTCGGTTACGCCCACCTCGGGCTTCGCCATGAGCCCGACCTTGCCGCCCAGCGCGTCGGCGAGCAATTGATGCCCAAGGCAAACACCGAGATAGGGGCGGCCGGTCGCCATCCAGTCGCGGATCGCCTGCTTCTCGGCCACGAGCCAGGGATGCTCCTCCTCCTGCCAGACGTCCATGGGGCCGCCGAACACCATCAGGGCGTCGTAGCCTTCGAGCGGCGGGATTTTTTCGCCCTCGTCCAGCTCCACCGCGTCCCAGGTGACACCGTCGGCGCGCATGAGGTCGCGGAAGCTGCCGGGGTGCTCGGCGGCGACGTGCTGGAAGACGAGGACTTTCAAGGAACGCCTCCGGAACGGGGAAGGGGATCGACTGGTCCCCGGATACTGGGGGCGGGGACCATCAGGATGCAAGAATATTTCTTGACAGTGAAACATTCGAGCCATGAATGAATGCGCCTGCCGGCTGAAAAAGGCCGCCGGCATTGACTCCGCGCGCTGGCGCGACTAAGAGCGCCAGACCTTGCGGGCCGCCTTCGGCCCGTTCGGCGTTTCACGCACCCGTGGCATCGCAAGGCAGCGCGCCGGGCGAGCCTGTCGGCGGGAAGGGGAGGGACCTTTTGTCCGGACCTTTGCCGCAGAGGAGGGGCGCGATCCCAACCCACTGAAGAACATCAAGGATCCGCGTTACATGAGCAAGCGCATTGCGGCCAAGCACAAGATCGATCGCCGTATGGGCGAGAACATCTGGGGCCGCCCGAAGAGCCCCGTCAATCGCCGCGAGTACGGCCCCGGCCAGCACGGCCAGCGCCGCAAGGGCAAGCTGTCCGACTTCGGCGTGCAGCTGCGCGCCAAGCAGAAGCTCAAGGGCTATTACGGCTCGATCGGCGAGAAGCAGTTCCACCGCATCTATGTGGAAGCCGCCCGCCTGAAGGGCGACACCGGCGCCAACCTGATCGGCCTTTTGGAGCGCCGCCTCGACGCGGTGGTCTACCGCGCCAAGTTCGTGCCCACCATCTTCGCCGCCCGCCAGTTCGTCTCCCACGGCCACGTGAAGGTGAACGGCAAGCGGGTCAACATCCCGTCCTACCTCGTGAAGGTCGGCGACGTGATCGAGGTGAAGGAAGCCTCCCGCCAGATGCTCCTGGTGCTTGAGGCCCAGCAGCTCGCCGAGCGCGACGTGCCCGACTACATCGAGCTGGACAGCCACAAGCTGAGCGCCAAGTTCGCCCGCATCCCGGAGCTGAACGAAGTGCCCTACCCGGTGCAGATGGAGCCGAACCTGGTGGTCGAGTACTACTCGCGCTGACCGGTTTCAGCCTCTGGAATCAAGAAGGCCGCCCTTTCGGGCGGCCTTTTTCTTTGGTGCCGTATCCGGTGCCTTAAGGCGGCGCGGGCGCCGGACCCGCGGCCTCAGCCGGCCGCCTTCACCTCGGCGGCGGCCGCGGCGAGGAACTCGTCCATGCTGCGGCGGATCTGGTGTTCGGAGACCTCCACGCCCTTTGCGTCGAAGTCGGCGCGCAGCTTGCGGATCACGTCCTCGTCGCCGGCCTCCTCCAGATCGGCGATCACGACGGACTTGGCATATTCCTGGGCGTCCTCGCCGGCGAGGCCGAGCTTCTCGGCGGCCCAGAGACCGAGCTTCTTGTTGCGGCGGGCGAGCGCCTTGAAGCGGGACTCCTCGTCCAGGGCGAAGCGCTTCTCGAACCCTTCCTCGCGCTTGTCGAACGTGGTCATGGCAGTCCTCTTCCTGACGTTTGCGTGACCTGATCCCGGCTCGTGCGGCGCACGGCGCGAGGCGGCTCTTGCATAGTGCGGGGCACGGACTAGATCAACGGTGGAAGACGCAGCGGCATGCCGCGGATGGTCGCTCCCCCGATCCGGCCGCCGCCGCCGCTGCGCGACGCGCCGGGGCCAACGTCCTGCGGCGCCTGGTGAAGTGCCTGCCGAGCGGCCGCGTTGTATCGCGGCGCGTGATCGGCTAGTGTCCTGACGGGTGTGGTGCGCGTCCGCCTCCATGCCCCGCCGAGGAGCGTCACCCGAACGGAGCCTTGGCAACAATGGATTTCCTCAAGTCACGGTATACCCCCATGAGCCGCCGCCGCCGAATCTACGAAGGCAAGGCGAAGGTCCTCTATGAAGGCCCCGAGCCCGGCACCCTGATCCAGCACTTCAAGGACGATGCCACGGCCTTCAACGCCAAGAAGCATGAAGTGATCGATGGCAAGGGGGTGCTCAACAACCGGATTTCGGAGTACATCTTCTCCCGGTTGAACGACATCGGCGTGCCGACCCACTTCATCCGCCGCCTGAACATGCGCGAGCAGCTGATCCGGGAAGTGGAGATCATTCCCCTCGAGATCGTGATCCGCAACGTGGCGGCCGGCTCGCTCTCCACCCGCCTCGGCATCGAGGAGGGCACCCAGCTCCCGCGCTCGATCATCGAGTTCTATTACAAGAACGACGCGCTGAACGATCCGCTGGTCTCGGAAGAGCACATCACCGCCTTCGGCTGGGCCACCACCCAGGAGATCGACGACATCATCGCGCTGGCGATCCGCGTGAACGACTTCCTGTCCGGCCTCTTCCTCGGCGTCGGCATCCGCCTCATCGACTTCAAGATGGAGTGCGGCCGCCTGTGGGAGAACGACATGATGCGGATCGTGGTGGCCGATGAGATCAGCCCCGATTCGTGCCGTCTCTGGGACATCAAGTCGAACGACAAGATGGACAAGGACCGCTTCCGCCGCGACATGGGCGGCCTCGTCGAGGCCTATTCCGAGGTCGCGCGCCGGCTCGGCATCCTGATGGAGAACGACCCGACCCAGGGCAAGGGGCCGGTCCTCGTCAAGTGAGGCCGCCACCCGGTTGAGCGCTGCGCCGGAAAAGTGCTAGCGAGTTGCCGGCCGGGAAAGATCGAGCACGACGGGGGCCGGTGCGGCCCCCGTTTTGCGTTGCAGCATTCCTTGAGGCGGGCGGCGGGGCAGCCCCCCGGTCGGCAAGCGGAGCGACAGGTGCCATGAAGGTTGTCATGAAGGCGAGGGTGCCATGAAGGCCCGAGTGATCGTCACCCTGAAGTCGGCGGTGCTCGACCCGCAGGGCAAGGCCATCGAGGGCGCGCTGCGCTCGCTGGGCGTCTCGGGCGTGCAGAGCGTGCGGCAGGGCAAGGTGTTCGACGTGGAACTGGCGGGCAACGACCGCGCCAGCGCCGAGGGCGCCCTCAAGGAAGCCTGCGACAAGCTGCTCGCGAACACCGTGATCGAGACCTACAAGGTCGAGTTCGCGGAGTGATGTGATATCCTTGCGTGACGCGGCCAGGGGAATGCCGCCGAGAGGGCGCGATGGCCGAGGTCACCAACGAGCTTCTTTATGAGGTTCTGAAGCCGATCCAGCGCGAGGTGTCTCTCCTGCGCGAGGGGCAGGCGCAGGCCCGTGAAGAGATGATTGCCCGGCGCAGCCACGTGCACGCCATCCAGCAGGACGTGAACAACATCTACGGAATCCTCGCGCGCCACGACGCGCGTCTCGACCGCATCGAACGCAGGCTCGACCTCGTCGGCACCCACTGAGAGACCATGAAACCAGCCGTCATCCTCTTCCCCGGCTCCAACCGCGAGCAGGACGCCGTGCGCGCGCTCAAGATCGTCGGCGGCGCCAAGCCGCAGGTGGTCTGGCATGCCGACCACGAACTGCCGCAGGGCACCGACCTCGTGGTGCTGCCCGGCGGCTTCTCCTATGGCGACTATCTGCGCTGCGGCGCCATCGCCGCGCGCGCCAACATCATGGATGCTGTGCGCGCCCATGCCGCCAAAGGCGGCCTGGTGCTGGGCATCTGCAACGGCTTCCAGATCCTGTGTGAGGCCGGCCTGCTGCCGGGCGTGCTGGTGCGCAATGCCCGGCTGCGGTTCGTGTGCCGCGAGGTGCTGCTGCGCGTGGAGCGCGCCGACACGCCTTTCACCAAGGCCTATCGCAAGGGCGACCTGATCCGCATCCCCGTCGCCCACGGCGAAGGCAATTACACGGCGGACGAAGCCACCATCGCCCGGCTGGAGAGCGAGGGACGCGTCGCGTTCCGCTATGCCCGCCGCGACGGACAGATCGACGAGACGGACGGCCCGAACGGCGCCATCAACGGCATCGCCGGCATCTATTCCGAAAAGTTCAACGTGCTCGGCATGATGCCCCACCCGGAGAACTACATCGAGGCCGAGATCGGCCCCACCGACGGCCGCGGCCTGTTCGAGAGCCTCGCCGGCGCCCTCAAGGCAGCGTGACCCATCGGCTTGAATATGTGTACACGGATGTGTACCTATGGAATTCGAGTGGGACGAGGGGAAGCGGGTCGAGAACCTGCGCAAGCATAAGGTCGATTTCGGCCTTGCCGTCGAGATATTTGAAGGCCCTCATGTCGAAGCCCAAGACACACGCTTCCCCTACGAAGAAGAGCGCTTCCTTGCGATCGGAGCGTTCGAGGGTCAGCATTACGTCGTCGCATTCACGTGGCGCTCCGGCATCCGCCGCGTCATCTCCGCCTGGCGTGTCGGCCCCAGCGGAGCCAAGCGATATCAGAAGGTGCTCGCTGGAGGAGCTGCGCGCCATGCGCGCCCGCGGTGAGGTGTTCGAGACCGCCTCCGACGCGCCGACCTACGAACTGCCCGACGGCTTCTGGGACAATGCCCGCGTGGTGTTCCCCGAGCCTCCCGGAAAGACCTCGGTCCACCTGCGGCTGGACAGCGACGTGCTCGACTGGTTCAAGGCCCAGGGAAAGGGCCACCTCACGCGCATGAATGCCATCCTGCGCGCCTATTATGACGCCCATCGCGCCAAGTGATGCCTCGTGATGCCTCACCGCAGCGACACGGCCGGGAAACGAATAACGTGAACCTCATCCCCAACACGCCCCGCATCACCCCCGAACTGGTGGCCGAGCACGGCCTCAAGCCGGAGGAGTACGAGCACTTCCTCAAGCTGATCGGCCGCGAGCCCTCGATCACCGAGCTGGGCATCGTCTCGGCGATGTGGAACGAGCACTGCTCCTACAAGTCCTCGAAGGTGTGGCTGCGCACCCTGCCCACCAAGGGCAAACGGGTGATCCAGGGGCCGGGCGAGAATGCCGGCGTTGTGGACATCGGCGACGGCCTCGCCGTGGTATTCAAGATGGAGAGCCACAACCACCCGTCCTTCATCGAGCCCTACCAGGGCGCAGGGACTGGGGTCGGCGGCATCCTGCGCGACGTGTTCACCATGGGCGCGCGGCCGATCGCGGCGCTCGACTTCCTGCGCTTCGGCGACTGCCATCATCCGAAGACCCGGCGCCTGCTGGCGGGCGTGGTGGCGGGCATCGGCGGCTACGGCAATTCGTTCGGCGTGCCCACGGTGGGCGGCTCGGTCGGCTTCCACAAGCGCTACAACGGCAACATCCTGGTCAACGCCATGGCGGTCGGCCTCGCCAAGACCGACGAGATCTTCTACGCGGCGGCGACTGGCGTCGGCCGGGCCATCGTCTATCTCGGCTCGAAGACCGGGCGCGACGGCATCCATGGCGCCACCATGGCCTCCAACGAGTTCGGCGCCGATGCCGAGGAGAAGCGCCCGACCGTGCAGGTGGGCGATCCCTTCGCCGAGAAGCTGCTGCTGGAGGCCTGCCTCGAAATCATGAAGGCGGGTTGCGTCGTGGCGATCCAGGACATGGGCGCCGCCGGCCTCACCTGCTCGGCGGTGGAGATGGGCGCCAAGGGCAATCTCGGCGTCGAGCTGGACCTCGACAAGGTGCCGTGCCGCGAGGCCGGCATGAGCGCCTACGAGATGATGCTCTCCGAAAGCCAGGAGCGCATGCTCATGGTGATCGCCGACGGCAAGGAGGAAGAAGCCGAGGCGATCTTCCGCAAATGGGGGCTCGACTTCGCCATCGTCGGCCACACCACCGACACCCTGCGCTTCGTGGTGAAGCACAAGGGACTGGTGGAAGCCGACCTGCCGATCAAGGAACTGGGCGACGAGGCGCCGGAGTATCGCCGGCCCTACGAGGAGCCCAAGCCGCGCCCGGTGATCGCGCCGGAGGACGTGCGCACCTCCTCCTCGGTGGCCGACGCGCTGGAGCGCCTCATCGCCTCGCCGGACCTGTGCTCCAAGCGCTGGGTGTGGGAGCAGTACGACCACCTCATCCTCGGCAACACCGTGCAGCGCCCGGGCGGCGACGCCGGTGTGGTGCGGGTGGAGGACGGGCCGAAGGCGCTCGCCTTCACCACCGACGTCACGCCGCGCTATTGCGAGGCAGATCCGTTCGAGGGCGGCAAGCAGGCGGTGGCCGAGGCCTGGCGCAATCTCACCGCGGTGGGCGCGCTGCCGATCGCCGTGACCGACAACCTGAACTTTGGCAATCCCGAAAAGCCCGAGATCATGGGCCAGTTCGTGGGCTGCGTGAAAGGCATCGGCGCGGCCTGCGAGGCGCTCGATTTCCCGGTCGTCTCGGGCAACGTCAGCCTCTACAACGAGACCAACGGCCAGGCGATCCTGCCCACCCCCACCATCGGCGGCGTGGGCCTGATCGAGGACATGCACAAGACCGCCACGCTCGGCTTCAAGGCGGCCGGCGAGCCGGTCCTGCTGATCGGCAAGACGGTGGGCTGGCTCGGCGCCAGCAAGTTCCTCTCCACCATCTGCGAGCGGGAGGAGGGGGCGCCCCCGCCGGTGGACCTTCTGGCCGAGAAGCGCAATGGCGACTTCGTGCGGTCGCTGATCCTGGACGGCATCGCCACGGCGGTGCACGACATCTCCGACGGCGGCCTGCTGGTCGCGCTGGCCGAGATGGCGATGGCCGGGCGCATCGGCGCCTCGCTGGAAGCGCCGCCGGCGGGCATGGATCCGTTCGCCTGGTGGTTCGGCGAGGACCAGGCGCGCTACATCGTCACCGTGCCGAGCGGCCATACGGCCGAGATCGCGCGCAAGGCGGAGGCGCTGGGCGTGCCGCTGGCCAAGATCGGCAAGACCGGCGGCGACAAGCTTGCAATCCCCGATGACCGGGCCATCATGGTCGAATCCCTGCGCGACCGGCACGAGACGTGGCTGCCCATCTATATGGGCGCCTCCTGAGGCCAGATTTCGAGGACAGCCTGATGCCCATGCACCCGCGAGAGATCGAGCAGCTCATCAAGGAGGCGCTGCCCGACGCCACCGTGGTGATCGAGGACCTCGCGGGCGACGGCGACCACTATGCCGCGCGCATCGTCTCCGAGGCGTTCCGCGGCAAGAGCCGGGTGCAGCAGCACCAGATGGTCTATGCGGCCCTGAAGGGGAACATGGGCGGCGTGCTGCACGCGCTCGCGCTGCAGACCAGCGTCCCCGAGACGCCCTGACCGGTGCGCAGGCAGACCGGCGGCGCACCTGCATTCAATTTGGACGTGACTGCGCTCTTGCGCTGATCGACCCTCGGCTGGCCGTTCTTTCACCAGCCGAAGGAAAAACCCATGCGTTCCGCGCGCTTCCTCGCCTTTGCCCTGATCGCAGCCCTTGCGTCGGGCGCTGCCGCGGCCCAGTCGCCCAATGGGGTGGTGACGCTCTCGCCGCCGGGCGCGATCAAGCCGACCGGCACCTGGAATCTCGGCACGAAAGCCGGCGATTTCGTTTTCGTGGCCGGCATGCGCGGCATCGACCCCGCCACCAACCAGCTGGTTGCCGGCGACGAGGCGCGCGTGCGCCAGGCGTTCCTGAACATGAAGACGATCGCCGAATCGGGCGGGGCGACCCTGCAGGATGCGACCCGGCTCGTGGTCTACGTCACCGACATGTTCCGCTACCGGCCCATCGTGAACAAGGTGCAGGAGGAATTGTGGGGCAAGCCGCCTTACCCGCCGCGCACCATCATCGAGGTGGATCGCCTCAACCAGGACGACATCGTCGAAGTGGAGGGCACCTTCTACGCGCCGGCGAAGAAGTAGCGGCGCGGCTCAGGAGCTGAAGCGTTGCTGATATTTTTGGCAGCGCCGGCTCCGGGCTGCCGGGACGGCGCCATCTTGCACTTTCGCTTCGGGCGGCCGATCTTTACACCGACGGTTGCCGCCTGGCGGCCACGAATTGCGGAAGCGAGAACATGAGCGCGCACGATTTTATCGATCAGGAAGTCAAGAGCAGCGACGTGGTGCTGTTCATGAAGGGCACCCCCCAGTTCCCGCAGTGCGGCTTCTCGGGGCAGGTGGTGCAGATCCTCGACCACGTGGGCGTGCCCTTCAAGGGCATCAACGTGCTCCAGTCGGACGAACTGCGCCAGGGCATCAAGGAATATGCCAACTGGCCGACCATTCCCCAGCTCTACGTGAAGGGCGAGTTCGTGGGCGGCTGCGACATCGTCCGCGAGATGTTCCAGGCGGGCGAACTGGTCCCGTTCCTGGAAGAGAAGGGCGTCGCCCTCGGGGACCGCGCCGTTGGCTGAGGCCTCCACCGCGCCAACCCTTGCGCTCAAGATCGCGATCACGCTCGGCATCCTCGCCGATGCGGCGATCGTGGTGCTGCTGATCGCCATTTCCGGCTTCGTCTTCGGCGGGCCGGAAGGGGCGCGGGGCGAGGCGTCGGCGGTGGCGGGCTGGGGCATCAGCCTTGCGGTGTGCGTGCTTTCGCCGCTGCTCGGCCTGGTGATGTGGCGGCGCGGCCGGCGCGACCTCGCGCTCGCCATGGCCTGGCTGCCGCCGCTCGCGATCCTCGTCGGGGCCGTGGTGGCGCGCTGAGGGAGACGGCGCGTCAAGCGAAGCAGCCTGCAAGCAGCGTGGACATGTGCGCCGCACTCGTCCCATTCGAACCGGCTCAGCTTTCCACGGATCTGCCGGGCTGTTTCAGGAGCTTGATTTTTGAGCTTCTCTCCAAGCGAACTGGAGCCCGCTTCGCCCCATGCTCTGGCCTTTGTTGCTCAATTGAGCTACAAGGCTCGAGAATGGAGACGTAACATGGCGACGACTGCGTTTGTTCGCGCCCGGGTCGACGAGCGGGTGAAGGAGGAGGCCGAGGCCGTCCTCAGCTATTTCGGGCTGAACATTTCGGATGCGGTCCGGATGACCTTGACGCGCATCGCGCGCGACGGGGCGCTGCCTCTGGAACTGAAGATTCCCAATGCTGAAACGCAGGCTGCGATCGAGGAATCGCGCGCGATGATGGCGGCACGGCAGGCCCGCTTCCACGAAGGGCAGGACCTGATTGATGTCCTCGACAAAAAAGGCCGCTGACAAAAAGCGGGCGAACCTGCCGCGAGCCTCCGATTTCACGAAGCAGTTTGAAAAAGACTGGGAGCGTCTGTCGCGATCCGCGCGCTACGACATGCCGCGTCTCAAAGAAGTCATGCTGCTATTGATCGCAAACGACGCGCCGTTGGGTGCGGAGTGGTTGGATCATCCTCTCAAAGGGGAATGGCGTGACCACCGCGAATGCCATGTGGGCGGTGATTTTCTTCTGATTTACCAGATTGAAGGGAATCAGGTGAATTTCGTCCGCGCCGGGACCCACGCCGAACTCTTTGGGTGACATTCGCCTGCGGACCACCCCACAGCGCGCGTCTCTTTTCCCTCGCCCTCAGATCGATGGTCCGCTCACGCGGGCCAATTCTGCGAGGGCATGCGCTCTCAAGCGTGGCCGAACACCCGCTTGAAGATGGTATCCACGTGCCTGAGGTGGTAGCCGAGGTCGAACTTCTCGTTGATGTCCTCTTCCGAGAGGAATTTGCGCACGTCCGGATCGTTGAGCAGGAAGGTGCGGAAGTCGCCTTCGCCGCGCCAGACCTTCATGGCGTTGCGCTGGACCAGCCGATAGCTGTCCTCGCGGCTCGCGCCCTTCTGGGTCAGCGCCAGGAGCACGCGCTGGGAGTGGATGAGGCCCCCCAGCTTGTCCATGTTCTTCTGCATGTTGTCGGCATGGACCACCAGCTTGTCCATCACGCCGGTGAGGCGGGAGAGGGCGAAGTCGAGGGTCACGGTGGCATCGGGGCCGATCATGCGCTCGACGGACGAGTGCGAGATGTCGCGCTCGTGCCAGAGCGCCACGTTCTCCAGCGCCGGCGTCACATAGGCGCGCACCATGCGGGCGAGGCCCGTGAGGTTCTCGGTCAGCACCGGGTTGCGCTTGTGCGGCATGGCTGAGGAGCCCTTCTGCTCCGGCGAGAAGTATTCCTCCGCTTCCAGCACTTCCGTGCGCTGGAGATGCCGCACCTCGGTGGCGAGCCGCTCGACGGAGGAGGCGACCACGCCGAGCGTGGCGAAGAACATGGCGTGGCGGTCGCGCGGGATCACCTGGGTGGAGACGGTCTCCACCTTCAGCCCCATCTTGGCGGCCACGTGCTCCTCTACCCGCGGATCCACATGGGCGAAGGTGCCGACCGCGCCGGAGATGGCGCAGGTGGCAATCTCCTCGCGCGCGGCGACGAGGCGGGCGCGGTTGCGCTGGAACTCGGCCGCGGCGATGGCGAGCTTCACGCCGAACGTGGTGGGTTCGGCGTGGATGCCGTGGGAGCGGCCGACGGTGGGGGTGAGCTTGTGCTCGAAAGCGCGGCGCTCCAGCACGTCGAGCAGCTTGTCGAGGTCGGCGATCAGCAGATCGGCGGCGCGCGTGAGCTGCACCGACAGGCAGGTGTCCAGCACGTCGGACGAGGTCATGCCCTGGTGCACGAAGCGCGCGTCCGGGCCGACGAACTCGGAAAGGTGGGTGAGGAAGGCGATGACGTCGTGCTTCACCTCGCGCTCGATGGCGTCGATGCGTTCGATGTCGAACTTCGCCGGGCCGCCCAGCTCCCAGATCTTGGCCGCCGCCTCCTTCGGCACGATGCCGATTTCGGCCATGGCGTCCGCCGCGTGCGCCTCGATCTCGAACCAGATGCGGAAGCGCTGCTCGGGGGTCCAGATGGCGGCCATTTCGGGGCGGCTGTAGCGGGGGATCATGAGGTCGTCGGTTCCTTCAACATTCAAGCGGGCGATCTAGCAGAGATCGGCCGTCCTGAGTAGCGTCGGCCGCGCCAGCCCTTCCCGGTCGCGGGGCGGAGCGCCGCATTCCCGGCCTCTGCCGGCTTTCGCCGGGCGGCCTATGCGTCTAGTCTGGCGCGGCGCACCTATCGGCATGCAAATCCAGAGGATCCCTTGCGCTACGTGTCCACAAGGGGCGAGGCCCCCGTTCTGTCCTTCGCCGACGCTTTGCTCGCCGGCCTCGCGCGCGACGGCGGCCTCTACGTGCCCGAAACCTGGCCGACGCTGTCGGACGACGAGATCGCGGCGCTGGCGGGCAAGCCCTATGCCGAGGTGGCCAAGGCGGTGATCGCGCCGTTCGTGGCGGATTCGATTCCGCGCCGGGCGCTCGATCTGATGATCGAGGATGCCTATGCCGGCTTCCGCCATCCCGCGGTGGCGCCGCTGGTGCAGATCGCCCCGAACCGGTTCGTGCTGGAGCTGTTCCACGGCCCGACGCTGGCGTTCAAGGACGTGGCGATGCAGCTGCTCGCCCGCCTCATGGACCATGTGCTCGGCGCGCGCGGGGCGCGGGCGACCATCGTCGGAGCAACCTCGGGCGATACCGGCTCGGCGGCCATCGAGGCCTTCCGCCATTCGGACGCGGTGGACGTGTTCATCCTCTACCCGCACAAGCGCGTCAGCGAGGTGCAGCGGCGGCAGATGACCACGGTCGCCTCGCCCAACGTGCACGCCATCGCCGTGGAAGGCACGTTCGACGACTGCCAGGCCATGGTGAAGGCCATGTTCAACCACCACGCCTTCCGCGATCGCCTCGCGCTCGCCGGCGTGAACTCCATCAACTGGGCCCGCATCGTCGCCCAGGTGGTCTATTATTTCTATGCCGCCACCGCGCTCGGCGCGCCGCACCGCACCGTGTCGTTCGTGGTGCCCACCGGCAATTTCGGCGACGTCCTCGCCGGCTGGGTGGCGAAGAAGATGGGCCTGCCCATCGCCGACCTCTCCATCGCCACCAACGTCAACGACATCCTGGCGCGCACGCTGGAAACTGGGCGCTACGAGACCAAGGGCGTGAAGCCCTCGTCCTCGCCCTCCATGGACATCCAGGTCTCGTCCAATTTCGAGCGCCTGCTGTTCGAGGCCCTGGACCGGGATGCCGCAACCGTGCGCGAACTGATGGGCTCGCTTGCCCAGTCCGGCGCGTTCAGCCTGCCGCGCGCCGCCCAGGCGGCGATCGCGGCCGATTTCTCCGCCGGGCGGGCCGACGAGCCGGAGACCGCCAAGACCATCGCCCGCGCCTTTGAGGATGCCGGCTATCTCGCGGACCCCCACACCGCCGTTGCCCTCGCGGTGGCGGACAAGGTGGAGCATTCCCGCAAGGTGCCGCAGGTGGTGCTCTCCACCGCCCATCCGGCCAAGTTCCCAGATGCGGTGGAGGCGGCCACGGGCCTGCGCCCGCCGCTGCCGCCGCACATGGCCGACCTGATGACCCGCAAGGAGCACGTCACCGTGCTGCCCAACGATCTGTCCGCCGTGGAGGCGTTCATCTCCCGCACCGCCCGCCTGGGCGCGGGCGCCGCCGCATGAGCGTGAAGCTCTCGACGCTGCCGAACGGCATCACCGTCGTCTCCGACGACATGCCCCATCTGGGAACGGCCTCGCTCGGCATCTGGGTGGGCGCAGGGGCGCGCGACGAGGCGCACGACGAGCACGGCATCTCGCACCTCCTGGAGCACATGGCCTTCAAGGGCACCAAGCGCCGTTCGGCCCGCGGCATCGCCGAGGAGATCGAACAGGTGGGCGGCGACATCAATGCCGCGACCTCGGTGGAGCAGACCTCCTACAACGTCCGGGTGCTGGGCGAGGACGTGGCGCTCGGCGTCGACATCCTTGCCGACATCCTGACCGAGCCGGCCTTCGCCGCCGACGAACTGGAGCGCGAGAAGAACGTCATCGTCCAGGAGATCGGCGCGGTCATGGACACGCCGGACGACCTGGTGTTCGACCATTTCCAGGAGCGCGCCTTCCCCGACCAGGCGGTGGGCCGCTCCATCCTCGGCACGCCGGAGACCGTGCGCTCCTTCAACCGCGGCCAGCTGGCGACCTACCTGCTGCGCCACTATCGCGGGCCGCGCATGGTGGTCGCCGCGGCGGGCGCTGTGGAGCATGACAGGCTGGTGGAGGAGGCGGGCGCGCGCCTTGCCTCCGTATCCTCGCAGCAGCCGGCACTGCAGATGCCGGCCGCCTATGCCGGCGGCATCCACCTTGCCCCGCGCGAACTGGAGCAGGTGCACCTGCTGATCGGCATCGAGGGCTGCTCGTTCAAGGACGAGGAATACCACGCCGTCCAGGTGCTCGCGAACGTGCTCGGCGGCGGCATGTCCTCGCGCCTGTTCCAGGACGTGCGGGAGGAGCGCGGCCTCTGCTACGCCATCTACGCCTTCCACTGGAGCTATGCGGACACCGGCCTGTTCGGGGTCTATGCCGGCACCGACGAGGGCGACGTGGGCGAACTGACGGCCGCGGTCATCGACCAGATGCTGGAGACCGGCGACACCGTCACCGAGACCGAGGTGGCCCGCGCCAAGGCGCAGATGAAGGTGGGCCTGCTCGCCGCCCTGGAGAGCTCGGGCGCGCGGGCGGACCAGCTCGCCCGGCAGATGCTCGCCTTCGGCCGGGTGATCCCGGTGGAGGAGATCGTCGCCAAGGTGGAGGCGGTGGATGTCGCCAAGGTGCGCGCCGCGGCGCGCCGCCTGGTTCAGGGGGCGCGGCCCACGCTTGCGGCCATCGGTCCCGGCGCGGGCCTTGAACCTGCCGCGCGGATCGTGGAACGTCTGGCGGGTTAGGAGACGGTCGCGGCCGGAGGGGCCGGCGCGGCCGAGGAGGCGGCCTCCAGGCGGGGGCCGGTTGAGAATGGCGGACGCAGTGTCGCCTCGGGGTCAGGCAGGCAGCGCATCGCCCGGCGGTCCATCGTCCGGCGCCGCGGCGGCCATTTCCTGGCGGCGGGCATTTGGGATGTCGGCGGGGGCACGCTCATGTGGCCGCTGACATCGCTCTTCTCCGCCGATCCCCTCCCGGCCGTCGAGGGCGACCGGGTCTATCTGCGGGTGCCCCAAAGCTCGGACTTCGCCCAGTGGCGCGATCTTCGCGCCTCCAGCCGCGCCTTCCTGACGCCCTGGGAGCCGCTCTGGCCGGCGGACGATCTCACCCGCGCCGCCTTCTCCCGCAGGCTCCGGCGCTATGCGCGCGATATGCTCGCCGACCACGCCTATCCGATGTTCGTGTTCCGCAGCGCGGACCATGCCCTGCTCGGCGGGCTCACCTTGTCCAATGTCCGGCGCGGCGTGTGCCAGGCGGCGAGTCTCGGCTACTGGATGGGCGAGCGGTTTGCCGGCAAGGGCCACATGCGCGCCGCGCTTGCGGCGCTGCTGCCGGTGGCCCACGAGCGCCTGCAATTGCGGCGCATCGAGGCCGCCTGCATGCCGACCAACGCGCCGTCGATCCATCTCCTGGAGCGCAGCGGCTTCGTGCGCGAGGGCTATTCGCGCGAATATCTGTGCATCAACGGCGTGTGGGAGGACCACCTGCTGTTCGCGCGGCTGCGCCGCGATCCCATCATCTGCGCGGGGCTCGGCGAGGCGGCGTCCAGGGCGGCACAATAGGGCGGGCGCGGCAGGCGGATTCGCCCCCGCGCGGACCGGTTCGCGGGAGGCTTCGCGGGAGATGATGCGCCATTCGGCGCAGCTCTGGAAAAGCGGAGCCGCCGCCGGTGCCGCGCCGATCAGTTCGCCGGGGCGGTGGTGACGGCCGGGGTCGGATCGGGCACGCGCGTCAGGCTCTCGATGATGCCCCGAACCGCAGCCGCGCCGGCACGGCTGCGGACCGCCTCGATCAGCGGCTGGGCCGCGCCCGAGCGCTGCAGCAGACTCTGGGGATCGGCGATCACCAGGGGGCTGTCCCACGGACCCTGGACGACGAAGGGCAGGTCGGCGGGCACCTGGTCCGCGGCACCCTGGGCCGGCGCGACCAGGGCCGCCTTGCCCTTCAGGTCGAGGTCACGCATGCCGATGCTCGCGGTTCCCACGAGCGCGAGGCGCACCCGCTTTCCTTCGAGCCGCATGCTCTCGACGTCGGCGCGGCCTTTTTCGATCGTGATCTTGCCGTCAAGCGTCGTGAAGTCGGTGCGCCCGCCGCGCGGGTCGCCGCCGCCGGAGAGCGGGCGGCGCTCGATCCGGTGCAGCACCTGGGCGACGTCGAAGCCGACCAGCGCCCCGTCGGCGCCGGAGATCGAGAAGCCGCCCGTCAGGGTCTGGGCGATGTCCTGGATGCTCCGGCCCGAGCCTTCCAGGCTCACCGTGATGTCGCCGGTTCCCTCCAGGCGGCGGAATCCGGCGATATCGTCGAGCGCGGGCTCCAAAGAGACGTCCGCGCAGTCGGCCTCGATGCGCACCACCGCGCCCGAGCGGTCGGCGGCCATGGTCGCGGGGCGCGGCGAGAGCACCGCCGAGGCACGGATGCGCCCGCCCCAGATGCGCGCCTGACCAAGTGCCAATGCGAGCCGGCCGCTCGAAAGAACGGCGCTGGCGGCGAGGGTGGAGATGCGCGTGTTCTCGGCCGTGGCCGATGCCGCCGAGAGGCGCAGGTCCAGGTCGAAGCGCTCCAGCGCGGCGAGGTTGAGGGTGTGGCGGTCCCATTCGCGTCCGCCGGCATCGGTCAGGCGCATGCGGCCATAGGGCGTCAGGTCGAGGCTGTCGGCGGCGAGCGTGCCCTGGATCAGCGGCCGCTCGCCGCCGAGCTTGACCAGCAGCGCCCCCTCCGAGCGGTTGCCGTCGAGTTCCAGCGCCGCCTTGGTAAGGCCGATCTGCGGGCCGTCGGCCTTCAGTTGGCCGGCGAGGCCGAACGCGCCGAAGCCGCCCGTGGTGGGCGCCTCGATGCCGAGCCAGGCGAGGACATCGCGCAGCGACTCGGTCTTCAAGCTGAGATTGCCCTCGGCCGCGAGACTGTCGCGACGCAACGCCGTCTCGCCGCGGAACGAACCCTGGGATGAGCGCGCGGAGAGGGAGGCGCGGGTCACGGTCGGACGTCCGGCCATGAAGGCCGGGGTATCCTCCATCAGCAGCTTGGTGGAGACGGTCTTCTCGCGCCAGTCGAAGTCGACGACGACGGCGATGCCCTTGCCGTCGAGGATGCGGTCGAGGCTGCCGGAAATGTTGCTCACAAGCTCGCGCGTCAGCCCGTTCTCGTCCCGCAGGGCGATCGTGCCGCGGCGGACCCGCAGCTCGGGCAGGTCCTTGTCGCCGAGCACCGGCGCCAGGATGATGGCGGACAAGGCGCCGGCGCCGGTGAGGATCAGCGTCGGCCGATTGAGGGTGACGTCCGACACCTCGACGCTGCCGAACAGGAGCGGCCAAAGCTGGAGCCGCGCCTCGACGCTCTCGGCATCCAGCGACTGTCCCTGCGGCAGGGGGAATTCGGCCTTGCCGAGCGTCAGGCGCGGATAGGGCAGCAGGCGCAGCGTCGGCTCGCCCGACATGCGCACCCTCTGGCCGGTGGTGCCGGTGATGGCCTGGGTCGCGGCACGGCGCAGCTCTTCGGCGGGAATGACAAGCGGCAATGCGAGCGCGGCGACCAGAATCGCGGCCGCTACGGCGCAACTGCCGGCGAGGGCGATCAGAAGGGTGCGTCGCGTGGGTACGCCGTGTTTCAGCATTGCCTCATCGATCGGTCAGAACGGGTCGGGCGCCATGCGCGGCTCACGGCCGGGAAAGCGGCGCGGCCTCCCGGAAGACGGCAGGAGGAGGCGGCACGATTCCCCGGCTCTGTGTCCCTTTGATGGCCTCGCCGCCGCCGGCCGGAGCGGCCCCTCAGGCGTGCGGGGAACGGGACGGGGAGGGGCGGGAGGCAGAGCTGCCGCGCACGGCCGAGGCCGACAGGCGGGCCAGCAGGATCACCGGGCCGAGACCCACCAGGACGATCAGCAGAGCGGCGAGCGCGCCGTCCTCGTAGGTGCCGCGGGCTGCCTCGGCATAGATGTGGGTCGCCAGGGTTTCCAGGCCGAGCGGGCGCAGCAGAAGGGTGGCGGGTAGCTCCTTCATGGCGTCGACGAACACCAGGAGCGCAGCGGTGAACAGCGCCGGCCTCAGCAGCGGCAGGTGGATGCGGGTGACGGTTCCCCCGCGCGTCGCGCCAAGGCTGCGCGCCGCCATGTCGAGATGGGGCGAGAGCTTGGCGAAGCCTGCCTCGATGCCGCCGATGGGGATGGCCAGGAACCGGATGGCGAGCGCCAGAACCAGGGCCGCCCCCGAGCCGGAGATCAGCAGGCCGCTGGAGATGCCGAAGGTCTGGCGCAGGGCGGCGTCCACCATGTTGTCGAAGCCGGCGAGCGGGCTGAGCAGGCCGATGCCGAGCACCGTTCCCGGCACCGCATAGCCGAGGCTCGCCAGCCGCGCGAGGCCGCCCGACAGGGCCGACGGCGCGAGGCGGTGCGCCAGCGCCACCACCAGCCCGGCCGCGAGCGTGAGACCCGTGGCGGCGATGGCGATGACGGCGGTGGTCGCGGCCTCTCGCGGCAGGGTGGCGGACATCCCGGTCTCGGCCACCCGTCGCACGGCCGAGACGGCGAGATGCAGCACCGGAACGGCGAAGCCGAGCGCCACTGGCAGGGCGCACAGCAGGACCGCGCCGGCGGCCGCGAGGCCGGAAAGCCGCGCCGGCGGCGCGGGTCGCGCGGTGCCGCTGGCGACGAAGCGGCGGGTGGAGCGCGCGGCGCGCTCGGCGAGGATCAGCGCGAGCACCAGGGTCAGCATCACCAGCGCGATCTGCGCCGCGCCGGGCAGGTTCGAGCGGTTGACCCAGGTGGCGTAGATGGACACCGTGAGCGTGCGCACGCCGAGGAATTCGGAAGCGCCGATGTCGCCTAGAGTCTCCAGCAGCACCAGCGTGAGGCCGGCCACCACCGCCGGCCGGGCGAGCGGCAGGCCGACCTTGAAGAAGGCCTTGGTCCGGCTGGCGCCGAGCGTGCGCGCCACCTCCAAAGCGGCGGCGGACTGCACCAGGAAGCTCGCCCGCGCCGAGAGGTAGACATAAGGGTAGAGCACGCACGACAGCACGAACACGCAGCCGCCGATGGAGCGCACGTCCGGCAGCCGGAAATCGCGCGGCGACGCGATGCCGAGCAGCGCCCGGAGCGGCTCCTGCACCGGCCCGAGCGGGTGCAGCACGTCGAGATAGGAATAGGCGACGATGTAGCCCGGCACGGCCAGCGGCATCAAAAGCGCCCACTCGAACAGGCCGCGGCCCGGAAAGTCGCAATTGGCCACCAGCCAGGCGCAGGGAATGGCAAACAGGCAGGAGAGCAGGCCGACGCCGATCAGCAGCATGAAGGTCTGCGTCAGCGCGCTCGGCAGGACATAAGCGAGCAGATGCGGCCAGAGGTCGCCGGAGCCTTCGGCGGCGATGGCGGCCAGCGCGACCAGCGGCAGCAGCACGGCGAGCGCTACCGCGGCGGCGCCCCACACCCAGAACGACGACGCCTCCCGCCCGATGACGGGCAGGAGGCGCGCCTTGCGACGAGGTGCGATCAGGGCTTGCGTGGCCATGGCCGCTGCTTCGCGCGGACCTTGGGCCTCAGTCGTTGAAGCCGACCTTGTCGATCAGCTCGCTGGCGCGCTTGCGCGCCTTGGCGATGGCGACGAGGGAGATGGGATCCACCTTGAGCGGGCCGAGATTGGCGATGATCGGGTCGGTCTCGGCGCCGGTGATGACCGGATACTCGTAGTTCATCTTGGCGTAGACCGACTGCATGGCCGGGGAGACGGCGAACTCCAGGAACTTGATGGCGGCGTCCTTGTGGGGCGCGTTCTTGGCCACCGCGGCGCCGGAGACGTTCACATGGGTGCCGCCACCCTCGAAGGTGGGCAGCAGCACGCCGATGCCGTCGCCCCACTTCTGCTGCTCGGCGCCGCCCTTGCCGGCGCGCATCAGGCCCACATAGTAGGAATTGCCCAGCGCCAGGTCGCAGATGCCGCCGAGGATGTCGCGCGCGCCCTCGCGGTCGCCGCCGGCAGGCTTGCGCGCGAGATTGGCCTTCAGTCCGCGCAGCCACTCTTCCGTCTTCGCCTCGCCGTGGTGGACGATGTAGGCGGCGGTGAGGGCCACGTTGTAGGGGTGCTGGCCCGAGCGGATGCAGACCTTGCCCTTCCACTTGGGGTCGGCGAGGCCCTCATAGGTGATGGCGTCGAGCTTCACCTGGTCCTTGGCCGTGTAGACGAGGCGGGCGCGCAGCGAGAGCGCGAACCAGTTGCCGTCGGGGTCGCGCAGGTTGGCGGGAATGGCCGCCTTCAGCGCCGCGCTGTCCACCGGCTGGGTCACGCCGGCATCCACCACGTCGAGCAGGTTGCCCACATCCACCGTCATGAGCACGTCGGCCGGCGAGCTGGCGCCCTCGGCCTTCACGCGCTCGGCGAGGCCGTCCTTGATGAAGACGCTCTTCACCTCGATGCCGGTGGCCTTGGTGAAGGCCTCGAACAGCGGCGCGGCAAGGCCGGGCTCGCGGGTGGTGTAGACGTTGACCACCTGCTGGGCCGAGGCCGGAAGGGTGGCACCGGCGAGAAGCGCGGTCGCCAGAAGCGCTGCGCGCATGGGAGTGAGATGGGGCATGGCGTCCTCTCCGCGGCGATGGGATGCGCTCAGTGTCGAACGCGGTCACTGCGTGTGTTCGCCTAGCCTTGGCTGTGACGGAGCGTCAATGAATAAACCGGAGAGGTCCAAAACATTAGAGCGGGTCCAAGAAATACTTTGGAGCGCATCTAAATTGTCATGATTCCAGTCTGGTATGCTGCCACGCCTCACCATGCGACCCGGCAAGCCCCCGGGGAAGGACACCCAGGAACGGCGGCCGCGCTTCACGGCATCCCGAAAGTGCGGGGACGCATCCGCGCGGTGAAGTCGTGAGATCAACGCCCGGGCGTATAGGGGAGGGGACTGGGCAAAAAAAGGCCCGGCGGATCGGCCGGGCCTGGGTCACGAGTCGCACCGGAACGCAGATCAGTCCTCGTCCAGCTCGCCGATATGGTGCTGGGCGTAGAGCTGAAGGCCGAGCTTGGCCACGAGGTCGAGCTGGGTCTCAAGGAAGTCGATATGGCCTTCCTCGTCCGCCATCAGCTCCTCGAACAGGTCGCGGCTGGGATAGTCCTTGACCGAGGCGCAATAGGTGGCGGCCTCCTGATAGAGGGCGCGGGCGTCCACCTCGGCGGCGAGGTCCGCTTCGAGGATTTCCTTCACGTCCTGGCCGATGCGCAGCGGGTCGAGCACCTGCATGTTCGGGAAGCCGTCGAGGAACAGGATGCGGTCGGTGAACTTGTCCGCGTGCACCATCTCCTCGATGGACTCGGCGCGCCACTTCTTGGCGAGCGCCTTGTAGCCCCAATTGTCCAGCATGCGGTAATGCAGCCAGTACTGGTTGATGGCGGTGAGCTCCGAACGCAATCCCCGGTTGAGATACTCGATGACCTTCGGATCACCCTTCATGACTCACTCCTCATGCCGACGAAGCGGCCTTGTTATCTCGAATTGCTTTTAGACAAATTCTAATCTGTTCGCAACAGCAGGGATACCGTCGCGGGTCCGCGCCTACTCCGCGGCGACCATTCCGGTGAGGGCGGCGACCGGGCATTCCTCGGCGCAGGACGCGCAGGAATGGGCCTGCACCTGGTCCAGGATGGCCCGGATGGTACGGGCGCAGCGCCCGCATTGGGGGGAGCAGCCGAGGCAGCGGTAGATCTCGCCCGGCGTCCGAACGCTCGCCGCGCCGGCGCAGGCGTCGCGGACCTGATGGTCGGAAAAGACGTTGCAGGAACACACGATCATGGTTTGATCCAGATCAGCTTGCTTAGAGCAATTCCAAAAAGGCCTGACTACTTGAGGCTATTTCGCAGAACGGCCGGCTTCGCGTCAACTCCGTAGAAATGCGACATGGTGGTTGCGCCGGCATTTGAAAAGATTGAGCAGTTCTACTTTTAAGCAATTCCATTGTGACCGATCCCGGCCGGTTTCCCTTGGTGGAGGCGGGCAGGCGCAAGTGAAGCAGTGGCCACGAAGCCGCAGCGGTGAATCGCAGCCACAATGAACCGCCAGAATGCGCGGCTCGCGGCCTCGAACGTCCGAGGCTCATAGGCCGGCGTGCGATCAGGCGAGGTCAAATCCGCGGCGTTTGGGGCAGGCGCAGGCGCGCCACCATCCCGGACGACAGGCCGCGCCGCAGCGTGAGCGTGCCGCCGAGCGCTTCGGCCTCGTGGGCCAGCCGGGCGAAGCGCAGCGGCCCGATGTCCGGTCGCGGCAGCCGGTCCGCGGCGCCACCAGGGGCCAGAGGGTCCAGCGCGCGGGCCATCGCCACCTCGTCCAGGGCCGGGCCGCCGTCGGCGATCTCGATCGCCACGGCGTCGGCCTCTTCCGGGGCGGGCAGGATGGCGACGGCGATGGCGGCGTCCTCGGGGCTGGCTGCGAGCGCATCCTCAAGGAGGTGGCGCAGCAGACGGGCGAGCCGCGGCGCATCCGCCGCCGCGGGGGCGGTCGGCGGCAGATCGGCGCGCAGCCGCACGCCGCGCCGGCGCGCGGCGGGTTCCAGCAAGGCGAGCACCTCGCGCGTCAATGCCGCGAGGTCGCACATCGAGGGCGGCGGCGGCTCCGGCGCGGCGAGGCCGCTGAGGTCGTCCAGCTCGCTGCGCAGGGTGGTGAGCGCGGCACGGGTTTGGCCGTCAAGGCCTACGGCAGGGGCTTCGCGCGGAGCGTCCTCGGCGGGCAGAAGGGTCTCCAGGGCGGGCGCGAGACGCTCGCAGACCAGGCGCGCCAGGGACGCGAGCCGGACGGGGACGAGTTCGGGGGCGGCCGGCGGCAGGGCAGGCAATTCAGGCGCGGCGGCGGACGCGACGTCCGCCTCCGGCGGTGGGGCGGCGGCCGCCCGCGGCGCCAGCACCACGCAGACCAGCCGGTCCTCTCGCCCGCCGCGCGCCAGCGCGGCCCGCATGGGCGATCCGCCCGCTTCGCCCGTGCGCATGGTCAGATCGAGAGGGGCGGGTGCGGCGGGCTCGGCGGCGATCGCGGCGCGCAGAGCTTCTGCCGCGGCAGCCCGGTCGTCGCCGTCCACCAGCGCCAGGAAGGGCGTGCCGATGGTCTCCGGCTCGCTCCGCTCCAGAAGGCCCAGCGCGGCCCGGTTGGCGAACATCACCAGTCCGTCCTCTTCCAGCAGAAGCACCGGCCAGGGAACGAGATCGAGCGCCTCGCGCCGCGCCCGGCTGAGGGCCTCGGCGCGCGCGTCGGCGGACGGCGGCCCGTCTTCGATCGGGCGGGCCACGTACAGGAGCGCGTTGCGACCGTCATAGGGGGCCGCCATCAGGCGCACCGTCACCGGCAGGCGCTCGCCTTCGGGAGTGACGAGGCGCAGCACGCCGTCCGCACCGCGCTCCAGAGCGGCGGCGAGCCCGCCGGCCTCCTGGAAGGCGGGAAGGTCGGCATGGCCGGTCCATTTCAGGAAGGCGCGGTTGGCGTGGATCGCCGCGCCGTTCTGCTCCACCAGCAGCCCAACCGGCAGCCGGTCGAGCAGCGCCTCGGCGGCGGCGAAGCTGTCCGGCGGCGTGCTCTCAAACACCGGCTCGGGCGGCTCCGTCGACAGGAACGGCGCGTCGCCCGTCAGCGGCGCCGCGCTCTCGTCGCCCTTGGGCCAGTCCTCGACTGCGGCGGCGAGCGTGCGGGCGATCTCGCGGAACGCCGAATGCTCGGCGGGGGACAGCGCCCCGGCTCCGCGCAGCTGCACCACCTTCGGCTTGGCGGGCGCGGGTTCGGACGGCGCGGGCAGCGGTAGATGCAGCCTCGGGCGGCGGCGGGCGATGCCGAAGCCGCGCATCGCGCCGCGGCTGAGGCCTGCGCCCAGCACCGGCGCGGCGCCGAGTTCGAGCTCCAATGGGGGATCGCCGGCGAGCGTGACGCGGGCGCCGGTAAAGCTCGCTCCGCCGGAGAGGGCGGTGGACGCCGCGGCGGCCCCGCGGGCGAGGTCCTTTGCCTCGAGCTCGGCGAAGGTGGCGCCCACCAGGTGGTCCGCCATCGGGCCGAGGGCGTGCGCCAGCGCGTCGGAGATGTCACGGACGCGCCCCTCGGCGTCCGCCTCGAAGGTGAAGCGCAGCGGCGGCGGATCGGGGCTGATGGGTGCCGCCTCGGGTCCCGGGGCGGGCGGAGGCGGGGCCGCAGCGTCGAGCGCGGTCGCAAGCACGCCGCCATCGGCGCGCACCAGCCGGAATGTGAGGGTGCCGAGGCTCAAGGGCGGGCGCAGGCGCGCGAGCGGGGCGAGCGCTGGAGCGCGGTCCATGGCGCGCAGAAGCGGCCCAAGGGCGGGCGCCGCCGCGCTGCCGGGCGCAAAGCCGAGCCGGATCGCCGCGGCGTTCGCATCGAGCACGCGCCTGCCCTCGGCATCCGCGAGGAAGGCGGGCGGCGACGGCGCGGCCAGAGCGTCAGGGCGCGGCCCGGCGAGGTAAAGGGGACGTGATCTCGTCTCCGTCATCGTCTTTGGTCCGCGAATACCTTCGTGATTGCCTGCCGGGCTGAGTTGGGCGCCGGGCACGCTTGGCCGGCTATTGTGGCGGGCAATGATTAACGCCGCCGCAATCGGGCGGATTTGACCTCTTTCATATTGCCGAGGTGTGGGCGGAGCATACTAAGATCGCGAGGGCGCGTGGCCGCCGGCCGCTGGCCCCAACCCGAGGAGTGACGCCCATGACGAAGATCGGTCCGGACTTGGAGTTGCCCGCGGAGATGCGCGCCGTCGCGGAGAAGAACGTGGCCCAGGCGCGCCAGGCCTTCGAAACGCTGTTCAAGAGCGCGCGCGACGCGGTGGGCGACGGGGAGGGGCGGCTGGAGGAGATGCGCACCTCCATGAAGGACCTGCGCCAGAAGACCATCGGCCTCATGGAGGCGAACGTCGCCGCGAGCTTCGACTTTCTGCACAAGCTGGTGGCCGCCAAGAGCCCGCAGGAGATGATGAGCCTGCAGGCGGAGTTCCTGTCGAGCCAGATGCAGGCGGTGGCCGAGCAGGCCAAAAGCCTCGGCGCCGAGGCCAAGGCGCTGGGCGAGACCACGGTGCGCACCCTCGACGAGCACGCCCGCGCCCTGGCGGAGCGGGTGAAGGCGCTGAGCGCCAGTGCGGCCCAGAATGCCCAGGAGGCGGCTCAGGATCTCAAGTCCATGGGCGAGACCGCCATGCGCGATGCCAAGAGCGCAACCGAGCAGGCCGTCGACCCCAATCTCCGCCAGTAAGGCGGTTTTAAAATACCTAAAATGTTGTGCGGCGCAAAAATGATTTTGCGCCGCACGATGGCCTCGATTATAACGGTTCCGGGGTCAGGGCCTGTGCCCGGAGCCGTGTCGCGTGGAGCCATTCGCTTGCCGGACGGTCGACTGCGCCACCCGTCCCGCGCACGCCCCCGTCCTCCCAAAGCCGCCCCCCGAGCGACCCGAGGATGCTATGAACGACACCTTTATCAAGGCCTATCAGGACCAACTGGACGCGGCCAAGAAGGCCTTCTCCGCCAACGGCATGCCCGCCTTCGAGGTGCCGCCGGCCATGCGCGAGGCCGCCGAGAAGGGCCTTTCCGCCTGCCGCGACAACTATGACAAGATCAAGTCTTCGGCCGAGCAGATGAACGCGGCCATCGAGGACACCTGCACCACCGCCAGCAAGGGCGTCTCCACGTTCAACGTGAAGATGCTCGAGGCGCTGCAGACCAACATGAATTCCTCGTTCGACTATTTCAACGCGCTGCTGTCGGCCAAGACGTTTGCGGAGGCGGTGGAGCTGTCCACCGGCCACGCGCGCAAGCAGTTCGAGATCGTGTCGGCGCAGGCCAAGGATCTCTCGGCCCTGGCGCAGAAGGTTGCGGCCGACACCTCCGAGCCCCTGAAGAGCACGGTCGAGAAGTCGGTGCGCCCGGCGGCCTGATGGCCGGCCTGCGCTGCGTACCGCAAGCGCGGCCTTATCCTGGTTCGATACCGACCGCCGGCGCCGCAAGCGCCGGCGGTTTGGTTTCAGGACGGTGTCCTCGTCGGGCAGGAGGGTTGCTGCCGGCGGCCGAAATCGACTGGGATCGCGCGCGGCCCGTCGCTCGCCCTTGACGGGCGCGGCGCTCCTGGCGCAGGTTCCGGTCGGCTCGCACTGCGGGCCGATCGCGCCGCCGAGCGGCCCGCGACGGGATGGCTGAAAAGGTCGGGACACAGGTCCACGCCGCGCCCCCCGGGGTGGGCGCCGGAGACGGGGTCTCCTCCAGGCCGGGCGCTCCCCGGCGATCAGATCATGCGCGCCATCGGTTCCGTCTCGCCGCTTCTTCTCGTGGGCCCCGCCTGGGTGGGCGACATGGTCATGGCCGCGAGCCTCATCGAGGTGCTGCGCCTGCGCGAGCCGGGCCGTCCGGTGGATGTGATCGCCCCGGCGGCGGCCCTCCCGGTCGCCCGCATGATCCGCGGCGTGCGGCGCACCATCCCCCTCGGCCTCGGCCATGGCGAACTCGGCCTCGTCGCGCGATGGAAGGCCGGCCGGGCGCTGAAGGAAGAGGGATACTCCAAGGCCATCGTCCTGCCGCGCGCGTTCAAGGCCGCCATCGTTCCGTTCGCCGCCGGCATCCCTGAGCGCGTCGGCTACCAGGGCGAGATGCGCTCGCCTTTGCTGACCGATGCGCGACCCGACCGCGACCGCAAGAGCGCGCGCACCATCGACCGCTTCGTCGCCCTCGGCCTGCCGGAGGGGACGCCGCCCGCGCCCGCGCCGCGCCCGCGCCTGTTCCTGCCCGACGGGATGGCCGATCTCGCCGCCGCGAAATTTCCCCTGCCGGGGGAGGGGCCCGTTCTGGCGCTCTGCCCCGGTGCCGAATACGGCCCCTCCAAGCGCTGGCCCGCCGAGAAGTTCGCCGCGCTCGCTGCCCGCGCGGTCGCCGCCGGCTGGCATGTCCGCGTGGTGGGCTCGCCCAAGGAGGCGCCCGCCGGGGCGGTGATCGCCGCCGCCGCGCCCGGCATCGACGACCTCACCGGCCGCACCAACCTCATGGAGGCGGCGGCCGTGCTCGCCGCGGCCAATGTGGTGGTGACCAACGATTCCGGTCTCATGCATGTGGCGAGCGCGCTCGACCGCCGCGTGGTGGCTGTGTTCGGCTCCTCCTCCGAGAAGATGACGCCGCCCACCTCGCCCGGCGCGCGTGTGATCTCGCGTCCTCTGACCTGCCGGCCGTGCATGAAGCGCGAATGCCCGCTGGGCACGCTGGCCTGCCTGGAGAGCATCGACGCGGGCGAAGTGTTCGAGGCGGCCGAGCGCATCGCCCGATGAGGGTGCTGGTCGTCAAGCTCTCCTCGCTCGGAGACGTGGTCCACACCTTTCCCGCCTTGACCGACGCCATGCATGCCGTGCCTGGCCTGGAGGTGGACTGGGCGGTGGAGGAGGCGTTCGCGCCCATCGCACGGCTGCATCCCGCGGTGCGCGAGACCATCACCGTGCCGCTGCGGCGGCTGAAGAAGCGCCCGCTTGCCGCGCTCGCGGGCGGGGAGGCCGCGGCCACCCGCCGCGCGCTCGCCGGCCGGCGCTATGACGTGGTAATCGACGCCCAGGGCCTGGTGAAGAGCGCGCTCGTGTCGATGATCGCCCAGGGGCCGCGCCACGGCTTCGACCGCGAGAGCGCCCGCGAGGGGCTCGCCGCCATCGCCTATCACGGCCGCCACCGCGTGCCCGAGGTCGAGCACATGGCGGAGCGCATCCGCAAGCTGTTCGCCGCGGCGCTGGGCTATTCCCTGGAGGGACGCCCGCTCGACACCGGGCTGCGGCCTCTGCCGCTGCCGGGGGGCGACCCGCCGCACCTCGTCTTCCTGCACGGCACCACCTGGCCCACCAAGACCTGGACCGTCGCCGGCTGGCGCGCCTTGGCGCGGGAGGCGCAGGCCGCCGGCATGCAGGCGCTGGTCTTCACCCAGGGCGCGGCCGAGGCGGCGCGGGCGGCTGCCATTGCCGAGGGCCGGCCGGCGGTGGAGCCGCTGCCGCCCCAGCCGCTGGCAACGCTCATTCCGCTCATCGCGTCCGCTGCCGGCGTGGTGAGCGTCGATACCGGACTCGGCCACCTCGCCGCCGCCTTCGGCGTGCCGACGGTCGGGCTCTACGGGCCGACCGATCCGCGCCTCACCGGCCTCATAGGCGCGCGGGTGCGCGAGCTGGTCTCGCGGCGCGATTGCGCGCCCTGCGAGAAGGGCCGCTGCCGCATCGCCCCCGCCACCATCGAGGGTCCGCCCTGCCTCGCCGACTTCGCGGCCGCGACGGTGTGGCGGGCGCTGAGCGATCTGTCGGCGCCGCATTGAGGCACCCGCCCTGCCGCCCTTATGGACAAGCGGCGAGGCGGCGTGGCACATCGGCGGCACCATTGCGAGGTGCCGAGCCCCATGACGCTTTCCCGCGGCCCTGGCCGCGACCTGATGCTGGTGACCGGCGGCGCCGGTTTCATCGGCTCCAACATCGCCCGCGCGCTCGCCGCGGAGGGCCGCCGCGTGGTGGTCTCCGACTGGCTGGAGGACGGGCCGAAATGGCGCAACATCGCGGACATCCCGCTCGATGACGTGATCCGGCCCGAGGCGGTCGAGAGCTTCGTGGCGCGCGAGGGCGGCCGGCTCGGCGGCATCGTCCACATGGGCGCGATCTCCGCCACCACGGAGCGCGACGGCGACAAGATCGTCGCCCGCAACATCCGCGCGACGCTCGATCTGTGGGCGCAGTGCGCGGCCAAGGGCCTGCCGTTCGTCTTCGCCTCCTCCGCCGCCACCTATGGCGACGGTTCGGAAGGCTTCGCCGATGCGGACGACGACGGCACGCTGGCGCGCCTTGCGCCGCTCAATCCCTATGGCTGGTCGAAGCTGTTCGTGGACCGCCGCATCATGGCCGACGTGCGCGCCGGCCGGCCGTGCCCGCCGCAATATGCGGGCCTGCGCTTCTTCAACGTCTATGGCCCCGGCGAGGCCCACAAGGGCGACATGCGCTCGGTGGTGCACAAGATCCACCCGGCCGCCGCGGCGGGGGAGAGCGTGACGCTGTTCAAGTCGCACAACCCGGCCTATGGCGACGGCGGCCAGTTGCGCGACTTCATCCATGTGCGCGACTGCGTCGCCGTGGTGCAGTGGCTGCTGGAGAACCCGCAGGTGAGCGGCATCTTCAATGTCGGCACGGGGCAGGCGCGCAGCTTCGCGGATCTCGCCAGGGCGGTGTTCGCGGCGCTCGGCCGGGAGCCGCGCATCGCCTATGTGGACATGCCGGAGCACCTGCGCGGCGCCTACCAGTATTTCACCCAGGCGGACATGGGGAAGCTGCGCGCGGCCGGCTATTCCGCCCCCTTCACCTCGCTGGAGGAGGGCGTCGCGTCCTACGTGACCGGCCATCTCTCCGGCCGCAACGAGGCGACGCCGTGACCGGTGCGCAGGGAAGGATGCCCCATGGTGCCTGAGGGCGCGCCCGGTCCCATCGTCGTCATCGGCGACGTGATGGTGGACCGCTACATCACCGGCTCGGTCTCGCGCATCTCGCCCGAGGCGCCGGTGCCGGTTCTCGTGCATGGCGACGAGCGCATCGTCCCCGGCGGCGCCGCCAACGTCGCCGCGAACGCGGCGGCGCTCGGCGCGCGGGTGACGCTGGTGGGCCTCGTCGGGCGCGACCGCGAGGCGGACCTGCTCAATGCGGCCCTCGCCGCCCATCCGGGCATCGTGCTCGATCTCCTGGTGCGCGACCCCGGCCGGCCCACCATCACCAAGACCCGCGTCATGAGCGGGCGCCAGCAGATCGTGCGCATCGACGCCGAGACGGTCGCCCCGCCGGGGCCGCAGATGCTGGAGGCCCTGATCGGCGCGGTGGCCGAGGCGGTGCGCGGCGCCCGCGTCGTGGTGCTGTCCGACTATGCCAAGGGCGTGCTCTCGGACAACGTGATCGCCGCTGCCATCGCCGCCGCCCAGGCGGCCGGCGTGCCGGTGGTGGTCGATCCCAAGAGGCGCACCTTCGAGGCCTATCGCGGCGCCAGCCTCGTCACCCCCAACCGCAGCGAACTCGCCGCCGCCACCGGCCTGCCCGACACCACCGACGCGGAAGCCGCCCGCGCGGCGGAGGCCGCATCGGCCCAGTTCGGCGGGGACGTGCTCGTCACCCGCGCCGAGAAGGGCATGACGCTCTGGCGGCGCGGCGGCCGGGTGCTGCACGTTCCGGCCAAGGCGCGCGAGGTGTTCGACGTCTCCGGCGCCGGCGACACGGCGCTTGCCGCCCTGGCGGTGGCGCTCTCCGCCGGCCAGCCGCTGGAAGCCTGCGTCCATCTCGCCAATGCCGCCGCCGCGGTGGCGGTGGGCAAGCTCGGCACCGCGGTCGTCACCCGCGCAGAGCTTCTGGCGGCGCTGGAGGAGGCGGGCACGCCCGGCATCCCGCCCGGCGCGCTGCTGGAAACCGACGAGGCGGCCCGCGTCTTCGCCGAGTGGCGCGCGGCGGGCGCGCGGGTGGTGTTCACCAACGGCTGCTTCGATCTCATGCACCCCGGCCACGTCGCGCTGCTGGAAGCGGCCGCGCGCGAGGGCGACCGCCTGGTGGTGGCGCTCAATACCGACGCCTCGGTGAAGCGGCTGAAGGGCGAGGGCCGCCCGGTTCAGGACGAGGCGGCGCGCGCCCGGGTCATGGGCGCGCTGCGCTGCGTCGATCTCGTGGTGCTGTTCGACGAGGACACGCCGCTGCGCCTCATCGAGACGCTGAAGCCGGATGTTCTGGTGAAGGGGGCCGACTACCGCGAGGACCAGGTGGTGGGGGCGGACGTGGTGAAGGCCTATGGCGGCCGGGTTGCCCTCGTGCCGCTGGTTGCGGGCCGCTCCACCTCGGCGCTGGTGGCGAAGGCGAAGGGGTAGGCGCGGCCTGACGGTGCTTCCCAGCCGCGGGCCTTGGGTGATGGCTGTCGATCCGGCCAAGGCGTGCCGTGCGGCGTTCTGCATGCGGCGCACAAAAAAGTCCCGCGGCCGAGTTGCCGTGCACGGGACGACGTCCCTATAGTCGCTTCCGGTGTCGGTGCCCGCTTCGGCGGGCCGTAAAGAGGGAATGCGGTGCGGGCGCTCGTCGCCTTATGCCGCGGCTGCCCCCGCAACTGTAGGCGGAAAGTCCCCCCGCAAGGGCCACTGGAGCGATCCGGGAAGGCGCGGGGCGGGCGGTGATCCGCAAGCCAGGAGACCTGCCGCCGCCGCATCGCCCGCTCGCGGGCACATCCAGGGCGCCCTCGGTGGGAGGGCGAGGGGGTAAGATGTCACGTTCCAAGACGTTCCACGCCGTATCCGCATCTGTCGCCGCCGCACTGGCGGTGCTGGCCTCCGCGCCGGCCCAGGCCCATCACATGATGGGCGGCGAGATGCCGTCCACCTTCGCGCAGGGCCTGCTTTCCGGTCTAGGCCATCCGGTGATCGGCCTCGATCATCTGGCCTTCATCGTCGGCATCGGCGTGGTGGTGGGCGCGTTCGGGCTGAACCTCGCTCTGCCGGCCCTGTTCGTCGCCGCCTCGGCGATCGGCGTCGCCATCCACGTGGCGGGCGTCTCGCTGCCGGCCTCCGAACTGGTGGTCGCGGCTTCGGTGGTGCTGCTCGGCGTGCTGCTTGCGCGCGCCGCCAAGGTTTCGCCGGCAGCCTGGGCCGCGCTGTTCGCGGTGGCCGGCCTGTTCCACGGCTATGCCTATGGCGAATCGATCTTCGGCGCGGAGCAGACACCTCTGGTGGCCTATCTGGTCGGCCTCGTCATCATCCAGAGCGTGATCGCCGTGGGCGTGGCGCTCGCCACCCGCTCGGTGAAGGAGGCCCCGGTGTCGCTCAATGCGCGCCTCGCCGGCGCCGCCGTGGCAGGCATCGGCATCGCCGCGCTCGCCGGGCAGATCATTCCGGGCTGAGGTGGCAACGCCTGAGGGCGGTCTCGTCCTCATCCTCGGCGGAGCGCGCTCGGGCAAGAGCCGGTTCGCCGAGGCGCTGGTGGAGGCCGCGCCCGGTCCCTGGGCCTATATCGCTACCGCCGAGGCGCACGACGGCGAGATGGCGGCGCGCATCGCGCTCCATCGCGCCCGCCGCCGCGCGGGGTGGGAGACGCTGGACGCCCCGCTCGACCTCTCCGGCGCACTGGCGGCTCTGCCGGATGGCCGGCCGGCGCTGGTGGACTGCCTGACGCTCTGGCTCACCAACCATCTTCTGGCGGACCATGACCTCGACGCCGAGGCGGAGCGCCTGCTGGCGGCGCTTGCGGCGCGGGCCGGCCTCACGGTCTGCGTCTCGAACGAGGTGGGCTTCGGCATCGTGCCGGACAACGCGCTTGCCCGGCGCTTCCGCGACGCCGCTGGCCGGCTGAACCAGCAAGTCGCGGCGATCGCCGGCCGCGTGACGCTGGTGGTCGCCGGCCTGCCGCTCGATCTCAAGACGCCGGGAGGCGCCCCATGAGCGATCTCACCCCCGATCCCGCATCCACCGGCGAAGCCGAGCGCCACCGCGCCAAGATGGAGAAGCGCAAGGCGGTGCAGGACGCCGAGGTGGCCGGCAAGACCATCGAGAAGGGCCTGCTCCTGGTCCATACCGGCCCCGGCAAGGGCAAGAGCACCGCCGCCTTCGGCCTCGCGCTGCGCACGCTGGGGCGCGGCGGGCGCGTGGGGGTGGTGCAGTTCATCAAGGGCGCCTGGTCCACCGGCGAGCAGGAGGCGTTCGCCGCCTTCGGCGACCGCGTCGCCTGGCACACCATGGGCGAGGGCTTCACCTGGGAAACGCAGGACCTCGCCCGCGACCGGGCCGCCGCCGCCCGCGCCTTCGCCAAGGCGCGCGAACTGATGGCCGACGAGAGCATCGGCCTTGTTGTCCTGGACGAACTGAACATCGCACTGCGCTACGACTATCTCGATCTTTCCGAAGTGATCGACGCACTGACGGCGCGCCGGCCCGGCCTCCACGTGGTCGTGACGGGCCGCAACGCCAAGCCTGAGATGATCGCGGCGGCCGACCTCGTCACCGAGATGGGCCTCGTGAAGCACCATTTCGCCGCCGGGGTGAAGGCGCAGCCGGGCATCGAGTTCTAGCCCGTGGCGGCGCGCGCGCTCATGTTCCAGGGCACCGGCTCGGATGTGGGCAAGTCGCTGCTGGTGGCGGGGCTGGCGCGCGCCTTCGCGAACCGGGGCCTCGCCGTGCGCCCGTTCAAGCCGCAGAACATGTCGAACAACGCCGCGGTGACGGCGGACGGCGGCGAGATCGGCCGCGCCCAGGCGCTCCAGGCGCGGGCGGCTCGGGTTCCGCTCTCGGTGCACATGAACCCGGTGCTGCTGAAGCCCCAGGGGGAGACCGGCGCCCAGGTGGTGGTGCAGGGCAAGGTGTTCGCCACCGCACGCGCGGCAGCCTACCAGTCGCTGAAGCCGCAATTGATGCCGCAGGTGCTGGACAGCTTCGCGCGGCTGAAGGCCGAGGCCGACCTCGTTCTCGTGGAGGGCGCGGGCAGCGCCTCCGAGGTGAACCTGCGCGCCAACGACATCGCCAATATGGGCTTCGCCCAGGCCGCGGGCGTGCCGGTGGTACTGATCGGGGACATCGACCGGGGCGGCGTCATCGCCAGCCTGGTCGGCACCAAGGCGGTGATCGATCCGGCCGATGCGGCGCTGATCTCAGGCTTCATCGTCAACCGCTTCCGGGGCGATCCGGCGCTGTTCGCCGACGGCATGGCGCGCATCGCCGAGCTGACCGGCTGGCGGCCCTTCGGCCTCGTGCCGCATTTTGCCGATGCCGTGCGGCTTCCGGCCGAGGACGCGCTGGCGCTTGCCGCCCCGCCGCCCGCCAAGGCGGGCGCGCGGCGGCGCGTGTGCGTGCCGATCCTGCCCCACGTGTCGAACTTCGACGATCTCGACCCGCTCGACGCCGAGCCGGACATCGAGGTGCGCCGCCTGCGCCCGCATGAATGCCTGCCGCCGGATGCCGACCTGGTGCTGCTGCTGGGCTCGAAGTCCACGCTCGCCGACCTTGCGGCGCTCAAGGCAGGCGGGCTGCACCACGACATCCTCGCCTTCGCCCGGCGCGGCGGGCGGGTGCTCGGCCTGTGCGGCGGCTACCAGATGCTGGGCCGGACCATCGCCGATCTGGAGGGCGTCGAGGGCGAGGCGCGGATCGCCCGCGGCCTGGGCCTCCTGGACGTGCACACGGTGCTTTCCGGCGAGAAGCGGCTGGTGGAGGTGGCGGGCACGGCGCTCGGCGCGCCGGTGCGCGGCTACGAGATGCACATGGGTGTCACCACCGGCCCAGACACGGCGCGCCCCTTCGCGCGGCTGGAGGGCGGGGCAGGGGAGGGTGCGACCTCGGCGGACGGGCGCATCGCCGGCACCTATCTGCACGGCCTGTTCGCCGCGGATGCCTTCCGGTCGGCCTTCCTCGCGCACATCGGAGCGGCAGCGGACGGCGCAAACTTCGAGGCGCGGGTCGACGCCGCGCTGGACGCCCTCGCGGCCCACCTCGCCGCCCATCTCGACCTCGACGCCTTGCTGGCTGCCGCCCGCTGACAGCGCGCGGCATGCGGCGCGGGGGGACGCAATCAGCTGAACAGCACCGTCTGCACGATCGCGCCGAGAAGGATCAGGGCGATCAGCATGCCGTCCGCCCGGCGGTAGAGCGCGAGCGCGCGCCTCACGTCCGCGGCGCCCGCTTCGCGGCGGCCGTCGCCCATGTAAGCATCCTCGGTCGGCACGCCGGCATAGACCTTCGGGCCGTTGAGCTTGAGCCCCAGCGCCCCGGCCATGGCGGCCTCGGGCCAACCGGCATTGGGCGAGCGGTGGCGCAGCGCGTCGCGCCGCATCGCCTCGGTCGCGAGGCCGGCAGAGGCGCCCGGCATGAGCGCGGCCGCACCCACCAGGAGCCAGCCGGACAGGCGCGAGGCCGGCATGTTCACCGCGTCGTCGAGCCGGGCGGCGGCCCGGCCGAAGGCGGAATGGCGCGGCGTGAGGTGGCCGATCATGCTGTCGGCGGTGTTTATCGCCTTGTAGGCCGCGGCACCGGGAAGGCCCGCTGCCGCCATCCAGACCACCGGAGCGACCACGCCGTCGGAGAAGTTTTCGGCGAGGCTCTCGATGGCGGCGCGCGCCACGCCGTGCGCGTCCAGCGTCTGCGGATCGCGCCCGACGATGTGGCTGACGGCGCTGCGGGCCTGCGCGAGGTCGCCGCCCTCCAGCGCCTCGGCGACGCGCTCCACATGCTGGTGCAGCGAGCGCTGGGCGATCAGCGTGCTGCCCATGAGTGCGAGCAGGAGGAGGCCGAGGGCGCTGCCGGCGAGCGCGAGCTGCAGCAGCAGTGCGGGCAGCGCGGCGGCGAGGACGACGAAGCCGATGGCGACGACGCCGCGCTTGCGCCGGCGCTCTTCGGGCAGGCTCTCGCTGTTGAGCGCGCGGTCGAGCAGCCCGATCAGCCGGCCGATCCACATCACCGGATGGCCGATCCGGCGCACCAGCCAGTCGGGGTACCCGACCAGAAGCTCGATCACCATAGCGAGCGCCGCAATCTCGAATGCCATTCCCCACCCCGCGCGCCGGCACCTTGGCCTGGACAGCGCCGCAATTTGCGGCGAACTAACCGTGTCGATCAAACCCCTGTGAGTCACCCCAGGAAGATACCGCCAATCACCGGTTCCGAATGGTGCGTTGCAACAATCTCTTGGCAACACACGCGGAAACGATGTTAGCATTTCCAGGCTCGGCCGTTCAGTGCGGCCCTGGGAGTACGACATGGCGGTCAATTCTCTCCTGAAATCCCGCTCCGGCTGGCAGGCCGAGGATATTCGAGAGCCGACTGTGCCCATGATTCCGGACAATCTGCGGGTTTATGCGGTGGGCGACATCCATGGTCGCCTCGACCTGCTGACCACGCTCCACGAGGCGATCGACGAGGATATCGAGCTTCACCCCGGCCCTCAGTGCATCGAGGTCTATCTCGGGGACTACGTAGACCGCGGCCCCCAGTCGGCCGGCGTCATCGACGTGCTCATGGAGCGCGTGCGCACCCGCAACGCGATCTGCCTCGCCGGCAACCACGAGGAGATCATGCTGGACGCGCTCACCTCCCAGGAGGCGTTCGCGAACTGGCTGCGCCTCGGCGGAGTGGAGACCGTGTTCTCCTATGTGCAGCCCTCCGGCATGCTCGACCAGTCGCAGCTGTGGACCGAGTGGCGTGCCGGCATGCGGGTCGACCATGTGGACTTCCTGCGCCAATTGCCCACGACCTATGTGTGCGGCGACTATCTGTTCGTGCATGCCGGCCTCCGGCCGGGCGTGAGCCTGGCGGCCCAGAGCCGCAGCGACATGCTGTGGATCCGCCGCGAGTTCTTGGATTACCCGCATTCCTTCGGCCATCTGGTGGTGCATGGGCACACGCCCATCCCCAGCGCCGAGGTTCTCAGCAACCGGATCAACATCGACACCGGCGCCTACGCGACCGGACACCTCACCTGCCTCGTGCTTGAGGGTGTCGACCGGTTCCTGATTTCCACCTGAGGGACCCCGCGCCGCTCGCCCCCGCCCGTGCGGTCCTTGAGCCGCCATGGGGGACCGTGCGCGCCGTTCGGGCGTGATGTCGCCTGGGCGTCGGAGAGGCGCCGGGCGCACCGGCCCGACGGAATGATCCCGCCCGCCCCAAGGCCTTAACCCGACATCACTTTCCGCTACGGCAATGCCGCGAGAATCGTTGTGGCGACGAGATTCGCGGGTTTCTGACGGGCGCCAATTTATTAACAAAAGGTTAACGAGTAGAGGTGAGGTATCATGGAACGTTAAGATCGTGGCGACCTGTTGCATTCCGGGCACAGGCGCTATCCAATCGTCCCACCGCCGACCCCCGAAACCCCCGGTCGATGTTCGAGTTCGGACGCCCGTGCTACTAGCCTTTACGGACCGAAAGAGGGGTGGGCTGTGTCGAAGCTTCGGGACATTTTGCGTCTATGCGCAACGGCGGGCAGTCTCGCCGCGCTCGGCGCGCTTGCCGGATGCAACTTCCTCCCCGCCTCGGGTCCCTATACCAGCGAAATCCAGAACAACCGGAAGGATACGGACGGCTTCAACTACAAGCTCGTGCCGATGGGCGCGGAAGCGGTTCGCGTACTCTCCTTCCAGGAGCGTGAAGGCCTTATCGGTACTTTCCGCGGCGACCAGCGCCCGCCGCCCCGCGTGAAGGTGGGCATGGGCGACGAAGTCGCGGTCAGCATCTTCGAAGCGTCGTCCGGCGGCCTCTTCATCCCCGCCGAGGCCGCCTCCCGCGCCGGCAACTTCGTCGACATTCCCCGCCAGACGGTGGACAACAACGGCAACATCTCGGTCCCGTATGCCGGCCTGATCAAGGCCGTCGGCCGCGAGCCGGCGCAGATCGAGGCGGAGATCGTCGAGCGGCTGCGCAACCGCGCCATCGAGCCCCAGGCGGTGGTGTCCGTGACGCAGCAGCGTTCGTCCTGGGTGACGGTGATCGGCGAAACCAGCGGCTCCATCAAGTTCCCGCTCCGCTCCACCGGAGAACGTGTTCTCGACGCGGTGGGCCAGGCCGGATCGTTGGCCAACAAGGGCTACGACACCTTCCTGACCCTGCAGCGCAATGGCCGCGAGGGGACGATCAGCTTCAACCGCCTGATCCGCGAGCCGGCCAACAACGTCTATCTGCAGCCGGGCGACACGATCTACATCTATGCCCGCGCCCGCAAGTTCCTGGCGTTCGGCGCCTCCGGAGCGCAGGGCGAGTTCGCGTTCGGCGACGACACCGTCACGCTCAGCCAGGCGCTCGCCAAGGCCGGCGGCCTTTCGGACGGTCAGGCCGATCCGCAGTCGGTCTTCATGTTCCGCATGGAGGCGCGCAGCACGCTGGAGCGCATGGGCGTGGACGTGAGCGACGTGCCCCCGGGAGCTGGCCGCGTGCCGACCATCTACACGGTCAATCTCGGCGATCCCACCGGCTTCCTGCTCGCGTCCAAGGTCTATATGCGCGACAAGGACATCATCTATATCTCGAACGCTGGCGCGGTCGACCTCGCCAAGTTCCTGCAGATCGTGCTCCTCGCCGCCACCACGGCCCGCGAGATCGGCGACGCCCAGAACGTCCTGGTGCCCTGACAGGGGTCTCGGACACACCTTCGGCACCGGCCCGGTATCTGCCCGGCCGGGTTCCGGGCGGTTGTTCGGATGCTACGGTCATGCCGAGCGCATGACGGCGGTATCTGGAGGAATGCGGCGGGCCTGCGTCTCGCTGTCGCCCCTTTCCCAGAAGCCACCCTTCTCCCCACCGTCGCTCCTCGGCTCGACCGGAGGGCCCATCCTCCAGCCGGGCGCACGGCGGGCAGGGTGGGTGGACGCTCCGGTCAAGCCGGAGCATGACGGCGGTTCGGTGGATGCGGCGGGCATTTGAACCCGCACTCATCTGCGGATCCGCATGGATCGGGGTGCCTCCCGCGCGACATGTCCGTGCTTCTGTTAGGATGGGCGCTCGCGCGAGCGAAAGACCGCGGACCTCGGCTTTCGCCGTGCGCCGGCCCGCTTTGTCCGTGAGGACCGACAGACACGACGAGGTGCCATGTTCATCGCCTTCTTCGAGGCCCTGAAGTCCGCCGGCGTCCCGGTCTCGGTGCGGGAGTATCTCACCCTCATGGAGGCGATGGACGCCGACCTCGCCGAGCGCCAGGTCGACGCCTTCTACTTTCTCGCCCGCGCCTGCCTCGTGAAGGACGAGCGCCACCTCGACCGCTTCGACCGCGTCTTCGGCCAGTGCTTCAAAGGCCTGGAGGCGGCGCTCGGCGAGGAGGGGCACGCCATCCCCGAGGAATGGCTGCGCAAGCTCGCCGAAAAGCACCTCACCGAAGAGGAGAAGCGCCAGATCGAGGCGCTGGGCGGCCTCGACAAGCTGCTGGAGACACTCAAGCAGCGCCTGGAGGAGCAGAAGGGGCGCCACCAGGGTGGCTCCAAATGGGTCGGCACCGCCGGCACCTCGCCGTTCGGCGCCTACGGCTACAATCCGGAAGGCATCCGCATCGGCCAGGACGGCAACCGCAACTTCCGCGCCGTGAAGGTCTGGGACAAGCGCGAGTTCCGCGACCTCGACGGCGAGGTCGAGCTGGGCACCCGCAACATCAAGGTGGCGCTGCGCCGCCTCAGGAAGTTCGCCCGCATCGGCGCGGCGGAGGAGCTGGACCTCGACGGCACCATCCGCGAGACCGCCCGCCAGGGCTATCTCGACGTGCGCCTGCGCCCCGAGCGGCGCAATGCGGTGAAGGTGCTGCTGTTCCTCGACGTGGGCGGCTCCATGGACTGGCACATCGCCCAGTGCGAGGAGCTGTTCTCGGCCGCGCGCTCCGAGTTCAAGCACCTGGAGCACTATTACTTCCACAATTGCGTCTATGAGAGCGTGTGGCGCGACAACCGCCGCCGCGCCGCCGAGCGCACCCCGCTCCACGAGGTGCTCCACACCTATGGCGGCGACTACAAGCTGATCTTCGTCGGCGACGCCTCCATGAGCCCCTACGAGATCACCATGGCCAACGGCTCGGTGGAGCATTCCAACGCCGAGCCGGGAAAGGTATGGCTTTCCCGCCTGCTCTCGACCTACCAGAAGGCGGTGTGGCTTAATCCGGTGCCGGAAGCCCATTGGGGCTACACCGAATCCATCCGCCTCGTGCGCCATATCATGGAGGGCCGCATGTTCCCGCTCACCGTCGAAGGTCTGGATGGCGCCATGCGGGAGCTGACGTGAGCGCCGATATCCGGGACGCCCGCCCGAGCCCCGCCCAGGCTGCCGAGCGCGTGTGGTGGGGCGCCGACGCGACCTATGCCTACCAGCCGCGCCTCGGCGGGCCGGGCACGCGGGTCACGCTCACCGGAGACGCGCTGGCTTATGCCGTCGGCCCGCGCGAGGGCCGGCTCTCGCTGCGCGACGTGGCGGGGGTGCGGCTGCGTTTCCATCCGGCCAAGTTCGCCCATTCGAGCTACGAGACCGAGGTCCGCACCTGGGGCGGGGAGAAGCTCAAGCTCGGCTCCACCTCGCGCACCTCGATCACCGGCGTGAAGGACCAGGGGACCGAGTATGCCGCCTTCGTGCGCGCGCTGCATGAGCGCCTTGCAAATCTGGAGACGGCGGGCGGCTTCCGCGGCCAGCCGCCGGTGGTCTATCGCGGCGGCTTCTCCGCGCTGCGCTGGTGGCTGGTGGCGGTACTGGGCTTCGCGACGCTGGCCGGGCTGGTGGCGATCTTCGGCATCGCCCTCATCGACCGGCAATGGAACTTCGCCGCCTTCCTCGCCGTGGTGTCGGCCTTCGTCGCCTGGCCCACGGTGGAGATGATCGCCCGCAACCGCCCCGTGCGCTACACCGCCCGCGCCTTGCCCGAGCGCCTGCTACCGGGTTGAGGCGGGCGCCGCCGCCTCCTCCTCCTCGGCCTTCTTCAGGAGGCCGGTGGCGACGTCCGCAAGGCGGGGAGCGGGCAAAGCGGCGAAGGGCATGGGCCGGGTCACGGCGATGGCGGCGAGGCCGAGCCGGGCCGTCAGGAGGCCGTTCACCACTCCCTCGCCGAGACGGGCGGAGAGCCGCGCGGCCAGCCCCTGGCCGACGATCTGCTGCACCAGCGTATCGCCCGCCGCCATGCCGCCGGTGATGGCGAGGTGGCCCACCACGTGGCCGGCGAGCCGCAGCATGCCGAGCGCACCCGGCCGTCCGCCATAGAGCAGCGCCAGCGACCGCACGAGCCGGGCCGCCGTGAACAGCACGAAGGCGAGGTCGATCAATGCCTTGGGCGAGACGGCGGTGACCACGGAAACGCTCTTGGCCGCATCCGACACCATCTGCCGCGCCCGCGCATCCAGCGCCGGCAGCAGCGTGCGCTCGGTGAGGCGCACCAGGTCGGCGCCGTCGATGATGCCGCTCATATGGCCGTCGAGATCGGCGCGGGCGCGCGCCAGGGTCGGCTTCTCGGCGGCGAGGCGCAGCATGTCGCGCGCCACCGTCTCGGCCACGGGCCGGTCGTCTGCGGCAATGGCGGCGGCGGCGCGGGTGCGGATGTCGTCCAGCTTCGACAGGCGCGAGAGGCCGGCCACCTCGCGGCCGACGATGATGAGTGCGGCCAGCACCAAAAGCCCCGCGAGGGCGAGGCCCACATAGCCGAGCCATTCGGCCTGGGCGAACAGGTCGGTGATCAGCCGGCTGATCGCGAGATAGAGGCCGAGGCTGGCGAGCCCGCCGACGGCCGACCAGAACAGGCCGCTCCAGGAGAGGCCCCGGCGGCGCGGGCGCGCCTCGGCCGGCAAATCGAGGGCGGCGATCTCCGCCTCGATCGGCTCGGGCGCCAGCGTGACCTCGGCCTCGTCGAGCTTGAACACCTGCGGCCGGTGGCGCCGCTGGGCGGTGTGCGCCGCCGGGTGGGGCGCCGCTTGGGGCTTGGCCGCCCCCGGGGGGCGGGCGCCGTGATCCTGGCTCATGGGGCCTTCCGTTCCTTGCCGCGGCGCAGCCGTCAGCCGAACCGGTCGCCCAGCAGGAACTGGAGCGCCCGGTCCAGGCGAATATGGGGAATGGGCTTGTCCGCGCCAATGCCGGCCGGCGGGCGGAAGCGCAGGAAGCGGAAGTCGGCGTCCTCGGCGCTGGCGGAGGCGAGGCCCCGGAACCCGGCGCCGGAGGGGTCGAACAGCGCGTCCGGGTCCGCCGGCAGCTCGCCGGGGAACACCGCCACCTCCTCGATGCCGTCGAACACGTGGCCGCCCGCCTCCTGGCCCGCCTCCGGAGTGCCGACGATGGCGCTCAGCTCGTGGCCCCCGCGCGTCACCCGCGCCTCGCGTGTCGCGCGGATGGCGGCGAGCGCAACCACGTCGAGCGCGGCGCCCCCCTCGCTCGCCCGGCCGCGGGCGCGGTCCACCAGACGGGCGAGGATCGCCTCCAGCCGGTCGTGACTTGTGCGGTGCAGGTGGTCGGCCTTGGTGGCGGCGAACAGCACCTTTTCGATGCGCGGCCGGAACAGCGCACTGACGAGGCTGTTCCGCCCGGTGCGGAAGGCGGCGAGGATACCGTCGAGCGCGCGTTCGAGGTCGGCGAGCGCCGCCGGCCCGGCATTGAGCGCGGCGAGCGCGTCCACCAGCACGATCTGCCGGTCGAGCCGGGCGAAGTGGTTGCGGAAGAAGGGGCGCACCACGGCGCTCTTATAGGCCTCGAAGCGGCGTTCCATCATCACCCCGAGCGAGCCCGAAGGGAAGGCGCGCTCCGGCGGGTCGAGCGGGGCGAAGGTGAGGGCGGGGGAGCCTTCCAGCTCGCCCGGCATCAGGAATCGGCCCGGCGGCAGCAGGCTCATGGCCACGGTCTCGGCGCGGCAGGCGGCGAGATAGGCGGTAAACAGACCGGCCAATTCGCGCGCCTTGCTTTCGTCCGCCGGCCGGGTCGGGTCGGCGGCCGTCAGCGCTGCGAGATAGGGGCCGGCGAGCGCCGCGCGGGCGGGGGCGCGGGCCAGATCCAGGCTCTGGCGCGAGAAGGCGGCGAAATCCATGTCCAGCAGCGGCAGATCGAGCAGCCACTCGCCGGGATAGTCCACGAGGTCGAGGGTGAGCGAGCGCATGGCGCCGCGCGGGCTCGCATAGCGCACCAGGATGCGCAGCTCGCTCACCCGCGTGGTGGAGGAGGGCCAGGCACGCTCCTGCGCCAGCGTCGCGAGATGGTCCTCATAGGCGAAGCGCGGCACCGCGTCGTCGGGCTGCGGCTCCAGCACGGCGCGGGCGATGCGGCCGGATTGGGCGGCTTCGAACACCGGCAGCCGCCCGCCTCTGGTGAGGGCGTGGATCAGCGCCGTCGTGAAGATCGTCTTGCCCGCCCGGGAGAGGCCGGTGACGCCGAGCCGGAGCGTGGGATGGGCGAGGCCCTCCATGCGGTCGGCCAGCGACATCACGGCGATGCGCGCGCCCTCAATGGCGTCGCTCCAGGCGGCCATGCCTATTTGTCCGGGGCGAGGGTGCGGGGCGTGACGAAGCGGTCGAGCCGGCCGGAGGCGGGCGCCAGCTCCGCCCAGTCATCCACCGGAATGTCGATCACAGCCAGCGCGCCGGTGGGGAACTTCTCCGCCATGCGCTCGATCGGCCGGATCGGCCCGGACGCCACCAGCAGGTCGGAGAGGTCCTGGAGGCCGGGATTGTGGCCCACCAGCATCAGGGTGTGCGCGCCGCGCGGCTGCTCGCGCAGCACCGCGACAAGGCGCGCGGCGCTCGCCTCGTAGAGCCGTGGCTCGCTCGCCATGTCCACCACCTGCGGCAGGGCGGCGCCCACCAGTTCCCAGGTCTCGCGGGTGCGGCGGGCGGGGGAGACCAGCACCCGGTCGGGGATGAGGTTCTCGGCCGCCATGTAGGCGCCCATGCGCGGCGCGTCGGCGCGGCCGCGGGCGGCGAGCGGCCGCTCCTGGTCGGCGACGCCATCGGGCCAGTCGGACTTGGCGTGACGCAACAGCATGAGGCGGCGCATGGCGATGTCCCGGCGAGGAACGACTGGCCCTCCCTTATGGTGCCGGCGGGCGCCGCGCAAGCCAGCGGACGGCGCGCGCCCCGTCACCGCCCCGTCACGGCGGCGCCACAGCCGCGTCCCACAAGGCGCGCGATCGGGCGCCACGCAGGCGCCGAATCGCCCCATAGTCGCCGTTCGAAGCAGGACCCCATGACCAGCATACTGCCCCGCCCCAAGAGCACGGGCGCATCCCCGAACGGCGCGCCGGGCGCCGAGCGCGGCACGGACCGCCGGCGCATCCTCGACTGCGAGGTGGTCGTCGTCGGCTCCGACCTCGCCGCCTTGGCGCTGGCGCACCGGCTGGCGGGGGCGGGGCGCGAGGTGGTGCGGCTCGCGGTTCCCGCCGACCCGGCGCTGCCGCTCGACGACCTGCTGGCGCCGGGCTTCGCCATGCCGGCCCGCGCGCTGGTGCACCGGATTGGCGAGGACGATGCCGGCGCCCTGTGGGCGCTGTCGCGCGAGGCGGCGGCGCAGGGGCGCGATCTCGCCAAGGCGGTTGGCGTTCCGCTCGGGCCGAAGGGCGCGCTGCTGGCGGCGCGCCCGCACGCGGCCGGCCGTCTCGCCGACGAGCAGGAACTGCTCGCCCATATCGCGCCGGGCACGGCGCGCCTCGTGGCGGGCGCCGACCTCGAACGGCTGATCGGCAGCGGCAGCTTCGTGGCGGCGCTCGGCCTCGTGCCGGCGGTGCGCATTCCGGCGGGGGCGCTGGCCGCAGCGCTCGCGCGGGCGGCCGCCTCGGTGGGCATCCAGGAGATCGCCGCCGACGGCGCGGTCGCTTGCGACCTGAAGGGCCTGCGCAAATATGTCGACCTGCCGAACCTGCGCATCCGCGCGTTCGAGGTCATCCTGTGCGGCACCGCCATCCTGCGCGCGGGCGCGCCGCACCTCGCGGCGGGGCTGAAGGCAACCCATTTCGCCGCCGGCCGGGTGCCGCTTGCCGGCGCGCCGCCGGCCTATGGCGGGCGGGTGCGCGAATATGGCGGCCTCGGCATCGACTACCATGCGGACGAGAGCGGGCTCGTGCTCGCGGTCGAGACGGCGCTGCCCGTGCGGACCGCCGCAGGTGCCGCGCGCATCCTGTCTCGTACTGCGCGCGGCCTGCTGCCGGACGGGCCGGCCGGCCGGCCGGAGGGGCGCGGCTACCGCATCCTTTCGGCGCCGCACGGAATGCCGGTGGCCGGGCGTATCGACAAGGGCGTCCACGTGATCGCCGGCCTCGGCCTCCAGCCGGTGTCCGCGCATTTGCTGACGGCGGCCCTGGTGGCCGAGGCGATCGGCGGCCGAGATGACCGGCTGGCGCTGCTCCAGCCCTTCCTGGCCCTGGAGCCGCGCGGCACCCTGGCGGCGCTTGCCGACATGGCCGCCGTCTGGCGCGCCCAACTGTCGGTGCGGGCCGCGCCGCGCGCCGAGGTGAGGGGCGGGGAGGCGCAGCCCGAAGCCGTTCCGGCCGCCGTCGCCCCGCGCCCGGCACCGCCGGCGGGGCGCCCGCGTGGCCGATCTGCAACGCCGCCCGGCTATCGTGCCGGCGGCGTTGACCCGGCAGAGCGTTAACCTCATTTTGCATCAACGGCTTTTCCGGTCCCGCCGCGCCGCGCCTGCGCGCTTGTCTTGGGACTTCCTAAAGCCGCCGGCCGCAGAATGGCCGCAGGTTCTGTCAGAGGTTTCCCCCATGGTTGCGTTGCCCCGCCTGCGTTCCGTCCTGCTCGCCGCCGCGCTCACCGCCGGAGCAGGCGGGGCCGCGGGGGCTGCCGACATGTTCTCGCCGCCGCCGGCGACGCCCGTGGCGCCGTCGGTGAACGAGGACTGGTATCTGACCATCGGCGTCTCCGGCTCAGCCGAGCCGAGCTATCCCGGCGCAGACAATTACTCCTTTCGTCCCGGCCTCATCTTCTCCGTCCGCAAGGCGAGCCAGCTCAACGTGTTCCGCTCCATCGACGACAACCCGTCGCTGGCCTTCTTCGACACCGGCAATTTCCGCGTCGGCGCGGTGGGCCGCATCGACTGGGGGCGGAATGCCAGCGATTCGTCGCGACTCACCGGCCTCGGCGACGTGGGCGCCTCGGTGGAGGCCGGCGGCTTTGCCGAGTGGTACGTCACCGACTGGCTGCGCACCCGCGCGGAACTGCGCTACGGCGTCGGCGGCTTCGAGGCCGTCCGCGGCCTGCTCGGCGCCGACGTGATCGTGCCCTACGGCCAGTGGCGCTTCGCCATCGGCCCGCGCCTGACCTATGGCGGCGCCGGCTACATGGAGACCTTCTTCGGCGTCACGCCGCAGCAGGCGGCGGTCGCCACCTTCCTCGGCAATCCCATGCCGGCCTACAAGGCGGGCGCCGGGTTCGACCTGGTCGGCGCCACCGCGCAGCTCACCTACAATTTCCGCAACGGCTTCGAGACCGGCGCCTTCGCCAGCTACGGCCGCCTCCTGGGCGACGCCGCGTCCTCGCCGCTCACCAGCGACGCTAACCAGTTCATGGCCGGCGTCTCGGTCAGCTACACCTTCAACATCGGCAAGTCCTGGTGGTGACGTCCTGGTGGTGACGTCCTGGTGGTGAGCCGCCGCGCGGCCGCCTGAGGACGGCGTTCGCCCTGGCGGCGGGCGGCGCAGGCGCGCCGCGTTGCAGGCGCTCGATCCTTTACCCGGCGCACCCCTTGTAACTATGGCTCTGCCGGATCGGGTATAGTCCCGGTTGCGGTGGCGGACGGGAGACCGGTGCCCCTGAGGGACCCCAAGCCCGTGGGAGAGCAAGGGTCCTCGTCCGCCGTTCCATCGAACCCGAACAGTCGCTTGGGCCGCTCGAAGCGAAGCCCGCTTGCGCAAGGATGGGATCGGATGGACGCTCTCAACATCGGCATCGACGTGGCCAAGGACCGGCTC
>NZ_RCTF01000021.1 GCF_003667445.1 Xanthobacter tagetidis | reverse complement strand
GGGGGGAATGGAGATGACCACGCTCTGGCCCCCCTAACAGCCGTCATGCCACGGCTTGTCCGGGGCATCCACCGGGCCGCCGGCGCGGCGCCAGGAAAACGAAGCGCGGGGCGAGCCGTTGGGTGGATCCCCCGGACAAGCCGGGGGATGACGGTGGTGAAACAAGCCGGAGGCGTGACGGGGGGGAATGGAGATGACCACGCTCTGGCCCCCCCAACCGCCGTCATGCCCCGGCTTGTCCGGGGCATCCACCGGGCCGCCTGCGTGGCGCCCGGAAAACGAAGCGCGGGGCGAGCCGCTGGGTGGATCCCCCGGACAAGCCGGGGGATGACGGCGGCAAGAGCAGGCCGGCGACGCGATGATCCATTCCCGCGGCCAAAGCCGGCTCAGGGCCTTGCGCGCGAGGGCCGGGTATGGATAATACCGGAACGGCCTGGGGTGCCGTGCATGTGCACGGCTGAGATCATACCCATCGAACCTGTCTGGATCATACCAGCGTAGGGAGATGCCGATGAGCGCGAGCTTATCGACCTTCGCTTCGTCTTCACCTGTATCCGCTTCGCCTGAAAGCCCCGCGCGCACGAGCGGCTCGCGGCCGCGCGTCGCCATCGTCGGCGGCGGTGTCATCGGCCTCGCCATCGCCTGGCGGCTCGCCAAGGCCGGCTGCCCGGTGGACGTGTTCGAGGCCGGCGCCGCCGGCGGCGGCGCGAGCCATGCCGCCGCCGGCATGCTCGCCGCCTGCGCCGAGGCGGAGCCGGGCGAGGATGTGCTCCTCGCGCTCAACCGGGCGAGCCAGGCGCTCTGGCCCGGCTTCGCGGCCGACCTGGAGCAGGCAGCCGGCATCCCGGTCGACCTGCGCACCGAGGGCACGCTCTCCATCGCGCTGACCGCCGACGATCTCGGCCGGCTGCGGCACCTGCACGCGCTCCAGACGTCGCTCGGCCTGCCGGTGGAGTGGCTCGGCGGCGCCGAGGTGCGCCGTCGCGAGCCCTATCTCGCCACCAAGGTGGCTGGCGCCATCCTCACCCCGGAAGACCACCAGGTGGACAACCGCAAGGTCGCCGCGGCGCTGGAGGCGGCGGCGCAGGCGGCCGGCGCGCGGCTGCACGAAGGCCGCCCGGTGGAGCGCATCGAGACCGCCGCGGGCCGCGTCACCGGCGTGGTGGCGGGCGGCACGTTGCATGCGGCGGACGTGGCGGTGCTCGCCGCCGGCGCCTGGAGCCGCGGCATCGGCATCGACCCCGCGGCCCCCCTGCCTGTGCGCCCCATCAAGGGCCAGATGCTGGCGCTGCAGATGGACCCGGCGGCGCCCCTGCTCAATCACGTTCTGTGGGCGCCCGGCGCCTATCTGGTGCCGCGCCGCGACGGGCGCCTCATCATCGGCGCCACCACGGAGGAGAAGGGCTTCGACACCACCCTCACCGCCGGCGGCCTGCTGGCGCTGCTCACCAATGCCTGGCGCGCGCTGCCGGCGCTGGAGGAACTGCCGATCATCGAGCAGTGGGTGGGCTTCCGCCCCGGCAGCCGCGACGACGCGCCCATCCTCGGCCCGAGCGCGGAAGTAGAGGGGCTGATCTACGCCACCGGCCACCACCGCAACGGCATCCTGCTGCTGCCGGTGACCACCGAGGCCATCGTCGGGCAGATTCTCGACGGCCGTATGGACGCGGTGGCGGCGCCCTTCACCGCTGCCCGCTTCGCGCCGCGCGCGGCGGCGGAGTGAGCGCCATGACGCTCGCCATGACGCTCGCCCTCACCGTCAACGGCGCGCCGGAGCGGCACCAGGTCGCCACCGTCGCCGAGCTGCTGCGCGAGAAGGGCGTGGAGGACGCCCGCAAGGGCATCGCGGTGGCGCTCAACGGCGCCGTTGTGCCGCGTCGCGCCTGGGGCGACACGCCCCTTGCGGCCGGCGACCAGGTGGAAATCATCGAGGCGAAGCAGGGGGGCTGATCCCCCGCCCCGGGGAGGGGGCGCTTCGCCGGAAAACAAACGAGAACAGCCATGACCGCGTTCAACGATCCTCTCGTCATCGCCGGGCGCAGCTTCGCCTCGCGCCTGTTCCTCGGCACCGCGGGCTATCCGAACCAGAAGGTGTTCCTGGATGCGCTGGAGGCCTCCGGCTCGGAAATGGCCACCGCCTCCATCCGCCGCATCAGCCTCAAGGGCTACGAGGAGAGCCTGACCGACCTGCTCTCCGGCCGCGTGCACATATTGCCCAACACCGCCGGCTGCCAGACCGCCAAGGACGCGGTGCTCACCGCCGAGCTGGCGCGCGAGGCGCTGGAGACCGACTGGGTGAAGCTGGAGGTGATCGGCGACCGGGAGCTGCTCTATCCCAACGTGGAAGAGCTGCTGAAGGCCACCGAGGAGCTGGTGAACCGCGGCTTCGTGGTGCTGCCCTATTGCAACGACGATCCGGTCACCTGCCAGAAGCTCGCGGACCTTGGCGCCGCCACCGTGATGCCGCTTGGCTCCATGATCGGCACCGGGCTCGGCATCGCCAACCCGCACATGATCGAACTGATCTGTGCGCGCTCGCCGGTGCCGGTGGTGCTGGACGCGGGGCTGGGCACCGCCTCCGACGCCGCGCTCGCCATGGAGCTGGGCTGCGCGGCGGTGCTGCTCAACACGGCTGTCTCCAAGGCCCACGATCCGGTGCGCATGGCCTTGGCCTTCCGCCACGCGGTGGAGGGCGGGCGGCTTGCCCGGCTGTCGGGCCGCATCCCCAAGAAATTGCACGCCGAAGCGTCGAGCCCCGAATTCGGCCTCGTCGGCAGCTGAGGCGGGGGATGCTCGCCGCCCCGCCGGTGCTGCTCATCACCGACCGGTCGCAGGCGAAGCGCGGCCTCGCGGATGTGGTGGCGGAGGCCTGCGCCGGCGGCTGCCGCTGGATCAGCCTGCGCGAGAAGGACCTGCCGGAGGCGGAACAGATCGCGCTGTTCGCCCGCATCGCCGCGGCCGCCCGGCCGTTCGGCGCGCGGGCGACGCTGCACGGGCCGGCGGCCCTTGCCCAGGCGGCGGGGGCGGACGGGGTTCACCTTGCGGGCGGCGGCGATCCGGCGGCGGCGCGCGCGCTGCTCGGGCCGCGCGCGCTGGTGGGCCTCTCGCTCCACACGCTCGGGGAGGCGGCGCGGGCCGATCCGGCCGCGCTCGACTATGTCACCGCGAGCCCGGTGTTCCTCACCGCCTCGAAGCCCGGCTACGGCCCGGCGCTGGGGGTGGAGGGCCTCGCCGCGTTCGCGCGGGCCTGCCGCGTGCCGGTGCTGGCGCTCGGCGGGGTCGGCGCCGCCGAGGCCGGCAGTTGCCGGAGCGCCGGGGCGGCGGGGCTCGCCCTCATGGGCGGCGTTATGCGGGCGGATGACCCGGCGGCGGCCTTTCGCGCGGCGGCGCAAGCGTTCGGTGCCACTACTTCTTGAGATAGGCCGCCACCTGCGACACCAGCTGGGCGGCGAGCGCGCGATAGCCATCCGCCGTCAAATGCTGGCCATCCGCCTGGCGCGGGAGACCGGCGAACATCTGGTTGGGCACCATCACCACCGGGATGTTACGGGCGGCGAGGGTCGCCTTGATGGCGGCGATGTTGGCGGCGGTCTCGGCTTCGGAGACGCCCTTCAGCCGGTCGTTGCCGCCGGGCTGGAGGATGACGAGCACCGTGTCGGAGGTCAGCGCGCCGGGCAGGCGCGCGCGCATGCCCGTGGTGGTGTCGCCGTTCACGCCGGCATTGGCCAAGCGGACCGAATAGCCTTGGGCGCGCAGCATGGCCTGGAGCTGGGAGGGAAAATCCGCGCCGCGCGCGACGCCCTTCCCATAGGTCTGGCTCGCGCCCAGGGCGACGACGGTCGCCGCCACGGCGCCGCCTGCGGCAGAGCCGACGAGCAGCGACGCAAGCGCTGCCGACACAATCAGGGCCCTCACTCTCCTGCCAAGCATGTCTTCGTCCCCCCAGAGCGTTGATCGATCCTGACACCAATGGCGCCCGCGATCAAAGACTGGATTGGGGCGAAAAGCCGTGCGGCACCTTACGTTTCGACAAGGCCCGTGGTGTTGCCGGAGGCGGTCGAATCGCCCCGGCCGTGGGGCTTCGCCAGGTATTCGTCGGAGCGCATCTCGTGCAGGCGCGAGACCGTGCGGGCGAACTCGAACGCCTCCGCCCCGTCGGTGCCGAGATAGAGGCCCTCGGGCTCGGCGGCGGCCGAGGCGACGAGCTTCACATTGGCGTCGTAGAGCGTGTCGATCAGCGAGATGAAGCGCTTGGCCTCGTTGCGCTGGTCCGGCCCGAGGATCGGGACGTGCTCCAGCACCACGGTGTGGAACATGCGCGCCAAGGCGAGATAGTCCGGGTTCGGGCCGAGCGGCGCCTCGCACAGGTTGGCGAACGAGAAGCGCGCCGCGCCGTTGGCCATGGCGGGGATGGCGAGGTGGCGGCCCTTCAGAACGATCTCGCTCGGCACCCCGCCGGCCGGCCCCGCGAGCCGCTTCCAGGCGGCGTTGACCGCCGCGTCCGCTTCCGGTCCGAGCGGGGTGTGCCAGGTGGAGACGCCCTCCAGCTTCTCCATGCGGTAGTCGGTGCGCGAATCGAGGCTCAGCACCTCCATGCGCTGCTTGATCTCGGCGATGAAGGGCAAAAACAGCGCCCGGTTGAGCCCGCCCGCATAGAGGTCGTCCGGGGCGACGTTGGAGGTCGCCACCACCACCACGCCGTCGGCGAACAGCTTCTCGAACAGCCGGCCGAGGATCATGGCGTCGGCGATGTCGGTGACGTGGAACTCGTCGAAGCACAGCACCTTCGCCTCGTCGGCGAGCTGGGCGGCCACCGGGGCGATGGGGTCGGCGGTCTTGCGCTCGCCCTTCTTCTGCGCCTCGCGCTCGCGGAAGATGCGCTCGTGCACGTCGCCCATGAATTCGTGGAAATGGGCGCGCCTCTTGCCCTTGGCCGGCAGCGCCGCGAAGAACAGGTCCATGACCATGGTCTTGCCGCGGCCGACCTTGCCGTAGACGTAGAGCCCCTTCGGCGGCACCGGGGCGCGGCGATGGAACAGCCAGCCGAGCGCGGAGGACTTCTGCGCCATGGCGCGCTGGCGCAGCTCCAGCTCCAGCCGGGCGAAGGCGGCCACCACCTCGGCCTGCGCCGGATCGGGGGAGATCTCGCCCGCCGCCAGCTTCTGCGCATAGAGCTCCGATACCCGCGCCGTGGTCTCCGACCCCATCAACCCGCCTCCGCTGCCGGCGCGCCTGCGCCTCGCCCCGGCCGAGCGGCGGGAGCGTCCATCCAGGGGCCGGTATAGTCCCCCGGCGGCGTGCGCATCAATGCGCGCCGGCGCGCCGGGTTCCGCGGCGGGCGCAAGACGGACCGTTAACCCTTACCGCAGAGGCCCCGCCGCCGACGGTATCGAAATGACGCCGCTTTACTTCCCCGCAACGGCCGCCCCCTAGCGTTGCCGTGTCGCGGCGCTTCCGTCGCGTGCAGGACAACCGGATCGGACGCGATGAAGCTCCTTATTGCCCGCTTCATTCGGGAGGAAGACGGCTCGACCGCCCTGGAATACGGGCTCATCGCCGCCGGCCTCTCCATCGCCATCGTCACCGTGCTGGCGCAGGTGGCGACCACCTTCTCCCGGCTCAAGGCGACCGCCGCCATCGCCGGCCAGTAGGACGCGGCGCGTGACGGCCCCGGCGCTCCAGGAACTCATCCTCGTCGGCCTCTATCCCACGGTGCTGTGCGCCGTGATCGGCACCGACATCGCCCGGCGCGTCATTCCCAACCTGCTGGTGGCGGCGCTGCTGCTCGGCTTCGCCGCCATGGCGCTGGTCGCGCCGCTGCCGGACCTCTCGCTGCGCCTGCTGGTGGCGGGGGCGGTGACGGCGCTCGGCTTCTCGCTGTTCTCGCAGGGCCTCGTCGGGGCCGGCGACGTCAAGCTCGCCGGCGCCCTCATGCTGTGGCTCGATCCGGTGCAGCTCCCCTTGTTCGCGCTCTTCGCCGGGCTGATCGGCGGCGGCCTCTCCCTCGCCCTCGCGGTCAGGCTGCAGCGCCGGGCGGCGGGCGGCCCGGCGGCCGCGCCGGTGGAGGCGAGCCTGCCCTATGCGGTGGCGCTCGCCGGCGCGGGACTGCTGCTGCATCCCTATTCCAGCCTGATGCTCGGCGCCTGAAGCGCTTCTCCAACCGCGCGCCGGCATGCTACCTCGCAAGGCGAGGAGCAACCACATGCGTGAAGTGATCGTGAGCGCGCCGGCCGAGAGCCGGCCCATCTGGTGCGTCACCCGGAAGAGCCTGCCCCAGGCCGATCTGCCCGAGCCGGGACGGCGCTTCGCCGAGAGCGCCGGCTTCGAGGGCGCCGCCGGCAAGCACCTCCTGGTGCCAGGTGCCGACGGAATGCTGGCCGGCGTTCTGTTCGGCCTTGCCGAGGGCGGCGACCCGTTCGCGCCCGGCGCGTTGCCCGCGATCCTGCCCGCCGGCACCTACCGGCTCGAAGGCGCGCTGGACAATCCGCGGCTCGCCGCGCTGGGCTTCGCGCTCGGCGCCTACCGCTTCGCGCGCTACCGCAAGACGCCGGAGCGCAATGTGCGCCTCGCCGTCCCGGCCGGCATCGACGCCGACGATCTCGCGCGCACCCTCGCCGCCGTGGCGCTGGTGCGCGACCTCATCAACACCCCCACCAACGACCTCGGCCCGGCCGAGATCGAGGATGCCGCCCGCGCGCTCGCCGCCGAGCACGGCGCAGCGGTGCGGGTGATCCGCGGCGAGGACCTGCTGGCGCAGAACTTCCCGCTGATCCATGCGGTGGGCCGCGCCTCCGCCTCCGCGCCGCGGCTGATCGAGATCACCGCCGGCGACCAAAGCCTGCCCAAGGTCACGCTGGTGGGCAAGGGCGTCGCCTTCGACACCGGCGGCCTCGACATCAAGCCCTCCTCGGCCATGCTGCTGATGAAGAAGGACATGGGCGGGGCGGCCTCGGCGCTCGGCCTTGCCCATCTCCTGCTGGCGCGCGGCGCCCGGGTGCGGCTGAAGGTGCTGATCCCGGCAGTGGAGAATTCCATCTCGGCGAGCGCCTTCCGGCCCGGCGACGTGCTCGCGAGCCGCAAGGGCCTCTCGGTGGAGGTGGGCAACACCGATGCGGAAGGCCGCCTGGTGCTGGCCGACGCGCTGACGCTCGCCTGCGAGGAGGAGCCGGACCTCCTGATCGACTTCGCCACCCTCACCGGCGCCGCGCGGGTGGCGCTCGGCCCGCAGCTTCCCGCCGCCTTCACCGCCGACGACGCGCTCGCCGCCGACCTCGCGCGCCACGCGAAGGCGGAGGCCGACCCGCTGTGGCGCCTGCCGCTGTGGCAGCCATATGCGTCGATGCTCGATTCGAAGATCGCCGACACCAACAACGTCTCCTCCGGCGGGCTCGCCGGCGCCATCACCGCCGCCTTGTTCCTGGAGAAGTTCGCCGCCCCCGCCGGCTCCTGGCTGCACCTCGACCTGTTCGCCTGGAACGCCTCGACCCGCCCCGGCCGGCCCGAGGGCGGCGAGGCGCAGACCATCCGCGCCCTCGACGCGCTGATCGCCGAGCGCTACGGCGCGGCGCGATGAGCGCCGGCCTCGATCCGCGCGTCACCCCGGCGCGCCCCGACCTCGCCTGGGACGGCCTGCGCGACCGCGTGGCCGCGCCGCGCTACGTGGCGGGCGAGTTGAAGCGCGTCGGCGTGCCGGTGGCGCCGCTGCGCCGGCATCCGGCCGGCGATGCCCCGCTCGACACCGAGGCGCTGTTCGGCGAGAGCGTGCGGGTGCTGGAGGAGGATGCCGAAGGCTGGGCCTGGGTGCAGCTCCTGGCCGACGGCTATGTGGGCTACCTGCCGGCCGAGGCGCTGGCGCCGCTGGGCGGGGCGCCCACCCACGCCGTGCGCGCGCTGCGCACCTTCCTCTTCCCCGGCCCGGACATCAAGCTGCCGCCGCTCGGCGCCTTGCCCTTCGGCGCCCAGGTTTGCGCGACCGGCGCGCGCGACCGGTTCCTCGCCACCGCCGGCGGCTTCGTGTTCGCCGGCCACCTCGCGCCGCTCGACCATCACGAGGTGGACCCGGTCGAGGTGGCGGCGCGCTTCCTCGGCACGCCCTATCTGTGGGGCGGGCGCTCCAGCCTCGGGCTGGACTGCTCGGGCCTGGTGCAGACCGCGCTCAATGCCTGCGGCATCGCCGCCCCGCGCGACAGCGACATGCAGGAGCGCGCGCTGGGCGCACCGGTGGCGACGGACGGCCCGTTCCGGCGCGGCGACCTCCTGTTCTGGCCCGGCCATGTGGCGCTGGTGGAGGCGCCCGACAGCCTGATCCACGCGAATGCCTTCCACATGGCGGTGGCGCGCGAGCCGCTCGCACCGGCTCTGGCGCGCATCGCGGCGGCGGGCACGGAATTGAGGTCCGCGCAGCGCCTGTGACCTCGCGCGGCCGGAGCCGGACGGCTCAGCCGCCGGCGGCGACGACGCAGTTCCGCCCGCGCCACTTGGCCTCGTAGAGCGCCGCATCGGCGCTCGCCACCAGCGCGTCGGGACCGCCGCCATTGGGCAGCACGCTGGCGACGCCGAGGCTGATGGTCAGCCTTCGGTTCGCCGCCTGCCGGTTCTCGATGCCCAGCGCCTCGACCTGGGCCCGCGCCTGCTCGGCGAAGGCGATGCCTTCCTCCACCTCCGCGCCCGGCAGCAGCACCACGAACTCCTCGCCGCCATAGCGGGCGATGAAGTAGCCCGAGCCGGTGGCCACGGCCGCGAAGGTGCGCGCCACCGCCCGCAGCGCGTCGTCGCCCGCCAGGTGCCCGTAGGTGTCGTTGAACGCCTTGAAGCTGTCCACGTCCGCCATCACCAACGTGAGCGGGCTGCCATGGTCGCGCGCCGCCACCCAGTCCTGGGAAAACTGGACGTCGAAGGTGCGGCGGTTCGGAAGATCGGTGAGGCCGTCCGTGCGCGCCAGCGCCGTGAGCCGGTCATTCAGTCCGCGCAGTTCGCGGTTGCGCTCCGACAGGCGCCGCGCCATCTGGTCGACCGCCTGCACCAGCGGCTCGAACTCGGCGACCCCCACGTCGGCGACGGTCTCCGCCTCCTCCTGCCCCACCGCCTTTACCGCGCTGGTGAGCCGTTCGATCGGTGCGATGATGAGCCGTTCGGCCGCGAACCAGGCAAGCGCGAGAAAGCAGGCCAGCGCCACCAAATGGGCGATGGCGGTGGCCAGGATCTTCTGATCGATCGGCGCGACGATGCGCTCGGCATCGACCCCGACCGCCACATGCACGTTGGTGCCCTCGAAGCGCATGAAGGCGAAGATGCGGTCGCGCCCGTCATAGCCGGCAACGCGCACCACCCCCTCGTCGATATCCGCCACCGAGCGCGTCAGCGGGTGGCTGGGGAAGCGTCGTCCGACGATTTCGGCGCCGATCGGATAGCGCGAGATCACCGCCCCGTCATTGCCGATCACGTCCACCACGGTTCCGGACCCGAGAGCGGTGCGGGCGGCGATGCGGGAGAACCATTGCAGGTCGATGCTCACCACCCCGACCGCCACCGGCTCGCCGGTCGAATCGCGCTCGGCCCGCGCGAGGAAGAGGGCGTCGCGGCCGGTCAGGCGGGACACGGTCAGTTCGCTCATCACCATGTCGACTGAGCCCAGCGCGGCCGTCAACCAGCGCTGGTCCTGGATCACGGTACCCACGGCCGCCGGCGCGCTGGCGCACGCCACGCGTCCGTCCGGCAGGATGATATCGAGCCCGGCGATGCCGATGATCTCCTGGGCGAGGAGCGCGAGCTGCCGGTTGCAGGAGGCAGGGTTCTCCAGCAGGGCCGCGCTCTGGCGCGAGACCACGTCGAGCACCGCCTTGGCCGAGGCGAGGCCTTCCTGCTGCGCCAAAGCGGCGCGGTGGGCGAGATCGCGGACCTTGTCCTCGGCGGCGGCGATCTGGTTGTGGCGGTCGGTCAGCAGCGACAGGATGCGCTCGGCCGAGAGCGGCACGGCGGCAAGGCAGATCAAGGCGAGGATGCGCAGCCGAATGCTGGTGCGGCGCCCGTCCATCACCGTCGCGAGACCCTGCGTGCCCCCACCCATCGACCGGACCGCCCTCCTCTGCCAGCTTCGTCTTCGCCCGCCGATTCCTTACTAACCTCTTATTGATCCAATGGGGAGATCGGTCCATCACCGCCCTTTGGCAGCGGAGGAATGCGATGACGGACCCTGGTAACGACGCTGTCGCGCAGGGCACTGCGGCGAGCGCGGAACGTCTTGCAGCGGTGCGGCGCGAGATCGCCGATGCCTGCCGCCTCGCCGGGCGTGATCCGGCCAAGATTTGTCTGGTGGCGGTTTCCAAAACCTTCCCGGCGGCCGACATCGTGCCGGTCATCGCCGCCGGCCAGCGCACGTTCGGCGAAAACCGGGTGCAGGAGGCGCAGGCCAAATGGCCGCAGCTGCGCGAGACCTGCCCGGACGCGCGGCTGCACCTCATCGGCCCGCTGCAATCCAACAAGGCGCGCGACGCGGTGGCGCTGTTCGACGCCATCCACACCGTGGACCGGCCCAAGATCGCCGCCGCTCTGGCGGCCGAGATGGACCGCCTGGGGCGGCGCCCCGAGCTGTTCGTGCAGGTGAACACCGGCGCCGAGCCGCAGAAGGCCGGCGTGCTGCCGGAGGCGGCGGATGCCTTCATCGCCCAGTGCCGCAATGAATTCGGGCTCGCGATCACCGGCCTGATGTGCATCCCGCCCGCCGATGCGGTGGCGGCGCCGCACTTCGCGCTGCTGGCCGAGATCGCGGCCCGCAACGCCCTCGCCGGCCTCTCCATGGGCATGAGCGCCGACTTCGAGGCCGCCATCCTGCAGGGCGCGACCCATGTGCGCGTCGGCAGCGCCATCTTCGGCCACCGCCCCACGGCGGCGTGAGCGGGCGGCGGGAGCGGGCGGCGGGAGCGGGTGGCGGGAGCGGGTGGCGGGAGACGGCGCGGGGCGGCCTGGAAGGGGATTCGGCGGGACCGGGCCGGACTGCGCCAGGACCGGCCGGGACCAGGAGGGACCAGACGGGACTGGCGAGACCAGGCGGCACCACTGGCGAGGACTTTTTGCGCGGGACCAGGTCCGGCGCACCGCTCCCTGCGTCCCGCCTCGCCCCTCCGCCGCAGGTTTTCCGCCTTCCGGGACCAATCCACCGCAATGACGGTGGACCAGCGCCAGGGAAGGCTTGAACTCCCCCCCAATCGCCGCTATGAAGGCCGCCTTCCGCCAGATGCTCCCATCGTCTAGCGGTCTAGGACGTCGCCCTCTCACGGCGAAAACAGGGGTTCGAGTCCCCTTGGGAGCGCCATTCTTTTCAATGGCTTAGCCCCGCCCATCGCGGGGCTTTTGCGTTTCTGGGCGGGATCTTGGCCAGCCCGCCGCCGCTCCGGCCTAGCGCCCCGGCGCCGGCGCGAGCACCAGCGGGGGCGGCGCGGGGTCCTGGTCCGCCGCCGCGCAGATCGAGGCGGCGGCTTCCGAGGCCGGAAGGGTGAGCCGCACCGACAGGCCGCGGGCAAGGTTGGTGAGGATGACGTCGCCGCCATGGTGCCGGGCGATGGTGCGGGCGATGGCGAGGCCGAGACCGACGCCGCCGGTCTCCCGGTTGCGGGAATTCTCCAGCCGGTAGAACGGCGCGAACACCTGTTCGCGGAACGTCTCCGGAATGCCCGGTCCGTCGTCCTCGACCACGATGTCCACGTTCTGCGCGCCGGCCTCGATCCGCACCCGGGCGCATTCGCCGTAGCGGGCCGCGTTCTCGACCAGGTTGCGGCAGGCCCGGCGCAGCGCCGCCGGCCGGCAGCGGTAGCCGATCTTCGGCGCCTCGGTGAAGGCCACGGCGTGGCCAAGCTCCGCGAGGTCCTCGCACAGGCTCTCCACCAGCGCTGTGAGGTCGACAGTGCGGGTCGCCTCGGCGGTGCCCTCCTCGCGCATGAAGGCGAGGGTCGCCTCGGTCATGGACTGGATCTCGGCGATGGTGGACAGCATCTTGTCCCGCAGCTCGTCGTCGGCGACGAACTCGGCGCGCAGGCGCAGGGAGGTCAGCGGCGTGCGCAGATCGTGGCCGATCGCGGCCAGCATGCGCGTGCGGTCGTCCACGAACCGCACCAGGCGTTCCTGCATCCGGTTGAAGGCCTGGGCGGTGCGCCGCACGTCGTCGGGCCCGGTCTCCGGCAAAGGCTCCACCGGCTGGCCCCGCCCGAACGCCTCCGCCGCCCGCGCCAGGCGCCGCAGCGGCTGGGTGATGCCGCGCGCGGCAAACACGGCGATCCCCGTCAGCAGCAGCGCCGTCAGGCCGAGCGAGGTGAGCGACTGGGCGTTCCAGAACCCCTCCCCGGCCGGCTTGGCGAAGGCGGAATTGAGCCAAGTGCCGTTCTCCATCCGCACGGCAAGGCCCATTCCGGTGCCGCCGTCGAGGTATTGGAACTTGGCCGGACGATCGAGCGGCCAGGCCTCGGGGCGCACGGTGAGCCAGTCCGGCGAGCCGGTCGCGGCCGGCTGCGCCGGCGGATCGATGCGCGGCTCCGCCATCGGCCCGTAGCCGGGGAACACCACGCGCGGCAGCGGGCGGACCAGGTGCTCCCAGGCCTCCTTGCGCCAGGCGGCGGGATCGGCCGGCCCCTCGGACGAGACCCAATAGCGCGAACTCGTGGTGTTGCTGGCGGCGAGGATGTCGTCCTGCAGGTCCGGTGGCGTCGCCTCCAGCACCCGCACGAGGGAGGCGCAGCGGCTCAGCATCTCGCCCTTGGAGGCCTTGCGCATCACCTGGCCGTGCTCGTCCCAGGAGATGAGGAACACCGCCGCCTGCGACAGCACCAGCGAGAGCAGCGTGAAGGCGATGAAGCGCGCGGCGAGGCTGCCGCTCCACAGGCGGGTCATGCGCGTTCGACCTCCGCCTCGAGGCTGTAGCCGCCGCCCCAATGGGTCTTGATGAGGCTCGGCGTCTTGGGGTCGGCCTCCACTTTCTTGCGCAGGCGGCTGACCTGGTTGTCGATGCTGCGGTCGAACGGCTCCGCGCTGCGGCCCACCGTGAGGTCGAGAAGCTGGTCGCGCGAGAGCACGATGCCGGGATGATCCAGGAAGGCGCAGAGCAGGCGGAACTCCGCAGTGCTCAGCGGCACCGCCACGCCGTCCTCCGCGGTCAGCTCGCGCCGCCCGGCGTCCAGCGTCCAGCGGTGGAAGCGCAACGTCTTCGCAGCGAGGCGCCCCTTCTGCGGCGGCAGGCTGTTGACCCGCCGCAGCACCGCCTTGATGCGGGCGAGCAGCTCGCGCGGGTTGAACGGCTTGCCGAGATAGTCGTCCGCGCCGACCTCCAGACCGACGATGCGGTCAGTCTCCTCGGTCATGGCGGTCAACAGGATCACCGGCAGCTCGGTGGTGCTGCGCAGGTAGCGGCACAAAGAGAGGCCGTCTTCGCCGGGCATCATCACGTCCAGCACCACGAGGTCCGGCGCGCTCTTCTCCATGAGGCGGCGCAGCGCCGCGGCGCTGTCTGCCAGGCTGATGCGGTAGCCGTGCTGCGTCAGGTACTTGCCGACCAAGTCGCGGATGTCGCGGTGGTCGTCGACAACGGCGATGTGGGGTGAAGTGTCCATGCGTTGCGCTCCAGCGCGGACCATAGCGAAGACCCCGGCCCACCCCAGCCGAAAAAGTGTATCAGAATATCTCCGCGGCTTCCGGAGCGACAGTCGGCCACGATTTCGCGAGGTCCGGCGCCCCGCAGCGCCAGCGGTGCCATGGCTCGGGCGGCGCGGCGGCGCCGCGAAGACGGCCGCGACCCGGCGGGGATTCGCGCAGGCCCGGCGCGGCGATTTCGTATCAAGCTGTTCGGAAACCGGCCTGCCGCGACATTTGCCAACATTTATGGGGGTTTCGGGCGATAGTTTTGCGACAGGACGTCCCTATCTTCCTCGTCATCGCCGGCCGGGATGAAGTCTGACCCGGTCATCGACTGATGAATAAAAGGATAGATCACATGCGTTATACTGTCATTGCTGCGATTTCGGCCGCTCTTCTTTCCACGACCGCCTTCGCCCCGAGCGCCTTCGCCCAGGATACCTCTTCCAAGCAGCAGCAGACCCACCGGGCCTATGCACCGGTCGTGACCCCCACCACCCAGGCCCCCGCCTTCCCGGGCGAGCAGATCGACCGGCAGCGCAATCCCGCCTCGAGCATCTCGGAGGCGGATCGCCTGTTCCTGCTGCAGGGTGATCGCGGCCTCGGCAACGGCTGACGCCGCTTCGGCGCGCCCTCGGGCCGGAGCCGCCCCCTCCGCCCGAAGTCGCGCCGGACGCCCGGCCGCTCCCCCCTTCCGGGGCGGGAGCGGCCGGGTATTTGCGCGCGGCTCAGGGGCGCACGCCCGGCGTCTCCACCGGCAGCCCGGCGCCGCGCTCGGCAAGATAGGCCTCCAGGGCGATGAACTCGGGCGCGCCGGGTGCGAACGGCTCCGCCCGCACTCCGCTCATGCAGGCGCGCATCCGCCGCTGGAGCGAGCCGAGGCCCTGCCATTCCAGGCGGTAGATGGGATAGGCGCCGGCCTGCCCCTGGGTGATGGGGCTGCTGCCCAGCCGGTTCGCCCACAGCGCATCGTGGCATTCGGCACAGGACAGCCGGAGCTGGCCCATGCGGGTCTCGTAGAGGCGCCGCCCCTCTTTCCGCACCGCTGCCATGGGCGGATCCTGCGGCGGCGCAAGCGGCAGGCCGCGCGACTGGAAGCCGACGAAGGCCGCAAGGGCGAGCAGGCCGGGCTCCTCGGAGGCGAGCTGCGGCGCGTCCTGGTGGCGGGTGCGGCAGGCATTGATGCGGCCGGACAAATCGAGCGCGGCGCCCGATGCGGCGTCGAACGCAGGATAGCGTGCGGCGACGCCCCGCATGCTGTGTTCCGCCGCGCCATGGCAGTCCGCGCAGGCGCGTTGCGCGCTGCCCGCAGGCGCCTGCCAGAGCTGCGCGCCGTCCAGCACGAACAGCATGCCGGGATTGGCGGTGTCGTCCGCCTGCAGCCCTTGCGTCTGCGGCCCCGCGAAGGTGATGCCCGACCGCCGCTCGGCCGGCGTGATCGGCACGGGCTCGGCGGCGGCCGGCGCCGCCAGCGCCAGAGCCAGGACCACGGCGCGGGCGCGCACCACCTCAGTCCACCGCAATCTCGGCCGTGGCCGCATGGACCGCCCCGCCGTCCTCGATCCAGGTGAAGGTCAGCGTGCTGCTCTCGATCGCCACGGTGGAGAAGGCGACATAGGGATTGGCCCCGACCGCGGGATGGAAATCGGCCGCGAACACCTCCTCGCCCCCATAGGTGCAGGTGAAGCGGTGGATGATGCGGCGCGGGATCGCCGCCCCGTCCGGGCCATTGCGGTAGCCGGTCTCCATGGGGTGGGCGATCATGGCGCGGATCTCCACCACGTCGCCGCGCCGCGCGGTCTTCGGCACGTTCACCAGGGTGCGGGTCATGTCAGGTCCTCGATACAGGCGGCGAGCGTCACGATCACGCTGGCGCGGCTCGCCCAGAAGGTGCCGTCGCTCATCTGCGCCACCGCCAGCACCGTCTGCGAGGTGGCGAGGCGGATGCGCGTCGCCACCCGCGCCTGTCCGGCCCGCGGCCCGAGATGGAACACCGCCACCTCGGCCTGCGGGTTCTTCTCGTTGAACAGGGCGATGCGGGTGACGTGGTCGCTGGCGGCCATGGGGCTGTCGACGCTCACCGTGACGCCGACCGCGTTGCCGTTCTCCACCAGCGGGGGGATGTCGAGGCGCACCCGCCCATCGTGCACCGGCGCGCCGCCGGTGAAGGCGGCCAGCGCCGCCTCAAGGCTCGGGCGCGCCAGCGCCGCGCGGGGACGCGACAGGACGAGGAGGCTCGCGGCCCCGAGGGCGAGAACCCCGCGGCGCGGCAGGGACGACGGCACGCCTGAGGGCATGGGGCGCCGTTCGGAGATGGGGCGGTGCGGCACGGCTCAGCCTCCCAGGCTGGAGAGATAGGCGACGATGTCCTCCACCTCGGCAGCGGTGAGGACGGGCCGGTCGCGCCAGGCGGCGGCGACCCGCGGCGCGTCCGGGACCTGGTGGAAGGACGGCATCGGCGAGTTGGGGTTGAGGGCGCGCATGTCCACCACGCGCAGGCGGATCTGCGCGGCGGAAAGGCGCGCCCCTACCCCGTCCAGGGATGGGCCGATGTCGCCGGCGAAATGCGGCGCGGCGAACGGGCCGGCATGGCACAGCGCGCACAGGCTGCGGCTCCGCTCGCCCATCAGCGCGGCACCGCGCGCGGCGTCGCCCGGCTGACCGGTGAGGGAAGCGGCGATGGTGTCGCCGAGCACCGCATAGCGCAGCGCGGGCGCCGGCGCGCCGGTCTGTGCCGCCGCCTCGGCGGCGAGGACGGCGAGCAGCGCTGCGGCGAGGGTCATCCTCATGCGTAGACCCTCCGGGTCAGGGTCTCGAACCAGGCCGCAGCATAGGCCGCCTCGGCCGCCCGCACGGCCTCGGGCGCCCCGAGGGGGCTGGTGCCGCCCGCGCCCGCCACCTCCGCGAGCAGGCCGTCGCGCGGGCGGTAGACGCCGGCGATGGAGATCGCCGCGTCCGGCGCCACGAGGCTGTAGCAGGTGTTGACGAGCTTCGGCTCGGCGGACGCGCGTCCGGCCAGGAGGTCGGCCACGGCGGCGGCGCAAACCAGCGCCTGGCCGTTGGCGGTGAAGGCCGACTTGGGCATGGCCCCGCCGATCGCCGCGTCGCCGATCACATGGATTTCCGGCACCAGCCGCGATTCGAAGGTCACGGGATCGACCGGGCACCAGCCGCTCGCATCCGCCACGCCCGCCGCCGCCGCGATCGGGCCGGCGCGCTGGGGCGGGATGACGTTGGCCACGTCCGCGCGGTGCCGGCCGAACTCCGTCACCAGCGTGCGCGCGGCGGCATCCACCTCGATCACCCGGCCGCCGAAGGAGAGCGAGACCCATTCGATCATGCCGGGATAGCGCGCGGCCCACGCTTCCTCGAACAGCCGCTGCTTGGAGAAGGCGTCCTTGGCGTCGAGGATGAGGACCTTGGCGCGCGGCTTGTGCGTCTTCAGGAAGTGGGCGATCAGGCTCGCCCGCTCATAGGGCCCGGGCGGGCAGCGGAAGGGATTGGGCGGCGCGGCGATGACGACCACGCCGCCATCCGGCATGGCCGCGAGCTGCCGCCGCAGCGCCAGCGTCTGGGACCCCGCCTTCCAGGCGTGGGGCATGGCCTCGGCCGCTGCGGCGTCGTAGCCGGCGATGGCGTCGAGGCGCACCTCGATGCCGGGCGCCAGCACCAGGCGGTCGTAGGCGAGCTGCGTGCCGTCGTCGAGGCGCACCCGTCGGGCGTCCGCGTCCACCGCCACGGCGGCGCGGGGGGCGTGGGCGAGGCCGGGCACCCGTGCCAAGGCGGCGACCTCGAAGGTCTGGCGCCGCAGGTCCCGAAGCCCAGCGATCACGGCATTGGAGAACGGGCAGGCGACGTAATCGGCCGACGGCTCGACCAGGGTGACGGCGATGCCGCCGGCCCCGGCCAGCGCACGGGCGCAGCTCGCGCCGGCGAACCCGCCGCCCACCACCACCACCCGGGCCGGCGCCGCCGCGCGAACCGCCGGGGCGGCGAGGGCCGCCGGCGCAAGAGCGGCGGCACCGAGGCCGGCGAGCACCGCCCTACGGCTGGGCCGCGGCGAGCCAGTCCGCGATGGCGCGGGTCTCGTCATCGGAAAATCCCTTGGCGATGCGGTCCATGACGGTCGCGGGCCGGGCGCCGTCGCGGAACGCGCGCATGTCCGCCACGATGGTATCGGCGCTCCGCCCGCGAAGGCTCGGCACCGCGCCCTGCGGCGCGGGGGGATGGCAGCCGCCGCAGGCGAGAGCGCCGGGCGGCGGCGCGGCGGCGGGCGCGGGTGCGGCGAGGCCGATCACGCCGAGGACCACGGCGCCTGCCACCCCCAATGCCCGCCCGCCGCGTCCCCCGCTCATGCGAGGGAATGGTGCTTCAGCGGCAGGTCGCGGATGCGCTTGCCGGTGGCGGCGAAGATGGCGTTGAGCACCGCGGGCGCGGCGACCGCGATGGTCGGCTCGCCCACCCCGCCCCAGAAGCCGCCGGACGGCAGGATGATGGTCTCCACCGCCGGCATGGCGCCCATGCGCATGACCTCGTAGGTGTCGAAATTCTCCTGCTCCATGCGCCCGTCCTTCACGGTGCATTCGCCGTAGAGGCAGGCGGAGAGGCCGTAGACGAACGAGCCCTCCACCTGGCGCTCCACCTGGGCCGGGTTGACCACGTGGCCGGGGTCGGTGGCGGCGACGATGCGGTGGATCGTCAGCGTTCCGTCCGCGGCCACCGAAACCTCGGCGGCGGCCGCCACATAGCTGCCGAAGCCCATGATGTGGGCAAGCCCGCGGTGGACGCCTTCGGCCGGCTTGGTGTCCCAGCCGATGCGCGCGGCCACCGCCTCCAGCACCGCGCGGTGCTTCGGGCGGTCGGCCATCAGCCGGCGGCGGAAGGCGAGTGGATCGACGCCGGCCGCATGCGCCAGTTCGTCCATGAAGCATTCCACGTAGATCGCGTTCTGGTTGAGGTTCACGCCCCGCCAGAAGCCAGGCGGCACGGGCGGATTGCGCATGGCGTGGTCGACCAGCAAGTTGGGCACCGCATAGCCGAGATGGCCCTCGGGGTTCGTGGCGGTGAGACCCTGGAACACCACCGGGTCCATACCGCCCTGCATGCCCTCCGGCCGGACGGCGGCGAGGATGGACTGGCCGGAAATCCGCATGTGGAGCGCGACCAGATTGCCCTGCGCGTCGAGCCCCCCGGTCATGCGCGCCTGGGTGATGGGATGGTAGGCGCCGTGGAGCATGTCCTCTTCCCGGCTCCACAGCAGCTTCACCGGCACGCCGGGCATCTGCTTGGCGATGAGCACCGACTGGCGGGCATAGTCCTGGAAGTTGCCGCGCCGCCCGAAGCCGCCGCCGAGATGCAGCTTGTGGATCTCGCACCGCTGCACCGGCAGGCCGGAGGCCTCGGCCGCCACGGCGAGGCTCGATTCCCCGTTCTGGGTGGGCACCCACACCTCGCAGCGCTCCGCCGTGACCAGCGCGGTGGCGTTCATCGGCTCCATGGTGGCGTGGTTCTGGTAGGGCACGGCATAGTCGGCGGTGACGACGCGCGCCGCTCCCGCCAGCGCCGCCTTCGCGTCGCCCTGGCGGTTGCCCACGAACGCCTCCGGCGCGTCGAGGCCGGCCTTCAGCAAAGCGGCGATGTCGGCGCTGGAGAGGGCACGGTTCGGCCCCTCGTCCCAGGTGATCGGCAAAGCGTCGAGCGCGGTCTTGGCCTGCCACCAGGTATCGGCCACCACCGCCACCGCGGTGTCGTCCACCCGCACCACGTGGCGCACGCCGGGCATGGAGCGCACCTTGGCCGCATCATAGGCCACGAGCCGGCCGCCGAAGACCGGGCAGGCCTTCACCGCCGCGTTCAGCATGCCGGGAAAAGAGAGGTCGGCACCGTACACCTGCCGGCCATTCAGCTTGTCCGCCGTGTCGAGGCGCGCCAAAGGCTTGCCGATGATGGTCCAGTCCTTCGGCTCCTTCAGCACGACGGCGGACGGCGGCGGCATCCGCGCGGCGGCGTCCGCCACCTTGCCGTAGGTGGTGGTGCGGCCGGAGGGCGCGTGGGAGATGACGCTCTTCTCGGCCCGGCATTCGCCGGGGGGGACGCCCCACGCCTGCGCGGCGGCGGCGATCAGCATGGTGCGGGCCGCGGCGCCCCCCTCGCGGACATATTGGTGGGAATCGCGGATGCCGCGGCTGCCGCCGGTGGAATAGGAGCCCCACACCCGGTTGCGGGCGAGGTTGGCGCCCGGGCTGGGATATTCCGTCGTCACCTTGGACCAGTCGCAGCCCAGTTCCTCGGCCACGAGCTGCGCGAGCCCGGTCAGCGTGCCCTGGCCCATCTCCGAGCGGGCGATGCGGATCACCACCGTCTCGTCCGGGCGGATCACCACCCAGGCGTTCACCTCCGGCGCGGCGGCCGGAGCGGCCTGGGCGCGCGCCGCGCCGAGCGGCACGTGGAAGCCGAGGGAGAAGCCGCCCACCGCGGCGGCGCTGCCGACCACGAAGGCGCGGCGGGAGAGGCGGGAGCGCGGGATATCAGCGTGTGCGGTCATGGGTCGCCTCCTCAGCCGGCCTGCGTCTCGCCAGCGGCCTGCTTGATGGCCGCGCGCACGCGGTTGTAGGTGCCGCATCGACAGATGTTGGTGATCTCGGCGCTGATGTCGGCGTCGGTGGGCGACGGCGTCTGCTCCAGCAGCGCCGCCGCAGCCATGATCATGCCGCTCTGGCAATAGCCGCACTGGGGCACGTCGAGCGCGAGCCACGCCTTCTGCAGGGGGTGGCTGGAATCCGGCGACAGCCCCTCGATGGTGACGATCTTCTGGCTCTCCTCCACCGCGCCGACCGGCAGCACGCAGGAGCGCGTGGCGACGCCGTCCACATGCACGGTGCAAGCGCCGCACTGGGCGATGCCGCAGCCGAACTTGGTGCCGGTGAGGCCGACCTGCTCGCGGATCACCCACAGGAGCGGCGTATCGGGGTCCACCTCGACGGTGCGGACCTGGCCGTTGATGGTCAATCGCGCCATGTGCTTCTCCTGGCCGTATGCGGAAACGTCCGCCGCAGCGGACCCAGGGGAAGCTAGGCATCACATGTCGCAGACCTTTGCCCAGGCGGCACGGGTTTGTCGCAGAGTGTGCCAAAAGCGGGTTGCTGCGACGAAACACGACGATTGGCGCGCGTCTTTCTCCGTCCAGCGGAGCATTTCTCGGCATCGCCCGACCGCGCCGAGGGAGCGTTCAGGACCCCGGGGCGGGCAATCCTGCAGGCGTGCAGCCCGTGAAGGCCGGCGGGGCCGCGGCGGCCGCCGCGAGCGCCGCGGCCTCGCGGGCGGAGCACGGCCTGCCGAGCAGGAAGCCCTGGGCTTCGGTGCAGCGCGCCCGGCGCACCATCTCCCACTGCCCCTGCGTCTCGATGCCCTCGGCGGTGGTGGCCATGCCCAGCCGGGCGGCCAGCGCGGCGATGGCCTCGATGATCGCCTCGCTGGAGGATTGCGACCCGGCGTCGTGGACGAAGGACCGGTCGATCTTGATCTTGTCGAGCGGCAGCAGGCGCAGGCGCGCGAGGCTGGAATAGCCGGTTCCGAAATCGTCCAGCACGATCCGCACCCCTGCCTGTCTCAGGCCGTGGAGGATCTCGAAATTGGGCTGGTCTTGGGCGAACAGCGCGGTCTCCGTGATCTCGAGCTCGATCCGTCCCGGCGCCACGCCGGTGTCGGCCAGCGCGTCGCGCACGGTCGCGACGATGTCGCCGACGCCGATCTGGATCGGCGAAAGGTTGATGGCGAACCGCAGATGCTCGGGAAATCCCGCCGCGTCGGCCATGGCGCGCCGCATGGCCCAGGCGCCGATCTCGACGATGGCGCGCGATTCCTCCGCGAGCGGCACGAAGGCGGCGGGATCGATCAGCCCGCGGCGGGGATGGTTCCAGCGCAGCAGGGCCTCGAAGCCGCAGAGCCGGCCGGATGCCACCGCGAAGATCGGCTGGTAGGCGAGCTCCAGTTGCCCCTTGGCCAGCGCCTGGCTGAGGTCCAGCTCCATCTCCAGCCGGGCGCGCAGGTGGACATCCATCGCCGCCTCGAAGACACAATGGGTTCCGCGACCGCGCGCCTTCGCCTGGTAGAGGGCGAGGTCGGCGTGCTTCAGCAGCGTGTCGGCGTCCGCGCCGGCCCCGGGTGCGACCGAGATGCCGACGCTCACGCTGATGGAAATGGCGTGACCAAGAACGGCATAGGGCTCTGCCAGCACCTCGATGATGCGGCGGCTCAATTCCTCCGCCGCCTCCGGCTGTCGCGGGGCAAGGCTGATGACCGCGAACTCGTCGCCGCTGAGCCGGGCCACCAATTGCGGAGAGGCGACGCAGGCGATGAGCCGCTCGGCCGCCGCGCGCAGCAGCGCGTCGCCCACCGGATGGCCGAGCGTGTCGTTCACGTCCTTGAATCGGTCGAGGTCGAGATAAAGCAGCGCCAGCTGGCCGCCCTGATCGAACGCGCTGTCCAGGGCGTCCGCGACCCGCTCGCGGAACAGGACCCGGTTGGGCAGGCCCGTGAGGTCGTCATGGTGCGCCAAAAAGCGGATGCGACTTTCGCGCTCCCTGAGCGCGATGTTCTGGCGCCGCGCCTCCGCCGCCGCTTCGGTGGCCCTCGCATTGGCCTGCGCCAGGTCGGCGAGCGCCGTCTTCAGCTCCGTCACGTCGGTGCGGATGCCGACGATGCCGCCGTCGGCCGTCAGCCGCTCGGTCATCAGAACCCAGCGGCCGTCCGGCAGCAGGCGCTCGATGCCGCCGGTGCCGTTGCGGTGCCAATGGAGGCGCTCGGCGACGAACGCCTCCACGTCTGCCGCCGCCTCGGGATACTGGCCGACTTCTATCCCCTTGCGCAGGATATCCTCGAAGCGCTCGCCCGGCGTCAGGAAGTGGGCGATGCGCGAGAACAGGTCGCGGTAGCGCTGGTTGCAGGTGACGAGGCGGTCGTGCTCGTCCCACATGGCGAACCCGTCCGACATGGCCTCGACCGCATTGGCGAGGATGGCTGCCGACCGCGCGCGCTCCTCTTCGGTCCGCTCGCGCTGCCCGAGCGCAAGAACGAGGGCTCCAGCGAACGCCGCAACGAGCAGGCCGCCGATCACCGAGGCCACCACCACGCGCGCGCTGTCGCGCCGCCAGGGCGCGAGCACCCCGTCGAGCGGGGTCGTCAGAACCACCCTCAGATTGCCATGGAGCGAGGCGCGCACCACCGCCAGCAGATCGCCACCTCCGGGCATGGCAGCGACGAAGGCAGTTCCGTCCGGCTCGCGCATGCCGACTGCGTGGCTGCGGACCACGCCGGTCTCCACCTCGTCGTGCGGGAGCGAGCCGACGAGCTGGCCGTTGGGTCGCTCGACCTGGATGCGCACGCCGGGATCGACCCCGGTCTCCGCCAGAAGCTGCATCAGAGTCGGGACGGGAACTTCCGCTACGGCAAACACCTCGTTCCAGCCGGGGACCGTGCGCATGAGGTAGATCGACCAGTCCCCCGTGACCGGATTTCGGACCGGCCCGATGAGCGCGGCGGCCTCCCGCCCGCGCGGCCGTTCGGCGACGGGAAGGGTGCGGCGCCCGCCGCGCGCCCGCGCCGAGGCGAGGATGGTGCCGTCGGGCGCGACCAGCATCAAATCGCGGAACGCCAGGGTCTGGAAGTTGAGCCCGCGCAGCAGTTCCGCGGCAAGGGGACCCTGGGGCGACGCCTTGGCGGCGGCGAGCAGGGTCGGCAGGCTGGCGAGCGCGCCGTGCACCTGGAGCAGCTGGCGGTTCAGCGCATTCTCGACCGCACGCGCCGAGCGCTCCAGCGCCGCGTCCGCGGCGTGCCGCGTCGCGTCTTCCCAGCGGGCCACGAGGGCTGCCGTCGCGGCAGCCAGCACGGCCAGGATCAGGATCGTCCCGGCGACAACGGTCAGCTTGAGACGGTGCCAGATCATCGCGCGATATGAACCGGGAAACGCAAACTCACTCGGACTTGACACGCACTGAGTGCACCTTGGCAAGGTAGGCATTCCAGGCGGCCGCGCAAGCCGCCCCGCAGCGATCAACCCACTGCGGCAGCACGAATTCCTCGATCAGCCGGTGCCGACGCGCTTCATCCGCCGGCGATGCCGGTACCAGGGTCATCGGGCGAGCCGGCGGGTCGCCGCAGGTCGCCGCGCCCGTGTTGCAGGCAATGCCGCGTCCGGTGTCGATGTCGGCCTGAGCCCAGATCCTTTGCTCAAGCTGGGCGACACCGGTGCGGATGATCTGCCTGAGGTCTTCCGGCAGCGCCTGCCAGGCTGAGATATTGGCGCCGAAGAACGACAAGCCCCAGCTGATCGCCATGCCATGAACATGGCTGGTCACGTCCGGCAGGCCGATCTCGTAGCCGCTGAGGGTGCCGGTCACGGCGCAGTCGACCACATTGTCGCGCAGCGCCTGCACCGTCTCCGCGAAGGGCAGAACGACGGGTATGGCGCCGAGCGCCGTCATCAGGCTTGACTGGCCGACCGAGGAGGTACGAATCCTGCGCCCCCTCATGTCGTCCAGGCTGGAGAACGGCGCTTTGCAGAACAGCACCTGGGCCGGATACACGTAGATCCCCAGCAGCTCGATGTCGTAGCGCTCGCGCAGCACGGTCGCGAGGTGCCCCCGGTAGGCCTCGACGGTGCGGCGCAATGTCGGCATGTCGGGGCTCAGCACGGGAAGGTCGACCGCGTTGAGTTCCGGCTCGTCGCCTGCGACCACCGCCAGCAGCGCGCTGCCGAAGGGCACGACGCCGAGCCGCATGAGCTGGAGCATCTCCTGCCCGCGCAGACCGCCGCCGTCGAGCGGCGTGATGTCCGCGACGATACGCCCGCCCGAGCGCTCGGTGATCTCCTTCTTCCAGAACGGCTGCTCGAAGTCGGTGAACTGGGTCACGCGGGCAAGGCCGCCGACGATCTGCAGCCGCACGGTGTCGGCCGGCGCAGGCTGTCCATGGGCGAGCGTGCCGGCCAGCGCGGTCCAGGCCAATGCGACCGCCGCCACGACCCACGCACGGCGCGCCGCAACGCGGCGCGGCTTGTAGTCCCGAAACGGCATGACCGACTCTTCTACGCGACGCCCTGCCCCGCCAGCGAGATTGACGCCAGTGCGGCCTCAAGCGCAAGCCGCGCCGATCGGTCGCGGCGCTTTGCCAGATGACGCTGCGGCAGAAGAGCGGCGCCGGCTCAGGCCGGGAAGCCGAACAGCCGGGCCGGGTTCTCCACCAGGATCTTCCTGCGCTCGCCCTCGGACTGCGTGAAGCTGTACAGTAGTTCCAGCAGGGCGCCCTCGTTGGGCGGCTGCTTCACGGACACCGGGTGCGGCCAGTCGCTGCCCCAGATGATCCGGTCGGGCGCCGCCTCGATATAGGCGCGGGCGACGGGGATGAGGTCCGCCCAGGGCGGACCGGCCTTGGAGATCTTCTCGCCGAGCGAGAGCATGACGTAGAAATTGCCGCGCCGGAGCAGCTCCAGCACCTTGAGGACGCTCGGGTCCTCAAGGCCGCGGGCGACGTCGGGGCGGCCCATGTGGTCGATCACCACCGGGACATCGAGGTTCTCGAACGGCGCGATCTGCGCGGCGACGCCCGAGGCCTCCGGCTGCACCTTCACGTACCAGCCGAGTTCCCGCGTCTTCGCCAAGGCGGCCGTGAACTCCGCCTCGGAGAGGCTCGGCCCGAGGCCCTGGCGGGAGAAGCGCGCGCCGCGGATGCCGGCGGCATCGAGGTCGGCCAGCGCGTCATCGCTCGCAGCCGTGAACACCGCCGCATTGGCGCAGCCGCGATAGTTCGGGCCGGCCGCCTTCAGGGCGTCCACCACGACGCTGTGGTCGGGGCCGTAGGTGGTCGCCTGCACGATCACGCCGCGGGTGATGCCCAGCGTGCGGTGCATGTGGAGCCCGGCCGCGATGGTCGCGGTCGGCATCTCGTAGACCGCGCCGGGGCGCACCGGATAGCGCGCGGGATCGCCGAACACGTGGAACTGGCTGTCGCACGCATCGGCGGGCGGCGGCGTGTGAGGCGGGCGCGGATTGGGATCGAACGGAAGATAGTCGGGCACCAAAGCCTCCTTGCGCGGATGGCGCCTCAGGCGCCGATCACCGCCATGAAATCGAGCTGGATCAGCATGCCGTTGCCCAGCTCCACGGCCTGCATGGCCTGCCGCGCCGGCCGGCGCGCGGGATCGGGGAACATGGCGAGCCATTCCGTGTTGAGCGGCGCGCGGTTGGCGCGGTCCACCATCCACACGGTGATCTTGACGATGTCGTCCACCGTGCCGCCGCCCGCCTCCACGATGGTGCGCATGTGCGCGAACATCAGCGCGCACTGCTGTTCGAGCGTCGGCGCCACCTTTCCGGTCGCGGGGTCAAGCCCGTAGACGATGCCGGAGGTGAGGATGTTGCCCACCCGCGCCGCGGCGGGGATGGGGTTGGCGTGGCCGAAGGCGTCCACATAGATCGAAGTGCGTGCCATGGAAGCCTCACGCGAAATGGCAGGTGACCTGGCCGAGCGGGCCGTAGTCGGCATGGAAGGTGTCGCCCTTGCGCACGTCCACGGGGCGGATGAACGAGCCGGCAAGCACCACGTGCCCGGGCTCCAGCGCCACGTCGAACGCGGCGAGGCGGTCCACCAGCCAGGCGACGCCGTTGGCCGGATGGTTGAGCACGCCGGCGGAAACGCCGGTCTCCTCGATCTCGCCGTTGCGGTAGAGCAGGCCGGCCACCCAGCGCAGGTCCACGTCGAGCGGACGGACCGGACGGCCGCCGGTGACGATGCCGCAATTGGCGGCGTTGTCGGCGATGGTGTCGAATACCTTGCGGGTGGCGCCGGTCTCGGGGTCGACCCGCTGGATGCGCGCGTCGAGAATCTCGATGGCGGGCACAACGAAATCGGTGGCGTTGAGCACGTCGAAGACGGTGCAGCCGCGGCCGGCGAGCCGGCTTTTCAGGACGAAGGCCAGCTCCATCTCGATGCGCGGCTGGATCAGCGCGTCGAAGCGGACCGTGCCGCCCTCGGGCACGAACATGTCGTCCAGCAGCACGCCATAGTCCGGCTCGGCGATCTTCACTGCCGCCTGCATGGCCTTGGAGGTGAGGCCGATCTTGTGGCCGCGCACTATGCGGCCCTGGGACGCCTTCAGCTCCATCCAGGCGTGCTGGATGGCATAGGCGTCGGGGATGGTGATCTGCGGCCAGTCGAGGCTGAACTGGCGGATCTGGACCCGCGTCTCCTCCGCCACATCGAGGCGCCGGGCGGCGGCGGCGATGTCGGAGCAGGCGAGGGTGAGCGCCGGGCGGGTTGCGGCGGAGGTCATGGGCGCACCTCGTCGACGACGCCGTTGGCGAGGGTGCCGATGCCCGGAACCTCGATCTCCACCACGTCGCCGGGAACGAGCCAGCGCGGCGGATCGAAGCGTACGCCGGCTCCGGTGGGCGTGCCGGTGAGCACCACGTCGCCCGGCATCAGGGTCGCGAAGGTGGAGAGATAGGCGATGATCGCGTCGAACGGGAACATCAGCCGGTCGGTGGTGTCGTGCTGGCGCACCTCGCCGTTCACCCGCGTGGTGAGTTCCAGCGTGGCGAGAGGGTCGAGCTCGTCGGTGGTGACGATCCAAGGCCCCATGCTGCCGGAGCGGTCGAAGTTCTTGCCCTGGGTGACGTTGAACTTGCCGTGGCGCAGCCAGTCGCGGATCGTCCCCTCATTGGCCAGTGTGAGGCCGAAGATATGGCCTGCCGCAGCCTCGCGGGAGATATGACGGCCGCTCTTGCCGATCACGAAGGCGATCTCGCCCTCATAGTCGAGCTGGGTGGAGACGAAGGGGCGCTCCACCGGCACGCCGTGGCCCACGAAGGAGGTGGCGCAGCGCACGAATAGGCTCGGATACTTGGGCGCCTCGGAGCCGTCCTTGTATTCGGCGTTGCGGTCGGCGTAGTTCACGCCGATGCACCAGATTTTCTGCGGCGCGATCACCGGCGGCTCCAGCACCACATCGGCGAGGGCGAAGTCGGGCACCGCGCCGGCCGCGGCAGCGCGGGCGCGCTCCAGGCCGTCCGTGCGGATCAGGTCGAGCAGGGTCGGGCAATCGGGCAGCCGCCGGGCGAGGTCGATCACGCCGGCCGGCGTCACGATGCCGTAGCCGGGCGTTCCGGCGGCGGAATAGCTGGCGAGTTTCATCGGGTCTTCCTTCCGCCCGCGTCAGGATTTCGGGGTCTGGCCGATCGCGGCGAGGGTGACGATCTCGCCCAAAGTGGCGTAGTTCGGCCCGGCAATGCGGCAGATGGGATTGAGGGCGCGCGTGTCGATCTTGCCGGCGCGGACGAGGCCCTCGCGCAGATGGATCAGCACCACCTCGCCGACGATCAGCCGGCTCCTGGTCTCACCGAACTCCATGCAGTGGCGGAACTTGCATTCCAGGGCGATCGGCGCGGCGGCGAGGCGCGGCGGCGCCACCTTCTCGCTCGGCAGGGTTTCGAGACCCAGCACCTCCGCCTCGCTGACATGAGGCGGGTGCTCGACCGCGCTGCCGTGCACCGCGCCGGTGAGCGGCTGGTCGGCGATGTGCACCACATATTCCTCGGTGCGCAGGATGTTGACGGCGGTGTCCTTGTAGACCCCCGCCTTGTGACCGATGCTCACCGCCAGCATGGGGGGCTTGGGGGACACGAAAGTGAAGGCGCTGAAGGGCGCGAGGTTCACCGAGCCGGTCGCCGACAAGGTGGTGATCCAGGCGATGGGCCGCGGCACCACGATCCCGGTCAGCAGCTTGTAGGATTCCTCCGCTCCGAGCTCTTCCGGCCGGATCTGCATGGACGTACCCGCACTTGGACAACTGCATCCGGCCATAGGTCCGCGCGGCGGGCGCGGCAAGCCGGAGCGGCGGAAACTTCCATCATTTGGAAGTAGACGGTCGGCTCACGGCCCTGCCCACCGCCCCGAGGCCTTGGGTCAGTCGTCCTGCCCATCTCATCGCCGTTCCGCTTTCCATTATATGGAAGTTCCCGCAGGCGCCGATTGCCGCCCTGCCACCGAGGGCCTAAGTGCGGCTTAAGCAAGGACGCATCCGCGCGCCGCCGGCCCGGCATGGGCGAGCGACCGCAGAGAGCCGAACAAGGGAGGGAGATCATGCTTCGACATCTCATCCGCGCCTGCGCGGTGGCGACGCTCGCGGTGGCGGTGGCCGCCCCGGCCGTGGCGCAGAGCTGGCCCGACAAGACCGTCCGCCTCGTGGTGCCCTACCCGCCCGGCGGCAACGTGGACGGCGCAGCGCGCATCATCGCCGCCAAGCTCCAGGACGCCTTCGGCAAGCCGTTCGTGGTGGAGAACAAGCCCGGCGCCGGCGGCATGATCGCGGGCGAGACCGTGGCCCGCGCCGCGCCGGACGGCTACACCTTGTTCGTCGCGGCCAACGGACCGCTGCTGTTCAGCCCCATCATCTTCGGCCGCACGCCCTATGTGTGGTCGAAGGATTTCGAGACCATCAGCTCCATCTCCTTCACCCCCATGGTGCTGCAGGTCTACCCGTCGGTCCCGGCGAAGACGGTGGCGGACTTCATCGCCCTGGCGAAGACGAGCGACCCCAAGCTCATCATGGCCTCGCCGGGCGCCGGCACCACCAACCACCTCGCGAGCGAGCTGCTGCAGAAGCTGGCTGGCGCCAAGTGGACCACCGTGCACTACAAGGGCAACGCCCCCGCCACCACGGACGTGCTCGCCGGGCGGGTCCAGTTCAACTTCGACCAGGTCTCGGTCGCCCTGCCCTACGTCAAGGACGGAAAGACCCGGGCGCTGGCGGTGACCTCCGCCACCCGCGTGCCCCAGCTTCCCGACGTCCCGACCTTCCAGGAGGCCGGCTTTGCCGACTTCGAGGCCACCACCTTCACCGGGCTGTTCGCGCCCGCCAAGACCCCGGCCGCGGTGGTGAACGCGCTCGCCGACGCCCTGGCCAAGATCCTGGCCGAGCCCGAGGTGGTCGAGCGCTTCGCCACCATGGGCTCGGAGGCGCGCGCCATGAAGCCCGAGGCCTTCCACGCCTACGTCGCCAAGCTCGACGCGCGCTGGACCCAGGTCATCAAGGACGCCAACATCAAGGCGGAGTGATCGCGTGGGCGGAGCCCGGACCGCAAGCCGGAGCGGCCGCCCCGAAAGAGGCGGGATCGGTGCTGCACCGCCGGTCCCGCCTCACTCTTCGGACGTGGAAGGAAGCCCCATGGTGGCGAACGTGAGAGATGTCCTCGCCGGCCTCTTCTTCGTGGCCGTCGGCGTGGCGGTTTTCCTTTTGTCCCGCGGCTACGGCATCGGCACGCCGGCGCATCTCGGTCCCGGCGTCTTCCCCATGCTGCTCTCCGGGCTGCTGGTGGCGCTCGGCATCGCCATCGCGCTGGTCGCGGTGAGGGACAAGGTGGCGGCGGCCGTCGGCCTCTCCTGGCGCCCGCTGCTGCTCGTCACCGCCGCCGTGGGCGTGTTCGGCTTCGGCCTCGACACGCTCGGCCTGTTCGCGTCCGTGGCGCTCATGGTGCTGGTGAGCCGTGCGGCGCGCTCCGGCCAGTCGGTCATGGAGAGCCTCGTCATGGCTCTGGTGCTCGGGGCCGCGGCCTCGTTCCTGTTCTATTACCTGCTCGGCCTGCCGGTGCCGCTCTGGCCGGCCTTCGCCGCGTGAATGCGCCGGCGCCGCACGAGCCAAGGCTGGACCCGTCATGAGCTTTCTCGACAATCTGGCGCTGGGCTTCTCGGTCGCCCTCAGCCTGCAGAACCTCGCTTACTGCCTGCTCGGCACCGTGCTCGGCACGGCCATCGGCGTGCTGCCGGGCCTCGGGCCGGTGGCCACCATCTCCATGCTGATGCCGCTGACCTTCGGGCTCGATCCCACGACGGCGCTCATCCTGCTCGCCGGCATCTATTACGGCGCGCAATATGGCGGCTCCACCACGGCCATCCTGGTGAACCTGCCGGGCGAGACCAGTTCCGTCGTCACCGCCATCGACGGCTACCAGATGGCCCGGCAGGGCCGCGCCCGCGAGGCGCTGGTGGTGGCGGCGCTCGGCTCGTTCTTCGCCGGCACGGTGGGCACGCTGGCCATCGCCGGCTTCGCCCCGGCCCTGTCCGAGCTGGCGCTCGGCTTCGGCGCGCCGGAATACTTCTCGCTCATGGTGCTCGGCCTCATCGCCGCCGTGGTGCTGGCGCACGGCTCGGTGCTGAAGGCGGTGGCCATGGTGGTGCTCGGGCTGGTGCTCGGCCTCGTCGGCACGGATGTGAACAGCGGCGTGCTGCGCTTCACCTTCGGCATCTCCGATCTGTTCGACGGCCTCGATTTCGTCGCCGTCGCCATGGGCCTGTTCGGCATCGCCGAGGTGATCTCGAACCTGGAGCGCAAGGACGAGGCGCGCGCCGCCGTGACGCTCGGCGGCAAGGGATCGTTCCTGCTCTCGCGGGAGGATTTCCGTGCCGCCTGGCCGGCGGTGGTGCGCGGCACCGGGCTCGGCGCCATCCTCGGCATCCTGCCCGGCGGCGGCGCCATCCTCGGATCGTTCGCGAGCTACATGCTGGAGAAGCGCATCGCGCGCGATCCCTCGCGCTTCGGCAAGGGCGCCATCGAGGGCGTCGCGGGGCCGGAGAGCGCCAACAATGCCGGAGCGCAGACCTCGTTCATCCCCATGCTCACGCTGGGCCTGCCCTCCAACGCAGTGATGGCGATGATGATCGGCGCGCTCATCATCCACAACATCCAGCCCGGCCCGCAGGTGATGAACGCCAATCCCAGCCTGTTCTGGGGGCTGATCGCCAGCATGTGGATCGGCAACCTGCTGCTGGTCATCCTCAATCTGCCGCTGGTGGGCGTGTGGGTGCAGATGCTGAGGATCCCCTACCGGGTGCTCTATCCGGCCATCCTCGTCTTGTGCGCCATCGGCGTCTACAGCGTCTCGAACTCGACCGCTCTGGTCTATGTGATGGCGGCGTTCGGGGTGCTCGGCTACGTGCTCGCCAAGCTCCAGTGCGAGCCGGCTCCGCTGCTGCTCGGCTTCGTCCTCGGCCCGCTGATGGAGGAGAACTTGCGACGCGCGCTGACCATCTCCGGGGGCGATGCGAGCGTGTTCTTCACCCAGCCCGTGTCCCTGGCGCTGCTGCTGCTCGCGGCCGGCCTGCTGGTGGTGATGGCGATGCCGCGCGCCTCCCGCCTGCGCGACGCCGCGTTCGAGGAAGAGACCTGAGCGGCGTCAGCGCCGGCGGGCCATGGCGGCGAGCGCCTCCGACAGTTCCGCGGCGCCGCGGCGGAACAGGGTGACCAGCGGGCCGATGCGGCTCGCCGGCAGGCGCCGGCGGATGGCGATGGTGCTGATCGCGCACGCCGGATTGCCCACCGCATCATGAACCGGAAAGGCCAGCGCCCGGGTGCTGCGCACGATCGCCGGATCGGCATAGACGAAGCCCTGCTCCCGCGCCTTGGCGAGGCGCGCGGCAAGCGTCTCCAGCGTGGTGTTGTAGGGCTCGAACCGCGCGGCATTGGCGGCGAGGATCGCGCTCGCCTTCGCGGCCGGCAGAGCGGACAGGATCGCCATGCCGCCGACGCTGACCCCGAGTGGGCGGCGCGAGCCGACGCCGATCGACAGCACCTGCACCGGATAGGTGCCGATGCGCCGGTCCGCGCACACGGAATCGAAGCCCGAGCGGACGGTGAGGAACACGGCGTCCCCCACCTCGCCGCACAGGCGCGTGAGGATCGGCTCGGCGATCTCCTGCAAGCCCACGCGCGAGCGGATCGAGAGGCCGAGCAGCGCCACCTCGGCGCCGACCACGTAGCGCCGCTCCGCGCGCAGGCGCTCGACCGCGCCCTCCTCCATCAGCACCTGGAGGATGCGGTAGGCGGTCGGCGGGGTGAGGCCGAGATCCTGGGCGATCTCGGTGAGGCGCATGCCGCCGGCACCGGCATTGGCCAGCAGGCGCAGCACCCCGAACGCGCGGTGAATGCTCTGCGCGCCGGTGACGGTCCTGGTCGGCGCCCGGCCGGCGCTGCGCGGCTCGCGTTCGAGACCGGCGGCGGGAGCCGTGTCAGCGGTTTTTTCCATATGGTGGAATTTGCCGCGGCTCGACCTTGTCTTCAAGACCTACGCGCCTCCCATGGGCGGGAGAGCCAGAGAGCTGACAGGAAGCGCGCCATGGACCTGCCGTCGAACCCCTTCAAGCATGCCATCGCCGCAGGCAAGCGGCAGGTCGGCCTGTGGTGCACCCTCTCCAATCCCTATGCGGCAGAAGTGGTGGCCGGTGCCGGCTTCGACTGGCTGCTGCTCGACACCGAGCATTCCCCCAACGAGATCGACACCGTGCTCGGCCAACTCCAGGCGGTGGCGCCCTACGCGACCGCGCCCGTGGTCCGGCCGGCCTGGAACGACCCGGTGCTCATCAAGCGCTATCTCGACATCGGCGCGCAGACGCTGCTGCTGCCCTACGTCCAGAACCGGGCCGAGGCCGAGCACGCGGTGGCGGCCACGCGCTACCCGCCCGAGGGCATCCGCGGCGTCGGCGGCACCTCCCGCGCGACGCGCTTCGGGCGCGTGAAGGACTATCCCGCGCGCGCCGCGCAGGAGCTGTGCCTGCTGGTGCAGGTGGAGACAAAGACCGCGATCGACGACCTGGAGAATATCGCCGCCGTCGATGGCGTGGACGGCATCTTCATCGGCCCGGCGGACCTTGCCGCCAGCATCGGCCATCTGGGCGCGCCGTCCCATCCGGAGGTGGTGGAGATGGTGTGCGACGCCATCCGCCGCATCCGCGCTGCCGGCAAGCCGGCCGGCGTGCTCACCACCGAACCGCATCTCATCGACCGCTACCTGGAGGCGGGCGCGGTGTTCATCGCCGTGGGCGTCGACATGGGCCTGCTGGCGCGGGCGACCGACCAGCTCGCGGCGCGCTACGGGGCGAACGGCGTGGGGGCCTGACCTCCGCCGTTACGGGGACGGAGCCACCGGGGCCAGCACAGATTCGTCGAGGCTGCGGACGTCCCTGACGCCGAGCAGCGCGAGGTCGCGGGCGATCTCGGACCGCAGGATTTCGTGGACCCTGAGCGCGCCCGCCGCGCCCGCGACCGCCGCGCCGTAGAGGAAGGGCCGGCCCAGGAACACGAGCCGCGCACCGAGCGCGAGCGCCTTGATGACATCGGTGCCGCGCCGGAAGCCGCTGTCGATCATCACCGGAAATGCCGCGGGCACGCTCTTCACCACGTCCGCCAGGGCGAGGATCGACGGCACGGCGCCATCGAGCTGACGCCCGCCATGGTTCGACACGATGATGCCGTCCGCGCCGCAGGCCACCGCCGCGTGGGCATCGGCCGGGTGGAGGATGCCCTTCACCACGAGCCGCCCAGCCCAGCGCGCGCGGATCCAGGCCATGTGCTCCCAGGTGAAGAGGTCGCGGCCGCCGCGGAAGCCCTGCTTGGGCTCGGTGGTGATCGCCGGCCCCACCTCCTCGTAGAGGTTGGCGAAGCGCGGCACGCCGGACGTGGCGAGAGTGCGCGCCAGCACCTCGATGAGCCAGCGGGGATGGGCGAGGCCGTCGAGCGCCAGCCGCAGCGAAGGCCGGAATGGAATGGAAAAGCCGTTGCGGATGTTGTTCTCGCGGTTGCCCGCCACCGGCGTGTCGCAGGTCACCACCAGCACCTCGATGCCGGCGCGCTCCAGCCGGGCGAGGATGCGGCCGAGCCGGTCCGTGTCGCCCGGCAGGTAGCCTTGGTACCAGGTGCCCGGCACCTGCCGCTCCAGGTCCTCCAGCGGAAAGGTGGAGACGCCGCTGAGGATGAAGGGCATGCCGGCCGCGCGGGCGGCGCGGGCGAGTTCCAGGTCGCAGTCGCGGCGGCAGATGGCGGCGACGCCCATGGGCGCGATACCGATGGGGGACGCATAGCGCCGCCCCCACAGTTCCACCTCCTGGCGGATGTTGGACACGCCCGCAAAGCCGCGCGGGCGCAGCATCAGGCGATCGAACGCGGCGCGGTTGGCGCGCAGCGTCACCTCGTCCTCGACGCCGCCCGAGACGAAGGCGTGAACGAGGCGCGGGAGGCGGCGCGCCGCCGCCCGCTCCATGTCGGCGACGCTCAGGAAGCGGGCGAGCGCCCGCTCCCCCGCCGCGCCGGAGGCTGGCATCACTGGATCTTCAGGCCGGAGGCCTTGACGATCTTCTCGTACTTGGCGAGTTCGGACTTGATGAAGGCGCCGTACTGGGCGCCGCTCATGCCGTCCGGCTCCAGGCCCATGGCGGCGAGCTTCTCCTTGATCTCCGGCAGCGCCACGATGCGGCGCAGCTCGGTGGAGATCTTGTCCGCCACCGGGGCCGGGATGCCGGCCGGACCGACGATGCCGTACCAGGTCCCGGTCTCGAAGCCGGGCAGGATGGTCTCGGCGATGGTCGGCACCTCCGGCAGCGCGCCCGAGCGCACCAAAGAGGAGACGGCGAGCGCCTTCAGCTTGCCCTGCTTCACGTAGGGAACGAGCGTGACCATGTTGTCGAACTGGGCATCGGTGATGCCGGCGAGGAGGTCGGTTGTGGCCGGCGCCGAGCCCTTGTAGGGGACGTGCGCCAGGTCGAGCTTGGCCTCGCCCGCGAGGTAGACGCCGCCCATGTGCTGGGCGGTGCCGTTGCCGCCGTTGCCGACGTTCACCTTGCCGGGGTTGGCCTTCACGTAGGCGACGAACTCCTTGATATCCTTGACCGGAAGGTCCGGCTTCACCACCAGAAGCAGGGGCGCCTTCACCAGCAGCGTCAGCGGCGTGAACTCGGCCGGATTGTAGGACAGGTTCGGATAGACCCACGGATTGACCGACATGAATCCGGCCGCCGAGAGCAGCAGCGTGTAGCCGTCGGGGTCGGACTTGGCGACGAAGTCGGCGCCGATGTTGCCGCCGGCGCCCGGCTTGTTCTCGACCACCACCGGCTGGCCCCAGGCCTCCTGCATCTTCTGGCCGACGAGGCGGGCGAGGGCGTCGCTGGCGCCGCCGGCGGCGAACGGGACGATGATCCGGATCGTCTTCTCCGGATACTTGGTCTGCGCCGCCGCCGGGGTGGCGAAAAGCGCTGCGGCGCCGAGCATGGCGAGCGGAAGGGCGAGGACTGTCCGGCGGAGCCAGGGCCGGACGGCGGTGCGGTCTGTCATTGCGATCTCCTTGTGTTTCCTGTTGATTTTTTGGTTTCTTGGTCTTGGTCCTGGTGCAATCCCGGGCCGGTCCCGGCGATCGGCGCCTGGTCCCGGCCAGATCCCGCGAAATCCCGCCCTATCCCGCCAAATCCGGTCCCGGCCGGATCAGGCGATGGCGTGGCGCTCGGCGAACGCTTCCCGCACGGTCACGCCGAGGCCCGGGCGGTCGGGGATGTCGAGCATCCCGTCGACCACCGTGAATGTCTCCTCGGCCAAATCGTGCAGCAGCGGATTGGCGCCGAGCGAGTATTCGAGAATCCACCCCGCCGGCGAGGCGGCGGAGACATGGAGGCCGGCGGCGAAGGCGAGCGCGCCGGTCCACAGATGCGGCGCGAGCCGCAGGTTGAAGGCCGAGGCGATGGCGCCGATGCGCATGGCCTCGGTTATGCCGCCGCAGATGGCGAGGTCGGGCTGGAACACGTCGGCGGCCCGCAGCTCGGCCAGGTCGCGGAAGTCGAAGCGGTTGAACTCGCTCTCGCCCGCGGCGATCGGCACCGAACTGGACACCCGCACCTCGGCCATGCCGCGCTTGTCGTCGGCGGTCACCGGCTCCTCGAACCACATCAGGTTCTGGTCCTCCACCATCCGGCAGAAGCGCTTGGCCTGCGCCACCGTGTAGGTGCCGTGGGCATCGCAGGCGAGGCCGATGTCCGGGCCGAGCGCTTGGCGGGCGGCGCGCACCCGGCGGGCGGAGTTCACCGGGTCGCCGTCGATCACGCCGACCCGCATCTTCACCGCCTTGAAGCCGCCGCGCTCCACATAGCCCATGAGCTGGCGCCCGATGCCGTCCTCGTCCGCCCAGCCGCCCGAGGCATAGGCCGGCATGCGCGCGGCCTTGCGCCCGCCGAGCAGCCGCCACACCGGCGCGCCGAGGCTCTTGCCGAGGATGTCCCACAGAGCGAGGTCGACGCCGCTGATGGCGGAGACCGAGACGCCGCGCCGCCCGAGGATCGGGAACACATGCCCCTCGGCCAGCGCGTAATGGGCGCGGCAGCCGTTGTACATCACCTCCCACAGCCGGGAGATGTCGCGCGGGTCCTCGCCCACCAGAGCGGGGGCATACTTGTTGTTGATGAGCGCCACCAAGGCATGACTGTTGCCCTCGCTGCCCACCTCCTCCTTCGCCTCGCCATAACCGACAAGGCCGCACGCGGTCTCGATGCGCACCAGCACGCAGTCGAACGAGGCGACCCGGCCGAAGTCGGAGACGTGCTGCTGCTCGTAGGGGATGGGCACATGCACCCAGCGGGCGAGGACGGACTTGATCTTCATCTCGGTCCCAATTCTTGCAGGCGGGCGCGGATGGCCACTTCCGCCTCAGGGTTGAACAGATGGCGGGGCAGTTCGCCCCTGAGGAGCTGGAGCGCCTGGTCGACCGCCCCCTCCCCCATGCGCCGCATGGCGTCGTCGGTGAGGCCCGCGAGGTGGGCGGAGAGGATCACGTGCGGCATGGCGAGGAGCGGCGAGGCGGCCGGCAGCGGCTGCTCGGCGAACACGTCGAGTGCCGCGCCGGCGAGCGGCCCGTCGGTGAGCGCCGCGATCAGCGCCGCCTCGTCCACCACCGGCCCGCGCGCCACGTTGACGAGGTAGCTGCCCGGCTTCATGCGCCCGAACAGGCCCGCGCCGACAAGGCCGCGCGTGCTCTCGTTCAGGGGGCAGGCGAGCACCACCACATCGGAGCGGGCGAACAGGTCCTCCAGCGTCTCCGGCTCCACATGATCGGGCATCGGCGCGTCCGAGCGCCGGGCGCCGAGCACCTTCGCGCCGAGGCCGAAATGGCAGATGCGCGCCACCTCGCGGCCGATGGCGCCGAGGCCGACGATGCCGATGGTGCGGCCCGCGACTTCGTGCGTGCCGTCGGTGAGGGCGCGGGCGGCAGCCCAGCCCTCGGCGCGCAGCGTCGCGTCGATGCGGCGCAGCCGGTGGGTCAGCGCGATGATCTGGCCGACCGCATATTCCGCCACCGAGACAGCGTTGACGCCGGGCACGTTGGCGACCGCGATGCCCAGCCGGCTCGCCTCCTCGACTGGGATCATGTCGACCCCGGCGCCGTGGCGAATGGCGCCGCGCAGCCGCGCGCCGGCCAGCGCCTCCGGCGGCAGCGGCGCGCGCACGATGACGATGTCCGCATCCAGCGCCGCGCGGGCCAGCGTCTGCGCGTCGGTGGCGGGTGCGAGGCGCACGTCCGCGTGGGCCGCGAGCCGCGCCTGCGGCTCCGGATGCATGGGATTGGTGAGCAGGACCAGCGGCCGGGCGCTCATGCCAGCTCCTTCAGGAGCGCGCCGCGGATCACCTTGCCCGACGCCGTCATGGGCAGGGCGTCGCGGAAGGCGATGCGCTGGGGCACCTTGTAGGGCGCCATGTTGTCCCGGCACCAGGCGGCAAGCGCCTCGGCGGTGAGGCCCGCCCCCTCGCCGCGGCGGATCACCACCGCGTTCACCACCTCGCCCTTGGTGGGATGCGGCACGCCGAGCACGGCGGCCCGCTCCACCTGAGGGTGGCGCATGAGGATGATCTCCACGTCCTCCGGGAAGACGCTGTAGCCGGAGACCTTGATGAGTTCCTTGTAGCGCCCGAGCCAGGAGAGGTAGCCGTCCGCGTCGAGGGTGCCGATGTCGCCGGTATGGACCCAGCCGTCGCGCAGGGTCTCGCGCGTCTTCTCGGGCTGGCGCCAGTAGCCGAGGAAATTGCCGGGGCTCTTCAGCAGGATTTCGCCCTCGGCGCCCGGCGGCATGTCGCGGCCGGTGGCGGGATCGACGATGCGGCAGCCCACGCCGGGCATGAGCGTGCCCACCGGCCCCCATTTCACCGCGTCGCGCGGCATCATGGCGTCGAAGGTGTGGGTCTCGGTCATGCCGTAGCCGGATTCGCTCACGGTGCAGCCGCCGGTGAAGGCGGCCCAGCGCGCCGACATCTCGGGCGTCGCGCGCACGCCGAAGCTGGTGGCGGTGGTGATGCGCAGCGAGGAAAGATCCCAGCGCTCCCCCTCATGGCCCATGCAGGCCACCAGCATGGGGGAGATGCTCTTCCAGTAGGTGACCTTGTGGCGCGCGATGGAGGCCATGGCGGCCGCCGCATCGAACCGGAAATGCAGCACCAGCGTCGCGCCCGAGATCAGCGGGATGTCGAAGCCGCAGAGCATGCCGGAGATGTGGTAGAGCGGCGGGATCGACAGGTGCACGTCGTCCGCCCGCATGTCCATGAAGGCCACCGCGCCGGCGCTTTTGAAGACGACGCTGCGGTGGCCGATCATCGCCCCCTTGGGCCGGCCCGTGGTGCCGGAGGTGTAGATGATCATCGCCACGTCGTCCGGCGCGATGGACGGTGCCGGGGGCGCGTCCGCCTCGGCCGCGATCAGCGCGAGGAAGTCCTGCTCCGGCGGGATCGCCCGCGCTGCGGCCTGGAGCTGCGGCGGCACCGGGTAGGTCGGCGCGTCGGGCAGAAGGTCCGCGTGGTTCACCAGCAGCACCTGGCCGACCGGCGTCTCGGCGGCGACCGCCGCGACCACCGGCAGCAGGTCGTCGGCGGCGATGAGCGCCTTCGGCTCCAGATCGGCGATCTGGTAGGCGAGTTCGTGCGCCTTGTAGAGCGGGCTGCACGGGCAGACGATGGCGCCGAGGCGCTGGATGCCGAAATGCGCGACGATGTATTGCGGGCAGTTCTGCATGAACAGCACCACCCGGTCGCCCTTGCCGACGCCGCGGCGCGCGAGCAGCGCCGCGCAGCCCTCGATCAGCCGGTGCAGCGCGCCGTAGGTGATCGTCTGCCCGTACCAGACGATGGCCGGCTTGTCCGGCTGGGCCGCGGCATGGGCCGCGATGCAAGCGTGCAGCAGATGGTCGTCGGGGCGTGGGGCGCGGGTCATCGCGCGCGCTCCGCGAGGCGCGCGGCGAGCACGCGCTGGGGCACGCCGGCGGCGAAGCATTCGGCCTGGGCGCGCGCGCCGGCCGCGCAGGCGGCGTCGAAGCCGGCCTGCGTCATCTCCCGGAAGCGCCGCTTGGAGAGGCGGAAGGCAAGCTCGGGCAGGTCCGCCATCTCGCGGGCGATGCGGCGGGCCGTCGGCAGCACCTCCTCGGGCGCGACCAGCTCGTGCACGAGCCCGAGCGCCTGCGCCTCGGCGCCGCCGATCAGCGCGCCGCGCAGGGAGAGGTCCACGTTCCTCGACAGGCCGAGATGGAGCGTCATGAGATAGGACCCGACGATGCTGGCGATGCCGGCCTTCACCTCCGGCTGGCCCATGCGCACGCCGGCATGGGCGACGCGGATGTCGGCGCACAGCGCCACCTGGAAGCCGGCGCCCGCCGCCGCCCCGTTCAGCGCCGCGACGCACGGCTTCTCCAGGTCGCGGATGGACTGGAACATGGCCTTCTGCGCCGCCTGCCACGCCGGCACGCGCGCGGCGTCCAGCGCCGCCGCCTCGCGCAGGTCCTGGCCGGCGCAGAAGCTGCGCCCGGTGCCGGTGAGGACCACGGCCGCGACGGCCGCGTCCGCCGCCAGCGCCCGCAGGGCGGCGGTGAAGTCGCGCCGCACCGCGTCGTCGAGGGCGTTGCTCGCTTCCGGCCGATCGATCGCGAGGGTGGCGATCCCCCCGTCGACCGCGACCGCCACCGTGCTGGTCACATTCTTCTCATTCTGCCGCATGGGCACGTTTCCTCTGGGCCGTGAGTTTTACGATGGCCCGGGGGCACGTGAAGTGTCAGGATTGCGATTTCAGATGTCGAAAAATCAGAATTCCGGTGACCGATGGACCTTAAGCGGTGGCAGTATTTCAGTGCGGTTGCGCGCGTGGGCAGCCTCGCCAAGGCGGCCCAGCTTCTGGAGATCGCCCCCTCCGCCTTGAGCCGGCAGATCGCCCTCCTGGAGGAGGAGTGCGGCGGCATGCTGTTCCACCGCACCGGACGCGGCGTGGTGCTGACGCGGCTCGGCGAGATGGTGGAGCCGAAGGCGCGCGCGCTGCTCGACCAGGCCGAGCGGCTCGCCATGGAGGCGCGAGAATCCGCCAACGTGCCGACCGGCATCGTCAAGCTGGGCGTGCTGCATTCGGTGGGGCGCCCGCTGGTGAGCGAATTGTTCGAGCACCTGCGCGAGAGCGCCCCCGGCGTGCACCTGCACGTGATCGAGGCGTTCTCCGGCCTGATGGACGAATACCGCAACGTGGGCCGCATCGATCTGACCGTGCTCAACCGCTACAAGCGCGCGGACATCCGCGAGGAGCAGCTCGGCCGCTTCGACATGCACCTCGTGGGGCCGGCGGGCGACCCGGTGACGAGCGCGCGCACCATCGACTTCCGCAACCTCGACGGCCTGCCCTTCGTGCTGCCGGGCCTGCCGAGCGAACTGCGCATCCGCCTCGACCAGCACGCGCGCCGGTTCGGCTTCACGCTCGACATCCGGATCGAGGTGGAGACCATCATCACCATGAAGGACGTGTGCGCGCGCAGCCGGCTCTACACCATCCTGCCCACCTATGCGGTGGCCGAGGAGGTGAGCCGGGGCGAACTGTCGGTGAGCCGCATCGTGCGCCCCGAGATCCGGCGCCTGCTGTGCCTCGGCGTGACCTCGGTGCGGCCCATGAGCCTCGCCATGAAGGAGGTGTCGAAGGCGCTGCGCGTCATCAGCCGGCGCCTGATGGCGGATGGCACCTGGCCCACCTCCATCGACCAGCCCCCGTAGGGCCGGCGGACCCCAGAAGGTCCACCTAGCGGAACGCAGCCCAGGGTTGTCAATCGCGGCGGCGGGGATTTATTATTCTCATCCATCGTGCTGCGGCGGGTGGGGGCCGTCTCGCGACAGAAGCTGGGAGCCAATCCCATGAGATGCCCGGTCCTACCCCCGAGCGAGGCGGAACGCCTTGTCGCCCTGCGCCATTACGGTTTCGCCGACGAGCGCCCCTTGCCCGAACTCGAACCGGTGGTTCGGATCGCCGCGCGCATGTTCGACGCCAAGTTCGCATTGGTGAACATGATCGGCCACGACCACGTGTTCTTTGCCGCGAGCACCGGCATCGACGAGGTGGACATGAGCCGCGACGTGTCGTTCTGCGCCCATGCGATCCTGCAGCAGGGCGTCATGGTCGTGCCCGATGCCCGTACCGACGAGCGCTTCCACGACAATCCCCTGGTTACCGGCGACGATGGCATCCGGTTCTATGCCGGCATCCCGCTGCGGTCACTGGACGGGCACGCGCTCGGCGTGCTGTGCGTCATCGATTCCAAGGCGTCCCGCATCTTCACCGCCGAGGACGAGGCGCGCCTCGTCGAGCTGGCCCGCATGGCGGAGGACCGGCTCGAGCTGCGGCGCATCGACGTCTGCGCCAGCGAGGCGCCGCTGCCGGAGAACCGCCCCGACCCCGCCGCCTTCGGTCCGCCCCGGACGGCGGGCATCGATCCCCTGACCGGCCTCGACGACCGCGCGCAATTCTACCGAAAGGTCGAGCAGGCGCTGCTGCACGGCACGGCGGCGGCGGTCATCCTCGTGGACCTCGACGGCTTCAAGGACATCAACAGCATCCTCGGGCCGGACCTGGGCGACGAGATTCTCCAGCTGGCCGCACATCGGCTGCGAGACGGCGCCGACGCTGACGCCCTCGCTGTCGCCCGGCTCGGCGGGGACGAGTTCGCGGTCCTCGCCCCCCTGGCGCAGGACGCCGCGGCCCTGGCGCTGGCGGCGCGCCTCCAGGAGGCCATCGCCATCGCCGTCCCGCTCACCGGCCAGGAAGTCCGCGTCACCGCGAGCTGCGGCGTCGCGCTGTCGCCGGCGCACACTGTGGAGCCGGTCACGCTCATCGGCAATGCCGACCTGGCGCTGAACCAGGCCAAGGCGGGGGGCGCCGGAGGGCGCGCGGTCTATACGCCGGACCTGCGCTCGGCGGCGATGGAGCGGCGCGTCTATTGCCTGGACCTGCACCGGGCGGCGGCGCGCGGCGAGTTCGTGCTCTTCTACCAGCCGCAGGTGCGGCTGGCCGATGGCGCGCTGACCGGCGCCGAAGCGCTGATCCGCTGGATCCACCCCACCCGCGGGCTGCTGACCCCGGCCGCCTTCCTGCCGCAGCTTGAGAAGGGACGCCTCGTGGGCGCCGTGGGCACCTGGGTGATCGACGAGGCCTGCGCCCAGGCCGCGCGCTGGATGCGCAGCGGCGCCGGGGATTTCCGCATGGCGGTGAACATCTTCGGCGCCCAGTTCCACGCCGGCGACCTTGTCCGCGACGTGAGCCAGGCGCTCGGACGGCACGGGCTCGCGCCCGAGGCCCTGGAGCTGGAACTCACCGAGAACATCGTGCTGTCGGGCGACGACGCGGTGCTGGAGGCCCTGCACCGGCTCAGGGCGATGGGCATCGGCATCGCCTTCGACGACTTCGGCACCGGCTATGCATCGCTCAGCATGCTGACCCAGTATCCCCTGACCCGCATCAAGATCGACCGGAGCTTCGTCGGCCGGATGCTCCAGTCGCCGCGGGAGGCCGCAGTCGCCGGCGCCATCATCGGCATCGGGCGCGAGCTTGGCCTCTCCATCACCGCCGAGGGCATCGAAACAGAGGACCAGCGGGCGCACCTCGCGGCAAGGCGGTGCGCGGAAGGCCAAGGCTACCTGTTCGGCAGGCCGATGCCGGCGGGCGCCTTCGAGGCCGCCTTCGCGCTTGAAGCCCCGGCCGAGCGGCGCGCCAGCAGCGGCTGAACCGGCCTCGGCGCGGGGTGGCGGCGCTGGCCCTGCAACTCCTGGCGGCGCCCCGCCGCCGCGGCAATCGCGTCAAAGTATGAAGCAATGATGAAATCATCATACGCTATTACTTGTGGACGCAGGATAATCATATCCCAGACGGGGTATGGATTTTCCCGGCCGATGGGCTCATTCCAACGATGATTGCGACATTTGATGTGTCGCAACGCGTGAATATCGCTTAAATGATTGAAAAATGGGTGGGATGAACCCACTGGGAGGACATCCAGACGGTGCCCTGTTATACTACGTCAGCTTTCGGCGACATGCGCGCGCAAGGCGCGTACCGCAACCGCAGGTAAACAAGAGGAGGCGGCCGGTGCATTTTACCCCCCGAGAGATCGATAAGCTTATGATCTACATGCTCGCCCAGGTCGCGCAGAAGCGGAAGGACCAGGGCCTGAAGCTGAATCATCCTGAGACGGTGTCGCTGATCTCCGTCGCTGCGCTGGACGGCGCCCGCGCGGGCAAGACCGTGGAGGAGGTGATGGAGATCGCCAGCAAGACCATCACCCGCGACGACGTCATGGACGGCGTCGCCGAGATGATCCCCTACGTGCAGGTGGAGGCGGTGTTCACCGACGGCAGCCGCCTCGTCACCGTGCACGACCCGATCAAGTAGACCAGCGGGAGCGGCGCACCATGAACAGCGATTCGAAGAAGACCCCGGTCGGCGGCCTCGTTCTCGCGGCGGGCGACATCGAGCTGAACGCCGGCTATCCGACGACGACCCTCAAGGTCCGCAACACTGGCGACCGTCCCATCCAGGTGGGCTCGCACTTCCATTTCTTCGAGGTGAACGCCGCGCTGGAGTTCGACCGCGAGCAGGCGTTCGGCAAGCGCCTCGACATTCCCGCGACCACCGCGCTCAGGTTTGAGCCGGGCGACGAGAAGGAAGTCGTGCTCGTGCCCTTCCAGGGCAAGCAGCGGGTGCTCGGCTTCAACGGTCTCGTCAACGGGTGGGTCGGCGACGAGAACTACAACGACTATCGCCCGCGCCTGGCGGATGCTCTGGAGCGCGCCAAGCGCTACGGGTTCAAGAGCAAGTCGTGACGCGCCGCAATAATCAGGGAATGGAGCGTTGAGATGGCGAAGATCTCGAGGCAGCAATATTCGGACCTCTACGGCCCCACGACGGGTGACAAGATCCGCCTCGCGGACACCGATCTCTACATCGAGATCGAGCAGGACCTGCGGGTCTATGGCGAAGAGGCGGTCTATGGCGGCGGCAAGACGCTGCGCGACGGCATGGGCTATGACAACGAGCTGACCAGCGCGGCCGGCGCGCCCGATCTCGTCATCACCAACGTCACGATCGTCGATGCCCGCCAGGGCATCATCAAGGCCGATCTCGGCATCAAGAACGGGCTGATCTGCGCCATCGGCAAGGCCGGCAACCCGTCCACCATGTCGGGCGTCACCCCCGGCCTCGCGCTCGGCCCGGGCACCGACGCCATCTCCGGCGAGCACCTCATCCTCACCGCCGGCGGCATCGACGCCCACGTGCACTTCATCTCGCCGCAGCAGGCCGAGGCCGCGCTCTCCAACGGCGTGACTACGCTGTTCGGCGGCGGCATCGGCCCGAGCGACGGCACCAACGGCACCACCATCACGCCCGGCACGTGGAACATCGAGATGATGCTCCGCTCGTTCGATGCGTGGCCGGTGAATGCGGGCGTGCTCGGCAAGGGCAACGGCTCCGCCGCGCTGCCGCTGGAGGAGCAGATCCGCGCCGGCGCCATGGGGCTCAAGATCCACGAGGACTGGGGATCGACCCCGGCCGCGATCCGCGCCGCTTTGACGGTGGCGGACAATTACGACATCCAGGTCTGCATCCACACCGACACGCTCAACGAGTCCGGCTTCGTGGAGAACACCATCGCCGCCTTCGAGGGGCGCACGATCCACACCTACCACACGGAAGGCGCCGGCGGCGGCCATGCCCCCGACATCATCCGCGTGGCAGCGCTCTCGAACGTCATCCCCTCCTCGACCAATCCGACCCTGCCCTACGGGATCAACTCGCAGGCCGAATTGTTCGACATGACCATGATCTGCCACAACCTCAGCCCGAAGATCCCGACCGACGTGGCGTTCGCCGAGAGCCGCGTGCGGGCCGAGACCATCGCGGCCGAGAACGTGCTGCACGATCTCGGGGCGATCTCGATCCTCTCCAGCGACAGCCAGGCCATGGGCCGCGTCGGCGAGAACTGGGTGCGCACCATCCAGACCGCCGACCTCATGAAGCAGCGCATGGGCGCCTATGAGGGCGACAGCTCGGGCAACGACAACGAGCGCGTCCTGCGCTTCGTCGCCAAGGTCACGATCAACCCGGCGATCGCCCAGGGCGTCAGCCACGTGATCGGCTCGGTGGAGGTGGGCAAGATGGCCGACCTCGTGCTGTGGGAGCCGGCCTTCTTCGGCGCCAAGCCGAAGATGGTCATCAAGGGCGGCATGATCTCGTGGGCGCTCATGGGCGATCCCAACGCCTCCCTGCCGACGCCCCAGCCGGTGATCTACCGGCCGATGTTCGGCGCCATGGGCTCGGCGCTGCCCAAGACCCGGGTGACGTTCACCTCCCATGCGGGCGTTGAGGACGGCATCGTCGAGCGCTACCAGCTCAAGTCCCAGGTCGTCCCGGTCTACGGCACGCGCACCATCACCAAGAGCTCCATGGTGCGCAACACCGCCATGCCGGTGATCGAGGTCAATCCGGAGACCTTCGCCGTGACCGTGGACGGCAAGCACGCCACGATCGAGCCGGCCAAGCGCCTGCCGCTCGGCCAGCTCTATTTCTTCAGCTGAGCCACAATTGACCGCGGAGGGGTCCGCCCCTCCGCATCCGTCCGGGCGGCATCAGACGATGGAAACAAGCGACATCCTGTGGATCGGCGTGGGCGGGGGGACCGGCTCCCTGCTACGCTGGCAGGTCGGCCGCTTCGTCGACCGGTATATCGCCTCGCCGTTCAAGGCCGGGACCTTCCTCATCAATGTCTCCGGCGCATTCGTGCTCGCCTACATCTCGGCGTTGCTGGCCATCGGCTGGGAGCATCGCTACGGCGATGTCATCTCGTCGCTGGTGCTTACCGGCCTGCTCGGCGGCTACACCACCTTCAGCACCATGCAGCTCGATGCGGTCCAGATGGCATCGGCGCGGCGGCATGCTCTCGCCGTGGTCTATCTCGCCGCCTCGGTCGGCGCCGGCCTCCTGGCCGCCGCCGCCGGCGTCGCGCTGGCGCGGGCCTAGGGAGGAGAGCATGGGGCATCCGGCAGTCCTGGTGTTCGTCGGCGGCGGGCTCGGCGCCATGGGCCGCGAGATGTTCATGCTGTTGTTCGGGCGCTACAGCACGGCGTTTCCGGTCGACATCTTCGCCGCCAACATGCTCGCCGCGTTCCTGCTCGGCCTGGTCTTCGGCCTCCATGCGGCGCGCCGGGTGCCGGATCACGTGGCGCTGCTGATCTCGACCGGCTTCTGCGGTGGCATGTCCACCTTCTCCAGCTTCATCTTCGGCGCCTATTCGGAAATGCACCGGCCGGGCCAGCTCGGCCTGTCGCTGCTCTACATTCTCGCAAGTCTCGTCATCGGCTACGGCCTCACCTGGCTCGGCCTTCAGGCTGCCGCGCGCCTGCGCCGCGCGTGACGCCGGCCCCTCGGAGGAATTCATGATTCTTGTCGAAACCACGCTCGGAAACCTCAGCGATCCGCTGTGGCAGCAGCGCGCGCGCGGCGCCGCGGTGGACCTTCTGGTGCTGGAGCAGTGGGAGGCGCCGAAGAACCGGCTGCGCAAGGCGAGCGAGGGCGGCGTCGAGCTGGCCATCTCCCTGCCGCGCTCGGAGCACCTGCACGACGGCGACGTGCTGCATTATGACGAGGCGGCCGGGATCATCGTCGCCGCGCGCATCGCGCTGAAGGACGTGCTGGTGATCGAACTGGAGGGCCTTGAAAAGCTCTCGCCCACCGAGATTCTGCGCACCTGCTTTGAGCTCGGCCACGGCCTCGGCAACCAGCACTGGCCGGCGGTCATCAAGGGCTCCACCGTCTATGTGCCGCTCTCGGTGGACCAGAAGGTGATGGCCTCAGTGATGCGCACCCATGCCTTCGAGCACGTGAAGACCCGCTTCGCCCCCGGCGAGGAGATCGCCGCGAAGCTCGACGCCCGCGAGGTGCGCCTGCTGTTCGCCGGCGCCGACGCGACGCCGCACCACCATCACGGAGCCCATGGGTCCGCCGCCACACAGGCGGATGCGCACAGCCACGCGCATTCCCATTCTCACTCTCATTCTCATTCGCACGGCCATGAGCACGGGCACGCGCATTCGCACGTCCACGATCATGTGCATGCGCATGACCATGACCACACCCATGGCCACGACCACGACCACGATCACCACCACCACGATCACGATCACGACCATGCCCATGGCCACTCGCATGGCCATTCGCATTCCCACGGGCCTGCCAAGTCGCCGGTGAAGGGATGACGGCCCCAAGCGGGAAGCGCGGCGCCTCCTCCGGCATGGTGCATCTGGCGCGCCTGCTGCAGTTCTCGGATTCGACCCTCCCCATCGGCTCCTTCGCCTTCTCGAACGGCCTCGAATCCGCGCTCCAGACCGGCATCGTCCGCGATCCGGACAGCCTTCTCGCCTATGTGGAGCTGATCCTGCGCCAGAGCGCCCGGATGGACGGCATCGCCCTCCTTCACGCGCACCGCGCGGCGCTGGCCGGCGACGACGGCGCGATCGTCGAGATCGACCGCGAGCTCTACTGCCGGCGCGTGGGCGAGGAGCAGCAGATGATGCTCACCCGCGTCGGCAAGAAATTCGCCGAGCTGGTGCTGAAGATCATGCCCTCCCCCGGCCTCGCGCGCTGGCTCGACGCCATCAGGGCGGAGCAGACCCCCGGCTGCCTGCCGGTGGGCCAGGCGCTGGCGCTGGCGCACATGGGGGTCGACGAAATCGAGGCGTTCGTGATGCACCAGTACGGCATCGCCTCCATGATCCTCAGCGCCGCGCTGCGGCTGATGCGGATCGACCATCTCGACACCCAGCGCATCCTGTCCACGGCGCAGGGGCGCGTCGCGGACGACTATCAGGCGGTGCGCGACCTCGCGCTCGACGAGATGGCGTCCTTCGCCCCCGTCTTCGACGTGCTCGTCGCGCACCACACCACCACCCATGTCCGCCTGTTCATGAACTGAGCGCGGCATCGGCAAAGGAAACGTCTTATGAAGAAGATCACCCGCATCGGCATCGGCGGCCCGGTCGGCTCCGGCAAGACGGCGGTCATCGAGACCATCACGCCGCGCCTCATCGACCTCGGCATCAAGCCGCTCATCATCACCAACGACGTGGTGACGACCGAGGACGCCAAGCAGGTGCGCCGCACCCTGAAGGGCGTGCTGGTGGAGGAGAAGATCGTCGGCGTGGAGACCGGCGCCTGCCCGCACACCGCGGTGCGCGAGGACCCCTCCATGAACATCGCCGCGGTGGAGGAACTGGAGGAGAAGTATCCCGACAGCGACGTGATCCTGATCGAATCCGGTGGCGACAACCTCACGCTCACCTTCAGCCCGGCGCTGGCCGACTTCTACATCTACGTGATCGACGTCGCCGCCGGCGACAAGATCCCGCGCAAGAACGGCGCCGGGGTGTGCCAGTCGGACATCCTCGTCATCAACAAGAAGGACCTCGCCCCCTATGTGGGCGCGAGCCTGGAGGTGATGGACCGCGACTCGAAGCTGATGCGCGGCAAGAAGCCCTTCATCTTCACCAACTGCAAGACCGGCGAGGGCATCGACGACCTGATCCGCCTGATCCTCGACATGGCGCTGTTCGACGTGAAGGTCACGCCGCCCGCCAAGGCGGATGCCTGACACCATGGCGCTCCACGAGCACCTCGCCCGCCTGGATGCGGCCCGCGAACTGACCGGCTACCAGACCGAGCCGGCGCAGATGCGCGCCGCCGCGCCGGGCAAGGTGGGCGAGCTGCGGCTCGGCTTCCTGCTGCGCAATGGTCGCTCCGTGCTCGCCGACCTTTACCGCGTGACGCCGCTTCTGGTGCAGCAGGCGCTCTATTGGGACGAGGCGATGCCGGAGCTGCCGATCTGCTCCATCATCTCCATCGGCGGCGGCATCCTCCAGGGCGACCGCTACAAGATCGACATCCATGTGGGCGCCGGGGCATGCGCGCACGTCACCACGCAGAGCGCCAACCGGGTCCACCAGATGGACGCGAACTACGCCTCGCAGCACCAGACGGTGACGCTGGAGGCCGGCGCCTATCTCGAATACCTGCCCGACTTCACCATCCCCTACCGCAGTTCCCGCTTCATCAACCAGACCGACATCGTCATCGCCGAGGACGCGACGCTGCTCTATGGCGAGATGATGCTGGCAGGGCGCAAGCACCACCATGCGGATGAGCGCTTCGGCCTCGACCTCCTGTCGGTCGCCGTGGCGGTGCGCCGGCCGGACGGGCGCAAGCTGTTCGCCGAGAAGATCCTGATCGAGAAGGACGACCAGACCATCGACCTGCCGGCGGTGATGCGCGGCTACGACGCTTTCGCCAACATCATGTGCCTCGCGCCGCCGGACGTCGCCGCGCGCATCAAGGACCGCTTCGAGACCCATTTCCCGCCCGACGCGCCGCGCGCGATCTCCGGGGTGAGCCGCCTGCCGAATGGGGCCGGCCTGATGCTGCGCGCCGTGGGCATGGAGACCTACGACGTGCGCCAGGAGGTGCGCCGGTTCTGGAGCATCGTGCGCGAGGAGGCGCGCGGACGCGCGCTGCCGCAGCCGTCGCTGTGGCGCTGACCGGGATTTTTGACCTTGCGCATTCTCTTCATGTGAAACGGGAGCACCTTCGCTCAAAACCGCTCTAAGGGGGGCGACCATGTCAGAGCCGAAAGCCAACTTCGCAATCCAAGCGCTGCGCGGCACGAGCCAGGTCTTCTTCATGGAGAACGCGCTCACCGGCGTCCTGTTCTTCGCCGCGATGGCCTTTGCCTCCTACGCCTCCGGCGTGTGGGCAACCACCATCGGCGCGGCGCTCGGCGTGGTGGTGGCGACCGCCACCGCGCGGGTGATGGAGTGCGACGACGCCTCGGCCTCCTCCGGCCTCTACGGCTTCAACGGCGTGCTGGTGGGGGCGGCGCTGCCCACCTTCATCGCCGCCTCGCCGCAGCTGTGGGTCTATGTGGTGGTGGGCGCGGCGGCGAGCACGGTGTTCACCGCCGCCTTCAGCGCGACGCTGACCGCCAAGTGGGATATCCCCGGCTCCACCGGCCCGTTCGTACTCACCGGCTGGCTGATGGTCGCCGGCGCCTATTCGTTCGGCGGGCTCCATGTGACCGGCGACGCGCCGAAGCTCGCCACCGACTATGTGCAGGGCGTCGCCGCCATCCCGGCGCCGATGGAGCTGGTAGAGATCTTCTTCCGCAACATCGCCCAGGTCTATCTGCTCGGGAGCTGGATCAGCGGCGTCATCATCCTCGCCGGCATCCTCGTCGCTTCCGTGCCGGCCGGCATCGCCGCCATAGGAGGATCGCTGGTGGCCATGGCGGTTTCCATCGGCATGGGTGCCGACCCGGCGGTGGTGAGCCAGGGGCTCTACGGCTTCAGCCCGGTGCTGACCGCCATGGCGGTGGGCGTGATCTTCCTCAAGCCGCATCCCCGGGTCATCGCCTATGCTCTGCTGGCGACGGTGGTGACGGTGTTCGTGCAGGGCGCGCTGGACGTGATGGTGGCGCCCGCGGGCATCCCCTCCTTCACCGCGCCCTACGTGCTGACCATGTATCTGTTCATCGCGCCGAAGAAGCTCCTGGCGCCGCATCCGCACCGGCCGGTTTCCGGCCATATGGTCCACGACGCCACGGCCGGCACGGCCGCGGCGCCCGCGCAGCCCTCCGCGCACTGACGCGCCGGACGGGGCGGGCGCGCCCCGCTCCGTCCGGCCTCCCGCACCCGGTCATCCGCACCCGGTCATCCGCACCGCCGCACGGCGGCCTTCAGGAAGGAAACGCCCATGCCAAGCATCAGTGCCGGCAATACTGCCTTCATCCTCCTGTGCACCGCGCTGGTGTGCATGATGACCCCGGCTCTGGCCCTGTTCTACGGCGGCCTGGTCAAGCAGCGCGACATGCTGTCGATCATGATTCAGAACTTCGTCTGCATGGGCGTGGTCGGGCTGATCTGGGTGTTCGGCGGTTTCAGCCTCGCCTTCGGCCCCGACATCGGCGGCGTCATCGGCAACATCGCGCCCTATTTCGGCATGTACGGCGTGGGCGTCGCGCCCAACCCGGCGATGGGGCCGACCATCCCCTTCATCATGGTGTTCGCCTACCAGATGATGTTCGCCATCATCACCCCGGCGCTGATGACCGGCGCGTTCGTGGGGCGCTTCCGCTTCGGCGCCTACCTCGCCTTCGTCGCCTTGTGGACCATCCTGGTCTACCTGCCGGCGGCGCACTGGGTCTGGGGCGGCGGCTTCCTGGCCAAGCTGGGCGTCGTCGACTTCGCCGGCGGCATCGTCATCCACACCGCCGCCGGCTTCTCGGCGCTGGTGACGGCGGCGTTTCTCGGCAAGCGCAAGCTGGCGCCGGGCGAGAGCGAATCCGAGCCCGCGAGCCTTCCGCTGGTGGCGCTCGGCGCCGGCCTGCTCTGGTTCGGCTGGTTCGGCTTCAATGCCGGTGGCGCCTATGCGGCCGACGCGCTCGCGGCCTACGCCTTCACCAACACCATGCTGGCCGGCTCCATCGCCATGCTGGTGTGGATGTTCTGGGAGTGGCGCGAGAAGGGCCGGCCGTCCTTCTCGGGCGTGCTGGTGGGCGCGGTGGCGGGCCTTGCCACCATCACCCCCGCCTCCGGCTATGTGGAGCCCATGGCAGCGCTCGCCATCGGCGCCATCGGCGCCACCGTGTGCTACCACGCCAAGCACGTGCAGAGCTGGCTGAAGATCGACGATTCGCTCGAGGTCTGGCGCGCCCACGGCGTCGGCGGCATGACCGGCGCGCTGCTGATCGGCGTGCTGGCGAGCGCGCAGATCAACCAGGTGTCCGCCGGCGCGCACCAGCTCGGCGTCCAGGCGCTCGCGGTCGCCGTCGTCGCGGCCTATGCCTGCCTCGTCACCTTCATCCTGCTCAAGGTGCTGGACGGGATGGGCGTGCTCCGGGTGTCCGAAGCGCTGCAGGAGAAGGGCCTCGACACCGCGATGTACGGCGAGCAGGCCTTCAACTTCTGGAACATGGATCGCAGCGGCAGGGCCTGATCCCCGGCTTGGGCCGCGGCCTTGGCCGCCCCCGGATGGCCATGGGCGCCCAAGGCCTGACCTTCGACCTCTGGCGCCCCTCGGCGGCGGAGACCTGATCGCCATCATGCGGCAGCGGCCTGCATCCGGAAGCCTCCGGGGGCAGGCCGCTTGCGCGGTTCAATCCCTCTCCCGTCGCGGCGCCCATGGACCTGACCCTCACGATCTTCGTCCTCGTCTATGTCGCCATGGGGGTCGGCCACCTGCCCTTCTTCCGGCTCGACCGGACCGGCGCGGCGCTGGTCGGGGCGATGCTGCTCATCGCCCTCGGCATCATCGCGCCGGCGGCGGCCTGGCAGTCGATCGACTACAACGCCCTCGGCCTGCTGGCCGGCCTCATGATCATCTCCGCCGCATTCTCGGTCTCCGGCTTCTATGACTATGCGGCGCGGGCGGTCGGCGCCGCCAAGGTCGGCCCGCAGGCGCTGCTCGCCATCGTCATCGCCGTCTCCGCCGGCCTGTCGGCGCTGCTCACCAACGACGTGGTGGTGGTGGCGATGACGCCGATCTTCTGCCAGATCTGCCTCGCGCGGCGGCTCAACCCGGTGCCATTCCTGCTCGCCTTCTGCTTCGCCGCCAATGTGGGCTCTTCGGCCACCCTGATCGGCAGCCCGCAGAACATGATCGCCGCCGAGACGCTGCACCTCTCCTTCCTCGGCTTCATGAAGCTCGCGGCGCTGCCCTCGCTGGTCGGCCTGCCGGTGATCTGGGGCGTCCTGGTGCTGTTCTACAGGGGCCGCTGGGAGCTCGCCGGGACCGGCGCGACGCGCGTCGCCCCGCCGCAACCGCTCGACGTCGGCGAGACCGTGAAGGCGTTCGTCGTGACCGCCGCCGTGATCGTCGGCTTCGTGGCGACCGACTGGCCGCACATGCTGATCGCGCTTCTGGGCGCGAGCATCCTGCTGGTGAGCCGGCGCGTGGAATCGCAGAAGCTCATCGGCCTCGTGGACGGCGACCTGCTGGTGATGCTGATCGGCCTGTTCATCGTCAACGCGGCGGTCGCCGCCACCGGGCTGCCGCAGGAGCTGATCGGGTGGCTGCGCTCGGTCGGCTTCAACCTGCACGACCCGATGTCGATGCTCATCATCATGTCGGTGGTGTCCAACATCGTCGGCAACAACCCCGCCGTGATGCTGGCCGCCCCCTTCCTGACCGGCGCGGCGCAGCCCGAGGCGCTGGGCGCGGCCATCGCACTCGGCACCGGGTTCTCGTCCAACGCCGTGATCTTCGGCAGCCTCGCCGGCATCATCGTCGCCGAGCAGGGCAAGAAGAACGGCATCACCATCGGCTTCGCCGAGTTCGCCAAAGCGGGCGTGCCCACCTCGCTGCTGTGCCTGCTGCTGGCGGCCGGCTGGATCCTCTATCTGCAATGAGGCGCGGCGCGCTCAGGGCCGCGAGCGCGCGCCCTCGGCGCGGCGGGCCGGCGCGCCGGCCTCGTACCAGTCCTTCGAGCGGTTGACGATCCACACCACCGACAGCATCACCGGCACCTCGATCAGCACGCCCACCACGGTGGCGAGCGCGGCACCCGAGCTGAAGCCGAACAAAGCGATGGCCGCCGCCACCGCCAGCTCGAAGAAGTTCGAGGCACCGATGAGGGCCGAGGGGCCGGCGACGCAATGCGCCTCGCCCGCCATCCGGTTCAGCACATAGGCCAGGCCGGCATTGAAATAGACCTGGATCAGGATCGGCACCGCCAGGAGCGCGATCACCAGCGGCTGGGCGATGATCGCCTCGCCCTGGAAGCCAAACAGCAGCACCAAGGTCGCCAGCAGCGCCCCGAGCGAGAGCGGCCCCAGCCGGGCGAGCACCGCGTCGAGCGCCGCCTGCCCGCCGCGCGCCAGCAGCCCGCGGCGCAGCGCTTGCGCCGCGATCACCGGGATGACGATGTAGAGCCCCACGGACAGAACCAGCGTGCCCCACGGCACCGTGATGGCGGAAAGCCCCAGCAGCAAGGCGACGATAGGGGCGAAGGCCACCACCATGATGGCGTCGTTGAGCGCCACCTGCGACAGGGTGAAGTGCGGCTCGCCCTTGGTCAGGTTCGACCACACGAACACCATGGCGGTGCACGGCGCGGCGGCGAGGATGATGAGGCCGGCGATGTAGCTGTCGATCTCACCCGCCGGCAAGAGGGGGCGGAACAGCCAGCCGATGAACACCCAGCCGAGGAGCGCCATGGAGAACGGCTTCACCGCCCAGTTGACGAACAAGGTGACGCCGATGCCACGCCAGTGCCGGCCCACCTCGCCAAGCGCGGCGAAGTCGATGCGCAGCAGCATGGGCACGATCATCAGCCAGATCAGCACCGCCACCGGCAGGTTGACCTGCGCGATCTCCACGGCACCGATGGCGTGGAACACCGCCGGCATCAGGTGGCCGAGCGCCACGCCGACGACGATGCACAGGCCGACCCACACGGTGAGATACCGTTCGAAAAGGGACATCACAGCGCTCCGAGGGTTCAGCCGGTGATCTGGCGGCCGGCATCGTCCACCACCTGTTCGCCGTCCTCCTTCGCGAATGGGCCCTGCTGCGGCGGCAGCAGGTCGAGGACCCGTTCGGACGGACGGCACAGGCGCACGCCCAGGGGCGACACGACGATGGGCCGGTTGATGAGGATGGGATGGGCCATCATCGCATCGAGCAGCGCGTCGTCGGAGAGCGCCGGATCGTCGAGGCCGAGCTCAGCATAGGGCGTACCCTTCTCGCGCAGCGCGGCGCGCACCGTGAGGCCGGCGCGGGTGATGAGGTCGGCCAGCACGGCGCGCGCCGGGGGCGTCTTCAGATACTCGACCACGCGCGGCTCGATGCCGGCATTGCGGATCATGGCCAGCGTGTTGCGCGAGGTGCCGCACGCCGGGTTGTGATAGATGACGACGTCCATGGCCGCGCTCACGCCACGTCCGGGCGGCGCGACGTCGCCCCGTCCAGCTGGCCGATCTCGCGCAGCCGGCTGCCGAGGGCGAGCCGGTCGAGCTTGGCGATGGGCAGCGCCGCAAACACCGAGATGCGGTTCTTGAGATAGCGGAAGGCGGCGTTGAAGGCGGCCTCCTTCTCCACGTCGCTGCCGTGCACCGCCGCGGGGTCCTCGATGCCCCAATGGGCGGTCATGGGCTGCCCGGGCCAGACCGGGCAGGCTTCGCCCGCCGCGCTGTCGCAGACCGTGAAGACGAAATCCATCACCGGCGCCCCCGCCTCGGCGAATTCCAGCCAGCTCTTCGACCGGAAGCCCTCGGCCGGATATCCGAAGCCCTTGAGGGTTTCGATCGCGAGCGGGTTCACCTGGCCCTTGGGGGCGCTGCCGGCGGAGAAGGCGCGGAACCGTCCCGCGCCGTCCTTCGCCAGGATGCCCTCTGCAAGGATCGAGCGGGCGGAATTGCCGGTGCACAGGAACAGCACGTTGTAGACGGGCGCGGCGGCGGGATCAGGCATTGGTGGCCTCTGGCTCAGGCTTTGACTTGGAACTGGAATCGCAGGCGCAGGCGAGCGCGGCCACGGCCGGCGCGCAGACTTCCGGATGCCCGTCGCAGCAGTCGCGCATCAGGAAGGCGACGAGCCCGGACAGCGTCGGATAGACCGCGCTGTAGATGATCGAACGCCCCTCGCGCCGCGAGCGCACGAGGCCCGCCTGTTCGAGGTGGGCGAGATGGAACGACAGGCGCGACGAGGACGCGCCGCCGAGCGCCTCGCCGACCGCGCCGGCGGGCATGCCCTCGGGGCCGGCGCGCACCAGCAGCCGCACGATGGCAAGCCGCGTTTCCTGGGAGAGCGCCGCGAAGGCGGCGAGGGCTTCGGCCTCGGTGACAGACATTTCAATATCTCATTACTTATTGAGATAATATCCCGCAACCCCGCTCCCCGCAAGCCCTGCCGGGCGACTTCCTCCGGGCCGCCGCGATCCCGCCCGGCGCGCTCAGGTGCTGCCGCGTGCCAGAAGCTGGAAGCCCACATCCACCATGCGCGCCGCCACCTCCTCGCCCTGCATGCGCCGCAGCAGCAGGCGCGCCGCCTCCATGCCGATGGTCCGGCTGGCGATGGCGATGGTGGTGAGGCCGGGCACCAGGTGGGCGGCGATGTCGTAATTGCCGAAGCCGGTGATGGCGAGGTCCTGCGGCACGCGCACGCCGAGCGCCGCGCACTTCAGCAGCGCGCCGGAGGCGAGCACGTCGCTGGCGAACACCACGGCGTCGGTTTCCGGATGGTCGCGGCGCACGCGCTCCAGAAGCTCCACGCCGGCCTCCATGACCATGGGCCCGGACGTGGTGGTGACGACGCGCGGCTCGACGCCGGGAAAATGCCGCCCGTGCGCATCGAGGAAGCCTTTCAGGCGGTCCTTGGCGCGGTGGTCGCCGGGCTTGATCATGCCGGCGAAGGTCAGCCGGCGATAGCCGCGCGCCACCAGGTGGTCGACCACCTCCATCATGGCCGCCGCGTTCGAGAAGCCGACCAGCAGGTCGATGGGGCGCGGCGTCCAGCTCCAGCTTTCCACAACCGGCACGCCGGTGCGCTTGAGGATATCGGTCGCCTCCTGGGTGTGCTTCGTGCCGATGATGAAGAAGCCGTCCGGCCGCCGCCCCGCGAGCGAGCGCACCAGCGCCTCCTCCCGCGCGGTGGTGTAGTCGGTGTGGCCGAGGAACACCTGGTAGCCCTCCGGCAGCAGCACGTCGGTCAGGCCCTGGATGGTCTCGGCGAAGATCGAGGTGGAGATGGTGGGGATGATCGCCGCCACCGTCATGGAGCGGTTCGAGGCGAGGTGGCTCGCGGCGTAGTTCTGTACGTAGCGCGTCTCGCGCACCGCCTTCTCGATCCGCGCCAGCGTCTCCGGCCCGACGCTGCGCGGGTCGCGCAAGGCGCGGGACACGGTCTGGGTGGAGACCTCCGCCGCCTGCGCCACGTCCGCCATGGTGACGGCGCGCGTGGCGGACCTGCGCCGGGAAACCGCTCTTGGCGCCGGCCCTCGCCCGTTCTCTGACACGTCCACCAAACCCCTTCCCGGTGCGAAACCCATGCGCGCCGCGCCGCCCGGGCGTGCTGCGGCGCAGCAGCGGCGGCAACGGAGATGTTAGCGGTGGCGTTATCGCTAATCCAGAGGCGCCAGGGGGCGTCTGCCTTCAAGCTTGGCGCGAACCCGCCCCCTCTCCCGCGTGCGGGGGAGAGTTGGGGAGGAGGAAGGCACGGCGGGGAAGACTGGTGAAGGGGGCCGGGAGGGTGCAGAATTCACCGGCGTCCGGCGTGCGCACAGGCCTGCCCCCTCCCTGCCCTCCCCCGCAAGCGGGAGAGGGTTCGGCGCCGCCGGCCGGTCGCGGTCCCCCGAAAATTCAATCCGAAGCACCGCCCCCATCGCGCGCCCCTTTCCCCGCGCGCCTGCTTGCCGTGGTGGCGCGCTCTCCCGGCGGGGAGAGGGTTGGGGGGACGGCACGCGACGTCTGACGCCACGATGTCCCTCCGCCGGCGGCGCCCCTCACCCCAACCCTCTCCCCCCAGGAGAGGGAGTTCAGGCGGCGCCTCCGCTTCGAACGGAGCCTTTCCCACCGCTCGCCTCTTGCGCTCCGTTCGGCCTGCATGTTATCGCTCACGTTAGCGGTCACTCTGCATCAATCAGACGCCCGGCACGGCCGGGAAGAGCCGCAGGACGCGCGGGCGGAATGCCGCCGCGCCGGGGAGAGGAAGATGCGGCCATGACGGCCACCGGCACGCTCAAAGGCAAGACCGCCTGGATCACCGGCGGCGGCAGCGGCATCGGCGAGGCGACCGCGCGGGCGCTGGCCGAGGCGGGCGCGCACGTGATCGTCTCCGGCCGCCGCGCGGCGGAACTCGACCGCGTGGCCGCCGGCATCCGCACGGCGGGCGGCCACGCCGACGCCCTTCCCCTCGACGTCGCCGACGCACAGGCCGTCGCCCGCGCCGGCGCCGAGATCGCCACAACGCACGGCACCTTGGACATCATGGTCGCGAGCGCCGGCATCAACGTGCCCAACCGCGCCTTCGCCGACCTCGACATCCCATCCTGGGACAGGATCGTCGCCGTCAATCTCAGCGGCGTGATGTATGCCGTCTCCGCCGTGCTGCCGAGCATGCGCAGCGCGGGCGGCGGGCTGGTGGTAATCGTCTCGTCCTGGGTCGGACGCCATGCGGTGAAGCTCGGCGGCCCGGCCTACAACGCCACCAAGCACGGCCTCGTCGCGCTCGGCCACTCGCTCAACATGGAGGAGTGCGCCAACGGCATCCGCGCCTGCGTGGTGATGCCGGGCGAGGTCGCGACCGACATCCTGGCGAAGCGCCCGGCGCCGCCGCCGCCCGAGGAACTGGCGCGCCTCCTCGACCCTTCCGACGTGGCGCGGATGATCCGCGCGGTGTGCGAGATGCCGCCGCGCGCCTGCGTCAACGAGATCCTCATCAGCCCCACCTGGAACCGCAATTTCATCGCCCCAAGCGAGGCCGCGACGGACACCCCGCGCACCGCCCCCTGAGGCGCCCCCTTCAAGAGATCACATCCTTGCCGGGGCGGACCCCAAGGATGACGAGGCCAAGGATTACGAGGCATGGACAGCAAGCGTAACGTTCTTTCCGGGTATCGCGTGCTCGACTGCTCGATCGCCATGGCCGGGCCGTTCGCCGCCCAGCGGCTGGGCGACCTCGGCGCCGACGTGGTGAAGGTCGAGCCGGTCACCGGCGAGTGGCAGCGCCATGTGGCGGCGGGCGGCGCGGGCGGCAACCGCATCAACGTCTCGTTCCTCTCGCTCAACCGCAACAAGCGCTCGCTGGCGGTGGACCTGAAGTCGCCCGAGGGCAAGGCGGTGCTGCTCGACCTCGTGAAGAGCGCCGACGTGTTCCTCCAGAACTACCGGCCCGGCGTCGCCAAGCGGCTCGGCGTCGACTACGAGACGCTGTCGGCGATCAACCCCAAGCTCGTCTACTGCTCGATTTCCGGCTATGGCGAGAGCGGCCCCTATACCCAGCGTCCGGGCCAGGACCTGCTGCTCCAGGGCATGTCCGGCGCCATGCTCTCGGCCGGCCGCGCCGGCGAGCCGCCGACCCCGGCGGGGCAGTATCTGGTGGATGCCGTCACCGCCTACACCGCGTTCGAGGGCGTGCTCGCAGCGCTCCTCCACCGCGAGCGCACCGGCGAGGGGCAGCTGGTGCAGGTCAACATGCTCGACGCCATCACCACGCTGCAGATGCAGGAACTGTCCGTGTTCACGGTGGCCGGCAAGCCGCAGGTGCGCTCCGCCGAGCCGCATGCCCACGTCTATATCCGCGCGCCCTACGGCGTGTTCGCGACCGCGGACGGCTTCATCGTCCTCGCCTTCCCTTCGCTCAAGCTCTTGGGCGAGCTGATCGGCGAGCCCGCTTTCCTCGCCATGAGCGACGAGGTGGACAGCTGGACGCAGCGCGACGACATCTTCGCGAAGACCCGCGCCAAGCTCACCGGCAAGACCAGCGCCGAATGGCTCGACATCTTCCGCGCCGCGGACGTGTGGGCGGGCCCGGTCTATGGCTACGAGGACCTGGTGAGCGACCCGCAGGTGGCCCACAACGGCACCTTCGTCACCTACGACCACCCAACCGAAGGCCGAGTGACGACGCCGGGCTTCCCGATCAGATTCTCCAAGACCCCCTCGCAGGTGGCGCGCGGCGCCCCGCTCGCCGGCGAGCACTCGCGCCAGGTTCTGGCGGAGGCGGGCTATTCGGAGGCGGACATCGCCCGCCTACTGGCCGCCGGCGCGGTGGCGGAGAGCTGAGCGCCATGGACTATCGCGGCCTCACCTGGGACCATCCGCGCGGCTTCAACGCGCTCGCCGCCGCGGCGGCGCGGCTCGACCCCGCGGGCGGCCTCTCCGTGACCTGGGAGAAGCAGCCGCTGGAGGGGTTCGAGGCCCATCCCATCGACGACCTGTGCGCCCGCTACGACCTCGTCGTCCTGGACCATCCCCATGTGGGCGAGGCGGTGGCCAAGGGCTGCCTGGTGCCGCTGCAGGACCTGTTCTCGCCCGAGGAGATCGCGGCGCTGGAGCGCGACAGCATCGGCCCCAGCCTGTCGAGCTACCGCTTCGCGGGCGTGCACTGGGCACTGCCGCTGGACGCGGCGACGCAGGTGATGGCGCGCCGGGCCGACCTCGTGGACGGCCCCGCCCCCGCCACCTGGGACGACGTCATCGCCCTTTCGGAGCGCGCGCCGGTGGCGCTCTCGCTCGCCGGCCCGCACGCCTGCCTCACCTTCCTCTCCATCGCCGCGGCGATGGGCGAGCCGCCGGCGGTGGCGGACCCGGACGTGCTGGTCTCGGACCAGACCGGCGAAACGGTGCTCGACCTAATGGCGCGCCTCGCCGCCCGCTCGCCGATGGTGGTGCGCGACAAGAACCCCATCGGCATCCTCGGCCACATGGCGGCGCACGACGACGTGGCGCTGTGCCCGCTGATCTACGGCTATGTGAACTACGCCGCCCCGCGCGACGGCGCTGCCCGGCCCATCGCCTTCTCCGACGCCCCGCGCGCGGCGGCGGGCGGCCGGCCCGGCTCGACGCTGGGCGGCACCGGCATCGGCGTCTCGCGCCGCTGCGCCGTGACCCCGGCGCTGCTCGACCATCTGCGCTGGCTGCTGGGGGCGAACGCGCAGGTCGGCTTCATCCCGGCCCACGACGGCCAGCCGAGCCGGCGCGAGGCCTGGCACGACGCCGAGGTGAACGCGCGCTGGGGCGGCTTCTATGCCGCGACCGCGCAGACCCTGGAGGCGGCCTATGTGCGGCCGCGCCATGATGGCTACATCGCCTTCCAGGCCGACGCGTCGCGCCTCATCCGCGACGGCCTCGCCGAAGGCCGCTCCCACCGCGACATCCTCGGGGACCTCGCCGCGCGCTATGCCCGCAGCCGCGTCCCCGGCACCGAACGATAGGCGAGCCCCATGACCGACGAAGTCACCTTCACCCTCGACGGCCACGTCGCCACACTCACGCTCAACCGGCCGCAGAAGCTCAATTCGGTGACGCCGGAGATGGCGAGCGCGCTGGTCGCGGCGGTGGCGCGGATCAACGCCGACGACGCCATCCGCTGCGTGGTGCTCACCGGCGCCGGGCCGAAGGCGTTCTGCTGCGGCTCAGACATCCGCGAACTGGACCGCTACGACACCGCCTGGAACTTCCGCAACCGCGAGGACTATTGCGACGCCATCCGCCGGCTGCGCAAGCCCGCTATCGCCGCGGTGAACGGCTACGCCTTCGGCGGCGGGCTTGAGACCGCCATGAGCTGCGACATCCGCATCTGCTCGGACAACGCCCAGTTCGCCGCGCCGGAGATCAAGCTCGGCTGGATCGGCGGCGGTGGCGTCGCGGCCTTCCTCTCCCACGCCATCGGCGCCTCGAACGCCGCGCTCATGATCCTCACCGGCGATCCCGTCGACGCGCAGAAGGCGCTCGCCTGGGGCCTCGTCAGCGAAGTGCTGCCGCAGGACCGGCTGCTGCCCCGCGCCCAGGAGCTGGCGGCGATCATCGCGAGCCGCGCGCCCATCGCGGCGGAGACGGCGAAGCTCAACCTCGCCGCGGCCCATACCCTGCCGGTCGAGCAGGCCATTGCATATGAGCGGGATTTGCAGACCATCTGCTTTGCGACCGAGGACGCCGCAGAGGGCCGCGCCGCCTTCAAGGAAAAACGGCCCCCGGCGTTCCGGCGCAAGTGAAGCCAATCCCCTGAGAACAAGAACGATCCGAGGAGGAAACATCCGGCCATGACCGACCCTGCCCTCACCCTCGATCCCGCCGCCGCGCTTCCCAAGCGCGGCCTTCTCGTCGGCCGCGCCTTCCGGCCCGGCATCGGCCCAAGCGTCGTCACCGTGCGCGGCGGCGAGGTGATCGACATCACCTGCTCCGCCGCCCCCACCGTGCGCGACCTGTGCGAAAGCACCGACCCCGCGGCGCTCGCCCGCGACCTGCCGGGCGTGCCGATCGGCGCCGTGGCGGACCTGCTGGCCAATTCCGATGAGGCCCTGCGCGGCGCGCCGTCGCCCCGCCTGCTCTCGCCCATCGACCTCCAGGCCGTGAAGGCCTCCGGAGTCACCTTCGTCATCAGCCTGCTGGAGCGGGTGATCGAGGAGCAGGCCCGCGGCGCGCCGGACAAGGCGCTGGCTATCCGCGCCGACATCGACCGCCTGATCGGCACCGACCTCTCGCAGCTCAAGCCGGGCTCGCCGGCGGCCATGGAGGTGAAGGAGGCGCTGATCGCGCGGGGCATGTGGTCCCAGTATCTGGAAGTGGGAATCGGGCCGGACGCGGAGATCTTCACCAAAGGCCAGCCGCTCTCCTCGGTCGGCACCGGCGCCCATGTGGGCATCCTGCCGTCCTCGGTCTGGAACAATCCGGAGCCGGAGATCGCCATCGTCGTCACCAGCCGCGGCGCCATCGTCGGCGCGACGCTCGGCAACGACGTGAACCTGCGCGACGTGGAGGGCCGCTCGGCCCTGCTGCTCGGCCGCGCCAAGGACAACAATGCGAGCTGCTCGATCGGCCCGTTCGTGCGCCTGTTCGACGCCGGCTTCTCGCTGGACGACGTGCGCACCGCCGAGCTGAGCCTGACCGTGGACGGCCCGGACGGCTACCGCCTGACCGGCGCAAGCTCCATGCGCCAGATCAGCCGCGATCCGGAAGAGCTGGCCGCCGCCACCATCGGCGCGAGCCACCATTACCCGGACGGCTTCGTGCTGATGCTCGGCACCATGTTCGCCCCGGTGGAGGACCGCGACCGGCCGGGCGAGGGCTTCACCCACAAGGTCGGCGACGCGGTGACCATCGCGACGCCCAGCCTCGGCGCCCTGTCCAACCGTGTGCGCCATTGTTCGGACTGTGCGCCATGGACATTCGGCGCCGCCGACCTCATGCGAAACCTCGCGGGACGCGGGCTCCTGTGAGCCGCCCCGCCACCAGATGGAGGTTCCCATGACCGCCGAAGTCACCGGACAGATGCTGATCGGCGCGAGCGCCGTGCGCGGCAGCCGCAGCGAGATCTTCGCCGTCGATCCCGGCACGGGCGAGACGCTCGCGCCCGGCTTTGCGGGCGGCTCCGCGCAGGACGTGGCCCGCGCCTGCACCCTCGCGGGCGAGGCGTTCGACGTCTACCGCGAGACCACGCCGGAAGCCCGCGCCCAGTTCCTGGAAACCGTCGCCGAGGCGATCCTCGGCCTCGGCGACGGCCTCATCGTGCGCGCCATGGCCGAGAGCGGCCTGCCGCGCGGGCGGCTCGAAGGCGAGCGCGGCCGCACGGTGGGCCAGTTGCGCCTGTTCGCGAAGCTGCTGCGCGAGGGCTCGTTCATCGAGGCGCGCATCGATCCGGCGCTGCCGGAGCGCCAGCCGCTGCCGCGCGCCGATCTGCGCCAGCGCCACATCGCGCTGGGGCCAGTGGTGGTGTTCGGCGCCAGCAACTTCCCCCTCGCCTTCTCGGTGGCGGGCGGCGACACCGCCTCCGCGCTCGCCGCCGGCTGCCCGGTGGTGGTCAAGGGCCATTCCGCCCATCCCGGCACGTCCGAGCTGGTGGGGCGCGCGGTGCAGCAGGCGGTCAACGCCTGCGGCCTGCCGGAAGGCGTGTTCTCTCTGCTGTTCGGGTCGGGCAGCGAGGTGGGCATCGCCCTCGTCACCGATCCGCGCATCAAGGCGGTGGGCTTCACCGGCTCGCGCCGGGGCGGGCTGGCGCTGGTCGCCGCCGCGCAGGCGCGGCCCGAGCCGATCCCGGTCTATGCGGAGATGGCCTCCATCAACCCGGTGGTGCTCCTGCCGGCGGCGCTTTCGGCCCGTGCCGAGGCGCTGGGCAAGGAGTTCGTCGGCTCGCTCACGCTCGGCGCCGGGCAGTTCTGCACCAATCCCGGCCTCGTCTTCGCGCTGGCCGGCCCCGACCTCGACCGGTTCGTCGCGGCCGCCGGCGCGGCGCTGCAGGCGAGCGCGGCTGCGACCATGCTCACCCCCGGCATCCATGCGGCCTATGAGGCGGGCGTCGCCCAGCTCGAAGCCAATGCCAACGCGCAGGCCCTCGCCCGCGGCACGGTCGGTGCTGGCCCGCACCAGGGCTGCGCCGCTCTGTTCCTCACTGAGGCGGCGGCGCTCGCCGGCGACCATGCGCTCACCGAGGAGGTGTTCGGCGCCTCGTCCCTGGTGGTGCGGTGCCGCGACCTCGACGAGGTGCGCGCCACCATCGCGCAGCTCGAAGGCCAGCTCACCGCCACCATCCATGCCGACGCGGCGGACGCCGAGGCCGCCCGCGCGCTGATCCCGACGCTGGAGCGCAAGGCCGGCCGCATCCTGTTCAACGGCTGGCCCACCGGCGTCGAGGTGTGCGACGCCATGGTCCATGGCGGCCCGTTCCCGGCCACCTCGGACAGCCGCACCACCTCGGTCGGCACGCTCGCCATCCGCCGCTTCCTGCGGCCGGTCTGCTACCAGGACGTGCCCGACGCCCTCCTGCCCGACGCCCTGAAGCGGGCCAACCCGCTGGGCGTGCCGCGCCGCATCGACGGCACGTTCCAGGGCGCAGCTCCGGGCTGAACTCACCCCATCCCCGCGCACACCCCAAGAACAAGACTGGAGGACGCCATGACCCTGAATCGCCTTCTGACCCCGCTCGCGGCCGCCGGAGCCCTGCTCCTGGCCGCGGGCGCGGCATCCGCCCAGACCAAGAGCGTGGTCACCTTCGCCGCCTCGCATTTCGCCGAGGTCGGCCGCGGCGACCGCCTGAAGGCCTGGGTGGAGAAGTTCAACAAGGAGAATCCGGACGTGGAGGTGAAGCCCATCACCATCCCGTTCTCCTCCTTCGCCACCACCATCTTCACCCAGATGGGCGGAGGCGGCGGGCCGGACATCATCCGCTTCGACCTGCCGGAATTCTATGCCGCGGTCGCGGCGAAGTCGGTGCTGCCGTGGGACGGCGTCATCAATGATGCCGACTACAAGTTCACCAGCGCCGACAAGTTCATGTTCGTCGGCGGCAAGCGCTACGGCATCGCCTTCGACACCGCGAACTACGCCATGGTGTTCAACGCCGCGCTGGTGCCCGGCGGCAAGGCGCCGGCGAACTTCGACGAATTCCTGGCCGCCGCCAAGGCCGCCACGAAGGACGGGAACTACGGCTTCGCGTTCCGCGCCACCATGGCCGAGCGCGGCGGCATGTGGTATGATTTGACCAATTTCGTCTATGGCTTCGGCGGCCGCTGGTCCAAGCCCGACGGCACGCCCACCTTCAACAGCCCCGAGGTGATCGCCGGCATCACGGCCTACAAGCAGGTCTACGACGCGGGCGTGACCCCGAAGGGCACCGACGCCGCCACCTACCGGCGGATGTTCTGGGAAGGCAAGATCGCCATGGAGATCGACAATGGCGGCGTCGCCACCATTCTCACCTCCGAGGGCAAGGCGCACCCGATCGGCGCCGCCCACTCGCCGTTCCCGCACCGCGAGCAGGGCATGATCCTCGCGCCCGCCACCATCAACGCAAACACCAAGGTGAAGGACGCGGCGGTGAAGTTCCTGCGCTGGGCGCTCCAGCCCCAGCAGCAGCAGGAGCTGCAGACCCTGCTCGGCGCCGCCAACGTCGCCACCGTGGTGCCGCGCACCGCCGCCGAGCTCGACGCCATGCCGTGGCTGAAGGTCTATGACGCGCAAACCCCCTACAGCGTGCCCGCTCTGCCGCAGGGCCTGGAGACCAAGGCGCCGGAGATCCAGCAGATCGTGGTGGCTCAGGTGCTCAAGGTGCTCCAGGGCGGCATGGCGCCGAAGGCGGCCATGGACGAGACCCAGCGCCTCGTCACCACCCGCGTGCTCGGCCAGTGAGCTGACAGAGACCTCGCCGGGGGCGGCCCGCACCGCCCCCGCTTTCCCCTTGGAAGCTTGATGATGACGCGCCCCGCCCAGAGCCAGCCCCAGGCCGCCGACCAAGCCGCAGCGCCGGACCGCAGCCGGTGGACCGCCGCGGTGTTCGTCGCGCCTGTCGTGCTCTATCTGCTCGCGTTCCAGTTCTACCCGCTGGCGCAGCAATTCTACCTCAGCCTGACCGACACCTCGCTGCTGAACCCCTCGCGCCAGACCTTCGTGGGTCTGGAGAACTACCGCGACATCCTGAGCGACCCCGAGTTCCACCAGGCGCTCCGGGTCACGGTGGTCTACACGCTGGTCTGCGTCGCCGGATCGATCCTGCTCGGCCTCGGCGCGGCGCTGCTGCTCGACCGGCCGTTCCGCGGCCGCGGCATCGCCCGCGCGCTCGTCACCATCCCCTGGGCCGCGCCGCCGGTGGCCGCCGCCCTCATCTTCGTGTGGCTCTACAACGCCCAATACGGCCTCGTCAGCCGCGCCTCGCAGGCGCTCGGCCTATCGGCGGGCGGCTTCAACTGGCTGGACGAGCCCTCCTTCGCGCTGCCGGCCATCCTCGTCACCACCCTGTGGCAGATCTTCCCGTTCTCGGCGGTGGTCATCCTCGCCGCGCTCCAGGGCGTGCCCTCGGAGCTGCGCGAGGCGGCGGTGATCGACGGGGCGGACCGCCTCAGCGTGTTCAAGGCGGTGGTGTGGCCCACCATCCGCCCCACCGTGGCGCTGCTCGCCCTGCTCATCACCGTGTGGTCGCTGCGCCGCTTCGACGTGATCTGGATCATGACCCAGGGCGGTCCGCTGGGCGAGACCAACACGCTGGTCATCGACCTCTACCGGCGCGCCTTCGTCTATCTCGACCTCGGCCGCGCCGCGGCGGTCGGCATCGTCGGCCTCGCCGTCGCGGTGCTCGTTACCCTGGTCTATTTCTGGGCTTCCCGGCGCGCGGAAGCCGCGAGCGGGAGGCGGTGAGCGCCATGGCCAGGTTCCGTCCCTTCCACGCCATCGCGGTGCTGGCCCTGCTCGGGGTCGCCGCGTTCCCGCTCTACTGGATGTTCGTCACCTCGCTGACGCCGTCAGCGCGCCTGTTCGGCGCCGCGCCGCAGATGCTGCCGGACCTCGCCCAGCTGCCGGTCTATCTGGACGCGCTCACCACCACCTCGCTGAGGCACTGGCTGTTCAACTCCATGGTGGTGGCGGTGGGCACCACCGTGCTCTCCCTCCTGCTCGCCGTGCTGCCGGCCTACGCGCTCTCGCGCCTCAAGTTCCCCGGCCTGCTGCTGCTCGGCTTCGTGCTGTTCCTGACCCAGATGCTGCCCGAGGCGATGCTGGTGGTGCCGCTCTACGACATCTTCGCGCGCCTGGGGCTGCTGAACACCCTGCTCGGCCTGATCCTCGCCAACACCGCCTTCACGGTGCCGGTGGTGACGTGGATCCTGAAGGGCGCCATCGACGCCGTGCCGGGCGAGATCGAGGAGGCGGCGCACATCGACGGCTGCTCGCGCCTCGGCATCGTGCTGACCGTGGTGGTGCCGCTGATCGCCCCGACGCTCGCGGCGGCGGCGGTGATCGCCTTCTTCCACGGCTGGAACGAATACGTGTTCGCCCAGACCTTCATCAGCGACGACCAGCTGCGCACCGCCTCGGTGGGGCTCGCGAGCTTCGTGGGCGAGCTGTCGACCCCGGTCCACACGGTGATGGCGGTGGGCTTCATCTACACCCTGCCCGCAGTGGTCTTCTATCTCTTCGTCCAGCGCTACGTGGTCGCCGGCATGACGTCCGGCGGCGTCAAGGGCTGACGCGCGCGCGTCTGCGCACCACACTTTCGAGGAACACGCCCCATGGCGCTCAAGCTCGCGAACGTCACCAAGTCCTTCGAGGCCCACAAGGTGATCGACAATGTCGACATCGAGGTGGGCGACGACGAATTCCTGGTGCTGCTCGGTCCCTCTGGCTGCGGCAAGTCCACCATCCTGCGCATGATCGCGGGCCTGGAGACCCTCACCAGCGGCGAGATCCACCTCGCCGGCAACCGCGTGGACCGGCTGCCGCCCAGCGAGCGCGACATGGCGTTCGTGTTCCAGTCCTATGCGCTCTACCCGCACATGACGGTGCGGCGGAACATCGCCTTCCCGCTCATCATGCGCCGGCACCGCTGGTGGTTCCACCTGCCGGTGATCGGCGGCCTCGCCAAGCGCCGCATCGAGCGCAGCCCCGAGGTGCGCGAGAAGGTGGAGCGCACGGCGGAGATGCTGGCGCTGACCAAGATGCTCGACCGCTATCCGCGCACGCTCTCCGGCGGCCAGCGCCAGCGCGTGGCGCTCGGGCGCGCCATGGTGCGCCAGCCCTCCGCCTTCCTGATGGATGAGCCCTTGTCCAACCTCGACGCCAAGCTCAGGACCGCGATGCGCGCGGAGATCACCCAGCTGCACCAGCGCGTCGGCGGCACCTTCGTCTATGTGACGCACGACCAGATCGAGGCGATGACCATGGGCACCCGCATCGCCCTTCTGCGCGACGGCACGCTCCAGCAGTTCGGCACGCCGCGCGAGATCTACGAGACGCCGGCCAACACCTATGTGGCGCGCTTCATCGGCACCCCGCCCATGAACCTGATCGCGGCGGAGGTGGCGGACGGCGCGCTCAAGGTGGGCGCGGTCGACCTGCCTCTGCCCGCTGGGTCGGTCCATCCTGCCTCCGGGAAGGTCTGGCTCGGCCTGCGCCCCGGCGCGATGCGGCTGACGGCGCCGGGCACGCCGGGCGCGCTCGCGGGCACGGTGAGCCTGGTCGAGCATATCGGCGCGGAATCGGTCATCGGCGTCGCGCTCGACGGCGTGAACACCGCCCATGACGACGACGGCGGCCTTACCCGCGAAGTGATGGTGACGCTGCCCGGCTATGCCGACACGCGGGCCGGCGCGGCGGTAGGCGTCGCCTTCGACCTTGCGGCCTTCTCGCTGTTCGACCGCGAGAGCGGCGCGCGGGTCGGCGGAGACGCCGCGCGCGGCTGATCGTGCGGCGCGCCCGGCCGCCGGGAAACCCCCAGGCGGCGCGGCGCTTCGTCGGCAGCCCCTGCGGCGGCGGAAAACCACGGCGGATCCGTGGCTTCAAGGGTCCGGCGGCGGGCTACATGCCGAGATAGGAGGAGGCCACTTCGGGGTCGGTCAGCAGATCGCTGGCGCGCCCCGCGATTTCGATGCTTCCCGTTTCCAGCACATAGCCGCGATCGGCGATGGAGAGCGCAGCCGAAACGTTCTGCTCGACCAGCAGGATGGTAAGCCCGCTCCGCTTCAGCTCGACGATGGTCGCCATCACCTGATCGATGAGCAGCGGCGCAAGGCCCATGCTGGGCTCGTCCAGAAGGAGCAGGCGCGGGCTGCCCATCAGCGCCCGGCCGATGGCGAGCATCTGCTGCTGCCCGCCCGAAAGCCCGCCGGCAACCGAAGCGCGTCGCTCCGCCAGCACCGGGAACAGGGCGAAGACCCGCGCCAGGTCCCGAGCGATGGCGGCCCCATCGGACCGCCGCCAGGCGCCCAGCCGCAGGTTGTCCTCCACCGAGAGCGCGGTGAAGATCTGCCGGCCCTCCGGAACCTGAGCGATGCCCCGTTCCACCCGCCGGTGCGGGGGCACGAGATCGAGCCGCTCGCCCTCGAAGCGGATCTCGCCGCCGGTGAGCGGGCAGATGCCGGAAATGGCGCGCAGCAGCGTGGTCTTGCCGGCGCCGTTGGCGCCGAGCAGTGTCACGATTTCTCCCTGTTCTACCGTCAGGCAGACCGAGTGGAGCACTTCGACGCGGCCATAGGCGCAGCAGACGCGATCGATCTCAAGCAACGTGGGCCTCCCGTGTTCCGTGCTGGCCGAGATAGGCCGCCTGAACCCGGCTGTCGCCGCGCACGACCGATGGCGGGCCGAGGCACAGCGACCGGCCCTGCTCCAGCACCAGGATGCGGTCGGAGATGCGCATCACGAGCTTCATGTCGTGCTCGACCAGAACCACGGTGATGCCGGCTCCGGCGATCTTGCGGATGATCTCCGAGATCTGGGCGGTCTCGGTGCCGTTGCAGCCGGCCGCCGGCTCGTCGAGCAGCAGCAGCTCCGGCTCGCTCGCGAGCGCGCGGGCGATCTCCAGGCGCTTGAGCGCGCCGTATGACAGGCCGCCGGCGGACCGCTCGGCGAGGTCGGCCAAGCCGACGAAATCAAGCTTCTCCCGGGCCTCCGCCGCGCTCCGCGCGTTCTCCCGGCCGACGCAGCGAAGGCCCAATATGTGCGACAGGGCGCTGGTGCGCTCGTGCCGATGGCGGCCGGCCATGACGTTCTCCAGCGCGCTCATGCCGAAGAACACCTGGAGGTTCTGGAACGTCCGGCACAAGCCGCGGCGGGCGAGCATTTCGGGAGGGCGCCCCGTCACGTCCTCGTCCTTGAGCATCACCCGGCCCTGCGACGGCAGATAGAGCCCCGATATGATGTTGAAGAAGGTGGTCTTGCCGGCGCCGTTGGGGCCGATGATGGAGAGGATCTCGCCCCTCTCCACCGCCAGCGAGACGCCGCTCACGGCCTTGATGCCTCCGAACGAGATGGAGATGTCCTCGGCTCGCAGCAGGATGCTCATGCGGTGCGCTCCCGGAAACGCGCGGTGAGCGCCGGCACGAGGCCCTGGCGCAGCGCGATCATGCAGGCCATCATCACGAGACCGAGGATCATGTGCTCGTAGTCGTGGAACACGGTGAGCGCCTGGGGCAGGATGACGAGGATGGCGGCCCCCGCCACCGGGCCGAGCACCGCTCCGGTGCCACCCAGCACCACCATTGTGATCAGCTCGATGGAGCGCAGGAAGCCGGAGGTGGAATCGGGCGTGATGTGCCCGTTGACGAAAGCGAGCAGCGAGCCCGCCACTGCGGCATAGGCCGCCGAGAGTACGAAGACGAACAGCTTCTGCCGCGCCACGTCGATGCCCACCACCCGCGCGGCGACCTCGCTGTCGCGGATCGCGCGCAGTGCGCGGCCGGTCGGGCTGAAGGTCAGATTGATGGCGAGCACCATGCCGATGACCAACGCCACGCCGCAGACATAGTACCAGGTCTGCACGCCGCGCACCGGCGCATCGAACAAGACCAGGCGCGGCACGCCCATGCCGTCCGGTCCGCCCGTCCACTGCGCCTCGTTGGTGAGCACCATCGAGATCAGCAGGCCGCAGCCCAGCGTCGCCACGGCCAGATAATAGCCCTTCAGCTTCAGGATCGGCCGGCCCATCAGATAGGCCAGCAGGCAGGAGAGCGCGACGCCGGCAAGGGCGGATGGAATGGCCGGCACACCGAGATGCGTCGGGCCGATCGCGACCGCATAGGCGCCGACGCCCATGAAGCCGGCATGGCCGAGGCTGACCTGCCCGGCAAGCCCCAGCAAGAGGTTGAGGCCCATGGCGGCGAGCGCGAACACGAACACCATGCTTGCCACCCGCAGATAGTAGGTGGACGGCAATACATAAGGCAGCGCCAGCATCGCCGCGAGCATCAGGAATGCCGGCAGGTAGCGAGAGCGCAGCATGCGGTTCAGCATCGTCATACCCTCTCGAGCGCGGCGCCGCCGAGCAGCCCCCGAGGGCGCAGCAGCAGCACGGCCAGCAGGATCACGAAAGCGATGGCGTCCTTGTATTGCGAGGAGATCAGGCCGGCGCCGAACGATTCCGCAAGGCCCAGCAGCAGCCCGCCCAGCACCGCGCCCGGGGGGTTGCCGATGCCGCCCAGCATGACGGCGGCGAAGCCCTTGAGTGCCAGGATGGTGCCGGCATCGTAGCTGGTCAGGGTGATCGGCGTGACGAGGATGCCCACCACCGCCCCCAGCAGGGAGGAAATGAGGAACGTCGCGGCCACGATCACCGGCACGTTGATGCCAACCAGCGTCGCGGCCATGGGATTGTTGGACGCCGCCAGGATCGCCCGGCCGAACAGCGTGCGGGTCATGAACAGCCAGAGGCCCACCAGCACCACCAGCATGCCGGCGAGCACCACGAGGCTCTGCGGCAGCACCGCCGCCCCGCCGATCACGATCGGCTCTGCGCCGAACCACGGCGGCAGCGAATGGAAGCGCTTGTCGAAAACGATCTGTGCGAGGCCGCGCAGGAAGATCGACGCGCCGATGGTGATGATGATGAGCGCGATCGGATCCGCGCCGCGCGCCGGAGCGATGGCGAAGCGATGCAGGGCCAGGCCGGCCACCATCGAGATGAGCACCGCGAGGATCATCGCCACGGGGAGCGGCAGTCCCGCCGCGGCGAGGAACACCGTCGACATCGCGCCCAGCATGACGAACTCGCCCTGGGCCAGATTGACCACGTGCGAGGCATTGTAGATCAGCGTGAACCCGAGAGCGACCGATGCGTAGACCGCGCCGACCGTCAGGCCCGAAAAGGTAAACTGAAGTAGTTCGGTGGTCATGGCACTCGCCCGCATCGGGAAGAGGAGGCTCCGGAGCGGATCGCTCCGGAGCCGGCGCGCGCGTCAGGGAACGGCGACCCAGTCGCCCTTGCGGATCTCCACCATCCGGAAGCCCGACAGATCGAGGCCCATATGGTCCTGCGGCGACATGTTGTAGATGCCGTCGACGCCCACGAAGCCCTTGGTCTTCTCGATCTCGTCGCGGATCGCCGCGGGCTTATTGCTCGGCGCGCGCTTCATGGCCTCGGCGACGATCATGAAGCCGTCATAGGCGAAGCCGCCGAACCCGGAGACCGGCTGCCCGGTCTTCTTCTCGTAGGCCTTGGTGTAGTCGAGAACGACTGGCCGCTGGGGATCGTCCGCGGCGAGCTTCTCGCCGAGCAGCAGGGCGGCGGCCGGCAGGCGCACGCCTTCCGCGCCCTCGCCGGCGAGGGCGATGAACTCCTTGGAGGCGACGCCATGGCTCACATAGAGCGGCACGGCGATGGCGAGCTGCTTGTAGTTGCGCACGCCGATGGCGGGACCCTGCCCGATGCCGGGGATGATGATGGCCTGCACGCCGGCCTTGTTCTTGATGTTGGTGAGCTGGGGCGTCATGTCCGCATCGCGCGGACCGTAGGTCTCCTCGTGCACCACCTCGATGCCGAACTTCGGCGCGGCGGCCACGCACTGGTCGCGCATGGATTTGCCGAAGCCGTCGGTTCCGGACAGAAATGCCACCTTGGAGAGCTTGCGCGCGTTGAGATCGGTGAAGATCTTCTCGCAGGCCATAAGGTCGGTGTGGGGCGTCTTGAAGACCCACTTCCGCACCGGCTTGATCACCTGGATCGCCCCCGCGAAGGACATGAAGGGGATCTCGGCATCCTCGAACACCGGCGCCATGGCCATGGTGGTGCCGGTGGTCGACCCGCCGATTACCACCGCGACCTTGTCCTCTTCCGCAAGGCGCGTGGCGAAGGTGCGGGCGGCGTTGGCGTCGCCTCCGTCGTCATAGAGCACGAGCTTCAGCTTGTTGCCCTTGATGCCGCCCTTGGCGTTGATGTCCTCGACCAGCATTTCCAGCGTGCGCTTTTGCGGATCGCCGAGCAGCGAGGCCGGCCCGGTGGACGACACCACCGAGCCGATGCGGATCTCCTCCGCGCGAGCGCCCGACCAGCCGCCCGCAACGAGCGTGGCCGCGATGGCGACGCTCCCAAGAATTCGTCCAACCATGGCGTTCCTCTCCTGTTTTGACGCGCCGGGCCGGGGGACCCGACGCGGCCCGGTTGACCCGGACCGTTTCTCTGCCGCCTTCAGGCGGCGCGCTTATCAGCGTTCCAGAAGCGTTCGAGATTGGAGATCAGCGCCGGCGAGAAATGGCAGTGCGCCTGCTCGCGGGCGTAGACGGCCATGTAGGCGCGGAAATGGTCCAGCGGCTCATGGGCGATGCGGAAGGCGCGCCGGTTGCTCGCCGCGCTCACCACGCCCGAATTGGTCAGCTGGTCCAGCACGTGGGTCAGCGCCTCTTCGAGCGCCTCCGGCGCGACGATCTCGTCGCAGATCATGCGCCCTTCGGGGCTGTCGCAATCAAGCCGGCGCTCGTACATCACCGCCTGGCGGGCCGTGCGATCGCCGACGAACCGGGGCAGGCGCATGTTGGCGACGCCGGGGATGATGCCCTCCTTGCGGGCGGGCAGCGTCATATAGGCGTCGCTCGCGGCGAGGACATAGTCGCAGGCGAGCAGATACTGGCAGCCGCCGCCGATGGCGAACTTCTCCACCGCGGCCACCCACGCCTTCTCCCGCGTGTTGCCGAACACTTCCTCCGGGCTTCCGTCGCCCGCAAGTCCTCTGAAGATCTTGTTGATAAATCCGAGGTCGCGCACCAGATACCAGAGGTAAGAAATCTTGCCCTGATAGAGCTGCGTCAGGTTGATGCCGGTGCAGAACACGCCCTGGCCGTCATACTTGCCGCCAGTGATCGGCGCACCGCGCAGCACGCAGATGTCGCTGTCCGGATCGAGCAGCGCGAGATCGACGGCGATCTCCACATTGTCGACTGTGCTGTCGTCCTCCGCATTCAGATAGCGCGGGTTCTTCATGGAGACGATCGCCGCCCGGCCATGCCTCTCGATCACCGCGGTGCCGAAATCGATCCGCCCGTCCTTGCGCAGGCGATCGAGCGCCTCCAGGGATTCGGCGCGCGGGCGCAGCATCGCGTGGCAGAGGTGCATGCCGGAAGCCGGCGCGCCGAGAAACTGGTTGAACAGCAGGCCCTGGTCGAACTCGTGGCCTTCCTTGTCCTTCTGCGTGCGCGCCGCCTCGGCCTGAACCTGGGCCTCGGTCGGCACCAGGCCGGGCACCAGCGCGGCGGCGCCATAGGCGAGTTCCTCCACCCGCACGAAGCGCGAGCGGCCGCCCGTGAGGCGCTCATACAGCTCCGCGCCGTGGCGGGTCAGGAAGCCGGCGCGGGCAGCGCGCGATGCGGCGAGGATGCGATCCGCGAGCGCCTGGTCGCCCACGGCGCGCCGGCCCTTTGCGGGCAAAGCGGACAGCAGATCGAACCCTTCCCGCCACCAGGCCGCATGGGTCGCGACGTCCTGCTCGAACACTCCGCCCAAGGCGGGCGCACCGTCGAACCACGCCGGTTCCTGCGACCCTGCCCAACCGGCAGATCGACCCTGCTCCATGATCCGCTCCCCAATTACTGATTTCCGTACCGCGCCGCTGCCCGCTCCCGCGCCTTCGATGGCGGAAGCCCGGCGGCGAACAAAAGCCTACATAAGTAGTTCATGAAAACAAGTGGATTTATACGCTGCATCGCAACATTTCACCCGCCAGCGATCCGTTTTTGCGATGGATCAATGCATTGGGCGAAAAAGCCCGATTATCCGCTGCCCGGCGCAAAATTCATTTATATATTTGTTTTAAAATGTTTTTTTCTAATTCACTCCCGCTCATGAACGCCTCGATCATGATCCCGGAGCGGAAAATTTTCGAAACGCCCCACGGTCAGATGCGCATCGTACTTGCTTTTATGAACCATTATGGTCATGGTGGATGCAAGGAAACGCTCCGGAGAAGGCGGAATGATTGCGGCAGGCGCTCGCGCCCGGCGCCGCGTCGTCGTGGACGATGCGCGCGCCATCACCTTCATGGGCCCGGCCCTGCGGGTCTACGGCACCCCGAACATGCTCCACGACGTGGAAATGGCTTGCCGGGACCTTCTTTTGGAGGTCGTCGCGTCGGGCCAGGACAGCGTGGGCGTGGAGGTCCATCTGGCCCATCGCGGCGCGGCCGTTCTGGGTGCCGAGGTCGAGATCGACGTCGCCATCTCGTCCGCCGAAGGCCGGCTGGTCTCCTTCGAAGCAACGGTGCGCTCAGGTGGCGAGGCCATCGGCACGGCACAGCACCTGCGCAGCGTGGTGGAGGTCGCACGGCTTGAGGCGCGGGTGCGCGACCTGCAGGCCGACCTCGCTACCGTCCAGTCCAGCGGGAGCTGATCCATGCCCGAACGGTCATTTCACGAAGAAGTCGCCCAGCTGAAGCTCGGCGAAGGCGAGTATTTCGAGGGCGAAGGCATCCTCGCGGTCACCAAGGCGCTCCTTCAATCGGGCGTGTCCTATGTCGGCGGCTATCAGGGCGCCCCCATCTCGGCCCTCGTGGACGTGCTGAGCGACGCGGGCGACCTTCTTGACGAGCTGGGCGTCCATCTCGACACCTGCGCCAACGAGGCCGGCGCGGCGGCGATGCTGAGCGCCTCCGTCAACTATCCCGTGCGTGGCGCCGTCACCTTCAAGTCGGTCGTGGGCACCAACGTCGCCTCCGACGCGCTCTCCAACCTGTGCTCGGCGGGGGTGACGGGCGGCGCGCTGATCATCGTCGGCGAGGACTACGGCGAGGGCTCCTCCATCATCCAGGAGCGCTCGCACGCCTTCGCCATGAAGTCGCAGTTCTGGCTGCTCGACCCGCGCCCCGAGCTTGGCAACATCGTCGATCTGGTGGAGCTTGGCTTCGAGCTGTCCGAGGCCAGCAACACCCCCGTGATGATGGAGCTGCGCATCCGCGCCTGCCACATGACCGGCCGCTTCCGCGCGCGGGACAACGTGCGCCCGCGCCTGTCCACGCGGACCGTGATCGAGACGCCGGTCTTCCACAAGGACCGCATCTCCCTGCCGCCCGCCACCTACGTCCAGGAGCGTCACAAGATCGACGTGCGCTGGCCTGCGGCGGTCGCCTACATCGCCGAACACAAGATCAACGAGCGCGTCGGCGGCGACATCGAGGAGGTCGGCTTCATCCTCCAGGGCGGCATGTACAACCATGTGATCGCCGCCTTGCGGGCGCTCGGCCTCGCCGATTCCACCGGCGCCTCGCGCATTCCGCTGCTCGTGCTCAATTGCGTCTACCCGCTGGTGCCGCAGGAGATTTCGGATTTCGCTGCGGGCAAGAAGGCGGTTCTGGTGATCGAGGAGGGGCAGCCCAACTTCATCGAGCAGCAAATCAAGGCGCTGCTCGCCGACGCCGAGGTCGCGACCCGCGTGCACGGCAAGAATGTCCTGCCCGAGGCGGGCGAATACGTCGCGGCCGTGCTCATGGACGGCATCGCCAAGTTCCTGTCGCGCGCCCGCGCCACGGGCGTCGACGCCCTCGATGCGGCGCAGAAGGTCCGCCGCATCGAGGAGAGCCGGCGCAAGGCGCTCGACATCCTCGGCGCGCCGGTTCCCGCCCGTCCGCCGGGCTTCTGCACCGGCTGCCCGGAGCGGCCGGTATTCAGCGCCATCAAGCTGGTTCAGGAACAGGTGGGGCAGGTCCACGTCAGCGCCGACATCGGCTGCCACAGCTTCGCGACGCTGGAGCCGTTCAAGGTGGGCAACACCATCCTCGGCTACGGCCTCGGCCTCGCCTCGTCGAGCGGGCTCTCGTCCATGATGCGCAATCCCGTCATCTCCATCATGGGCGACGGCGGCTTCTGGCATCAGGGCCTGACCACCGGCATCGCGAACCACGTCTTCAACAGGGACGAGGGCGTGCTGGTGATCCTCAAGAACGGCTATGCCTCCGCCACCGGCCATCAGCACATCCCGTCCACCGGCACCAACTCGCGCGACGAGGCGAGCGGCATGGCCATCGAGGCAGCGCTGAAGGGCGTCGGTGTGAAGTGGGTGCGCACCGTGGGCAGCTATCGCGTGGGCGCCGTGGTGAACGCGCTCAAGGATGCCATCCTCGCCCGCGGCAAGGGCCTGCGCGTCATCATCGCCGAGGGCGAGTGCATGCTCGCCCGCCAGCGCCGGGAGAAGCCGGTGATCGCCGCGAGGGCCAAGGCCGGCGAACGGGTCGTGCGCACACGCTACGGCGTCGACGAGGCGACCTGCACCGGAGACCATTCCTGCATCCGCCTGTCCGGTTGCCCGACGCTCACGGTGAAGCAGTCGTCCGATCCGCTGCGCACCGCCCCGGTCGCCCACGTCACCAACGGCTGCGTCGGCTGCGGCAATTGCGGAGAGGTGGCACACGCCGCCGTGCTGTGCCCCTCCTTCTACAAAGCGGAGATCATCCAGAACCCGACCCGCATGGACCGGATTCTGGCGGCCGTGCGCGGCGCCGTGATCGGCTTCTTCCTCTCGCGCCAAGGAACGCCCGCGTGATCGCCCGCAGCACCGACGACATCCCGCGCAACCGCGCCATCCTGGTGGCCGCGCTCGGCGGCGAGGGCGGCGGCGTTCTGGCCGACTGGATCGCCACCGCCATCCGCCGCGCCGGCCTCCTGTGCCAGACCACGTCCATTCCGGGAGTCGCCCAGCGCACGGGCGCCACCACCTATTATCTCGAATATTGCGAGATCCCCATCGACGAGCTCGGGGATCGCCGGGTGGTGTTCGCCCTGACCCCGGTCCCCGGCGACGTGGACGTGATGGTCGCTTCCGAGCTGGTGGAGGCCGCCCGCGCGGTGCAGAACGGCTATGTCACCGCCGACCGCACCACGCTCATCGCTTCCAGCCATCGGGTCTATGCCACGTCCGAGAAGATCGCCATGGAGGACGGGCGCTTCGACCCGGCGCGGGCGCTGAAGGCGGCTCACGACCTGTCGCACCGGGCCGTGATCTTCGACATGGAGCGCGCCGCGGAAGAGGCCGGCACCGTCATCAATGCGGTCCTGCTCGGGGCGCTCGCAGGATCGCGGGCGCTTCCCATCGATCCGGCCCATTTCGAAGCCGCGATCGAGGCCGGCGGAAAGGGCGTGGCCGCCAGCAAGCGCGGGTTCATGCTTGGCCTCGCCGCAGCGCGCGGCGAGGCGATCGGCGCGGCCGCGGCACCGGCCGAGCCCTTGCGGCCCGGCACAGGCGCCGCACCGCTGGCGGGCTTCCCTGTGGAGACGCGCTTCGTTATCGGCCATGGGCATGCGCGGGCGTGCGACTACCAGGACGCCGCCTATGGAGAGACTTATCTGGAGCGGGTTCGCGACCTGCTGGCCCTCGACCGCGCGCTCAATGGCGCAACCCGCGGCTGGCGCCTCACCATCGAGGGAGCGCGCAACCTCGCCTTGCGCATGACATATGAGGACGTGATCCGCGTCGCCGACCTGAAGACCCGGGCGGAACGCTTCGCCACAGTGCGGGCGGAAACGCGCGCGCAGGCGGACCAGCTGCTTCACGTCACCGAATACCTGAAGCCCGGCCTGGAAGAGGTCTGCGCGGTGCTGCCGCCCCGGCTTGGCGACCGGCTGCTGGCCTGGGCGCGCCGGCGCGGCATCGAGCACCGGCTGCATGTGGGGCTCCACGTGCGCAGCGATACGGTGTCCGGCTTCCTGCTGATGCGGCTGCTGGCGAGAATGCGTCGGCTGCGGCGCGGATCGTGGCGCTTCGCCCAGGAGAGCGCCCTCACCGCACGCTGGTACGAGGCCGTGTTGGCGGCCGCCCGGATCGACTACGATTTCGGGGTTGCGGTCGCCGATGCGGCGACGCTGGTGAAGGGCTACAGCGGCACCTATCGGCGCGGCCTGCGCAATTTCGACCTGCTGTTCGACGAGGTCGTGAAACCCGCCATCGCGGCTGGACGATCCGCGGCGCCTGAGGTGGCGGAAGCGCGCCGTGCCGCAGTGGCGGACCCGGACAGCGATGCGCTCGACGCGGTGATCGCGCGGCACCGCGCGGAGCGCGACACGGCGCGTCTGCCGCACGCCATGCCGGCCTGAACCCAAAGATTGCTATCCAAGGATTACGACCTAAGGGAGGAAAGACGTGGTCGCGCTTTCTGAGGTCCAGGGGGAAACCCGTCCCCCGCTGCTGGAAATGACCATCGGCGTCGCGCTGCGCCAGGCGGCGGAGCGATTTGCGGACAATCCGGCCATCTGCAGCGTGTTCCAGGGCCAGAGGAGCCTGACATATGCGGCGCTCGATGCCCTGAGCGACCAGGTGGCGGGCGCCCTTATCGCTCATGGAGTAAAAGCGGGCGACAGGGTCGCGATCTGGAGCGCCAACCGCTGGGAATGGCTGGTGGCGCACCACGGGGCGGTGCGCGCCGGCGCGATCCTGGTGCCGGTCAACCCCGCATTCCGCGCCGAAGAGGCGCGCTACATTCTCGCCGATTCCGGGGCCAGCATCCTGTTCTGTCCGCCGTCGTTCCGCGGCTATTCCTGCCTTTCCGCCTTGGAGTCCATCTCACACCAGCTTCCGGACCTGCGCACGGTGGTGGTCTTCGGCGAAGAGCCTGCCCCCGCCGCCATGACAAGATGGCAAGATTTTCTCGCCACCGCCGCGGCGATATCGCAGGACGACATCCGCGCCCGCGAGACGCAGGTGTCGTTCACTGCGCCGTGCCATCTACAATACACCTCCGGCACAACGGGCCGCCCCAAGGGCGCGCTGCTGACGCACCATGGCATTCTGAACAACGGGCACTGCGTGGGACTGCGCCAGCGGCTCGCGCCGCACGACAGCATCTGCCTGCCTGTGCCGTTCTTCCACTGCTTCGGCATCGTGCTCGGCGCACTCGCGGCGGTGACGCATGGCTGCGAGATCGTGCTGCCGGGCGAGAGCTTTGACCCGCTGGAGACCCTCAAGGCGGTGGAGGCGCGGCGGTGCACCTCCCTCTACGGCGTGCCGATGATGTTCATCGCCATGCTCGGCCAGCCCGACCTCGCCGCGCTCGACCTGTCCTCGCTGCGCACCGGAGCGATCGGCGCGGCACCCTGCCCGCTGCCGACCATGAACGCCATCATCTCCACGCTCAACATGCGGGAGATCACGGTGGTCTACGGCATGACGGAGACCTCCCCCATCTCGTTCCAGTCGCGCGCCGACGATAGCGTCGAGGTGCGTGTCTCGACGGTCGGTGCGATCCAGCCGCACCTGGAGGCGAAGGTGGTGGACCCGACGTCCGGCGCCACCGTGCCGCTCGGCGAGCGGGGCGAACTGTGCGTCCGCGGCTATTCCGTGATGCGCGGCTACTGGAACCGGCCGGACGCCACCGCCGAGGCGATCGACGCCGACGGCTGGATGCATTCCGGCGACCTCGCCGTGATGCGGCCGGACGGATACACCCAGATCGTCGGCCGGCTGAAGGACACCATCATCCGCGGCGGCGAAAACATCTATCCCCGCGAGGTGGAGGAGTATCTCCTCACTTTGCCGGAGGTGAGCGACGCCTACGTCTTCGGCGTGCCGTCGCAGGTCTATGGCGAGGAGGTCTGCGCCTGGGTGCGCCTGAAGCCGGGCTCGGCGGCGGTCGCGCCGCAGATCCAGGACCAGTGCCGAGGCCGCATCGCAACCTACAAGATTCCGCGCGTGGTGCGCATCGTGGCCGAGTTTCCCGCGACCGCCAGCGGCAAGGTGCAGAAGTTCCGCATGCGGGAGATGGAGCTGGAGCAGCGGGCTTTGGAGGAACGGCGGCCGGCATGATAGTGCTGGCCGCTCAAAAATGGAGCGCCGCGTCCGTTGAGCACCAAGCCAAACGCACCCTCCGAGCGCACGCCTTTTGCGGGACCGATGCTCAAGGGCCCTGATGCGCCGGCTTCGCTCCGCGCCGCGGCGGCGGCTTCCCGCCCGGACAAGTTCGCCCCGCCGGGGTGCGAGCGGGATTCGGAAATCTCCGACACGCTGCAGATTCTCGTCGATCCCTGGCGCTTCCTGATCATTCGCGAGGCCTTCTTCGGGGCCGAGCGGTTCAACGAGTTCGCCGCCCGACTGTGCATGCCGCGCGCGACGCTGACCAAGGCGCTAACCAACCTCGTCAGCAGCGGGCTGCTGGAGAGCGTTTCGCTGGGCTCCGGCGGGTCGTGGAAGCGCTACTTGCTGACGGACAGCGGGAGAGACCTGTTCCCGGCCTTGCTCGGGCTCATGTGGTATGGCGACAAGTGGCTGTGGGACGGCATTCCGCCGCTTGCCCTCTTCCACGAGCCCTCGCGCACCTGGTTCTCTCCGCTTCTGGTCTGGGAGCACGATCACTCGCCCCTCAACCCGCGCACCGTGAAATTCGAGATCGACCCAGGTTACTGGCGCGCGCGAGACGAGCCCCTCGCCCGCACCTATCGCATGGATCGGGCGCGGCAGGCCCGGGGACTAAGGCCCTGTTCCATGGAGCGGACCCTTGCCGTCGTGGGGGACCGGTGGACATTTATGATCTTCCAGGAATTCTTCCACGGGAACAGCCGCTTCGACGAATTCACCCACAATCTCGGAATCGCCTCGAACGTGCTGGCCTCGCGGCTGGAAAATCTCGTCTCGCACGGCTTCCTCGAAAAGCAGGGCGACGGCGGCGCCTACCGCCTGACCCCCAAGGGGCGCGACACCTACTGCCCCATGGTGCTGCTGAAGACCTGGGGCGACCGCTGGCTGCGGCAAGGCAGGGGCACGACCTCGCGCTTTGTCTCCGTGAGCACCGGCGAAACGACCCGGGCCATCGTCATCGTACCGGCCACCGGAGAGCCGGTCGACCCCGCAGATGTGCGCCTGGTTCCGCTCTATCTGCCTGAAGTTTCAGGCGAATCGTCCTGAGAACAGAATACGCCTCTGAAGATACGACCCTTCTTCTCTCGATCGCAGGACGGTGCGGTCGCACAAGCCAGCCTACATCAGGACGCCTACAGGCCTGCCTACATGCCGACAGGATTCAAGCGGACGAGATGGGATCAGGCTGGACTCCAGGAGCGCATATCGCTTTGATTTAACAGCCATACTGAACATTTTCGGATGTGCCAGGAAGGCGATTTGGTGTCCCGGAAGGGATTCGAACCCCTGACCTGCGGTTTAGGAAACTAAGTCGGGTCGATTTCTCACGATATACAGAAACGCCCGACAATGCACAAACCGTTCAAAACACTGGATTATTGATCTACCCTGATATCTGCTGCTATCCACCATTTTCATGCGCGGTGGCGACACGGTGGCGACACGGAATCAGGGGGAAAACGCTTATGGATGAACGATTCCGCATCACAAAACGCGCCGTTGATGCCCTCCCACAGGTCCAGAAGGCGCGCGTTTTCTATGATGCGGAGCTGAAAGGCTTCGGCATTCGCGTCATGCCATCCGGCGCCAAGACCTTTGTCGTGGAGTACCGGCCGAGCGATGGTGGACGCAGCGTGGCGAAGCGCCGCCACAAGCTCGGTGCCTATGGTGAGATCACGCCTGATCAGGCGCGTGACATGGCTCGCGACGTCCTCGCTGAGGTGCGCCTCGGCGGCGATCCCGCCGGCGCGAGGGCGGAAGAGCGCGCCGCGCCCACCGTGGCCGAGATGACGGCGCGGTGGCTGGCCGAAGAGGTGCGGTTGAAGAAGAAGCCGAAGACTGCGGTCGGATATGCCGCGCTCGTGCGAAACCACATCGTCCCGGCCATGGGCGCGCGCAAGGCGGCCGCTGTCACGGAAGCCGACGTGGCGCGGCTCCACCGTCGCGTGGGCACCACCGCCCGCGTGGGGGCCAACAGGACCGTTGCGGCGCTCTCGGCCGCGTTCTCATGGGCTCAGCGGGCCAGGATGGTCCCGAAAGGGCACAACCCCTGCCAGGGGCTCGCCAAGTTCCGGGAGACCCGCCGCGAGGCCTTCCTGACTGACGCGCAGCTTGAGGGCCTTGGCGCCGCCATCCGTGAGGCTGAGACAGACGGCATCCCATGGGAACCGGACCCAAGCGGCAAGGTGAAGCATGCGCCGAAGGAAGAGAACCGTCGCATACGGATCAGCCCGTTCGCAGCCGCGGCGCTGCGCCTGCTGATATTCACCGGGGCGCGACTTGGGGAAGTCCTCACTCTTCGATGGGAGCACGTCGATATCGCGCGCGGCGTGCTGCTGCTACCGGACAGCAAGACGGGGCGCAAAACGGTCATCCTCAACGCGCCAGCGCTCGCGGTTCTTGCCAACTTGCCGCGCCTCGGGCCGTTCGTCATCCCCGGCGACGATCCGAAGAGGCCGCGCGCGGATCTGAAGAAGCCGTGGGCGCTGGTGGCGCGCCGGGCGGGATTTATCGATGCGGTGGAGAAGCTGGGCGAGGACGGCAAGCCGCTGAAGGACCGTGCCGGCCGGCCATTGATGGAAGAGCGCGCCACCGTGCGGCTTCACGACCTTCGCCATACCCATGCCAGCGTCGGCGCAGGCGCGGGGCTGGGGCTACACATGATCGGGAAGCTTCTCGGCCACACCCAGGCCGCCACGACGCAGCGCTATGCGCATCTGGCGGACGATCCCTTGCGGCAGGCCTCTGAGACCATCGGCGCGCGCCTGGCCGCGGCCATGGGCGAGCCGGCGCGAGCGCAAGGGGAGGCCCAGGTCGTGCCCTTGCCGAAGGCCGCGCCAGGGCGCCGGAAGGCCCCGCGGGGCTGACCCGCACCGCGGCAGGCAGCAATCACCCCGCTGAAAGCGCCCGCTCTACCGCCTCCGGCTCGCGCTCGATCACCTTCAGCAGGACGCGTGTGCTGGGATCGGGCCGCTTGCGCGCCTGCTCCCAATCGCGCACCGCGCCGGCCGAGAAGCCGAAGCGGGCGGCGAAGGCCGCCTGAGACAGCCCCAGCCGCTTGCGGTTGCCCTTCGCGTCAATATCGGCCGGAACGAAGGCGCGCGCGGGCATGGCCTCGCCCTTGGCGATGGCCAGCGCCTCGTTGGTGCTCTCGATGAGGTCGCGTCCGAACGCCGCCATGGTCAGTTCTCCCTTCTTTCGTTCCGCAGCCCGGCGACCTGCCGCGCCGCGCCCGCACGATAGGCGGCCGCGATCTGCGGCAGCACCTTGGACAGTTCGTCGCGCTCGGCCTTGGAAAGGCTCCCGCGCGCCCCCTTGTCCACCAGCGCCAGGAGGAAGACGGGCACATCGGACGCATGCGCCGCAAGCCTGATGATGCGGCCTATCCCTAATCGTTTTCCCACCCCCTGTTTTCTCCGCTTCGCGCCGCACCGGCGATGGACGCCGCAGGCGCGGCGCGCAGGGAAGCGCAACAGAACGCGCAGCAGATCAGGGCCGCGCGGATCAACGGTCGGAAAGGCAGTCCGCGCGAGTGAAGCGTCCGCCGCCGCGGCCGGCGAGATGGCGGCCGGCGGGGCGGTGGTGATCCGTGCGGCCGAGGGGCACCGAGCGAGCGAGCACCCGCGGGAGCATGGCGGCCCGGCAACACATCTCGGGAAGGGCCGGCCTTACCCCAGGTGGGCGCGGGCGAAGGAGCCACCACCGCACCCGGGGAGTTCGGCAGCGCGGCGCCGCATCTCGGGAAGGGCCGGTGCTGCGCCACCATGTGGGCGCGCGCATGGTGATCGGGGCGGTGGTGGAGGCCGGAGCCGGCGGCAGGCGCAGCGCCAGGCGGCGCACGGCGAGGCAAATCCGGTGTCCCACGCGGGCGATGGTGAACCCGGAAGCCCACCGCAACGGCATTATGGCACCGAAAATGGGCGGTCTGCGACGACCTGCGACGACCTGCGACGACCTGCGACGGCTCCATTCAACGACTTACCACGGGCAACCCATTGATATTACAGAAGCGACGACGGCTCGACGACCTGCGACGGCTTTTTGCCAATCTTTTAAATGCGACATGCGTGCGCGCGCTGGCGCGAGCGCGTCTATGTGCGACACCTCTCTTCGTACCTTCTTAGATTCACGTATTAATAAAAGGCCGTCGCAGCCGTCGCAAGTCGTCGAAAGTCAATGAAATCAGTTGGTTGCCGAGGGGTTCGGAGCCGTCGCATGCCGTCGCAAGCCGTCGCATTTACCGCTGGGCGGTGCCGAGAGCGCAACCCAAGGATGCGAAAACGGTATTTCAGGGGGGGAAGGACAACGGTCGAGTCCCGACCGTTGACACCGTTGACCCAGTTTGAGCGAGGTGTGTCTAGCGGATTTTCGGGCTGCTGCCGCCGCGTGCCACCCTCCCCCCGGGGGGAAGGACCCGTGCACCGCCAGGGGCGGGCCGTGGGCGGGCGCGCGCTCTGCGCCCGCTACTCCCCCCAGCCGCCCGCCAATCACACCCACCGGCGGGCACGGGAATGGAAGTGAGAAGGGCCGCGGGTGAGGAAGGAAGGGGCGGATCACGTCGCGGGCGGCGGGGGGACGATGGCAACGGTGCGCTCGCGGCCGTGCCGGCGCTCGATCGTGAAGCCGCGGGCACGCAGCAGCGGCGCCGCACGGTCGAGGCGCGTACCCATGCCCTGCGAGGTCATAGGCCAGATCCTCGAACGGCGCACCTGCTCCGGGACGCGTTCATTGAGCGCCGCGAGCAAAGCAGTAGGCGTGCCTTCCCAACCGCCATAGGGGTGCTCGCTGGTGACGAAATCCACGATCGCCTTCGCGACGGGATCGGCCTCGAATGCCGCGCCCTCGGCCTCGGCTCGGCCCGCCTCCATTGCTTCGACAAAGGTTCCTGGCTCCCAACCCAGCCCCACTTCGGCCGCGGTCATGAAGAGCGCGAAATCCGCCATGCGCGGCAGGGAAGCAAGCGTGGTGGTCGGCAGGTGGCGCAGGGCAGCGCTCACGGCATCCAGCAGCGCGGCGAGGATGCGCGGCCGCGCCGCGCGAAATGCAGCGTCCATCTCGCGTTCCGTGCGCCTGGCCGCTTCGGGGATTGGCGCGAGCCGGATCGGCATGGCCCGGCTCATGAGGTCGGCTTGCTGACCGAAGTGTCCGCCAATCCCGTTCAAAATGATCGGCCGCGCACCGGTCAAGAAGACCTGTTCAACATTCGTGTGGAGAGCGCGCGCCGAGGATGCGGCGCCGGAGGCGATGCGGCAGAGTTCATCAGACAACTCGTGCGGCATCGACGATACATTATCCAGCACTAGAACGAATTCATTCGAGGCGGTGGCGAACAAACCTCGCAGATCCTTTGGCGCCGCCCGCACCATCGCCACGCTCGGATCAACCAGCGCACGCATGATGGTCGCGAGGCGGCTTTTGCCGGTCCCGGCTTCGCCGGAGAGAATGGCGATCGGGAACGGCCCGCGGCCGCTAAGCGCGCCCACCAACCACGCCACCATCAACACGAAGTCGGCATCGGTCGCCGCATTCGTGAGGGCGCGCAGGTCGCGCAGCCCAGTGTCCGACGGCTCCGGCTCCGGCAGCGCCAGCATGCCTGGGCTGCGGACGAACTTGACAGGCGGGCGCTCCACCACCTGCCATCCCAGCGCCGTGATTTCGATCGCGCGCCAGGAAGCGTCGCACAGGTCGATATAGATGGCGCCATCGTCGAGGTTCGCCACGCGCCGATGAACGTCGTGACACGGGCCGCGCTGCGCCTCGACATCGCAAATCGACGCGACATCGCGACGCGTGCCGCTTGCGGGCACGGCGCCGGTAACGGCCAGAAGGCGTGCGGAGAGAAAGCGGTCGAAGGCCTTGGATTCTACGGGCCAATGTTCAGCGTGTCCGTCCATCTCAATGGTGGCATACCCTGTGCAGTCGGGTCCGTGCCAAAAGCTCGCGCCCTCAACGATTTCTCCCACCACGTCGGAGTTGGACGCCCGGCGGCGCTTGGGGCGCGGCGCCTCGGCCTCTTCATCCCCGGCGGAGGCGGCACCTTCGCGGCGCTGGCGGCGGCGGCGCCTGGGGGCGCGGTCGCCGTTATTGTCGTTCGCGGGCGCGGTGGGCGCCTCCGGCGCGGCGGGTGCGCCGTCCGGGCCATTGTCGTTCAGCGGCGGCGCGGGTGCGGTGGAGGCGCCATCCCCGCGCACGAGCGCGGCGATGCGCTCCTCGGGGGATTGCACCGGCGCCGCGGTGGGCGCGGTGCTGCCAGACGGGGCGTCCGGCGGTGGAGAGGTGGCGGCTTTCTTCGCCATCAAAATCGGTCCTTCTCGCGGTGGATGGGCGCGCACGGATGCGGCCCGCGGCTGATGCGGGCCTGCGGCCTCACGCGAGGCCAGTGTTGCGATACATCCGGTCACCCTCGAAGCGGACGATGCGGCGCGCGTCGGAGCCGGTGAGCGCGCGGCTCTGCTTGCCAGGGCCGGCGGGTGCGGGCGCCGCCCCACCGCCGGGGCCGACATAGTTCGGGGCGATGGTGGGGGAGATGGTGACGGAGAGGCGGGCCTTCAGGTCCGCGATGAAGCGGTCAGCCGCCGCGAGCGCCACGGAGGCCTGGCGCTCGATGCCGGCGGCGAAGGCCTGCATGGCCGCGGCGCCGGCATCGCCCGCCGCCAGCGCGGCCGCGTCCATGCGGGCCGCCCCCTCAACCGTGCCCATGCCCATGGCACCGCCACCGCCCGGGAGATCGCCGTTTCGCACCGCCTCAACGCCCGGGGCCGTGAACCCACGATAGAGGTCGCGCCGGTCCGCCGCCTCGCGGCGCTGCTGCTCCAGCGCCTTGATCTGCTCGGCGATGAACAGGCGGCCCACGGGGTTCGCGGCCAGCGTCTTGCGCTTCTTGCCGAGCTCGGCCTCGAGCGCGTCCAGATCCTCCTGCGCCTGGCGCTCTTTCTTGCGGAAGGGATCGACGCGCTCGGCTTCCATCCTCTCGATCTTCGCCCGCGCCGGCTTGCGCACGTTCTCGTCCCAGGCCTTGCCCGGCCCGGCGCCGAACAGGTCCTCGGCCGCGTCGTTCGCCTGCTTCAGGCCTTCGGAGAGCGCGCGGATGGCCAGGTTGAGATCTTCCAGGAACCCGCTCGCGCCCGCGTCGTAGGCGAGCTTTCCGGAGGAGACCAGGAAGGCGTTCCAGGCGTTGGAGAGACGTTGAATGGACGCCTCCGCGTCGCCTGTGACCTTCGCGAGATCACCGGCGATGGTGCCATTCGCGGCCTTCACGCGCGCGACGGCGGACTTGTATTCCTCCCAGTGCTCGATCATCGCCACGATGAAGCGGCGCGAGTCCGATTCGGCGAAGATGGAGGAGAGGAAAGCATTGCGGCGAAGATCATTCATGTTCTTCGTCGCCTTCATCAGCGCTTGCACGATGGCTTCGGCGCCGTTCTCACCGCGCTTCTGCGCCACCTCCATGATCTTCAACAGATCAAGATTGTGCTTCTTCGCGGCCTTGAGCACCGTGGGCGAGAGGATCTTCTCGAATGCATCCGCCACGCCAACCGCCGCGCTTTCCGCCGTGCCGGACACCTTGCGCGAGATTTGCAACATGGCCCCGATGCGCTCGACACCATCGGCGCCGGCGAAGCCCAGCTTGGCCGCCGACGCGAGGACGCGGGGGAGATGTTCGGCCATGTTTTTTATCTCAAACATGCCGAGCTTGCCGCTCACGGCGAGGGCGTCGAAGGAGCGCCCCATGGCGGCGGCCTCCACCTTGAGCGAGGTCGCCATGGCCGCGGCGCTGCGGCCCACCTCCTCGACCTGCGCGCCGGTGGCCTGCGCGGTGGCCGCGACGGAGGGCAGGAAGGCCATGGCCTCCTGCAAATTGAAGCCGGCCTGGACCAGCACATCGAGGCCCTTCACCAGGTCCTCGCGCGGCAGCGCCACCGCCTGCGCGAGCGCCTGAAGCGCCAGCCCGGCGCGCTCGATTTCGGCGGTGGATGCCTCCGCAGTGATGCGCACGCGGGTGAGCGCGCGGTCGGCCTCGGCATACTCTTGAACGGCACGCGAAACGCCGCGCACCGCACCATAGCCTGCCGCGGCCGTGGCGATGGAGGCCATGCGGCCGCTGATGCCGGCGACGATGCCGCCACCACCGCCGCGCCGGCCCACCGCACCGCGGGCCTTAGTATCCAAGGTCTTGAGCGAACCCTCGACCTTCTTCGCGGGGCCGGAGATTTGATCGATGAGGCGCAAGGTCAAGGTCGAAGTCAAATTTGCCATGCGAGACTCCCTTGCCGCCCCAGGGCGGCGTGTGTTTCGGGATGGGAGGCGATGCAAAATCGCCGCGCGGGCGCCCTCAGGCGGCCGCCGGGGCCGGGCCGATGTCAGGCAGCAGGAAATGGGCAGCCTTCATGATCCGCTCGGCATCGCACCAACTCAGAGCGGCGAACTCCACGCGCGCGAGGCCGGCCATCGCGCAGACCAGCGCCATCTCATCGGCTTCGCCGGCGCTCCAGGCGCCCACCTCGGCGAGCGTGGCCTCGCGCAGGGTGATGGCGGCGATGAAGCGCGGGCGGTTGATGGGGTTGGCGAGTCGCAGGTGTACCGCGGTCGCCGCGCCGTCCCCGCCGCCGGGCGTGTGGGCGCGCAGGGTGAGGAGCGACAGTCCGCCATCGCGGCGGCGCTTGGGGCTTGGTGCAGAGGTGTTCGGCATGGTGACGGTTCCCTGAGTGTTGAAGGTGAGCGCACCGCAGCGAGCGGCGGCGATGGGCGATGACCTGATCAATGGCAAGTCGTTGCGCGCGGCGGGCTGCGGCGGGATTTGGCGATGGCGCGGACTTCGGCGGAGCGATCCGCCGCCGTGGCGGCATGATCGAGAAGCGCCGCGAGGCGGTCGGCGCGATCATCGAGGAGCAGGTTGGCGATGCGGTCGAACGCGACGACCAGTTCTGCGACGGCCGCGCTGGTTTCGCCCATCTCGGCCACCGCCTCAGCCACGCGGGGGCCGTGGTGTTGAGCAAACGCGGCCACGAGCCGGATGTCGTCGCCGGTGACGCCAGCGGCGAGGGCAGCGGCCACGGCATCGGCCGGAGCGGCGCCGCCGCCCGCCGCCTGGGGCTCCGCCGGCTGCGCCGTGCCCTCCGTATCCGGCGGCGCGCCTTCCTCGTCATCGGGCGCGCGGTCGTGCTCAATGTCGCGCTGCTGAAGCATGGCGATGCACATGAGAGCGAGAAGCCGAAGGCCAGCCTCCATCGCGTCGACGGGTTCGCCCGGGCGGCGCCAGATTCGGCCGGCCACCGCTGCGCCCCAGCCGAAGCCGGCGCGGCAGCCGTTCCCGTCCTCCCACGTCCCAGTCAGCGCCGCGACGCGCACCTCGCCTGGCGCGAAGCGCGTGTCGGCGGTGGTCTCAGCGCCCTCCGGCCAGCAGCGGGATTCCAGCGGCGCCGCGAGCGAATAGCGCCCGTCCTCGCCGTGCCTCATGGGCGCGAGCGCGGCGAGGAATTCGGCGCCCATCGGGAACAACGCCTGCCGCAGGAGATGCTCGGCGCGCGCCGTCCAGCGGACGCGCCCATCATGGGTATCCTTCACCAGCTTGAGGAAGCGAGCCATTTCAAGCTCAGAGAGAAGGAAGGGGTGACCGGGGCGCTTCATCACGCGGCCTCCCCGAGGGTGACGGTGTCGGAGGTCGAGCGGCACGCGGCGCGCGCGGCCCAGGCGTCGAGATCGGCGCGGCGATAGCGCACCGCGCGCCCACCGAAGCGCAACATGATCGGGCCGCCGCCGGTCACGGCGAGCTTGGCAAGGTAAGACACCGACAGGCCGAGATATTCGGCCGCCTGGGCTCGGGTCAGGTAGTGGTCGTGCATGGATATGCCTCCGAAAATCCCTTCCGGAAATCAGGAAGGGCAGGAGGCATTTTGGCTGCCGCTGAACGGGAGCCGTGAGGCCACGGATTTGGGCGCCGGGCGCAAATCCGTGGCCTCACGGCCCATGCCCTACGGCTCGAAGCGGCTCCAGAAAGAAATCGGCGGGCCAGGCGGGCGCTCCAACATCTCGCGCCTTACGGTCCGCAACACTCGCGCCAGGCCACGGGCGGACATATTCTGATATCGCTGAAATCGACCTTCAGCGGCGACTAATGCGCGCTCCCCCGCACGATCGACACCCAGCGCAGAAATCGCCCCTTCCGGCTCGGCTCGGCGCGCCGCTATGACTTGGAATCCGCGCTCGACAAGAAGATGTACTATGTGCTTGCCCCAATTGAAGAACGGGGTAAATCGACACCCATCATTTAAATCATCGCTATCAAGGCGCGCATTGCTCGGCAGGAAAAGAGAAATTCCAAACTCTTTTGCAATCAATGTTGATCCATATACGAAATCAAGGAGGAGGTCATCTGGCGGCTCTCCTCGATTTGGTCGTTCAATCTGCGATAAATACTCCCTCGCCACTTCTTCTACACGTCGAGGATACGCCAGAACTTCCCCCATGGAACTCCCGGATGGTGGCGGAGCCATCGAAGAGATCAAACCAGATGCAACCATTTCCGCCACCCCGTCCTTGGATAAGGCATCTACCTGCGTTGCAGGAACAGCAAGTCGCTCCATCACCTGAGCGACTTTCTTATGTGGGTTCGCCATGTCGGCGATCATCGCCTCGACGAAAAACGCCACCCCAATGTGTAATTCAACCCTCAATCCCAGTGTCGCCTCTACACCGAGCACAGCGGCGGCCTGTTTTGCCTCGGCCTCCGTGATCACGTAATGGCGCGCGAATATCGGCGGAAACTCTGCATCGCCAGCCAGATATGCCTCGCCGCCGTCGGCCATTTTCGCCAAATGAACTGTCGGTTCGCCTTTCACCGCCACCCCCTCGCCTTGTCCTGCCAATAGGACGCCGACGGCGCGGCGAAGCGGATGCCGCCCCACCATGCCAGGCCCGGCGAGCGGGTGAAGCGCGCCGCGATCAGCACTTCGCCCGGGGCGGGGCTGGTGGGCTTGGGCAGCTTCTTGGGCGGGATGTTCGCGCACCAGGTGGCGAGCGCGTCCGCGGCCATGCGCAGCGCTTCCCTTCGGCCTCGGCCGGAGGTGAGGCAGCCGGGGCAGTCTCGGAAATCGACGCTCCACCAGGGGCCTTCCCGCTCCAGCCGGGCGAAGTAATGGGGCCGCGCGCCCTCGATCCATGACATTCGGCGGCTCCTCAATCCTCGGCCGCGCTTGCCGCGCCGGCGCCGAGGCGCACGCCCGGGCCACCGGAGGACGACGCCTCACCTTCGGCGATGAAGGTGACGCCGCCGGCTTCCATCGCCTTCTGAATGTCCGCCAGCGTTCGCGCATAGGGGCTGCGCTTTCCCACCTCGAAATCCGCGATGGTCTTTTTCGCCACGGACGATTGGGCGGACAGATCGTCCTGCGTCCAACCCAGGAGTGCGCGTCCAGCTCGGCACTGCTCGCTTGAAAGCACCATTTTAGAGCAACCTAACCTGTTTAGAGTTGACACTTTCAGGGTAACGCTATATCACAATAGACATTAACGGATTGGAAACGAGTGCGCCATGGCCAAGATCGACACCGCGAAAGTGATGCGCCGGGCCTGGGGCCTCTTTCGCACCTCCATGCAGCGCTTCAGCCGCGCCGTCTTCGCCGGCTTCCTGCGGCAGGCCTGGGCCGAGGCGAAGGATGCGCCGGTCACGCCCTATGCCTACATGCAGCGGTGGGCGGCGGTGCCCTTCGGCGCCTCGCGCACGCAAGCCATCCGCATCATCACCTCTGCCCTGGAGTGCGCCCGCGTGCGGGCCGCGCGCTACAGCCGCGCCGGCGAGCCCTGCAACTGGAGCGCCGCAAAGCACCGCAGCGCCGACATCATGCGCGTCGCGGGCCTCGAGGCGCTGCTCGCGGCCGAAACCGCCGGCCGCGGCGCCTGAGCGGGAGGCGGCGCCATGCCCCATACCATCGACCGCCGCCGGCTGATGCGCCGCGCCTGGCACCTCTTCCGCAGCCAGTTCGGCGGCGTGGGCTGCATCTACCGCCGCCTGCCGCGCCACGCCATGAGCCTCGCCATGCGCGAGGCGTGGCGCGAGGAAAAGGCGATCGCGGCCGCCGCCGCCCTGCCGCCTGCGGCCCTCATCGCCCGCATCGCGACGATCCGCGCGGCGCACCACTACCGCGTCCACTATGGCAGCAGCCCGCGCCACGACCGCGAGGCGGCCAAACTGACGGCCCAACTGCGCACCCTTGAAGCCGCCGCGGGCATGGCCGCCTGAGGCACCCTATCCACCGAAGGAGAGCACCCCATGCGCAAGACCACCGCCGCAGCCCGCGGCGAACGCCCCCGCACGCTCAATGCGCAGCTGCGCATGGGCGATGCCGGCCGGATCGAGCGCCTCGCGCGCACCGACCTGGAAGCCGAACTGTACTATCTGCGCCTGCATCTGGAAGGCCTCGAACTGGCGGTGCGCGGCCTGGACGATGAGGGCGGGAACCCGCGCAGCCTCATGCCGCTGGTGCAGTCGGCGCAGGACCGGTGCGCCGGCATCCTGGCCGCCATCGGCGCCGCCGCCAGCGAGGCGGGCGCACCATGAGCACGGCGACCTTGCGCACCGAGCGCACCGATCCCTTCCTCGCCGCGCTCGACGCCTTCGAGGAGGCCCGCGGCCGCCTTCTGGCGGTGGGCAAGGCGCAGGCCGAGGCCGAGCAGCGCCTCGGCATCGGCTCCACCGCGCCCGAACTCCAGGTGATCGACGCGCAGGCCGGCGCGGCGGTGGAAGCCGACATCGCCTGCCTTGCCGCCGCCATCGGCACCCAGCCCACCACCGCCGCCGGCGCGCGGGCGCTGCTCGATCTCGCCGCGCGCGAGCGGCCGAACCTCGATGCCGAGGATCTGGCGGTGGCGTGCGCGCATGTGCGGCCGTTCATCGGCGCGCCGGATGCCGGCGCACCACCGCCGGGCCCCTCGCCCGCCTTCGTGAGGCTCGCCCGCGAGCGCGAAGCGCTGCGCCACGCCACCGAGGCCACCGCAGCCGCCGCGGCGGTGGTGGATGGCCCGAACCAGGACGCCGCAGGCGAGGCCGCCGACGCCGCGCTGAGGGCGCTGTGGGCGGCCGACAACCGGCTGATGGCCACACCGGCGGTGGTGCCCGCCGATCTCGGCGTCAAGGCCCGCTACCTCGCCGAGCAGCTCGAGGCGTTCGGCCAGCTGGAGCCGCGCCACTGCCGCGCCATCGTCGCCGATCTGCTGCGCATGTGGCCCCGCCGCTGATAGGCCCGCACACCCTGACGGCAACGCCTTCGCATTCGGGTGGCGTCGAAGCCCGCATGGGGCCGCTTCCGCCGAATCGCGCCCATCACGCCAGAGGCCGGCGCGGCCGGTCATCGTTCGCGGTTGCTCCACTTCAGGCCGGGAAGCACGGCTGGGGCTCCATCCAAAGGCGCTCCAACCGGTACCGCGGCGCCAACCGCGTCACACGATGAACATATCGTTGACGCTGGCGTGCGCTCCCTGCAGCAGGTTGCCAAACGCCGGATCATGGCCAAACCTGTGCAATAGGTCGTCTACCGTTGGCGAATGATCACCGAACGCCACCTCTCCGATCCATTGACCGATGGCGGCGCGCAGATCGGCCGGGGCCGGGGAGGTCCCGGGAAAGGACTGCCAATCGTCGAAGAAATCTTGCAACGCCAGCAATGCGTCGGCCCGCGTGGACCGCAGGCCCGACGGCGCCGAGGCGCCGAGCGCGGAGGCAAGCGCCGCCTCCATTTCCGGGTCTTCCGCGGAGAAGAGCTCAGCAATAACTTCCGTTTCGTCGCCGGACTCCAAGTCGGTCGCGCCCGCCGACGCCGGCGCAAAGCGAGCGCCCACATAGGAGCCGGTAGCGCCCGAAGCGTAGCTGAAGCTGCCCGCTGCATAGACGTGGTGACCATCCACCGTCTCGTCGCGCGCCTGCGCCTCCACCGAGATCGCGGTGATACCCAGGTTGGCGAGCGTCAGCAGTTCGTCGCCTTGGCTCCCGCCATCGCCGTTCCCGTCGCGCCAGAGGCGCAGATCGGCGAAGGCGGCATCCCCGGCATCCAGCATCCCGTCGAGATTGGTGTCGAGCGAGCGCAGGGCATCCACGGAGGAGCCGAAGCCGAAGCCCTTGAAGGCTTCCGAGACCACCTCCGTGCCGTTCTCGATGGCTCCGGAGCCATCGAGGTCCATCACCAGCACACCATCCGCTGGGGAGGCCCAGCCAAGCAGCTCCGCCGTCCCGTCGCCGTCGAGATCGAAGCTCACGCCCGTTCCGGGCGCTGAGAAATAGGTCCCGTCTCCGTCGAGGTCGAGCACGATCGGATCCGGATCCTGCGGCAGCTGCGCCCACTCGGTGGTGAAACCCTTGAACTCGAGGATGGTCGAGACGTTGACCACATAGAGGCTGTAGCCGCCGCCCGAAGAGGACGGGCCGAACTCAAGGTCCTGGGAAGAGTCATTGAAAAGCCCCGAACCCACCAGAGCGCTCGACCCGGTTCCAAGATTGACCTGGACCAGGCTGGAGCCGCTGCGGAGATATATTTCATCTCCACCGGGACTTAGCGCAAAATTATAGAATGGCGTACCAACCCCACGATAATCTCCCGTGGAGTCTTCGGCATAATTTACCGTGAGAACAGCATTCTGCGGCCACCCAACGACGGTCTTATTTGTGGCCGGGTCAAAATCCACCTCAAAGGTGGCGCCCGGCGTCGAGGCAACGAAACCCGAAGCTCCAGTTTCAATGTCGTAGGACCACACGCCAGCCGGCGCACTTTGTCCGTTAGACATCAAGACCTTGCCGTCCGGCGTTATGGCGATCCCGGCATCCAATACTGGGCCTCCGGCCCCGCCAGGAAGAGTGAAGAGCACACTTCGCGCTCCGGTTGCCACATCTATGCCAACCAACTTTCCGGCGTCCGTTACAACATAGACCTTGCCGTCATAATATTCGATGTCACCCGTCCCATAACAATAACCTCCCATTCCGGACGTATATCCCGTGAAATCGGAGGCAATCTGCGTAACGGCCCCATTCGGCGCAACCTTATACAGTTTGGAAACGGGCGCCTTCTCGGCCACATAGACATAGCCCGTCTCCGAATCGACCGTGATGCCGCTGGCATAGACCGGTAAAGTCGTGAATGTGGATGCGGTATAAGTCGTCGGGGCGGTCGCCGTTACGGTGTCGTCGGCACCTAAGACGGAGATGGAAATGGTCTGCTCGGTGCCATCCGCGGTCAGAACCGTGAAATTATCCGACCACGGATAGCCGTCACCGCGCAGCATCTGCACTGCCTGCGACGCATTGCTCAGGAAATATGTCCACTGCCCTTGTTCATTGATGTTCAGCATGCCGTAGGTGCCGGCAATGCCCGACTGCGCCTGGAAGGCGGATTCGCCTGCGTCCAGATCCGCAATGGTCAGCGCTCCGCTGACGGAGGTGGTTCGATCCTCGACCACCGCGCCCGATGTCTGTCCGCCGACAACCGGCGCGTCGTTCACCGGCGTGAAGGTCACCGCCACAGTGGCGCTGTCAAAGCCGCCCTTTCCGTCGGCGATCATGTAGGCGAAGGAGGCGGCGCCGTTGAAATCCGTATAAGGCGTGAAGGTGATCTGGCCCGCGTCCAGTGAGACGCTGCCGCCCACCGCGCCGCCCACGGACACGAGCGTGAGCGTGTCGCCGTCCACGTCGCTGTCGTTGGCGAGAAGGTCGGCGGCGGCGATGACAAGCGGGGTGTCTTCGGCAGTGGAGAGGCTGTCGGCGACGGCTACGGGAACATCGTTGACGCCTTGGACCTCGATCACCACGTCGTGGGAGAACGAGCCGCCGTGCCCGTCATCCACCGTCACGGTGAAGGTCTCGAACGCGCTCTCGCCCTCCGCCAACGCGGCAAAGAGGGTCCGGTTGGCGCTGTAGCTCCACTCCACCCTGTCGGGGCCGTCCGCCACCACGACGATGTCCGCCTGGAGCGTGCCGAGCGTGCCGGCCGCGGGCAAAACGCTCGCCGTATGGGTGTCGCCTCCGTCCGCATCATCGAAGGTGAAGGCGCCGGATTTGGCCAACGGCGTCGCGGCGAGGGAGCGGGCGGACAGCAGTGTCACCTCGCCGGTGGCGAGGTCCTTCATGAAGACGTCGTAGGTGCCGTTGGTATCGCCCGCCACCAGATTGCTGGCATAGGACCGGAACAGCACCTTGGCGCAGTCCGCCGAGAACTGATGGCCGTAGCTCGTGCCATTGCCCGGCGTGCCGGAGCTGGAAGAACTGACCAGCGTCACCGCGCCGGACTCCAGATCCTTCACGAAGACGTCGGCCGCCCCGTTGATGTCGCCTGCCACCAAGTTGCTGGCAGAGGAGTAAAATAGAACCTTAGTGCCGTCCGCCGAGAACTGATGGCTGTAGCTCGTTTGATTGCCCGGCGTGCCAGAGCTGGAAGAACTCACTAGCGTCACCACGCCGGTCTCAAGGTCCTTCACAAAGATGTCGGCGGCCCCGTTGATGTCGCCTGCCACCAGATTGCTGGCATCGGACTGGAACAGCACCTTGGTGCCGTCCGCCGAGTACTGATAGCCATAGCTTGTTCCATTGCCCGGCGTGCCGGAGCTGGACGAACTCACCAGCGTCACCGCTCCGGTCTCCAGATTCTTCACGAAGACGTCGGCGACCCCGTTGATGTCGCCGGCCACCAGATTGTTGGCATAGGAGTAAAATAGAACCTTCGTACCGTCCGCCGAGAACTGATGGCCGTAGCTCGTGCCATTGCCCGGCGTGCCGGAGCTGGAAGAACTGACCAGCGTCACCGCGCCGGTCTCCAGATTCTTCACGAAGACGTCGGCGACCCCGTTGATGTCGCCGGCCACCAGATTGTTGGCATAGGAGTAAAATAGAACCTTAGTACCGTCCGCCGAGAACTGATAGCCGGAGCTCGTGCCATTGCCCGGCGTGCCGGAGCTGGAAGAACTGACCAGCGTCACCGCGCCGGTCTCCAGATTCTTCACGAAGACGTCGGCGACCCCGTTGATGTCGCCGGCCACCAGATTATTGGCATAGGAGTAAAATAGAACCTTAGTACCGTCCGCCGAGAACTGATAGCCGGAGCTTTCGCCATTGCCCGGCGTGCCGGAACTGGAAGAACTGACCAGCGTCACCGCGCCGGTCTCAAGGTCCTTCACAAAGACGTCGGCGGCCCCGTTGATGTCGCCTGCCACCAGATTGCTCGCATAGGAGTAAAATAGAACCTTAGTGCCGTCCGCCGAGAATTGATGGCCATTGCTCCATCCATTGCCCGGCGTGCCGGAGCTGGAAGAACTGACCAGCGTCACCGCGCCGGTCTCCAGGTCCTTCACGAAGACGTCTTCAGTTCCGTTGGCGTCGCCTTCCACCAGATTGCTGGCAGTGGACTGGAACAGCACCTTGGTGCCGTTCGGCGAGAACCGGGCGGAGGAGCTGAAACCATTGCCGACAGCCGCTGCTTCGGCAGTGATACCCCCCAGCACAGGGGCGGAGACGAGGCGGGGCGCGCTGTTCTCCGCCACGTCTGTCACCGTGATCGCCACCGCCTTGCTGGTGGTGTCGGTGCCATCGCTGACCTCGACGACGAGGTCGTAGACATTGTCGCCGCCCGCATCCGCCGGCGCCTCGACGTCGGGGGCCGCCTTGAAGGCGACCTTGCCGTCCGCGTCCACCGTGAACAAGTCCGCATCCGCGCCCGAGAGCGCGTAGGTGAGCCCATCGTCTTCCGCATCGCTCGCCGCTATCTGGTAGACGGCGCCGGTGCCGTTCTCCGCGAAGGTCGCCGTGGCGCCTGAAGCGACGACTGGCGCATCGTTCACCGGCGTGACGGTCACCCCCACCGTCGCCGTGTCGGTCCCGCCCTTCCCGTCCGACACCGTGTAGCTGAACGAGGCGTCTCCGTTGAAGTCGGCATCCGGCGTGAAGGTGATCTCGCCGTCATCGAGCGCAACGGTTCCTCCGACCGCGCCGCCGACGCCCGTCACCGAGAGGGTGTCGCCGTCCAGGTCGCTGTCGTTTGCCAGCAGGTCGGCGACGGCGATGACCAGCGGCGTGTCCTCCGCCGTGGTCGCCGTATCGGCGGTGGCGATGGGCGCGTCGTTCACCGGCGTGACGGTGACGTTCACGGTCGCCGTGTCGGTCCCGCCTTTGCCGTCCGAGACGGTGTAGGTGAAGGAGGCGTCGCCGTTGAAGTTCGCATCCGGCGTGAAGGTGACCTCGCCGTCATCCAGCGCAACGGTTCCTCCGACCGCGCCGCCGACGCCGGTCACCGAGAGCGTGTCGCCATCTATGTCCGCGTCGTTCGCCAGCAGGTCCGCGGCGGCGATGACCAGCGGCGTATCCTCGGCCGTGGTCGCCGTATCGGCGGCCGCCACCGGCGCGTCGTTCACCGGCGTCACGGTGACGTTCACGGTCGCCGTGTCAGTCCCGCCCTTGCCGTCCGACACCGTGTAGGTGAAGGAGGCGTCGCCGTTGAAGTTCGCATCCGGCGTGAAGGTGACCTCGCCGTCATCCAGCGCAACGGTTCCTCCGACCGCGCCGCCGACGCCGGTCACCGAGAGCGTGTCGCCATCTATGTCCGCGTCGTTCGCCAGCAGGTCCGCGGCGGCGATGACCAGCGGCGTATCCTCGGCCGTGGTCGCCGTATCGGCGGCCGCCACCGGCGCGTCGTTCACCGGCGTCACGGTGACGTTCACGGTCGCCGTGTCAGTCCCGCCCTTTCCGTCCGACACCGTGTAGGTGAAGGAGGCGTCGCCGTTGAAGTCCGCATCCGGTGTGAAGGTGATCTCGCCGTCATCGAGCGCAACGGTGCCGCCGACCGCCCCTCCGACGCCCGTCACGGAGAGCGTGTCGCCATCTATGTCCGCGTCGTTCGCCAGCAGGTCCGCGGCGGCGATGACCAGCGGCGTGTCCTCCGCCGTGGT
>NZ_RCTF01000020.1 GCF_003667445.1 Xanthobacter tagetidis | reverse complement strand
GCGCCGCCGCCGAGGCGCCCGCCGCGCCCAAGACACCCGCCGCCCCGGCCCGAGCCGAGGCTGCGCCGCCGACCCGCACGGCGTCCGGCGCCGCGTCCTCGCGCTCCGGCGCGTCGGCGCCGCAGCGCTCGGCCGGCGGCTCGGCCCGCCCCGGCCAGGGTTCCAGCCAGAGTTCCGGCCCGGCCGGCCGTCCCGGCGCAGGCGGTGATGCCCGCCGCGCCGGCGGCCCTCCCGGCCGCTCCACCCAGCAGCGTCCCGGCGGCTCGGGCGTGGTGCTGCGCACCCTCACCGACGAGGAGCGCAACGCCCGCGCCAGCGCGCTCGCCGACGCCCGCGCCCGCGCCGTGGAAGAGCAGCGCATGGCCGAGGAGCGCCGCGCCGCGGAGGCCGAGGCCCGCCGCCGCGCCGAGCGCGACCGCACCGAACGCGCCGAGCGCGAGGCCGCCGAAGCGCGCAAGCGCGAGGAGGAGAGCCGCCGCGCCCACGACGACGAGAGCAAGCGCCGCGCCGAGCAGGAGGCGCGCAAGCGCTTCGGCGAGGAGCAGGGCGCCCGTCCCGCCGGCGGCGCCGCGACCACCACCGCCACGACAGCCCGCCCGCTCACCCCCCGCCCGGCCGGCACGACCGAGAGCGAGGAAGAGGAGCGCCGCGGCGCGGTCCGCCGCGGCCCCGGCGCGCGTCCGGCTCCGCCCGTCAAGGTTCCCCGCGCCCCCGCCGGCCAGGAGAAGCAGCGCGGCCGCCTCACCCTCGTCACTGCCCAGTCGGGCGAGGAGGAGCGCCAGCGTTCGCTCGCCTCGTTCCGCCGCCGCACCCAGCGCATGACCGGCCACCGGCAGCAGGAGACCAAGGAAAAGATCGCCCGCGAGGTGATCCTGCCCGAGACCATCACCATCCAGGAACTCGCCAACCGCATGTCCGAACGGGCGGTCGACGTGATCCGGATGCTGATGAAGCAGGGCCAGATGCTGAAGATCACCGACGTGGTCGACGCCGACACCGCCGAGCTGATCGCCACCGATCTCGGCCACACGGTGCGCCGCGTGTCGGAGTCGGACGTCGAGGAAGGCCTGTTCGACACGCCGGACGCGATGGAGACCATGCTGCCGCGCCCTGCCGTCGTGACCATCATGGGTCACGTCGACCACGGCAAGACCTCGCTGCTGGACGCCATCCGCAAGGCCAACGTGGTGTCCGGAGAAGCCGGCGGCATCACCCAGCACATCGGCGCCTACCAGGTGACCGCGCCCTCGGGCTCGAAGATCACCTTCATCGACACCCCCGGCCATGCCGCCTTCACCGCCATGCGCGCCCGCGGCGCCAAGGTGACGGACATCGTGGTGCTGGTGGTGGCGGCGGACGACGGCGTGATGCCCCAGACCGTGGAGGCCATCAACCACGCCCGCGCCGCCAAGGTGCCGCTGATCGTGGCCATCAACAAGATCGACAAGCCCGGCGCCAAGCCCGAGCGGGTGCGCACCGAGCTGCTCCAGCACGAGGTGCAGGTGGAGAGCATGGGCGGCGAGACGCTCGAGGTGGAGGTGTCCGCCAAGGAGCGCCTCAACCTCGACAAGCTGCTCGAGGCCATCGCGCTGCAGTCGGAACTGCTGGACCTCAAGGCCAATCCGGACCGCCCCGCCGAGGGCACGGTGGTGGAAGCCAAGCTCGACCGCGGCCGGGGCCCCGTGGCCACCGTCCTGGTCCAGCGCGGCACGCTGAAGGTCGGCGACATCGTGGTGGCCGGCGCCGAATGGGGCCGCGCGCGCGCCCTCATCTCGGATACCGGCGCCAACGTGGATTCGGCGGGACCGTCCTTCCCGGCCGAGGTGCTGGGCTTCAACGGCACCCCGGAGGCGGGCGACCGCCTCGCCGTGGTGGAGAACGAGGCCCGGGCCCGCGAGATCACCGAATACCGCCAGCGCCAGAAGCGCGAGAAGGCGGCGGCGCGGTCGGCGACCGTGCGCGGCTCGCTCGAGCAGATGATGAGCCAGGTCAAGGCGACCGGCCGGAAGGAATTCCCGCTCATCATCAAGGGCGACGTGTCGGGCTCGGTGGAAGCCATCATCGGCGCGCTGGAGAAGGTCGGCAACGACGAGGTGCAGGCCCGCATCATCCATTCGGGAGCGGGCGGCATCAACGAGAGCGACGTGACGCTGGCGGAGACCTCCGGCGCCGCGATCATCGCCTTCAACGTCCGCGCCAACAAGGAAGCGCGCGACGCGGCCGACCGGGCGGGCATCGAGATCCGCTACTACAACATCATCTACGACCTCGTGGATGACGTGAAGAAGGCCATGAGCGGCCTGCTCGCGCCCATCAACCGCGAGACCATGCTGGGCAACGCCCTCATCAAGGAGATCTTCGCGGTCTCCAAGGTGGGCAAGGTGGCCGGCTGCACCGTCACCGACGGCGTCGTGGAGAAGGGCCAGCACGTGCGCCTCATCCGCGACAACGTGGTGATCCACGAGGGTAAGCTTGCCACGCTCAACCGCTTCAAGGATGCGGTGAACACGGTGCATGCGGGCCAGGACTGCGGCATGTCGTTCGAGAACTACCAGGACATGCGTGCGGGCGACGTGATCGAGTGCTTCCGCGTCGAGGTGGTCCAGCGCTCGCTGTGAGACGGGACGCTCTTCGCTGAACCGTCATGGCCGGGCTTGTCCCGGCCATCCACGCCCGGCGGCCGGGCACAAGCGTGCAGGCCTCCTGCAGGCGGCGCGGCGTGGATGCCCGGAACGAGCCCGGGCATGGCCTGTCGAGCCGAGGCGGCGCTTGCCACGACGAATCCAACCGGAGCGGCACGGTCCAACCCCGCCCGCTCCCCCTTGAAGGAGAAGGTGCCGCGGCCCAGGCCCGGCGCCCAAAGAGAACAGACCCATGAAACCTGATACCCGCACGGGGGGCGGCCCCTCCCAGCGCATGCTGCGCGTGGGCGAGCTGGTGCGTCACGCCCTCGCCCAGGTGCTCCAGCGCGGCGACCATGTGGACCCGGTGCTGGCCGGCCACATCATCACGGTGCCGGAAGTGCGCATGTCGCCGGACCTGAAGATCGCCACCTGCTACGTGATGCCGCTCGGCGGCAAGGACGTGCGGCCGGTGATCAAGGCGCTGGCTGCGAACCGCAAGGCCCTGCGCATGGAGATCGCGCGCCTGGTGGAGCTGAAGTCCGTGCCGGACCTGCGGTTCCTGGAGGACACCTCGTTCGCCGAGGCCGCCCGCATGGACGCGCTGCTGCGCTCGCCGCAGGTGGCGCGCGACATCGACCATCCGACCGACGCCCCCGAACCCCGCGACGACGAGACCGACAAAGAATGACCGCCGCAGCCACCGCTCCGCGTCCCGAACCCACCGAGCCGCGCGACGGCGCCCCCCGCGAGGGCGTGATGCTCCCCGACGCCATGCCGCGCGAGGGGGTGCCGCGCGAGGGGATGCCCCGCGGCCAGCGCGGCCGCGACGATCGCCCGCGCAGCCCGAAGCGCGACCTCGACGGCTGGGTGCTGCTCGACAAGCCCACCGGCCTCACGTCCACCCAGGCGGTGAGCATCGTCAAGCGCCTGTTCGGGGCCAAGAAGGCGGGCCATGCGGGCACGCTCGACCCGCTCGCCTCCGGCTGCCTGCCGATCGCCTTCGGCGAGGCCACCAAGACCGTTCCTTACGTGATGGACGGCCGCAAGTCCTACCGCTTCACGGTGCGCTTCGGCATCGAGACCGACACCGACGATGCCGAGGGCAAGCCGGTGACGACCGACGAGCGCCGGCCCGACGACCTCGACATCCGCGCCATGCTGGAGGCCTTCAAGGGCGAGATCCTGCAGGTGCCGCCGGCCTATTCGGCGCTCAAGATCGGCGGCGAGCGCGCCTACGACCTCGCCCGCGAGGGCGAAGAGGTGGTGCTGGAGGCGCGCCCCGTCACCATTCATTCCATCGCCCTCGTGGACCGGCCGGACGCCGACCACGCGGTGATCGAGGCGGAGTGCGGCAAGGGCACCTATGTGCGCGCCATCGCCCGCGACCTCGGCCGCATGCTCGGCTGCCGCGGCCATGTGAGCGCGCTGCGGCGCACCCGCGTCGGCGCCTTCCTGGAGGAGGATCTCGTTCCGCTCGACGAACTGAAAGCGCGCGCCGAGGATGGCGAGGCGGCGCTCGCCGAAGCGCTGGACCCGGTGGAGATCGCGCTGGAGGAGCTGGCGCGCCTCAACGTCACCCCGCCCGACGCCCACCGCCTGCGCTGCGGCCAGAGCGTGATCCTGCGCGGACGCGACGCGCCGGTGATGCACGGCCATGCGGGCGTGTTCTGCCAGGGCGCCCTGATCGCCATCGGCGACGTGGAGGGCGGCGAGGTGTTCCCCCACCGCGTATTCAACTGGGCGCGCCAGGGCGGCAAGGGAGGCGGCAAGGGAGGCGGCAATGGAGGCGGCAAAGGCGCGGGCAGGGGGCCGGGCAAAGGCGGCAACCGCGGCGAACATCGCGGCGAGGCCGGCGGCGGCCAGCACGGAGAGTGAGGCCGGCGCCCTCGCGCGGGGCGCCGCTCTGCTACACTCCGCTCTGCTACACTTTGGGGCTGCGGCCGGGGCGACCCCGCCTCGGTCGATGACCGCCCCAGCCCGAGGTGTCCCATGACGGCCTCCCCCGCCATCCGCCGCCCGCCCGCCGGCCACGTCGCCTGCGGGCTGCTCGCCGGCGTCCTCGCGGTCATGGCGAGCCTTCCGGCGTCGGCTCAGAGCCGGTGCCGGGCCGCCGACCCCACGGGGACACCGCTCAATGTGCGCAGCGGCCCCTATGGCGACATCCTCGGCCAGGTGAAGAACGGCACCTTGGTGCGCATCGAGGCCGACGCCACCGACGGCAAGGGCAAGACGTGGGCCTATGTGGTCGCCATCGACACCGGCCAGCCGCTGGGCTGGGTGTTCCGCGACTATCTCGCCTGCTCCTGAGGGCGGCGCCCGAGTTGCAACATTCCGCTGGCACGCTGCGGGCAAATATGTATAGTCCGCCGCGCGAGCGGTGCCTTCGGCGCCGCATTTCGCGCTTGTTCGACCGCGCTGGACGACATCCCGGCCAGGCCGAACGTGCACCGGACGCCCCCCCGGCTCGATCGCGCGGGCTTCGGTGCACCCTTATTTCTCCATCTGAAAGGATCATCCGATGTCGATCACGGCCGAGCGCAAGCAGGCGCTCATCACCGAATATGCCACCAAGGGCGGCGACACCGGCTCGCCGGAGGTGCAGGTGGCGATCCTCACCGTGCGGATCTCGAACCTCACCGAGCACTTCAAGACCCACGCCAAGGACAACCATTCGCGCCGCGGCCTGCTGAAGCTGGTCTCCCAGCGCCGCAGCCTCCTCGACTATCTGAAGAAGAAGGACGAGGGGCGCTACAAGTCCCTGATCGAGCGTCTCGGCATCCGCCGCTGACGCCCCCTCCCGCCGCCGGCCGGAAGGGCCGGCGCTGCGGAATATCGCGCGCTGCGATCCATCGCGGCGCGCCGGCGCGGCGGGCATGGGGCCTGCCGCGGGCACGCGAAGGCAGAAATCGAGCCATGGCAGGATCGCCGGACGCAACCGTCGGAGGGGCCCCGTGACGCGCCCTGCCGCGCGGCGCGTCCGGCCGTCTTGCTCATGGCTCTTTTTCTTCGTCCGCTGAAGAGAAAGACCACACGATGTTCGACATCCATCGCGAAGAGCTGGACTGGGGCGGCCGCACGCTGATCCTGGAGACCGGCAAGATGGCCCGCCAGGCCGACGGCTCCGTGCTCGCCACCTACGGCGACACCAAGGTTCTCGCCACCGTCGTCTCGGCGAAGGAGCCGAAGCCGGGCCAGGACTTCTTCCCCCTGACCGTGAACTACCAGGAAAAGACCTACGCGGCCGGCCGCATCCCCGGCGGCTACTTCAAGCGCGAGGGCCGTCCCTCCGAGAAGGAGACGCTGGTCTCGCGCCTGATCGACCGCCCGATCCGCCCCCTGTTCCCGGACGGCTACAAGTGCGACACCCAGGTGGTCGTCACCGTTCTGGCGCATGACCTCGAGAACGACCCCGACGTCGTCGCGCTGGTCGCCTCCTCGGCGGCCCTCACCCTCTCCGGCGTGCCCTTCATGGGCCCGGTGGGCGCGGCGCGCGTCGGCTTCATCGAGAACGAGTACGTGCTCAACCCCACCCTCGACGAGGTGAAGGAGAGCGCGCTCGACCTGGTCGTCGCCGGCACGGGCGACGCGGTGCTGATGGTGGAGTCCGAGGCCAAGGAACTGCCCGAGGAGATCATGCTCGGCGCGGTGATGTTCGGCCACCGCCACTTCCAGCCGGTGATCCAGGCCATCATCAATCTGGCCGAGAAGGCCGCCAAGGAGCCGCGCAACTTCCAGCCGGCCGACGTCTCCGCGATCGAGGCGAAGGTCAAGGAGATCGCCGAGGCCGACCTGCGCGACGCCTACAAGATCAAGCAGAAGCAGGACCGCTACGCCGCCGTCGGCGCTGCCAAGTCCAAGGTGAAGAAATATTACGAGGAGCTGGCGCAGGACGGCACGCAGGTGCCGAACCCGCAGGTGGTCTCCGAGGTGTTCAAGGCGCTCGAAGCCAACATCGTGCGCTGGGCCATCCTGAACGACGGCATCCGCATCGACGGCCGCGACGTGCGCACCGTGCGCCCGATCGTCTCCGAGGTCGGCATCCTGCCGCGCGCCCACGGCTCCGCTTTGTTCACCCGCGGCGAGACGCAGGCCCTCGTGGTCGCCACCCTCGGCACCGGCGAGGACGAGCAGTTCATCGACAGCCTGGAAGGCACCTACAAGGAGCACTTCCTGCTGCACTACAACTTCCCGCCCTTCTCCGTGGGCGAGACCGGCCGCATGGGCTCGCCCGGCCGCCGCGAGATCGGCCACGGCAAGCTCGCCTGGCGCGCCATCCACCCCATGCTGCCGCTGAAGCACGAGTTCCCCTACACCCTGCGCGTGGTGTCGGAGATCCTCGAGTCCAACGGCTCGTCCTCCATGGCCACCGTCTGCGGCACTTCGCTGGCGCTGATGGATGCGGGCGTGCCGCTGCGCCGCCCGGTGGCGGGCATCGCCATGGGCCTGATCCTGGAAGGCGACAAGTTCGCCGTGCTCTCCGACATCCTCGGCGACGAGGACCACCTCGGCGACATGGACTTCAAGGTGGCCGGCACCGAGCAGGGCGTGACCTCGCTCCAGATGGACATCAAGATCGCCGGCATCACCGAGGAGATCATGAAGGTCGCCCTCACCCAGGCGAAGGACGGCCGCGTCCACATCCTCGGCGAGATGGCGAAGGCCCTCACCACCGCCCGCGCGGAACTCGGCGAGCACGCCCCGCGCATCGAGGTGATGAAGATCGCCGTGGACAAGATCCGCGAAGTGATCGGCTCCGGCGGCAAGGTGATCCGCGAGATCGTCGAGAAGACCGGCGCCAAGATCAACATCGAGGACGACGGCACCATCAAGATCGCCTCCGCCAATGGCGAGGCCATCAAGGCCGCCATCAACTGGATCAAGTCCATCGCTTCCGAGCCGGAAGTGGGACAGATCTACGAGGGCACGGTCGTGAAGGTGGTGGACTTCGGCGCCTTCGTGAACTTCTTCGGCTCCAAGGACGGCCTCGTCCACGTGTCGCAGATGGCCAACGAGCGCGTGGCGAAGCCCTCCGACGTCGTCAAGGAAGGCGACAAGGTGAAGGTGAAGCTCATGGGCTTCGACGAGCGCGGCAAGACCCGCCTGTCCATGAAGGTGGTCGACCAGACCACCGGCGAGGACCTCGAAGCCAAGGCCAAGGCCGAGCGCGAGGCCGGCTCCAAGGGCGAGGCCGGCGCGGCGGAGTGATCCCCGTTCCAGCGATGAACGAGAAGGGCGGCCGTGAGGCCGCCCTTCTTCGTTTCAGCACCCTGGTCATCCCGCATCATCCTTGGCGGGCGCACGCGGGCGCAAATACCGCGCGCGCGAATCATTTTTCTTCCTTATGGAATTTATTTGAGATAATATTCTCATAGAAATTTGAGGATCGCCATGCGCGCGCCCAACCACGCCCAGGCCTCCGCCAGCCCAGCCCCCTCCCCCTCCAGCCAGGGCGCCGTGCTGACCAAGGCGCTGCTGCGGGCCGCCGAGCGGCTCGCCGTGAATGCGCAGACGCTGGCCGCAATCATCGGCCTCAGCCCGCCGACGCTCACGCGCATGAAGAAGGGCGAATTCACGCTGGAGGCGGGCAGCAAGCCGTTCGAGCTGGCGCTGCTGTTCGTGCGCCTGTTCCGCTCGCTCGACGCCATCACCGGCGGCGACGAGGCGATCGCCCGCGCCTGGCTCGCCAATCCCAACACCGCCCTCGACGGGACGCCCATCGAGAAGGTCCGAACCATCAGCGGGCTGATCGATGTCATCGCCTATCTGGACGCCCGGCGCGCTGTCGTCTGAGGCGCGGCCCTATGCCGGGCGCTGCTGGCGCCTGGTGGAGGCGCAGCACCTCACCTCGACGCTCAAGCTGGTGGACACGCTGGACGAGCAGCGCGTGCTGGAGGAGATGATCGAGGCCACCAAGCCGGCGGTGCCGCCGGACTGCCGGCATCTCGACTACCTGCTCTCGACCCCGTTCCGCTACGCGCCGCCCTATCCGCGCGGCTCGCGCTTCCGCCGCGCCGGGCGCACGGCCGGGGTCTATTACGCCGCCGAGCGGCCACAGACGGCGGTGGCCGAGCTCGCCTTCTACCGGCTGCTGTTCTTCGCCGAATCGCCCACGACCCCGTGGCCCGAGAATGCCGGCCAGTACACCGCTTTCGCCGCCGAGGTGGCGAGCGCGCGGCACCTCGACCTCACGGCACCCCAGCTCAGCCGGGACGCGCCGGCATGGACCGCCCTGGTCGACTACGCGCCGTGCCAGGGCCTCGCGGATGCCGCACGGGCGGCCGAGGTGGAGATCCTGCGCTACCGGTCCGTGCGCGATCCCGATGCGGGGGCGAACCTTGCTGTGCTCGCCTGCGCCGCCTTCGCCGCGCGGGAGCCTGCGGAGCGGCGTACCTGGCACATCCTGGCCGGCCCGTCCGGCATCGCCGCGGTGTGCGAGTTCCCGCGCCAGCACCTCGCCTTCGGGCGCGACGCGTTCGCGGCCGACCCGCGCCTGAAGGAAATGCGCTGGGAGCGGTAGGGCGCGCCCGTCAGAACAGCTTCAGGCCCGGTGGCAGGGCGAGGCCGCCGGTGAGCGCCTGCATCTTCTCCTGCATCACCCGCTCGGCCTTGCCGCGGGCGTCCGCCAAGGCGGCGACGATGAGGTCCTCCAGGATCTCGGTCTCCTCCGGCTTCACCAGAGAAGGGTCGATGCGCACCGCCTTGCACTCGCCCTTGGCGGTGACGGTGACGCTGACGAGTCCGCCGCCCGCGGAGCCCGCAACCTCGATGGTCTCCATCTCCGCCTGCATCTGCTGCATGCGGTCCTGAAGCTCCTTGGCCTGCTTCATCATGCCCATCAGGTCGCGCATCGGCTCTCGCCTCCCATTCTCAATATTCGATCTCGTCGTCCGGCCCCGGTCCCATCTGGAGGTCCTCCTCCATGGGGGGCAGGGCCTCCGCGCCGGCGATCTCGGCGGGGTCGGCTCTGGACCGCACGTCCACCACCTCGGCGCCGGGGAAGCGGGCGAGCACGGCGGCCACCAGAGGATGGGCCTTGATGCCCTCCTCGCGCTCGGCCTTGCGGGCGGCATTCTCCTCCGCCAGCGTCGGGCCGCCCTCGCGGCTCGCGAGGGAGACGAGCCAGCGCCGGCCGGTCCATTCGGACAGCTTGCGCGAGAGGTCCTGAACCACGCTCGCCTGCGCGCCCCGCACCAGCGAGACCTCGATGCGCCCCTCCTCCATATGCACCGGGCGCAGCTGGTGCTCCACCGCGTGCTTCAGCAGCAAATCGCGCTTCTCGGCGCAGAGGCGCGCGACATCCGCGAGATCGGCGAGCCGGGGGCCGGCGACGGCTGGTTCCGGCCGCGCCATGGCGGGCGCGCGCACGGGGGCAGAGGTCGGCGCCGGGGCGAGCGCGAGCCGCGCGCCGGACGATGTGGCGGCCATGGGGCCGCCTTGTCCGCCGGTGCCGCTGCCTGCCGGGCCGCGCGCCTCGCTCCCGCTGCCGCCCTGGTCGCGCAATTGGCGCAGCGCCTCGTCGGGGGTGGGAAGATCGGCCGCGTAGCCGAGGCGCACAAGCACCATCTCCGCCGCCTGGGCGGGCTTGGGCGCCTGCTGCACCTCGCCGACGCCCTTGGTGAGCATCTGCCAGGCCCGCGCCAGAACGCGCATGGACAGGCCCTGCGCCATCTCGGCGCCGCGCAGGCGCTCGGCCTCCACCAGAGCGGCGTCCTCGGCGCTCTGCGGCACGATCTTGAGGCGGGTGACGAGGTGCGTGAATTCGGCGAGGTCGGTGAGGATCACCGCCGGATCGGCGCCGGCGTCGTACTGGTCGCGGAACTCGCCCAGCGCACGCGCCATCTCGCCCTTCATGAGCGCCTCGAACAGGTCGATGACGCGCCCCTTGTCGGCGAGGCCGAGCAGGCGCCGCACCTCTTCCGCGCTCACCCTGCCGCCGCCATGGGCGATGGCCTGGTCGAGCAGCGAGAGCGAATCGCGCACCGAGCCTTCCGCCGCCCGCGCGACGATGGCGAGCGCCTCCGGCTCGATGGTCACGCCTTCCTTGGCGCAGATGCCCGACAGGTGCGCGGCGAGTTCCCCCGCCTCCACGCGGCGCAGGTCGAAGCGCTGGCAGCGCGACAGCACCGTGACCGGCACCTTGCGGATCTCGGTGGTGGCGAAGATGAACTTCACATGCTCCGGCGGCTCCTCCAGCGTCTTCAGCAGCCCGTTGAAGGCCGCCGTGGAGAGCATGTGCACCTCGTCGATGATGTAGACCTTGTAGCGCGCCATCACCGGGCGGTAGCGCGCGCTCTCGATGATCTCGCGGATGTCGTTGATGGAGGTGTTGGACGCGGCATCCATCTCCATCACGTCCACGTGGCGCGATTCGACGATGTCGCGGCAGTGGCGGCCGAAGGCGGAGAGGTCGAGCGTCGGCCCGCCGGGGGCGCCGTCCGCCGGCTCGTAATTGAGCGCGCGGGCGAGGATGCGGGCGGTGGTGGTCTTGCCCACCCCGCGCACGCCGGTGAGGATATAGGCCTGGGCGATGCGCCCCGAGGCGAAGGCGTTGCGCAGCGTGCGCACCATCGCCTCCTGGCCGATCAGGTCCTCGAAATTCTGCGGCCGGTATTTGCGGGCGAGCACCCTATAGGGCGCGGGCGCGGCCGCAGGCGCGGGGCGCGCGGGCGCGGCATCGGCCAGGCCGAGGTCGAGGCCCGGGCCGTCCTGCTCCTCGTCGCTGCGCTGCTGATCGCTCATCCTGCCGCCTTCGGGGCCGCCGATGGCCCTCCCCCCATACATAGCATCGCGCACGCAGGCGTCGATGGTCGGGCGGGCAAATCCCCGTCGTCCACGGCCACGGACGGCCGTCCGGGATACCGCCGCGCGGCACGCCCTGCGGCGCGAATGGCGCAGCGACGGGGCGCGGCAACAGGGCTCGCGAAAGGAAAGGGGTGGGAGGCTGGACGAAGACCCGAGACCGGGCTCGTTGGGGCTGCTTCCTTCCGGACCTGACCCGGTTGGCGAGTGGCTCGTCCACCGCCAACCTCCCGGCCCCTATATGGGCGAGCGGGCGGAGGATGGCAAGCGGGGCGCCCTCACGCCAGCGCGCGGTGCCGCTCGGCCGCGGCTGTGAGGCCCTGCGGCCCGGTCACGCCGTCCACCACGAGGCCGGTATAGATGTCCACCAGCTGGTCCTGGCTGAGCCGGCCGCCGGGCCGGTACCACATGCAGATGCCGGTGAGCATGGAGATGATGGCGTAGGTGGCGACCTTCGGCTCGGCGATCCGGAACACGCCGGCCTGCGCCCCCGCGCGCAGCGTGTCCTCCAGCAGGTTCTCGTAGCGCCGGCGCAGCCCCACCACCATGGCCCGGTGGTCGTCGTCGAGGCTCCTGATCTCCATGTTGGCGATGAAGACATGAGCCATGCGCTGCATGTGGTAGCGCAGATGGAAGGCCGAGAACGCCTTCAGCCGCGCCATCGGGTCGTCGATGCCGGCGAGGTCCGCCTCCGCCTTCGCCAGCAGGTCCGCCATGTGCTCGCGCACGATGTCGAACAGCAGCGACTGCTTGTTGTCGAAATATTTGTAGAGCGAGCCCGACTGGAGCCCCACCTCGGCCGCCAGTTGCCGCAGGCTCATGGCCTCGTAGCCGTGCCGGTAGATGAGCGTCACGCCCGCCTGCCGGATGGCCTCCGCAGTGCGGGCGCCGTTTGATCCGATGGTGCGCGCCATGGCCTCTTCAGCGTCTGCCTCTCAACGTCCATCCCGGCCTTGCTGCGGCCCCTGGGTGGTGATTGGATTGCGCCCGGAGCGCAACCGCGCGTGGGATCGGAATGTCTTAGACTGAAGTCTGAGACGCCGCCACGCAAGGGCATCCTGCGACAAGAAATGCCGCTTGACCAGAATAAAAAAGAACGCTTGATTGTTTCCTGAAGCCCGACGTTACGATCGGGCAGGCGCCGAGCCAACGCGATACGCGGGGCGCCACATGGAGGGCGGCAGGGCCGAACCTCCGGGACAGATAGGGAGGACGGCTTGAGCACCACGAACGTGGTTCCCCAGGCGCGCGCGGATTCGCACGCCATCCTGGACGTGGACAACATCTCCCTGCGATTCGGCGGCCTGAAGGCGCTCTCCGACGTGAGCTTCCACGTGAAGCCCGGCGAGCTGTTCTCCATCATCGGCCCCAACGGCGCCGGCAAGACCTCCATGCTCAACTGCATCTCCGGGCGCTATTCGCCCACCGAGGGGCGGGTGCGCTTCGAGGGGCGCGACATCACCAAGCTCAAGCCCAACAAGCGGGCCGCCATCGGCATCGGCCGCACGTTCCAGAACCTCGCTCTGTTCAGCCACATGAGCGTGCTCGACAACATCATGGTCGGGCGCCACCATTTGTTGAAGAACAACTTCTTCTCCGGCGCGATCTACTGGATCGGCGGCGCCCAGAAGGAAGAGCTGGAGCACCGCAAGGCGGTCGAGAACGTCATCGACTTCCTTGAGATCCAGCATGTGCGCAAGGCCACCGCCGGCACGCTCTCCTACGGCCTCAGGAAGCGCGTGGAGCTCGCCCGCGCCGTGGCGCTGGAGCCGAAGATCATCCTCCTCGACGAGCCCATGGCGGGCATGAACCTCGAAGAGAAGGAGGACATGGCCCGCTACATCATCGACCTCAACGAGGAATGGGGCATGACCATCATCATGATCGAGCACGACATGGGGGTGGTGATGGACATCTCCCACCGGGTGATGGTGCTCGATTTCGGCCGCAAGATCGCCGAGGGCCTGCCGGCCGAGGTGCTCGCCAACGAGAATGTGCGCAAGGCCTATCTCGGCGAGGACGACCTCGAGATCGACGGCGCGTCGGTCCACGAAGACGAAGTGGCGTGAGGGCCGCGCACATGACCCTGCCCGACATCACCCGCTACGACACCCTGCCCAAGCTCCTGGAGTTGCACGCCGCCGAGCATGGCGGCGACATCTGGCTGCGCGAGAAGGACCTCGGCATCTGGAATGCCTACACCTGGGCCGAGGTGGCGCGCCGGGTGAGGCACATCGCGCTCGGCCTCACCGGCCTCGGCGTTTCCCGCGGCGACGTGGTGGCGCTGCTCGGCGACAACCGCCCGGAATGGCTGATGGGCGAGGTCGCGGCCCACGCGCTCGGCGGCATGAGCCTCGGCATCTACCGCGACGCTCTGGCCGACGAGGTGGCCTATCTCATCACCTATGCGGACGTGGCCGTGGTGTTCGCCGAGGACGAGGAGCAGGTGGACAAGCTGCTCCAGCTCGAAGAGAAGATCCCCACCGTCCGCCACATCGTCTATTCCGACCCGCGCGGCATCCGCAAATACGACGATCCGCGCCTCGTCTCGCTGGAAAGTCTGGAGGAGCAGGGCCGCGCCCGCGACGCGGCGGCGCCCTCCGCCTATGCGGACATGGTGGCGGCCGGCAAGGGCGACGACGTCGCCATCCTGTGCACCACCTCGGGCACCACCTCCCACCCCAAGCTCGCCATGCTGACCGGCGGCGCGCTGCTGCGCCACTGCAAGGCCTACCTCGCCATGGACCCGCGCGGGCCCGACGACGAGTATGTCAGCGTGCTCCAGATGCCCTGGATCATGGAGCAGATCTACGCGTTCGGCCAGGCGATCCTCTCCCGCATGAAGGTGAACTTCGTGGAGGAGCCGGAGACCATGATGGCCGACATGCGCGAGATCGGCCCGACCTTCGTGCTGTTCGCCCCGCGCGTGTGGGAGCAGATCGCCGCCGACGTGCGCGCCCGCATGATGGACGCCTCGGCGCTCAAGCGCGCCATGTTCCACTTCGGCATGGCGCTCGGCCTCAAGGCGCTGGAGCGCGGCCAGCGCTCGGCGCTCGCCGACTTCATCCTGTTCCGCGCCTTGCGCGACCGGCTCGGCTTCACTCGCCTGAAGTCCGCCGCCACCGGCGGCGCGGCGCTCGGGCCCGACACCTTCCGCTTCTTCCTGGCGCTGGGCGTGCCCATGCGCCAGCTCTACGGCCAGACCGAGCTGCTCGGCGCCTACACCCTGCACCAGGCCGCCGACGTAGACTTCGACACCGTCGGCGTGCCCATGGAGGGGGTGGAGATCCGCATCGACGACCCCGATCCCAATGGCCTCGGCGAGGTGGTCACGCGCCACCCCAACATGTTCACCGGCTATTTCGGCAATGCCGAGGAGACGGCGAAGTCGTTCGCGGAAGAAGGCTGGATGCGCACCGGCGACGCCGGCTATTTCAACGACAAGGGCCATCTGGTGGTCATCGACCGCATCCGCGACATGGCCAAGACCACGCAGGGCGACCGCTTCTCGCCGCAGTACATCGAGAACAAGCTGAAGTTCTCGCCCTATGTGGCCGAGGCGGTGATCCTCGGCGACGGGCGCGAGAGCCTCGCCGCGATCATCTGCATCCGCTTCTCCATCGTCTCGAAATGGGCGGAGAAGCAGCGCATCGCCTTCACCACCTATACCGACCTCTCCGCGAAGCCGGAGGTCATCGCCCTCCTGCGCAAGGAGGTGGAGGAAGTGAACAAGACGCTGGCCGCGAAGCAGCGCGTCTCCCGCTTCCTGCTGCTCTACAAGGAGCTGGACGCGGACGACGGCGAGCTGACCCGCACCCGCAAGGTGCGCCGCGGCGTCATCAACGAGCGCTACGGCACCATCATCGACGCCATGTATCAGGGCGCGAAGGTGATCGACGTGGACACCACCATCACCTTCCAGGACGGCACCAAACAGCGCATCAAGACCAAGCTCGACGTGGTCGAGCTGGACACCCGCGCCGGCACCGCCGCCACCGAAGCCAAAAGGAGGGCGGCGTGATGGACCGTTGCCGCGATCACCGCGCTGCTCGCTCTCCCCTCGCGGGAGAGGGTTGGGGTGAGGGGGCGCTTGCGCTCGCCCTTGCCTCGCAGCCCCCCGCGCCGACGTCCTCACCCCTCACCCCCGCCCCCTCTCCCGCAAGGGGAGAGGGGAGCCGGCCAGATTTCATCGGGAGCGTCTGATGCAGTCCCAGCTCCTCGTCCAGCTCATCATCAACGGGCTCATCATCGGCACGCTCTACGGCGTGGTCGGCATGTGCTTCGTGCTCATCTACAAGGCCAGCCAAGTGGTGAACTTCGCCCAGGGCGAGTTCCTGCTGATCGGCGCGTGGGTGTGCTGGTGGCTTCTGACCGCATGGGACATCCCCTTCTTCTGGGGCTTCCTGATCGCCATCGCCTTCATGATGGTGTTCGGCATCCTGGTGCAGATGGTGGTGCTGCGGCCGCTGATCGGCGAGCCGATCATTTCCGTCATCATGGTGACGATCGGCCTGTCCATCTTCTTCCAGGCGCTGATGAAGTGGATGTTCGGCACGTTCGCCCAGCCGTTCCCGCCCATCTTCCCGGTGGCGCAGGTGAACATCCTCGGGCTCCAGGTGCAGACCGCCTACCTGATGTCCACCGGGGTGAGCCTCGCCATCATGGCCGGCTTCGCCTGGTTCTTTAAGTATTCGAAGATGGGCCTCGCCATGCGGGCCACCGCCTTCTCCCAGCAGGTGGCGCAGTCGCTCGGCATCTCGGTGCGCCAGGTGTTCGCGCTGTCCTGGGGCATCTCGGCGGCGGTCTCGGCGGTCGCCGGCGTGGTGGTCGGCATCGTCAACGGCGTCTCCTCCGCGCTCTCCTTCTTCGGCATCAAGGTGTTCCCGGCGGTGATCCTCGGCGGCCTCGACAGCGTGTTCGGCGCGGTGGTGGGCGGCCTCATCGTCGGCCTTCTTGAGAACCTCGCCCAGTTCGTGGACAGCCAGTATCTCAAGTGGGGCAACCTCTACGAGATCGCGCCCTTCTACGCCCTGATCCTGATCCTGATGATCAAGCCCTACGGGCTGTTCGGCACCCGCGACATCGAGAGGGTCTGAGACCATGGCCATGACCTCCTTGCGCCCGTGCGGCGACTACCGCACCAGCTACCAGGCCGACCAGACCATCTTCTCGACCCGCCTGACGCTGATCCTGATCGTGGCGGCAATCGTCGCCCTGTGCTTCGCGCCGATGTTCCTGTCGCGCTATGTGCTGAGCCTGATGATCCAGATCGGCTATCTCGGCATCGCCGCCTTGGGGCTGAACATCCTGGTCGGCTTCTCGGGCCAGATCTCCATCGGCCACGCGGTGTTCTTCGGCTTCGGCGGCTTCGCCTCGGCCTATCTCGCCAACAAGGGCGTGCCGGTGCCGCTCGCCATCGTGCTGGCGGGGCTGTGGACCACCATCGTCGGCCTCATCTTCGGCCTGCCGGCGGCGCGGGTGAAGGGGCTCTACCTCGCCATCGCGACGCTGGCCGCGCAGTTCATCCTGCAGGACTTCTTCGTGCGCGCCGAGTGGTTCACCGGCGGCACCCACGGCGCCATGGCGCCGCCGTTCGAGCTGTTCGGCTACGACCTCTCCGGCGACACGCGCTACTTCTACGTGGTGCTGTTCTTCGTGGTGGTGATGTATCTCGGCGCCACCAACCTGATGCGCACCCGCGACGGGCGGGCGCTGATCGCGGTGCGCGACCATTATCTCTCCGCCGAGATGATGGGCGTGAACCTGACGAAGTACCGCACCATGGCGTTCGGCATCTCGTCCTTCTATGCCGGCATCGGCGGCGCGCTCTATGCCCACTATATCGGCTTCATGTCGGTGGAGGGGCTCGACATCCTGTTCTCGATCCAGTTCCTCGGCATGATCATCATCGGCGGGCTCGGCTCGATCATGGGCTCGCTCATGGGCACCATCTTCATGGTGCTGCTGCCGGAACTGACGGGCATGCTGGCGAGCGCGCTCCAGGGCAGCACCATCGACCAGGTGCTGCACCTGAAGGACGGCATCACCTACATGCGCGAGATGCTGATCGGTGCCACCATCATCCTGTTCCTGATCTTCGAGCCGGACGGCCTCGCGCACCGCTGGCGGCTGATCAAGGCCTACTGGAAGCTCTACCCGTTCTCGTACTGACCCGAAGCCCACCCCGGCGAAGGCGGCAGCAAGACCACCCCGCCCCAAGAGGATCAACCAAGGAGACGCACATGAAGAAGATCGCGTTGTCCGTCGTGTCGGCGCTGGCGATCGCCGCCGCCGGACCGGCCGCCGCCCAGTCCATCAATATCGGCCATCTCGCCGACTATTCGGGCGGCACTTCGGACGTGGGCCAGCCCTACGGCCAGGGCATCCAGGACACCATCGCCTGGATCAACGCCAATGGCGGCGTGAACGGCAAGAAGATCAATTCCGACTTCAACGAGTACGGCTACCAGGTGCCGCGCGCGCTGGCCGCCTTCAAGAAGTGGGTGGGCTCCGACAAGGTGGTCGCCATCCAGGGCTGGGGCACCGCCGACACCGAGGCGCTGGTCGCCATGGTGACCAAGGAGGAGGTGCCCTATTTCTCCGCCTCCTACTCCGCCTCGCTCACCGATCCCAAGGGCAAGGTGAACGAGAAGAGCGAGCGCGCCGCGCCGTTCAACTTCTTCTACGGCCCGTCCTATTCGGACGCCGCGCGCGCCATGGTGCAGTGGGCCGCCGACGACTGGAAGAAGAAGGGCAAGCCCGGCAAGCCCAAGTGGGTGCACATGGGCGCCAACCACCCGTTCCCCAACTCGCCCAAGGCGGCGGCCGAGGCTTATGCCAAGGAACTGGGCTTCGAGGTGCTCGATCCGATCACCTTCGCGCTGACCCCGGGTGACTACACGCCCCAGTGCCTGACGCTGAAGCAGTCCGGCGCCAACTACGCCTATCTCGGCAACACCGCCGGCTCCAACATCTCGGTGCTGAAGGCCTGCAAGACCGCGGGCGTGGACGTGCAGTTCTTCGGCAACGTCTGGGGCATGGACGAGAACGCCGCCAAGGCGGCGGGCGACGCCGCCAACGGCGTGGTGTTCCCGGTGCGCACCGCCGTCACCTGGTCCGGCGACGCGCCCGGCCTCGCCACCATGAAGGAGATCTCCAAGACCTCCGACCCGTCGGGCACCGCCTACCGGCCGGTGCACTATCTCTCCGCCATCTGCACGGCCCTCTACATGAAGGAGGCCATGGAGTGGGCGGACAAGAACGGCGGCATCGGCGGCGTGAAGATCCGCGACGGCATGTACCAGAAGGCCAACTGGGTGCCGAAGGGCACCGAGGGCGTGTGCAAGCCGTCCACCTGGACCGCCACGGACCACCGTCCCACCACCAGCGTGGACCTCTACCGCGCCGTGGTGAACGGCCCCACCGACGCGTCGGTGGCCGAACTGGTGAAGAGCGGCGTCATCAAGCTGGACAAGGTCGCCACCATCGACCTGCCCCGCAAGACCGAGCTGCAGGGCTGGTGAGGAACGAGGCGAGGCGGGCCGCGGCCCGCCTCGCCTCGCGACGTCGTCCTGCGGCTTGACCGGAGGACCCATTCTCCCGCCGCGGGGGACGGCGAATGGATGCTCCGGTCAAGCCGGAGCATGGCGGCGCGACGGAAGGCACGCCTGTGCAGGAAGCACGGCTCAGGACCTGAACTGGAGACCGCCATGGCCGAGGCCGCACTGAAGATCGATCCCCCCGCCGAGGCGGCGCCGCAGACGCTGCTGGCGGTGGACAATATCGAGGTGGTCTACAATGACGTGATACTCGTCCTGCGCGGCCTCTCGCTGAAGGTGCCCCAGGGCCAGGTGGTGGCGCTGCTCGGCTCCAACGGCGCCGGCAAGTCCACCACGCTCAAGGCCATCTCCGGGTTGCTCAAGTCCGAGGACGGCGAGATCACGCGCGGCGACATCACCTTCGCCGGCGAGAAGATCAACGGCATCGAGCCGGACAAGATCGTGCGCCGCGGCATCTTCCAGGTGATGGAGGGCCGGCGCATCATCTCCGACATGACCTGCCTCGAGAATCTGCGCCTCGGCGCCTTCACCCGGCGCGACAACGAGGTGAAGAGCGACATCGAGCGCGTCTACGACTACTTCCCGCGCCTCAAGGAACGCACGGGCCTCGCCGGCTACCTCTCCGGCGGCGAGCAGCAGATGCTGGCCATCGGCCGCGCCATGATGGCCCGCCCGAAGCTCATCCTCATGGACGAGCCCTCCATGGGCCTGTCGCCGCTGCTGGTGAAGGAGGTGTTCGCCATCATCCGCAAGCTCAACCGCGACCTCGGCGTCACCATCCTGCTGGTGGAGCAGAATGCGCGCGTGGCGCTGTCGGTGGCAGACTACGGCTACATCATGGAGCAGGGCAAGATCGTGCTCGACGGCACGGCGGCGGCGCTCCAGTCGAACGAGGACGTGAAGGAATTCTATCTCGGCCAGGGCGGCGGCGAGGAGCGCAAGTCGTTCAAGAACCTCAAGAGCTTCAAGCGCCGCAAGCGGTGGCTTTAGCGGTGATCGGGCGCCGGCTGAGGGTTCGGCGAATCCGTACCGTCATGTCGTCGCGCCAGTCTCAACTGCCACCGTCATCGCCCGGCTCGTCCGGGCGATCCACCCGGCAGCCCGGCTGGCGTTCAGCTTCGAAGCGCGCCGGCACGGATGAGTGGATGCCCCGGACAAGCCGGGGCATGACGGCACCTGGAACCTCACCTCTGCGCCCCGGCCAGCTTTTGATGCGAGCCCAACCATGACCGACCCGAACCGCCACTACGACGCCAGCGAGACCCGCTCCCCCGAGGCGCGCGAGGCCGCGCTGATGGAGGCGCTGCCGGCGCAGGTCGCCCATGCGAAGGCGAAGTCCGCCTATTTCGGAGCGCTGTTCAAAGGCGTGGACCCCGCGTCGGTGACCTCGCGCGCGGCACTGGCGCGGCTGCCCGTCACCCGCAAGTCCGATTTGCTGGAAATCCAGCCGAAAAGCCTGCCCTTCGGCGGCCTCAACGCGGTGGCGCCGGGCAGGCTCGCGCGCATCTTCATGTCGCCGGGGCCGATCTACGATCCCGAGGGCCACGGCCCGGACTTCTGGCGCTTCGCCCGCGGCCTGTTCGCGGCCGGCTTCCGCGCCGGCGACATCGTCCACAATTCCTTCTCCTACCACCTGACCCCGGCCGGCTCGATGATCGAGAGCGGCGCCCATGCGCTCGGCTGCGCGGTGGTGCCGGCGGGCGTCGGCCAGACCGACCTGCAATTGCGCGCCATCGCCGACATCCGCCCCCAGGGCTATGGCGGCACGCCCTCCTTCCTCAAGATCCTGGTGGACAAGGCCCGCGAGACCGGCACCGACATCTCCTCGCTGAAGAAGGCGCTGGTAACGGGCGAAGCCTTCCTGCCGCCGCACCGGGCCGAGCTGAAGGCGGCCGGCATCGCCGCCCGCCAGTGCTACGGCACCGCCGATCTCGGCCTCGTCGCCTATGAGAGCGAGGCCGAGGAGGGGATGATCGTCGAGGAAGGCTGCCTGGTCGAGATCCTGCGCCCCGGCACCGGCGACCCGGTGGAGGCGGAGGGCGAGGTCGGCGAGGTGGTGGTGACGCTGTTCGACGCCGACTACCCCCTCATCCGCTTCGCGACCGGCGATCTCTCGGCCGTTCTTCCGGGCCTGAGCCCTTGCGGCCGCACGAACATGCGGCTGAAGGGCTGGATGGGCCGGGCCGACCAGGTGACCAAGATCCGCGGCATGTTCGTGCACCCGGTGCAGGTGACGGCGGCGGTGAAGAAGCACCCCGCGGTCGCCAAGGCGCGGCTCGTGGTGGACCGCATCGGCGACCAGGACGACATGCTGCTGGAGATCGAGGTGGCGGACGCCGGCGCCCTGGCGCAGGAGGCGCTGCTGGACGATCTGCGCGCCGCGACCAAGCTGCGCGGGCGCCTCGCTCTGCTCGCGCCCGGCACCCTGCCCGCGGACGCGAAGACCATCGACGACCGCCGCCCGGTCTGAGCGGTGGTCGGTCCCTTGTTGGTCGACGAGCCGCCCCTGCCCTTCGGCCCGTCATCCCCCGGCTCGTCCAGGGCGTCCACCGTGCCGCGCGCGCGGCGCCCCGCTTCCGAGCGCAGCATAGGCGATCAGGTGGATGCCCCGGACAAGCCGGGGCATGACGCAGGCGCAGGATGGGCGGGCCGCCGCGTTCTCAGCTCGCCTACTTCGCCGGCGCCATCGCGCCCGCCGCCGGGGCCTGCGCCGGGAAGCGGTCCGAGATGTCCAGGTTGAAGATGCGCTTGGCGTTGAGGCCGAGGATGTTGCGCTTCGACTGCTCGGAGAGGAACTTCAGATCCCAGATGGTGCTCGGCAGGTCCATGTCCCAGTGGGGATAGTCGGACGAATAGAGCAGCTGCGTATCCGCATTGATCATCTTGAAGGTGAGTTCCAGCGCCTCCATGTTGTTCACCATCTCCATGGGCTGGGTGGTGTAGTACATCTCGCGCATATAGTCGCTCGGCAGCCGCTTCAGCGAGGGCGCCTCCGAGGTGCGCATGCGGAAGTCGTTGTCGAGCCGCTGCATCAGCCACGGCACCCAGGCGAGGCCCGATTCGATCCAGATCACCTTCAGCTTCGGGAAGCGCTCGGGCAGGCCGTTGATGACCCAGTTGGCGCAGTGCACCGCGTTGAAGAAGGTGAAGCCCACCGCGTGGGCGGTGATGAAGCGGTTGGTGAGCGAGACCAGCTGGTCGTTCCAGTGGTACGAGGCATGGAAGGAGAGCGGCAGCCCCATCTCCTCCAGCAGCGCGTAGGTCTTCATGTAGGCGTTGTCATAGACCGGCTTGTAGCGGGTCGAGACCACCATGAAGCCGATCACGCCTTCCTTGTGGCCGAACTCCTTGACCATCCGGTAGGTGGCCTCGGGATCGTTGAACGGCAGATAGAGCATGGTCTTCAGCCGCTTGCAGGTGGGCGTGACGTTGTCGGTCAGCCAGCGATTGTAGGCCCGCGCCATGCCCACCTCGACCTCGTGCTGCGGGTGCAGGCCGAGGAACAGCATGGGGGTGGGGAACAGGCAGGCATAGTCGACGCTGAGCGCATCCATCCAGCGCAGCGTCTGCTCCACCTCGCGCGGGCGACCGGTGAGATCGATCTTCTCGTGCTTGCGCTCCATGTAGCGCGTCACGCGCCCGCCGCCGTCCTGGTAGCCCGGCTGGTCCACCAGCACCGAGGTCGCGCCCTTGTAGGCGTAGGTGTTGATGGCGAGCTGCTTCAGCGCCGGGTCCTCGATGTATTCGAGGATCTCGGCGAGGTTGTCGGTCTCGTAGTGGTGCGAATCCACGTCCACCACCAGGACGTCGTCGAGCCCGCGGGCATCGGCCTGGGCGCGGGCGTTGGCGAGGTGCTCCCCGGTGTGGAAGCCCTCGATGTTCATGTCGTAAGCGGGGGTGCTGGAGCGGAAATGCATGGCTGAAATTCCTTGCCGTGTGCTCAGCGGGTGCCCGACCAGGACTGCCACATGCCGAGCTCGAAGATTTCGAGGTTCGAGGCCTTCATCATCGCCGAGACGGTGACGAGGACGGCCGTGGCGCTCACCGCGCCGCCGTCGCCGAGCACCTGGACCCGGTTCCCGCCATCGAACTTGGCGCCGCAGACCTGCACCAGGAGCGTCGCGAGCTCGTTCAGCGCGCCTTCGGGAAAGTCGATGCCGCCGACGCCGGCCGCCGCAGCCCGGAGCTGCGCGATCAGGCGGGCGATGTCGTCCTCACTGAGGGCGGGCGGAGCGGGCGGCATGGCGGCGCGGGCCAGTTCAGACGATGACATAGACATTGGCGTCCCTCTCCACGGCGGTGAAGCGGCGCAGGCCCACGGCGCCGTCGCCCGCGCACTTGCCGGTCTCGATGTCGAATTCCCAGCCGTGCCAGGGGCAGACGATGTGCAGCACATCCTCGTTGAAGCGCATGCCCTGGTAGGTGTGGTCCTCGGCGATGATCTCCTCCACCTTGTGGATCATCAGCCCGGCGCAGACCGGCCCGCCCTGGTGCGGGCACAGGTTCAGGAAGGCGTGCAGCTTGCCCTTGGCGCGGATCACGCCGATCTCGTGCTTTCCGGCGCGCACCGTGGCGCGCCCGCCTTCCGGCAGTTGGTCGGACGTGGTGACGAACACCTCGGGCATCGTTTGCTCCGCTCGCATCTTCTTGACGAGCTATGGGTGCGCGATCGCCGGATTTCGCGCCAACGATGATTTCTGAAACGGGCGCTGAGCAAAATTCAGCGAGAGATCAAGGTGTTGAAATTTCTTTGGAATTCATCGAAGAAAGGCGACGGCCGGCCCGCCCCGGCCCCGGTGGGCGGGCGAAGGGCGTCGCGACGACGGGGCGGGATCGGGAGGCGGCGGCGGCCTCACGCACTCAGGGTGCGCGGCGCCGGCGCCTCGTTGAGGCGCTCCAGCAGCCAGCCGCGGAAGGTCGCGACCTTGTTCACGCCGGCATTGGCGTGGGGCGTGACGAGATAGTAGCTGAAGGTCGAGCGCGCCCTCAGGCCGAACGGCTCCACCAGCCGCCCGCTCTCCAGGTCCGGCCCCACCACGCCCGACCGCCCCAGGATCACGCCGAGCCCGTCAATGGCGGCATGGAGCGAGGTAATCATGTAGTCGCAGGCGATCTCCGACTGGAATTCGAGGCCGGGGACGTCCGCCGCCTCGAGCCAGAACGGCCATTCGTCGCGCAGGATCAGGGACGAGGTACGGATCACCGTATGGTCGGCGAGATCGGCCGGCTCGCGCAGGCGCGGCCCGCGGGCGAACAGGCGCGGGCTGCACACGGGGAACACCTCCTCGGTGCCGAGCTTGTCCACGCTCACCCCGGCCCAGTCGCCGGCGCCGTGCCAGATGGCGACGTCGAAATCGTAGTTCGCCGCATTCTCGAACCATTGCGTGGTGCGCAGGCGCAGGGAGATGGACGGGTAGAGCGTCCTGAAGTCGTGCAAATGCGGCAGCAGGCGCTTGATGGCGAAGGTGCCGAGGCATTGCACCGTGAGCACCCGCTCGTCGGAATTGTCGGCCGCCCGGTTGGTGGCGGAGGAGATCTCGACAATCGCCGAGCGCACCGAGCTGAGATAGGCCTCGGCCGTGCGCGTCAGGGTCAGGGCATTGTTGTTGCGGATGAAAAGCCGGGCGCCGAGGGTTTCCTCCAGGTTGCGGATCTGGTGGCTGATGGCGGTCGGCGTCAGGTTCAGCTCCACGCCTGCGCGGGTGAAGCTGAGATGCCGGGCCGCAGCCTCGAATGCCCTGAGGCTCATCATGGAAGGAAAGCGTGTCCGCATCCTTGGCGCCGGCTCCCTGGACCTCGTTCTTAGGAATTTGATTAATATCAAGAATGAGGAGGTCATGAGGTCGCAGTCAAGAAACCTCCGGCACGCCTTTCCCCAGCGCCAGACGCCGCCGCGACGCCGCAGCCGTCGCCATAAGGGCATGAAATCACTCGTTTTCGGCCTGCGCGGGCGCGCCGGAGCCGCCGCCGTCGCCTGATCGGGCGGTGGCTAGAATAATCATCCTGGTATCGATGAATTTATTTCAGTTGACGCAGTCCGGCTCTTCGGCACCGGAGCGCCAAATCTTGCTCCCGACCGCCGGGGCACGGGGGAAGACCGCGCTTCGACCGCGCGCGGGCCGTCTCTGCCTGCGGATCGCAAGCTAGCGTCCCGCGATACCCCTGGCAAGGGATGCGGGGACATACCCCGATCCTGTGAACGCTTGCGCTTCGCCTCTCTCCCCGCTTGGCCGCCGCGGCCGCCCGGCGCAACCGCAGCCGGCCGCGGGGCCGGTCGTCCAACGGCGGGCACGGCAGCCGGCCGCGGGGCGCCGCAGGTGCGGATGCGGCCGGCCGAAGCGCGCCCCGGCCGCTGTGGCAGCGATGCGCCGGCCGACGGCCGGGCGAAATTCCTTCAGCGAAGGCTGGAATCGTTTCAATTGCCCGCGCCCGTCCTCCCGGCCCACGGTCGGCGCAAAGCAGGGAGGAACACCACATGAGGTTCACGCGGTTCATGTCCGCATCGCTGGCCGCTATTCTCGCGCTGGCCGCCGTGCCGGCGAGCGCGACGCAGGCGACCTATCCCGACCGTGCGGTCAAGATCGTCGTCCCGTTCGGCCCGGGCAGTGCGACCGACGGCTTCGCGCGCACCCTCGCCGCCTTCCTGCAAGCGCAGTTCGGGCAGCCCTTCGTGGTGGAGAACAAGCCGGGCGCGCAGGGCGTCGTCGCGGCCTCCTACGTCGCGAAGTCCGAGCCCGACGGCTACACGCTGTTCATGACCACCAACACCACCCAGTCGGCGGCCCAGGGCATCATCAAGAACGTGCCCTACGACCCGCTGAAGGACTTCACCTCCATCGCCCGCCTGGGCGGCATCTATTCCTTCGTGGTGGTCAATCCGAACCTGCCGGTGAAGACGCTGCCCGAACTGATCGCCTACGCCAAGGCGAACCCCAACAAGCTCAGCTACGCCACCGGCAACAGCACCGGCGTCATCGTCGGCGCGACGCTCACCCGCCTTGCCGGCATCGACATGCTGCCGGTGCGCTACAACACCACCGTGCAGGGCCTGAACGACGTCATGGGCGGGCACATCCCGGTGATGATCACCGACGCCGTGACGGGACTGCCGCAGGTGGCCGCGGGCAAGGTGCGCCCGCTCGCCGCCACCGGCGCGACGCGGCTGAAGCAGCTCCCGGACATGCCGACCATTTCGGAAGTGGCCATCCCCGGCTTCGACCTCGACGCCTGGCTCGGCCTGTTCGGCCCCGCCGGCATGCCCAAGCCGGTGGTGGCCGCGATCGAGGCGAAGGTGAAGGCGTTCCTCGCCGACCAGGAGACGGCGGCGCGCCTGGAGCAGATCGGCTTCGCGGTGGTGTTCAGCCCCTCGGACGAGTTCGACCGCTTCGTGAAGGCCGAATATCCCAAGTGGATGCAGGCCGTGAAGGAAGCCGGCATCACGCCGCAATAGGCCGCAGCGCCCCGGCGCCGCTGCCATCGCGGCGGCGCCGCACCGCTTTGCGGCGCCGCGCCCCTTGATGCGGCGCCGCAAAGCGGACAAGAGGAGGGGCCGCCCCTCGCCGCGGCGCGACGCGCGGGCTACGCCTTGGACCTCATCCTCGCCCAGTTCCTGACCGGCCTCGCCGCGGCCTGCTCGCTCTTCCTCGTGGCGAGCGGGCTGTCGCTGATCTTCGGCGTCACGCGGATCGTCAATTTCGCCCACGGCGCGTTCTACATGCTGGGCGCCTATGCGGCCTACTGGCTCCAGCAGCGCCTCGCCGGGCCGGTCGGCTTCTGGGGCGCCGTCGTGCTCGCGGCGCTTCTCGTCGGCGCGCTCGGCGCGCTGATGGAGATGACGCTGCTGCGGCGCATCTACCGCGCGCCGGAGCTGTTCCAGCTGCTCGCCACCTTCGGCGTGACGCTGATGATGGAGGATGTGGTCGTCCTCCTGTTCGGCCCGGAGGACCTGCTCGGCGCGCGCGCCCCCGGCCTCAAGGGGGCCGTGGAGGTGATGGGCCAGCAGGTGCCCGCCTACGACCTCTTCCTGGTGGCGCTCGGCCCCCTGGTGCTGCTCGCCCTCACGCTGGCGCTCAAGCGCACGCGCTGGGGCATCCTGGTGCGCGCGGCGACGCAGGATCGCGACATGGTGGCGGCGCTGGGCGTGAACCAGAAATGGCTCTTCACCTCGGTGTTCGCGCTCGGCATCGTCCTCGCCGCCTTGGGCGGGGCGCTGCAATTGCCGCGCGGGGAGACCGCCCACCACACCATGGACCTCAAGATCATCGTCGAGGCGTTCGTGGTGGTGGTGATCGGCGGGCTGGGCTCGGTGCCGGGCGCCTTCCTCGCCGCGCTGCTGGTGGCGGAGCTGAACGCCTTCGGCATCCTGGTGCTGCCGGAGGTCTCGCTGGTCCTGGTGTTCCTCGTGATGGCGGTGGTCCTGGTGGCGCGGCCCTACGGGCTGCTCGGGCGCCCGCAGAGCGCGCAGCGCGGCGCGCTCGTGGTGACGGCGCGGCCGTGGCGCCCGTTCACCGCGCCGGAGCGGGCGATTGCGCTGGCGCTCGCCGCCCTCGCCGCGATGCTGCCGCTCGCCGGCGGCGCCTATGCGCTCTCGGTGGGCGCGGAGGTGGCGCTGTTCGTGCTGTTCGCCGCAAGCCTGCACCTCGTCATGGGCGCGGGCGGCATGGCCTCGTTCGGGCACGCCGCCTATTTCGGCCTCGGCGCATATGGCGCGGCGCTGGCGGTGACCGCCGGCGCGCCCATGCTGGCCGCCCTCGCGGCGGGGCCGCTCCTCGCCTTGCTCGGCGCGGTGGCGTTCGGCTGGTTCTGCGTGCGGCTCTCGGGCGTCTATTCGGCCATGCTGACGCTCGCCTTCGCGCAGATCGCCTGGGCGGTGGCGTTCCAGTGGGTCGGCGTCACCGGCGGCGACAACGGGCTGATCGGCATCTGGCCCGCCGCCTGGGCCGCTTCGCCCGCAACGTTCTACTGGCTTTCCCTTGCGGCGGCGCTCCTCGGGGTGGCGCTGCTGCGCATGGTGATCTTCTCGCCCTTCGGCCTTGCGCTGCGGGCGGTGCGCGACAACCCGGCCCGCGCCGAGGCGCTCGGTTTGTCGCGCCAGCGCGTGCAGTGGGCCGCCTTCGCCATCGCCGGCACGCTCGCGGGGGTGGCGGGCGCCTTGTTCGCGTTCCTGAAGGGCAGCGTGTTCCCGGACGTGCTGGGCATCCCGCTCTCGGTGGACGCGCTCGCCATGGTGCTGCTGGGCGGCGTCGGCACGGTGATCGGGCCGGTGCCCGGCGCCATCCTCTACAAGCTCCTGTCCATCGTCCTCGTCAGCGCCACGGCCTATTCCAAGCTGCTGCTGGGCGGCCTCGTGGTGGCGCTGGTGGTGGCCGCGCCGCGCGGCATCGCCGGGGCCGCGCTCGACCTCCTGGCGCGGCGGAGGGCGACGCCATGAGCGCCCCGCTCCTGGAGGCGCGGGGCCTCGCCAAGGCCTATGGCGGCGTCGAGGCGGTGCGCGACGTCTCGTTCACGCTGGCGCCGGGCGAGATGCTGGCGCTGATAGGCCCCAACGGCGCGGGAAAGAGCACGCTGTTCGCCATGCTCGGCGGGCAGTTGCGGCCCGACGCCGGGCGGGTGCTGCTCCAAGGCCGCGACATCACGCGCGTGCCGGCCAGCGGGCGCTTCGCGCTCGGGGTGGGGCGCACCTTCCAGGTGGCGGCGACGTTCCCGTCCCTGAGCGTGCGCGAGAACGTGCAGACCGCGCTGCTCTCGCGCGCCGGCGAGCTGTTCCGCCTCATGGGCCGCGCCGACCGGAGCCACCGCGCCGAGGCCGACGCGCTGCTCGGCCATGTGGGGCTCGCCGGCGCCGCCGACCGGGCGGCGGGCGAACTCGCCTATGGCGACGTGAAGCGGCTGGAGCTGGCGCTGGCGCTGGGCAATGCGCCGCGCCTGCTGCTGATGGACGAGCCCACCGCCGGCATGGCCCGCGCCGAACGGGCCGACCTCATGCGCCTCGCCCGCGACATCGCCCGCGACCGCGCCATCGGCGTCCTGTTCACCGAGCACGACATGGAGGCGGTGTTCGGCCATGCCGACCGCATCCTGGTGCTCGACCGCGGCGCGCTGATCGCCGAGGGACCACCCGACGCCGTCCGGCGCGACCCGAAGGTGCGCGCGGTCTATCTGGGCGAGGAGGCGGGTCCGTGAGCGGCGGCCTCCAGCTCGAAGCGCAGGATCTCGCCGCCGCCTACGGCAGGGCGCAGGTGCTGTTCGGCGTCTCGCTGGCGCTGGCGCCGGGGGAGGTGCTGGCCCTCGTGGGCCGCAACGGCGCGGGCAAGTCCACCACGCTGAAGGCGATCATGGGCCTCGTGCCGGCCACCGGGACGGTGCGGCTGGGCGGGCAGGACATCGCGCGCCTGCCGGCGTTCGAGCGCGCCCGGCTCGGCCTCGGCTACGTGCCGGAGGACCGGCGCATTTTCACCGACCTGACCGTGCTGGAGAACCTGGAGACCGGCCGCCGGCCGCCGCGCTCCGGCCGGGCACCGTTCACCGAGGCGCGGCTGTTCGCCATGTTCCCCAACCTCGCCGAGATGCGCCACCGGCGCGGCGGCGCCATGAGCGGCGGCGAGCAGCAGATGCTCGCGCTCGCCCGTACCCTGATGGGCAATCCGGCGGTGCTGCTGCTCGACGAGCCGTCCGAGGGCCTCGCCCCGCGCATCGTCGCCGAGATGGCGAAGGCGGTGGCGGCGCTCAAGGCCGAGGGCCTGTCCATCCTCGTCAGCGAGCAGAACGTCGCCTTCACCCGCGCCATCGCCGACCGGGCGCTCCTGATCGAGCGCGGCGCCGTGCGCGCGGCGGGATCGGTCGGCGAGATCGAGGCGCGGCTCGCCGCCGACGCCCTGGGTACGGACGCTCAATAGCCCCGCTCGGGCTCCACCTGGAACAGAGGCGCCTCGCCGCGCCGCAGGCGGCGGATGTTCTCGGCGATCTGCGCCGCCGCGCTCGCCGGGATGGCCACCGAGGCGAGATGCGGCGTGATGAGCACGTTCTCCATCTCCCAGAGCGGGCTGTCCTGCGGCAGCGGCTCCGCCTCGAACACGTCGAGCGTGGCGCTTTCCATGTGGCCGGAACGCAGTGCCGCGATCAGCGCCTGCTCGTCCACCACCGGGCCGCGCGCCACGTTGATGAGCTTCGCGCCTTTCGGCAGCAAAGCGAGGCGGCGGGCATCGAGCACGTGCCGCGTCTGCGGCGTGAGCGGCAGCATGACCACCAGGATCTCCACGTCGGCGAGGAAGCCGTCCAGCGCCCCGAGGCCGTGGACGGTCTCGATGCCGGTGAGCCGCTTGGGCGAGCGCGACCAACCCTTCACCCGGAAGCCCTGGCCGGCCACCTCGCGCGCCGCCCTGGCGCCCAGCTCGCCGAGGCCGAGGATGCCCACCGTGATCTCGCCCGCCGTGCGCGGGTTCACCCAGTGCCAGCGCCGCGCGCGCCGCGCCCGCTCCAGTTCCGGCACGTCGCGGGCGTGGCGCAGCACCGCCATGAGCACGAACGAGGCCATCATGCGCGCCATCTCCGGATCGCAGATGCGGGTCACCGGCACGCCGGGCAGGTCGGCGCGCCCCACCAGCGCATCCACCCCGGCGCCGAGATTGGTGACGAGGGCGAGGTTCGCCAGCGGCGCGAAGAAGCCCATGGGCGGCTGCCAGACCAGCGCATACCGCACCGCGGCCGGGTCGTAGGGCTGCGTCGAGACGACGATGTCGAGATCGGGCAACTGGCCCTTCAATGCCCCGCTCCAGGCGGCGGCATCGTCATAGTCGCTGTGGAAGAGCAGGGTCTCGGGCATCGGGGCATCCGGGCGGGTCGCGTGCCGCCGAGGGGTAGCCGATACCGCCCCAGTGCGAAAGCCTCACCCCGCCGGCAGTGCCGCCCGCGGAAGCCTCACCGCGAGGCGGGCGCCGCCGCCGGGCCGGTCCTCGGCCGCGACCGTGCCGCCGTGGCCCTCGACGATCTGCCGCACGATGGTGAGGCCGAGCCCCGCGCCGCCGCTCTCGCGGTTGCGCGAGGGCTCCACCCGGTAGAACGGCTCGAACACCGCCGCCCGTTCCGCCTGCGGGATGCCCGGCCCGCGGTCCTCCACCACCAGCAGGGCGAAGCCGTCCTCGGCCGCAAGCCGCACCTCGGCGGCGCCGGCATAGGCGATGGCGTTGCCCACAAGGTTGGCGGCAACGCGCGCGAGCGCCGCCGGCGAGCCGCGCACCTCCAGCGGCGCATCGGCGCCCGATAGCGTCACCTGCGCGCCCTGGGCGCGGCGCGCCTCGTATTCGGTGCGGGCGATCCGCGCGAGGTCCACCACCTCGTCGGAGGCCGCTGAGAAGGAGGCGCGCGCGAAGGCGAGCGCGTCCTCCACAAGTGCGCGCATGTCGTCGAGATCGGCACGGGCCTTCTCCACCTGCGGTCCCTCCGGCAGCAGTTCCAGCCGCAGCCGCAGGCGCGTGAGATAGGTGCGCAGATCGTGGCTGATGGCGCCGAGGACCAGCGTGCGGGTCCGCACCAGATCGGCGATGCGGGCCTGCATGGCATTGACCGCACCGATCACCGCGCGCACGTCCGGCGCGCCGCGCTCGCGCACGGTCTGCGGCTCCAGCGCCGCGCCGAAGCGGCCTACCGCCTCGGCGAGGTCGGAGAGCGGCCGCGTCTCGCGCCGCACCGCGACCAAAGCGGCGATCGCCACAAGCAGGCCGAGGATGCCGGACAGGAGCCCGATCGGGAGCCCCATGAGCCGCACGGTGAGATCGCCCCCTGCCGTCACCTCCAGATAGCGGCCGTCGGACAGCTGGATCACGGCGAGCAGGCGCGCGCCGACCAGCTCCCGCAGCCGCTGCACCGGCCGGTCGCCGCGCCGCTCGCCGGCGATGAGCGCGAGCGCCACGTCCCGGTCCGGCGCCAGATCGGCCAGCGTCCGCAGCCGCCGCACCGCGGGGCGCAGCAGCCGCGGCGTCGTGACGTCCGGCGCCTGATCGACGATGCGCGGCACGAAGCCGGGATGGGCGCTCGCGGCCAGGGCCAGCGCCCGTTCCCGGGGGCCGAACGCGTCCATCAGCTTGGCCAGAGCGGCGATCTGCCCCAGCAGCGGCGTGAAGGGCGGGCTGGAGGCCACCTGGCGGCGCTCCGCCACATAGGCCGCCACCATGAGGAGTTGCACGGCGACCAGCGCCGCCATGACGATGAGCGCGATGCGCGCGGCGATGCCGAAGCGCGGCATGGGCGCTCAGAGGGCGCGCACGTCGGCGGCGAACAGGTAGCCGCCGTTGCGCACGGTCTTGATGAGCTGGGCCGCCTCGGGGTCCGCCGAGGCGAGCTTGCGCCTGAGGCGGCTCACCGAGACATCGATGGTGCGGTCGAACGGGTCGGCGGTGCGCCCGCGCGTCCAGTCGAGCAGCTGGTCGCGGCTGAGCACGCGCTTCGGCCGCTCGACGAAGCAGGTCAGCAGCTCGAACTCGGCCGACGTGAGGTCCAGCGGCCCACCGCCCGGGGCGGCAAGGCTGCGGGCGTCGAGGTCGGCGACGAAATCGGCGAACGCGAGCCGGCGCGCGGGCGCCGCCGCCGTCCCGGCCTCGGCGCGGCGCAGCACGGCGCGGATGCGCGCCAGCAGTTCGCGGGGATTGAAGGGCTTGGGCAGATAGTCGTCGGCGCCCATCTCCAGGCCGAGGATGCGGTCGATCTCCTCGCCCTTGGCGGTGAGCATGAGGATGGGCAGGCCGCCTTTGGCCCTGAGCCGCCGGCAGATGGACAGGCCGTCCTCACCGGGCAGCATCAGGTCGAGCACCACGAGGTCGGGGCGGGCGGCGGCGATGATGCGGTCCATGGCCGTTCCGTCGGCGGCGGCCAGCACCTCATACCCCTCGCGCGTGAGGAAATCCGACAGCAGCGCGCGGATCTCGCGGTCGTCCTCGACGATGAGCAGGGTGTGCTGGGCCATGGCGCGACGTTAAGGCGGCGCGCGCGCAGGCGGCAATGGCTCCGCCTCCGGCGTTACAAAACGTTACGCCTCCGGACCCGGCTGCAATGCCGCTGCAAAGCGCCGCGGCGAGCATGCCCCCATCGGATTGGCGGGCCGGCAGGCGTCGGCTTGCCCCATCATGGAGGCTGGACCCATGAAGCTCTCGAAGTCCCTTGCCCTTCGTCTCGCCCTCGCGGCGCTGTTCAGCGTCGCCATCGCGAGCGAGGCGGCGGCCTGGACGCGCTCCGGTACTGTCACGACCCCGCGCGGCACCTATACCGGCAGCGGCTGCGCCGCGGGCGTATGCGCGCGGACCGCCAGCGTCACCCGGCCCCATGGAAACTCCGTATCCCGCTCCGGCAGCGTGGCGCGCACCAGCTATCCCTCCTATATGTACTCGCGCACGACCACGGGGTCCTATGGCCGGTCCGTCACGCGGTCCGGCTCGGTGGTGGTCTATCCCTGATAGGCCGCCGCCATGCGGACGCCGGGTCGTGGCGACGCCGCCCCATTGCCCTGGTCCGGCGTCCGCGCCTCACGACAGACGGAGATCCCATGACCCTGAAGCAGATTCTTCCCCTCGCCGCGGCGCTTGCGCTCCTCGCCTCCCCCGCCATGGCGCAGAACGATGCGCTGAGGGCCGCGTGCGGCAACGATGTGAAGACCCTGTGCGCAGGCATTCAGCCCGGTGGCGGCCGCATCGCCAAGTGCCTGACCGACCAGAGCAGCAAGGTCTCGGCCCAGTGCAAGGCTGCCATGGCCTCGGCCGCGCCGGCGGGCGCCGCCACCACTGCGCCCAAGAACTGAGGCCTGGCGCCGCCCCAGCCCCCCGCTGCGGCGTGATTCGGGCCTAGCCTGAGCTTGACGTGCGCGGGCGCGCCGCCTTCTGCGCGGCGCGTCCGCCCGGTCGGCATCCGGCCGGGCAGCGGACCGGGAACAGCGGCCGAGAACGGGCGACGGGGAACGGGCGGCGGACGCCCGTTTCGCACGGGGGTTGCGCAAGCGGGTTCTATTTGCGTCGATCCCACTTTAGGCTCACGGGCTGAAGCCAGCTCCCCGAGGAGCGTTCGGTCATGTGGCTCGACGATCACCGACCCATGCGCCTCGGCCCGCCCCCGGCGGGCGCGGGACCGGGGGATGACGCCTTTCGCGACTTCGGCATCCTGTCGGTCGATCACGACGGCGTGCGGGTGCCGGTGCAGTCCCAGATCCTGGCGCATTTGCCGTTCGGCGTGCTGCGCAGCTTCCGCCGCAGCGAAAATCCGCGCCGCAGGGCCCTGGTGGTGGCGCCGCTCGCCGGCAGCTATCCCCTGCTCATGCGCGACCTCGTGGTGGCGCTGCTGGCGCCGTTCGACGCGGTGGCCGTCACCGACTGGCCCAATGCCCGCGACGTGCCGCTCGCGGCCGGCCGCTTCGGCTTCGCCGAGAACTGCATGGAGGCCGCGCAGATGGCCCGCGCGCTGGGCGGCGGGCCGGACGACGGCGGCGCGCCGGTGCATCTGGTGGGCGTCTGCCAGGGCGTGGTTCCGGCATTGGTCGCGGCGCTGATGCTCTCCGAGGAGGGGGCAGCACCGGCGAGCCTGACGCTGATGGGCGGGCCGGTGGACCCTTCGCGCAACCCCACCCGGCTGTGGCGCATACTCCAGGACCGCTCGCTCGACGCGCTGGAGGCGCAGGTGATCGAGACCGTGCGCACCGGCTTTCCCGGCGCAGGCCGGCGCGTCTTCCCCGCCTGGCGGCAGATGGACACGTTCGGCCTCTATCTCTGGCGGCAGGCGCTCTCCGGCGGAGAGATGCCGATGAAGCTCACCTTCGACGAGGGCGCGGACCCGCTGCGCTTCCCGCTCTCGCGCCTGTGCTGGACCATGATGGACGTCGCCGCCGAGTTCTTCATGGAGAATGTGGCGACCATCTTCCGCGAGAACGCGCTCGCCCGCGGCACCCTCGCCATCGCCGGCCGGCCGGTGCGGCCGCAGGCCCTCGCGCGCACTGCGCTGCTCACGGTGGAGGCCGAGGACGACGACATCTCCGCCCCCTGCCAGACTGCCGCGGCGCACGATCTGTGCGCCGGCGTGCCCGAAGGCTTGCGCCGGCGGCTCACCTTGCCGAAGGCGGGCCATTTCTCGCTGTTCTACGGCCACGCCATGCGCCGCGCCGTGGTGCCCGCCATCGCCGGCCTCGCGGCGCTCACCGAAGGCGCGCCGCCGGGCGCCGCATAGCGCGCCGCACTCTGTCGAGCCGGGCGCGGGGTGCGACACCGATGCAGGCCGCCGGGGCGTTCCGGCGCTTGATCAATGCCGGCGCATCGGCGAACGTGCAGGCAAGGATTTCTGTGTCTTCCGACACCGCACCCATCTCATTCAACTGAATTGGGCGGGCACGCGATGTAATTGGGATGTCATCATGCAGGCTGCCGCGCGCGCCGTTCTCCGCGTTCCCGTTATCGGCTGGTTCCTCAAGGACGCCATCTACGGGCTGCCGGACGCGAAATACTACTTCATCGCCAATCTCGGATTTCTCTTCGCCGCGCTGACCTACAAGTTCGGCTACGCCTTCCTCATCATCTATGCGCTGACGGCGACTGCGCTCGCCATGACGGCGCTGATCGTGCTCACGGCCTCCGACATGATCGTCAACTGGTCGAAGCGGCGCTGACGCCGCCGCAGCCTCATCCGAACCGGGCGCGGACCTTGGCGGAGATCCACTCGCTCGCCACCACGGTCGCGAGGATGACGATGAGGATCAGCGTCACCTGAGGCCAGGCCAGCGTGTTGAGCGAGCTTTCCAGGTTGAGCCCGAGGCCGCCCGCGCCCACGAGGCCGAGCACCGTGGATTCGCGGATGTTGATGTCCCAGCGAAACACGCTGATGCCGGCGAAGGCGGGCATGATCTGCGGCACGATGGCGTAAGTGAGCACCTGCGGCCCAGAGGCGCCGGTGGCGCGGACCGCCTCCACCTGGGTGGCGTCGATCTCCTCGATCGCCTCGTAGAGCAGCTTGCCGATGAAGCCGATGGACCGGAGCGCGATGGCGCAGATGCCCGCCAGCACGCCCGGCCCGAGGATCGCCACCAGCAGCAGCGCCCAGATGATGGCGTTGATGGAGCGCGAGGCGACGATGACGAACAGCGCCGCGGGACGCACCAGCGCCGCGCTCGGCGTGGTGTTGCGGGCGGCAAGGAAGGCCACCGGGACCGAGAGCACGATCGCCGCCAGCGTGCCCAGGGTGGCGATGTTGAGCGTGTCCCACAGCGGCTTGAGGAGCACCGGGAAATAGCTCCAGCGCGGCGGGAACATGCGCGCGCCGATATCGGCCGCCTGGGCCGGCGCGTCGCGCACGAAGCTCCAGATGGTGTCCTGCGTCATCACGCGCCAGCAGAACACGGTGAGCGCCACCAGCGCGAGCCAGCCGAGCCAGGCGGCGAGCGTGCCCGCCGGGGTGCGGCGCGCCCAGGCCCTGCGGCCATCGGAGAGGGGGGCGACGGGCATCACTTCACCCGCGCCCGGACGAGGCCGGAGACGTATTCGCTCGCCATGACGATGGCGATGATGAGGATCAGCACCGCCGCGGCGCTGTCGAACTCGTAGCGGTCGATGGCGGTGTTGAGCGTCGCGCCGATGCCGCCGGCGCCGACGATGCCCACCACCGCGGATTCGCGGAAATTGATGTCGAGCCGGTAGAGCGACAACCCCAGCAGGCGCGGCGCCACCTGCGGCAGCACGCCGAACGCCACCAGCGAGAGCCACGGCGCCCCGGTGGCGCGCACCGCCTCGATGGGCGCGGCGTCCGCGTCCTCGATGTCCTCCGCCAGGAGCTTGGCGAGGAAGCCGATGGTGGCGAAGGCAAGCGTCAGGAAGCCCGCGAACGGCCCGAAGCCCACCAGCGCCACCAGGAGGATGGCGACCACGATCTCATGCAGCGCGCGCGACAGCGCGACGATGGCGCGGCACACGAGATAGACCGGCAGCGGCACCAGGTTGCGCGCCGCGCCGATGCCGATGGGCACCGAGATGGCGATGCCCGCCACGGTCGCCGTCACCGTCATGGTGAGGCTCTCCACCATGCCCTGGGCGATGTCATCCCAGCGGCGCGAGAAGTCCGGCGCGGCGAAGCCCGAGAGGAAGCGCAACCCCCGCGCCCAGCCCTCGGAAAGGCGCGCCCAGTTCACCTCGACCGAGCCGAGCGCCAGCGCGAGATAAACGGCGGCGCCGAGTGCGAGGCCGTAGCGCAGCCAGGGGCTGGCGATCAGCGGCGGCGGGCGCCAGCGGCGCGCGGGAGCGGCGCTCACAGCGCGCGGGCCCCCAGCGCGGCCGGGCGCGGGGCGCGGGGCGCCTCCTCGTCGGCCTCGTCGGGACCCTCATCGGCGTCGTCCGCGTCGCGGATGGTGCGCGACCAGTCCTCCTCGCCATAGATGGCGGTGAGCGCGGCGGCATCGAGAGTGTCGGGCGGCCCGTCGAACACGATGCGCCCGGCCTTCAGCCCGACGATGCGCTCGACGAACATCTGCGCCAGCGCCACGTCGTGGATGTTGACGATCGCCGCCAGTTGCCGCTCGGCGCAGACCTCGACGATGAGCCGCATGATCTGGCGCGAGGTCTTGGGGTCGAGGCTGGCGGTGGGCTCGTCCACCAGCAGCAGGTCCGGCTCCTGAACCAGAGCGCGGGCGATGCCGACGCGCTGGCGCTGGCCGCCGGACAGTTCGTCGGCGCGCTTGTCCACATGGTCGAGCAGGCCGACGCGCTCCAGCACCGCGAAGGCGCGGTCCACGTCCGCCTGGGGGAAGCGGCGCAGGAAGGCGCGCCAGAAGCCCACATAGCCGAGCCGGCCGGAGAGCACGTTCTCCATCACGGAGAGCCGCTCCACCAAAGCATATTCCTGGAAGATCATGCCCATACGCCGGCGCGCCTTGCGCAGGCCGGAGCGCGAGAGGGCGGTGACGTCGAGCGCGCCGAGCCGCACCGCGCCGGAGGTGGGCTCCACCAGACGGTTGACACAGCGGATGAGGGTGGACTTGCCCGCGCCCGACGGGCCGATGAGGCCGACCACCTGGCCCGCCGGCACCTCCAGCGACACGTCGGTGAGCGCCGCGTCGCCCTTGGCATAGCGCTTGGTGAGGCGGGAGAGGGTCAGCATAAGCGTAGGCCGGGGAGCGGATACCGAATGGTCCCGGACAAGGCCCCGTCCACCGCCGCCATGCCCCGGCTTGTCCGGGGCATCCACCGGGCGGCGCAGGGGCCACGCGTTCGCAGGGCACGGCCTCGCGGCACCGTGGATCCCCCGGACAAGCCGGGGGATGACGGACCCTCAAGGCCGCGTGCAGGGGGCTCATGACCCACACCTGTCACGCGCGCCGGCTGTGACGCCTTCGGCGTCACTTGCAGGTGTAGGCGACGCCCATGGCGTCGTCGATCTGCCGCACCACCGCCCAGGTGTCCTTGAAGGTGATGGGGATGAACTTCTCCTGCGGCGGCTCGGCGGACTTGAACTCCTTCTGGAGCGCGGTGCCTTCCCAGTCGAAGGTGAAGAAGGCCTGCTTCACCTTCTCGGCCAGCTCGGGCTTCAGGTTGTAGACATAGCCGTAGCCGGTGGTGGGGAAGGTCTGCGACTTGTAGATCGTCACCACCTGCTCGGGCTTGATGACGCCGCGGGCGATCATGCGCTTCATCACCGAATTGGCGATGGCGGCGGCGGGATAGTCCTTGTTGGCGACGCCGATGATGGAATTGTCGTGCTTGCCCGAGAACACCGGCTCGAAGTCCTTGCCGGCCTCCATGCCGAACTGCGACTTCAGAAGCGCGGACGGCGCCTTGTAGCCGGAGTTCGAGGTCTCGGAGGTGAAGGCCATCTTCTTGCCCTTGATGTCCTCGACCTTGGCGATGCCGGAACCGGGATAGGTGATGATCTCCATCTCGTAGCCGTAGGCCCCGTCCTTCGCCGCCATCATGGTGAAGGGCACGAAGCCGGAACAGGCCACCGCGATGGGATTGGAGCCGGTGTTGAAGCCGGCCACGTGCAGGCGCCCCGCGCGCATCGCTTCGAGCTGCGCGGCGTTGGACTGTACCGGGAAGAACTGGACCTTCTTGCCGGTGGTCTTCGCCAGGTGGTCGAGGAACTCGGCCCACACCTTGGCATAGACCGCGGGGTCCTCCACCGGGGTATAGGCGAACACCAGGGTGTCGGGGTCGAGCTGCTTGGCCGTGTCGGCCGGCGCGTCGGCGACCATGTCGCCGTTGGCGTCGGTAAATCGCGGATCGAGCTTGAAGTCGGCGAGCGCGGCGCCGGGCAGCAGCAAGGCGGCGGCCGCGAGCGTGACGCGCGCGAAGGCGGCGAAGGACATGGAACCCTCCAGGGACGGGATCGGTGGAGGGGATGTACGAATTTTCTGTGACGCGACGACTACAGTGGTCCGGGCGCCCCATCGCGCCGCGCGCCTCCTGCATCGCGCGGTTCCAGCCGCCGCCCCTCCCGGCTCCCGAAGCGGGGAGACATTCGCCGGAAAACCGTGCGCCGGCGCCGTTTGCCGGAACGCTCGTCCCAGCCCGGAACGCCGCGCGCGGGCGGTGGCGATCGGGTGGTGGACGAGGCGATGTTCCGGCTGCCCGCCGCACGCACCTTCTGTAGAGTGGCGCTTCCCGCCCGGAGACGGACCATGGCCGACTGGAACGCCCGCCAGTATCTGAAGTTCGAGGATGCCCGCACCCGCCCGGCGCGCGATCTGCTGGCGCAGGTGCCCGACGTCGCGGCTTCGGACGCCGCGCCGCCGCTGGTGGTGGACCTCGGCTGCGGGCCGGGCAATTCCACCGAGCTGCTCGCCGCGCGCTTTCCGGATGCCGAGATCCTCGGCCTCGATACCTCGCCCGACATGATCGCCGCCGCCCGCCACCGGCTGCCGGGCGCGCGGTTCGCGCTGGCCGACGCCGCGACCTTCACGCTCGATCGCCCGGCCGCCCTCATCTATGCCAATGCCGTGCTGCAATGGGTGCCGGACCACGCGACCGTGCTGCCGCGTCTCATGTCGCTGCTGGCGCCGGGCGGCGCGCTGGCGGTGCAGATGCCGGACAATCTCGACGGCCCGGCGCATGTCGCCATGCGCGAGACGGCGCTGGTCGGCCCGTGGGCGGACAAGCTCAGGCAGGCCGCCGCCGCCCGCACGCCGCTGCCGGCGCCCGAGACCTATTACGACATGCTGGTGCGCGACGCCGCCCAGGTGGACATCTGGCATTCGGTCTACAACCACCCGCTCGACGGGGTGGGCGCCATCGTCGACTGGATGAAGGGCGCCGGCCTGAGGCCGTTCATCGACCCGCTGGAGGGCGACGAGCGCGTCCAGTTCCTGGAGGAGTACGAGGCGCGCCTCGCCGCCTCCTACCACCGGCGGGCGGACGGCAAGGTGCTGCTGCCGTTCACCCGCCTGTTCATCGTAGCCGTTGCGCGCCGATAGTCGTCCCCAAGAGCGCAGCAAAGACCGAGCCGAGGGAGAGCCGATGACCGAGCCCGAAACGCCCGCCGACGACATGGTGACGCTGACCTTGCCGCGCGATGCGGCGATCGTGGCATTCGACGTCATCGCCCGGCTCGCGGACCCGCCCGACGCCGAGTTGCAGAGCGCCCGCTTCGGCCACCCGGCCGAGCCCGCCGCTTTGTGGACCCTGGTGGCGGCGTTCGAGCAGGTGCTGAGCGCGCCGTTCGCCGAGGACTACCGCGGCGAGCTGGAGGCGGCGCGCGCCCGCCTCTTCCAGGAGATCACCGGAGAGGATATCGCCGAAGGCTCCTGAACCCGCCTCACTCCGCGGCATGCGGCAGATGGGGCAGCCCCGGAAGGGTCGGCTGATGCGGGCTGTCGCCGTGGCCGCCCGGCCCTGCCTCCGGCGCCTCGTCGCGGGCGCCGATGAAGCGGCCGAACAGTCGGCCGAGGAAGCGGCTCACGTCGTCCATCACCGAGAACACCGCCGGCACGAACACCAGCGACAGCACGGTGGAGGTGATGAGGCCGCCGATCACGGCGATCGCCATGGGCGCGCGGAACGCGCCGCCCTCGCCGAACGCCAGCGCCGAGGGCACCATGCCCGCCACCATGGCGATGGTAGTCATGACGATGGGCTGCGCCCGCTTGTGCCCGGCCTCCATCAGCGCCGTGGTGCGGTCCATGCCGTGCGCCATCGCCTCGATGGCGAAGTCGACCAGGAGGATCGCGTTCTTGGTGACGATGCCCATCAGCATCAGGAAGCCGATCACCACCGGTAGCGAGATGGAATTGCCGGTGACGAGCAAGGCGATGAAGGCGCCGCCCACCGAGAGCGGCAGCGAGATCAGGATGGTAATGGGCTGCAGCACGTCGTGGAACAGCAGCACCAGCACGGCGAGCACCATCATCAGGCCAGCCCCCATGGCCATGGCGAAGCCGGAGAACACCTCCTCCATGATCTCGGCGTCGCCCGCTTCCTTCAGCGTCACGCCGGCCGGCAGGTTCCGGGCCGCTGGCAGCGCCTTCACCTTGTCGAGCGCCGAGCCGAGCGGCGTCGCGCCGACGAGGTCGGCTTCCACCGCGATGCGGCGGGCGCGGTCGTAGCGGTCGAGCGCGGTCGGCCCCTTGCCGAACTCCACCCGCGCCACCGCCGAGAGCGGCACCGCGGCGCCTGAGGCGGTGGGCACCTTGAGCGCGTCGAAGGTGGCGAGCCGGGTGCGGGCGCGCTCGTCGAGCTGCACGCGGATGTCGATCTGCCGGTCGCTGGCGGAGAACTTGGCGAGGTTGGCGGAGATGTCGCCGATGGTGGCGATGCGCACGGTCTCGGCGATGGTATCCACCGAGACGCCGAGGTCGGCCGCCTCGTCGAGCTTCGGCACGATGCGGATCTCCGGCCGGTCGAGGGCGGCGGAGGACACCACGTTGGTGAGCTCCGGCACGCCGTCGCGGATCTCCTTCTCCAGCGCCAGCGCCGCCTTTTCCACCGCCGCGCCGTCATTGCCGGAGAGGATCACCTGGAAACCGCGCTGCGCGTTCTGGCCGTCATTGCTCCAGGTCACGCGCATGTCGGGCATGGCGGCGAGCGGCGCGCGCAGCTCGGCCTCGAAGGCCTTCTGGCTGATCTCACGCTCGGCGCGCGGCTTCAGGTTGATGACGATCTGCGCCTTGCGCACCTCGCCGGCCATCATGGCGAGGCCGCCCTGCCCGCCGCCGCCGGCGGTGGCGTAGACCGCGCGCACCTCGGGCCGCTCCAGCATCATCCGGGTGATGCGGTCGGCGACGCGCTGGGTCTCGGCCAGCGTCGTGCCCGGCGGCAGCTCGATGGAGAGCATGGAGCGGGAGATGTCGTTGGTGGGCAGGAATCCGGACGGCAGGAGCGTCGACAGGAACACGGTGCCGACGAAGATGCCGAGGCCCATGGCGATGGTCACGAAGCGGTGCCGCACCGACCAGCCGAGCAGGCGCATGTAGCCCCGCATGGCGATGCCGTCTTTCGGCACGTGCCCGCCGTCGCGCAGGAAGTAAGCGGCGAGCAGCGGCGTGATGAGCCGCGCCACCGCCAGCGAGAACAGCACCGCGATCGCCACCGTGATGCCGAACTGCTTGAAGTACTGCCCGGCGATGCCGCCCATGAAGGATACCGGCACGAACACCGCGACGATGGTGAGCGTGGTGGCCATCACCGCGAGGCCGATCTCGTCCGCCGCCTCGATGGCGGCGCGGTAGGGCGACTTGCCCTGCCGCATGTGCCGCACGATGTTCTCGATCTCGACGATGGCGTCGTCCACCAGGATGCCGGTGACGAGCGTGACCGCCAGGAGGCTCACCGCGTTGAGCGAGAAGCCCAGCATGTCCATGACCCAGAAGGTGGGCAGGATGGACAGCGGGATGGCGAGCGTGGTGATGACCGTCGCCCGGAAGTCGCGCAGGAACAGGAACACCACGATGACCGCGAGTATCGCCCCCTCGATCAGCGTGTGCATGGCGCTCTGGTAGTCCGACTTGGTGAAGCGGACCGTGGTGTCGATCTCGGTGACGGTGACGTTGGGATAGGCGGCGCGCAGCTTGTCGAGGTCTTTCTGCACCCGGTCGTAGACCGTGACGTCGGAGAAGCCCTTGGCGCGGTAGACGCCGAACGCCACCACGTTCTTGCCGTTGAGCTGGGCGAAGACGCGCGGCTCAGCCGCGCCGTCGCTCACCGTGCCGAGGTCTTTCAGGCGCACCGAGCGCCCGTTGGACAGCGCGATGCGGGTGTCGGCCAGGTCCTCGACGCTGGCGGCGCCAGCCAGCGTGCGGATCGACTGCTCCTGGGTGCCCACCTCGCCGCGGCCGCCGGAGACGTCCACGTTGGTGGCGCGCAGCTGGCGCGAGACCTCGGCGGCGGTGACGCCGAGCGCCATCAGCCGGTCGGGGTCGAGCGCCACGCGGATCTCGCGGTCGACACCGCCCTCGCGCTTCACCTGGGCGACGCCGCGGATGCCCTGGAGCGCGCGGGCGATGGTGTCGTCGACGAACCAGGACAGCTCCTCCGGCGTCATGGCCGGCGAGGACACCGCGAAGGTGACGATCGGCAGGCCCTCGATGTCCACGCGCTGGATCAGCGGCTCGTCGATGGTGCGCGGCAGCTCGGTGCGGATCTTGGTGACGGCGTCTCGGGTGTCGTTCACCGCCCGGTCCACCAGCGTCTCCAGGTGGAATTCCACCGTGGTCACGCTGGTTCCCTCGGAGATCGAGGAGGTGATGTGCTTCACCCCGGAGACGCCGGCGATGGCGTTCTCCACCTTCTTGGTCACCTGGGTCTCAAGCTCGCTCGGCGCGGCGCCTGCCTGGGTGACGGTGACCATGACGATGGGCACGTCGATGTTCGGCATCTGCGTCACCGGCAGCGAGCGGAAATGCACGATGCCGAGCGCGGTGAGCACCACGAACAGGACGAGCGAGGGGATCGGCTTGCGGATCGCCCAGGCGGAGACGTTCAGAGCCATCAGCGCACCTCGTTCGCGGCGGTCTCGATCGGGCTGACCCGGTCGCCCTCGCGCAGGAAGCCGCCGGCGCGCGCCACCACCTGTTCGCCGGCCACGAGCCCGTCGACGACGAGGATGCGTCCGGCGCTCTTGAGCGCCACCTTCACCGGGCGGCGCGCGACGATGCCGTTCGCGACGCCGAGCACATAGGCGCCGGCGGCGTCGAACATCACGGCCGACTGCGGCAGCGACAGGCCGCTCCGGCTGCCGAGCTCGATCACGCCGCGCCCGTAGGCGCCGGGCTTCAGGCGCGGGTCCGCGGGGAGCGCAATCTTCACCTTGCCGAGCCGGGTGGACCTGTCCACCTCGGCGGAGACGAGGCGCACCGTCCCGGCGAGCGGCGCGTCGAAGCCGGCGGGCGTGACCTCGGCCTTGAGGCCGGCCTTCATGCGCGGCATGGCGTCCTCGGGCACCTCGGCGTCGAGGTCGATGGCGCCGTCCTGGGCGATGCGGAACAGCGGCTCGGCGCGCGCCGACAAGGCGATGGCGCCGACGCGGGCGGTGCGCGCCAGAACGATGCCGGCCGCCGGGGCGCGCACCTCGGTGCGCTTCAGCCGCACCTCGATCTCGTCGCGCTGCGCCTTGACGAACACCTCCTCCGCTTCGGCGGCGATGAGCGCCTCGCGGGCGGCCGCCACCTGGGCGCTCGCCACCTTCACGGCGCGCTCGCGCTCGTCGAGGGTCTCCTGGGAGACGGTGCCGCTCTTGCGCAGCTGGCGGGCGCGGTCGACCGCGGCGCTCGCCTCGGTCTCCTGCGCCAGCGTCTGGTCGACCGTGGCGCGCTGCTGGGCGATGGCGGCGCGGGCCTTGGCGGCGCTGGCGGTGTTCTGGGCGAGCTGGGTCTCCAGCACCTCGCGGGAGAGGCGGGCGAGCACCTGGCCCTTGGCCACCGCGTCGCCGACCTCCGCCAGGATCTCCACCACGCGGTAGCCCTCGATCTCGGGGCCGACCTCGATCTCCTCGCGCGGCAGAAGCGAGCCGGTGACGAGCAGCGTCTCGGTGATCTTGTCCTCCAGCGGCCGCACCACGGTGACGCTGAGGGCGGACGGCGCCGCGGCGGTGGAGGCCTCGGCCAGCGCGGCGGCGGGCGCTGCCATCAGGCCGGCCGCGGCCAGGACGAGCACGGGGAACGCAGGAGTGGCGGCGCGGGCCATGAGGGAGAGGACCTTCTGAAGTGCGGGCGGCGGAAGATGGGCAGCAACGGCGGCAATCCCGTGACGCGATGCGGACGGGCCACGGCCAGGTTGACGCAGGGGCGAGCGGCGGCGGGCGGCCATGGTCAGACGGCCTTCGGCGCCGGCGCGAGCATGCGCACCACCAGCCGGTGCAGCTCCGGCAGCCGCTCCGTGATGTTCCATTCGGGGTGAAGCTGATGGTTGAGGATGATGCCGTCGCCGAGGATCTGGAGCAGCACCAGCACCTGGTCGAGGGGAATTGCAGGGTCGATCTCGCCGCGCGCCACCGCCTCCTCCAGCGCCGCCATCAGGTGGCCGCGGGTCTCCGCCTCGCAGGGCTCCACCGCTGCGCGCAGCGAGGCGTTGCGGATCGCCTCGGCCATGATCTCGGGGCCGAGCGTGGCGGTGGGCAGTGCCTGCTCCTCAAGCAGCAGGCGCAGGCAGTGCATCAGCCCGCCGAGGATGGTGGGCGCCTTGTGCACCTCGTCGAACACCTTGAGCCGCTCCGCCCGCTCGTCCTCGACGATGGCGGCGATGATCGCCTCCTTGGAGGGGAAGTGGCGGTAGAGCGTCCCGGCGCTCATCCCCGCCTCGGCGCAGATCTTCTGCATGGAGGCGCCGTGGAAGCCGTCGCGCGCGAAGCAGGCCATGGCGGCGGCGAGGATGCGCTGCTGCTGGGGACTGCGCTTCGGGCCGGCAGGCGTTTCCGCGCGCGGCGCTAGGAGGAGGGACAAGGCAGGCTCCGGGATGCGAATGAACGTTCGCTCTCACTACCCGAAAGGCCACGCTCGCGCAAGAATGAACGTTCATTCGCGTTTTAGACGGGCGCAGCCGACGTGCCGCGCCGATCTGGCGGCCACCCTGCGCCGGGTGCCATCGTGCCCTTGAGGGCGCGGCCGGGAGCGCTTACCTGTGACCGGAACCGCCACCGGGACGCGCCATGCTCGCCGCCGCCTTCGAAGCCCTGCGCCAGACCTTCTCGCCCCTCCTGAGGGGGCTGCTGCTGAAATCCGTCGTCCTGGCCCTGCTGGTGCTGGTGGCGCTCGGCGTCGGCCTGGAGGCGGCGCTGACCCATTTCGTCGACATCCCGACCTATCCCTGGGTCGAGACCACGCTCGCCGTGGTGGCCGGGCTCGGGCTGGTGTTCGGCGTGTTCTATCTGGTGCCGGCGGCCTCCTCGCTGGTGGCCGGCTTCTTCGCCGACGACGTGGCGGAGCGGGTGGAGGGCGCGAGCTATCCCGGCGACCGGCGCGGCACGCCGCAGCCCATCCTGCGCTCGCTTGCCTATTCCATCCGCTTCTTCGGCCTGGTGCTGGCGGTCAACCTCGCCGCTTTGCTCCTGCTGCTGGTGCCGGGCGTGAACGTGATCGTCTTCTATGTCGCCAACGCCTACCTGCTCTCGCGCGAATATTTCGAGATGGCGGCCATGCGCTACCGCACGCCGGAGGAGGCACGGGCGCTGCGCCGGGCCAACGCCACCACCATCTTCATTGCCGGCCTCCTGATTTCGCCGATCCTGCTGGTGCCGATCCTCAACCTCATCACCCCGGTGTTCGGCATGGCCTACATGGTGCACCTGCACCGCCGGCTCGCGCCGCTGCCCGACGCCGGCGCTAGGCGCATCGGGGAAAAAGCCGCCGCGGCGTCCTGAGACGCGGGCCGGGACGCGGCCATGTTGCACTGCGGCTGAAAGAGGGCTACAGCCCCCCGGCGTGCCGCGGCCCGGGCCGAGCCGCGCCCGAGGACGGCTCTTCCTCCATCCTGCGCCGGGAGGCGATGATGAAGCGCTCCACGCTGTGGGTGGCGGTGGCCAGCGTCGGCGTCGGCGTCGTGGTCCTGGGCCTCAAGACGCTCGCTTATCTCGTCACCGGCTCGGTGGCGCTGCTGTCGGACGCGCTGGAAAGCATCATCAATGTCGCCGCCTCGCTGGCGGCGCTGGCGGCGCTCCACATCTCCGCCCAGCCGGCGGACACCAACCATCCCTACGGACACCACAAGGCGGAGTACATCTCCGCCGTGGTCGAGGGCGTGCTGGTGGTGCTCGCCGCCTTCACCATCCTGCGCGAGGCGTATCACGGCTTCCTCGACCCGCGCCTGCCCGACCAGCCGGTGAAGGGCATGCTGCTCAACGGCGCCGCGACCGCCCTCAACGCGGTGTGGTGCATGGTGCTGCTGCGGGTCGGCCGGGCCAACCGCTCGCCCGCGCTGATCGCCGACGGCAAGCACATCCTGACCGACGTCGTCACCTCGCTCGGCGTGCTCGCCGGCTTCATCCTGGTGCCGATCACCGGCTGGCCGCAGCTCGACCCGCTGCTGGCGGCGCTGGTGGCGCTCAACGTGCTGTGGACCGGCTGGGGCCTGATGCGCGAATCCGTGGGCGGCCTCATGGATGCCGCGCCGCCGCCGGACGTGGTGGCCCGCATCCGCGAACTGGTCTCCACCCATGCCGAAGGCGCCATCGAGGCGCACGATCTGCGCACCCGCCATGCCGGGCGCATGACCTTCGTGGAGTTCCACCTGGTGGTGCCGGGCAGCATGAGCGTGGCCGCGGCGCACGACATCTGCGACCGCATCGAGCGCGCGCTCGAAACCGACATGGACGACACGGAAATCACCATCCACGTGGAACCGGAAGGCGAGGCCAAGCATAGAGGCGTGGTGGTGCTCTGAGCGCCGCCCGGCGCCGGGAGCAGTTGCTTCGGCGCGCCGGCCGATTAAAGTTCGCCTCCCGTTCCCACCGGATTGCCCATGGCCCCCATGCTTCTCCTCGCGGACATCGGCGGCACCACCACGCGGCTCGCCCGCGCCGGTGCCGACGGTCTGCCGTTCGACGTGCGCATCGAGACCAACGATTCCTATGCCAGCCTCGACGATCTGGTGGGCGCCTATCTCGCCGGCCTCGGCGGCGCGCGGCCGACGCTCGGCGCGTTCGCCGTGGCGGCCCCCGTCGACGGCGAGGACGTGCGCCTCACCAACCGCAACTGGCGCTTCAGCCGCACCGCCTTCGCCGGCGCCATGGGGCTTGCCGAGCTGGCGGTGGTCAACGATTTCGTGGCGCTCGCACATGCGGTGCCGCTGCTGAAGCGCGAGGACCTGATCGAGGTCGGCGCCGGGCGGGCGGCGCCGGGCGAACCCATGCTGGTCTGCGGCCCCGGCACCGGGCTCGGCACCGCCGTGCTGCTGCCGCGTCCCGAGGGCAACATCGTGCTCGCCAGCGAGGCCGGCCACATGCGCCTCGGCGCGGTGACGACCGACGAGGCGCGGGTGATCGCCCATCTGGTGCGCGACCTCGGCCCGGTGGCGGTGGAGCACGTGCTCTCCGGCCAGGGCCTGGTGCGCCTGCACCGCATCCTCACCGGCGAGAGCCTCACCACCCACGGCATCATCAAGGCCGCGGTGCACGGCCAGCGCAGCGAGCGGGAAACCTGCGACGTGTTCCTGCGCCTGCTCGGCCGGGTGCTGGGCGACCTGGCGCTCGCCTTCGACGCCCGCGGCGGCGTCTACGTCGCCGGCGGCATCGGCCGCGCCATGGCGCACATGTTCGCGGACAGCCCGTTCCGCGCCGCGTTCGACGACCATCCGCCCTATACCGACCGGCTCACTTTGATGCCGGTGCACGTGGTGATGCACGCCACGCCCGGTTTGCTGGGCGCAGGCCAGGTGGGCCGCGCCTTGCTGGCGAAGCACGCGGCGGCCGGCTGAGCCGTCAGGCCGCGAGCGGGCGCGCCTCCTCGGCGTCGCAGAAGGCGGCGAGGAGGTCGACGAGATCGCGCCCTGCCGCGCCGAGATCGTCCCTGGCGCACAAGGCAAGCTCGGTAGGGGCGATGTCGGGCCAGCCCTCGCCGGCAGTGAGAACGCGGTGGTCGGCGGTGATCGCCCGGCGCGACAGCACGGCGACGCCGAGCCCGCCCTTCAGCGCCGCCTGGATGCCGAGCAGGTCCGAGCTTTCATAGGCGATGCGCCAGGGCCGCCCGGCGCGCTCCAGCGCATGCACGGCCCGGCCGCGATAGAGGCAGCCCTGGCGGAACGCGACCAGCGGCACCACCCCGTCCGGCGGCAGGCGACCGGCCCCGGCCACCCAGGCGAGGCGCTCCGCCCAGGCGCGGTGCGCCGGGCCCGCTCCCGGCTCACGCTTGGCGAGGGCGATGTCGAGTTCGCCGCGGGCGAGCGCCGCCAGGAGATCGGTGCTCAGGCCGCACTGCACCGCGAGGCGCACCTGCGGCCGCGCCGCCGCGAACGCGGAGACCACCTCGGTGAGCGCCGCCACGGGAATGTCGTCGGGAATGCCCAGCCGCAGGGCGGGCGCCGGCGCGGGGCCGGTGAGCGCCGCCTCGGCCTCGGCATGGAGCGCCAGGATGCGGCGGGCATAGCCGAGCAGCACCTCGCCCTCCGGCGTCAGGCTCACCCCGCGCCCGTCCCGCAGCAGCAGGTGCCGGCCGAGCTGCTCCTCCAGGCGGCGGATCTGCTGGCTCACCGTGGACTGGGTGCGGTGGACCCGCTCGCCGGCCCGCGTGAAGCCGCCCGCCTCCACCACGCTCACGAAGGCCTTCAGGAGATCGGGGTCCAGCATCACGGCACACACATTCGTTTTTCGAATGCGGATGATGGGCACATTCAATTTCCCAATGCAAACCGCGCGTGCTTTCTGCGCCCCGGGAGACTTGCCAAATGCACGCCGCCGCCGTCCGCAGCCGGGACTACACGCCCGTGCTCATCCTCGCCTTCTGCCTGCTGTGGAGTTCGGCCTTCGCCGCGGCGAAGGTGGCGCTCGCTTACTGCCCGCCGCTGCTGCTGCTCGCCGGCCGCTTCCTTTTGGCCGGCACGCTGATCCTCGGGGCCTGCGCCCTGCTCGGTCAGCTGAAGCGCATTCCGGCGCGCGAGGTGGCGGCGCTGGCGCTCATGGGGGTGCTGAACAATGCCTGCTATCTCGGCCTGAGCTATGTGGGCATGACCACGGTGTCCTCGGGCTTCACCGCCGTCATCATCAGCGCCAACCCGCTGCTCACCGCGCTCGCGGCCGGCCCGCTGCTGGGCGAGCGGCTGACGCCGCTGAAGCTCGCGGGGCTCGGCCTCGGCATGGCGGGGGTGGCGCTGGTGGTGCGCTCGCGCATCGGCTCGGGCGCGGAGGACCTGACCGGAACGCTGTTCGTGCTCGCGGCGCTGGTGACGCTGGCCGCCGCCACCCTGCTGTTCAAGCTGGTGCGCACTGGCGCGCCCTTGTGGATGGGCAGCGGCATCCAGTCGCTGGCGGGCGGGCTCGCTCTGCTGCCGGTGGCGCTGATGACGGAGAGCCTGGATGCGATCCAGCCCTCGCTGCCGCTCGCCGCCGCCTTCCTCTATCTGACGCTCGGCGCCTCGGTGGCGGCGTTCAGCCTGTGGTTCTTCATCCTGTCGCGGGCGAGCGCCACCAAGGCGAGCGCGCTGCATTTCCTGATGCCGCCGCTCGGCCTGATGTTCGGCTGGCTGCTGCTGGGCGAGAGCGTGCCGCCGCTCGATCTCCTCGGCATCATCCCGATCGCGCTCGGAATTCGCCTCGTGACCACCGGCGGGCCGGTCAGAAGCGGTATTGGGCGCTGAGGACGAGGCCGTTCTCCTGCGGCGCGTTGCGGGCGAAATAGGTGCCGACGACGGAGAGCTGGAGCGTCAGCGCCGGCGTCCAGTCATAGGCCGCGCCGAGCTGCAGCTTGTAATACTCGTAGGAGGCGCCGAAATACGGGCCCTCGCCCGCACCCTCCGAGACCACGTTGAAGGACTGCGCCAGCACCTGCCAGCGCTCGGCCACCCGCACGCCCAAGGTGGCGTCGAGGTGGAACTCGTCCGGCGGCGGCCCGGAGCGCTGGCGCTGCGCCGCTTGGAGATCGAGATAAGCCGGCTTGCCGAACAGCGTGAAGGAGAGCCCGGCCAGCACGCGCAGGTCCAGCTCGCCGTCCTCGTAGCCCACCGCCGCCGCGCTCTGGGAATTGCCGGTGCCGGAAATGCGCGCCACCGCCTGCGCCGAGAGCACGAAGGTTTCGCTCTCATAGAGCCGCACCCGCGCCCCGAGGCTGGTATAGCCCGGCCCCGCATAGGAGGCGGAGCCCGGCTCCCCGAGCCGCACGGCGAGGAATTGCGGCGCGGCGATCAGGGTCAGCCAGTCGGTGGCGCCGTACTCGAAGACGAGGTCCACCTCCGCCTTGTCGTAGGGCCGGCTGGAAAGCAGGTCCGAGGAGGGGCCGAATTCCTGGTTGGAGGTCGCCACCGTGGTCTGGACGATGACCTGGCCGCCGCCGGCCGGCAGCGTCCAGGCGCCCGCCAGGGCCGGCCGCGGCGTGAACAGGCATCCAAGGCCGAGGAGCATGCCGAGCGCGAGCGCCAGATCGAGCGGCGGGATAAAGGCGAGGGCGTGCCGGCGTGGCCGCGCCTGAATTGCACGCAGCCCGGCACCTCGTCCCGATCCGTCGCCACGCCCCCCCATGGCCCGCGCCCCCGACCGGAATTCACTATAGGCCGCAATCGATGTGGAATGCACGCCCAGCGCGCGATCTCACCTTGCGTAAATTTCATGTACCTCGTCTTGCCGCCCCATTTGGAACCCACCATATTAGCGGCGGACTGCCCGAAGCCTTGCGGCGCGGGCGGTCGGAGATCTTTTCAAGGGGAACGACGATGTCCGACTATGATCGCAACGTCGCCGGGCGTTGGAACACGACGGTGGCGCGCTCGCAGGCCGCGATCGACCAGGGCCTCCGCTCATACATGCTGAGCGTCTACAACTACATGGCGCTGGGCCTCGCCATCACCGGCGCGGCCGCGCTCGGCACCTTCATGATGGCGGTGACGACGGACCCGGCCACCGGACGCATGGCGCTGACCGCTGTGGGTCAGTTCCTTTTCCAGAGCCCGTTCCGCTGGGTGGTCATGCTTGCGCCGCTCGGCGCGGTGTTCTTCCTGAGCTTCCGCGTGGAACGCATGAGCGTGCCCGCCGCCCAGCTGACGTTCTGGCTGTTCGCGGCCATCATGGGCATCTCGCTGTCGACGATCTTCCTCGTGTACACGCACGAGAGCATCGTCCGGGTGTTCTTCATCACCGCCGCCTCGTTCGGCGCGCTGAGCCTCTACGGCTACACCACGCAGCGTGACCTCTCCGGCATGGGCTCGTTCCTGATGATGGGCCTGTTCGGCATCATCATCGCCTCGGTCGTGAACATCTTCCTCGGCTCCTCGATGCTCCAGTTCATCGTGTCCGTGGTGGGTGTGCTCGTGTTCGCGGGCCTCACCGCCTACGACACGCAGCGGATCAAGGAGATGTATTTCGCCGGCGACGACGCCGCCGTCATGGGCAAGAAGGCCATCATGGGCGCGCTGGCGCTCTATCTGGACTTCATCAACATGTTCATGATGCTGCTGCAGCTGTTCGGCGGCCGCAGCCAGGATTGAGGCCTAGCCGCGACGCCGCTCTCGCGAGATGAGGAGAAGCCCCGGCCGCTTGGCCGGGGCTTTTCTGTTTGAGCGGATGGGTCGCGGCGATATGCTTGCGGCGCCCCCACCTGCGCAATGTCCTGCCCCCGCCCCATGCTCATCCGCGCCGCCACTGCCGCCGACCTTCCCCATATTACCGCCATCTATGCGCAGGCCGTGCGCGAGGGCACGGCGAGCTTCGAGCTGGTGCCGCCGGGTCGGGAGGAGATGGCGCGGCGCATGGCGGCGATCGCCGATCAGGGCTATCCCTACCTCGCCGCCGAGATCGACGGCGCCTTCGCCGGCTATGCCTATGCCAGTGCCTTCCGGCCGCGCGCGGCCTACCGGCACACGGTGGAGGATTCCATCTATGTGGCGGCGGCCTTTCATGGCCGCGGCATCGGCCGCGCGCTGCTCGATGCGCTGATCGACGCCTGCGAGCGGCGCGGTTACCGCCAGATGGTGGCGGTGATCGGCGACAGCGCCAATGAGGGCTCGATCGCGCTGCACCGCGCCTGCGGCTTCGCCCATATGGGAACGCTCGCCGCGACCGGGCTGAAGTTCGGCCGCTGGGTGGACACCGTGCTCATGCAGCGCCCGCTCGGGCCCGGCGCCAGCGACATTCCGGGGATGTAGGCGCCGGGGCCTTCCCGCGCGCCCCTCCGGTCAGCGGGTGATGAGCGTGCCGGCGCCGTGGTCGGTGAGCAGTTCCAGCAGCACCGCGTGCGGCACCTTGCCGTCGAGGATCACCACCCCCTCCACGCCCTGCTCCAAGGCGTAGATGCAGGTCTCCACCTTCGGGATCATGCCGCCGGAGATGGTGCCGTCGGCGATCAGCGCATGCGCCTCGGCGATGGTGAGCTTCGGGATCAGCGTCTTCGACGTGTCGAGCACGCCCGGCACGTCGGTGAGCAGCAGCAGGCGCTTGGCGCCGAGCGCGCCGGCGATGGCGCCGGCGAAGGTGTCGGCGTTCACATTGTAGGTGCCGCCGTCCACCGCCGCCGCCACCGGGGCGAGCACGGGGATCAGCTCGCGGCCGAGGATCTGGTCCAGCACCATGGTGTCGACGGTGTCGGGCTCGCCGACGAAGCCGAGGTCCACCACCTGCTCGATCTTGCTGTCCGGGTCCACCAGGGTGCGCGTCGCCTTGCGGGCGCGCACCATGTTGCCGTCCTTGCCGCACAGGCCGATGGCCTTGCCGCCCGCCTCGTTGATGAAGCCGACGATCTGCTTGTTGATGGAGCCCGCGAGCACCATCTCGACGATCTCCACCGTCGCCTTGTCGGTGATGCGCAGCCCGGCCGCGAACTGCGACTTGATGCCGAGCTTCTCCAGCATGGCGCCGATCTGCGGGCCGCCGCCGTGCACCACCACGGGGTTCACGCCCGCCTGCTCCAGGAGCACGATGTCCTGCGCGAAGTGGCGCGCCACGTCCTCGTTGCCCATGGCATGGCCGCCGTACTTCACCACGACGACGGCGTCGTCATAGCGCTGCATGTGCGGCAGCGCGCGGGCGAGGACCTCGGCCTGAAGATGCGCCTCGTTGGCGGGGAACGGCTCGCTCATGAAAGGCTCGCTCTCGGGAATGGCGGTCTGACGTTCCGGGCGGACCGGCCGGGCCGGGTCCGCGCGCTCCGGGGCCGGCGCGCGCCGGCCGCCGCCCTTCTAGCCGGTTCGACCGCGCCGGGAAAGGCCGCCGCCAGGGCGGGCGCCGGGACAAGGCGACGTTACGGAAGGTGCAAAATTTGCCCGGCCGTCACCTGCAAGCCATGGCGCCACCACAATCTCCATGTCATGAGCCGCCTCGGCGGCGCCCGTTCCGGCGCATCGGCGCTCGGCATGGCTCGGGCCGCCGTCCTCCCCGCGGAACCCCGATCATGGACGCCAGAACCGCCCCCTCAGCGCCGGCCGCCGGCAGCAAGCCCGCCGCGCACCCGGTTCTGCCGGCCCGGCCGCACCATGACCTGCCGGGCCGCGTCATCGCCGCGGCCTTCCTCATCGGCCTGGCGCTGGTGGCAATCCCCATCGTCACCCATCCCATCCCTCCGCTGTCGGACTACGTGAACCACCTCGCCCGGATGCACGTGATCGCCGTGCTGCCGCACGACGCCGACCTCGCGCGCTTCTACCGCGTGGAGTGGGCGGTGATCCCGAACCTGATGATGGACCTGCTGGTGCCGGTGATCGACCGCTTCACCAACATCTACGCGGCGGGCGAGATCTACACGCTGATGTGCTTCGCGCTCATCGCCGGCGGCACCATGGCGCTGCACCGGGCCCTGTTCGGGCGCTGGTCGTCGGTGCAGCTGCTCGCCTTCCCGCTGCTCTATAACGGCGTCTTCCTCATCGGCGTCATGAACTACTATTTCGGCATCGGGCTCGCGCTGTGCGCGCTCGCCGCTTGGGTGGCGCTGCGGGACAAGCCGTGGCCCTGGCGGTATGCCGCCTCGACCGCGTTCGTGGTGGCGCTGTTCTTCTGCCACCTGGTGGCGGCCGGCATCTACGGCATCGGCCTGCTCGCCTTCGAACTGCTGCGCCTGTGGCAGGGCCGCGGGCGGCCGCTGGCGCCGCGCCTCGCCGCGTTCGTCGCCGCCGGGCTGCCGTTCGCGCTGGTCGGGCCGCTGATGCTGGCAAGCCCCACCTGGGGCCTGTCGGGCGAGAACTACTGGGAGCCGAAGGGCAAGATCGAGGGCATCGAGCTCATCTTCAACGTCTATTTCGACTATGTGGCGTTCGCGCTCACGGCGGTCGTGGTCGCCGCCGGCATCTGGGCGGCGCGCCACCGGCTGCTGCGCGTGCACCCGCTGCTGGCGACGCTCCTGCTGGTCGCCGGCGCGGTCTATCTCGCCATGCCCCGCGTCGCATTCGCCACCTACATGGCGGACCAGCGCATCCCGGTGGCCATCGCCTTCATGGTGCTCGCCACCATCAGCGTCGACCTGCGGCACCGGCTGGCGCGGCGCGGCTTCCTCGTGGTGCTGCTGGTGATGGTGGGCGTGCGGGTCGCCGAGGTGCAGGTGGTGTGGGACCAGCTCACCCGCTGGACCTTCGACTTCCGGCGCTCGGTCGGCGACATCAAGACCGGCTCGCGGGTGCTGGTGGCCTATGCCGACGTCAACGGCGGCGAGGACGTGCGCGACCTCGGCCTGATGCACGCGGCCTGCCTCGCCATGATCGAGAAGTCGTCGCTGGTCACGACCGCCTTCACGGTGAAGGGCAAGCAGATCCTGCGCGTGAGGCAGCCCTATGCCGCCACCGTCGACACCGAGGACGGGACGCCGCCCCAGCTGGAGCAACTGCTGATCGCCGAGGACGAGCCGACGGTGGACGGTGCCCGCTACTGGGACCTGTGGCCCCAGCATTTCGACTATGTCTACCTCCTGTTCACCGAGCGCGGGGCGCCGAACCCGGACCCCGACCGGCTGAAGCTCGCCTTCGAGGGCGACCGATTCCAGCTCTACAAGGTGATCCCGCCGGGCGGCTGACCGGCGCGCCTCAGAACAGCGGCGGCACGAAGCCCACCTGCAGCGGGCCGAACCGGAGCGCGCCCTTGTTGAACGACAGGGCATAGCTCACCCCCCTGCGGCCCTCCACGGTGGTCGGCTTTCCCACCATGGCCAGCGCAGAGACGATCGGCGCGAGGTCGGACGGGATGGCGCCCGCCCGGCCGAGGCCGGCCACCAGATCCTGGAAGCCGGCGAAGCCGAGATCGAGCTTGCCGTTGAGAAGCCCGGCGGGGTCGACCGAGAGCGCGCCGGACGCGGTGGCAGCGACGGTGGGCGTGGTCAGGGCAAGGCGCTCCAGGCGGGCGACGCCGCCCGCCGCGGCCCACGCCCTCAGGCGCTGCTCCACCGGCATGGGACGAAGGTCTGCCGCCGCGGTCACGGTGCCCTGGATCGTCACATCGAGCGGGCCGGGGCTGCCGGCGCGGTCCAGCACCGCGGCGCGGGCGTTCTTGGCGCCGAAGGCGAAGTCCACATTGTCGAGGGCGCCGCTCGGCCCCGGCGTGCGGCGCACATGGAACTCGACCAGATGCGCGCCGATCACGGCATCGCCTGAACCCGGCGCTGCGGCGGACGTCGCCGGTGCGGGTGCGGGAGCGGGTGCCGCGCCGGGGTCCTGCGCCTCCTGAAGGCGCGGTTCCATGACCTGGACCGAGAAGCGCTGCGGCTGCCCCGAAAGGTCGCCCACGCCGCTCATCTGGAGCACCTGCCAGGTGGCGGCGTAGCTCTTGCCGGAGCCCCGATCCATCACCCGCGCCGGCGCCTGGAACTCGGCGACGATGTGGTTCGGCGCCCAGATCTGCGCCACCACCTGGGCGGAAGCCGCGGTGATGATGATGGAATCGCCGCCGCGGGTCTCCAGGCTCGGGCTCCGGCACTTCAGCTCGAAGCGGAACGGATAGCCGGCAAGGTGGCGCTCGCCGCAGTTCCAGATCCGACCGAGCCGCGCCTCGCGCGCGACCCAGGCTTCGATCTCGCGTTCGGCCCGGTTGGAGGCATAGACCCACACCCCGCTCCAGATCACTGCGACGAGCAGGAACAGGGCCAGCGGGACGAAGACGATCCAGGACTTCCTGCGGGCGGACGGTGCGGCGTCATCGGACATGGGCAACCTGGCTCGTGCTTGCGGCGGGGCTCTGGCGCTGTTAGGCGACGCTCTTCGCCGTCTGTCAACGTACCCCGCGGGACCTTGCCGCCATGCCGCCCGATCCGGTGCCGCCGATCGATCGCCCGTTTGCTCCCTCCGCCAGGCCGTCGCACGACACGTCGCACGACACCTGGGTGTTCGCCTACGGCTCGCTGATGTGGAACCCCGGCTTCGCCTTCGCGGAGCGGTGCGAGGCGCGGCTGATCGGCGCCCATAGGGCGCTGTGCGTCTATTCGTTCCACCACCGGGGGACGCCGGAACAGCCCGGCCTGGTCCTCGGGCTCGACGTGGGCGGCTCGTGCCGGGGCATCGCGTACCGCGTCGCGGCGGGAGACTGGCCGGCGGTGCATGCCTATCTGACGGAGCGCGAGCAGATTTCCGGCGTCTACCGCGAATGCACGCGGCGCATCCAGCTGCTCGACGGATCGCGCCGCACCGAGCCGGCCCTGGCTTATGTGGTGAACCGCGCGCACCCCCAGTACGCCAGGGGCCTCGGGCTCCAGGAACAAATGGAGCTGGTGCGGCGCTCGCACGGCAAGTCCGGCCCCAACGTCGACTACGTGGTCGCCACCGTCTCGGCGCTGGAGGCGCTGGGCCTGGCCGACGCCGATCTGGCCTGGATCGCCCGCCAGCTGCGGCCGGGGCATGCCGGCGCCTGAGGCGGGACGGCTCAGGCCGCCGCGCGGCGCGCGATCAGCAGGCCGAGCGAAGCGGCGCTGTCGGCCGGGCGCGGCGTCGCGCGCTCGATGGGAGCGCGGTCGCGGATCAGCCCGCGCAAGGCCGGCGCCGGCGCGTCGCCGAACACATGGATGTGAATCTCCTCGGCATCGAGGCGCTCCGCCATGCGCCGCGCATCGGCGCCCGGCCGTCCCGCCCACATGGCGATCGGGCCGGCGGGGGTGCGGCGGGTGACGAGGGCGATGGCGTCCGGATAATCGGGCGCCTGGTCGGCCGGATAGACCGAGAAGACATGGCGGACGCCGTCCGCATCCCGCCAGAAGCGGTAGCGCGCGCCCAGGGCGCCGTTGCTCAGGCCGTTGAGCCGGCCCGCATCGGCCAGGGGAAGGAGGAGCGAATCAGTCGCGTTCATGAGAACGAAACTAGAACGGTCGCCGCACCCCATCAAGAGTTTTCCACAGAGTGTGGATAACAGGACGTTTCCGCCTACCTCACCCTGCCCCTCGCTCCGCGCCGAGCGCCGCCCGCCCCTCGGCGAGAAGGCGGTCACTGGCGGCCTCGATATCGTGCTCGATGCGCGCCATGAACGCATCCCGCGGCAGCCCGGCCGGCAGCGCCGGCAGGAACTCCACGATGATGGTTCCGGGCCGGAAGTTGAGCGCCCGGCGTGGCCAGAACAGGCCGGAATTGAGCGCCACCGGCAGGCACGGCACGCCGAGGCTCGCATAGAGGTGGGCGACGCCGAACTTGTATTCCGGCGGTGCCCCCGGCGGGCGGCGCGTGCCCTCGGGAAAGATCAGGATCTGCCGGCCGCCGGCGATCTCGGCGCGCGCGGTGCGCGTCATGGCCTTCAGCGCGCTCGACCCGGCGGACCGGTCCACCGGGATCATGCGCGTCTTGGCCGCGAACCAGCCGAAGATCGGGATCCGCATCAGCTCGCGCTTCAGGATGAAGGCGGGGTCGGAGAAGTAGGGCAGCAGCGCCAGCGTCTCCCACGCCGACTGGTGCTTCGCCACGATCAGCAGCGGGCCCGGCGGGATGTTCTCGGTCCCGCGCACCTCGGCGCGGATGCCCACGATCACCCGCAGCAGGAACGCCACCGCGCAGACCCACGCCGTGACGCCGGTGCGCCACAGGGTCTGCCGCGAAATGAAAGGCAAGGCCGGGAGCAAGACCAGCATGTAAAGCAGCGTCACGCCATAGAACGCGGCCTGGAACAGGGCGGAGCGGACCACGCTCACGACGCCGCCCTCCGCGTGGCCGACCGGTGGCGCCGGACCGCGCCGGGGCTCACGGCCCAACGCGCGCCTGTTCGCCCGGCGCCGCCACCGCCTGCGCCGGCCGGATCTTCACCGCAGCCATCACGTATTTGAGGTATTCCTTGAGGATAAGCTTCAAGGTCGGGGGATCGCGCCACCATTGCTCCGCCTGCATCCGCGTGGAGACGACGGGATAAGGCACAAACTCCACCTCGGGCAAGGCGCGCTCCAGTTCCAGCATCGCCCGCGGCATATGCCAGGAGCTTGTCACCACCAGGATCGAGCGGAAGCGCTGGCTGCGGGTCCACTCCGACGCCTCGATGGCATTGCCCAGCGTATTGAGGGCCTTGTGCCCGAGATCGACGCAGCAGGCGATGAGCCGGTCCGCGTCGCTTTGCGGCAGGCTCTCGCGCAGCATGTCGGACGAGGTGGACGGATTGACGCCGGTGATGAGCAGCCGCCGGCCATGGCCTTCCGCCAGCAGAGCCAAGGCGTCCGGAATGCGTGCGGCCCCGCCCGTGAGCACGACGATGGCGTCGGCCTTCTTCACGCTGGACGGTTCGCGCGCGGCGATCTGGGCGGTGAACACGAGAAAGCCGGCGAGGCCCGCCACGCCGGCGAGGCCGACCAAGAGCACGACCAGCGTCACGGCGCGGCGCAGCAGCGTGCGCCCCATCGAGGTCCTGCGCGCCTCTTTTTCCGCCCGGCGCGGGGCCAGGGCTCCGTTGGACAGGCTCATGACGGCGACCATGATGCGCGAATGCGGCGCGCGCGAGGACGGCCCCGCCGCCAGCCGCGAGGCACCGGGCGGATCATTGAATCGTCCTGAGCGTTCGGTAAACGGTCACGCGCGAGGTGAGCGCGGTGGCAAGCGCCACCGTTACAACCGCGAGGCCGATGCCGGCAAATCCCAGCGGGCCGGGATCGAGCCAGCCGAGGAAGGCCGTCTGGTCCTCGCCCGCGGGCAGCAGGCCCGAACGCGGCAGGAAGGCGACGGCGAGGAAGATGGCGCACGCGGAGAGGCCGCCGATCAGCCCGCCCTCCGCGCCGATGCGCAGGAAATGGCGCTGGAACTGGGCGGCGATGAAGCCGTCGCGGGCGCCCACGAAATGCAGGACCTCGACGACGGACCGGTTCGTCGCCACCGCCGCGCGGGTCGCGAACACCACAGTGAGGATGGTGGCGAGCGCCACCAGCGCCAGGAGCCCGATGCCGGTGACGGTGACGCCCTGCGCCATCAGGGCGAGCCGTTCCGACCAGTTGCGATGGTCGTCCAGGGTGGCGGTCGGGATGCGGTCGGACAAGGTGCGCTTCAGCCGCGGCAGGTCCGCCCGGCCGGTGCCGTCGAGCCGCAGGACGATGACGCGCGGGACCGGCAGATCAGCAAGGTCCAGTCCCGCCCCGAGCCAGGGCTCCAGCAGGCGGGACGTCTCCTCCGGCGTCAGCACATGGACGCCGGCGATGCCGGCGGTGCCCTTGGCGAGGTCGACCGCCGCCTGCACCTGGGCGTCGGTCGCGGCCTTCTCGCCGGCGCGGATCTGGATCGTCACCTCGCGCTTCACGTCGGCGCGCCAGGTCGCGGCGGTGGCGCGCACGGCGAGCGCGGTGCCGATGGTGAGGGAGGCGAGGAAGGTCATGATCGCCACCACCGCCACCAGCGCCCGGCCGGCGACCGTGGCGCGCGGCACGATCGCCGCCGCGCGCGAGGGGCGCGCCGGCTTCCCGGCGGGGCCCATGGGAGCGCCGGAGATGGCCTTCTCCACGCGTTCGGTCTCAGTCGTAGACATAGAGCCGTCCGTCCGCGATCACGAGGCGCCGCGCGTCGAACTGGTCCATCAGCGCGATGTCGTGGGTGGCGATCAGCACCGAGGTGCCCGACTTGTTGAGCTCGATGAACAGGCGCAGCAGGCGGCGCGCCAGCGTCGGGTCCACATTGCCCGTCGGCTCGTCGGCGAGCAGGAATTCCGGCCGGCCGATCAGGGCACGGGCGATCGCGGCGCGCTGCTTCTCGCCGCCCGACAGCACCGGGGGCAGCACGTCCATGCGGTCGCCGAGCCCGACCCATTGCAGCAATTCCGTCACCTCCGCGCGGTAACTGGTCTCCTCCTTGCCGAGCACGCGCAGCGGCAGGGCGACGTTCTCGTAGGTGGTGAGATGGTCCAGCAGGCGGAAATCCTGGAACACGATGCCGATGCGCCGGCGCAGCACCGCCACCTCGTCGGGATCGAGCGAGGACACGTCGCGCCCGAACAGAGTGATGAGCCCGCGCGTCGGCTTCAGCGACAGGAACATCAGGCGCATCAAGGTGGTCTTGCCCGCACCCGAGGGTCCGGTGAGGAATTGGAACGAATTGGGCTCGATGCCGAAGGACACGTCCTTCAGCACTTCCGGGCCCATCCCGTAGCGCAATCCCACATTCTCGAACCGGACCACCGACGCCACCCCCGCGAATCGTCCAAGGCGCACGCGGACAACCATAAACCAAGCGCGGCGCGGCGAAACCGCCCTGCCCCTGGACGGGGTCGGAGCGCCGGTCCATGCTCGCCCCTCCCCCCAGACGAGGAACCATGACGCTGCCCAACATCACCGTCCTCTATGACGAGAACCGCATCGCCGCCCGCAACCACGCTTTGGCCGCCGAGATCGCGCTGGCGCGGCCGGACGCCCTCCTGGCGGTCGCGGTGCTGAAGGGCTCGTTCATGTTCGCGGCCGACCTCCTGCGCGCGCTCCATGCCTCCGGCCTCACGCCCGAGGTGGAGTTCGTGCACCTGTCCTCCTACCGCGAAGCGACCATTTCCTCGGGCCAGGTGGAGATCCTCAAGGACATCGAGAGCGACGTGCGCGGCCGCGACGTGCTGCTGATCGACGACATCCTGGAATCCGGCCGCACCCTCGCCTTCGCCAAGGATCTGCTGATGGCGCGCGGGGCGCGGCGGGTGCTGGTGTGCGTGCTGCTGGAGAAGCCCGGCAAAAGGGCGGTGCAGATCGACGCCGACTTCGTCGGCTTCGCGTGCCCGGACGTGTTCGTGGTGGGCTACGGCATGGACGTCGCCCACGCCTTCCGGCAATTGCCGTTCATCGGCCACATCCAGGGGCTGGACTGAGCCGGTAGGCCCCCCTTCCTTTGGGTCATTCTTGTAGTAAGGCCAAGCTTGTGAAATCGGTATCTGCCCTCGCGAGCGACCGCCGGGAGGGCCGGTGCCGGCACGACGCCGGCGCGGCGCGGGCCGAAACCACCGGGGCGGATCGCTCTTCGGGGGCGGCGCGTCGGAGGGGGCTTTCACATGCGTGTTCAACTTGCTCTGGCGGCTGCGCTCGCCGCACTGCCGCTGCTGGGCGGCGCGGCGTCCGCCGACGTGGTCTGGCATCCGGCCAACGGCCAATCCTGCCGCGACGTCTGCGGCATGAAGAAGATGGAGCCGGTCTCGACCGGCGCCTGGAAGAACAGCCAGAACCTGTTTTATGTCTGCGCGGCCAATCAGAATGGCGAGGGCTGGCGCCCGGGCTTCAACCTGACGCCCAGCTGGGCCAATGTGTGCATGGTGCCCTACGGCAAGCAGGAGGTGCGCGCCTCCAGCTACAGCTGCGCCTGCCAGTGAGCGGGCGCCAGTGAGCGGGCGCCGCTTGGCGCCCGCTCGGTTCAGGGCCGCCCCCGGCGGTGTCAGGGCTTGACCACCTCCACGGTGGGCTTCGGCGTGGCCGCGGTCTCCACCGGCAGCACCGGATAGATCACCTGCGGCACCTTGCCGGTGAGCGAATGCAGGAAGGCGGTGATGAGCTTCACCTCCTGCGGGTTGAGCTCGGCGCCGAGCTGCGCGGTGCCCATGATGGCCACCGCGCAAGCCAGGCGCCCGCCGGATGCTATTCGCCGCTCCGTGTTCGTTTGATTCTTGAAAGACATAACGCAAGCGGCGGCCGCGCTGCTGCGAACTCTTGAGCCAGATGCGAAATACCGCGAGCGGCGGGGGCGGAGCGGCGGGCGGCATGCATCGCCGCCCGCTCAGCCCGAATTGCGCAGGCCGGCCGAGATGCCGTTGATGGTCAGCTGGATGCCGTGCAGCACCTTGTCGTCGCCGCCATTGCCCCGGTGGAGCTTCAGAAGCTCGATCTGGAGATGGTTCAGCGGGTCGAGATAGGGGAAGCGGTTGCGGATCGAACGGTCGAGCAGCGGGTTGCCCTCCAGGAGCCGCGCCTGCCCCATGATGGCGAGCAGATGGGCGATGGTGAGCCCGTATTCCGCGCGGATGCGCCCGAAGATCTCCTCCCTCAGCCGCGCGTCCGGCACCAGCTCGGCATAGCGCGAGGCGACCGCCAGCGAGCTTTTCGAGAGCACCATGTCCATGTTGGAGAGCAAGGTCCGGAAGAACGGCCACTCGCGGTACATGGCCTGCAGGAACGACAGGCCGTAGTCCGGCCGGCGCGCGGCGAACGCTTCCACCGCGGTGCCGAAGCCGTACCAGGCCGGCAGCATCAGCCGGCACTGCGCCCAGGAGAACACCCACGGGATGGCGCGCAGCGAGGTAATGGCGCGGGTCTTCGCCCGCGAGGCGGGGCGCGAGCCGATGTTCAGCGTCGCGATCTCGGAAATGACGGTGGAGGACCAGAAATAGTCCTCGAACCCCTCGGTCTCGTAGACCAGGTGCCGGTAGGCCCGGAACGCCTCGGCGGAGATTTCCTCCATGGCGCTGAGGAATTCCGGCCGCGGCGCGGTGTGCTGCGGCTGGAGCAGCGAGGCCTCCAGCGTGGCCGAGACAAGGATTTCCAGGTTGCGGCGCCCGACGTCCGGATTGGAATATTTGGAGGAGATGATCTCCCCCTGCTCGGTGATGCGGATCTGCCCGTTCACCGCCCCGCCCGGCTGGGCGAGGATGGCGTCGTAGCTCGGGCCGCCGCCGCGCCCCACCGAGCCGCCGCGGCCGTGGAACAGGCGCAGCCGCACGCCATGCTTGCGGAACACCTCGATGAGGCCGATCTCGCCCTTGTAGAGCTCCCAGCCGGAGGTGACGAAGCCGCCGTCCTTGTTGGAGTCGGAATAGCCGAGCATCACCTCCTGCTCGTCGCCGCGGCTCTTCACCAAGGCGCGATAGGCGGGGATGGCGAGCGCGCGGTCCATCACCTCGGCGCAGGCCTGGAGGTCGGCGATCGTCTCGAACAGCGGGATGATGTTGAGCGCGCTTGTGCCGTCGGCGGTCACGAGGCCCACCTCCTTCAGCAGCAGCGCCACCTCCAGCAGGTCCGAAACCCCCTCGGCCTTGGAGATGATGGCGTTCGGGATCACCTCTCGCCCGAGCGCCCGGTGCGCGGCGGCGGCGGTGGTGAGGATGGCGAGCTCGGAGACCGTCTCCGCGCCGTAGTCCACGAACGGCGAGGACAGCGGGCGGGCGGTGCCGATCTCCTTCAGCAGCAGGTCGATGCGCGCCCCCTCGGCGAGGCCGAGATAATTGGTGCCGGGCGCCACCTTCTCGAACAGCTCGGCGACCACGCGCTCGTGCACGTCCGAATTCTGCCTGAGGTCGACGCAGGCGAGATGGAAGCCGAAGCCGTCTACCGCCCGCCGCAGGTGCCGCAGGCGCCCGCGCGCCAGGATGGCCGAGCCGTTGGCGCCGAGCGAGCGATGGAGGGTGTCGAGGTCGGCCTTCAGTTCGCCCGGTCCGGCATAGGGATGGTCGGCCAGCGCATCGGGCGCGACATCCGGCACGCCTGCGCCGGACAGGCGGCGCGCCGTCGCGGCAAGGCGTCCGCGCACATAAGCAAGCGCCAGCCGGTAGGGCTCCTCGCGGTGTTCCTGCGAGCGGTCCGGCGAGGCGACCGCGAGCGCCGCCAGTTCCTCGGACACGCCGACGAGGCGCCCGGCCAGCGACAGTTCCGCCCCGAGCGCGTGGAGTTCGGCATCGTAATAGGCCAGCACCCGCTCGCGCTGCATCCGGACGGTCTCGGACAGCACCTCGGCGGTCACGAATGGGTTGCCGTCGCGGTCGCCGCCGATCCAGCTGCCGATGCGCAGGAACGAGGGCAGCTCCACCGCGCGTCCGTCGCCGGCCATGTGCGCCAGCTGGTCCTCGATCTGGCAGTAGAGCCGCGGGAGCTGCGAGAGGAAGGTGTAGTCGTAATAGCTGAGGCCGTTCGCCACCTCGTCGAGCACGGTCAGCTTGATGCGCCGCAGGAGGGCGGTCTGCCAGAGCGTGAGCACGGCGCGGCGCAGCTCCTCCTCCTGCTCCGCGCGTTCCTGCGGCGTCTGCTCCATGCGCTCGGCGCGCTCCAGCAGGCCGGCGATCTCCATCTCGCGGTTGAGCGTGCTCTTGCGGCGGACCTCGGTGGGGTGGGCGGTGAGCACCGGGCTCACATGTGCGCCGCTGAAGAAGCCGATCAGCGCCTCGGCCGAGATGCCCCGTTCGCGAGCATGGGAGAAGGCATGGGCGAGGCTGCCGGCGCGCGGCGCGGAACCGGCGATGGCGTGGGCGCGGTTGCGCCGGATGTGGTGCTCGTCCTCGGCGATGTTGGCGAGGTGGGAGAAGTAGCTGAAGGCGCGGATGATCTCGACCGCGCGCTCGGGGTCGAGGCCGGCGAGCAGGCTCTCCAGTTCATCGCGGGCGGCCTCGTCATTGTCGCGGTGGAAGCGGATGGAGATCTGGCGGATGCGCTCCACCAGATCGAACACCTCTTCGCCCTGCTGCTCGCGCACCGTGTCGCCGAGGATGCGGCCGAGGCGGCGGATGTCTTCGCGCAGCGGCTCGTCCTTGGCCTCGCCGTCCGCCGCCCGCATCGCGTTCGGGGCCTTCAAGTTCGTCATCTGGATGTCCCGCCAAAAGCGGCCGCTCCCGGCCCGCAATCCGACCCGAGAGCCCGTGACGGGCTCACTCCCCAGGAGGCCGGCGGCAAGGTCGCCGCGACCGCGGCGCGCCCCGGTGGCCGGGCTGCGCCGCCTCCCTGCTGTGGTCAGTCTAGGCCAATTGTGCGGAAGCGAAAGACTTTGTGCATCGCATCTTCATCCCGCGGTGGGATGGTCGGCCAGCGTCCAGGCCGCGCCGCACTCGAACATCGCGAACGCGGCGACCGAGAAGTCCTCCACGGCGCGCAAGCCCTCGGGAGAGAGCGCGAAGCCGGGGCCGCCGGAAAGCGGCACGCCGTCCTCGACGATACCGGCCCGGACCACCAATCCGGCCGCCTCCGCATCGCGCAGGATCTGCAGCGTGTGGGTGCGCGACAGGGAAAACCGCCGGCCAAGCTCGGTGGCGGTGGGCGCGCGGCCGCCCAGTGCGGCGGCGGACAGCAGCGCGAACAGCACGAGCATGCCGCCGTCGCGCTCGCAATAGGGCGCGACGGCGGGAGCGTGGTCGAGCACGCGGTAGCCTGCCCGATAGATGGCGCCGAAGCGCACCGCGAGCTGGGAGAGAAAGCCGGGTTCTTCCAGGCGTTCGAGAACGCCGTCGGCCGAGCCGCCCAGTTCGCGCAGGGCCGAGTACTGGACCCGCCAGCGCATCAGGAACAGCTGGCGCATGCGTTCGGTGGGAGCCAGCGGCCGTTCGCGCCGGTCGCCGCGCCCGACCACGGGCTCCAGATAGCCGCCCCACCGCATCAGCGCGAGCAGCGCCTTGGCGCGACCGCGGCTGCACAGGCCGGTCTCCTGGCAGAGCGCCGCCATGCGTGCCGCCGTCAACCCCGTGCCGATGGCGTCGGAGGTGGCGTCCAGATACAGCACGAAAAACCCGAACGCGGTGCGGCCTCGGTCATTGAGGACGCGGTTCAGGAGCGGATTGCGGTCATGGACGCTGATGATGCCGTCCGCGGCAACCAGCATGGCCTGACGCAGGCGCGGATTGGCTCGGATCTTCGCCCTGGCTTCCTCGCCGGTCCCGGCAAGCCAGAACGCGACTTCATCGTGATGCGCGATAGGCGGCGGGGCAAGAAGCGCCCCACCCGTGAAAGGGGACATACGGCTCGGTCCGGTGCACGGGGCTGGTCGCGGCGGCGTTCCGCCAGCGGACGGCGGCAGAATAGCCACATCATACCGCAATCGAAAAGCGAAATTCGCTTTTGGTTGCGGCGATGCTGCCGGAGAACCCCTGGTATTATTCGGTGGAGCATGCGGCTTTCCGCCCCCCGTGCCGTCCGCTCCGCGCCCGCTCCGCCTTGCGGTGCGGACCCGATAGCGGCTATTTCGGTTGCCTCCTTCAGCCGCGCATGGTCATGCAACACGATCCCGATTCGCTCCTCGATTTGCTGGTGCGCCACCGGATCGCATCGCAGACGTTCGACCACCCGCCGTTGCACACAGTTGCGGAGTCCAAGGCGCTGCGCGGGGTCCTGCCCGGCGCCCAGACCAAGAACCTGTTCCTGCGCGACGGCAAGAAGTCCTATTTCCTGGTCAGCGTGGCCGAGGACGCACCGGTCAACCTGAAGGCGCTGCGCGATCCTCTGGGCGCGCGCGGCTCGCTCTCCTTCGCCTCGGCGGAGGCGCTCTACGAGATGCTCGGGGTTCTGCCGGGATCGGTGAGCCTGCTGGCGCTCGCCAATGACACGGCGCAGCTCGTGAACGTGGCCATCGACCGGACGCTGATGCGTGCCGATGCCATCGGCTGCCATCCGCTCACCAATACCCGCACCACCGTGCTCGCGCCCGAGGCGCTGAAGGCATTCCTGAAGCTGACGGGGCACCGGATGCAGGAGATCGACCTGCCTGCGCCGCGCGCCGATGGGCAGGCCTGAGCACGCACCGGCTCATGGCGCGCAGGGGCCGATCGCCGGCACTTCGGTGCCGGCCTCGGCCGCGATCGCCTTGAGGTCGAGATCGACCACCAGCGGAATGAACGTGCCGGACGGCTTGTCGCGCAGATAGGTGCTGAGCAGGATCGGCCCCTCCGGCAGCGCGGACGCGGCGCAGCTTTTCATGCCGACCGAGAGCGTGCCGCGCACCCGGCCGCCGCCCGACGCCTCGCGTGCCTTGAGCGCGCGCACCTCGTCCCGCGCCGCCTCGAGCCGGCGCCGGCCGTCCTCCGAGAGGCGGAACACGGTGAGGCGGAAGCCCGGCTTCTCGTCCGCCTTCATGGCGGCGCGCACGGCGGCATCCCCGTCCTCATCGAGCTGCGCCGACACGGTGGTCTTGCGACTCTCCGATCCGGCGAGCCAGAAGGACATGGTCAAGGTGGCGCCGCCCGGCTCGGGGCGCAGCGCGCCCGGCGCGCGCACCGCCGCCCGGAGGACGGATAGATCCATGGTCACCGGATCGAGGCTCGCAAGCCGGGGCAGGCTGGTGAGCGGCACGTGGGAACAGCCGGCGGTGAGAAGCACGGTGGCGACGAGTGAGGACAGGGTGCGGAGGAGCGACATGGGATATCTCATCGAGGGTTGATTATTTATTGTTTTATGATAATTTCTTCCTGCGTCAAGGAAAGGTTCCCGCATGTCGCATGCACTCTCAGACCCCCGCCTCGCCCGCCTCCGGCACCGCGGGCGGCTGCTGTCCGCCGTCACCCTGTTCATCCTCCTCGCGCTGGTCGGCGGCGGCCTCGGCATCTGGCTCCGACCGGCCTGGATCGAGGCCATCGTCGTGCCGCGTGTAGGGATCTCGGGCTATCCGGTGACGCTGGACGGCCTGAGCATGACGCTGGGCTTCCTGATCGCGGCGGTGCCGCTCGCCGTCCTCGCATACGGACTCAACGAGGTGCGCCTGATCTTCCGCGACTTTGGGAACGGTGAGACCGTGACCGGGACCCTCGCCACCCGTCTGGAGCGGTTCGGCGCGGCGGTGGCGCTTCAGGCGCTGCTGAATCCGCTGGTCTCGACCTTGCTCGGCGTCGTGCTGACGCTGGGCAATCCCCCCGGCCAGCGGGTCCTCGCCATCAGCCTGTCGAGCCACGACGTGGTATCGGTGCTCGTGGGGATGCTGGTGATCGGCGTCGGCGCGGTGATGCGCGAGGCGGCGCGCATCGCGCGCGAGAACGAAGGCTTCATCTGAGCCGGACGGAAAGGGCGGGAAGCCTCATGCCCATCGTGGTCAATCTCGACGTGATGCTGGCACGCCGGAAGATGCGCTCGCGCGAACTCGCCGAGCGCATCGGCATCACCGAGCAGAACGTCTCGCTGCTGAAGTCCGGCAAGGTGCGCGGCGTGCGCTTCGACACGCTCGCGCGCATCTGCGCGGCGCTCGGCTGCCAGCCGGGCGACATCCTGGAATACGTGCCGGGAGAGGAGGCGACAGCCGACGAAGACGAGCGCGGCGCGGCGGACTGATCCGCCGCAGCCACGGCCGCGAACAGGGGCGGCTCAGTTCCCGCCGTCGAGCAGGCGGCGGGCGATCACCTGGGCCTGGATCTCGGCCGCGCCCTCGAAGATGTTGAGGATGCGGGCGTCGCACAGGATGCGCGAGACCGGATATTCCAGCGCGAAGCCGTTGCCGCCGTGGATCTGCAGCGCGTTGTCCGCCGCCGCCCAGGCGACGCGGGCGCCGAGCAGCTTAGCCATGCCGGCCTCCAGGTCGGTGCGGCGGCCCTCGTCCTTCGCGCGGGCGGCGAAATAGGTGATCTGGCGGGCAATCATGGTCTCCACCGCCATCATCACGATCTTGTCGGCGACGCGGGGGAAGGCGATGAGCGGCTTGCCGAACTGGACGCGCTCCTCGGCATATTTCAGGCCCACCTCCATGGCCGCCTGGGCCACGCCCACGGCGCGGGCGGCGGTCTGGATGCGGGCGCTCTCGAAGGTGGTCATGAGCTGCTTGAAGCCCTGCCCCTCCTCGCCGCCGAGCAGGTTCTTGGCCGGCACGGCGAAGCCGTCGAAGCCGATCTCGTATTCCTTCATGCCGCGATAGCCGAGCACCTCGATCTCGCCGCCGGTCATGCCCTCGGCCGGGAACGGATTCTCGTCCGAGCCGCGCGGCTTCTCGGCGAGCAGGATGGAAAGGCCCTTGTAGCCGGGCTCCGCCGGATTGGTGCGCACCAAGAGGGTCATGATGTCGGCGCGGACCGGATGGGTGATCCAGGTCTTGTTGCCGTTGACCTTGTAGACGTCACCTTCCTTCACCGCGCGGGTGCGCAGCGAGGCGAGGTCCGAGCCGGTGTTGGGCTCGGTGAACACCGCCGTGGGCAGGATTTCGCCCGAGGCAATCTTGGGCAGGAAGTGGCCCTTCTGCTCATCCGTGCCGCCGGCGAGGATCAGCTCCGCCGCGATCTCCGAGCGGGTGCCGAGCGAGCCGACGCCGATATAGCCGCGCGACAATTCCTCGGTCACGACGCACATGGCCTCCTTGGGAAGGCCGAGGCCGCCGAACTCCTCGGGGATGGTGAGGCCGAACACGCCCATTTCCGAGAGCTGGGAGATGATCTCAAGCGGGATGTAGTCGTTCTTCAGGTGCCAGTCGTGGGCGTGGGGGGCGACCTCCGCCTCCACGAAGCGGTGCATCTCGGTGCGCATCGCCTCCATGGTCTCGTCGAGGCCCGCCTCGCCGATGGTGCCCGTGGGATGGGCGCCGCGGATGATGTCGGCGAGCGCGGCGCGGCTCGCGGCCGTATTGCCCTTGGCGATCAGCGCCGCGATGGCGGGGTCGGTGCGCAGCGCCTCCAGCGTCTCGTCGGAGACGTAGAGATCGGCGAGACGCACCGTCTCGCCCTGGCTCATGGGAATGCCGCCGAGGATCTGGGCGACGTACTCGCCGAGGCCGATCTGCACGATCAGCTTCTCGGTGGCGCCGAACTTGCCCATTTCGGTGAGGCGGTCGGCGTAATGGACCAGCTCGCGTACCGAGAAGACGTAGGTCGCGAGCCAGGCGAGACCGTGGGTGGCGCGCTGCTCGGCCTCCAGCAGCGCCGGGGAGAGCCGGCCCCCCTCGCCCACCCGCGCCCGCACCGCCGAGGTCGCTTCCGCCAGCAACTTCTCCAGGCGGTCCGTGGCCGCGCGGCCGAGGGCCACCGCGTCGAGGGGAGCGGCGTCCGGGGAACGGAGGGCGGCGCTGGCGGACATGGACGGGTCTCTCCATAATTGTGCAACGCGGGATAGCGTATCCTTGCTCCCGGAACCGTTCCAAATCAACGCCTGTTTCGTGGCCTCAGTCGTCGGCGCCCGTCACTTCGTCGAGGCGGGCGGCAAGGTCCTCCAGGTTCTCCTCCACATGGGTGCAGGCCGAGACCGCGGCGAACAGCGCGGCGAGGGTCTCGCCGCTCGCGGCGTCGAGCGCACCTTCGGCATTGAGGCGCTCGGCCTCCGCCTCCAGCGCCGCCACCGCGGAGCGGGCGGCAGCCACAGTCGCGCCGAAGTCGCCGAGGTCGCCGCCGTCCAGCCGGGCGGCGAGCGCCTCCATGTGGGCCCGCAGGGTCGTGACGGCGGCGTCGAGGTGGGGCGCCATGCGCGAGGCCAGCGGCTCGGCCAAGGGCCGGTCGGCGCCACGCAGCAGGATGATGACGGAATGCCACAGCCGCCGGCAGGTGCGCACCACGGGCGCCGGATCGGCATGGCTGGCGAGCCGGCCCACCCGTTCGGCACGGGCATCGGCGACCCGCGCGTCCGCCGCCCGGAGCGCCTTGCGCGCACCGGCATTGAGCCGGTCGAGGGCCGCCGGGTCGAGCCCGCGGCCGAGCAGGCCGTCGCGCCCGAGTTCCAGCAGGCGGGCGGACAGGCGCAGCGCCGTGGCGCAATGGGGGAACAGGCTGACCAGCGCCCGCTCCGGCAGGATCAGGATCGCGCAGGCGACCCCGACCACCCCGCCGATGGTGATCTCCATCACCCGGTGGAGGCCCGAGAGCAGCGGCTCGGCATGGGTCGGGTCGGACAGCAGCACGATGCCGACCGTCACCGGCGCCAGCTTGAAACTCGCATAGCGCGCCGCCAGCGTGCTGGTGAGCAGGACGCCGATGGCGAGGGCGAGGAAGGTGAGAGGCACCGAAGGCCCGACGAGATCGGCCGCCGCAACGCCGATCACGCCGCCGACGACCGTCCCCAGCGCCCTGTCCAGAGCCACGGACAGGCTGGCGCCGATGGTGGACTGGACCACCAGGATGGCGGTGAGCACCGCCCAGTAGCCGTTGGGCAGCGCCAGACCGTAGGCAAGCCCGTAGGCGGCGACGGCGGCGATGGTGGCGCGCAGCCCGAGCTTCAGGTGCTTCCAGCCGACGAGGCCGCCGACCCAGCCGGGCAGCCGGGACGGCGGCGGGGCGGCGGGGCCGCCGGGGTCCGGCGATGGGGTCGATGCGGACATGGATGCTTCCGTGCCGGACCGATCCGATCGATCCGCCCGCCTGTCTCCTCCAATCTAAGGGAGAATGCCGCCGGATGGCGATGCCGCCCGGGCCGGTGGCCGCGCGCCCCGCGCCGCCGCAGGGCGGTCCTGCGCCGGGCGCGCTTGTCGGCGGGCGGACGCCGCAGGACACTGCGCCAGACATGGCTGGCGGAGGCGCGCATGCCCGGGGCATCCCTTGATTTCTTCTACGAGTTCGGCTCGCCCTATTCGTATCTCTCGGCGATGCGCATCGCCGCTCTGGCGGAGCGCGCCGGCGTCCAAGTGCGCTGGCGTCCGTTCCTGCTGGGTCCGATCTTCCGGGCGCAGGGCTATGAGGATTCACCCTTCAACACGATGCCGCTGAAGCGCGCGCACATGTGGAGCGACCTCGACCGTCTGGTGCGGATCGCCGGCCTGCCTGCGGTGACGCGGCCGGAGCCTTTTCCGGCCAATGGGCTGCTGGCGGCCCGGGTGGCGGTGTGGCTCGACGACGCCTCGCGGCCGGCATTCTCGCGCGCGATCTACGTGGCGGAGTTCGTCGAGGGGCGGGACATCGGTGCCCGCGAGACCGTGCGCCAGGTGCTGGCGGGGCTCGGCCACTTCTGCGACGACATCCTTGCCGAGGCCGAGGCGCCGGCCAACAAGGAAAAGCTGCGCGGCGAGACCGAGGCGGCGCAGCGGCTCGGTCTGTTCGGCGCGCCGAGCTTCGTCACCCGCGACGGGGAGCTGTTCTGGGGCAATGACCGCCTGGACATGGCGCTCGACCACGCGCGCGCCATCGGCTGAGGCGGACGGCTGAGGCGGACGATCACGCCCCCGCGCCGGTGCGGCGCGGGGAGATGCGTTCAGCGCGGCGGCGGCGCGAAGCCGCCCGAGGACGCCGGCGCCGCTGACGACGGCGGCGGGGCGAAGCCGCCGGACGACGAGGTGTTTGAGGTCGGTCCGGACGGCGGCGGGCCGAACACGTCATCCTTCGGCGCGCCGGGATCGCCCGCGGGCGCCGCCGCCGGCGTGGCAGCGGGCTTTGGCTTCGCCGCGGCGCTGGGCGCCGGGGCCGCCGGCCTCGGGGACGACGACGACGAGGCGGACGGGCGCGGCTGCGCGGAGCGCGCGGGACGGATCTTCGGCTCGCCCTGCGGGTCGTAGCCCACATAGATCACGTAGCGCTCGATCTCGTCCGGCTTCACCAGCGGGAAGGTCAATTGATCCTCGACCACGGCGAATGTGGAACTGACCTGTCCCTGGGGAATTTCCAGCGGCAGGACGAAGAACTTGGTGGCGACGGTCTTGGGGTTCGGGCCTTCCTGGACGACGGCGATGCGGATCGGCACCTCCAGGGCACCCGCGGTGCCCTTCTCGCCCACCAGCACGCGGCCCTCGATGCCCACCTTCACCGCCATGTTGGCGCCGGAGATGGAGCATTCCCGCGCCAGTTGGCCGATGGTCCCCTGGTAGCGCAGTCCGCCCTCGCGCGCCTGGACCTGCCAGGTGGAGGCGCCGGTACGGACCGTCACCTTCGGGCATTCGTACTCGATGGCGTTGGGGCCTGAACCCACGGTGAGCGAACCGGGCGTGCTGGACACGCCGGCGCTGGCGCCAGCGACGCCCACGTCCTGCGCGCCGAAGGCGCCGTCGAGCCCCTCACCGGCCCCGCATCCGGCGAGCGCGAGAGCAAGCGCCGCGATCGCCGCCGGCGCGGCGAAGGCCGCGCGGGCGGAGCCCCGCCTGCGCACCTGCCCGATCCCGCGCATCCGCACGGCGTCCGTTCCAAGGGCCATTCCCGCTCAACTCCAAAGCTTTGCCTCGCCCCGTGGGGTTATAGCAAGAAGCGCGCGCGGGTCGAAACACCTTTGGCCGGAAGGTGCCATCGCACGGCACGAAACCGCCGTCATGGTTATCGGCTCAGCCGCCGGAAAGGCCCGCCGGGCGGCCGACCACCACCACCAGCGCCTTGCGGGCGTCCGTAAGCCGCTGCGCCACGCGCTTCATGTCGGCGACCGTGACCTGCTCGATCAGCGCATTGCGCTTATCGATATAGTCGATGCCGAGATCGTCGAGCTGGATCTGGAGCAACTGCCCCGCCACCTTCGAGGAGGTGTCGAAGCGCAAAGCGTAGCTGCCCACAAGATAGCTCTTGGCTTCCTTCAGCTCCTCTTCCGTCGGCCCCTCGTCGAGGATGCGCCGGAACTCGCTCTGGATGATGGAGATGGATTCGCCCGCGCGCTCGTTCTTGGTGGCGGTGCCGGCGAACCAGAGGCCCACATGGTTGAGCGCCACCTGGTAGGAATAGACCGAATAGGCCAGCCCGCGCGCCTCGCGCACCTCCTTGAACAGGCGCGACGAGAACGCGCTGCCGCCGAGGATGTGGTTGAGCACGTAGGCGGCCATGAAGTCCGGGTCGGGACGCTCCAGGCCCACCGTTCCCATCACGATCACCGATTGCGGCACGTCGAGGGAAATGACGTCGGTGGTGCCGAGGCCCTTGGGCGTCACGTCCGTCACCGGGACGAGGTCGGCCTTGGCCGGCAGGGCACCGAACACCGCGTCGAGCCGGCGGCCCAGCTCCTCGGCGGAGATGTCGCCCACCACCGCCACCCTCAGGTTAGAGCGGGCGAGCGTGCGGGCCGCGAACGCCTTCAGGTCGGCCCGGGTCAAAGGCGGCAGGCTTTCGAGCGTGCCGTCCACCGGCCGGCCATAAGCGTGGCCCGGAAAGGCGAGCGCGAACCAGCGCTCGTTGGCGATGGAGTTGGGATCGGTGGAGCGGCGCCGCAGCACCGCCATCTGCGCCTCGCGCACCCGGTTGATGGCCTCGTCGTCGAAGCGCGGCGCCGTCACGGCGAGGCGCAGCAGGTCAAAGGCCTTGTCCTTGTTCTCGGAGAGCGTGCGCAGCGAGCCGCGGGTCTCGTCGCGGCCGGCGTCGAAACGCAATTCCACGGCGGCGTCGGCGAGGGCGCTCTGGAACGCCTGGGCGTCGAGGTCGCCGGCCCCTTCGTCGAGCAGAGCGGCCGTGAGGTTGGCGAGACCCGGCGCCTTCGGCCCGTCCTGGGCCGCGCCGCCGAGGAAGGCGAACTCCACGGCGATCAGCGGCAGGGTGGTGTCATGGACCAGCCAGGCCTTGATGCCGCCGGGGCTCGTGACCTCGGTGATGCGGCTCGACTGGGACTGCGCCGCGCTGGCGGACAGGAGGGAAAGGGCCATCGTCACCATCATCATCGGCAGGAAGGGGGCGCCAAGGCGCATCGCCGCAAGGCGGGCGAAGGCTCTCACGAGCGGTCGTCCTTCTTGGCCGGCGCCGGCTTCAGGTAACCGGTGACCGCGCGATCGAGAACCAGATAACGCCGCGCCGCCTGCTTCACGTCGTCCGCCGTGACCGACTTCACCCGCGCCGGCCACTCGCGCACGTCGTCCGCGCTCTGGCCCGTGGCCCACGCCGCGCCGTAGATCCGCGCCATGGTGGCCTGGTTGTCCTGGGAATAGATGGCGTCGGCGGTGAGCTGAGTCTTGGCGCGGGCCAGCTCCAGGTCGTCGACCCCCTTCTCGGCGAGCTCGGCCAGGACCGCGTCGAGGGCGGTCTCCAGCTCATCCAGGCTCACGCCGGGCCGCGGCGTCGCCGAGACGGCGAAGCGGGTCGGGTCAAAGGACGTGCCCTGGTACCAGCCGCCAGCGCCGGCCGCGAGGCCCTTCTCCACCACGAGCTTGCGGTAGAGGCGGCCGGTCTGGTCGCCGCCCAGGATCTGGGAGAGCACCTCCAGCGCCTCCGCCTCGCGCGGCGCGGCCGTGCGGTAGGAGGGCACGAGATAGGAGCGCGACAGGCTCGGCTGGGCGACGCGGGCGTCGGCCAGCGAGACCCGGCGATGGGCCTGCGGCTCCGGCTCCTGCGGGCGCTCGCGCGGCGGCGTGTCGGCGCGCTTCACCGTGCCGTAGGTCTTCTCGGCGAGCGCGCGCACCTCCTCGGGCGTCACGTCGCCGGCCACAACCAGCAGCGCGTTGTTGGGGGCGTAGAAGCGCCGGTAGAAGGCCAGCGCGTCCTCGCGGTTGAGCTTCTTGATCTCGTGCTCCCAGCCGATGATCGGGTGCTGGTAGGGATGGTTGACGTAGCTCGCCGCCTGCATCGCCTCGGAGAGGCGGGCGCCGGGCTGGCTGTCGGTGCGCATGCGGCGCTCCTCCAGAACCACGTCGCGCTCGGGCAGAACCACCTCGTCGGAAAGCTTGAGGCCGGTCATGCGGTCGGCCTCGAACTCCATCACCTTTTCCAGATGCTGCTTGGCGACGCGCTGGAAATAGGCGGTGTAGTCGGTGGAGGTGAAGGCATTCTCCTGGCCGCCGAGGCGCGCCACGGTATCGGAGAAGGCGCCCTGGGGGTGCTTCTCCGTGCCCTTGAACATCAGGTGCTCAAGAAAGTGGGCGATGCCCGACTTTCCCGGCTGCTCGTCCGCCGATCCCACCTTGTACCAGACCATGTGGGTGACGACCGGCGTGCGGTGGTCCGGGATCACCATAACCTCCAGCCCGTTGTCGAGACGGAACTGCGTGACCTTGGGACCGGCAGCATCGGCGAGGCGGGGCGCGGCGACAGCGGCGCCGACGGCAAGAATGGCGACCATGGCAATGCGGCTCATCAACACGTTGTGAATCTCTCAGGCATGCCGACGCGGCCGGCCACGGGGGTGCGGGACCGGGCTCGCGCGCGGGACCGGGAGCGGTATAGCGCCTCGCGCTCCCACCCGCCGGTCAATTGTTCTGGAGGTCGAAGAAGTTGGGAATCTTGAAGGCTTCCTGCTTCTTCTCCACCACGCCATAGGGCGCGTTGGGGGCCGGCGTCTGGTAGCCGGCCGGCGGCTGCACCAGGCTCTCGCGCTCTGGTTCGCCGTTGAAGGTGATCGGCTTGTCCTTCCACGGATCGTGGCTGCCGATGCCGGCCCAGCTCTTGAAGCCAAGCTCGCTGGGCATGATCTCGTCGCGCTTCGTCCCGGTCGAGACGGGCTCGTTGTTCGCGTAGGTGGGCGCCGTCTTGCGGCGGCCCTTGTTGAGCTCGGACGGCAGCAGAGGCTGGCCGGGATCGTCACGCACGATCGGCGCCTTGGAGGCGGCCGACCGCGCCTTCTGACGCGCGAGGTCCGGATCCTTGGGCCAATTGGGGTTGGCGGCCGCGGTGCTGCTCGTGGGCGGCGGCAGGCTGTCGGGCGTGGTCGGCGGAACCACCAGCGGCGCGCGCTCGCGATAGTCGATATCGGGCTTTTCCTCTTCCTCGGTCAGCCCGAGCATCTGCATGGTGTTCTTGAGGAAGTCGGATTCGAAGCCTTGCGCCGCGGCGGGAGCGGGCGCCAGTCCCATGCCGGCGGCGAACACGAACGCCGCGAACGCCGAAGCGCCGGCAGACGGCAGAAGGCCGTGGCGCGCCGCCTTCAGGGCGGCATCCAGAATTGATGGCGTGCTCACGCGCATGGTTCGTTCCTCTACGGCTCGCGCTCCCGGTCTGCGTCCGGCCGTTCCCGCCGGGTCCGAGCGCGCTCATCGGACCTTTCGCGCCCGCTATGGTGCGGCCGAGGGCGGCGAATTTGAGGCGCGACTAAAGACGGTATCGTACAGGAGCAGGCCGACGCCCACAACGACGGCCACGTCGGCAAGGTTAAACACATACCAGCGGTAGCCGAAGGCGTGCAGCGACACGAAGTCGAACACCGCCCCGTAGACCACCCGGTCCACCGCATTGCCGATGGCCCCGCCGATCAGAAGGCCGAGGGCGATCGCATCGAGCCGCCGGTGGGTGCGCGACAGCCACACCGCGAACAGCAGCGCCGCCGCGACCTTCACCGCCACGAGCACCCAGCGGCCCTCCTCCCCCTGCGGAAACAGGCCGTAGCTGATGCCGTAGTTCCAGAGCGCCACGAAATCCAGGAACGGCGTGATGCGGTAAAGCTGCACGCTCCAGTCCAGCGACCAATGGAGCACGGCGGTCTTGCTCGCCTGATCGGCGACCAGAACCAGGACGGCGACCAGCAGGCCGAGACGCAGGTGGCGGCCGGCCCCTCGGGCCTGGGGGGCGGCGGGAGGCACGGCCATCTACTGCGCCGCCTCGCGGGCCGCCGCGAACTCCCTGAGCGCCGCCGCGTCGCGCGGCGTCACGTCGGGGAATTCGGAGTCCGTGCCGACAAGCGGCGAGATCTTCCAGGAGCGGGCGCACTTCCTGCCCTGCGCGAGCGCCGGCTCGACCGCCACGCCGGGCACCTCGGCGAGGCGGAACGCGTCCTGCGGTCCCTCGTCCTTCAGCAAAGTGGCGTCGGAGGTGATGCAGATCTCCGCGAGGTCGAGCCCGTCCAGCGCCGCGGCGAGGGCGGGGTCGGCCACGTGCACGCGCGGCGCCGCCTCCAGCGAGGAGCCGATGCGCTTTCCCGCGCGCTCCACCTCCAGCGCCCCCAGCACAACCCGCCGCACCAGGCGGGCGCGGCGCCACTGATCGGCCAGCGCCTCGTCGCGCCAGTCCGCCGGGGTGGCGGGGAAGGACTTGAGATGGATCGAGCCCTCCTCATCGCCGGTGCGGGCGAGATAGGCCTCCTCGCAGGTGAAGCACAGGATCGGCGCGAGCCAGGCGACCACGCGGTTGAACACCTCGTCCAGCACGGTGAGGCAGGCGCGGCGCGTCACCGACGAGAGCGGATCGCAATAGAGCGCATCCTTGCGCACGTCGAAATAGAAAGCGCTGAGCTCAATGTTCATGAACTGGGTGAGCAGCGCATGCACCTTCTTGTAGTCGAAGGCCGCATAGGCCGCGCGCACCTCGCCGTCGAGCTCCGCCAGCCGGTGCAGGATGAAGCGCTCCAGCGAGGGCATGTCGGCGAACGCCACCCGCTCCGCGGGGCGGTAATGGTGCAGCGAGCCGAGCAGCCAGCGGATGGTGTTGCGCAGCTTGCGATAGGTGTCGGCGGTGGTCTTGAGGATTTCCGGGCCGATCCTGAGGTCGTCCGAATAGTCGGAGGCGCACACCCACAGCCGCAGGATGTCGGCGCCGGACTGCTTGATGACCTCCTGCGGCGCGACCACGTTGCCGAGCGACTTCGACATCTTGCGCCCGTCCTCGTCGAGCACGAAGCCATGGGTCAGCACCACGTCGTAAGGCGGGCGCCCGCGCGTGCCGCAGCTTTCCAGCAGCGAGGAATGGAACCAGCCGCGGTGCTGGTCCGAGCCTTCGAGATACATCACCCGGTCGCGGCCCTGCGGCGGGCGCGCGGCCTTGAGGTCGGCGCGCACCTCCAGGGTGAAGGCGTGGGTGGACCCTGAGTCGAACCACACGTCGAGCACGTCGTCGACCTTCTGCCAGCCTTCGCCGGCGCGCGCGCCGAGGAAGCGCGCACGGGAACCCTCGCGGAACCAGGCGTCCGCTCCTTCCGCCTCGAAGGCGGCGGCGATGCGGGCATTGACCTCGGGATCCTTCAGGATTTCGACGGAGCCGTCGCCGTTGTCCTTGATGAACACGGCGATGGGCACGCCCCAGGCGCGCTGGCGCGAGACCACCCAGTCGGGCCGGCTCTCGATCATGCCGGTGATGCGGTTCTCGCCCGCCGCCGGCACCCACTCCACCGCCTTGATGCCGGCGAGCGCCAGCCCGCGCAGGGTGTGGGGGGCGTTGCTGCCGGGCGCCGCAGCGCCGGTGGGCGCCGGCAGCGCGAAATCCTGGTCCATGGCGATGAACCATTGCGGCGTATTGCGGAAGATCACCGGCTTCTTGGAGCGCCAGGAATGGGGATACTGGTGCTTCACCCGCCCGCGGGCCAAGAGGTTGCCGGCCTTGACGAGCGCCTCGATGACGGCGCCGTTGGCATCGCCCTTCTCGCCCTTCTCGGTGATGACGCGCCGGCCCTCGAAGCCGGGGGCCTGGGCGGTATAGAACGAGTCCTCGTCCACCGTGTAGGGGATCGCCGGGCTGATGCCGCGCTCGATCAGCCACTGGCGATGGTTCACCCAGGCCTCGAAGTCCTCCCGGCCGTGGCCCGGCGCGGTGTGGACGAAGCCGGTGCCGGCATCATCGGTGACGTGGTCGCTCTCGATGAGGGGGACCTTGAAGTCGTAGCCGCCGAGGTCAAGGGCGGCGAGGGGGTGGCGAGTCTCCATATACTTCAGAACAAAATCCGGAACATCGAACCTACGCGCGAACGCAGTCACCCGAGCTTGCTTGAAGACTTCATCTGCAAGCTTGTCCGCGAGGACGAATTTATCTCCGGGCTTCGCCCAATTATCCTCTGGCGCCTCAGTAACTTCAAACAGGCCATAGGCAATCTTCGGAGAAAACGAGATAGCCCTATTTCCAGGCATGGTCCACGGCGTGGTGGTCCAGATGACAATCGATGCGCCACGCAATGCGTCCCAAAGGCTTGGGTCAATCTGTCGGATCTCTTCCTTCAGATAGAAGGCCACCGGAAACTTCACCCACACCGTGTCGCTGGTGAAATCCTGATACTCCACCTCGGCCTCGGCCAAAGCGGTCTTCTCCACCACCGACCACATCACCGGCTTGGAGCCGCGATAGAGCAGGTCGTTCTGCGCGAACTTCATGATCTCGCGGGCGATCTGGGCTTCCGCCATGTAGGCCATGGTGGAATAGGGGTGGTCCCAGTCGCCTTCCACGCCCAGGCGCTTGAACTCCTCGCGCTGCACGGAAAGCCAGTGCTCGGCATAGGCGCGGCATTCCTGGCGGAACGCCACCATGGCGGCGGCGTCCGTGAAGTCGGGCTTGGCCTTGCCCTTCTTGCGGTAGTTCTCCTCCTCGATCTTCCACTCGATGGGAAGGCCGTGGCAGTCCCAGCCGGGCACGTAGTTCGAGTCGAAGCCCAGCATCTGCTGGGACCGCGTCACCACGTCCTTCAGGATCTTGTTGAGCGCGTGGCCGATATGGATGTTGCCGTTGGCGTAAGGCGGGCCGTCATGCAGCACGAAGCGGTCGCGGCCGCGGCCTTCCTCGCGCAGGCGGTTGTAGAGGTCGAGCCGCTTCCAGCGCTGAAGCAGCTCCGGCTCCTTCTGCGGCAGGCCGCCGCGCATGGGGAAGTCGGTCTGCGGCAGCAGCAGGGTCTTGGAATAGTCGGTGGCGGTCGTCTCGGTCGCAGTCTTGTCGGTCATGGGGTCGGGCCGCTCGGCGAAAAGGGGGGCATGAGGATGAGGCGGGTCTGCCCGGCGGCCCCGCGCGCGCTCAGGCGCGCCGGCGGGGGGCCGGGCCGATAATTCGCCGCGTTACGGCTATGCGCCGCCTGTTCATCCCGAAAGCCATGGCGGGCTTCTAGCAGGCGCCCGGGGCGCGGGAAAGAGCGGCCCTCTGGTGCGGGGCCTGTCGCGCGCGAAACACGCGGAGCGGAAAAACAGCGCCGCAGCAACGTTGACGCTTGTGCGCCGCCCACCGCAGCGCTCATGTCATGCATCCGTTCTGCCGGCGCGACCCAATGAATCTTCTGCGCATCTACGCCCGTACCATCTCCCTCCTCGGGCCGCAGGCCAAAGTGGGGGCGGTGCTGCTGATCTCGAACCTGCTGCTCGCCATGGCGCAGTTCGCCGAGCCGATCCTGTTCGGGCGGATCGTCGAGGCGCTGTCCGGCGCGCAGGCGGCGGGGCGCGTGCCGACCTTCCACGACCTCGTGCCGCTGCTCGCGGCCTGGGTCGGCTTCGGCCTGTTCAACATCGGCGCCGGCGTGCTGATCTCGCTCCATGCCGACCGGCTGTCGCACCGGCGCCGGCTGGGCGTGCTGGCGCAATATTTCGAGCACGTGCTCCAATTGCCCATGAGCTATCACGGCGAGACCCATTCCGGACGCCTGCTCAAGGTGATGCTGGAGGGCGTCGACGCGCTGTGGGGCCTGTGGCTTTCCTTCTTCCGCGACGACTGCGCCGCCATCGCCTCGCTGATCGTGCTGGTGCCGGTGGGCATCTACATCAACTGGCGGCTCGGGCTGGTGCTGATCGTGCTGATGGTGGTGTTCGGCATCGTCACCGCGTTCGTGATCCGCCGCACCGAGGCCATGCAGCGCGACGTGGAGGCCTACAATTCCGACCTCGCCGAGCGCACTTCCGACGCGCTGGGCAACGTCGCGGTGATCCAGAGCTACACCCGAATCGAGGCCGAGGTGTCCGGCATGAAGGACACCGTGAACCGGGTGCTGGCGATCCAGATCCCGGTGCTGTCCTGGTGGGCCATGGTCTCCATGGCCACCAAGGCGGCGACCACGCTCACCATCCTGGCGATCCTTTTGATCGGCACCTGGCTCTACACCAAGGGGCTCGCCGGCATCGGCGACATCGTCACCTACGTGGCGTTCGCCAACATGCTGATCGCCCGGCTCGACCACACGGTGAGCTTTTTCAACCAGTTGATGATGTCCGGGCCGCGCCTCGCCCAGTTCTTCGACGTGCTCGACACGGTCGGGGCGGTGCGCGAGCGGCCCGGCGCGAAGGAACTCGGCAAGGACGCGCCGATCGCGGGCGATGTCGCGTTCGACGACGTCTCCTTCTCCTATGACGGCAAGCGGCCGGCGCTGGAGGACGTGTCGTTCCACGCGGCGCCGGGCCAGACCTTCGCGCTCGTCGGCACCACGGGGGCGGGCAAGTCCACGGCGCTGGCGCTGCTGCACCGGGTGTTCGACCCGCAGTCCGGCGCCGTGCGCGTCGACGGCACCGACATCCGCGACGTGACGCTCGCCTCGCTCCGACGCGCCATCGGCGTGGTGTTCCAGGAGCCGCTGCTGTTCAACCGGACCATCGAGGAGAACCTCAGGGTCGGCAGGCCGGACGCCACCGAGGCCGAGCTGCGCGAGGCGCTCGCCCGCGCCCAGGCGCTGGAGCTGGTGGAGCGCAACCCCATGGGGCTGAAGGCGGTGGTGGGCGAGCGCGGGCGCGCGCTCTCCGGCGGCGAGCGCCAGCGCCTGTCCATAGCCCGCGCGCTGCTCAAGAACCCGCCGATCCTGATCCTCGACGAGGCGACCAGCGCGCTCGACGCCGCCACCGAGCAGAAGGTGCAGGCCGCGCTCGACGCGGTGATGAAGGGCCGCACCACCTTCGTCATCGCCCACCGGCTCGCCACCGTGCGCAATGCCGACCGCATCCTGGTGTTCGAGCGCGGGCAGGTGGTGGAGGCCGGCACATTCGACGAGCTGGTGGCCCTGGACGGCCGCTTCGCGGCGCTGGCCCGCGCCCAGTTCATGGCCCAGGCGAAGGCGGAAGCCGACAGCGCGGCGAAGGCCGCGCGCGACGGCGGCGCCGGCATCTAGGGCCGCTCGGCTGCTGCCGGCGCGATCCGCGGACCGGCAGCGCCTCTGTCCGAAGGATCCGCCGCCTGCGCCCAGGCGCTTCCACGTCCGCCCGCCGGCAATGATCGGCAGCGCCCCGCCGACCCAGGCGCGGCGAAGCCGCAGCGCGTGACGCGAGGCCGCGCCCGCTCCCATCGCACCGCCATCGATCCACTCCGCCGCCGCGAAGGTCCTGCGAGGTGGCGCGTTTAAATTTGTTAGATTGTTGACATTCTCAAAGTCATCCATACGATCGCCTCCCAGACCGCGCAAAGCGGCGAGAAAACTAGGGAGGGTTCATATGCTGGCGGCTTCGCTTGCAGTGAACGGCGTCGTCCTGGGGTCCGTGCTGCTCATGTGCAGCCTCGGTTTGACCCTGATCTACGGCGTCGGTCGCATCGTGAATTTCGCGCACGGGGCGCTGTTCAGCCTGGGTGCCATGGCGGGCGTCTGGCTTTCCGGAGCGGGGCTGCCGTTCTGGCTCACGCTCATCCTCGCCCCGCTCGGCGTCGGGCTCGTCGGCGTGGTGCTCGACTGGGCGATCCTGGCGCGCATCCGCCACCGGCCGATGGTGGACAGCCTTCTCCTGACCTTCGGCCTCGCGCTTCTCATCACCGGCGTGCTCTACGAGCTGGGCGGGCGCAACGTGCAGATCCTGCCGGTGCCGTCGCAGCTGGAAGGCATCGTCTCGGTCGGCGGCCTCACCCTCCCGATCTACCGCATCTTCGTCTCGCTGCTGGCGGTGGCGCTTACGGCGGCGCTGCTTCTGTTCCTGCGCAACTCCACCTGGGGGCTCCGGGTGCGGGCCGCCAATGACGACCCGGAGATGGGCGCCTGCCTCGGCATCGACCGCGGCCGCCTGATGCACTCGGTGGTCGGCATCAGTGCGGCCCTTGCCGCCGCCGCCGGGGTGGCCGGGGCGCCGATCTTCACCGCGTTCGCCACCGTCGGCGACAAGATCCTGATCCTCGCTTTCATGACCGTGATCCTCGGCGGCCTCGGCAGCCTGCGCGGGGCGGTGGTCGCGGCCTATGCGGTCGGCCTCATCATCGTGTTCGGCGAGGGCTATTTCGGCGGCCAGCTCGCCCTCATGGCGCTGTTCCTGCTGGTCATGGCCATGCTCATCAAGTGGCCGCGCGGCTTCTTCGGAGAGGGGAGGACGGAATGAGCGACCTTGCTGCCAACCCCGCCCTCGAACGCCGCGCCTCCGGCCGCGGCCTGCTCATCGCCGGCGCCGCGCTGGTGGCGGTGGCGGGCGCCCTCGTGCCCTTCTGGACCACAGGCGCGCCCTTCCTCCTGATGCTGGCCTCGCAGGCGGTGATCGCCGCGATCCTGGCGCTGAGCCTGGATCTGCTCACCGGCAATACCGGCCTGCTCTCCTTCGGCCATGCCGCCTGGTTCGGCTTCGGCGCCTATGTCGCCGGCCTCCTCGCCAAGCTGGTGACGCCGGAGATGCTGATCGTGGTGCCCACCACCGTGATCGCCGCCTGCCTGGTGGCCGCCGTCACGGGCGCGGTGCTGGTGCGGCAGATCGGCAAGACCTTCGCGATCCTTACCCTGGCACTGAGCCAGATCATGTTTGCGCTGGTGTTCGTCGCCTCGGACATCACCGGCGGCGAGGATGGGCTCCAGGGCGTGCCGGTCATGACCGTGCTCGGCCAGCCCGTGGTTCAGGCGCAGACCTGGTACTGGCTGCTCTACGGCGTGCTGCTCGCGGCGCTCGCGGCCAGCCTCCATATCCGCCGCTCGCCGCTCGGTCGGGCCTGGCTGTCGATCCGGGAGAACGCCGAGCGGGCGCGCTTCATCGGCATCGACGTCAACGGCCTGAAGCTGCTCGCCTTCGTGATGTCGGCCGGGCTCGGCGCCCTGGCCGGGGCGCTGCTGGCGCTGTTCAACGGCGCGGCCTCGCCGGACCTGCTCTCCTGGTTCGAATCCGGCAAGATCCTGATGTTCGTCGTCCTTGGCGGCGTCGGCACGCTGGTCGGCCCGGTTCTGGGCGGCATCGTCTTCACCTTCGCCGAGCACTACGTCAGCAGCCTCACCAGCGCCTGGCTGATCTATTTCGGCGGCCTGTTCATCCTGATCGTCATCGTCGCCCCCGGCGGCATCTTCGGTGTGCTCGGCCACGCTTGGCGGCGCATGCAGGGCCAGGGGAGATGAGCGCCATGATCCTCAAGGTCGAAGGCCTGTCCAAGAGCTTCGGCGGGCTGAAGGCGGTCAACGACGCCCGCTTCGCGGTGGCCGAGGCGAGCATCCACTCCATTATCGGGCCGAACGGCGCCGGCAAGACCACGTTGTTCAACCTGATCACCGGCGCCATCCCGCCGGATTCGGGCACGGCGACGTTCGACAATGTCGACATCACCCGCTGGACGCCGGACCGGCTGGCGCGCGCGGGCCTCGCCCGCACCTTCCAGCGCACCAGCATCTTCAAAGAGCTGCCGGTGGACGAGAACGTCGCTCTGGCGATCCGCGCGCGGGAGGGCATCAGTCGCGCCGTCTGGCAGAGCCGGGGCGACGCGCAGATGGTGGCCGCCGAAGCGCGCGACATCCTCGCCCGCGTCGGCCTCGACAGCCGCGCGAATGCGAAGGCGGGCGACCTCGCCCACGGCTTCCAGCGGGCGCTCGACATCGCCATCGGCCTCGCGCTGAAGCCGCGCCTCATCCTCATGGACGAGCCACTCGCCGGCATGTCGCGCGGCGACCGCGAGACGGTCGCCAGCCTCATCACCATGCTGCGCGACACGCTCGGCCTCACGGTGGTGGTGGTGGAGCACGACGTCGGCATGGTGATGCGCCTGTCCGACCGCATCACCGTGATGCAGCACGGCGCGGTCATCGCTGACGCGCCGCCTGACGAGATCCGCGACAACGCCGCGGTTCGCAGCGCCTACCTGCACGGGAGCTTCGCGGCATGACCGGCGCCATCACTTTCGAGAACCTCCACGCCTTCTACGGCCAGAGCGAAATCCTGCACGGCGTGAACATGCAGGTGGAGGCCGGCTCCGTCGCCTGTCTGCTCGGCCTCAACGGCATGGGCAAGACCACCACGCTGCGCGCCGCCATGGGACTCGTGGACCGTACCGAGGGTCGCATCCTCCTGGACGGCAAGGAGCTCGGCGGGCCGACCTTCCGGCGCTCGCAGATGGGCATCACTCTGGTGCCCGAGGACCGCAAGGTGTTCGCCAACCTCTCGGTGCGCGAGAACCTGGAGGTGGCGCGCGCCATGGCGCCGCGCGACGCCGCCTTCGACATCGCGGCGGCGGTGGAGATCTTCCCCCGTCTCGGCGAGCGGATGGAGCAGAAGGCCGGCACGCTTTCCGGCGGCGAGCAGCAGATGCTGGTGGTCGCACGGGCCATGCTGGTGAACCCCCGCTACATGATGCTGGACGAGCCCACCGAGGGCCTCGCGCCCACCTATGTGGAGGCGATCCGACAGTCCATCGAGGTCGCCCGGGGGCGCGGCATCGGCATCATCCTGGTGGAGCAGAGCCTGCCGCTGGCGCTCGCCGTGGGCGACCATTTCCACATCATGGAGAATGGCCAGATCGTGCGCTCCTTCACCCGTGCCGAGGCGCTCGCCGAGCCCGCGGCGATCGAACGCCTTCTGACGGTGAGCTGAGCCATGCCCGACATCCTCGCCCGCCGCGACGGCGGCATCCTCGTCCTGACGTTCGACAACGAGCCGCGGCGCAACGCCTTCACCCACGCCATGACCGAGAGGCTGGGCCGCCTTCTGGCGGAAGCGGAGGCGGACCCGGCGGTGCGCTGCGTGGTGCTGACCGGCGCGGGGACCCGCGCCTTCTCCAGCGGCCACGACCTCAACGAGCTCCTGGACGACCGCGACCACGCCGCCGACGAGGCGCTGAACGCGCCCTTCACCGCGCCGGCGCGCATGGCGACGCCCACCATCGCGGCGGTGAACGGCGTCGCCCATGCGGGCGGCCTTATCCTGGCGCTGTCGTGCGACATCCGCATCTGTGCCGAGAACGCGGACTTCGCCGCACCCGGCGCCCGGCTCGGCCTCCTGCCGATCGGCGGGCAGGTCAGCCGCCTGCCGGCGCTGATGCCCATCGGCTTTGCCTTCGAGATGCTCGCCACCGGCCGGCGCGTGGGAGCCGCGGAGGCGCTGCGGGTCGGCTTCGTCAACCACCTCACCGCCCCGGGCGGCGCGCTTGAGAAGGCGATGGAGCTGGCTCGCGCCATCGCCGCCAATTCCGCGGTGGTGGTGGCCGGCATCAAGAAAGGCCTCGACCTCTATGCCCGCGAGGGCGCCGACGCGGCGCGCAGCTTCGAATGGGCCGAGGGAGCGCGCCTCCAGAGCGGGCCGGACGCCGAGGAGGGCCTGCGCGCCTTCCTCGAAAAGCGCTCCCCCAATTTCCAATGATCGAGCGAAAGACCAGTCGATGAAGACGGAGATCGAATCCAAGACACTGCTCGCGCGCTACGGCATCGCCACCACGGCGCCGCGCCTCGCGACCTCGCCGGAGGCGGCGGTGGAGGCGGTCAAGGCCGTGGGCCGGCCGTGCGCGCTGAAGGTGGTCTCCTCGGACATCGTCCACAAGGTGGACGCCGGCGGCGTGCACCTCTCGGTGGAGGCGGACGGGGCCGCGGCGGCCTTCGCCTCGATCATGGCGGCCTGCCGGTCTTCGCACCCCGACGCCGACATCGACGGCGTGCTGGTGGAAGAGATGGTGCCGCCGGGCCTCGAAGTGTTCATCGGCGCCCGGCTCGACCGGGATTACGGCCCGGTGATCCTGGTCGGTCCCGGCGGGTCCGGCGTCGAGCAGCGCACGAAGCCCATCGCCGCCTTCGCGCCGGTGGACGAGCGCGCTGCGCTGGCGCTGGTGGACGCGGCCTTCCCCGGCCATTTCACCAATGGCGGCGCCGCCGGCCGCGAGAAGCTCGCGCGCTGCATCCTGGCGGTGGGCGGCGAGAGCGGCCTCATCATGCGCGAGCCGATCGGCGAGATCGACATCAACCCCATCATCGTCAACGGGGCGAGCGCGATCGCCGTGGACGCGGTGGCGGGCGAGGTGGAGGGCGCGGACGCCCACCTGCCGCGCACCGATGCCGAGGTCGCCGCGGCGATCGCCCGGCGCCGCGCGCGGCTCGGCGGCCTCGGGTCGCTGTTCGAGCCCAAGGCGATCGCCTTCGTCGGCGCCTCGGCCTCCAAGGACAAGCTCGGCTACCACCTCATCAATTCCCTGGTGGAGTTCGGCTTCACCGGCGACATCTATCCGGTCCACCCGACGGCGCTGGAGATCTGCGGCCTGAAGGCCTATCCCTCCGTCGCCGACATCCCCGGCACGGTGGACCGCGCCTATGTCGCGGTCGCCAGCCGGAACGTTCCCGACGTGCTCGCCCAGTGCCGCGCCAAGGGCGTCACGGTGGCCCAGGTGCTCACCGCCGGCTTCTCCGAATTCTCCAGCGACACCGGCGCGCTGGAGCAGGCGATGCTGGACCAGGTGGCCGATGGTCCCATGCGCATGGTGGGGCCGAACTGCATCGGCACCTTCTCCGCCAAGAGCCGCATGGCGGTGGGCGCGGCGCGCTACAATCCGGTGAACGAAGGCGGCATCACCTTCTTCTCCCAGAGCGGCACCTATGCCGGCGACGTGGTGCGGCGGGCGCAGGTGTGGGGCCTGCCGGTCGGCAAGGCGCTGTCCTGCGGCAACTGCGCCGACCTCGACATGGTCGATTTCCTGCTCTACGCGCAGGACGATCCGAACACCCGGATCGCCGCCTTCTACATCGAGTCCATGCGTGATCCCGGCCTGTTCTTCCGGATCGCCCAGACCATGACCAAGCCGGTGGTGATCCTGCGCGGTGCCGCGACCGCGCAGGGCCAGGTCGCCGCTTCCAGCCACACTGCCGCGCTCGCCACCGACCGGGTGCTCTGGGAGGCGGGGCTCGCCCAGTCCGGCGTGATCCAGGTCAGCGCCATGGACGACCTGATGGACACGCTGCTCGCGCTGCACGTCCACGGCCGCGGCCCCGGCAACCGGCTGGCCTTGTTCGGCTCCGGCGGCGGCGTCAGCGTGACCACCGCCGACGCGGCGGCCCGGGCGGGCCTGGTGATCCCGCAGCTCAGCGCCGAGACCGGCGCGGTGCTCAGCCGCTTCGGCATTCCCGGGACCAGCGTCGCCAATCCCATCGACATTCCCGTCTGGGGGCTGAAGGACGGCGAGCGCTACATCTTCGAGGAGATCATCAACGCCCTGAAGAGCGACCCGAGCATCGACCGCATCGTCGTGTTCGTGGAGGTCGGCTGGGTGCTCGACTTCATGCCGAGCGACGAGGCCGGCATCGCCGCGGTCGAGGCGATCTGCGCCTCCGTCGCCCGCGCGCGGCGCGACGGGCCGCCGATGTCCCTGGCGCTGCGCACCTCGGGCGACCGCCACCAGGACGATCTCGTGCGGGACCAGCGCGTGAAGCTGATGGACCAGGGGATTTCGGTGTATCCGACGACGTCGCGCGCCGTGCGGGCGCAGGCGCGGCTGGTCGGACCCTAGGAGGGCAAAGTGAGCAGGAAGCCCCGTATGCAGAGCGGCAGGTTCGGGTCGAGGTCGGACGTGGCGGGCACGTTCTTCAACCTGTTCGACGCCAACCCCGACGCCATCAAGACGCTGCCGGACCAGCTCGCCGAGCGCCTCGTCGAGCTGATCATCAACGGCACGTTCCTGCCCGGGGAGCGCCTGCACGAGGTGATGCTTTCCGAACGCTTCGAGGTGAGCCGGGGGCCGGTGCGCGAGGCGCTGCGCCTGCTCGAACGCGAAGGCCTCGTCACCATGGCCTCGCGCCGGGGCGCCTCGGTCACCAGGCTCACCGAGAAGCACCTGAACGACATCTTCCCGGTCCGCGCCGCGCTCATGAGCGTATGCGCCGAGGAGCTGGCGCTGCGCCATTCGGACACCGTGCAGGACCTGCTGGACGAGGCGACGGAGAAGCTGTTCGAAGCGTCGCGGAACGGCAACGTCTCCGAGTACATCGTGCTCGTCTACCAGGCGAGCATGTACATCGCCGAAGCCTCGGGCAACGAGATCGCGCGGCGCATCCTGTTCTCCCTCGGCCGCCAGACCCTGCCGCTCAGCCGCATGGTGTTCGAGAACCCCGGCCATCGGCAGGACTGGAGCAACAATTGGTGCGGCATCGTCGACGGTATCCGCGCCGGCGATCCCACGGCGGCGCGCATCGCCGTGTTCCAGCTCATCGGCGACATCAAGGCCGCGGCGCTCGATGCCCTGCGCCGCAGGGATGCAGCCGCCCACCAGTCCGCGAAATCTGTCACGGCATCCCGCGAGGACGGGGCCGGAACGGAGGAGAAGCCGCGTTCGCGGCGCGTCCGGTCCCGGCCGGGCGCGCCCTCGACGGGGCCATGACCAAAAGGCAAAGCCTTGGGAGGAACGACGCCAATGAGGACAATTCGCTATTTCGCCGCCGCGTGCGCACTCGCCGCCGCGGCGTGGGGCCTGCCGCAGGCCGCGGGCGCCGAGGACCTGGTGGTCGGCGTGTTCCTGCCTACCACGGGGCCGCTCGCCCCGCTCGGCAACGACATGAAGCGCGGCTTCGAGCTTGCGGCCAAGGGCGCGACGGTTAAGGGCCAGCCGGTCAAGATCATCATCGAGGACACCGCCGCCAACCCGGCGAACGGGGTCCGCAAGGCCCAGAAGCTGGTCCTGGAGGACAAGGCGAAGATCCTGATCGGCGGCGCCAGCAGCGCCGTGACGCTCGCGGTCAACGCCCAGGCGGCGCGCCTCAACGTGCCGATCATCACCACCAACGCCCAGGCGGTGGCGGTGACGGGCGAGCAGTGCAGCCGCTTCCTGTTCCGCACGGTGCCGAACGATGCCATGTCGGCGAAGGCCATCAGCATCATGATGCAGAAGCGGCCGGATCTGCTCGCGAAGAACTGGTTCATCGTCTACCACGACTTCGCCTACGGCCATTCCAACAAGGCGGAATTCTCCAAGATCCCCGGCATCAAGATCGCCGGCGATGCGGGACGTCCGGTCGGCACCGCCGACTGGTCGAGCGCCATCTCGCAGATCCAGGCGAGCAAGGCGGACGCGATCTATCTCGCGCTGGCGGTGGGCGACGACCTCACCGCGTTCGTGAACCAGGCGCGCGCCTTCGGCCTCAACTTCGTGATGATGGCCCCGGTGGGCATCCCCGATTCCATGCTCCAGGCGCTCGGCAAGAACGGCGTGGGCATGGTGGCGGGCGGCCTCACCGCCTCCTGGATGCAGGAGGCGACCAACCCGAAGATCCGCGACTTCGTGAAGGCGTATCACGCGGCCAACGGGGTGGTGCCGGGCTATCAGGCGATCCAGGCCTATGCCGGCTTCCAGTTCATGCTGGCCGCGCTTGAGGCGTCGAGCGACTTCGCGCCCGACACCATCATCAAGGCGCTGGAGGCCACGAAGGCCGACACCATCGTCGGGCCGATCCAGATCCGCAAGGGCGACCACCAGGCCATGGTGGGCGCCTACATGGCGGAGGCGGTGGCCCTGCCGCAGGAGATGTTCGGCGCCAAGGTGGGCTGGAAGCTCCTCGACCCGATCACCTGGGACCAGATGAAGGTCGAGCTGGCCGACACCGGCTGCAAGGGCCTCTGACACCCGTGTCGGCTCGCTCCGGATCAGGGGCGAGCCGCACCCGACGCGCCCGGGCCCCCGCTCCGGGCGCGTCGACCAATCGAACCCTCCCGGAGATTTCCCGATGCTTGGCAAGGCCGGCTCGATCATCATGATCGTCATCTGCCAGGTCTGCGGGATGACGCTCTGGTTCTCCGCCACCGCGGCCGCCGGCGCGCTCGTCGCCGCCGGCAGCCTTTCCGGCCAGCAGGCGGGCCTGCTGACCGGCGCGGTTCAGCTCGGCTTCGTCGCCGGCACGCTCGCGAGCGCCCTCACCGGCCTTGCCGACCGGCTCGACCCGCGCCGCCTGTTCGCGGCAGCGACCCTGGTCGGCGCCGCCGCCAATCTCTGCCTGCTCGCCGCCGGCTTCGACAGCGCCCTCACCGTGGCGCTGCGCTTCGTCACGGGGGCGGCGCTGGCCGGCGTCTACCCGGTGGGAATGAAGATGGCCGCCGCCTGGGCCGAGCGCGCGGTGGGCCTGATGATCGGCACCCTCGTGGGCGCCCTCACGCTCGGCTCCTCCCTGCCCTATCTGTTCAACGCCGTCGCCGGCATCGACTGGCGCGTCACCATCGCCGTTTCCACGGCCTGCGCGCTGGTGGCGGCCGCCGGCATCCTCGCCATCTCGCTCGGCCCCAAGCACATGCAGGCGAGCCGCTTCCGCTTCGCCGAAGCCTTCGGAGCGCTCCGGCAGAGACCGGTTCTGCTCGCCAATGCCGGCTATCTCGGCCACATGTGGGAACTCTACGCCATGTGGGCGTGGATCGGCGCCTTCCTCGCCTGGGCGCTGCCGCAGACCGGTTTTCGGGGCAACTCCGGCATCGTCACCTTCCTGGTGATCGCCTCGGGCGCGGTCGGCAGCGTCGCCGCCGGGCTGCTCGCCGACCGGTTCGGCCGCACCGTCGTCACCATGGGGGCCATGGCGGCGAGCGGCACCTGTGCCGCGATCATCGGCCTGCTGCCGCCGCTCGGGGCCGGCGCGCTGATCCTGGTCGCGCTCGTCTGGGGCCTTACGGTGGTGGCGGATTCCGCGCAGTTCTCCGCCTGCATCGCCGAGCTTGCCGCCCCGCATCTGGTGGGCACCATGCTGACCATCCAGACCTCCATGGGCTTTTTGCTCACCTTCCTGACCATCCAGGCGATGCCGCTCGTCATCGCCGCTCTCGGCTGGGAGCACGCTTTCGCCGTGCTCGCCATCGGCCCCGCGCTCGGCGTCCTCGCCATGTGGCGCCTGCGCCACCAGCCGGCGGCCGCGCGCATCGCCGGCGGCCGCCGCTAACCGATCACCACGAAAGGACAGTCCCATGAGCTGGGAAACGCTGATCTACGACAAGCCCGAGGCCGGCATCGGCCGCGTCACGTTCAACCGTCCGACGCGCGCCAACGCCATGAACCAGCACATGCTGCGCGAGCTGGAAGAGATCTGCGCGGAGATCAGCGCCGACGACGCGGTGCGCAGCGTGGTGGTGACCGGGGCGGGCGCGGCGTTCTCCGCCGGCTTCGACCTCAAGGACCAGGCGGAAGCCCAGCCCGCCGGCGTCGCCGAATGGACGCCGCTGCTGGAGGCCGACTTCAAGGGCATCATGTCGTTCTGGAACCTCGCGAAGCCGTCGGTCGCGGCGGTCAACGGCCCGGCGCTGGCGGGCGGCTTCGAGCTGATGATGGCGTGCGACCTCGCCATCGCCGTGGAAGGCGCCACCTTCGGCGAGCCGGAGCTGAAGTTCGGCGCCGGCATCGTCGCCATGATCCTGCCCTGGTACGTGACGCCCAAGGTCGCGCGCGGCGTGATCTATACCGGCGAGGACGCGATCCCCGCCCGGCAGGCGCTGGAATGGGGGCTCATCAACCAGGTGGTCGCGCCCGACAGGCTCATGGACGAGGCGCTGGCGCTCGCGGGCAAGCTCGCCCGCATGGACCCGATGGTGATGAAGCGCACCAAGATGGCGATCAACCGCACCTACGAACTGATGGGCATGCAGGCGGCCCTGCGCCAGGCGCTGGAGATCGACCTCCTGATCGAGGCCGAGGGCACCGACCTCAAGCGCGGCTTCATGAAGGTGGTGCGCGAGCAGGGCCTCGGCAAGGCGCTGGCCTGGCGCGAAGCACGCCTTTCGCAGCCGGCCTGAGCCACGACCGGAGGCGCGCCATGAGCGAGACCCTGCCCGCTTTGTTCACGCCGCTCGCCTTGCGCGGCGTGACCGCCCGCAACCGCACCATGCTGTCGGCGATGAACCAGCATGTGGCCAAGGACGGCTTCGCCGACGACGGGCTGCTGGTCCATCTCGGCAAGTTCGCCCTCGGCGGGTTCGGCATCGTCACGACCGAGGCGACCGCCATCACGCCCGAAGGCCGGATCGCCCCCGGCGACCTCGGCATCTGGTCCGACGACCATATCGACGGCCTCAGGCGCGTGACCGGGTTCCTGCGGAGCGCGGGGGCTCTGGCGGCGATCCAGCTCGGCCATTCCGGGCGCAAGGGTTCGTCGCGCCGGCCCTGGGACGGCGGGCCGCTCACCGACGCGGACGCCCGCAACGGCGAGCCGCCCTGGGCGGTGGTGAGCCCGACCGCCGAGGCGCTCGGGCCGGGCCACGCCGTGCCGCGGGCGCTCGGGCCGGACGGCATCGCGGCGGTGCTCGAAGCCTATGCCACCGCCGCCGCCCGGGCGGACGCGGCCGGCTTCGACCTCGTCGAGATTCATGGCGGGCACGGCTATCTCATCGCCAGCTTCCTTTCGCCCGTCATCAACACCCGCAACGACGCCTATGGCGGCGACCTTGCCGGCCGCATGCGCTTCGCCTTGGAGGTGGCGCAGGCGGTGCGCGGGCGGTGGCCGGCGCACAAGCCGTTGATGTTCCGCATCTCCAGCGTCGACGGCCACCCGCAGGGCTGGCAGATCGAGGATTCGGTGATCCTGGCGCGCGAGCTGAAGGCGCGCGGCGTCGACGTGATCGACTGCTCGTCCGGCGGCCTCAGGGAATCCACCGCCATCGAGAACACCAACCGGCAGCTGGGCTACCAGGTGCCCTATGCGCGGGCGATCCGCCAGGGCGCCGGCATCGCCACCGCCGCCGTGGGGCTGATCCTCGACGCGCACCAGGCGGAGGCGGTCCTCGGCGCCGGCGATGCCGATCTCGTCGCCCTCGCCCGCCAGGCGCTCTACGATCCCTACTGGCCGCGCCACGCGGCCCAGGCGCTCGGCCTCGATCCCGCCTTCGAGAGCTGGCCGACCAATGCGGGGTGGTGGCTCGCCAAGCGCGCCACGGGCCTCGCGCGCATCGGCTACGGACCGACCGGAGCGCCGGTCACGGGCGGCTGAGCCGGCGCGGCGGGCGGCGGGGCGAGACCTGCGCCGGTCGACCCGCGGCGCGAACGCGCTTGCATCCATGGCGCGGTTCGGATCATAGGGTGCCCCGGGCGGCGAGGCGCGCACCGGCCGCGCCGCAATTCCGGGAGGCCCCGCAATGGATCGTGCCCGGTTGTGGGGCGTGGCGTTCCTGCTCATCACGGCGATCGGCTGGGCCCTGAACTGGCCGACGATCAAGTTCCTGCTGCAGGTCTGGCCGGCCTTCTTCGCGCGCGGGGTCGCCGGCGTCGGAGCCGCCCTTCTGCTCGGCCTGCTGGCGCTCAGCCGGGGCGAGAGCCTGCATGTCCCGAGAAGCATCTGGCCGCAACTCGGGCTGACGGCGTTCACCAGCGTGTTCGCCTGGATGGGCTTCGCGACCGTGAGCCTGAACCTCATCAGCGTCGCGGAGGCCGCCCTGCTGGTCTACTCGATGCCGATCTGGGCCATGCTGCTGGCGTGGCCCCTGCGCGGAGAACGGCCGGGCCTGCGGGCGCTCGTCGCGCTGGCCCTGGCGATCGCCGGCGTCGTCCTGCTCCTGAGCGGACAGCACAGCCTGGCGGGCAGGGACCAGATGCTCGGCGTCGGCCTCGCGCTGGCGGCGGCTGTGCTGTTCGCGTGGGGCACGGTGGCGAACCCCAAGCCGCTGCCGCTGGCGCCGCTGGCGCAGACCGCATGGGTGGTGGGGGTCGGCTGCGCGCCCATGATCGTGCTCGGCCTCGTGTTCGAGCATCCGCAGCTCGACGCCTTGACCGGCGTTGCGGCCGCGAGCCTTGCCTATATGACGCTGGTGCCCATGGGCCTGTGCTATCTGACCTGGTTCGGGGCGCTGCGGCGGCTGCCGACCGGCATCGCGACCATCACCATGCTGCTGGTCCCTCTGCTCGGAACTCTCTCCGCGGCCGCCATTCTCGGCGACCCGTTCGGCCTGCGCGAGGGCGGCGCCTTGGCGCTGACTTTGACCGGCGTCGCCTTGGCGCTCAAAGGCCTCTCCGCGCCTGCGAAATCGCGCACGCCCGGCGCGCACCCGACGGAACCGGAGTGACCCGATCCGCCGCCGCGCGCCCGTCGAAGCGCCGAAGAGGGCGCCTTCAGGCCGACGCCATCGTCAGATGCCGGAGCGCGCGGCCCAGGCTGCGCTCGATCTCGGCCTTGCGGATCCCCGACGCGATAAACACCAGGAATGACGGGCCGGCCTCCGCGCCCGAGAGGTGGGTCGGCGGGTGCATCACGTGCTGCACGCCGTGAATGGCCAGCGGCTGGTCCGAGGATGTGGTGCGCAACAGCCCCTTCACCCTCAGGATCCGGTCGCCGTGGGCATGCAGCAGCGCCGAGAGCCAGACGGTGAAGGCCGGCCAGTCCACCCGGCCGTCCAGCGGCAGGGTGAACGAGGCGACGTCGGCCTCGTGCTCGGGCGCGTCCGCCAGGAAGGGCGAGGGCGGGGCGGCGAAGCTTTCCGTGCCGCCAAGGACATCGCGCGGACGGAAGTTCTCGTCCTGCGAATCGAGGATGCGGGCGTCGGGCGAGACCGCCCGGATCGCGGCCTCAAGGGCGGCGCGGGGCTGGGCGGCGCGCAGGTCCCCTTTGGTGAGCACCACCGTGTCGGCGATGGCAACCTGCCGCCGCGCCTCGGGCCGGCGCTCCAGGTTGCCGATGCCCGCCACGGCGTCCACCACCGCGACCACGGAGGCGAGGCGCACATGGGCCTTCAGCCAGGGGTCGCGCGCAAGGGTCGCGATCACCGGCGCCGGATCGGCGAGGCCCGACGTCTCCAGGATGGCCCGACTGAAGCCGCCTTTGGTCTTGGCCATGCGCACGAGGTCGTGCAGCGCCTTGGCGACGTCGGCGCGGCGGGCGCAGCACAGGCAGCCGCCGTCGATCAGCTCCACCGCCTCGCTGGCGTGAACCAGCAGCCTGTGATCGACGCCGGCCTCGCCGAACTCGTTGACGACGATGCCGGAATCGGCCCCTTCCGGGGTCTCCACGAAGCGGCGGATGAGGGTGGTCTTGCCGCTGCCGAGAAAGCCGGTGACGACGATCAGGGGCAGGCGCTCATCCATCGGTCCGCTCCATCTCGCAAGACGGCGCGAAGAAGGCGTCCGCAAGCGGGTCGACGCGGGCGCCGGACAATCCCTCCGCCACCGGCCACACGTCGGCGAGCGTCGGCGCGATGCGGGTGCGCCCGCGCGCGTCCGTGAGGGCAAGCGCCTCCCCATCCCAGTCCTCGCACAGGAGGCCGAGAGGGACGAGCAGGGCATTGAGCATGGCGATGCGCCGCTTGCGCTCTGCCCGATAGTGCAGGATGTCGGCGAACGGAAACCGCGTGTCGCGCTGGCGCGCGAAGTCGCTCCAATGCTCGCCGGCGCCGAAGATCGCGCATACCTCGCACATGGCGGACGTCCTCTCTCGGCTCAGCCTAAACTGTCCGGCACGCCGCCGAGCGGCAATTCCATGTCCGAAAGCATGCTCTGGGTGAGGCACTCGGACACGCGCTTGCGGGCGAGCCCGGCATGCGAACTGCCGAGCGCATCGGCCCGGTCGCCGTCGCGGGCGCGGATCGCCTCCACCATCTCGCGGTGCTCGCGCAGGATGTTGCCCACATGCAGCCCGTAGGACTCTTCGGTCGGGAAGCAGTCATAGGTCATGGCGAGGCGGGAGATGCGCAGATTGGTGGTCAGCAATTGCAGGTAGAAGCGCTCGATCACCGTGTTGCGGCAGCAGGCGGCGATCGCCGCGTGGAACCGCCAGTTGATCTCCAGCATGGCCTCGCTGTCGCGCTTCTGCGCCGCGGTCTCGAAGCCGCGGCATTCGGACTCGATCTGGGCGATCTGCCCCTCGGTCCGGCGCAGCGCGGCCCAGCGGGTGACGAGGCGCTGGGAGAGGTCGAAGGCTTCCAGGTGCTCTCGGATGTCGTTCCAGCCCATGGGGGCGACCCGGGCACCCCGGTTCGGCAGGATCTGCACCAGCCCCTCGCCGGCGAGGCGCACCACCGCCTCCCTCAGCGGCGTGCGCGATAGGCCGAGGCGGGCGACCAGCGCCGCCTCGTCGAGGTCGCTGCCCGGCGCGAGCGCGAGCGAGACGATCTCGCCGCGGATCACCTGATAGGCGAATTCGCTCGATCCGCCCTTGGAAATCCCGCCTTTCGGGCCAGCCACTTTCCGCCCCGTGCCGGCTTCGGCGCCAGCACTGCGTCTTCTTTGTGCGCTGCGTTCAGACATGAGGTGTTGCACGATCCGATTTAGTTTGCATAAACTATGCATAATTACCGTAGTTTGTCCAGCATAAAATAAGCACTCTCAACGCTTTGGAGGGAATAACGTGCTTTGGCAGGCGACCACTAACGGGCTGCTGCTGGGTGGATTGTACGGCATTGCGACCATCGGCTTCTCCATGGTCTGGGGGGTGATGGGGGTGATCAATCTCGCCCACACCGGCTTCATCATGCTGGGCGCCTACACCACTTACGGGCTCTATCACTGGGTCGGCCTCGATCCCATCGCCTCCATCCCGATCTCGATGGCGGCGATGTTCGCGCTGGGCTACGTGCTTCAGGTCCTGATCCTGAACCAGATCATCCGCACCAGCCTGCTTCTGTCCCTGGTGGTCACCTTCGGCATCGAGCTGGTGATGGTGGACGCCGTCTCCAACGCCTTCACCTCGGACGTGCGATCGGTGAATGCGTCGTACGCCGCCAGCTCGATCGAGCTGTTCGGCGTCCTCATCCCGGTGGTGCGGCTGGTGGCGGCGGGCTTCTCGATCGCGCTCGGCATCGCCTTCTACGCCTTCCTTCGCTTCACCCGTGCCGGACAGATGATCCTCGCCACGGCCCTCGACCGGGAGGTGGCCGCGCTCATGGGCATCAATCCCGAGCGCATCTACGCGCTCACGGCCGGCGCCGGAGCGGCGCTCGCCGGTGCCACCGGCTCGCTGGCCTCCATGCTGTTTCCGATCATGCCCGGCATGGGCCTCACCTTCCTCAGCGCGGTGTTCGTCATCACCGTTCTCGGCGGGATCGGGTCGGTGGAGGGCTGCATCGTCGCCGGTTTCATCTACGGCTTGGTCCAGGCCTGGTCAGGCTACTATCTCGGCGCCAACTACCAGGAGATCGTCGGCTTCGCGCTGTTCCTCCTGGTGCTGGTGCTGCGCCCGCAGGGCCTGTTCGGTCGCGCCTTCTTCGGGGAGCACGCATGAGCCCGGCTCCGCGCATCCGGCGCCGCGCGCTGGTCCTCTGGGCGCTCGCCATCGTGGGCGTCGCCCTGCTCGCCGCCGCGCCGCTGGTGCTGAACAATTATTGGCTCCGCGTGCTGACGACGGTGTTTATGTACGCCATCGTCACCCAGGGCCTGAACGTGATCGTCGGCCTCGCCGGCTACCACGCCTTCGGCAATGCGGTGTTCTTCGGCTTCGGGGCCTATGGCTGCGGTGTCGCCATGACGCTCGGCCTGCCGTTCCCGCTGGCGCTGGTCGCGGCGGTGGCGGTCTCCGCCGCGGTCGCGGGCGTGATCGGCTGGCCCATTTTGCGCCTGCGGGGCCACTACTTCGCCATCGCCACGGTCGCGCTCAACCTCGCCGCGATCCAGCTGGTGATCCAGGTGGGAGGCATCACCGGAGGCGCGCAGGGCCTGCCGCTGCCACTCTCCGATCTGCCGCCCGGCCCGCTCTACCGCGCCATCTACCTTGTCATGCTGGCCGGAATGGTGGTCTCGACGCTGCTGGTCGCCTTCATCCTCACCCGCCCGTTCGGCTATGCGCTCAGGGCGATCCGCGACGGCGAGCGCGCCGCGGGTGTCATGGGCATCGACACCACCGCCAGCAAGGTCGCCGCCTGGGCCATCTCCGCCGGCATCACCGGATTTGCCGGCGGCGTATGGGCCTATTGGATCACCTTCATCGAGCCGGCCAGCGCCTTCGATCCCGCCATCGGCGTGAAGGCCTACATGATGCTGATCCTCGGCGGCATGGGAACGGTGGTCGGGCCGGTGCTCGGCGCCTTCGTGCTGGAATTCCTGTCGACCCTGGTGTGGGGCGGCTTCGTCACCGCGCATCAGATCGTCTTCGGCGTGCTGATCGTCGCCATCTGCCTGGTCGCCCCCAACGGCATGCTGGTGGCCGGCCGCACCCTGATCCAGCGCTGGAGGTCGCGCCATGGCGCTGCTTGAGGCAAGCGACCTGGAAATCCGCTTCGGCGGCGTGAAGGCGCTCGCCGGCGTCTCGTTCCACGTGGAGGCGGGCGAGATCTTCGGCGTGATCGGCCCGAACGGCGCCGGCAAGACCACGCTCCTCAACGCCATCTCCGCCGTCTATCGGCTGGACGGTGGCTCCATCCGCTTCGACGGTGCGGACGTGACCGGTCTCAGGCCGCATCGCCTCTCCCGCCTCGGCATCGCCCGCACGTTCCAGATCGTACAGCCGTTCAAGGCCATGAACGTGCGCGAGAACGTGGCGATCGGCGCGATGTTCGGCCACGCCCGCCTGCGCACCCGCGCCGAGTGGCTGGCCGCGGCCGACGCGGCGCTGGAGCGCACCGGCCTCGCGCCGAAGGCGGAGCTGATGCCGCCCCAGCTGACGCTGGCCGACCGCAAGCGGCTGGAGGTGGCGCGCGCCCTCGCCATGGGTCCGCGCATCATCCTGTTCGACGAGGTGATGGCGGGCCTCAACCATACCGAGATCGAGCGCATGATCGACCTCGTCAAAAGCTTGAAGCAAGCGGGACTGACAGTCGTCATCATCGAGCACGTGATGAAGGCTGTGCTGGCCTTGTGCGACCGCATCATGGTGCTGAATTTCGGCGCCAAGCTCGCCGAGGGCGCGCCGGGCGAGGTGGTGTCCGACGCCAAGGTGGTGGAGGCCTATCTCGGTCAGCGCTTCGCGAAGGCGCACGCCTCCGCTCAGCCGGCCGCGGGAGGCGCCGCATGAGCGCCGCGACCAGCCTTCTGGCGGTGAACGGCCTCGCCGTCGCCTATGGCGACAGCCGGGTATTGTGGGACGTGAGCTTCGACATGGCACAGGGCGAGATCGTCGCCCTCGTGGGTGCCAACGGCGCCGGCAAGACCACGCTTCTGCGGGCGCTCACCGGCCTCGTGGCGGCGCGCGGCGGCACCATGCGCTTCGCCGGCACGGACCTGAAGCCCCTGAAGCCCTACGAGCGCGCCCGGCGCGGCATCGCCATGGTTCCCGAGGGCCGGCGCCTGTTCGCCGGCCTCACGGTGCGCCAGAACCTCAAGCTCGGCGCGACCGCGCGGGCGACCCGCGAGGGCGAGGACGACGATCTGGCGCTGGTGTTCCAGCTGTTTCCGGAATTGGTGCGGCTGGAGGACCGGCTGGCCGGCCTCCTGTCCGGCGGCGAGCAGCAGATGTGCGCCATCGGCCGGGCGCTGATGGCGCGCCCCAGCCTCCTGCTGATCGACGAGATGTCGCTCGGCCTCGCCCCGGTGATCGTCGAGCGCATCGCCGAGGCGGTGCGGCAGGTGAACCGCGAGCGGGGCATCACCATCCTGCTGGTGGAGCAGGACGTGGGCCTCGCGCTGGAGATCGCCACCCGCGGCTACGTGCTGGACACCGGGCGGATCACCATCGACGGCCCGGCCGATGAACTCCTGAGGCGCGAGGATATCCGCGCCGCCTATCTTGGCCTCAACTGACGTGCGGAGAGCGTGACGTGTCCCGACCCTATGACCTCGTGATCGAAAACGGCACGATCCACACGCCGACGTCGTCGTACCGGGCGGACATCGCGGTGCTGGAGGGCAGGATCGCGGCCATTGGCGGGCCGTTCGAGGCGGCGGCGGAGCGCATCGACGCCGCCGGACGGGACGTGCTGCCGGGCATCTGGCACGTCCACTGCCACTTCCGCGAGCCGGGGCACACCTACAAGGAAGACTTCCAGACCGGCTCGGCGGCGGCGGCGGTCGGCGGCGTGACCATGTGCATCGACATGACCAACAACACGCCCCACCCCACCACGCTCGACGATT
>NZ_RCTF01000001.1 GCF_003667445.1 Xanthobacter tagetidis | reverse complement strand
GTGAAGCCCTGGGTGATGACCTTGGTGTCCTTGTTGATGAGCACGGACATCACGCAGCTTCCTTCTTCACGGCCGCGACGATCTTCTGCGCCGCATCGTCCAGGTCATCGGCGGGGATCACGTTGAGACCGCTCTCGCGGATGATCTTCTTGCCTTCTTCGACGTTGGTGCCTTCGAGGCGCACCACCAGCGGCACCTTGAGGCCGACCGCCTTCACCGCGGCGAGCACGCCGTTGGCGATGACGTCGCACTTCATGATGCCGCCGAAGATGTTGACCAGGATGCCCTTCACGTTCGGGTCGGCGGTGATGATCTTGAAGGCCGCCGTGACCTTCTCCTCGTTGGCGCCGCCGCCCACGTCGAGGAAGTTCGCCGGCTCCTCGCCGTAGAGCTTGATGATGTCGAGCGTCGCCATGGCGAGGCCCGCGCCGTTGACCATGCAGCCGATCGTGCCATCGAGCGCGATGTAAGCGAGGTCGTACTTCGACGCCTCGATCTCCTTCTCGTCCTCCTCCGTGAGGTCGCGCAGCTCGGCGAGCTCGGGATGACGGAACATGGCGTTGGAATCGAACGTCACCTTGGCGTCGAGCACGCGCAGCTGGGCGTCCTTGGTGACGATCAGCGGGTTGATCTCGAGCATCGCCATGTCGGTGTCGGTGAAGGCCTTGTAGAGCACCGCCACCAGCTTGCCCGCCTGCTTGGCGAGATCACCGGACAGGCCCAGGGCGTCGGCGACCTTGCGGCCGTGGAAGCCCTCGACGCCGGTGACCGGGTCGACCGAGAAGGTATGGATCTTCTCGGGGGTCGCATGGGCCACCTCCTCGATGTCCATGCCGCCTTCGGTGGACACCACGAAGGCGACGCGCGAGGTGGCGCGGTCCACCAGCAGCGAGAGGTAGAATTCCTTCTCGATGTCGGAGCCGTCCTCGATATAGAGGCGGTTGACCTGCTTGCCGGCCGGGCCGGTCTGGATGGTGACCAGCGTCTTGCCCAGCATCTGGGAGACGAACTGCTTCACCTCGTCGATGGACTTGGCGAGGCGCACGCCGCCCTTCTCGCCGGCCTCGGGCTCCTTGAACTTGCCCTTGCCGCGCCCGCCGGCGTGGATCTGGGACTTCACGACCCAGAGCGGGCCGCCCAGCTCCTTGGCGGCGGCTTCCGCCTCCTCGACCTTCAGCACCGGCACGCCGCGCGAGACCGGGGCGCCGTATTTCTTCAGGAGCGCCTTGGCCTGGTACTCGTGAATATTCATCAGCTTCGTCCCCTAAAGGGTTGCGAAGTGCCCCTTCCCCCCGAAGCGGATCGCCGTCCGGACCCATGCGGTCCGGGCGGCCATGGCCCGCCACCATCCCAACAATGAGCGCACGGGCCGCACGCCAGGGAGCGGAACATTCGTCTCCTCACCTTATCCGGAGCGGATAGCCCCGGCATGACGGCGGCACCCCTTTCGGCGTGCCGCCAATTGCATCGACGATCAGCGCCCGAGGCCGGGCGCGATCTTCAAACAGGCATCCACCAGCGTTTCCACGGCGGCGACCGATTTCTCGAACATAGCGCGCTCGGCGCGGTCGAGATCGACCTCCACCACGCGCTCGACGCCGCGCGCGCCGATCACCGCCGGCACGCCCACATAGATGTCCTTCAGCCCATACTCGCCCGACAGGTAGACCGCCGCCGGCATGAGGCGCTTCTTGTCCTTCAGGTGGCTTTCGGCCATGGCGATGGCGGCCGCCGCGGGCGCATAGAAGGCCGCCCCGGTGCGCAGAAGGGTGACGATCTCGGCGCCGCCGTCGCGCGTGCGCTCCACCATGGCGGCGAGGCGTTCCTCGCTGGTCCAGCCCATGCGCACGAGGTCGGGCACCGGGATGCCGCCGACGGTGCAGTAGCGCATCAGCGGCACCATGGCGGCCCCATGGCCGCCGAGCACGAAGGCGGTGACGTCCTCCACCGAGACGTCGAACTCCTCGGCGAGGAAATAGCGCAGCCGCGCCCCGTCGAGCACGCCGGCCATGCCCACCACCCTGTGCGGCGGCAGGCCGCTCCAGCGCTGCAGGGCCCACACCATGGCGTCGAGCGGGTTGGTGATGCAGATCACGAAGGCGTCGGGCGCATACTTGCCGATGCCGGCGCCCACCTGCTCCATCACCCGCAGGTTTATGGCCAGCAGATCGTCGCGGCTCATGCCCTGCTTGCGCGGCACGCCGGCGGTGACCATCACCACGTCGGCGCCCTCGATGGCGTCATAGCTGTTGGCGCCGAGGATGCGGGCGTCGAAGCCCTCGAGGGGGGCAAGCTCAGCGATATCCAGCGCCTTGCCCTGCGGCACGCCCTCCGCCGCGTCGAACAGCACGACGTCGCCCAGCTCCTTCAGCCCGGCAAGAAGGGCGAGCGTGCCGCCGATCTGGCCGGCCCCGATGAGGGCGATCTTGCTTCGGGCCATCCAACTGTCCTCGGGGAGGCCCCCGCACAAGAGGTCGCAGGGGCCGGCGCTTGACTACTCCCATCCGCCAGGGGGTTCAAGCCGGCCGCGCTGCACAAATAGTGGCATGCGCGCCGTTTCCAGACGGTATCGCGGCGCCGTGGGACGATTCGGTCAGGGGGATGCGGCGGGGTCGGCGCCGGTGCGGTCGCGCTCGGCGGGAACAGCCGGGGAAGCCGGACAAGAGTGGCTGGTAAATTGGTGCCGGACCCTTCGCGGTCGCGGGTTAAGGGCGGCGTTGATGAACGGGGGGCTGCGCATGCCTCTAAAAATGCATGCGAAGGCAGCACGGCTGCCCTCCGCCGCGGGGCGCGGCAGGCGGCATCCCAGTGGAGCGACACCTGCCGCCGCTCCGGTATCTCCTGCCCTCCCAGCGCAACCGCCTAACGGCGGGGCGATCAATCAAGGGGGACCCTCGCAATGCCGGATCAAACAACAGCGCGGGGAGGGCAGCCAGTCCGCCCCGACCGGACAGAAGCCGGAGCAAGGCGGGTGGGTCTCGTGGTCCTCCCACCCAGCCTGGGCCGGGCGGGGGGCGTCTTCTAGCTTCCCGTCAGCGAAGACAGGGGCACGAAGGCGGGCGTCGGCTTGGGGGCCGGCGGCCGGTTGGGATCGTTCTCGCGCAGCACCTTGAACACGCGCTCGGCGATCGGGCTGGAGGCGCAGAAATCCTCGTAGGCGCGTTCGAGATTGGTTCGGGCGGCGGTGAAGACCTCGTCCTCGCCGAGGCCCGCGAAGTCGGTCGAGACGAGGTACTGGCCCATGCGCCGCAGGATGTGCAGCCGCGCCACGTGCAGGATCTGCGGCTCGTAGGCGACGCCGAGAGTGTCGAAGAACTCCTCCGCGCTGGAGAGCGTCTGCAACCGATCGAGCACCGACATCTCAAACCTCCGAACTGAACGTCCAACCTCGCGCTGCCGCCCTCAGGCCGCAGCGTCCGCAGCCGGGCTGCGGGTGCGGTGCAAGTCGCCCTGGAGATGGGTGAGCCGCGCTTCCAGGAACTCGATCCGGTCCAGCAGCGAGACGATGGCCTCGCCCACCGGGTCCGGCATGAGGTGGTGCTCCAGGTCAATGCGCCCGTCGCCGAGCTTGCGCCGCTCGGCGAGCGCCTTCACCACCTTGCCGGGGATGCCGACCACGGTCATGTTCGGCGGAACGTCCTCGATCACCACGGAATTGGCGCCCACCCGGCAGCCGGCGCCGACGGTGATCGGACCGAGGATCTTCGCGCCCGCGCCCACCAGAACCCCGTCCTTCAGCGTCGGGTGGCGCTTGCCGGCGGTCCACGACGTCCCGCCCAGCGTGACGCCGTGATAGAGCGTGACGTCGTTGCCCACCTCGGCGGTCTCGCCGATCACCACGCCCGCGCCGTGATCGATGAAGAAGCGCCGGCCGATGGTGGCGCCGGGATGGATGTCCACATTGGTCAGGAACCGTCCGAGCCAGGACAGGAAGCGGGCCGGGAACTTGATGCCGCGCCGCCACAGCCGGCTCGCGAGCCGGTGCCAGATGATGGCGTGCACGCCGGGATAGGTGAGCACGATCTCGGCCGTGTTGCGTGCCGCCGGATCGCGCGCCTTCACGCAGGCCACGTCCTCGCGGATGAGCTGCCAAGTCGAGGGGGGCGTCGAGGGGAGTGTCGATGGGGGCGCGGAGGGGGAGGCGCCAGTCAGGGCGGCCGCGCCGGGCGGCGCCGCGAGGGCGGGCGGAGGCACCTTCGTGCCGCGCCATCTGCGGGGACCCATGATCATCGCTCAGGCTCCCATCACGGCGGCGTGGCGGCGGCGCAGCGCCTCCTCGGTGAAGCTGTCCTCGTAGAACCGGCGCAGCACCTCGGGCGAGACGCTCTGCTTGGTGCGGGTGGCGAACTCGCGCACCCGGGCGAGGATGGCGCGGCCGCGCGCCTCGTCCACCGCGAGGCCCTCGTCGGCCAGCGCCTTGGCGATCGCGGCGAGGCCCGAATGCTTGCCCAGCACCACCCGGTGGTCGCGCCCGAGCATTTGCGGGCTCAGCGCCTCGTAGGTGGCGCGATCCTTCAGCAGGCCGGAGACGTGGATGCCGGATTCGTGGGTGAACACGTCGTCGCCGACGATCGCCTTGGAGCGGGCGAGCGGCCGGCCGGAAGCCCGGGCCACCAGCTCGGCCAGCGGCCTGAGGGCGACGGGATCGATCCCGGTCTCGGCCCGCGCGGTCTGGCGCAGGGCGATCGCCACCTCCTCCAGCGCGGCATTGCCGGCACGCTCGCCGAGCCCGGTGACGGTGACCGAGCAATGGCGCGCGCCGCCCGATACCGCGGCCAGCGTGTTGGCCGTGGCGAGGCCGAGGTCGTCATGGGCGTGGAATTCGATCTCCAGGTCGGTGGCGTTGGCCACCCGCCGGACGAGGGCATAGGCCGAGAAGGGATCGAGCACGCCCAGAGTGTCGGCGAGCCGCAGGCGGAAGGCGCCGGCCTCGCGCGCGGCCTCGGCGATGCGGCACAGGAATTCCTGGTCGGCGCGCGAGGCATCCTCGCAGCCGACCGCCACCGAGAAGCCGAGCTGGCGCGCAAGGCCCACCACCCGGCGCAGCGTGCCGAGCGCCCAGTCGCGGTCGCGGCCGAGCTTGCCCTTCAGCTGCCGGTCGGAGGAGGGGATGGAGAGGTTGACCGCGGTGACGCCGGCCGCGACCGCGGCCATCAGGTCATCCTCGCTCATGCGGCACCAGGCGACCACGCGCAGCGGCAGGTTCAGCGAGGCGATGGAGCGCAGCGTCTCCACCTCCTCGTCGCCCATGGCCGGCGTGCCGGCCTCGATCTCCGGCACGCCGGCGGCAGCCAGCGCCTCGGCGATCTCGATCTTCTCCCGGCGGGAGAAGGCGACGCCCGGCGCCTGCTCGCCGTCGCGCAGGGTGGTGTCGTTGAGCAGCACCGTGCGCGTCATGCCCAGTTCGAGCGCGGTGGCGGACGGGGCGGGCCTCTGGGACCGGCCGGATGAATTCGACGGAGACTTCGCGAGCATCTTGCCCTCCCTGCCGCCTCTTGCGGCGGCGGCGACGAAGACGTGGTTCAGCTGAAGGATTTGCCGCAGCCGCACTGGTTGCTGGCGTTGGGATTCTCGAACACGAAGCCCGATGCGTGCAGCGACGTGACGAAGTCGATCCGCATGCCCTGCATCATCAATTGCGAGCGGCCGTCGATGAAGAGCTTCACGCCCTCCTGCTCCAGCACCAGGTCGTCGTCGAGCGCGGCGGCCTCCAGCTGCATGGTGTACTTGAAGCCGGCGCACCCGCCTTCCTCGACGCGGACGCGCAGCCCCTCGACCATGTCGGGCGACTGGGAGATGGCGGCCTTCACGGCCGTCGCGGCATTGTGGGTGAGGGTGATCATGGGTCTCGTCCCCAGAACGGCGATAGGTTTCTGGACGAGTACATCGCAAGCGGTGTGCCACTGTTGAAAATCAATATATCTCAAGTATTTGAATGAGATTATAGAGGTGTCGCGTTTGCGACAGGGGGCGCCGGTGCCGTCCGGTCCACCCGCCGCGTGGCGGGTTCGCGACAGGCGCGGACTGGCAGCCTCCGTAAAACCCCGTAGGCCGCAAAGCGTTGTCGGCCTTCTCTTTCCTGTATCGGTGATAATATATGTTCGGCGCCGTGCCGGCCCGGACGGACGCACGCCCGTCCTCATGCGGGGGTGATGGTCACCTTCACATCGGCGGGCTTGGCCCAGTAGGGCGCGGAGGTGACGAGCACGCGCGCGCCCGCGGCCACGTAGTCGGCGGCATTGGCGGCATTCACCCCGCCCGCCGCCGCCACCACGATGGGCTGACCGGCGGCCGCAACCAGGGCGCAGACGGCGCGGATGCCGTCCGGCGTCATCTTCTCGCACTGGAGCACGTCGGGCAGGGCCGCCAGGGCCTCCCGCGCCTCCTCCAGCGAAACAACTTCCACCACCACCTTCTTTTCCGGCACAGCGAGGCCCAGCGCGGCCACGGCGGCGGCGGGATCGGCCAGGAAGGCGCGGTGCTCGGGGAACACCAGCAGCGTCTCCGACAGCCCCAGCCGGTGGGGCAGGGCGCCGCCCGCCTTGATGGCGGCGATCATCATGCGCTTGGTGCCGGGGAAGGTCTTGCGCGTGGTCACTACCGCCACGTCGGGATCCACCGCGCGGGCCGCGTCGACGATGGCTGCGGTGGCCGTGGCGATGCCGGAGAGATACTCCACCAGGGTCTGCGCAACCTTCCAGGCGAGGAGGATCGGTCCGGCCGAGCCCTGGGCCTCCAGGATCGGCGCGCCGGCGGCGACGCGGGCGCCGGCTGCGGCCAGCACTTCGGCTCGCGCCCCCGCTTTGGCAAAGATATCGGCCGCCAGCTCCACGCCGCACAGGGTGGAGGGCGCGCGCATGGCCATGGTGAGGCGGGCGGGAGCGTCGGCAATGCCGAGCGCCTCGGTGGTCAGGTCGCCGTGGGGCGCGTCCTCGTGGAGCAACTGGTCCACCAGCGCGTCGGTCCACCATTTCGCAGCCATACCGCCGTCTCCCGTCTGCCCGGCCGTGCCGAGAGCTATATCCCTGCTGATATAGACCGGCGGCGGCAATCCGGGAATCTACCGCAGCCGCCGAATCGGAGCCGCGACACGGGCGCCGCGCCGCGCGCCGTTTGCGACACGGCGCGTCCGGCTTCGTTCACGGGGCGTCGCAAAAGCGACAGGACGGCTGCCAAATCGCACGCCCCTGCCCGGAATGACACGCATTTTCGCGCCGCTCCGGGCTGGCACGCCGCTTGCGACCTCGATTCCGATAGCGCGGCCCCGGCGCGGTTCCGCGACCGCCCTTGGTCTCCAACCCTCGGAGTGACCTCTCATGCTCGGCATCGGCAGCCCCCTTCCGGACTTCTCCATCACCGGCGTGAAGCCCGGCTTCAACCTGCACGAGGAGAACGGCGTCTCGGCCTTCGAGACCCTGACGAAAGAGAGCTTTCCCGGAAAGTGGAAGGTGATCTTCTTCTACCCGAAGGACTTCACCTTCGTCTGCCCGACCGAGATCGCCGAGTTCGCGCGCCTTTCCGGCGACTTCGCCGACCGCGACGCGGTGGTGCTGGGCGGCTCGACCGACAACGAGTTCGTCAAGCTCGCCTGGCGGCGCGACCACAAGGACCTGAACCGGCTGCCGATCTGGTCGTTCGCCGACACCAACGGCTCGCTCACCGATGGGCTGGGCGTGCGTTCGCCGGACGGGGTGGCATTCCGCTACACCTTCGTGGTGGACCCGGACAACGTGATCCAGCACGTCTACGCCACCAACCTCAATGTGGGCCGCAACCCGAAGGACACGCTCAGGGTGCTCGACGCGCTCCAGACCGACGAATTGTGCCCGTGCAACCGCGAGGTCGGCGGCGACGTGCTCAAGGTCGCCTGAGCGGAGGCCGGCATGTCCATCGACGCTCTCAAGGACCGCATTCCGCCCTTCGCCAAGGACGTGAAGCTGAACCTCTCGGCGCTCGGCCGCGAGGAGGGGCTCACCCCGCAGCAGCTCCATGGCCTCCTGGTGGCGTGCGGCATCACCACGCGCAACGCCGAAGTCGCCGGCGCGCTCGAAGCCGAGGCGGCGCCGCGCCTGTCGCCCGCCGCCATGGATGCGGCCAAGGCGGCTGCGGCCATCATGGCCATGAACAACGTCTATTACCGCTTCACGCACCTCGCCTCGAACAAGGCCTACGAGACGCTGCCGGCGAAGCTGCGCATGAGCGTGATCGGCGCGCCGGGGGTGGACAGAGCGGACTTCGAGCTGTGGTCGCTCGCGGTCTCGGCCATGAACGGCTGCGGGCGCTGTATCGACGCGCACGAGAAGGTGCTGCGCGAGGCAGGCATCCGTGAGGACCAGATCCAGGCGGCGGTACGCGTCGCCGCCGTGGTCGCCTCGGCGGCGGTGGCGCTGGAGAGCGTGCGCGACAGCCTGCCGGCCGCGGCCGAATAGGCAAGGCTGGCCGCGCTCAGGCGCGGCCGTCCGCAACGACGCAGCCCTCCGGTGGCGCCGTGCCGGTGAGCACGGCCACCACGCACTGCGCGGCGATCATGTTGCCGCGGGCCAGCGCCTCGCGGCTCGATCCGGCGGCATGGCCGGTGGCCACCACCTGCGGCAGCGCCGCCAGCGCCTCGGCGAGCGGGCGCAGCGTGGCGTCCTCCTCCGCCTCGAACACGTCGAGGCCGGCGCCGGCGAGTTGGCCGGCGGCGAGCGCCGCCTGAAGGGCCGCATCGTCCACCAGGCCGCCGCGCGCGGTGTTCACGAGGATCGCGCCGCGCTTCATGGCGGCAAGGGCGGCCGCATCGATCATGTGGCGGGTTTCGGCGGTGAGGGGGGCGTGGACCGAGACCACGTCGCTCTGCGCGAGAAGCTGCGCCAGCGGCACATGGGTGACGCCGGGCGCCGCGCCGGGAAACCGCGGCGCCGCCACCAGCACGCGGCAGTCGAAGCCGGAGAGCCGCTTGGCGACTGCCCGGGCGGTGCGGCCGAAGCCGATGAGGCCCACGGTCTTGCCGGTGAGGTCGCCACCGGCGGCGACGCGCCAGTCGCCGGCGGCGAGCGCCCCGTTGTTTTCCTTCAGCCGCCGCAGCACGGCGAGCATCAGCGCCAGCGTGTGATCGGCGACCGAGTCGTCGTTGGCGCCGGCGGTGATGGTGACGATTCGCCCCAGGTCGCGCGCGGCCACCGCGTCCACCCGGTCGTAGCCGACGCCGCGCCGGGCGATCACCTTCAGCTCGCGATGGGCCGCAAGGATCTCGCGCGTCACCGCCCGCATGCCGACGATCCAGCCGCCGACGCCCTCGAGCAGGCCGGCCAGAACGTCGTCCGGAATGCCGCTGTCGAGTGCATCCGGCGGCAGGCCGGCGGTGACGACGGCAAAGCCGCTGTCTTCCAGGAAGCGGGCGGCGTCATTGTCGAACAGGCGGGTTGTGACGAGGACCTTGGGGCGCGGATCGGGCACGGGGAGAGGCTTTCGGGCGAACGAGCGGGTGGATGCGGCCTTTACCGCGTCGCGTTCTCATCGCCCCGCGCGCGGGCAAGATCAAGGCCGCCGGACCTGCAAAGCGGAGCGCGGGAGGCGGCCCGGAACCGCGCTGCCGCCTCGCTTTCCCGTCACGGCTCTGGAAACCAGGTGAACATGTTCAATGCGTTGAAGAAGTCGTCATCGTAATATCTGAAGCTTCTGATATCCCTGTTTGGTCTTAGCCCATGCCCTTCCACATTGGACAGCGTTCCAAGCCCTATGATTTCAATCGGCGCCGTCTCAATGCACTCGGCCAGTCGTCCCCGATCAACATCATTTCCAGGGGCAAAAAATTTGACAATGTGAGTCATCGTAGGAAGAGGATCTTCCATCAGCGTGTCGTATTTCACCACGAGACGCTCTTTCGGCTGCCTGATGTCAAAAATCCATTTCTGGACGAACCGTACATACCTATTGGCATAGTATATAGAGAATTCTCTGAATGAGTCGGCGTTATCTGCGGTGGCATTATTATATACTGCCACCTCAAAATTTGAGACGACGCTGGTTATGAAGCTTCTATACTGTATCAAATATGGAACGTTGTCTGATGCAATGGAATCGAATTCGAAATCATGGTTCTTGCTTAGATGAATTCCGTTCCGTGTGCATGGTTGAGATTTGCAGCAATCTGTCGGAAGATAGTGTTCACAGTACATAAATTTCGGCCCGAAATAAGCCGACAGGACATTGGCGACCGCGTGATGGCCGCTGCGGGGCCAGCTTACCCCTGATACATAGCGGATATCCGTGACAGGATGGTCGAGCTCAGCTGAATAAACGACATTTGTTGCTTGTTTGCTTGACAATGTAGGTCGCTCTTTTAGCTCTGGGGTTGGCGGCGATGCCCCACCGAAAGATCCGGTTCTCGAACCTCTCCTTAGGTTATCAGGTCATTTATAGAGACGCTGCACGACGCGTGGCAAGCTTTCGGGGGCTCTGCCGCGATGGTCGGAGCTCGGGATCGGGGGAAGCTGATGTGGCGCGAAGCCGGGACCGGCTGAAGGACCTTGATGCCCGGACGAGCGCCATCCTCGCCCAATGCCCTCTAACAAGCGGACTCGCGACCGGAGCCTGCCAGGTCGGCAAAGTCCAAGGCGGCAGCGCCCAAAGCTGAAACGGTCAAAACGGAAATGACCCCGCCGCCACCGGCGGCGGGGCCAAACCTTGAGCGGAAATCCCCGTGTCTGGCCTCAGGCCGCCTTGGCGGCCTCCGACGGAGCGGACTCGGCCTCGATGGCCTTGGGGCCTTCGGCGGTGTTGATGGCGATGTGGCGCGGCTTCTTGGCCTCGGGAATGTTGCGCACGAGGTCCACGTGCAGCAGCCCGTTCGCGAGCACCGCGCCCTTCACCTCCACATGGTCGGCGAGCTGGAAACGCCGCTCGAAGCTGCGCGCGGCGATGCCGCGATAGAGCACCTGGGCGCTCTCGCCGTTCTGCTCGGCCTTCTTCTCGCCGCGCAGAGTGAGGGTGTTCTCCTTCACCTCGATGTCGAGGTCGGCTTCGGTGAAGCCGGCCACGGCGACGGTGATGCGATAAGCATTCTCGCCGGTGCGCTCGATGTTGTAGGGCGGGTAAGTGGGTGCGGCCTCCACACCGCTCCCGCCGTCCAGAAGCGAGAACAGGCGATCAAAACCCACGGTATTGCGATAGAGGGGAGACAGATCATAGGTGCGCATGGCATATCCTCCTTTGAAGCGACATGCGGGACCCGCATCAAGCCGGGCCCGGTAACGGCGCCGTCCCATGGACCGGCGCCGTTCCTGATCTGGGAAGCGTACCTTCGGCCGTCAAGGCCCCGCCGAACCGGTCGGTGGAGCGGGCTGCCGGCGGACACATGAACGGCACCTGAACGGGCGGGTCGGCCTTCGTTCAAGCGCGGGGCCTAGAATGACGATGCTGCGGTCACGCACATGTGCACATCGCGGCATCCGGGCGGGGGGTCTGGATCGGGCATCGGGATTCTCAGCGGATCCCGGGGAGAAGGAAGATGGTGCGAGCCGGCCATCTCATCGGTGCTGTCATGGTCGTCGCCTCCTTCGCGGGAGGATCGGACACCTCTGCCCAGCCCCCCGGCCCCGCTCTGGCCAGCATGCGGGACGTCGCTCCCATCCATCAGGTGGTGGATTTGACCCCGCCCGAGCCGTTCCGGCCCTACATGCGCCACCCCGAGGGAATCCATCCGGTGGCGCCGGACCAGGTGGCCGACAGCCTGATGCGCCGCGGCTTCAAGGACGTGAGCGTGGTGCGCCAGCGCGGCGGCGCCTACATCTGCGAGGCGACCGGCCCGCGCGGCGAGCGGGTCCGTCTGGTGGTCGATGCCCAGAGCGGTGAGATCAGCGGCATGCAGGTGATCGGCTACAAGGGCAAATGACGCGGGCTGCGACCCTGGCGCGGTGACTCACACGTCCCATCGTCATGGTCCCGCCCGACGCGGCTTGATAGCGCGTCGACGATGTGGTCGCGGCAGATGACGCCGCCGCAGATGACGCCGCCGTCCTGGGCCTCCGAACAAGCGGAAGCGCGGCGGCGGGTACCGACGCGGCGGACTCAGCCCACTTCGCGCAAGGACAGCTTCTCGCGGCGGCGCTGGACCGAGGAGGGGATGTTCATGCCCTCGCGATACTTCGCCACAGTACGGCGGGCGATGTCGATGCCGTCGTTGCGCAGCTTCTGCACCAGCGTGTCGTCGGACAAGACGTCGTCGGCGTTCTCCGCGTCGATCAGCGCCTTGATGCGGTGGCGCACCGCCTCGGCCGAGTGCGCTTCCCCGCCACCGGCCGCCGAGATGGCGGAGGAGAAGAAGAACTTCATCTCCACCACGCCGCGCGGGGTCGAGATGTATTTGTTCGAGGTGACGCGCGAGACGGTGGATTCGTGCATGCCGATGGCGTCGGCGACCGTCCGCAGGTTCAGCGGGCGCAAATGGCGCACGCCGTGCAGCAGGAAGGCGTCCTGCTGGCGCACGATCTCGCTCGCCACCTTGAGGATGGTCTGCGCCCGCTGGTCGAGGGAGCGCGTGAGCCAGCTGGCGCTCTGCAGGCACTCGGCGAGGAAGCTCTTCTCGTGCGGCGCCTTCGCCGCCTTGGCCACCACCGCGTGGTAAGACTGGTTCACCAGCACCCGCGGCAGGGTCTCCGAGTTCAGTTCGACAATCCAGGTGCCGTCCGCGCCGGGGCGCACATAGACGTCGGGGATCAGCGGGTGCACCACGCCGCCGCCGAAGGCGAGGCCGGGCTTGGGATCGAGCCTGCGGATCTCGCCGATCATGTCGGCGAGATCTTCCGCGTCCACGGCGCAGATGCGCTTCAGCGCGTTGCGGTCGTGGCGGGCGAGCAGTTCCAGGTTCGCCACCAGCGCCTGCATGGCGGGGTCGAAGCGGTCGCGCTCGCGGAGCTGGATGGCGAGGCATTCGGCGAGGTTGCGGGCGCCGACGCCGGTGGGCTCGAAGGTCTGGATGAGCCGCAGCACCGCCGCCACATCCGCGGGGCGGGCGCCCATCTGCTCGGCCACCTGGTCGAGGTCGCCGGTGAAGTAGCCCGCCTCGTCGATGAGGCCGATGAGGTGGATGCCGATCAGCTTGCGGGCGGGGTCCGGCTCCGCCACCGAGAGCTGCGCCTCCAGGTGGTCGGCGAGCGTCGCCTCGGAGGTGAGGAAGGCCTCGGGATTGTAGTCCTCGCCCCGGTCGCCGCCGCCCCCGCCGCTGCCCCAGTCGATGCTGGAGGTGGCGCCGGGCGAGGCAGCGCCCTGGGCGCGTTCGGAGGGCGCGTCGTCCGGGAACACGTTGCCGAGGTCGGTGTCGAGGCGGGTCTCCATCTCGGCACGGGAGGGCTCCTGGCCCTGCTCCATCCAGTCGCCTGAGGCGGGCGCCTCGCGCTCGGCGGTGGCCAGCTCCTCGCGCGCCTCGCGCGCCTCGGAGGTCTCCTGGCCCTCGGCGGGGGTCGGGCTCTCGTTCTCGGCCAGGCGCTCCAGCAGCGGGTTGCGCTCCAGCTCGGCCTCCACATAGGCCACCAGCTCCATGTTGGAGAGCTGCAGCAGCTTGATGGCCTGCATCAGCTGCGGCGTCATCACCAGCGACTGGGTCTGGCGGAACTCCAGCTTGGGGCTCAGCGCCATGGCGCGCCCTCCCGCAGCGGCATGCTGGAGCACGGCGTCGTCACAGCCGGAACTCCTCGCCGAGATAGAGCCGGCGCACGTCCGGGCTGGAGACGATGGCCTCCGGGTCGCCCTCCATCAGCACGGTGCCGGAATGGATGATGTAGGCGCGGTCGATCAGGCCCAGCGTCTCGCGCACATTGTGGTCGGTGATGAGCACGCCGATGCCGCGCGAGGTGAGGTGGCGCACCAGCGCCTGGATGTCGCCCACCGCGATCGGGTCGATGCCGGCGAACGGCTCGTCCAGCAGCATGAAGGACGGACGGCTCGCCAGAGCGCGGGCGATCTCGACGCGCCGCCGCTCGCCGCCCGACAGGGCGATGGAGGGCGACTTGCGTACGTGGGTGATCTTGAACTCCTCCAGCAGCGCTTCCATTTCGTCGGCGCGCTTGCGGCGGTCGGGCTCGGTGACTTCGAGCACGCCCATGATGTTGCCCTCCACCGTGAGGCCCCGGAAGATCGAGGCCTCCTGCGGCAGGTAGCCGATGCCGAGCCGGGCGCGGCGGTACATGGGCATGGGGGTGACGTCGTGGCCGTCCAGCTCGATGCGGCCGGCATCCGCCTTCACGAGGCCGGTCACCATGTAGAAGCAGGTGGTCTTGCCGGCGCCGTTGGGGCCGAGGAGGCCCACCGCTTCGCCGCGCCGCACGTTCATGGACACGTCGCGCACCACCTGGCGCCCGCCATAGGACTTGGCGAGGCCGTAGGCGGCCAGCGCGTCCTGCATGTCGGCCTCGGTGACGGGGCCGCGCCGGCCGGAATGGGTCGGCACGAGCGGCTCCTCCCAGCGCCCGTCATAGGCGCCGCCATCGGAGCGATCGTCATAGTCCTGATCGTCGTAGCCGCGCTCTTCGTAGGCGCGGTCGTCGTAGCCACGGTCATCGTAGCCGCCACGATCGTCCCGGCCATCGCCCGCCGAGGCGCGGCGATAGCGGGCATGCGGATCGGGCTGCGCCGCATCGCGGGCGGCATCGTCGTAGAGCGCCTGCTCCAGCGCCGCGAGGTCGGCATGGTCGTCCGCCGGCTGGCGCGACTTGATCGTGCTCGTCCGGCGCTTGCCGCCGCCCCTTCCGAAGATCGATAGGACGTTCAACTCTGCCTCCGGGCCCCCGCCCCCGGAGAAAAGGTTTAGCCGCTCGACGACGGGGATGCAATGCACCCTCATGCAAAAATTGGGCCGACCGTTCTGAGTGCAGTGTTCGCAGGGAGAAATGGGCCGCGGGGCGCCGCTGCCGCCGGGCGCCGTGTCGCAAAGCCGTCGCAGTCTGGTACAAATCCTGCGTCTGCGCCAGTGCGACGAAACTTCGCCCGGTTCGCGCGCAGCGTGCAGGGGCGCGGGGACCTCAGCGGCGCGGCGCCTGACCGCCCTGGGGGGCGCCCCCCTGCTGAGCGCCGCCTTGGGGAGCGGGCGCGGCGCCGGGCTTGGCGCCGCCCGGCGGCGCGTTCTCCTTGACCGAGCCGGGCACGATCAGGCTCTCCACCCGGCCGCCCTCGAACTTGGACACCCCGGTCACGAGGTCCACCACCAGCTTCTGGCCGCGGATCACGTTCGGGCCCTGGGTCAGCACCACGGGCTTGCCCACCAGGGTCACGGTGTTGTCCGCCATCATGAAGACGCCGCTGTCGCCGGTTGCGGTCTGCTCCTTGGTCTTCACGACCACGCCGCCTTTGGCCTCCAGCTTGCGGATCTGCCCCTGCTTCATGGGCGCGCCCTCCTGCGGGGCGCCCACCGAGCCGTCGTAATAGACGAACAGGTCCTTGGTGTTCATGGTGGTGTCGCCCTGCACCACCACCACGTTGCCGGAGAACACCGCGATCTTGTCCTTGTCGCGGACCTCCAGGGTGTTGGCGTTGATGCGCACCGGCTGGTCGCGGTTCTTGGCGAAGCCCTGGAGCGCGTTCGGCACGTTGTTGCCCTGCTGCGCGGCGGCGGGGGCGACGTAATCCGTGGCGAAACCGGCGGAGAGGAGCGCGGCGAGAACGACGGCGCGCGCGCGCCCTGCGGCGCGACTCATGAGGAATCCTGCCATCATCGCGGCTCGGGGCGGCGCGGCGGCAGGGGGGCGGGCGGAGGCAGGACGGAGGCTGCGCCGGCCGCCGGCGGAGCGGACGGGGCGGTGACGGAGGCCGGCAGCGACCAGTACGGCACCGGCAGCGTGCTCTCGGTGGAGGCGAAGGCGGACGACACGGCGCCCGTCACCAGCGCCCCGGCCGGCAGGCCCGGCGTGGCGGCACCAGGGGCCGGCGTCGCCGTCGCCACCGCCGCCGGCCTCGATGCGCCCTGCGCCACCGGCGCGACGGGCGCGGTCCCCTTGGCCGGCGCCGCCTTCGGCTGCGGCTTCGCCTCCGCGGTCGCGGGCGCGGCAGCGTTCTGCGCCGCCGACAGGGTGGAGGGCACGAAATCGAGCTGCACGTTGCCGACGAACAGCGCCTTGGCGCCGCGGTCCGTGACCGTGAGCGTATCGGCCACCAGCTTGGCATCCTGATAGGTGAACACCACCGGCTTCTGGGTGACGATGGTGCCGGCCTTCACGTCCACGTCCGCGTCCTTCAGCGTGCCGGCATAGCCGCCCTTCATGGCGAGGTCGACGCCGCCGCTCAGGGTGATGAACTGGCTCTTGACGTTCATGGTGCCGGTCTTGGCGACCACCGTGGTCCAGCCCTTGTCCGCCAGCTCCATGCGCGCCTCGATGTCGGTCAGGTCCACCAAGTCGGGCTTGGAGAGGTCCTGTTCGGCGGTGCGGGCATTCACGCTGTAGCCGCGCTTGTCGTCGGTGAAGCCGGAGAGCTTGGGCTCTTCCATGGTCAGGCGGGTGCCGGACAAGGTGAGGCGGCCGATGTCGAACGGCAGTTCCAGCTTCAGGTCGAGGCTGGAGAGGAAGGGGATGGCGGTCAGAACCGCCAGCGTCACGCCGAGCGAGATGGGCAGGATGCGGCGGAACCAGCGCACGCGCGTGCTGTGCCGCGCGGCCCGCTGGAAATCGGGGGCGGCGCGCGGTGCGAAGCTGGCGGCATCTCGCCGTTGAAGTTCGTGTGGCGGCACGTGTCGGTTCATGACCCTGTTCCGGGAGCCGGACCGTCGCCCGTTCCCAATCCGCCGCGCCCCACGCAGCTGAGCGGCGCGTCGCCCCACGCACCTGCCCGCAACTTGTCCGAAATGGCTCCGCCGCGCAAGTCTCGGTCGGGCGCCGGCGCACGCAAAGGTGGAAAAATGCCGCTCCGTCAGGAATGGGCGAAGATGTCTTCCTCGCCCCAGCCCGACAGATCGAGCGCCGCCCGGGCCGGCAGGAAGGCGAAGCAGGCAGCGGCGAGCCCGGCGCGGCCCTCGCGTGCCAGCATCTCCTCCAGCCGGGCCTTCACCTGGTGAAGATAGAGCACGTCGGAGGCCGCATAAGCGAGCTGGGCGTCGGAGAGGTCGTCCGCGCCCCAGTCCGAACTCTGCTGCTGCTTGGAGATCTCGACGTTCAGCAGCTCGCGCAGGAGGTCTTTGAGGCCGTGCCGGTCGGTATAGGTGCGCACCAGCCGCGAGGCGATCTTGGTGCACCACACCGGCTGCGGCATCACCCGGAACGCCTGCTGCAAGGCGGCGATGTCGAAGCGCGCGAAGTGGAACAGCTTCGTCACCGCCGGGTCGGCCAACAGGCGCGCGAGGTTCGGGGCGCTGTCCGGCCCTGCGCCCTTGGCGATCTGCACCACGTCGGCGGTGCCGTCGCCGTTGGAGAGCTGCACCACGCACAGCCGGTCGCGGAACGGATTGAGGCCCATGGTCTCGGTGTCGATGGCGACCACCGGAGCGGCGACGAAGTCCGCGGGCAGGTCACCCCGGTGCAGGCGGATGGACATAAGGGGCGGCTCCTGGAGCGCATGCGCAGCGGTTCGGGCTTTTAGCCGAGGGCGCCCCCTGTGTCGATGGCGCTACACCCGGCGCGAAACGTGGCGCGGCAGCGGCCGGCCGGCGCCTCCGATCCCCCTGCGGTGCCAAACACTTCTGGCGGGCCGCCGCGCCGTGGGATACCAATTCACTCGCGCCGGCACCCGCCGTGCCGGCCGTTCTTCCTGGGGGGATCAATGCGACTGCGCGCCATCCTGGCCGGCCTCTTCGGCCTGCTCCTCTTTACCGTCGGCGCGGTGCCCGAGGCCAGTGCCCAAAACGTGCCGCCCGGCAGCTACCTGCGCTCCTGCCGCGACGTGCGCGTCGTCGCCGGCCGCGACATCACGGCGCTGTGCGAGACGCGCCAGCCGGGCCGCTTCGAATACACCCGCCTGCCGGACTTCCGCTCCTGCTGGGGCGATATCGCCAACATCAACGGCAACCTGCGTTGCGAGCGCCGCCCCGCCCCGCCGCCGCCCGGCCCGAACGTGCGTCCCCCGCCGCCGCCGCCCGGCTCCTATCTGCGCTCGTGCCGCGGCGCCGTGGTCGGCCCGGCCGGGACGCTCTGGGCGGAATGCCGCATGATGAACGGCGTCTGGGTGCGCGCCAACGTGAACCTGAACAACTGCCGCGGTGCCCGCGACATCGCCAACATCAACGGCCGCCTCGTCTGCAACTGGTGACGCTCGGGGAGGGGGCGCTCCTGCGCCCCCTCTTCGCCCGCGGCACGCCGGCTCTTAGCCCTGCCCGCCGCCAGCACTTGCGCGACGTCGTCCTGCGCGCGAAGCGTGCATTGCGGCGCGCCCTGGCGGATGGTATCTGCCTCCCGGTTCACGCAGGGAGATCGCCATGGACGCGCGGATCATGACGGCGCGGATCGCGAGCGTACCGAACGCGTCGACAAGGATCGCGGGCCTTTTGGCTGCGATTTTCCTCTTCCTCGGCGGCGCGACCCTGCCGGCTGCGGCGCAGGTGCCGCCGGGCAGCTATCTCTATAGCTGCCGCGACGCGCAGGTGCGGTTCGGCCGCGACCTCGCCGCCTTCTGCCCCGATGCCGCCGGTGCCTGGGTGGTGACGCGCCTCAACGACTTCCCGAGCTGCCGCGGCGAGATCGTCAACCGCTCCGGCCAGCTGTGGTGCGACCGGCCGAACCCGGAGCCGCCGCCGGCACAGTCGCCCGCCGGCCCCTCCACCGAGCAGGTGATGCGCGAGATCGTCGGCACCCCGGCGCCGCCCGGCTCCTACCGCCAGAGCTGCGAGCGCATCGCGTTCGAGAACGGCGTGCTGACCGCCGCGTGCCGCACGCCTTATGGCGATCGGCGCGTCTCCTCGCTGCGCGCCGCCTCCTGCGGTCCCGGCACCGACATCGCCAATCTTGACGGCATCCTCGCCTGCCAGGCCGGCAGCTATGGCAGCTATGGTGAGCGCCCGCCGCCGGGCTCCTATGTGGCCACCTGCCGCGACATCCGCGTGGACGGCGGCTGGCTCATGGCCACCTGCCAGGACCGCTGGGGCAACTGGCGCCAGACCAGCACCACGCTGATGGGCTGCCGGGCCGGTGCCGACATCATCAACGACAACGGCACCATCGACTGCCGCGCCGCCTCCTCCGCTTTTCCCGAGGGGCGCCCGCCTTACGGCTCCTATCTCGCCACCTGCCGCAATGCGCGCGTGGGCGGCGGCTGGCTCAGCGCGGAGTGCCAGGACCGATGGGGCTCGTGGCGGCCCGCCACCATGGCGGTCTCGTCCTGCGAGCGCGGCGCCGACATCGTCAACGACAACGGGTCGCTCACCTGCCGCCGGCCGTTCAGCGGCGGCGAAACGGCCCCGCCACGCGGCTCCTACATGATGAGCTGCAAGGACATCCGCGTCACCGCCGGCTGGCTCAAGGCGAGCTGCCGCGACCGCAACGGGCGCTGGATGGATGCTACCACCGCGGTCGGCTGGTGCAGCGCCGGCCGCGACATCGCCAACGACGACGGCCGCCTGACCTGCCGGTGAAGCCTGCCACCAAAACCCCGTCAGGCTCCGGCTTGACCAGAGCATCCATGCCGCCTCCCCGCCTCCCGCCCAGCCACAGGATGGGCCCTCCGATCAAGTCGGAGGGCGACGGAGGTGGAGGGGAGCGGCCGGCAGAGGCGATGGCGGCGAGAAAGGGCGGTGCCGGAAGGCCGGCCCCGCCTTCCGTCGTCAGCGGCGCAGGGCCTTCACGTCGCGCACCGCGCCGCGGGCGGCGGATGTGGTGAGCGCCGCATAGGCCTGGAGCGCCTGGGAGACGATGCGCTTGCGGCTCTCCGGCTTCCAGGCGGCGTCGCCCTTGGCCTCCATGGCCGCGCGGCGCTCCGCCAGTTCCTCGTCCGAGATGGCGACCCGGATGGAGCGGTTCGGGATGTCGATCTCGATGATGTCGCCCTCTTCCACGAGACCGATGGCACCGCCCTCGGCCGCCTCGGGCGAGACGTGGCCGATGGACAGGCCCGAGGAGCCGCCGGAGAAGCGCCCGTCCGTGACCAAGGCGCACTTCTTCCCGAGGCCCTTCGACTTCAGGTAGGACGTGGGATAGAGCATCTCCTGCATGCCCGGCCCGCCGCGCGGTCCCTCGTAGCGGATCAGCACGATGTCGCCCGGCAGGATGCGCTGGGTGGAGAGGATCGCCTCCACCGCCGCGTCCTGGCTCTCGAAGATGCGCGCCGGCCCCTTGAAGACGAGGATGCTCTCGTCCACGCCCGCGGTCTTCACGATGCAGCCGTCCAGCGCGATGTTGCCGTAGAGCACGGCGAGGCCGCCATCCTTGGAATAAGCGTGCTCGACATTGCGGATGACGCCGGCGGCGCGGTCGAGGTCTAGGTCGTCCCAGCGGCGCGACTGGCTGAACGCCACCTGGGTCGGCACGCCGCCGGGGGCGGCACGGAAGAAGGTGCCGACGCTCTCGCTCTTGGTGCGCGTCACGTCCCAGCGGTCCAGCGCTTCGGCCATGGTCGGCGCGTGCACGGTGGGCAGATCGGTATGGATCAGGCCGCCGCGATCCAGCTCGCCGAGGATGGCCATGATGCCGCCGGCGCGGTGCACGTCCTCCATGTGGATGTTGGCCACGGCGGGCGCGACCTTGCACAGCACCGGCACGCGGCGCGAGAGGCGGTCGATGTCGGCCATGGTGAAGGGCACCTCGCCCTCATTGGCGGCGGCGAGCAGATGCAGCACCGTGTTGGTGGAGCCGCCCATGGAGATGTCGAGCGTCATGGCGTTCTCGAACGCCTTGAACGAGGCGATGGCGCGCGGCAGCACGCTGGCGTCGTCCTGCTCGTAATAGCGGCGGGCGAGGTCGACGATGAGGTGGCCGGCCTCCACGAACAGCCGCTCGCGGTCGGCATGGGTGGCGAGCACCGAGCCGTTGCCGGGCAGCGCGAGGCCGAGCGCCTCGGTGAGGCAGTTCATGGAATTGGCGGTGAACATGCCGGAGCACGAGCCGCAGGTGGGGCAGGCCGAGCGCTCCATCACCTGCACGTCGGCGTCGGAGACCTTCTCGTCAGCCGCCGCGATCATGGCGTCGATCAGGTCCACCTTCTTCTCGCCGGTGGAGAGGATGACCTTGCCGGCCTCCATGGGCCCGCCCGAGACGAACACGGCCGGGATGTTGAGCCGCATGGCGGCCATCAGCATGCCGGGGGTGATCTTGTCGCAATTGGAGATGCAGACCATGGCGTCGGCGCAGTGCGCGTTGACCATGTATTCCACGCTGTCGGCGATGATCTCGCGCGACGGCAGCGAATAGAGCATGCCGTCATGGCCCATGGCGATGCCGTCATCCACCGCGATGGTGTTGAACTCCTTCGCGACGCCGCCCGCCTTCTCGATCTCGCGCGCCACCAGCTGGCCGAGGTCCTTCAAGTGGACATGGCCCGGCACGAACTGGGTGAAGGAATTCACCACGGCGATGATCGGCTTGCCGAAATCGCCGTCCTTCATTCCGGTCGCGCGCCACAGGCCGCGGGCGCCGGCCATGTTGCGGCCGTGGGTGGACGTGCGGGAACGATACTGGGGCATATCCTCGTCGCCTCGATAGGGCGCGGCTTCAGCCGGCGCGATGTTCTTGAAGCCGCCGTTCTACCGGGGAATGGCGGCGAAGTTAAATCATTTCAAAGGGAGCCGGTGCCGCCGTCGTCAGGGGTGGGCTCTGCATCCGGCTCCGGTCCCTGCGCTCGGGGCGCGCGCCAGGCGCGCACGGCGGCGCGCGCGCGGCCGGTGGCGCGCGTCTCAAGGCCGTAGTGGCGCGCGAGGCGGTCGAGGCCGAGCCCGAGCACCACCTTGGCGGTGCGCGCGGGCCAGGCGCGCTCGCGCTCCACCTGCTCCAGGCCCTTGAGGAAGCAGCACACATCCAGCAGCACGCCGGACAGTTCCGGCCCCACGGCGGCGAGCGCGAGGTTGAGGCGCGCCTTGGCGGCAAGCACCATGTCCGGGAAGGCCTCCGGCGCGCTGCCGCGCACGCCGGAGGCGTCCCAGCGCGTGGTGATCGCGGGCGTGAGCCCGGCGCGGGTGAAGTCGGCGCGCAGGCGCTCGCCGGCGAGCAACTGGGCGGAGTCCACCATGGCCCGTCCGGCCTTGTCGGTGCGGCGCGCGAGCCAGTCGAGCGGGCTCTCGGCCCGCGCCTCGGCGGCGGGCGCGGGTGCAGCGCGCGGACGGCCGCGGCGGGTGGGCGCGGCGGGAGCGGGCGCGGAAGGGCCGGCCACCGCTCAGCCTCCCGCCGCCCAGCGCGCGCAGGCCTCGAGCCGCGCGACCTCCACGTCGAACGGGCCGTCCCTGAGGTCTTCGATGCGCCGGCAGGCATAGGCCACGGTGGTGCGGTCGCGGCGGAAGGCGCGGGCGACGTCCGCCAGGGCGACGCCGAAGCCCACATGGGCCAGATACATGGCGAGCTGGCGTGCGCTCGCGGCCGGCGCCGAGGCGCGCCGGCGCGCCAGGATCTCGTCCACGGAGACGCCTGTCGCGGCGCACACCATCGCCGCGGCGAGCCGGCAGGGAACGAGCGCGTGACGGGAGGCGGGAGCCGGCGCGGCGGGGGGCGAGTGTCCGGCCAGGGCATATTCCGAACGCCCCTCGGGGCGGGCCGAGTCGGTCAGGAGCATCGCGACCTCTTGGTGTAGGTTTGAATTCCCAATTATATACGTGACAAAGCAGGCGCGATGAGCGACATTGATTCCCGACAGGCCGGCGCTAACAGCGGCGCCTCCGGGAGGCTATGCAAGGAGCCGCGCGGCGCGGTAATCTGGTTGTATGACTGGGGTGCAGTCCGCTGAAATTGAAGAGGTTGATGCCTATCTGGCCGAATTGAAGCGGCTTGATGGGCCGCCGCCCGTTTGGAGGCCATCAACCTTTTCAGGTGAATATGATGCCCAATGGGCTATCTATGACTCGTTAGGCATTCAGCGTTCGCACTTGCGCTTCCGGGTCGGGCAGATGCGCCAATACCCAAGTATATCCCTGATTTTTAAAGGGAATAGTATTTGGAGGTTCGACATTTGCCCTCCCAACGAGTGCAAAACCAACCCACAAGACGCCGGAAGGAAGTGTGGGCTACCTTTTGAGGTTTGTGGTTCACATTGTCATTCTTGGGACGACAACCGCGCCTATATTCAGCGTGTAGGGTGGGGCTCAATGCCATATCGTCGGCCGACGTCGCCCCAAATGAGGCGCCTTTCTCAGGCACTGCCTTGGTTCTGCGACGCGGTCGGTATCACGTTGGATCATTTTCAGCGCGATTTTGACGTGCCTCAGGCCGCTCATTTGTTCGAGATAGATAATGGCAGCGTGCAGTGACATCGCCACGGCTCTAGCGAGGTTCTCCTCATGCGAGGAGACCGCGAATGGCGCGCGCGTGCCCACTCATTGCGTCTACCCCTCGTTTGAGACCGTGTTTGTTTATGTCGTGAAGCATGGTGATGGCTTCATCGTCCACGATGGCGGGGGGGCTTTTCGCTCGGCGTGGATCCACGGCCGTGATGATGGGCTTATTCGCCGCAGCCTTACCCGCGCCTCTGAGCGGTTCTTTTCGGAAGTCCGCGACGATATGGTTTCCACCACAGCGGACTCTATCGAATGGTTGCAGGCCGCGATTATCTCAGTGGCGAACGCATCTGCGAGCGGGGCCGCTTTGGCTGTAGAGAAAATTTCAGCCGCCACTGAAAAGGCGCTAGCCTTGAAAATTCAAGGCGTCTTGCTCCGGCTTTTTCCGGAGAAGAGCGTGGCCCGCGAATTCTCAGTCGCAGGCCGCAGCGGAAAAACCCATACGTTCGACTTTGCGGTGCGCGACATGGGCAGAACCATTTTGCTGGACGCCATCGCACCCCATCACGTGTCGATCGCAGCCAAGTACGTTGCCTTCTCAGACAGCAAGTATGACGGGTCTGGTGTGATCGACCGGTTTGCCGTTTTCGATAAGCCTATCGACGCGTCAGACAGAGCTTTGATCGAGCAAGTCGCGGATTTGGTGCCCTTGGCTTCGCTAGAGCGAGGGCTGCAAAGGGCTGTACTGAAGTGAGTGATGAGGTCGATAAGTTTGCGGTTACGGTGCGGCGCTTGCTCGGCACAACCCCCAAACCTCATAGCGAGAAGCGGGGGCCGGACAAACCGAGCCCCCGCCCGTCATGTAAGAAGCGCGATGAGGACCGCGGCAGCCCTAAGGCTGGCGGCAACGTCGATCTTCAAAGTGACCACGACGCGGAATGATGACCGCATGGGTCTTCCTCCGGTCGCGGCGCGCCGCGAACCATTGGGTTAGCGGTGTCGGCCCCCATCGAACGGATAAGCCGCCGTTCATGGGTGCATCGGCCCACCATTAGCGGTGCGCACCCGCTTCAAGTGGTCCCACGTCGCCCTTCCGGGGCCTCATCCAGCGCGGATGATTTCCGGGAAGCGTGGGCTTGCGGGGTGTCCTTCATCATCCAGCGCCGGGCGAACGGCGCTAGGCTTTGATAGGCCCGCACGTTGATGGTGGGCCGATTCATTCTGGGTTGTCTAGACCGCGCTTGCGCAATCGCTGAATTGCTCGCGCAATTTGCTTAGCCGAGCGGGGCTTCACCAATCCGCCGATAAGTCAGGCGCTTGCCTTCGATGCCCTTGAGGGCGTCGTCGGTGCGCGCGCGATCGCTCATGCCGAGCGCGGTACGGCGGTTGTAGCGGAAGTCGAATTCGGTCAGGTAGCGGTGCAGATGGGCCTCGCCGCAGTGCTGGTATACGCCGCGCATGCCGCGCTTGAAAACCGAGAACACGCTTTCAATCGTGTTGCTGTGGACATCGCCGCGAGCATACTCCCCGGCCGAGTGGCGCACAGAGTGATGGGCGTCGAACTCCTTGCCGGTCTCGACGTACAGCTTGCTCTCGTCGGTGTGGAGCGTGCTCTTGCGCGAGGCGTTCTGAACGAGGATTTCGCGGACGCTCTCCTTGGTGGCCTTCTCAACGTGGAAAGTGCGCACCTTGCCGCCGCGCTCCACGAGCCCCACCACGGCGCGCTTGCCAGTGGGGCCACGGCGCCCGCCCTTTGAGAACGGCTTGCCGCTGGTGCGCGTCTTGGGCTGGATATCGGTCTTTCCGAAGTAGGTCTCGTCGGCTTCCACGACCTTGCCCTCTCCACCGAGCGGGCCGGCGGACGCAACATCTTCGCGCATGGCCTCGCGGATGCGATGAGCCATGAACCAGGCCGTCTTGTACGTGATGCCGAGCATGCGGTGCAGCTGGTGGGCCGAGATGCCCTTCTTGCTGGCGCACATAAGGTGCGTCGCGAGCAGCCACTTGTTGAGCGGGATCTTGGAGCGCTCGAACACGGTGCCAACGGTCACGGTGAACTGTTCGCGGCAAGCGTTGCACTGATAGACGCCAGGACGATGCGCCTTCCCCTTGAGCGCGCGGATCGCGTCGGGATCGGCATTGCCGCAGTGCGGGCAAGTCGGGCCGTTCGGCCAACGCTGCGCTTCCAGGTAGGCGCGGGCCTTGTCCACGTCCTGGAAGATCGGGTTGGAGAGATCGGCGCTCATGACTTTTGTCCTAGGGGCGGTGGGCTGGAAGAACCGAGCCCGCTCAAATCGTTGAGCCAACATCGCAATCCGGGGGTGCTTTGTCAAGTATATAATGCGGTTTGAATTCCTACACCATCATGCCGTGGGCCACGGACCAGGGGATAAGCGGCGACCCAAGAATGCGCGACTTTTTAGGTAGAAATATTTATTTTCAATTACTTGAACGCTAGGCTTTCACCTTTCAAGCGGGAAGAAATAGGAACTTATCCCCTCCGGTCAGCACAGGCTTAACCCTTGATGCCAAACAGACGCTGCCGAGGGAGTTGTGCCATGCCGACCGAAACCGCAGCCGCGCCGCGCCGGTGCCCGGCTGTTACGCGCGGCTGGCGCGTGCGGGCCTTCCGCGCGGAAGAGTCCGACGACATGGTGAAGCGGCGCATGGAGGCGCTCCGGCTCGGGTCGCCGCACGCCGCGGAGATCGGGAGGGGCGAGATCGCTCGGGGCGGGATCGTTCGGGCCGACGTCGCGCGGACCGAGACTGCGCGGGCCGAGATTGCGCGCGCCTTGCGGCTGGCCCGCAAGGCGGTCCGCAGCCGCCATGGTGCGCCGGGCGACTACGATCCGGCGCGCCACGCGGCGCTGCTGCGTCTCGCGCGTGGCGCGCGAGACGGGGGCGATGGACGAATCCGTTAGAGCGCGATCCGATCGAATGGAATCGATTTGATCGGACAATGCGTGCTCTGGCCGCTGCCGCCCTGCGGGGCGGCAGGCGCGATCAGCGGCGCCGACGCTGCTGGCCGAGACCCATCTGCTTGGCGAGTTCGGAGCGCGAGGCGGCATAGCTGGGCGCGACCATGGGATAGTCGACCGGCAGACCCCACTTCTCGCGGTACTGCTCCGGGGTCATGTCGTACTGGGTGCGCAGATGGCGCTTCAGCGACTTGAACTTCTTGCCGTCCTCCAGGCACACGATGAAGTCGGGCATCACGGACTTCTTGACCGGAACGGCCGGCTTCAGGGGTTCGGCGGCCGGCTCGTCCTCGCCTTTGGCGACGCGCTGGAGCGCACCGTACACCTCGTTGATGAGGGCCGGCAGATCCGCCGCCGCCACCGTATTGTTGCTCACATAGGCCGACACGATGTCCGCCACGAGATCGATGTTGCTGGTCGTTTCCGTGATGTCGTTCATGGCACTTTCTTCGAGCAAGTTGACCGATCTGGAAAGATGGCGCTCGAACGCAGTTCCGCCCCGCGCCGCGCCGCACAAGGTCCGTCGTATTAAGGTCCGTCGCACTAGGTCCGCCGCGAAAAGGTCGCTGCACAAAGTCCGCGGCCCGACGCCGCGCGACATTCGATTAACCAGGTACGCGGGCGTTTTATGGTCGAGATTTTGGGATTGCAAGTAGATTTCGCTGCAATTGCACGCTGATCTTTCCAGGTCATCGCCGACACGCGATCTGGCGCCCTCAGCACTCTCTTCGCTGAAGTCCTCGTGGTCTGCCGCCCGCGCGCGGTCGCGGCTCCGCGGGCATCTTGCGGGAGGCCGGGGCGATATCTACTTGAAGGAAAACGCAAGCGAGGTCTCCCCATGGTCGACGTCCAGCGTGCGCCCTCGGCGCCCGAGGCCGAGCCGTCCGAGAAGGTGGTGCGCAGCGAGAGCGAATGGCGCTCCTGCCTCACCCCGGCCCAGTTCCACGTGCTGCGCCAGCAGGGCACCGAGCGCGCCTTCACCGGCCCCTACTGGGACGAGAAGCGCAAGGGGCTCTATTCCTGCGCCGCCTGCGGTGCCCCCCTGTTCCGCTCCGATGCAAAATATGATTCCGGCACCGGCTGGCCGAGCTTCTTCGCCCCGGTCTCGCCCGATGCCGTCGTCACTCACGAGGACGTGTCCCACGGCATGCGCCGCATCGAGGCGCGCTGCGCGCGCTGCGAGGGCCATCTCGGCCACGTCTTCCCGGACGGTCCCGCGCCCACCGGCCTACGCTTCTGCATGAACGGAACGGCGCTCGACCTCGCGCTCGATCAGGGGGGCGCGGGTGACGGCGCCTGAGCCGCCCCGCGCGCCGCGCAGAAGCGCCCCCGTCACCCACCACGGCATCACCCTCGACGATCCCTATGCCTGGCTGCGCGCGGACAACTGGCGCGAGGTGATGCGCGACCCGTCGGCGCTCGACGGCGATATCCGCGCCTATCTGGAGGCGGAGAATGCGTGGCAGGCGGCCTATTTCGCGCCGCTGGAGGGGCTGAAGGACGCGCTGGTGCGCGAGATGCGCGCGCGCATCAAGGAGGACGACAGCTCGGTGCCGCGGCCGGACGGCCCGTTTGCCTATTTCAGCCGCCACCGCGAAGGCGGCCAGCATCCCTTGCTGTGCCGCCGGCCGGCCCGCGGCGCGGGCGCCGAGACCATTCTGGTGGACGGTGACGCCGAGGCGGCGGGCAAGGCCTATTTCCGGCTCGCCCACTGGCGCCACGCGCCGGGCCACGGGCGCATCGCCTTCGCCGCCGACGAGACCGGCGCCGAGCTGTTCTCGATCCGCATCCGCGACGCGGCCGGTGGCGCGGACCTTCCAGACCGCATCGAGGGCACCACCGGAGACATGGTCTGGAGTGCGGACGGCGCTGCGCTCTATTACATCCGCCGCGACGCGGAGCACCGCCCCTCCAAGGTGTTCCGCCATCGGATCGGCACCGATCCGGCCGACGACGCGCTGATCTATGACGAGCCGGACAAAGGCTTCTTCGTCTCGCTCGGGGAAACCCAGTCGGGCGCGTTCGGGCTCATTGCCTGCGGCGACCACGAGACCTCCGAGGTGCGGCTGATCGACCTCGCCGACGGCACCGCCGCGCCACGCCTCGTCGCCGCGCGCGAAACCGGCGTGCGCTATGAGGTGGAGCACCATCCGGACCTCGCCGGCGCGGACAGTCTCGTCATTCTCACCAATGCCGATGGCGCCGAGGACTTCAAGATCGTCACCGCGCCGGCCGCCGCGCCCGCGCGCGCCCACTGGCGCGATCTCGTGCCCCACGTGCCGGGGCGGATGATCCTGAGCGTCACCCTGTTCGCCCGCCACATGGCGCGGCTGGAGCGCGAGGCCGGGCTGCCGCGCATCGTCGTGCGCGCGCTCGCGGACGGCGCCGAGCACGCGGTCGGCTTCGCCGAGGAGGCCTATGCGCTGGGCCTCGACGGCGGCTTCGAGTTCGACACCGCCGAGATCCACTTCACCTACGCCTCCATGACCACGCCGGCCGAGGTGTGGCGCTATGACATGGACAGAAGGGACCGCACGCTGCTCAAGCGCCAGGAGGTGCCGAGCGGCCACGATCCGGAGGCCTACGTCACGCGGCGCGTATTCGCGCTGGCGCCGGACGGGGAGAGCGTGCCGGTCTCAATGCTTTACCGCGCGGGAACGCCGCTCGACGGCACGGCGCCGCTGCTGCTCTACGGCTACGGCGCCTACGGCATGAGCATGCCGGCGGGCTTCTCCACCACGCGCCTGTCGCTGGTGGACCGCGGCTTCGTCTACGCCATCGCCCATATCCGCGGCGGCACGGAGAAGGGCTGGCGCTGGTACACCGATGGCAAGCTCGACCGGAAGACCAACACCTTCACCGACTTCATCGCCTGCGCCGAGCATCTTGTCGCTGCAGGCTTCGCCCGCCGGGACGGCATCGTCGCCCATGGCGGGTCGGCGGGCGGCATGCTGATGGGGGCGGTGGCCAACATGCGGCCGGACCTGTTCGCGGGGATCGTCGCCGAGGTGCCGTTCGTCGACGTGCTCACCACCATGCTGGACGCGAGCCTGCCGCTCACCCCGCCGGAATGGCCCGAATGGGGCAATCCGATCGCGGACGAAGCCGCGTTCCGACGCATCCTCGCTTACTCTCCGGTGAACAATGTGCGCCGAGCGGCCTATCCCGCCATCTTCGCCCTCGCCGGCCTGACCGACCCGCGCGTGACCTATTGGGAGCCGGCCAAGTGGGTGGCGCACCTGCGGCACGAGACCACCGGCCGCGCCCCCATCCTGCTGCGCACCAACATGGAGGCGGGCCACGGCGGCGCCGCCGGGCGGTTCGACCGGCTGGACGAGGTCGCCCTGGTCTATGCCTTCGCCCTCGCCACCGTCGGCGCCGCCGCGCCGAAGCCGGTGCCGGCCTGATCGGGCACGGCGCCAGCCGGCTTGATCGGAACTGCCGTCATGCTCCGACTTGATCGGAGCATCCATCTTCGCCGTGGTGCCGGTTACGGGCCGGCCATGGGCCCTCCGATCAAGTCGGAGGGCGACGGCGGGGGCGGCGGGAGCCGGATGCGACGGCTGAATGGCTCTTGGCTTTAGAGGTATTCAAATGTTGAATTTGCGCCTCAAAGCGCTTCCGGCTATCCAGTGGCCCGATCAATTGCGAGCGGGGGGCGGCTCCGCGCTGCAAGGCGAAGGTTGATGGGCCGTCTCGACCGCTACATCCTGTCCACCGCGACCGTGGCATTCATCGGCGTCGTCGTGGTGCTCGCGGGCATGATCTGGGTGACGCAGGCCCTGCGCCAGCTTGATCTGGTGACGAGCCAGGGCCAGACCATCATCGCCTTCCTCGCCATCACCAGCCTCACCATGCCGACCCTGGTGCTGGTGATCGCGCCGGCGGCGCTGTTCATCGCCACCGCCTACACGCTCCTGAAGCTGAACGGCGACAGCGAGATCGTGGTGATGGCCTCGGCCGGCATGAGCCACTGGCGCCTGCTGCGTCCGCTGGCGCTTCTTGCGCTCATCGTCTCGCTGTTCTGCGAAATTCTCGCCATCGACGTGGTGCCGGCCAGCCTCTCCGGCTTCCGCGAGCAGGTCTCGCGGGTGCGCGCCGACGTGGTGTCGTTCATCGCCCAGCCGGGGCGGTTCGTGAACCTGACCCAGGGCCTCGTCTTCCATGTGCGCGAGCGCACGCCGAGCGGCGTCATGCACGGCGTGTTCATCAATGACGGGCGGGACGTAAACGAGATCTCCACATATCTCGCCGATCGTGGGCAGATCGTCGAGAACGAGGCGGGTATCTTCCTGGTGCTGGAGAGCGGGTCCATCCATCGCCGCGGCAGCGACAAGGCGGCCAGCACCTCCGTGGTGGAGTTCCAGCGCTACGCCTTCGATCTGTCGTCGCTGGCACCGAGCGCGAAGGGCGATCTCATCCGCCCCATGGAACGCTCGTTCGCCTATGTGCTTGAACCGCCGAAGGACGACCCGTTCCTGATCCATACCCCGGGCCGCTTCCGCGAGGAGGTGCACAAGCGCCTCTCGGCCGGGCTCTATCCGTTCGCCTTCTTCGCCATCGCCGCGGCGGCGCTGGCGCGGCCGCGCACCACGCGGCAGAGCCGCGGCCTCGCGCTCACCGCCATCATCCCCGCCATGGCGGCGGTGCAGGCGGGCAACTTCGCCATTGCCGGCCAGCTCAAGGCGCACTTCGTCGCCGTGCCGCTGATATATGCCCTGCCGGTGGTCACGGTGCTGCTGTGCGCCATGGTGCTCCAGGGCTGGATCTCGCTCTCGGCGCCGCAATGGCTGCTGGACGGGCTCGACGGCCTCAAGGCGCGCTTCGCGCGCCGCCCGGCCACCGCCAACCCATGATCGGCCGCACCCTCGGGCTCTATTTCGCGCGCCGCTTCGCGTCCTCGGTGGCGATGATCTTCCTGTCGTGCGTCGCGCTCATCATGCTGGTGGACTTCCTGGAGATGGCCCGCCGCACGGCGGACCGCGAGCAGGTGACCACCAGCCTCGTGGCGCTCGTCACCATCTACCGCGCGCCCGCCTTCACCGAGCAGCTGCTGCCGTTCGCGGTGCTGTTCGGCGCCATTGCCACCTTCGTGCTCCTGTCGCGCCGGCTCGAACTGGTGGTGGCGCGGGCGGTGGGGCTTTCGGTGTGGCAGTTCATCCTGCCGCCGGTGCTGGTGGCGTTCGCCATCGGCATCTTCGCCACCGCGGTGTTCAACCCCATCTCCGCCGACTTCAAGGAGCGCGCGAACCAGATGGAGGGGGAGTTCTTCGGCTCCACCTCATTCTCGCTGACCCAGGACAAGAAGGAATTCTGGGTGCGCCAGCAGAGCGTCGACGGCCAGTCCATCATCCAGGCCGCCGCCTCCCAGCAGGGCGGGCGGGTTCTGACCGGAGTGGTGATCTACGAATTCGACGCCAACGACAAGCTGATCGAGCGCGTCGAGGCCCGCACCGCCAAGCTCGGCGACGGAGCATGGGCGCTCACCGACGCGCGGGTCCTGGTCCCCGGATTCGATCTTGAGACCTTCCCGACCTACCTCGTGGCCACCAACCTCGATCCGACCCAGATCCAGGACTCGCTGGTGGCGCCCGAGACCGTGTCCTTTTGGCAACTTCCGGGAGCCATTCGCAGTGCGGAACAATCGGGCTTCGGCGCGACGCGCTATCGCCTCCAGCTCCAGAGCCTTTTGGCCCGGCCATTTCTCCTCATCGCCATGGTGCTGATTGCCGCATCGGTCGGCCTGCGGGTGTTCCGGTTCGGGGGGGTGGGGCAGACGATTCTCGGTGGCGTCGCGGCGGGCTTTCTGCTTTATGTTGGGTCCAAGCTCGCCGAGGATCTCGGAGAGGCCGGCATCGTTCATCCCGTTGCCGCAGCGTGGTTTCCGGCGGTCGCGGGGATTTTTATGGGGGTCCTCATTCTTCTGCACAGGGAGGACGGATGACGGTCGGGATCTTCCCCGCCGCCGTGGAAAGCCAGCCGGCGCGCCGTAAGGGGCTGCGCCGGGCGGTGTTTTTCGCGCTCGCGGGGGTTGCCGCATTTGCTGTCTTGGCGTCCCTGGGCGCCGCCCCCGCTGCCGCGCAGGCGCGGGGAGGCAGCGGCACGTCCGGTCTCATGGCCGCGCCGAAGATGGACCCGAATCAGAAGATGCTCGTCACTGCCGACGAGATGGAATACGACTACCAGAAGGATACGGTCGCGGCGGTCGGCAACGTCCAGATCTATTATGACGGCTCCACCCTGGAGGCGAACCGGGTCGTGTTCGACCGCAAGGCGAACATGCTGGTGGCCGAGGGCAACGTCCGCATGAAGCAGAAGGACGGCAAGATCGTCACTGCCGACAACCTTCAGCTGACCCAGGACTTCAAGGAAGGCTTCGTCGCCTCGCTGCGCCTCGACACGCCCGAGAAGACCCACTTCACGGCCGCGCGCGCCGATCGCCAGCAGGGCAACGTCACGGTCTTCCAGAACGGCACCTACACCGCCTGCGAGCCCTGCAAGGACGACCCCAGCAAGCCGCCTCTGTGGCAGGTCCGCGCCAAGAAGATCATCCACAACGAAGACCAGCAGATGGTCTACTACCAGGACGCCACGGTCGAGTTCTTCGGCTTCCCGGTGGCCTGGTTCCCGTACATGTCCTCGCCGGACCCCACGGTGAAGCGCAAGACCGGCTTCCTGATGCCGGAGTTCCTCAGCTCGAGCCAGCTCGGCTACGGGGTCGGCACGCCGTTCTTCTGGAACATCGCGCCCGACCGCGACATGACCATCACGCCCACCTACCTGACGCAGCAGGGGCTGCTGATGCAGGGCGAGTGGCGCCAGCGGCTCATCAACGGCAGCTACACCATCCGCGCGGCGGGCATCATCCAGCAGGACAAGGACGCGTTCCTCAACGTCTATTCCAACGGCGTGGTGGAGCCGCTGCCGGGCTATCGCGACGAGCGCGGCGCGGTGCAGAGCAGCGGCGCCTTCGCTATCAACCAGTTCTGGACCATCGGCTGGGACGCGACCCTGGTCTCCGACCGGACCTTCCTGCGCGACTACAACCTCGTGCCGCTCTCCAAGACCGAGCAGGTGTCCACCGCCTACCTGACCGGGCAGGGCGACCGCTCCTATTTCGACCTGCGCGGCCTCTATTTCCTCGGCCTGTCGGTGACCGACGACCAGGACCGCCTGCCGATCGTGGGCACGCTCAACTACAACAAGGTGTTCGACAAGGCGCTGTGGGGCGGCGAATCGGGCGTGAAGGTGAACCTCACCACCCTCAGCCGCGATCAGGCCGACTTCATCGGCACGTCCGCCGCCACCTCCGCGGTGGGTGCCATCGGCGTGCCCACGGGGGCCTGCACCCTCGCCAATCCCAATGCCAGGGAGTGCCTGCTGCGCGGCGCGCCGGGCGACTACACGCGCCTGTCGGCCGAACTCTACTGGCGCAAGACCGTGACCGATTCCATCGGCCAGATGTGGACGCCCTTCGTGTCGGCGCGAGTGGACGTGGCCTCGGTCAATGTCAGCCCGCTGCCGCTCAGCTATTCCTACGGCCCGATCTTCCCGGGCCAGAACCCGCTGCAGTCCGGCAGCGAGGACCTGATCCGCGCCATGCCGGCGGTCGGCCTCGACTACCGCTATCCCTTTATCTCCGCCGAGAGCTGGGGCACGCAGACCATCGAGCCGCGCGCCCAGATCATCATCCGCCCGAACGAGACCGCCATCGGCGAGTTCCCGAACGAGGACGCGCAGAGCCTGGTGTTCGACGACACCAACCTGTTCGAGATCAGCAAGTATTCCGGCTGGGACCGGGTCGAGGGCGGCGGCCGCGCCAATGTGGGCCTCACCTACACCGCCGCCATCCACGGCGCTGGCCTGTTCACCGCGGTGATCGGCCAGTCCTACAGCCTGTTCGGCAAGAATTCCTACGCCTATGGCGACATGGCCAATACCGGCCTCGAATCCGGCCTCGAGACCGGCGCCTCGGACTATATCGCCCGCTTCAGCTACTCGCCGACCAAGAACCTCGAACTCACCACGCGTTTCCGCTTCGACGACGCGAACTTCTCCATGCAGCGCTTCGAGCTGCAGGGACGCGCCGAGGTGGACCGCCTGCAGGTGTCGGCGATCTATGGCCGCTACGAGGCGCAGCCGCTGCTGGGCTTTTACGAGCGGCGCGAGGGCATCCTGACCAATGGCAGCTACAAGCTGACCGACAACTGGTCCGTTAAGGGCGCGGTGCGCTACAATATCGGCCAGGACGCGTTCGACTACACGCTGCTCGGCCTCAGCTACATCGACGACTGCTTCACGCTCGCCTTCAACTACATCACCGACTATACGCTGAACGGCCCCAACGCCCCGCCGGACACCAAGGTCACGGTCCGGATCGGCCTGCGCACCCTCGGCGAGGGCGGCTTCTCCACCTCCTTCGGCGGCGACTGATCGGGCGCTCCGGCGCCCGCCGCGATCACAATGGGGCGAGAGCGCGCCGCTCCGGCCCGCCCCAAGGGTGGCGTCCGGGCGCGATTGATGGCAGAACGGCCCTGGCGCCGGCGGCCACCGCGGCCCCGGGCCGTCGCGGCCCCATTGCTGCCAGGAACGCAGTCCATCGTCGTCCGGAAGCTGTGCGGTCAACCCGGATCGTCGCTCTGCGCGCGCCAACTCGCGGATGCACCATGCCTTTTCTGATACGCGTGTTCATCGCTGCCGTTCTCGCCACCTTCGCCATGGCGCTGCCCGCCGCGGCGCAGAAGGTGGTGGTGGTGGTGAATGGCGACCCCATCACCTCCTATGACGTCAGCCAGCGCCAGCGCCTGCACCAGATGATCGAGCGCAAGTCCATCAGCCCCAAGGAGGCGCTGGACGAGCTGATCGACGACCGCATCAAGTTCCAGCAGGCGCGCCGGCTCCAGACCACCGTGGACCAGGCGGACATCGACCGCATGTATGCCGGCGTCGCCGAGCGCTCCGGACGCACCGCCGCCGAGCTGACCGCGAGCTTCGCCCAAGGCGGCCTCGACGCCCGCATCTTCAAGGACAAGCTGGCGGCCGACTATGTGTGGAGCCAGTATGTGCGCGGGCGCGCCGGCACCACCATGATCCGCGATTCCGACGTGGTCGCCGCGCTGCAGATGCGCGGGACGACCCAGCTCGTCGCCACCGAATACACCCTCTACCCCATCGTCTTCGTGGTGCCGCGCAACGGCGGCAACCACAGTGCCCGCCTGCAGGAGGCCAACGGCCTGCGCCAGCGCTTCACCAACTGCGAGGCGGGACTGGCCATGGCCAAGGGCCTCAAGGAAGTGGTGGTGCGCCAGCCGATCCTGCGCCTGTCCTCCGACATGCCGACGAGCCTGCGCCAACTGCTCGACAAGACCGAGGTCGGCCGCCTCACGCCGCCCGAGGTGAGCCAGTTCGGCGTCGAGACCTTCGCGATCTGCAACAAGACCGAGGTGCGGGGCGAAAGCTCCCAGAAGCGCGAGATCAAGGACCAGCTCAGCACCGCGCAGTTCACGGCCGAATCCAAGAAGATGATCGCCGAGCTGAGAAAGACCTCGCTCATCGAATATCGCTGATGGCCCCGTCCGCGCCGGCGCGACCGCTCGCTCTCGCGCTCGGCGAGCCGGCCGGGATCGGGCCGGACATTGCCCTCATGGCGTGGCGCGCGCGCCGCGCCCGCGAAGTGCCCCCCTTCATCGCCGTCGGCGATCCGGGTCTGCTCGGGAATCGCGCCCGCCGCCTTGGGTTCGAGGTGCCGCTCGTCCGCGCCGCGCCCGAGGAGGCAGCCGCCCTGTTCGCCGAGGCGCTGCCCGTTCTCGCCGCCGGCCCCTCCGCCACCGCGGCCCCCGGCCGGCCCGACGCCGGAAGCGCGGCCTGCGTGCTGGAGGCGCTCGCCGCGGCCCTCGATCTCGTCACATCGGGCCGCGCCGACGCGCTCGTCACCTGCCCGCTGGCGAAATCCGTGGTGCAGGCGGCGGGCTTTCCCTTTCCGGGCCACACGGAATATCTCGCCGATCGTGCCCGCCGCCCGGACGGCACGGTGCCGCGCCCGGCCATGCTGATCTGGTCGCCGCTGCTCGCCGTGGTGCCCGCCACCATCCATGTCCCGCTGAAGGACGTGCCTGGCCTCCTCACCACCAGCCTCCTGGTGGAGACGGGGCGCATCGTCGCCCGTGACATGGCGCGGCGCTTCGGCCTCGCGCGGCCCCGCCTCGCCTTCTGCGGCCTCAACCCGCACGCGGGGGAGGGCGGCCTCATGGGCCTCGAGGACGAGGCCGTGGTGCGCCCGGCGGTCGCGGCGCTCCTGGCTGAGGGCATCGCCGCGGCCGGTCCGCTGCCCGCCGACACCCTGTTCCATCCTCAGGCGCGCGCGCACTACGACGTCGCCATCGGCATGTATCACGATCAGGTGCTGATCCCGGCCAAGACGCTGGCGTTCCACGACGGGGTGAACGCGACGCTGGGCCTGCCATTCATCCGCACCTCGCCGGACCACGGCACGGCGTTCGACATCGCCGGCACCGGCCGCGCCGATCCGTCGAGCCTGATCGCGGCGCTCAAGCTTGCGCGGCGGCTCGCCGACACCGAGGCGGTGGGGGAGAAGGCGGCGTGAGCGCGCTCGACGACCTGCCGCCTTTGCGCGAGGTGATCCGCGCCCACGGCCTCTCGGCGCAGAAATCGCTGGGGCAGAATTTCCTTTTGGACCTCAACCTCACCGCCCGCGTCGCCCGCGCCTCCGGGCCGCTGGAAGGCGCCACGGTGGTCGAGGTCGGTCCCGGCCCCGGCGGCCTCACGCGGGCGCTGCTGGCGCTCGGCGCCGCCCGCATCATCGCCATCGAGCGCGACCGGCGCTGCATCGACGCGCTCGGCGAGATCGCGGCGCACTATCCCGGCCGCCTGGAGGTGATCGAGGGCGACGCGCTGAAGGTGGACGTGCGCCCCCTTCTCGGCGACGGCCCGGCGCGGGTGGTGGCGAACCTGCCCTACAACATCGCCACCGTGCTGCTGGTGGGCTGGCTCTCGGCCGATCCGTGGCCGCCCTGGTTCGCCTCGCTCACCCTCATGTTCCAGAAAGAGGTGGCGGAGCGCATCGTCGCCGCGCCCGGCTCGAAGGCCTATGGACGGCTCGCCGTTCTGGCGGGCTGGCGCTGCGCTGCGCGCATCGCGTTCGACGTCGCCCCGTCCGCCTTCGTGCCGCCGCCCAAGGTGACCTCCTCGGTGGTGCATCTCGTGCCGCGGGCCGCGCCGCTGCCGTGCGCGCTCTCGGTGCTGGAGAAGGTGACGGAGGCCGCCTTCGGCCAGCGCCGCAAGATGCTGCGCCAGAGCCTGAAGAGCCTCGGCTGCGATCCGCTCCCCTTGCTGGAGGCGGCCGGCGTCGAGCCCACCGCACGGGCGGAGGAGATCGACGTCGCCGGCTTCGTCGCGCTCGCCAACGCGCTCGCCGCCGCCCGCGCGTCGCGCGCCGAGGCCTCCGCCAGCGCCTGACGCGGCGCCTCCGGCCGGTCCGCGCCGGATCATTGCCAAGCCCGCGCCGCCGTGCCACCGATCATGCCGAGAGCGTGTCCAGCGCCGACATCCGGGAGGTTCCTATGCGTCGCCTGACCCAAGCCGTGGCGTCCCTTTCCGGCGGCCTCGGCGCCGCCTTGGCCGCGGCGCTGCTTGTCGCCGCGCCGGCGCTCGCCCAGGCGCCGAAATCGGCCCTGCTGCCGCAGCCGCTCACCGCCGCCTGCTCCCAGGCGCGGCTGTGCAGCCTCAAGAAATTCTACGAGGTGCCGAACTTCCGCATCGGCGGCACCTACGACCTCTCGGCGCCGGATACGTGGCAGAACGGCGGGGAAGGCGGCACGACGCTCGAATCGCTGGGCGGGGGATCGCTCCGCACCGCCTACATCGCGCTCGGCACGCCGAAGCGCAACGCCGCGGGCGAGATCACCAATGCGGTGATCGTCAACGCCTTCTATTCCGGCGACGCCACGGACATGTATGCCCAGTGGGTCGAGGGCACGGGCCTGTCCGGCGGGCCGGTGATCGGGGCGAACCTCGCCATCGACACCAACGAATATTATGTCGTCATCCTCGACGCGCTCGGCCTGTGGGGCACCTCCAAGCCGTCCGAGGGGCTGGGCCAGAAGTTCCCTCAATACAGCTACCAGGACCTCGTCCAGTCGAACTACCGCATGCTGCGCGACCATCTGAAGGTGGCCCGCGCGGCGATGGTGACGGGCGTCTCCATGGGTGCCACTCAGACCTATGTCTGGGGCGTGATGCACCCGGACTTCATGAACGGCCTGATGCCGGTGGGCGGCACAACCCAGTCGGACGGCGGCGACCCGGTCGGCAACTGGACCTTCCAGCTCATGTCGGCGGCGATCGAGAGCGATCCGCAATGGCGCGCCACCGGCGGCAACTACTACAACCTGCCCAAGGACAAGCACCCGAACCAGGGCGTCGCCTTCGGCTGGTCGGTGCTGCTGCTCACAGGCTTCGACTTCGATTTCCGCTCGCAGCAGGACTGGGCGAAGGTGCAGCCCGACATCTTCTACTGGAAGCCGCCGACGCCGCAGGCGGGCGCCTCGGTGAACGCCCGCGCGCTCCTGTTCGACGCGGTGGACCTCCTGTGGCGCAACCGCGCCGGCGAGCAGTACAACATCAACAAGGACCTTTCGCGCATCAGGGCGCGCACCCTTGTCATGCATATCGAGAACGACCAGTGGCTCACCTTCGACCGCGCCCAGCGCGCGGTGGAGAAGGTGCCCGGCGCCGACTTCGTGCACGAGACCTCGCCGGTGGCCCACTATGGCGTGTTCTCGATCCTCAAGAACAAGCAGTTCGATCCGACGGTGGCCTCCTTCCTCGGCGACGTGGCGCGGCTCACCCGCAGCCAGGCGCTGGTGGCGAAGGCCTATCGGACGCCGTCCGTGGCCGCGGACATCACGCCGGACAAGTCGTTCTGGAACAGTTTCGTCACCTATCCCTTCCCGGTGAAGAAGACCAAGGTGAAGGACAAAAACGGCGTCGAATGGGACATCGGCTACATGGACGAATATGCCGGCACCGATCCGAACCCGGAGGTGCTGGTCATCGTCCACGGCAAGGGCGCGTTCGGCGGCCATTACGGCAACGTGATGCGCATCGCGCTGGAGCGCGGGCTGCGCGTGATCGTGCCGGACCTGCCGCACTACGGCATGTCCGGACCCGGCAACCTCGACAAGAGCCCGGCCCGCACCATGCAGGACATGCGCGATGTGGTGCACGGCCTGGTGGTGGACCAGCTCAAGGTCGGCAAGGCCGCGTATCTGGGCCATTCCATGGGCGGGCAATTGGTGCTCGGCTATGCCCTGACCTGGCCCGAGGCGGTGACCAAGCTGGTGCTGGAGGCGCCGGCGGGGCTTGAGGAATATCCCCGCGAGATCACGGTGGCGCCGGGCAAGAAGCTCGACCTCTTCAACCCCGAATTCGCCCGCGACTTCGACAAGTGGAAGGCCACCTGGGACCAGACCGGCCTGAGGGAGCGGGAGAAGAACCAGACCGCCCAGCAGATCGACGATTTTTTCCACTTCCGCCGGCGCGATCCCGTCACCGGCGCGGTGACGCCGTCGAAATCCGGCTACTTCCTGCGCGACAGCGAATATGCCCGGCTCCACACGGCCCAGCGCATCGGCATGATCAAGGGTGACCCGCGCGAACTGCAGCAGTGGGTCGACCTCTTCATCTTCGACATCTACACCATGGCGATCGAGCTGCAGGAGAAGGATCCCAACAGCCTCTTCAAGCGGCTCAGCGAGATCAAGGCGCCGATCTTCCTCGCCTTCGGCGCCAGGGAGCCGTTCATTCCGGGCTATGCCTTCAACGGTCTGAACGACCTTTCGCGCCAGGCCATCATGCCCTTCATGCGGCGCATGACGGCGGCCGGGAGGGACGTGTCGGTGAAGGTCTATCCGGAGACGGCGCACTTCATCCACACCGACGACCCGGTCGAATTCGCCGAGGACGCGGTGGACTTCGTGAAAACCGGCCGGGTGGCGACCACCACGCCCGGCATGGTTGACATCCTCATCAACGGCACCGCCGGCACGCCCAAGGCGGCCGCTCCGGCCGCCGCGGCCACGCCCCAGGGGCTGAACAAATAGGCGCGGGGGCCGCGGAACCACCCTCGCGCCCCGGACGCATGAAGCGTCAGCGGAATGCGAGCCGGGACCCAGCGCAAGAGTTCGCCGCAGGCGCTTCTGCACCCGGCGCCTTTGGTATTGCCCGCTGCGCGGGAGTCTCCCCTGGACCCCGGCTCTGCGCTCCGGCTGCGCCGTCGCTTGTCCGGGGAACGGCTCCGGCTGCGCCGTCGCTGGGCCGGGGAACGGCGCTGGCTGCGCGGCGGGCGGCAATGTGCTGCAATGGCCGGCGCGCGGGCACGGCCGCGCAGGACGGGACCACCCCATGCAAATGCTCGACGTGAACGGCATCCGCCTCGCCTGGCGCGAATGGGGCGAGGGACCGGTGACGGTCCTGTTCGTCCACGGCAACCTTGCCAGCAAGGACTGGATCGCGCTTGCCGCGCCGCATTTCCCGCGCGGCGTGCGCACCATCGCCGTGGACTGGCGCGGCTGCGGCGACAGCGACAAGCCGACCCCGCTCGCGGACTTCTCCAACTATTCGGTTCGCCAGCACGCGGACGACATGCTGGCGGCGCTCGACGCGCTCAAGGTGGATTTCTGCCACCTCGCCACCCACTCCACCGGCGGCATCATCTCCACCCGGATGATCCTGAAGCAGCCGGACCGGTTCGGGCGCGTCTTCTCGCTCTCGCCGGTGGGGCCGCAGGGCATCGCCTTCCCGCCCGAGAAGGCGGCATTCTTCGGCCGCATGAAGGCCGACAAGGCGCTCACGCGCGAGGTCATGGCCACCACCGCGCCGAGCCTGTTCGCCCCCGAGACGCTCCTGCCCAATCCCGGCCCGGCGCGCTTCCTGCCGCAGGTGACGGCCGGCGACGGAGCGCGGGCACGGCTGTTCGGGCACATCGTCGACCAGGTGTTCCAGGTGTCGGACGGCATCTGGTTCGGCACGCCGGACACCCTCACCAAGGAGGCCCACGCGGGCGAGCTGAAGGCGCTCATGGGCACCATCCGCCATCCCCACCTCGTTGCGTGGGGCATGCGCGACGGCGTCATCCCCGAGGCCGACATGACGGAAATGGCGGCGGCGATGCCCGACTGCCGCTTCATCGCCGTGCCGGGCATCGGCCATTCCATGAACCTGGAGGCGCCGGAACTCTATGCCGGCTATTTCGGCGCCTGGTTCGGCGGGCTGGCACGATAGGGAACACCCGTTTCGCCTGGAGAGCGGGGCACGCAAAGAGCGTCAGGCCGGTCCGAAGAGCGCCGGCCTGCCTTGGACAAGCCGGAGCACGGCGGCGGCCACGTCGGCAATTCCCGGAGCTGCGCCGGTAGCGGCGGCCCTTTCCTCACCCCTGCTTCGGCTCCAGCTTGCCGGCTTCCCAGCCCAATATGGCGCGCTTGCGGGTGAGGCCCCAGTGATAGCCCGTGAGGTCGCCGCTCTTGCCCAGCACGCGGTGGCAGGGGACCACGAAGGAGATGGGGTTCTTGCCCACCGCCGCGCCCACCGCCCGCGCGGCCTTGGGGCTTCCCACATGCTCGGCTATGGACGAATAGGTGGTGGCGCGGCCCATGGGGATGCGCAGCAGCGTCTCCCACACCCGTATCTCGAAATCCGTGCCGATGAAGACGATGCGCAGGGGCTGGTCGTCCCGGCACGCCTCGGGGGAGAATATCCGCGCCACCAGCGGCGCGGTGGCGGCCGGGTCCTCGGCGAAGGCGGCGTTGGGCCACCGGGCGCGCATGTCGGCGAGCGCCGCCGCCTCCTCGCCCGCATCGGCGAAGGCGAGCCCGCACAGGCCGCGCGGCGTCGCCATGGCGAGCGCCAGGCCGAACGGCGAGGGGTGGAAGCCGTAGCGGATGAGGAGGCCGGCGCCGCCGGTCTTCCACTCGCCGGGCGACATGGCCTCATGCACGACGAACAGATCGTGCAGCCGCCCGGGGCCGGAGAGGCCCAGCTCCAGCGCCGCGTCGAGCACGTTGGAGCTCTCGGCGACGATGCGCCGGGCGCGGTCCAGCGTCACCGCCTGCAGGAACGCCTTGGGCGTGAGCCCGCACCAGCGGCGGAACAGGTCGGTGAGCGCGCGGGGGGTGACGCCAGCGGCGCGGGCGATCTCCTCCACCTCCGGCTGCCGGCGCACATGAAGCGAAATGTAGGCCACCGCCCGGCGCACCACGTCGTAGTCGCAGGCGGCGATCTCCAGCAGGGTCGCGGGGGTCGCGGTCATGGGGCGGCGCGCGGCCGGCGGGGACACAAACGGGGCATCGGACGCCAGCACAAGGCATCTCCCTTCAAGCGAGCTTGGCCCATTCCATCAGAGGCGGCCAGCGGCGCCCACCCGTTTTCGCCGGCGCTGCTCACGGCTCGTCCCGCCATGGCGCGCCGAAGCGCTCGGCGAACACCAGCTCTTCGAGCGGCAGGCGCGCGCGCCAGCCGGCCCGCTCCAGGTCCGGCGTGCCGGCGAAATGGGAGACCCGGCCGATGCACAGAAGCGCCACCGGCAGGATGTGCTCGGGAATGCCGAGGATCGCCCTCAGATCGTCGAGCGACAGGATCGAGACCCAGCCGACGCCCAGATTCTCCGCCCGCGCCGCGAGCCAGATGTTCTGCACCGCGCAGACGGTGGAATAGACGTCCACCTCGCTCTGGTGGGTGCGGCCGAGCACCACCGGGCCGGCCCGGCCCCGCTCGCAGGTGACGCACAGGAGCAGCGGCGCCTCCAGCAGCCCTTCGAGCTTCAGCGTGCGGTAGAGGTCGGCGCGCGCGCTCTCGAACAGGGCCGCCGCTTCGGCATTGGCGTGGGCGAAGGCGGCATGGAGCGCGGCTTTGGTCTCCGCCTGCCGCACCAGGATGAAGTTCCAGGGCTGGAGGAAGCCCACCGAAGGCGCCGCATGGCCGGCGGCGAGCAGGCGGGCGACCACCGCCTCCGGGATCGCGTCGGGCAGGAACTCCCGGCGCACGTCGCGGCGGCTCTCGATGCAGCGATAGACCGCGGCGCGCTCCGCGTCGGTGAAGGCGTCGTCGTCCATGCCCGCCTCCAGCGGAAAGATTAGGACCGCACGAGACCCACGATATCCTTCACCTGCCGGATCGTCTCGTCCGCAATCACCCGCGCGCGGCCGGCGCCATCGGCGAGGATGGCATCGATGGCGGACAGGTCGCCCATCAGGCGCTGCATCTCGGCGCCGATGGGGCCGAGCTTCGCCACCGCGAGGTCCACCAGCGCGCCCTTGAAGGTGGAGAACTGGGCGTTGCCGTAGTCCGCCAGAACCTGGGACTTGGAGGTGTCGGCGAGCGCGGCGAAGATGCCGACCAGATTGTCCGCCTCAGGCCGGCCCTTCAGACCTTCTTCCTCGGAGGGCAGCGGCTCGGGATCGGTCTTGGCGCGGCGCACCTTGGTGGCGATGGCGTCGGCATCGTCGGTGAGGTTGATGCGCGAGAAGTCGGAGGCGTCCGACTTCGACATCTTCTTCGCCCCGTCGCGCAGGCTCATGACGCGCGTCGCGGGGCCGGCGATCAGCGGCTCGGTCAGCGGGAAATAGCCCTCCCCGTGGCCGGCCGCGGAGATCGAGGCTGAGAAGTCGTTGTTGAACTTCATGGCGATGTCGCGCGTCAGCTCCAGGTGCTGCTTCTGGTCCTCGCCCACCGGCACGTGGGTGGCGCGGTAGAGCAGGATGTCGGCGGCCATGAGGTTCGGATAGGCGAACAGGCCGACGGAGGCGTTCTCGCGGTCCTTGCCGGCCTTCTCCTTGAACTGCGTCATGCGGTTCAGCCAGCCCATGCGGGCGACGCAATTGAAGATCCAGGCCAGTTCCGCATGGCCGGAGACCTGGCTCTGGTTGAACACGATGTGCGCCTTGGGATCGATGCCGCAGGCGATAAAGGCGGCCGTCACCTCGCGGATGTGGCGCCTCAGTTCCTCGGGGTCCTGCCAGACCGTGATGGCATGCAGGTCCACCACGCAATAGATGCAGGCGTGGGTCTTCTGCAGTTCCACGAAGCGCTTGATGGCGCCGAGATAATTGCCGAGGTGCAGGTTGCCCGTGGGCTGCACGCCGGAGAACACCCGCTCAACCACCGCCGCCATGGCGACCTCCTCGATGGCGGCACACCGCCTCAGAACCTTGCGCCCCGTCCGGGCGTGGCGCGTCATAGAACGCCGGTGCCGCCCGGCGCAAGGCCGGGACGCGCGCCCCTGGGGCTCAGGCGCGCGCGCGCCGCTTCAGGAGCGCGCGCAGCGGCAGCAGGCACGCGCCATAGACGCCGCCGCCGAGGCCGATCAGCGCGGCGAGGCGCAGCGCGGCGGCAAGCCCCGCGCCTTCGGGCACAGGCCAGGCGGCGGCGGCGAAATGCACCGCGAGCGCCATGGCGAGCGTCGCGCCGGCGATGCCGACGGCCGCAGGAAAGAGCGTGGAATCGAACCTGAGCACGCCCCGGCGCGCCAGCAGCGCGCCGAGGGCCAGGATGGAGCCGCCCGCGGAGGCCGCCGCCCCGCCCGCCGCGCCCGCCGGTCCGAAAGCCGCGCCGAGCGCGGCTCCCGCGCCGAAGCACAGCGCGAGCGACGCCAGCGCCACCTTCTCGGCCGCCCCCACGAGCCCGGCGGCCGAGGCGGCGGCGGCGAGGATGCGCTCCAGCCCCTGGAGCGGCAGGGAGAGCGCCAGCACGGCGAGGAACAGCGCCGTCGCCCGCGCGTCCTCGGCATCGAAGCTGCCGCGCTGGAACAGGGTGACGACGATCGGCTGCGCCAGCACGGCAAGGCCTGCCGCCGCCGGCAAGGCGAAGGCGACCGCCGCCACCAGAGCCCGGCCGGCGGCCGTCCCTTCCCCCTTCTCGCGCACCAGGGCCGGCAGCAGCACCGCGCCGGCGCTCGCACCCACGAGGCCGAGCGGAAGGTCCATCAGCCGCTGGGCGTAATTGAGCGCCGCCACCGCGCCCGGCACCGCGGACACCAGCGCGATGATGATGATGAGCCGGAACTGGCTCATGCCCGCAAACAGCAGCGCGGGCGATGCCGCCCGCAGCACCGCGAGGCCCCCGCGCCAGTCGGCCGCGGCATTAAGGAAGCGGGCCGGCGGGCAACCGCGCGCCGCCGCCATCATCAGCGCCAGTTGCGCGACGCCCGCGGCCACCGTCGCCGCGGCGATGGCGAGGGCCGCGGTGTCGCTCTCCATCAGTCCCTGGAGCAGCAGCGCCGCGATCACCGCGAGAACGGTCATGTTGGCGGCCATGGGGGCGAGCGCCGGCAGCAGCACGCGGTAGGAGCGGTTGGCGATGCCGCCGAAGATCGCCGCCATGCCCGAGAGCGGCAGATAGAGCACGGCGACGCGCCCGCACAGAACCGCCACCTCGGCGCGCGGTCCGCCGGCCTCGAAGCCGGGCGCGAGCAGGCCGATCACCTGGCGCATGAACACCGCCGCCAGCACCGCCGCCACCAGAAGGCTGCCGGACAGGAGGATGAAGGCGGCCTTTGCGAGGCTGCGCGCCGGGCCGGCGCCGGGGCCGCGCTCCTCCGCCAGCGCCAAAGCCGGAATGAAGGCGAGATTGAAGGCGCCTTCCGCCAGAAGGCGGCGCGCCAGCAGCGGCAGCGCCAGCGCCGCCACCAGGGCATCCGCCACCGGGCCGGCGCCGAGCACAGCGGCGGTGGCGGCATCGCGCACGAAGCCGAGCACGCGCGAGCCGAGCGTGGCGGCGGAGACGAGCGAGGTGCGCGCGATGAGCGACATGCCGGTGGCTATGCCGCGCCGCGCCCGTCCTGTCGATGGGATGAATGCGGGACAGGCCCGAAACGCAGAAAAGGCCGGCCCCTTCCGGAGCCGGCCCTCTCCCCCGCAACGGGTCGGCGGATCAGAACTTGTAGTTGATGCCGATCTTGCCGGTCTGGGCGGTCACGCCCGCGTCGGCGCCGATATTGTCGTAATATTTCGAGCCGAGGTCGGTGTAGAGATACTCGGCCTTGGCGGTCCAGTGGTCGGTCAGCGCGTATTCGACGCCGGCACCTGCCGTCCAGCCCACATGGGTCTGGGACTGATTCCAGCCGAAATTGTCGACGCTGTTGTTGCCATAAGCGAGGCCGCCCGTGACATAGGGCAGGACGCGGCCGAAGGCATAGCCGAGGCGGCCGCGCACGGTGCCCAGCATGTCGAGGCTGCTCGACAGGCCGCCCGTGGAGGCCGAGATGTCGCCGCCCTGGAGATCGGCCTCGATGCCGGCCACGATGTTGTTGGCGAACTGGTAGTTGAAGCCCACCTGTCCGCCGGCGGACCAGCCCGAGGGATTGATGTTGGCCAGGTCCAGCGCGTCCTTGCCGCTGCCCCAGCCATAGCCGGCATTGCCGCCGATATAGAAGCCGGTCCAGGAGAATACCGGCGCGGGCACCACGACCGGCGCCTTCGCGACCGGCGCCGGCGCGCGGCCGAGGTCGGCCGCCAGGACCGGACCCGCCGAAACCACCGAAAGCATCGCCCCCGCGAGTACGACACGCTTCATGACCCACCTCTTCACTCGATCGGCGGGCAAGCTCGCAGGCCGAGCCGGCCATGCGATGGCCGGTGAAGGGCGAAGCCGTGGCAGGGTGGTGGCTGCGCTCACGAGCGCGTGTTCTGACGTTCCGGCAAACAAACCGGCAAACAAAAAGGGCTCCCGGCGATGCCGGGAGCCCTGATGTCGAGGACCTTGTGGTCGATCAGAACTTGTAGTTCACGCCGGCCTTGAGGACGCTCATGTCGTACTTGGTCTTCACGGTGTCGCCGTTCAGGTAGGTGTGGCTGTCGCCGTCGAACGAGAGGTACTGATACTCGCCCTTGACGGTCCAGTTGTTGGTGACGGCGTATTCGAGACCGCCACCGATGGTCCAGCCCCAATGGGTGCTGTCCGCGGTCCAACCGAACGGGCCGGTGTAGGAGGTGTTGGCCCAGGCCGCGCCGCCGGTGATGTACGGCAGGAAGCGGTCAAAGGCGTAGCCCATGCGGGCGCGGATGGTGCCGTAGGTGTCGAGGCTCTGGGAGGCGAAGGCGCCGCCCACCGGGCCGCCGATCAGCAGGTTGTTCGAGCCGATGTCGGCGAACTGGAGGTCGGCTTCGAGGCCGAGCACCACGTTGTTCGCGAACTGATAGTTGAAGCCGGCCTGCAGACCGCCGGTGAAGCCGTCGGCGTTGCCGAGGCCGTAGGAGAAGGTCGGGCCGAGGAACGGGGTGTAGTCGAGCGAGCTGTTGCCCCACGCATAGCCCACGTTGCCGCCGATGTAGAAGCCGGTCCACGAGAACATCTGCACCGGGACCACCGCCGCCTTCACCGGATAGCGGTTCGCGAGATCCGCGGCCGAAGCCGAGGCCGCCATCAGCGCGAGAGCGGAAACTCCGAGAAGGGTACGCTTGAACATGACAGTTACCTTCTTGTTGGTGTCGGCCCGCCCCGCAAAGGCGACTCCGACGATGGCGCAATAACTAGCGAGATCAGCTCCCCGCGTCTGTAGCCGGAGCGCCACACCCGAAAAATCAAACACGGCGCGTCTGTGGCGATTATTTAACGCGGAGTAACCATGCTTGCCCCATTGCGACCACAATACGAAAAAAACTTTAAATATCGTCTTACCGCGGGAACTTTTTGCCGGGCACGAACATCGGGCGCCCTGCAACTTCAAGGGGGGCGTACAGTATAGCTGGCGCTTTACTTGACCCTCGGGAAGCGTTGAAAATACTCAGGTGCGCGCGCCTCGACCCTCGATGGGCCACACCACGTCCACCGTTTCGCCCCTGACGGCGACGAGCGAGTCATAAAGCGCCACGGTGGGATCGCAGTGCGAGGGCACGAGATGGAGCGCCGCGCCGAGCGCCGGAGCCCTTGCCGGCTCGGCGGCCTCGATGCGTCCCTGCTCGTCGCTCGCCTTGGTGAACGAAAGGTCACTGCGGCCCGCGACATCCGGCATGCCGCAATCGAGATTGAGCGCCTTGGCGCCGGCATCCACATAGCTCACGCCATCCGGCCGGGCGCGCAGCACGGCGGTGCGCACGAACAGGCTCTGGGCGAACGGGCGGTAGGGTCCGCCGTCGCGGTCCCGGTTGCGGGCATAGTCCGTGTCCATGAACACGTAGGAGCCGGGCTGGATCTCGTTGAGCACGCCGGCGCCCGCATCGTCGCGAAAGCTGCCGGTGCCGCCGCCGGTGAGGAGCGGGCACGCCAAGCCGTCCGCCTCAAGGAGGTCGCGGGCGCGCGCGGCGCGGCGCGCGGTCTCGGCGGCGGCATCGGCGCGCGCGGCAGCGTCGCGCACATGCTGGAGCGGGCCGCTATAGGCCTGGAGCCCGCGCAGCACCAGGCCGGGCGCCTGCGCCACTGCCCGCGCCACCGGCAGAAGGCTTTGTGCGCCAAGGCCCATGCGGTCGTCGCCGGCATCGATCTCCACCAGCACCTCGAAGGTCACGCCATGGGCGGTGGCGGCCTCGGACAGCAAAGCGACGTGGGCCGCGTCCGCGGTGAGCGTCGTCACCCGGACGCGCCGCGCCAGCGCGGCGAGGCGGGCGAGCTTGGCCGCGCCGACGATGTGATTCGAGACGAGAAGATCGCCGACGCCGCTCGCCAGCAGCGCCTCGGCCTCCGAGACCTTCTGGCAGCACAGGCCCACCGCGCCGGCCGCCAACTGGCGGCGGGCGATCTCGACGCATTTGTGGGTCTTGGCGTGGGGGCGAAGGGCGATGCCGGCCTCGCGCGCGAACGCCGCCATGGCGGCGATGTTGGCCTCCAGCGCATCGAGGTCCACCAGCAGCGCCGGGGTGTCGATGGCCGCCAGCGGATCGCCGGCCCGCGCGGGGAACGGCATGCTCACTCGGCGGCCGCGGGCGCGTCCTCGCCGAGCGATTCGTGCACCATGCCGGACTTGTGCTTGAGGTGCTCCTTCAGCACCGCGGCGAGGCGCGCGCCGTCGCGCCGCTCCAGCGCCGCCATCATCTCCTCGTGGTCGCGCACCGCCTCGGCCCAGCGCTCGGGCGACTTCTTGGCGGTGAAGCGCACCGCATGGATGCGCACGAGAAGGGTCTGGTAGAGCTGGGTCAGCTCGGCATTGCCGGCGGCGGCGAAGAAGGCGTCGTGGATGGCGCGGTTGAGCTTCATGTAGGCGGCCGGATCGCCCTCGCGGAAATGGCGCACCATCTCGTCGTGCATGCGGCGGATCTCGGCGATGCCGGCGTCCGAGATGCGGGCGCAGGCGATCTCGCCCGCGAGCGCCTCCAGCGCGCCCATGATGGGGAAGAGCTGGTCCACCTCCTGCGGCGTGATTCGCGCGACGGAAGCCCCGCGATTGGGCGAGAGCACCACGAGGCCGGACGAGGCCAGCACCTTCAAGGCTTCGCGCAGGGGTGTGCGGGAGACGCCGAAGCGCGCGCACAGCGCCTGCTCGTTGATCTTGTCGCCGGCGCGCAGCTCGCCGCGCAGCAGCATGCCGTGGAGCAGGTCGACGAGTTCGTCGTGCAGGCTGCGCCGTGAGATCAATCCCGCTTCGACCACGTCAAACGCTCCGCCGGGCGGCCATTCGCCCACCCGAATTATGAATGCATCCGGGGGCGCTGTTCAATCCTTGAAGCCGGCGCCCCTCCCGCCGGGGAGAGGGGCGCCGGGCGATCAGGCCACCGAGAGCTTCACGTCGATATTGCCGCGGGTGGCGTTGGAATAGGGGCACACCTGGTGCGCCTTCTCCACCAGGGCTTCGGCGGCGGCACGCTCGACGCCGGGCAGGCTCACCGCGAGCGCGATCTCAAGGCCGAAGCCGCCTTCCGAGCGCGGGCCGATGCCCACGGTGGCGGTGACGGTGGCGTCCGCCGGCACCTTGGCGGTGCCGCCCTGCGAGGCGACGAACTGCATGGCGCTCAGGAAGCAGGCCGAATAGCCGGCGGCGAACAGCTGCTCGGGATTGACGCCCTGCGCGCCGGTGCCGCCCAGTTCCTTGGGGCGCGCCAGCTTCAGGTCGAGGGCGCCGTCGAGGGTGGCGGTGCGGCCTTCGCGGCCACCGGTGGCGCGGGCGGAGGTCGAATACAGAACGTTGACGGACATTGGTTTTCTCCAGGCTTTGGACGCTCGCGGGATAATGATCGTGAGCGATTTAATCGAACGCGATTTTTCTATCCGGCCGTGGCGCGCGTGTCAACGCTTGCGATTATATCGTGCGATAATTATTTTCGGGACACGCGGTCCCCGCCCGCATCCACAAGGCCGTCCCGCCGTCACGGCGGGGTCGCACAGGACATCCGCCATGCCGCAGACGCCGCCGCCCGACCGCCCCGAAGGAGCCGCCATCCCCCCGCTCGATGACTTCCTGTGCTTCGCGCTCTATGCCGCGGGCCATGCCATGACGCGATTCTACAAGCCGCTGCTCGACCCGCTCGGCCTCACCTATCCGCAGTATCTGGCCATGGTGGCGCTGTGGGAGAAGGGGGAGCGCACGGTGGGGGAGCTGGGGGAGGCGCTGGGGCTCGAATCGAGCACGCTCACCCCGCTCCTGAAGCGCCTGGAGGCCATGGGGCATGTGGTCCGGGCGCGCGATTCGAAGGATGAGCGGGTGGTGCGGGTGCGCCCCACCGACCAGGGCATGGCCCTGCGTGAGCGTGCCGCAGCGGTGCCTGGGTGCCTCTTTGCCGCCTCGGGACTGTCTCTGGACGAACTGGTCAGCCTGCGCAGGCAGTTGGTCGTCCTGCGTCGCGCTTTGGAGACGGAGCCTGGCGCCGCAGACGGTTGAGCGCGGCGCACCGGCGGGACCGCCGCGGTGCAGCGCGCAGATCCCGAAGCGCATCGCCCGCCGTCAAATCCCGTCCCGTCGCGCCCTTGACGGCGCGCGCCGCGCCGGGCCATGGATCGGGTGTTCCGTATCCGGTCGACCAGAGGGACGCGATGCTCGACGGCGCTATCGACCCCGGCCTTGCCGGCCGCCTCTCCTTCACGCCCGCCGTGCCGCGCACCAAGCTAGCGTTGCCCGCCGGGCGGAACGACCTCGGCCTGTTCGCCGAGCGCGATGCGCTGCTGGTGGTGCCGGAGGGGATCGACCCGGACGTCCCCACGCCGCTGATGGTGCTGTTTCACGGCGGCGGCGGCAGCGCGCAGAAGATCCTGCCCATGATGGAGCAGCACGCGCTCGCCCGCGGCTTCCTGCTGCTGGTGCCGCAGTCGCTGTTTCCCACCTGGGATATCGTCATCGCCGGCAACGGGCCGGACCGCGAGCGGCTCGACCAGGCGCTCGCCGAGGTGGCCGCCCGCTTCCGGATCGATCCCGCCCACATCGCCTTCGCCGGCCATTCGGACGGCGGCAGCTATGCGCTCTCGCTCGGGCTCACCAACGGGCGGTTCGTGACCCATGTCATCGTGTCGTCCGCCGGCTTCATGTCGGTGCATCTGCAGGAGGGGGCGCCGCGGGTGTTCCTCTCGCACGGCATCGAGGACACGCAAATTCCCATCGACCGCAGCGGCCGCGCCCATGCGCGCCTGCTGAAGGGGGCGGGCTACGATCTGACCTACCTGGAATACCAAGGCCCCCACGCCTGGCAGCCGCCGGTGGCGGCGCTCTCCGTGGGCTTCTTCCTGGACGATGCGGCGCCGGCATAGCGCCCCGCGCCGATCGGACGTGCGGCCAGACGCACGGATCGATGCGCGCGCGTCGGCGCCGGATCGTGTTCCCGCCGTGCACGGTCAGGCGTTGCGCCAGCCCGCAAGCGACCGGCGCCTGCGCCTGATCGATACCCGGTTTTGAGGAGGTCAGTGGACCGTTGCGGCGGTCGCCGTGCGCGTGATCTGGTCCTTCAGCACCAGCTTCTTGCGCTTCAATTCCGCCAATCGGAGCGGATCGGAGCCCGGATGGGCAAGCTCCCGGTTGATTTCCTGCTGGATGGCCGCGTGACGACGCTTCAGTTCGTCAAGGTGCGACTGGATGGACATGAAGTGCCTCTCCTTGTCTGCAACGCGAGAACCTAAAGATTGTCACGGAGACGGCAAAGAGTCGAACCCATTTCGCGCCTGATCGCGAAAATCTCATCGGCCGGCACGGCCAACGGTAGCCGAAGCGCGCGGGCGGTAGCGGTGGGCTGGAGCGTCAGGAAGCATTTCTTACTTGAACCTTACTTGGCCGAGAGCGCCCGTTGCCGGGCGCATTCGGGACGCGCTCGGGGTGCCTCGGGGGAAGGTCCCGTGGGGTGACGGCGTCCCTGAGCCGTCTCCCGCGACCTGGCGTGGATGCCCGGGTCAAGCCCGGGCAGGACGGACGCGCGGTGGCCGGTTCGGCCGGCCGCCCGGCCCATCCCCTTGCCGCCTAGCGGCCTTCCCATTCGGGCTTGCGCTTCTGGGTGAAGGCCTTCACCCCGGCCTTGAAGTCGGCGCTGCCATAGACCGCGCGCACCAGGTCCTCGTCGCGCGGGGTGAGGTCGGTGCGCAGGCGCGCCAGCGCCGCCTTGGTGGCCCCCATGGTGAGCGGCGCGTGGCTTTTCAGCGCCGCGCACATCACCCGCACCTTGGCATTCAGCTCCTCCTGCGGCACCACGGCGGCGAGATAGCCGGTGGGCGCAATCTGCTCGGCCGTGGGCATCTCGGCGAGCAGCAGCATGCGCTTCACCCAGGCCTCGCCCAGATTGGCGGAAAGCCGCGCGATGTTGCCGGCCGAGAGGCAGTTGCCCAGCGTCGCTGCGATCGGCACGCCGAAGCGGGCGCCGGCCGCCGCCACCCTGAGGTCGCAGGCATTGGCGATCGCCATGCCGCCGCCGGCCGCCACCCCCTCCACCACCGCCAGGGTGGGAACGGACAGCTGCTCGATGCCGGCGATGAAGCGCTCGACCTTCTTCTCGTAGGCGATGCCGTCCTCGCCCGAGGCGAAGGCGTCGAACTGGGTGATGTCGGTGCCGGCCACGAACGCCTTGCCGCCGGCCCCGCGCAGCACGCAGACCCGCACGCTCGGGTCGGCGGCGATGGCGGCGCAGGCCTCGGCCAGCTCCTCATACATGCGCCAGGTCATGGCGTTGCGGGCGGCAGGGCGGTCGAACGTGATGCGGGCGATACCGTCGGCGACGGCGAGGCGGGTCGAGCCCTCGGCGCGGGACGCGCCCTCGCCGCTCATGGGGCTTCCGGCGCGAACGCGCCGGCCTCCTCCAGCGCCGCGAGCGCCGTCGCGTCGAGCCCGGCCTCGGCCAGGACCTCGCGCGTGTGCTCGCCGAGCAGCGGGGGATGCCGCCGCACCTGTTGGGGGGTGCCGGTGAGCTTCACCGGAAAGCCGATATTGGGCACCGTGCCCTCGACCGGGTGCTCGATCTCCATGCGCATCCCCCTGTGCCGCCCGTGCTCGCTGTCGAAGGCTTCAGGGTATGTGTGCATCGCGCCCGCGGGAAGACCCATGGCGAGCAATTCCCCAACCCATTCCTCAGAGTTGCGGGTGACGAAGGTCTCCTCCAGCGCGGCGATCAGCGCCTCGCGGTTCTTCAGGCGCGCCGGATTGTCGGCAAAGCGCGGGTCGGCGAGCAGTTCCGGCCGGTCGATGGCCTCGCACAGGCGGGTCCACAGGCGCTGGTTGGTGGCCCCCATGACGAACCAGCCGTCCTTGGAGCGCACCGCCTGATAGGGCGCGCTCATCTTGTTGGAGGTGCCCACCGGCCCGGGCACCACGCCGGTGCCCCAGTATTCGCACACGTCCCAGATGGAGAAAGCGAGCGCGGCGTCGAACAGGCTGGCGTCGATGAACTGCCCGAGGCCGCTGCGCTGGCGGCCGATATAGGCCGACAGGATGGCGTAGGTGGCGAACAGCGCGCAGCCGATGTCGGCCACCGGCACGCCCGCCTTCACCGGCGGCATGCCGGGATGGCCGGTGACGCTCATGACGCCGGACATGGCCTGCGCCATCAGGTCGAAGCCCGGCCGCTGGGCCCATGGCCCGGTCTGGCCGAAGCCGGAGATCGAGGCATAGACCAGCTGCGGGTTTCTGGCGTTGAGCGTGTCGTAGTCGATGCCGAGCTTGCGGGTCACGCCGGGCCGGTAGTTCTCCACCAGGATGTCGGCGCCGTCCGCGAGCGCATAGAAGGCGTCGCGCCCGGCCTGCGTCTTCAGGTTCAGCGCCACCGAGCGCTTGTTGCGGTTCATGTTGAGGAAGCCGAGGCTGTCGTCTCCCTTGAGTTTGAAGCCCATGGCGCCGCGGGTCTGGTCGCCCGCGCCCGGCGGCTCGATCTTGATGACGTCGGCGCCAAGGTCGCCGAGCAGCATGGCGCAGACCGGCCCCGCCATCACCTGGCTCACGTCGAGGACGCGCACCCCTTCGAGGGGCAGCGGGCGGGCGGGCTCGGGGATCTTGGTCATGGGCTATGTCCGCAGCAGGGAAGAAAAGACGATCGCGCCGGGCGGCAGGGCGCCCGGCGCGTGGGGTGTGGCCATCGATAACACGATCCCGGCCCGGGTGGCGGTCGGCACGCCGAAGACGGCGTGCCGACCGGCGACGGCTTAGCCGGCCGCGTCGCCGTAGAACCACCGCGTCGGCGCCAGCGCGAGCCAGGGCACGTAGGTGCAGATCATCAGCACCAGGAGCAGCACCGCGATATAGCCGAGATTGGCCTTGGTGGTCTTCCAGATGTCCGACTTGGCGATGGCGCAGGCGGCGATGAGCACCGAGGCCACCGGCGGCGTCTGTTGGCCGATGGCGAGGTTCAGCGTGAGCACCAGGCCGAAATGCACAGGGTCGATGCCCACCTGCTGGATCAGCGGCAAGACGATCGGCACGGTGAGGATGATGGCGGCCGCCGAATGCAGGAACATCCCGAGGATCAGGAAGAAGATGTTCAGCAGCAGCAGCACCATGTAGGGGTTGGTGGTGTATTCGAGGATCGAGCCGGCCAGCGCCTGCGGCACCCGCGCCTCGGTCAGGAACACGCCGATGAGCGCCGAGGACGCCACCAGCAGCATCACCACGGCGGTCTGCAGCGCGGCATCGACCAGCGACTTGTAGAGATCGCGCAGGGTCTGCTCGCGATAGATCACGGTGGAGATGAAGAGCGCCGCCACCACGGCCACCGCCGCGCCTTCGGTCGCGGTGACGAAGCCGCCGAAGATGCCGCCGAGGATGATGACCGGCAGCATCAGCGCCCAGGCCGCCTCGCGGAACGCGGTGCCGAGCTTGGACAGGGAGAAGCGCTGCTCCACCGGGAAGTTGTACTTGCGGGCGTAGAAATAGCTGGTGATGGCGAGGCCGGCGCCGCCCAGAAGGCCCGGCAGCAGGCCGGAGATGAACATCTTCACCACCGACACCTGCGCCATCACCGCATACAGGATCATGGGGATGGAGGGCGGCAGGATGATCGCAAGGCTTGCCGACGAGGAGGAGATGGCCGCCGCCACCTCCTTGGAATAGCCGCGGCTCTTCATGGCTGGGATCAGCAGCGTGCCGAGCGCGGCGACGCCGGCGACTGCCGAGCCGGAAATCTCGGCGAAGAACATGGAGGCGCCCACCGTCACCATGGCGAGACCGCCGCGGATGAAGCCCAGCATCGCCGAGGCGAGGTTCACGAGGCGCCGCGAGATGGACGACGAGTTCATGATGCCGCCGGCGAAGATGAACAGCGGGATCGCCAGCAGCGGGAAGTTGGTGGCGCCGTCGAACATCACCAAAGGCACGTTGGGGAGCATGGCTGCCCCTTGCGTGATCCAGATCGCCGCCACCGCCACCACGGCGAGCGCCACCGCGATGGGCACGTTGAGCAGCACCATGCCGAACAGGCCGACGAACATGTATCCGAGCGTGGCGGTCATCGCGCGCGGCCTCCTTCGGCCAGGCCGGAGGTCAGGGGCTTGGACGGGGCGGACGCGCGATCGGGCGCCGCGTCGCCGGGCGCCTCCACGCCGACGCTCTCCAGCGCCTCCTTGAGTTCGTGGTCCTCGAAGCCGTGGCCGCGCGCGGCGGCGAGCACTTCGGGCAGCCGGAGCAGCTCGGCGATGATGAACAGCACCGCCGCGACGGGCAGCGCCGACTGGGTGAGCTGCTGCGACACGTCCGGCAGGGAGACCAGGGTGGAGCCCTGGAGGATCATCACCACTTCCGTGCCGTAGATGGCGAGCAGCGCGAAGAAGCCGATGACGATCGCCTCGGACAGCAGCGTCACCGCCACCCGGAGGTTCGGCGAGAACGCATTGACGATGCCGGGAAACCCGATGTGCGCACCGCGCAGGGCGGCCAGCGCGCTGCCGTAATAGGTGAGCCAGGCGAGGCCGATGGAGGCGATCTCGTCATACCAGACCAGCGAGGCGCCGAAGAAACGGTAGACGAAGCCCATGACGAGGATGATCGTGAGCCCCGCCATGAGCGCGGCGGCGATCACCTCCAGGAACCGGTCGTAATATCTGCGGACGCTCTGCATGGACGGGCTGCTCCGGCGAAGCTGGTCTCGGCGGGAGGGGGCGTGGCCGCCCGGCGGCGGCCGCTGCGCCTCCCCGCGGGTGCGGGGAGGCCATGTCATGGGATGGGCCGCGGCGTGCAGGCCGGCGGTCTTGGCGCCTCAGGAGCCCTTGCCGAGGGCCAGAGACTTGTCGATCAGCGCCTGGCCGCCGTTCACCTGCTTGGCGAACTCGTCATAGACCGGCTTGGAGGCGGCGATGAAGGCGGCCTTGTCGGCCTCGTTGACCTGCATGCCGGCGGCCTTCAGCTTCTCCAGCAGCTCGGCGTCGAGGCGCGCGGCGATCTCCAGCGCGACCGGCTCCATCTCGATCGCGGTCTCCTCCAGCGCCTTGCGCACGTCCGGCGGCAGGTTCTGCCAGGAGCGGCCGGCGGTGAGGTAGGCCGGAGTATAGACGTGGCCGGTGAGCGAGAGATACTTCTGCACTTCCTGGAAGCGCGAGGGATAGATCTGCGCGAACGGGTTCTCCTGCCCGTCCATCACGCCGGTCTGGAGCGCGACGAACACCTCCGACAGCGCCATCGGGCTCGGCGTCGCGCCGTAGGCCTGGAACATCTTCACCCGCCATACGCCCTTCGGCACGCGCAGCTTGATGCCCTGGAGGTCCTCGGGCTTCACGATCGGCCGCTTGCTGTTTGTGATGTGGCGGACGCCGTTCTCCCAGGTGGCGATGATGGTGAAGCCGGCCTTCTGGGCGATCGGCACCAGCGTCGGCTTGATGACCTCGTCGCGGATGCGAGCGGCGTGAACGCGGTCCTTCACCAGATAGGGCATCTCGAACACGCCGAACTCGGGCGCGACCGTGGTCATCACGGTGGAGGGCAGCGCGAGGTCGATGGTGCCGAGCTTCAGCTTCTTCAGCATCTCGTCGTCGCCGCCGAGCTGGCTCGATCCGAACACCACCACCTTCGCCTTGTCGCCGAGCTTGGCGTTGGCGCGCTTGGCGAATTCCTGGCTGGTCTGGTCGAAGAGCGAGCCCGGCTCGCCCACATGGCCGAGCTTGATATCGGTCTGGGCGAGGGCCGCCGAGGCGGTCAGCGCGCCGGCGGCGGCAAGCACGAGGGTGATGATCGATCGCATTTGGCGTCTCCTCCGTTTCCTCCCGAGAGGGAGGCTCTCGGTCGAGCGCCCGGCATCTTCGGCCGGTGCGCGGCAAGTGAATTATGAATGCAGAAATCCGAAAGGCAAGGATGCAAAGCCGCCCTGCGCGTTATTCCGCTGCCTCCTTCAGCGCCGGCCGCGCTTTGGCGGCGGCGACCGCGCGCGCCAGCACCTGCGCCACATGCACCGCCTGGCGCGGCGTGCCGTCGGCGATCTGCTGGCGGCAGGAGGTGCCGTCCGCCACCACCAAGGTATCGCCGTCCGCCGCCCGCACCGCCGGCAGGAGCGCCAGCTCGGCCATGGCCTTCGACGCCGCGACCGTTTCAGTGCCGTAGCCGAACGCGCCGGCCATGCCGCAGCAGCTGGTCTCCACCGTCTCGACCGCGAGGCCCGGCACGAGGCGCAGCGTCTGCTCCACCGCGCCCATGGCGGCGAAGCTCTTCTGGTGGCAGTGGCCGTGCAGCAGCGCGCGCGGGGCGATGGGGGCGAGGTCGAGCGCAAGGCGCCCCGCCTTCGCCTCGCGGGCCAGGAATTCCTCGAACAGCAGCGCCGAAGCGGCGAGCTTCTCCGCCGCCGGGCCGGGCAGCAGCGCCGGCACCTCGTCGCGGAACGACAGCAGGCAGCTCGGCTCCAGGCCGATCACCGGCACGCCGTCCTTAAGGCGCGGGCCGAGCGCGTCGAGCACGCGCTGCGCCTCCCTCTTCGCCTCGTCCACCGCGCCGATGGACAGGAAGGTGCGCCCGCAGCACAAAGGCCGCGACGAACCATCGGCCGGCCGGGCGATCTCCACCCGGTAGCCCGCCGCGGCGAGCACGGTGAGGGCGGCGTCCAGGTTCTCGCGCTCGAAATAGCGGTTGAAGGTGTCCGCCAGCAGGATCACCGGCCGCCCGTCCGCCGGCCCGAAGGCGGCGGGGGTGTCGGCGAACACGTCGCGCCGCCAGCGCGGCAGCGCCCGCTCGGCGGCAAAGCCGGTGACGCGCTCGGCGAGCTTCGCCAGCCCCGGCACGCGGTCGCGCAGGTTCGGCAGCGCCGGCAGCTTCGCGGCGAACGGCGCATAACGCGGCAGGAAGCCGACCAGACGGTCGCGCAGCGAATGGCCGAACCGGGCGGTGCGGGCGGCGAGCGCCTCGATCTTGAAGCGCGCCATGTCGACCCCGGTCGGGCATTCGCGCCGGCACCCCTTGCAAGAGACGCACAGCTTCAGCGTCTCCATCATCTCGTCCGAGGTGAGGGCGTCTTCGCCGAGCTGGCCGGAGAGGGCGAGGCGCAGGGTGTTGGCGCGCCCGCGCGTCACGTCCTTCTCGTCCCGCGTCACGCGGTAGGACGGGCACATGGTGCCGCCGGAGAGCTTGCGGCAGGCGCCGTTGTTGTTGCACATCTCCACCGCGCCCTGGAGGCCGCCGGAGGCGCCGGGAAAGGCGGACCAGTCGAGATGGGTCTTCACCTCGACGGGGTGATACTGCGGCCCGTAGCGGAACAGCGTCCGGTCGTCGAACTTCGGCGCATCGACGATCTTGCCGGGGTTCAGCAGGCCGCGCGGATCGAAGGCGCGCTTCACCGCGCCGAACGCCGCGACGAGGCGGCTGCCGAACATGAATTCGTGGAACTCCGAGCGCACGATGCCGTCGCCGTGCTCGCCCGAATGCGAGCCCTTGTAGGCGCGCACCAGTTCGAACGCCTCCTCGGCGATGGCGCGCATGCGCTTCACGTCGAGGTCCTGGCGCAGGTTCAGCACCGGGCGAACGTGCAGGCAGCCGACCGAGGCGTGGGCATACCAGGTGCCGCGCGTGCCGTTCTTCTCGAACACGTCGCTCAGCCGCGCGGTGTAGTCGGCGAGGTGCTCCAGCGGCACCGCGCAATCCTCCACGAAGGACACCGGCTTTCCCTGGTCCTTCATGGACATCATGATGTTGAGGCCGGAGGTGCGCACGTCGGCGATGGCGGCCTGGAGCGCCGGCTCGGTCACGTCCACCACGCCGCCCCAGCGCGCGCCCTGATGGTCCCAGCCGAGGCCGATATCGCCCATCAGATTGTGGAGACTCGCGAGACGGCGGGCGTTCTCCGCGTCGTCCTCGGAGAATTCCACCAGAAGGATCGCCTCCGGCCGGCCGCGCACGAAGGCGTCCAGCGTCGGGCGGAACATGGCGATGTCGGAGGCAAGTTCCAGCAGCGTGCGGTCCACCAGCTCCACGGCGATGGGGCCGAGCTTCACGATGTGCTGGGCGGCATCCATGGCGGCATGGAACGAGCCGAAGTGGCAGGCCCCCACCGCGCGCCGGCCCATGAGCGGCCAGAGCTTCAGCTCGATGGCGGTGGAAAAGCCGAGCGTGCCCTCCGAGCCCACCAGCACATGGGCGAGGTTGATCTCGGAGGCCGGCACGAGCGCATCTAGATTGTAGCCGCCCACCCGGCGCTGCACCTTCGGGAAGCGCGCTTCGATCTCGGCCGCCTCGCGCGCGCCGAGCGCGGCGAGGTGCTCGGCGAGCGGGCGCAGGGGGGCGGTGGCGGACAGGTCCGAGAGGTCGCCCTTCACCGGGCCGAATCGCGCGGTCGCGCCGCTCGCCAGCAGCGCGTCGATGGCGACCACGTTGTCGCGCGTGGTGCCGTAGCGCAGCGAGCGCCCGCCGCATGAATTGTTGCCCACCATGCCGCCGATGGTGGCGCGCGAGGCGGTGGAGACGTCCACCGGGAACCACAGGCCGTGCGGGCGCAGCTGGCGGTTCAGCTCGTCGAGCACGATGCCCGGCTCCACCACCGCGCGGCGGCCGGACACGTCCAGATCCAGGATCGCGGTGAGGTGGCGCGAGCAGTCGACGATGAGGCCGGTATTGATGGTCTGCCCGCACTGGGAGGTGCCGCCGCCGCGGGCGGTCACGGGCACCTTCTCCTCCAAGGCGATGGCGACGGCGCGCTCGGCCTCGGCGCGCGTCTTCGGCACCACGACGCCGGCGGGCATCTGCTGGTAGGCTGAGGCGTCGGTGGCGTAGCGTCCCCGGCTGAAGCGGTCGAACAGGACCTCGCCGGCGAGCTCCGCCTTCAGGCGCCGCTCAAGGCCGGGTTCCACGATCCGTGCCACGGTCCCTGCCATCCCTGGAGCGCTCCCAGAAAAGTGTTCTTGACTGTTTTTTGCATTCATAATTCATTTTGGCAAGCCAGAAGGGAACCACCCCTCATTCGGAGGCCCGCCTCATGCCGTCCAACACCGCCCGCGTCGCGGGCCGACATTTCCTGCAGATCCCCGGTCCGACGCCGGTTCCGGACCGCATTCTGCGCGCCATGGACATGCCGGTGCTCGACCATCGCGGGCCGGAGTTCCAGAAGCTCGGCCGGCGGGTGCTGGAAAACGTCAAGACCGTGTTCAAGACCCGCGCGCCGGTCATCATCTACCCGGCCTCGGGCACGGGCGCATGGGAGGCGGGGCTGTCCAACTGCCTGTCCCCCGGCGACAAGGTGCTGATGTACGAGACCGGCCATTTCGCCACGTTGTGGCGCAACATGGCGGTCAAGCTCGCGCTCGACCCGGTGTTCATCGGCTCCGACTGGCGCCAGGGCGCCGACCCGGAGGCCATCGGCGCGGCGCTCGCCGAGGACAAGGCCCACGCCATCAAGGCGGTGTGCGTGGTGCACAACGAGACCTCCACCGGCTGCGTGTCGCCCATCGCCAAGGTGCGCAAGGCCATCGACCAGGCGAATCACCCCGCGCTGCTTCTGGTGGACACCATCTCCTCCCTCGCCTCCATCGACTATCGCCACGACGAATGGGGCGTGGACGTCACGGTGGCGGGCTCGCAGAAGGGGCTCATGCTGCCGCCGGGCCTGTCCTTCAACGCGGTGAGCGACAAGGCGCTGGCCGCCGCCAAGGCCTCGCGCAGCCCGAAGCTGTTCTGGTCGTGGGAGGAGATGCTGCCCGCGAACCGCGCCGGCTACTTCCCCTACACCCCCGCCACCAACCTGCTCTACGGCCTCGATGCGGCGATCGACATGCTCCACGAGGAGGGGCTTGAGAACGTGTTCGCCCGCCACGACCGCCATGCGGCGGCGACGCGCGCGGCGGTGGAGGCCTGGGGGCTTGAGGTGCTGTGCCGCGTGCCGGAGCACTATTCCTCTTCGCTCACCGCGGTGCTGGTGCCGGACGGGCATGACGCCGACGCCTTCCGCGCCCGGGCGCTGGAGGCGTTCGACATCTCGCTCGGCACCGGGCTGACCAAGCTCGCGGGCAAGGTGTTCCGCATCGGCCATCTGGGCGACACCAACGACCTCACCATCCTCGGCGCGCTCGCCGGGGTCGAGATGGGGCTGGAGCTGGCCGGCATCCCGCACAAGAAGGGCGGCGTCGCCGCCGCCATGGCCCACTTCACCGCCGCCGCCCGGAGCGCCTTGCCCCGCGCCGCGGAATAGCGCCCGGCGGACGCGCGGCCCCATCAAGCCGCCGTCATGCTCCGGACAAGCCGGGGGATGACGGCGGTGAAAAGGGTGGGGGCGCGCGCAACCGGGTCCCAAGGCGACCCTGCAAAGCCGCCGTCATGCTCCGACTTGATCGGAGCATCCATTGCGCCTCCCGGCGTTGCGCCCGGTCGCCGAATGGGCCCTCCGGTCAAGCCGGAGGGCGACGGCAGGGAGGGGGCGGCGACGGCGGGGAGCGCGGATGCAGGGGCTGAAACCCCCGACGCGGATCCCACGGACTTCCCCCCAACCGCCGTCATGCCCTGGCTTGTCCGGGGCATCCACCGGGCCGCGAGCGGGCGTCCTAAAAATGAATCGCCGGCCCGGACGCGGCGTGGATCCCCCGGACAAGCCGGGGGATGACGGCGGTGAGAAGAGGGGGGCGCGCGCAATCGGGTCCCACGGCGGCCTGAAAAGCTGCCGTCGTGCTCCGACTTGATCGGAGCATCCATTGCACCCTCCCCAAGACGCGCCCGGTCGCCGAATGGGCCCTCCGGTCAAGCCGGTGGGCGACGGCAGGGAGGGTGGACGCGCAAGGCGGAAGCCCCACACGAGGAACCTTCAACCGCCGTCATGCCCCGGCTTGTCCGGGGCATCCACCGGGCCGCGAGCGGGCGTCCTAAAAATGAATCGCCGGCCCGGACGCGGCGTGGATCCCCCGGACAAGCCGGGGGATGACGGTGGTGAAATGAGTGGGGGCGCGCGCAACCGGGTCCCACGGCGGCCCCGCTAAACTGCCGTCATGCTCCGACTTGATCGGAGCATCCGTTGCGCCCCCCCAAGACGCGCCCGGTCGCCGAATGGGCCCTCCGGTCAAGCCGGGGGATGACGGTGGTGAAAAGACGGGGGGCGCGCGCGATCGGGTCCCACGGCGGCCTGAAAAGCTGCCGTCATGCTCCGACTTGATCGGAGCATCCATTGCACCCTCCCCAAGACGCGCCCGGTCGCCGAATGGGCCCTCCGGTCAAGCCGGAGGGCGACGGCAGGGAGGGTGGACGCGCAAGGCGGAAGCCCCACACGAGGAACCTTCAACCGCCGTCATGCCCCGGCTTGTCCGGGGCATCCACCGGGCCGCGAGCGGGAGTCGCGCAGACGAAGCGCCGGCCCGGACGCGGCGTGGATCCCCCGGACAAGCCGGGGGATGACGGCGGTGAAAAGGGTGGGGGCGCGCGCAATCGGGTCCCAAGGCGGCCTGAAAAGCTGCCGTCATGCTCCGACTTGATCGGAGCATCCATCGCACCCTCCCCACGGCGCGCCTGGCCGCAGAATGGGCCCTCCGGTCAAGCCGGAGGGCGACGGGGCGCGGGAGGGCGGCGGCAGCGATGCGATGCCGGCGGGCCGGCCGCGCGGGGGGACGTCAGCCCTGGATCAGGTCGAAGTCGGCGATGGTACGGGTGGCGGCGCGGATTTCGTCCAGGAGCTTCAGGCGGTTCTCGCGCAGGGCTGCATCCTTGTCGTTCACCGTGACGGCGTCGAAGAAGGCGTCCACCGGGGCGCGCAGATCGGCGAGCGCGGTCATGGCGGCGGCGAAGTCCTCCGCCGCCACGGCCTTGGTCACGCGCGCCTTCACGTCCTCGATGGCGGCGGCGAGGTGCTCCTCGGCCGGCTCCTTGAGCAGCGCGGCATTGGTGGGGCCGGTGAAGGCGCGGCCGTCCTTCTTCTCCTCGATGCGCAGGATGTTCACCGCGCGGCGATAGCCGGCCAGCAGGGTCTTCCCGTCCTCGGTGTCGAGGAAGCGGCCCAGCGCCTCCACGCGGCGCACCACCAGCAGCAGATCGTCCTGCCCTTCGAGGGCGAAGACGGCATCCACAAGGTCGTGCCGCGCGCCGCGGTCACGGAGATAGACCTTGAGGCGGTCGGCGAAGAAGGCGAGGAGGTCAGAGTCTAGATTACTCCATGAAAATACACGAGAAACAGTGTCGGGATTTTTCACAACTTCAAGATAAAGATTGCCATTTTTTTCAACCTTAAAAGCCTTGGCTGAAAATATTTCATCGAAAATATCCAAATCAGTGCTAGCCGCGTGTATAAAAGGCCAATCGCTGAATCCGATGCCATCTGAAGCGTATTCAGGAATAACGGAATAATCTCCTCTTGAATTCAAGACGTATGGAACACGTATATTGTTATCAAAATTAAAATAGCTATTAATTTTCCAAAGGCGGAAAATTTCTCCGGCCTCTAAAATAGTTTCTCGCAACCTCAACTTGAGTCCATTCTCCAGCACAATCCGGATCACCCCCAGCGCCGCCCGACGCAGCGCATAAGGGTCCTTGCTCCCGGTCGGCTTCTCGTCGATGGCCCAGAAGCCGACCAGGGTGTCGATCTTGTCCGCCAGCGCCACCGCCACGGAGACCGGCGCGGTGGGCACGCGGTCGTTCGGCCCCTGCGGCTTGTAGTGATCCTCGCAGGCGGCGGCGACCTCGGGGGGCAGCTTCTCGCCCTCGGCGTAATAGCGGCCCATGAGGCCCTGAAGCTCGGGGAACTCGCCCACCACTTCCGTGAGCAAATCCGCCTTGGCCACCAGGGCGGCCTCCTCGGCCAGAGCCGCCGGCGCGCCGACCTTCGGCGCCAGTTCCACCGCGAGGCGGCGGATGCGCTCGATGCGCTCGGCCTGCGAGCCCAGCTTCTCGTGAAAGGTGATGTGCGCGAACTTCGGCAGGCGGCTGGCGAGGCCGTTCACCCGGTCCGTGTCCCAGAAGAATTTCGCATCCGACAGCCGCGCCCGGATCACCCGCTCGTTGCCGGCGACGATGGCCTTGCCGCCGTCGCTGGCGACGAGGTTCGACACCAGCAGGAAGCGGTTGGCGAGGCGGCCCGTCTCGGGGTTCCTCAGCACGAAGCACTTCTGGTTGGCGCGGATGGTGGCGCGGATCACCTCGTCGGGGATGTCGAGGAAGCGCTCTTCGAACGACCCCATGAGCACCACGGGCCATTCCACCAGGCCGCACACCTCGTCCAGAAGGCCCTCGTCCTCCACCAGCTCCAGCCCGGCGGCGAGCGCGAGGTCCTTGGCGTCGTTGAGGATGATCTGCTTGCGGCGGTCGCGGTCGGCCACCACCTTGGCGGCTTCCAGCTTCGCCATCCAGTCGTCGAGCCGCTTCACCGTGAACGGCGCCGGCGCCATGAAGCGGTGCCCGCGCGTGACGTTGGAGGCCTCGATGCCGTCCACCGAGAAATGCACCACCTCCGGCTCGTCGCCCTCGGCGCCGAAGGTCGCGACGATGGAGTGCAGCGGGCGCACCCACTTGAGCGAACCCGGCTTCGCGCTGTCCGGCCCCCAGCGCATGGATTTCGGCCAGGGGAAGCTGCGCACGATCTCGGGGATGATCTCGGCGATCACGTCGGGCGTCGGCAGGCCCTTCTTCTCGATCACGGCGACGTAGAAGTCGCCCTTCTTCGGGTCGCTCTGGATCGTCGCCTGATCGATGGAGGAAAGCCCCGCGCCCTTCAGGAAGCCCTGGAGCGCGGCCTCGGGCGCGCCGACGCGCGGACCCTTCTTCTCCTCCTTCTGGTCCGCCTGCCGGCCCGGCAGGCCGTGCACCGAGAGCGCGAGGCGGCGCGGCGTCACGAAGGCCTTGGCGCCCTCATAGATGAGGCCGCGCTCCACCAGCTTGTCGGTGACGAGCTTGCGCAGCGCCTCCGCCGCCTGCGCCTGCATGCGGGCGGGAATTTCCTCGGAGAAGAGTTCAAGCAGAAGGTCGGGCATGGTCTCGGGCTCGTCGCCTTATCGGCGGGCCGGCGCGCGGGGCGCAGGCGGGCAAAGGTTCTGGCCGTGCTCTAGTGCGTTTGCGCCCCCGCGTCGAGGGCGCCGCCGCCCTCAGCGCAGGGCGTCGGCGCGCACCACGAAGGCGAAGCGGTCGGCGATCTCGGCGAGCGCCGTGCGGTGCACCTGCTCCGCCGGGATGTCGGCGCCGCCCAGCGGGTCCGGCAAGGCGCGGGTGGCGCAGGCATCGCCGACGACGAACGAGGCGAAGCCGAGGTCGAGCGCCGCCCGCGCCGTGGCGCTGACGCACATATGGGTCATGAAGCCGGCAAAGACGATCTCGCCGCGGCCGGTCGCGCGCAGCAGGTCGATGAGGGTTGTGCCGGCAAAGGCGTTCGGCAGCCCCTTCTCCACCACCGCCTCGCCGGGCGCGGGCAGAGCCGGGGCGGCGAAGCCGAAGCCCTGGCCCTCGGGGTCGAACGGCCCGCCGGAACCGGCCTTGCCGCGATGGGCCACATGGATCACCGGCGCGCCCGCGGCGCGGGCGGCTTGGAGCACGCGGCCCAGTGCGTCCAGCGCGGGGGCGATGCCGGCGAGCGGCACGAGGCCATCCACATATTCGCGCTGGGCGTCGATGACGACGAGGGCCGCGCGGGCGAGGTCCGGCGTGCGTGCCGGCGCGCCGGCCATCTGGAGCAGGGTGCGGGCGCCGCTCATGCCGCTTCCCTCCCGCCTGCATCGGTCTTCAGCCAGGCGGCGCCGCAGGCCTTGGCCAGTTCGCGCACGCGCAGGATGTAGCTCTGGCGCTCGGTGACGGAGATCACGCCGCGCGCGTCCAGCAGGTTGAAGACGTGCGAGGCCTTGATGCACTGGTCGTAGGCGGGCAGCACCATCTGGTGGGTGTCGCCCTTGTCGCCGAAGGCGAGGTATTTGCGGCAGGCGGCCTCGGCCATGCGGAACTGCTCGAACAGCATGTCGGTGTCCGCCGCCTCGAAATTGTGCCGGGAATATTCCTGCTCGGCCTGGAGGAAGACGTCGCCATAGGTGGTCTTCTCGTCGCCCTCGCGGCCGTTGAAATTGAGGTCGTAGACGTTCTCGACCCCCTGCACATACATGGCGAGGCGCTCCAGGCCATAGGTCAATTCGCCTGCGACGGGGGCGCACTCGAAGCCCGCAACCTGCTGGAAATAGGTGAACTGCGAAACCTCCATGCCGTCGCACCAGCACTCCCAGCCGAGGCCCCAGGCGCCCAGCGTCGGGCTCTCCCAGTCGTCCTCCACGAAGCGCACGTCGTGCAGCCTCAGGTCAATGCCGATGGCCTCCAGGGACTTGAGGTACAGCTCCTGCAGGTTCTCGGGCGACGGCTTCAGGATCACCTGGAACTGGTAATAATGCTGCAGCCGGTTGGGGTTCTCGCCGTATCGCCCGTCCTTGGGCCGGCGCGAGGGCTGCACATAGGCCGCCTTCCAGGGCCGGGGACCGAGCGCGCGCAGCGTGGTCGCCGGATGGAACGTGCCCGCGCCCACCTCCATGTCGTAGGGCTGGAGGATGACGCAGCCCTGGTCCGCCCAGAAGCGCTGAAGCGTCAGCAGCAGGGCCTGGAAGGAGCGGTCGGGCCGCATGTGCGGCGGCAGGGCGGGGTCGGTCATGGTGCTCGCGGTGGTCGTCCGCCGGCAGGTCGGCGGCAAAACGGGGACGGCAGGCGCCGGCGCGCGGTCACGCGCGGCGCGACCCTAGTTTCGCGGCGCCCGCGGATCAAGCGCCGCTCGCGCCGGCCCATGGCCGCGCTCACGCGAACCATCCGGCCGCTGCGGTGTTGACCATGCATCACCAGCAAGGGAGCCGAGGAATGAAACGTCTTCTCGTGGCAGGCACCGTTCTCATCGCCAGCGCCGGCATGGCCATGGCGCAGTCGAAGCCCAATGCCAACACCTCCACCGGACCGGCGATGGAAGGCGGCCGCACCCAGGCGACGCCGGGTGGCAGCGCAGTCGATCCGAGCGCCGCGCCGGCCAATCCGATCCCGAACACCGCCCAGCGGCCGAGCGGGCACTCCGGCGGTGCCGTCGAGGCCGGCAAGAACCAGGCGACGCCGGGCGCCAGCGGCGGGACGGACATGAACCCGACGGGTTCGGTCAACCCGCGCCCCTCGACCCCCGCGCGTCCCGACGCCCATAGCGGCGGCGCGATCGAGGGCGGCAAGAACCAGGCGCGCCCGTAACCTGCGGCGGACGGAACGAAAGCGGCCCCGGAGCACGTGCTCCGGGGCCGCTTCGACGCGTGCGGTCAGGGGCGTCAGCCGCGCGAGCGGGCGCGCACCATGTAGTCGTCGTAGTTGAACTCGGCGATCTGCCACCAGGTGTAGGCGTTGTTGCGGAATGCCTTGAGGTCGTTCCACACCTTGCCGAACTTGGGGTTCTCGGTCGACAGCTTCTCGTAGATCTCGTGCGACGCCTTGTAGGCCGCGTCCATCACGTCATTGGGATAGCGGCGCAGCTGGGTGCCGCTCTTCACGAGGCTCTGGATGGCAACCGGGTTCTTGGCGTCGTAGCTCGCCAGCATGCTCTCGTTGGCGCGCGCGCAGGCGGCGGTGAGGGCGTGCTGGTAGAGCGGCGGCAAGCTGTTCCACTGCGCGGTGTTGAAGAAGAAGTTGAGGGCCGCGCAGCCTTCCCACCAGCCGGGATAGTAGTAATACTTGGCCACCTTGAAGAGGCCGAGCTTCTCGTCGTCATAGGGGCCGACCCACTCGGCGGCGTCGATGGTGCCCTTCTCCAGCGCCGGGTAGATGTCGCCGCCGGCGAGCTGCTGCGGCACCACGCCGAGCTTGGCCATCACCTGGCCGCCCATGCCGGCGATGCGCATCTTCAGGCCGTTGAGGTCGGCGACGGTCTTGATCTCCTTGCGGAACCAGCCGCCCATCTGCCCGCCGGTGTTGCCGCCCGGCAGCATGGTGACGTTGTAGTCCTTGTAGAACTCGTTCATCAGCGTCAGGCCGTTGCCGAACAGGAACCAGGCATTCATCTGCCGGGTGTTCAGGGCGAACGGGATGGCGGTTCCCATGCCGAAGGTGGGGTCCTTGCCGACGTAATAATAGGACGCCGAGTGGCACATCTCGACGGTGTTGTTCTGCGTCGCGTCCAGCGCCTGCAGGCCGGGCACGATCTCGCCCGCCGCGAACACGCGGATCTGGAACTTGCCGTCGGTCAGCTCGGAGACGGTCTTCGCCATCAGCTCGGCGGCGCCGTAGATGGTGTCGAGCGACTTCGGGAAGGACGAGGTGCAGCGCCACTTCACTTCCGGCGCGGACTGCGCGATGGCGGGCATGGCGACCGAGGAAGCGGCGACGCCCGCGGTGGCGGCGGTGAGGAATTCACGGCGTTTCATGAAGGGAGGCTCCCTAGACGATTTTGGCCGCGCACGCGGGCGCAGGACGCGCGGGCGGGCGGCATCCCACACTTCTAGTGCGCCCGTCCCCGATAGGGAAGCATGCGTGCCGGTACAACCTTAGTCGTAGAGGCGCGCCCGCTGCGCCTATTCGATCACGATGCGGGGAGCCTTGCGGGCCGATCCGCTGGCGCGCTCGATCGCCGCCTTCACCTCGCGCGCCACCGCGCGGTAGGCGCCGGCCTCGGCGCTCTGCGGGTCCGCCACCAGCACCGGCAGGCCGGCATCCGACATCTCGCGGATGCGCATGTGCAGCGGGATCTCGCCGAGGAACGGCACGCCGAGCTTGTCCGCCTCCTGGTGCGCGCCGCCATGGCCGAAGATCTCCGAGCGCCCGCCGCAGTGCGGGCACACGAAATAGGCCATGTTCTCCACCACGCCGAGGATCGGCACGTTCACGCGCTGGAACATGGCGACGCCGCGCCGGGCGTCGATCAAGGCGAGGTCCTGGGGCGTGGAGACGATCACCGCGCCGGTGAGGTTCACCTGCTGCGCCATGGTGAGCTGGGCATCGCCGGTGCCGGGCGGCATGTCCACCACCAGCACGTCGAGCGGCCCCCACTTCACCTCGCGCAGCATCTGCGAGATGGCGGACATGACCATGGGCCCACGCCAGATCATCGGCGTCTCCTCCTCCACGAGGAACCCGATGGACATCAGCTGGAGCCCGAAATTCTCCAGCGGCAGCATGGTCTTGCCGTCCACCAGCTCGGGCTTCTGGGCGACTCCCGACAGACGCGGCACCGAGGGGCCGTAGATGTCGGCGTCGAGCAGGCCGACCTTCAGGCCGAGGTCGCGCAGGCCGAGCGCGAGGTTGATGGAGAGCGTCGACTTGCCGACGCCGCCCTTGCCGGAGGCGACGGCGATGATGGACTTGACGCCCGGCACCTCGATGGCGCGGCCGGGCGCCGGCGCGCCGGGAGCGGGCGGCGGCGGGCCGGGGCGGGCCGCGGCCTTGCGCTCGGCAGTGAGCGCCACCAGAGCCGAGGTCACGCCGGGCACGCTGCGCGCCGCCGCCTCGGCCTCCCCGCGCACGTTTTCCCACGCCCGCGCCTGGGCCTCGTCGATATTGATCGACAGATAGACCTTGCCGCTGGTGACCACGATGCCGGCGAGCGCCGGCGAGGCGGAAAGCGGCACGCCTTCGGGCGTGCGCACCTTGGCGAGGGCGCTGCGCACGAGGTCTTCGGTCACGTCGGGCATCGTCGTCTCCCTCGGGCTGCCGCCGTGCTGGCAATAAGGCGGGCCGGGCGGCACCCGGACATCAATGCCCCTGCTTCGCACGGGTTCGCGCCGATGCAAAGCCCCTGCCGGGGCCGCGTGGTCCGTCGGGAGATATGGCGCGCGCAGGCGTCAAGCGGGCAACGGGCCGGGAGGCCGGGCATTCCGGCCCGCGTCGCTTCTGCGCGCGGGGCGTCCTGCGCCGCGGCCGTCAGTGATAGATGAACAGCGGGCAGGGCGGGTTCTCCACCAGCTTCACGGTGCTGGAGCCGAACAGCATCTCCTTCAGCCCGTGACGGCCGTAGCTGCCCATGACCAGGGTGTTGGCCTTGTGCGCCTCCGCCTCCAGCCGCAGCACCTCGGAGGGGTCGGCGCGGGTCGCCAGCGGCAGTTCGCTCGCCTCATAGCCGTGGGCGCGCAGATAGGCGCCGGCGGCGACCGCCATCCGGGCCGCCTGCTCGCGGCTCGGATCGATGCTCACCACCTGCGCCGGCTGGCCGCGGCCGGTGCCGAGCAGCACGAACATCTGCAGCGCCCGCATGGCCGGCAGGCTGCCGTCATAGGCGATCAGGTTCCCCACACCTTCCGTCGCCTCGTCGCCGCAGACCACCACCGGTCGCGGCGTCTTGGCGAGGAGCGATGAGAGCAGGTCGGGAAGCGGCGTGGAGAGCGTGCCCTGGAATGCGGTGTCGCTGCCGGTCACCAGCATGTCGCGGGTCTCGGAAGCGGCCACCAGCGCCTCCATGGGATCGCCCTCGAAGGAGAGCCAGTCCAGCGGCATCCCGTTGCGGGCGCATTCGGCCTCGAAGGCCGCATGGAGGCGCACCTGCCCGGCATCGGCATCCGCGCGCATGCCCTGCTCCAGCTTGATCTGGAAGGAGGCGGTGCCGGCCCGGCCGAGGGTGGGCAAGCGCAGCGCGGCGAGGTCGATGCCGGCGAGGCCCGACAGGCTCGCCCCGCTCGACCGCGCCTGGCGGAAGGCAAAGGCGCGCGCCGCCACCGAGGGGGCCGATTCGCCGAGCAGAACCAGGATGCGCTTGAGCATGTCGTCTCCCTCCGGGGCGGTACCGCGCCGGTTCGGCGCATTGGACCGGGCGACTTTAGGGAAGCACCCACCGAAGGCAACCGACTGGATCAAGTGCACCCGGTCCGCCGTGCCCTCAATCCGCGAAGTCGAGCCCGAGGTCGAGGATCGGCGCGCTGTGGGTGAGCCAGCCCACCGAGATCAGGTCCACCCCGCTGGCGGCAATGGCCGGGGCGCTCTCGCGGGTCACCCGGCCGGAGGCCTCGGTGAGCATGCGGCCGTCCACCATCTTCACCGCCTGCGCCAGCGTCTCGGGCGTCATGTTGTCGAGCAGAACCGCGTCCACCTTGAGCGGAAGCAGCTCTTCGAGCTGGGCGAGGGTGTCCACCTCGATCTCGATCTTCACCATGTGGCCCACCTGGGCGCGCAGGCGCTCATAAGCGGGGCGGATGCCGCCGGCGATGGCGATGTGGTTGTCCTTCACCAGCACCGCGTCGTCGAGGCCGAAGCGGTGGTTGGAGCCGCCGCCGGCGCGCACCGCGTATTTCTCCAGCGCGCGCAGGCCGGGCGTGGTCTTGCGGGTGCAGGCGATGGCCGCCTTGTGGCCCTTCACCGCCTCCACCAGCCCGGCGGTGGCGCTGGCGATGCCCGAAAGGCGGCACAAGAGGTTCAGCGCGGTGCGCTCGGCGGTGAGGATGGCGCGCGCCGGCCCCTCCACGGTCGCGACCAGCGCGCCCGGCGCCAGCGCGTCGCCGTCGCGCGTGGCGGGGGTGAAGGCGACTGCGTCATCCATCAGCGTGAAGGCGAGGCGGGCGGCGTCGAGGCCGGCGAGCACGCCCGCCTGCCGGGCGCGCAGCTCGGCGCGGGCGCGCGCGCCGGCGGGCACCACGGCATCTGAGGTGAGGTCGCCGGCGCGGCCGAGATCCTCCAGCAGCGCCATGCGCACGATCGGCTCGACCATGATGGCGGGGAGCGGGGAGAGCGTGCGGGAGGCGAGGGGGGCGGTGATATGGGCATTCATGTGGGCGTTCATGGCGGCAGGCCTTCAGTGCGAGAGCGCGAGCGCGGCGTGGGCGCGGGCGGCGCTCAGGGCGGCATCGAGGGTGAGGCGGGTATGGCGCGCCTCCGCGGCGCGGCGGAGGTGATCGGTGCGCCAGTGGGCGCCGCGGCTTTCGCGCCGCTCCAGGCCGGCGAGCGCCATGACGAGGCCGACGAGCGCGGCATCGCAGTCCGGACCCGCACTCTCGGCGAGCGGCAGCAGACGCGCGGCGGCGCAGGCGAGGCCGTCGCCGTCGCGCGCCACGCCGAGATGGCGCGACAGGACGGGCCGCACGGCTTCGGCGCCGGGCCGGGGCGCGGCCGCCGGTTCCGGGCGTGGCCGCGGCGCCGAAGCGGGGGCACTGGCCATGCTCGTTGCCGCCTCGCGGGCGCACACCACCGCCTCCAGCAGCGAATTGCTGGCGAGCCGGTTGGCGCCGTGGAGCCCGGTGGAGGCGACCTCGCCCACCGCCCACAGCCCGGGAACCGAGCTGCGGCCGGCGCCGTCCACCTCGACGCCGCCCATATGGTAGTGCGCCGCGGGACGGATCGGCAGGAGGTCGCGCGCCGGGTCGAGCCCCGACGCCTGGCACAAGGCGGCCACGGCGGGAAAGCGCGCCGCGAAGCGCGGCCCGAGGCTGGTGCGGGCATCGAGATAGACCTGCCGACCGGCTTCAAGCTCGGCCCACACCGCGCGGGCCACCACGTCGCGCGGCGCCAGTTCGGCGCCGGGCGTGCCGGCGAGGAAGCGTTCGCCGTGGTCGTTCACCAAGAGCGCGCCTTCCCCGCGCACCGCCTCGCTGACCAGCGGCAGGCCGCCCGAACCGGCGCGGCCCACCGCCAGAGCGGTGGGATGGAACTGCACCATCTCCATGTCGCGCAGCACCGCGCCTGCGCGCGCAGCGAGGGCGAGGCCCTGGCCGAAGGAGGCGGGGGGATTGGTGGTGTCGGCGAACAGCCCGCCGAGGCCTCCGGTGGCGAGCGCGACGCGCGCGGTCTCCAGCACGAAGCCGCCCTTCGGGCCTTCCGCCAGCAGGCCGGCGATGCGGCCGTCCGCCACCAGGAGGCGGCGCGCCTCGGCGTGCTCGATCACCGTGACGGAGGGGGTGCGGCGCACGGCGGCGGCGAGCGCCCGCACCAGCTCGCGCCCGGTGCCGTCGCCCGCCGCATGGGCGATGCGGCGGCGGCTGTGGGCCGCCTCCAGCCCGAGCGCGATGCGGCCGTGGATGTCGCGGTCGAAGCGCGCGCCGAGGTCCATGAGGTCGGCCACCGCGTCCTTGGCGCGGGAGAGGATGCGCCGCGCGGCGGCCGCGTCCACCAGCCCGTCGCCGGCGGCGAGCGTGTCCTCAAGGTGCAGTCCGGCGTCGTCGTCCTCGCCGAGGGCTGCGGCAAGGCCGCCTTGCGCCCAGGGGCTGGAGGCGAGCTCGCCGAGCGGCGCCTTGGTGACCAGCACCACCTTTTCGGGTGCGAGGAACAAAGCGGTGGCGAGCCCGGCGAGGCCGCTTCCCACCACCACCGGCCGGCCGGCGAGATCGGCGAACGCTGCGCCGCCCGCGACCGCGGTCACAGCGCCAGCATCCGCGTGACCGAGGCGCGGGCGCGCTCGGCGAGCGCGGGGTCGATGGTGACCTCGTGGAGATTGTCCTCCAGCGCCGCGCGGATGTTCTTGAGCGTGATCTTCTTCATGTGCGGGCAGAGGTTGCAGGGGCGCACGAAGTCGATGTCGGGATACTTCACGGCGACGTTGTCGCTCATGGAGCATTCGGTGAGCAGCACCACGCGCGCCGGGCGCCTGTCGCCCACGAAGTCGGCCATGGCGGCGGTGGAGCCGGCGAAATCGGCCTCCGCCACCACGTCCGGCGGGCATTCGGGATGCACCAGCACGGTGACGCCCGGATGGCCGGCGCGCAATTCGCGCACGTCCTGCGCGGTGAAGCGCTCGTGGACCTCGCACTGGCCGGCCCAGGCGATGATCTCGACGTCGGTCTCGGCCGCGACGTTCTTCGCCAGGTACTGGTCCGGCAGCATGATGACCTTCGGCACGCCGAGGCCTTCCACGATCTTCTTCGCGTTGCCCGAGGTGCAGCAGATGTCCACTTCCGCCTTCACTGCGGCGGACGTGTTGACATAGGCGATCACCGGCACGCCGGGATGGGCGAGCCGCATCAGGCGGACGTCGGCGGGGGTGATGGAATCGGCGAGCGAGCAGCCGGCCCCGGCGTCCGGGATCAGCACCGTCTTGGACGGGTTCAGCAGCTTCGCCGTCTCGGCCATGAAGTAGACGCCGGCGAGCACGATCACGTCGGCTTCTGCCGTCACCGCCTCGCGCGCCAGAGCCAGGCTGTCGCCGACGATGTCGGCGACGCCGTGGAAGATTTCCGGGGTCTGGTAGTTGTGGGCGAGGATCACCGCATTGCGTTCGCGCTTCAGGCGCCAGATCGCCTCCACGTCGTCGGCGAACAGCGCCCAGTCGGTGGGCGGCACCACGCGGCGGACCTTCTCATAGAGCGCCTGGGTGCGGGCGAAACTGTCGGGAAGCGCGAGCATCATAACTATACTCACATTGAGCATATATCCAGCATATGCTTATCCTGAGCATAATCCCTGTCAAGTGCGTGTGAGAGGAACTTTCGTGCCCGCCACCGCCCGCTCGGCCACGACGCCGTGGCGGAAGCGGAAGAGTTTCGCAGGCCGGCCAACGGCTTCCGAGGTGGTGGCGCCGGTCTCCTCCACCAGTTCCTGCTGCTCGACGAGGCGGCGGAAATTCTGCTTGTGCACAGCACGCCCCGCCAGCGCCTCCACGCAGCGCTGGAGCTGCAGCAGCGTGAAGGTGGGCGGCATCAGCTCGAACACCACCGGGCGATACTTGATCTTGGCCCTGAGGCGGGCGATGCCGGTGGCGAGGATGCGCCGGTGGTCGGCGAACATGGCGCGCCCGGCCAGCGCCTCGCCGGGCAGTACCTCGCCCGGCTTGGCGCCGCTGCGGCAGCTCTCCGCCACAAGGCCGGCCTCATAGAGCAGTTCGTAGCGCTGCAGTGCCAGTTCGTCGTTCCAGGCGTGGCCGTCGAGGGCGAAGGTCACGCGCGCCCGCTCCAGCCGCTCGGCGCGCTTCGGCCCTTTCTCGGCCTGCGCCCATTCGTGGAGGCGCGGCGCGATCACCTTGCCGATCACCGCCGGCGCGCCGGCGCGGTGGTCCTCCCAAGGGAAATAGTCGTACCAGGAGCGCCACCCGCCCTCGGACGGCTCGCGCTCGCGGGTGAGGCCGAGATAGGAGATGGAGATGGTGCGCGCCTCGCTTTCCCCGCCGGAGCGGTCCGGGCCGGCGAAGCCGGTGCGGTCCTTGTCGGCAAAGGTGTAGAGCTGCTCCACATAGCCGAGCGGGTGGTGGGTCTGCTGCTCCACCCAGTCGCGCAGTCCCGCCTGGAGCGAGCGGTGCGCCAGCTCGAACGGGCCGGAAGGCAGCGCGCGGCCCTCGTCGAGCGTCATCACCCGCGGCTCGCCCCCGGCCACCGCCACCAGCACGGCGGTCAGCTCCACCTTGACGGCATGCTCCGCCCGGCCGGCGTGCGGGGGCGCGTTGGGGGTGGCGTGCTCCGGTCCCGCGGTCTGCGCCGTGTTCGTCGCCCGGCCGCGCTTGGCGCTCGACATGAAGCTCCTGGAATGTCTGCCCGGTGGGGTTCGAGGGGCCGCTGACCCGCTGATAGCACAGGCGTCCGGGGCGCGGAACGCGCTGTTGGTCGAAGCTCAGGCGGCCTCGGCGGCGAGTGGGCGCAGCAGCGCGTCCGCGGTCTCGCCCGCCAGCAAGGCGACGTTCGCGTCCTTGGTGATCATGGCGGCGACGATCGCCCCGTCGATGAGCAGGCCCAATTGGTGGGCAAGCCCGCCGGGATCGCGCGCCCCCGCCTCCTCGGCCAGCTTGCCGAGGGTCTCCAGCACCACCTTCTTGTGGGCAAGGGCGATCTGGCGCATGCGGTCGTCGCGCTTGTCGGTCTCCGCCACCGCATTGATGAAGGGGCAGCCGAAGAAGGCGTCGTCGCAGAACCACTGCCGCAGCACCGGGAAGATGCGCCTGAGGCGCGCCACCGGCGCCGCCTCGCCCCGCGCCAGCTCGCCGAGGAACCAGTCGCGCCAGGCCTGGCCCTCGCGCTCCAGCACCGCTTCCACCAGCTTTTCCTTGGAACCGAACGTCTTGTAGAGCGTCGCCTTGGCGGTGCCGGCCTCGGCCACCACCGCATCCACCCCCACGGCCGTGATGCCGTACTGGCAGAACAGCCGCGTGGCTGCCTCGATCAGGCGCTGGCGTGCGGAGGCGTCGGCGCCCTCCTGCGGGGTGCTCCTGGCCTTGTGGGGATTGAAGGTGACCGTCATCTGCCTGGACCCACTGTCTCGGTGTCGTCCTGCCCGTTCCGCGGGCAATTTTTGACTGCGGACCGCCTTGATGCCCGATCGGTAGGCAGAAAGACAGACCTGTCTGACTGATTCATGCGAGGATCATGCCGGATTTCCGCGGGCGCCGCGAGCCTCAAATCCAGCCGATACCATGGAAATTCGCCGATCCGACATGTCCGCGCGTCAGTGCGGTCGGCTTGGCATGGTCTCTGCATTAGACAGACCGGTCTGTCTTTAGACGCGCCCAAGGAGATCGAGATGTCAGCACCCCAGACCGCCCTCACGGGCTGCCTCATGCCGGAGCAGACCGCGCCCACCGGCTGCCTCGCCCCCATCGACAAGGACGGCCTTGAGAAGCTCATCGCGGCCGGCAAGGCGGACCCCAAGGTCATCAAGACCCTGAAGTGCAAGACCGTGGCCGAGGGCCGCTTCCGGCACGCCAACTATATCCGCAACCTCGCCCCCTACATCGTCGACGAGCCGCCGGGCCTGCTGGGCGACGACACCGCGCCGAACCCGTCCGAGGCCTCGCTCGCCGCTCTCGGCTCCTGCCTCGCGGTGGGCCTGCACGCCAATGCGGTGCATCGCGGCTGGACCGTGCGCAAGCTGGAGCTCCAGCTCGAAGGTGACCTCAACATCACCGCCGTGTGGGGCACCGGGGACGTGAGCGAGAAGCCGGTCGGCTTCACCGACGTGCGCGTCAAGGTCGACATGGAATGCGACGGCGTGCCGAAGGAGGACGTGGAGGCCCTGATCTCCCACGTCACCAAGTGGTCGCCCGTTGCCAACACCTTCGTGCGCCCGGTGAACCTGGAAGTGGCGCTGGGCTGAGGCTTGCCGAGAGAGTGCGGCCGGCCCCCCGGCCGGCCGCCTGCCGAACCTGGAGAGATCCGCATGCTCGCCACGACCCTCGCCCCTTCCGCGTCCGCGATCCCGGCTGAAGCCTCGCCCGCCGAGGTGCTCACCGAGGTGGCCCGCATCTGCGCGTCCGACCTCGCGCCGGCCGCGCGCGCCATCGACGAGGGCGCGTATCCCGGCGACATCCTGCGCCGCTTCGCGGCCGCCGGCGCGTTCGGCCTGCATGCCCGGGCGGGCGGCGCGCTGAACGATGCCGTCGCCGCCATGACGACCATGGCGCAGACCTGCGTCTCCACCGGCTTCATGGCGTGGTGCCAGAACACGCTCGCCTGGTACCTGATGATGTCGGACAACGCCGCGCTGCGCGCGCGCCTGCTGCCGAAGGTGGTCAGCGGCGAGGTGCTCGGCGGCACCGGCCTGTCCAATCCCATGAAGTCGTTCTTCGGCATCGAGACGCTGAAGCTGCGCGGCACCCGCGTCGAGGGCGGCTACCGGGTCAAGGGCCTGCTGCCGTGGGTGTCGAACCTCGGCCCGGACCACTTTTTCGGCGCCGTGTTCGCGCTGGAGGGCCGCGAGGGCCAGCCGGTGATGGCGCTGATCGACTGCGCCGACCCGGCGGTGACGCTCAAGCCCTGCGAGCCGTTTCTCGCCATGGACGGCACCGGCACCTACGCCGTGCAGGTGCGCGACCTGTTCATCCCCGACGACCTGGTGCTGGCGCACGAGGCCATGCCGTTCGTGAAGAAGATGCGCGCCGGCTTCATCCTGCTCCAGGCCGGCATGGCGTTCGGCCTGATGCGCGACTGCCTCGCCATGATGGGCGAAGTGGACGGACCGCTCGGCCACGTGAACCGCTATCTGCCCATGCAGGCGTCCGATCTCGCGAACGAGATCGAGGCGCTGGAAGCGGAGGTCGCGGCGCTCTGCGCGAGCGTGGACGACCCGTCCCCCGGCTTCTTCCGCCGGGTGGTGGCGGCGCGCCTCGCCGCCGGGGATGCGAGCGTCGCGGCGGCCAATGCGGCCATGCTCCATTGCGGCGCGCGCGGCTATGTGGCCGCCCACCGCTGCCAGCGGCGCCTGCGCGAATCCTACTTCGTCGCCATCGTCACGCCCGCCACCAAGCAGCTGCGCCTGATGCTCGACCAGCTTCCGGCCTGACCCGCCGGCAGACGAAACGGGGCGCAAAGCCCCGGCCAACAATGCCTTCCCAGCCGCAATCGTTCGTTTTCCGAGAGGGGATCACCATGACCGTTCTCATTTCGCCGACCGAGCTTTCCGACCTGATGGCCGCCGCGCCCGCCGTGATCATCGATACCCGTTCGCCCGATGCCTATGCCGCCGGCCACATCCCCGGCGCGGTGAACCTGCACGAGATCTTCACCTATCTCGCCACCTCGACGCCCGAGGGCTTCGCCGAGCTGAAGGCCAAGTTCGCCGACGCCTTCGGCAAGGCGGGCCTGTCCGGTAGCGAGACGGCGGTGATCTACGAGCAGTCCATGAATTCCGGCTTCGGCCAGTCGTGCCGCGGCTATTTCCTGCTGACCTTCCTCGGCTATCCCAAGGTCAAGGTGCTGCACGGCGGCCTTGCCGCCTGGACCGCCGCCGGCCTGCCGCTCTCCACCGAGGCGCCGGCCCCTAGCGCGGCCGCCTTCCCGGTGGACGAGGCGGCGGGCGAGGTCATCATCGATATGGAGGCGATGCTGGAGGCGGTCTCCGACCCGGCCATCGCCAAGCTCGACGTGCGCGACGTGGACGAGTGGATCGGCGAAAGCTCCTCGCCCTACGGCAAGGATTTCTGCCCGCGCAAGGGCCGCATCCCCGGCGCCAGGTGGATCGAGTGGTACCGCATGATGAAGCCGACCGCCGAGGGGCCGCGCTTCAAGTCCTCGGCGGAGATCATGGCGGAGTGCGCCAGCGTCGGCATCACCGCCGAGACGCCGGTCTACCTCTACTGCTTCAAGGGCGCGCGCGCCTCCAACACCTTCCTCGCGCTCAAGGAAGCGGGCGTGAAGGACGTGAAGATGTACTTTGGCTCCTGGAACGAGTGGTCGCGCGACCCGAGCCTCCCGATCGAGGAGGGGCATCCGGCGGCGACCTGACAAGCGCAAGGAGGAGCCGCGCCGTGCCCAAGATCACCTGCTATTTCAGCCCCCAGTCCGGCTATGCCTATCTGGGGCACGCGCGCGTGCGGGCCATCGCCCGCGCCCACGGCGCCGCCATCCAGTGGCGGCCCGTGGACATCATGAAGGTGTTCGCCGCGGGCGGCTCCACCGCCCCGGCCAAGCAGTCGCCCCAGCGCAACGCCTACCGCAAGCAGGACATCGTGCGCTGGGCCAAGGCCGCCGGCGTCCCGATCAATACCGAGCCGAAATTCTGGCCCACCGACACCCTGCCCGCGTGCCGCCTGATCGCCGCCGCCATCGCGGCCGGGGAGGACCCCGCCGACCTCATCGGCGCCTGCCTTGCCGCCGTGTGGGCGCGCGACCTCCAGATCGCCGACCCTGAGGTGCTCTACCAACTCGCTGCCGAAGCCGGGCTCGACGCCCTTGCGCTCGCCGAGCGCGCCGCGGCGCCGGAAACCGCCGCCTTGGTGGAGGCCTATACCGCCGAGGCGGTGGAGAAGGGCGTGTTCGGCTCGCCCACTTATGTCATCGGCGCGGACGTGTATTTCGGCCAGGACCGCCTCCACTTCGTCGAGGCGCAGCTCGCGGCGATGAAGGAGGCGGCCCAATGAGCGCGCCCTTCGTCATCATCGGCGCCGGCCAGGCCGCCGCCCAGGCCGCCGTCTCGCTCCGCGCGGAAGGCTATGGCGGCGAGATCGTCATGCTCGGCGACGAGACCCATCTGCCCTACCAGCGCCCGCCGCTCTCCAAGGCCTTCCTCGCCGGCGAGATGAGCGCCGACCGGCTGGAGCTGAAGGCGCCGAACTTCTATCCCGACAGCGGCATCGACGTGCGCCTCGGCACCCGCGCCGTGCGCCTGCTGCCTGCCGAGAAGGCAGTGGAGACCGATGGCGGCATTCGCATCCCTTATGAGCGGGCGCTGATCGCCACCGGTACCCGCGCCCGCGCCCTGCCGGTGCCGGGGGCGGATCTTCAAGGCGTGTTCTCCATCCGCACCATCGACGACGTGGCCCGCTTCCGGGCGGCGGCGCAGGCGGGGGCGAAGCTGGTCATCGTCGGCGGCGGCTATATCGGCCTCGAAGTCGCGGCGAAGGCCAACAAGATGGGCCTCGACGTGACCGTGGTGGAGGGCCAGCCGCGCGTGCTGGCGCGCGTCGCCTGCGAGGACATTTCGCGCTACGCCGCCGGCCTCCAGCTCGCCCACGGCGTGCGGGTGCTGACCGCCACCGGCGTCGCCACCCTCACCGGCACGGATCGCGTGAGCGGCGTCGAGCTCTCCACCGGCGCGGTGCTGCCGGCGGACCTCGTGCTCTCGGCGGTCGGCGCGGTGCCGAACGTGGAGCTGGCGGCCGAAGCCGGCCTCGCCATCGAGAACGGCATCAAGGTGGACGCGGCGGCGCGCACCTCCGACCCCTGCATCTTCGCCGCCGGGGACGTCGCCTCGTTCCCGAGCGCGCTCTACGGGCGGCGCATCCGCCTGGAATCCGTGCAGAACGCCATCGATCAGGCCAAGGCGGCGGCAAAGTCCATGCTGGGCGGCGCCGTCGCCTACGATCCGGTGCCGTGGTTCTGGTCCGACCAGTACGACACCAAGCTCCAGATCGCCGGCCTGCTGGACGGTTTCGAGCGCACCGAGACCGAGGGCGACGTCGCCGCCGGGCGGTTCTGCGTGCGCTATTTCGCGGGCGAGCGGCCGATCGCCGTGTGCTCGGTGAACGATCCCAGGAGCCACATGCTGGCGCGCCGCGCGCTCGCCGCGCCCCTCGCCCAGGGGAGCGCCGCATGAGGCCTTCCCCAATGGCACGAGGGTTGCCTTCAAGAAGCCACCTCTGACACGCCACCGCGCAGGAGACCCTGATGTCGATGTTCTCGAACCCGTTCTCGCTGAAGTCGAAACTGGGCCGCTGCCTGTGCGGGCGCCATGCCACGCCGGAGGCGCACGCGGCGGCGGAGCGGGCGGCGGGGCTCGACGCGGAGACGCGCTACCGGGAGATCGTCGCCTCGGGCGTCATGCGCGCCATGTTCCCGCACGACGCCCAGCGCCGCGCCTTCCTGAAGGCGGTGGGCGCCTCCACCGCCGCGGCCGCGGTCGCCACCTTCTTCCCGCTCGGCACCGCCACCGAGGTGTTCGCCCAGACCGGCACGCCGGAGAAGACCGACCTCAAGGTGGGCTTCATCCCGATCACCTGCGCCACCCCCATCATCATGGCCCACCCCATGGGCTTCTATAAGAAACACGGCCTGAACGTGGAGGTGGTGAAGACCGCCGGCTGGGCGGTGGTGCGCGACAAGACCATCAACAAGGAATACGACGCCGCCCACATGCTGGCGCCCATGCCGCTCGCCATCTCCCAGGGCCTCGGCTCGAACCCGATCCCGTTCGTGGCGGCGGCGATCGAGAACATCAACGGCCAGTCCTTCACGCTCGGAATCAAGCACAAGGACAAGATGGACGTGAAGTCGTGGAAGGGGCTGAAGTTCGCCATTCCCTACGACTTCTCCATGCACAACTACCTTCTGCGCTATCTCCTGGCGGAGAATGGCATCGATCCCGATACCGACGTGCAGCTGCGCGTGGTGCCGCCGCCGGAGATGGTGGCGAACCTGCGGGCCGAGAACATCGACGGCTTCCTCGCCCCGGACAATGTCGCCCAGCGCGCGGTGTTCGACGGCGTCGGCTTCATCCATTCCCTGTCGAAGACCATGTGGGACGGACATCCCTGCTGCTCGTTCGCGGCCAGCAAGGAGTTCATCTCCACCATGCCCAACACCTATGCGGCGCTGCTGCGCGCCATCGTCGACGCCACCGGCTATGCCTCGAAGGCCGAGAACCGCAAGGCCATCGCCGAGGCGATCGCGCCCGCGGCCTATCTCAACGCGCCCCCGATCGTGCTGGAGCAGGTGCTGGTGGGCAAGTACGCCGACGGGCTCGGCAACATCAAGGACGACCCCAAGCGGGTCGATTTCGACCCCTTCCCGTGGGAGAGCTTCGCCGTGTGGATGCTCACCCAGATGAAGCGCTGGGGCCAGGTGAAGGGCGACGTGGACTACAAGACCATCGCCAACCAGGTGTTCCTCGCCACCGACGCCGCCAAGGTGATGAAGGAGATGGGCCTCACACCGCCCGCCACCACCTCCAAGAGCTTCTCGGTGATGGGCAAGGTGTTCGATCCGTCGAAGCCGGAGGAATACGTCGCCTCCTTCGCCATCAAGCGGGCCTGAGCCATGACCAAGAGCCTCGGCCTGCGGGCCGGCATCCTCTCGGTGGTGCTGTTCGTCGTCCTGTGCGCGGTCTGGCAGATCGCCGTCACCCCGAGCGCAAGCACGGGGCCGGCGCTCGATCCGGAATATGCCAAGCTCATGGGCATCTCCACCGCGGGCGCCCAGTCCGCCATGCCGGGGCCGCTCGACGTGGCGGGCAAGCTCTGGGACAACCTGAAGCGCCCGTTCTACGACAATGGCCCGAACGACAAGGGGCTGGGCCTCCAGCTCCTCTATTCCATCGGCCGCGTCGCCATCGGCTATGCCCTGGCGGTGCTGGTGGCGGTGCCGATCGGCTTCCTGATCGGCATGTCGCCGCTCGCCTACCGGGCACTCGACCCGTTCATCCAGGTGCTGAAACCCATCTCGCCTTTGGCCTGGATGCCGCTCGCGCTCTACACCATCAAGGACTCCTCGCTCTCGGCGATCTTCGTGATCTTCATCTGCTCGGTGTGGCCGATGCTGATCAACACGGCGTTCGGCGTCGGCGCGGTGCGCAAGGAGTGGCTGAACGTCGCCCGCACGCTGGAGGTGGGGCCATGGCGCCGCGCCTTCACGGTGATCCTGCCGGCGGCGGCGCCCACCATCCTCACCGGCATGCGCATCTCCATCGGCATCGCCTGGCTCGTCATCGTGGCGGCGGAGATGCTCGTGGGCGGCACCGGCATCGGCTACTTCGTCTGGAACGAGTGGAACAACCTGTCCATCTCCAACGTGATCGTGGGCATCCTCCTCATCGGCGTGGTCGGCATGGTGCTCGACCTCATCCTCGCGCGCCTGCAGCGGCGCGTGACCTTCCCGGAGTGAGCGCCATGGACACCGCGACCAACCGCATGAACGAGCGCTTCATCTCCATAGAGGGCATCGCCCGGCGCTATCCGGCGCCGGGGGGCGGGACGACCACCATCTTCGAGGACCTCTGGCTCGCCGTGGCGCGGGGCGAGTTCGTCTGCGTCATCGGCCATTCCGGCTGCGGCAAGACCAGCGTTCTCAACATCCTCGCCGGGCTGGAGGCGCCTTCCGAGGGGGTGGTGGTGGTGGACGGCCAGGCGATCGAGGGGCCGAGCCTCGACCGCGCCGTGATCTTCCAGGGCCATGCGCTGCTGCCGTGGCGCAGCGTGATCGGCAATGTGGGCTACGCGGTCTCCTCGCGCTGGCGCAAAGCCTCGCGCGCCGAGATCGAGGAGCGGGCGAAGCGCTTCATCGATCTCGTCGGCCTCAAGGGCAACGAGCTGAAGAAGCCGGCGGAGCTGTCCGGCGGCATGCGCCAGCGCGTGGGCATCGCCCGCGCGCTCTCCATCGAGCCGAAGATCATGCTCATGGACGAGCCGTTCTCGGCGCTCGACGCGCTCACCCGCGGCACGCTGCAGGACGAGGTGCGGCGCATCTGCACCTCCACCGGCCAGACCGTGTTCATGATCACCCACGACGTGGACGAGGCGATCTACCTCGCCGACAAGATCGTGCTCATGACCAACGGCCCGCAGGCCATGATCGCCGAGGTGGTGGAGAACCCGCTGCCCAAGGACCGCGCCCGCGACACCATCCACCGTGAAGGCGATTACTACGCCGTGCGCAACCACCTGGTGGACTTCCTGGTGGCGCGCTCCAAGACCTTCCGCGACGAGATGCCGGCGGGCTACGACCAGCGGAAGCCGCCACTGGTGCGCCCGGCCGGGAGCCTGCCGGTTGAGCCGGCGGCGCCCGAGCGTCCGGTGGCGAAAACCATCCCCTTCCCCTCCGTCGCCGGCGGCCGCGACTAGCCGCCGGGGGCGTCTTCTGCCCCGTCCAAGGTGGTCCAACGAAAAACGTGGAGTAAAGACCATGAAGCGTGAACAGCTCACCGAGAAGATCCTCGATATCAAGCGCGAGAACGGCTGGACTTGGAAGTATATCTGCTCCGAGATCGGCGGCATGTCCGAGGTGCTCGTGGTGGGCGCGCTGCTCGGCCAGATGAAGCTGGTGAAGCCGCTGGCCAAGAAGGCCGCCGAGCTGTTCGGCCTCTCCGAGGTGGAGGAGCGGATGCTGAACGAGGTGCCCATGCGCGGCACGCCCATGCCGCCCACCGACCCGCTGATCTACCGCTTCTTCGAGCTCGTCATGGTGAACGGGCCGGCCTGGAAGGCGCTGATCGAGGAGGAGTTCGGCGACGGCATCATGTCGGCCATCGACTTCAACATGGACATGGTGCGCGAGCCCAACCCCAAGGGCGACCGGGTGCAGATCACCATGTCCGGCAAGTTCCTGCCCTACAAGTATTACGGCAACGAGCAGGGCATCCCCGACTACGGCTTCAAGGAAGCCTGAGCGGGCAGGGGGGCCGCTGCGCGCGGCGCTGCCGGCCCCCGGTCACGCACCCGCCGCCCTCTCGCATGAGGTGCCGGCCCCGCACCGCCGTCATGCCCTGGCGTGTTCCCGTGGCCGGGGCATCCTCGCGCTGGGCCTGCCGAGGCCGCCCCTGGGACCTCCGGTCAAGCCGGAGGGAGACGGCGTTGCCAGCGCTTGGCCCCAAGCGGACAAAGCCTCAGGCGCTGCGGCGCGCCTTCACATAGGCCTTGAGCACGTTCTGCATGCGCGTGAGGTGGCCTTTGCCCTTCGCCTCCGCGAAGAAGAAGTCGAACACCTCCGGGTCGAGCTTCAGGTGCACCGAGCGCGGCTTGCGGGGCGGTTCAAGCTTGGCTTCCGCCCAGAAGTCGGGGCCGAGGTTTTCGCCCTCCGGCGCGTTCGGGTCGTGAAAGAGCTCACCCCGCTCCTTCATCTTCCGGATGTCCGCGAGCGAGGCTCGCTTGATATTCGGCGCGTTCATCGCGGCCTCCTTTCCACGCGGAGATGAGGCTGATGCGATCTTTCCGTTCGATGTAGACCACTACGAAGCATTCGTCGTCCCCCAAGCCGACGAAAATTCTTCGCTCTTCGCCGTAGATTTTGCGGTCATCTAAGCGCGTTAATGTGTATCCATCGAAAATCAGTGCGGCATATACGAAATCAACCGCGTGTTTCTGAATGGGGCATGGCGCTTGGTTTCATCCCATTCAAGGTCCGCGGCTCCGAAGTCCAGCTATTGCACGGGTGAATGTCCCATCGCACCTTCGAAGCCAGATCGCGAATAGGTGCCCTATCTTGCACCTGAAAACGTACATAAAAAGTGTACACTAGGCAAGCTGCGCCACCCTATAGCCGATAAGCCGCCCCCGAGGTTGCCTCCTACCCCACCCACCCCTTCAGTTCCCGCTCCACCACCGCCTCCAGAACCCGCATGCCCTCGGGCGTGGCGTTGAGGCAGGGGATGGCGGCGAACTTCTCGCCCCCGTGGTGCAGGAAGATCTCCCTGTTCTCGCCGCCGATCTCCTCCAGCGTCTCCAGGCAGTCCGCCACGAAGCCGGGATTGAAGATGGCGAGCCGCTTCACGCCGCCCTCGGCCAGCGCCTTCACGGTCATGTCGGTATAAGGCTGGAGCCACTCTTCGGTGCCGAAGCGGGACTGGAAGGTGAGGCGCAGCTTCTCTTCGCTCATCCCGAGCCGATCGCGCAGCAGGCGCGCCGTCTTGGCGCACTGGCAGTGATAGGGATCGCCCTTCAGGAGGTAGGATTTCGGCACGCCGTGGAACGAGGCGAGGATCACCTCCGGCTCGAAGTCGAGCGCCGCGAGGTGCTGCTCCAGGGAGGCAGCCACCTGGTCGATATAGACCGGGTCGTCGTGCCAGGGCGGGGCGACGCGGATGATCGGCTGCCAGCGCATGGCCTTGAGCGCGTCGAACGCCTTGTCGCAGACCGTGGCGGTGGTGGCGGCGGAATATTGCGGATAGAGCGGCACGATCAGGATCCGCTCGCACCCCTGCGCCTGCAGCGCCGCGATGCGCTCGGCGATGGGCGGCTTGCCGTAGCGCATGGCCCAGTCGACGACGATGCGCGGATCGCGGCCCGCAAGGTGCGCGGCGAGCTTCTCGGCCTGGTCGCGGGTGATGGTCTTCAGCGGGCCTTCGTCGCGCTCATTGTTCCAGATGCTCGCATAGTCCTTCCCCTTCGGGCCGGGGCGCTTGGTGAGCACGATGGCGTTGAGCACGAACCACCACACGATGCGGTTCACCTCGATCACCCGACGGTCGGACAGGAACTCCTTCAGATAGGCGCGCATGGACCAGTAGTCCGTGCCCTCCGGCGTGCCGAGATTGACGATCAGAACGCCGATGCGGCCGAAGGCCACCTTCGGATGGTCCTTCGGGAAAGGGGAGGTGTCGGGCGTGAAGGCGTGCGGGCTCGTGGTCATTCGTCTCACCTCGGCCAAGCGGGGCTACCCCCATTGGGGCAAGGGGATGGGGGCGTCAATGCGGCGGGCGCTCAAGGCCGATACGCAAGGCGGCGGCAGCCGGATGCGCGCGCCGTTGCCGCAGGCCGAAGCGCGGCCCCCGGGAAGGGGCTGGTTCTGCCGGCAGCGAACGGGGTGAGGGATGGTGGGCGCGACAGGGATCGAACCTGTGACCCCTACGATGTCAACGTAGTGCTCTCCCGCTGAGCTACGCGCCCCTCCGCAGGAGCGGCCTCTATATCGGCTCCTTTCGCCGGAGGCAAGGCGGGGAATCAAGCGCGCGGTGGATGGCGCGCGAGGCGCCGGTTTGCCCCCGATGGCGCACGGGCGTATTGCTGTGGCCGCAAGGAGGCCCGCCATGCCGAACCCCCAGCCGACCGTCGATCCCGCCGAGGTGGCCCGCTTCGACGCGCTTGGCGCGCAGTGGTGGGACGAGAAGGGCAAGATGGCGCCGCTCCACGCCATGAACCCGGCGCGCCTCGCCTTCCTGCGCGATGCGCTGGTGCGCCGCTTCGGCCGTGATCCGGGCGCGCTGCGCCCGCTGAAGGGCCTGTCGATCCTCGATATCGGCTGCGGCGGCGGGCTTCTGAGCGAGCCGCTCGCCCGCATGGGCGCGAAGGTGACGGGCATCGATCCCGCCGCCGGAAACGTGGACGTGGCGCGGGCGCATGCCGCCGAGGCCGGGCTCGACATCGAGTATTTCCCCATCACCGCCGAGGAGCTGCTGGCGCGCGGCGCCCGCTTCGACGCGGTGGTGGCGCTGGAGGTGGTGGAGCACGTGGCCGACGTGGGCCTGTTCGTGCGCACCGCCGGTGCGCTGGTGGCGGAGGGCGGCGCGCTGGTGCTCTCGACGCTCAACCGCACGCCGAAAAGCTTCGCCCTCGCCATCGTCGGCGCGGAATACGTGCTGCGCTGGCTGCCGCCCGGCACGCACCGCTGGGAGAAGTTCATCACCCCCGACGAGTTGGAGGCGACGCTGGCCGGCGCCGGCTTCGCGGTGAGCGAGAAGGCCGGCATGGTCTACGACCCGCTGAAGAGCGCCTTCCGCCTGTCGACGGACATGGACGTGAACTATTTCATGGTTGCGGAGCGGGGGTGAACGGAACGCCCGCTCAGTTCCTGTCCTCCGGCAGGACCGGCAGAGGAAACACCTCCACCTCGTCCTCGCGCAGGGCCTTCACCTCTTCCTGCGTTGCCTCGCCATAGATGGAGCGGTGCTCCAGTTCGCCCTCGTGCATCTTGCGGGCGAGGTCGGCGAACTCCGTGCCCACATAGTCGGCGTTGGAGACCACGTGGTCGCGCAGGCGGCGCAGCAGATCGGCGAGCTCGCCCTCCGGCCGTCCCATAAGCGCCATCGGTGCCGCCGGCGCCGTGGGCACCGTGGGCGTTCCGCCCTCGCGGCCCGGCTCAGCCAAGGCAGGCGCCGCGCGCTCGCCTTTGTCGGTACGGGCGACGGAGGGCGCCATCACCGCCTTCTCCACCGTCGTGGCGTTGCAGCTCGGGCAGGTCACGAGGCCGCGGGCGCGCTGGCTGTCATAGCTCGCGGACGAGGGGAACCAGCTCTCGAACGCGTGGCCGCAGGCGCAGTTCAAAGTGTAGCGGATCACGACGACGCCCCGACCACGTGCAGGTGCCCGGCCTGGCCCGGTCCCGCCACCTCGAAGCGCCGGCCGTGGGTGAGGGAGGGGATGCGGGCGCGGGCGGAGGCGACCTCGGCGAGGTCGATCTCGGCCAGGATGATGCCGGGATCGGTGCCGCCCTCGGCGATCACCCGGCCCCAGGGATCGACGATCAGCGAATGGCCGTAAGTCTCGCGCCCGTTCTCGTGCCGCCCGCCCTGGGCGGCGGCGAGCACATAGGCGCCGTTCTCGATGGCGCGGGCGCGCAGCAGCACCTGCCAGTGCGCCTCGCCGGTCGGCCTCGTGAAGGCGGCCGGCACCGTGAGCACCTTCGCGCCCGCCTCGGCGAGCGCCCGGTAGAGCGCGGGAAAGCGCAAATCGTAGCAGATGGTGAGGCCGAGCGGCACCGCCCCAACCTCGGCCACGACCGCGCGCTCGCCGGGCCGATAGGCGGTGGATTCGCGGTAGCTCTCGCCGTTGCCGAGGTCCACGTCGAACATGTGGATCTTGTCGTAGCGCGCGGTGATCTCGCCCTCGGGGTCGATCAGGAAGGCGCGGTTCACGGCTCGGTTCTCCGACACCTTGAGCGCCAGCGAGCCGATGTGCAGGTGGATCTTCAGCTCGCGCGCGGTCTCGCGCAAAGCGGCGAGGGTGATGTCGTCCTCCTCCGCGGCGAGCTTGTCGAACAGCAGCGCGCGGTCGAGCTCCATCAGATTGGTGGTCTCGGGCGTCTGGACATACTGGGCGCCGTCGCGCGCCGCCTCGCGCACCAGAGCACGCGCGGCCTCGAGGTTGGCGCCGGCCTCGCGCCCGGAGCGCATCTGCACCAGGCCCACCCGCAGGGTGGGCGGCGTGTCGGAAGAGGTCATTGAGCGATCTCTCGATGGGCGGGGACGCCGCGCCGGCCGCGGCGCGGCCGTCCCGGGCGTGTCCCACCATGACTAGCTCATGTCGGCGGACCGTGTCACGGCACCGCAGGCGGGCGCAACCCGGTTCGGCTTCAGGCGGCCATCAGCGGGTCGAGCCGGCCGGCCTCTTCGAGCGCATAGAGGTCGTCGCAGCCGCCCACATGGGTGTCGCCGATGAAGATCTGCGGAACCGTGGTGCGCCCGCCGGCGCGGCGGCTCATCTCCTGCTGGCCCTCGGCGTCGGTGGTGACGTCGATCTCGGTGAAGGTCCAGCCTTTGCGGCGCAGCAGCTCCTTTGCCGCGTGGCAATAGGGGCAGTAGCTCTTGGTGTAGATGACGATGGGTTTCATGGGGTGGTCACGGGGGTCTCGCAATGACGGGGCGGATGCCGTCACGAAAGCGTCGCATCATAGGGATTCACCCCATTTCCACAACCCGCGCGAAGGTGAGGGCATCCACCCGCGCGGCGCCGGCGCGGCGCAGCGCGATGGCGCAGGCGTCGAGCGTCGCGCCCGTGGTGTAGACGTCGTCGACGATCACCACCCGCGCGCCCGCCACCGCGGATGCTGCGGTGCGGCGAACGGCGAAGGCGCCCGCCACGTTCGCCCGGCGCTGGGTGCGCGACAGCGCGGTCTGGGACGGGGTGCCGCGCGTGCGCTCCAGCAGGTCGACGCGGGCCGGCACGGCGCTGTCGCGGGCGATATGCCGCGCCAGCAGCGCCGCCTGGTTGAAGCGCCGGCGCCACAAGCGCAGCGGATGGAGCGGCACCGGAACCAGCATCTGCGCATCCGCCAGAAGCTCGCTGCCCGCCTGCCGCATCAGCCGGGCCATGGGTCGCGCCAGATCGAGCCGGTCGGCATATTTGAGATTGTGCACGAGGTCGCGCGCGACGCCTTCGAACAGCACCGCCGCACGGGCCCGGTCGAAGGCGGGCGGGTCGGAAGCGGCGGCGGCGGAGAGGGTGGCGCCGGCGTCAAAGGCGAACGGGGCGCCGGTGCGCGCGCAATAGGGCCGCGTCACGAAGGCCATGGTGCCCCAGCAGGCGCCGCACAGGCCGCCGGCGACGCCGGTGACGGCACCGCAGGAGATGCAGGTGGGCGGCAAAGCGAGTCCGAGCAGGCCGCCCCCCAGCCGGCGCAGCGCTCCGGCGGCGCGTGAGACGCGCGACGACGACAGGCCCATGGCCGCCCCCTCCCGCGACAACCATGGGTGGAGACAGGGCGGTTGTAAAGGCGAGGTGGGCGGAAGCCGGGGCGCCGGCTTCCGCGCCGCCTCAATGGGCGCGGTGCTGCGGCAGCGCGGCGGCGCCCCAGGCACGGATCGAGGCCCAGATGCGCCGGTCGAGCTGGAACCGGTCCACCGGCACCGAGGCGCCGAGCGCCTTCACCCGGCACAGGCCGACGCCGGACCACTGGAAGCCGCACTTCTCCAGCACCCGGCGCGAGGCGGGATTGACCACCCGGGCGGCGCCGATGAGCTGCTCGGTGGGGGTCTCGGAAAAGGCGTAGTCGATCACGGCGCGCACCGCCTCGGTGGCGATGCCGAGGCCCCAGAAGGGTTCGCCGATCCAGTAGCCGATCTCCGGGGCCGGCTCGGGCGGACGGCGGCCGAAAGAGCACATGCCGGCGAACGCGAGGTCGCCCTCGCGCTTCAGGAACACGGCGAAGGTGGCGGCGTCCGGCGCGGCGCCGAGCGTCTCGACGAAGGCGCGGGCGTCCGAGGCGCGGTAGGGGTAGGGCAGATTCGCGGTCATCTCCGCGATCTTGCGGTTGTTGGCAAGCTCCGCGACGGCGGCGACGTCCTCGATGCGCGGGGCGCGGAGCACCAGCCGCTCGGTCTCGAGGACGGGGATACAGCTTTCCGCGAGCGGCGCTCCGGGCGTGGTCTCGATGGTCGTCATGGCGGGCTCCTGTCGACGTCGGGTGCGACAAAACGAAAGACCGGGAAGGCGTGCCGCCTCCCCGGTCTTTCGGGAGCCCAGATGCGCGATGCGCGGTCCTGGATCAGGCTCCCCCCGGTTCGACGACACCGGCGGGACCCTGCATTTTCAGGTCTCGCCGCTTACTCGGCCGCCTCGGCGGCGGCGGGGATGACGGATACGAAGGTTCGGTCGTTGGATTTGGTGCGGAACTCGACCTTGCCTTGAATCAGCGCAAAGAGGGTATGGTCGCGGCCCATGCCCACATTGAGGCCGGGATGCCACTTGGTGCCGCGCTGGCGCACGATGATGTTGCCGGCGATCACGTCCTGGCCGCCGAAGCGCTTCACGCCGAGGCGCTTGCTCTCGGAATCGCGACCGTTGCGCGAGGAGCCGCCTGCCTTTTTATGAGCCATCTTGCTCTCCTAAGTCTCGTTTTCAGGCCTCGTCCGCGGCCGTTCGGCCGGCGCGGCCTCTGGGGAATGAGATGCGGCTCAGGCGCCGCGGATCTCGGTGATGCGCACGGTGGTCAGCTCGGCGCGGAAGCCGCGCTTGCGACGCGAATTCTGCCGGCGGCGCTTCTTGAAGGCGATGACCTTGTCGCCCCGGCCCTGCTCCACCACCTCGGCGGTCACGGCGGCGCCGTCCACCAGGGGGGCGCCGACGACGACGCTTTCGCCGCCGAGCATGAGCACCGGGAAGGTCACGGAGGCGCCGGCCTCGGCCTCGATCTTGTCTACCGTGATGACGTCATTGGCGGCGACACGGTACTGCTTGCCGCCCGTCTTGATGACCGCGAACATTCTTGTCTCGCTCTGTTCCGCCGCGCCTCGAAGGGCGGGCTTCTTCCGGTCGGAAATTTCAGGGATGCGGGCGCAAGCGCCCACGCGAAGGGCGCTGCTTAGCCGAAATGGCGCCGGAAGGCAATGCTGCGGCCGCCGCCGGCCCTTCGCCGGCCGGCATCCGGCCTATTTCATATCCACCGGCATGAAGGTGAAGGGCTTTGCCGTCTCGAACAGCGCCGCCGCGTTCCCCGCATAGACCTTGCCGCCGGTGAGGGTGAGCTTCTTGACCGGCGCGCCCGGCTTCAGGTCGAGGTCCGCCAGCGGCACCCAGAAGCTGTTGGGGCTGGTGGAGCTGTCGAAATAATAGACCTTGTTCTTCTGGTCGCTCACCGTGCGCCAGATGGTCTGGGCGAGGTTGGGGGCACCGGGCATCGAGAAGCCGAGCGGCACGCTGACCGAGCGCATCACGCTGGCCACCGACGCCACCGCCTGGTTCTCGTAGCTCTGGTCCGGCACCGCCGAGACGATGGCGGGCTCGGCCTTGGTGGGCAGCGACTTGATGAAGAAGCTCGCGCGGGCGAACCGGTCGGCCGCCCGGAAGGTGCCGGGCAGGAACACGTCGCCGCCGATCTGCTGCCAGTAGGCATCGAGCGCGAGCTGCTGGTCGAAGCTCGGCGAGTTGGTCATCACCTGGTACTGCCGCCCGTGATGGATCATGAGCTTGCCGCCGAGATACTCGAAGATGGCGCTGTCGCCCGAGGCGTCCGAGATGGCGAGGTGGAGCTGCGCCGCCCGCCCGTTGGGCAGCACGGCGGTGCGCACCACGAAGGTCTCCTTCGAGAGCGCCTCCACCGCCTCGTTCACGGTGGCGAAATTGTCCAGAACATATTGCGCCCAAAGGGCCATGGAGAGCACGGGCTTGCCGTCCGCCGCCGGATATTCCGATTCGGCGAGGTAGAGCAGGTTGGCGACGAGGCCCTGGTCGTTGATGCCGTCGGCGGTTCCCACATCGTATCCGGAGGCGATCAGGCTGCCGTATTTCGATGTCCATTTCGGCGTGCTGCCGCCGGCGGCGCCGGTGCGGGCGATGCCGGCCGGGAAGGCCCAGAGGTTGGTGCGCATGTCCTCGGCCCAGTCCATGGTGCGGCCGGTGATGTTGACCCCGCCGCTGCCGAGATAGACCGCGCGGGTGCAGGCTTCCGCCGGCCCGGAGCCGAGCGGCGCCAACGCTCCGGCGATGCCGCAGAAGGCGGCGGCCAGGCCTTTCGCAAGCCGGAGGAGGCGGCGGGCGGGACGGTGGGCCATGGCGGTTCTCCTCGGCGTCTGCGACATCGATCGGGCGGCGAGCATACGGCGAATGCGGGTGAGAGCCCAAGGCCCCCTCGCGATTGGGCCTTTCGCCATGCCGGGGAGCAGATTCGGCTGGGCGCCGACGCCGATCTGGCTTATCGGGCGGGACCGGAGGCGCCGACGCCCGCCTGGTTCCGCCATGGTCCCCCAGAAATCCGGCCTATTCCCCTTCGTCCCGCACAAATCCCGACTATTCTGGCCAAGTCCCGCGCCCGATGGTCCCGCCTCCCGCGTTTCCCCGGAGATCTTCATGCACGACAAGGGTTCGACGATGCCCGCCGGCATCCCCGTCATCCGCACCATCGCCATGCCGGCCGACACCAACCCGAACGGCGACATCTTCGGCGGCTGGCTCATGTCGCAGATGGACCTCGCCGCCGGCAACGTGGCGGCGCGCCGGGCGCGGGGGCGTACCGCGACCGTGGCGGTGGAGGCCATGAGCTTCCTCTCCCCCGTGGCGGTGGGCGACGAGGTGAGCCTGTTCGCCGACATCGTGAAGGAGGGGCGCACCTCGCTGCGGATCGAGGTGGAGGCCTGGCGGCGCGCGCGCGCCAGCGAGGAGACCATGAAGGTGACGGAGGCGGTGTTCACCTTCGTCGCCATCGACGAGAGCGGACGCCCGCGCCCCTTGCCGCCGGTTGAATGAGCGCGCCTCAGCCGAGCGCCGCCATGTGGTTGTCGTAGCGCGGGCCGCCGGTGCGCCGGGCGACAATGGCGACGCCCTCGCGCGCGGCGGCGATGCGCACCACCTCGCCATAGCCCGAGGTGGCGACGAAGCTGCCGGCCTCAGGCCCCGCCGCGAGGCCGCAGCCGTCGTTCAGCGGCACGAAGCCGAGATAGCGCCCGTCCGCCTGCCACACCGATACCCGCGCGCCGCGCGGGCTGGCGCAGGCGACGAAGCGGCCGGAGCGGTCATAGGCCACCGAGCCCACATAGCCGCGCAGGGCACGCCATTCTGCCTCCGGCGCGTCGAACGGCGTGAGCGCGCCGCCCGCGCCGATGGCGAACAGCAGCGGGCGCGCCACCCCGTCCTTCAAAAGGTCCTGCGCCGCCACCAGCGTGCCGCCGCGCCCGTCGCGGTCGAGATGGCGCAAGGAGAGGCTGGCGAGGTCGGCGGAGAGCCGGCCCTCGCCGATCGCGGCGCCCGTCGCGGGGTCGAGCAGCGTGATGCCGGACCCGGTCGCCTCGGCGTCGCGCGCCTCCGGCGTGTTGGGCTCGACGCCGCCATTGGCGATCACCAGCGCCGCGCCGGAGCGCATGAGGTCGTGCGGGCCGTCGCCGCCGCTCGCCCATTCGGCGACGATCGCGAAGCCGGCATCGGCCCGCCGCACCGCGACCACGCCGCGCCCCGTGGTGGGCACCGCGCCGCCGGCCGGCCGCTCGATCTCATTGGTGAGGAACAGCGCGCCGTCCGGCGCGAACCGCCCGTGGCCGGAGAACACGCGGCCGGCGCCGGGCGCGAAGCGCGCCACCTCGCCGCCGTGCCGGCGGTCGAACACGATGGCCACATGGCCCGGCCGGCGCCCCACGGCCACCGCCAGCGGACCCGTGGGGCTGGGCTCGATGCCATGCAGGCGGCCGGGGGAGGGGGCGCGCTCGGCGGCGGCGAAATCGCCGTCCACCGCCACCGCCGCGAAGCCCTCGCCGATGCCGGCGGTGGTGATCCAGCCCTCCTCGACGGCATGGTCGAGCGCATGAAGCCCGCCCGCGAACGCGCGGCCCGGCAGCGCGGCGAGCGCCCCGGCGGCGAGGAGGGCGCGGCGGGAGAGCGCGGCCATGGCGCGCCTCAGTCGCCGTCGAGGGCGTTGAAGCCCAGAGAGATGCCGAAATAGGAGGCGATCGGCTTGTAGACCGTGATCTGCGCGCCCTTGAACGCCTTGACGGCGGCCTGGATCGCGGCCGCGCCGGAAGCGGTCTGCGCCGCCGCGCCGAGATCGGCGGGGAAGGCGGCCGCGGCCTGGTCGGCAGCGGCGGCGGCCTTGTTCACCACGAATTGCGGCCGGTTCGGCAATTGCAGCGCGATCGCCTTCAAGAGCGCATCGGCGCTCTCGATCATGGTGCGCACCACGCGCCCCGAGCGGCCGGAGCGCCAGTTGTCCGCCAGAGCGGGCTTGGCCTCCGCCGGGCCGGAGCCGAGCACCGGCATGATCCTGGTGTCGGTCACCCGCTGGAAGGCGCCCGAAAGGTCGGTGAGGATCAGGCCGGGCAGCGCCCCCACATCCGCGAACAAAGCCGGGTCGCCCTTGCCGGAGACGATGGCGCCGAGCGCGCCGCTCGCCCTGTCGCCCCAGCCGGTGCGGATGTCGGACGCGATGGCGGCGAGGTTGCCGGCGATGGCGATCCCGAAGGCGCAGCGCCGCGCGGCTTCGTCGCCGGAGACGAGCGCCGCCTGAGCCCCGTCCTCGAACAGCAGCCGCTCCAGCGCCGGCAGGCCCTGCACCGCCGCGCTCGCCTGGGCGAAGCGCGCGGGGGCGAGCCGGTCGGCGTCGCCGTCGCCGATCATGTCCGCCATGGCGCGGGCGATGGCGTTGCGCCGGTCGGGGAAGAAGGAGAAGCGGTCGGCCCGGAGCGACAGGGTCACCGGGCCGAAGGTGATGAACTCCACCGCAGTCCAGGCGTCAGCGGCCTTGCCGTAGGCGTCCTTGAGCGCCGCCACGCCCGCGGCGTCCGGTTTGGCGCAGAAGGCGCCCCAGGCCTCCTTCTGGGCGCCGGTCGAGGCCACCAGCGCATCGTAGCGCGGCAGCAGCCAGGTCTCGATCAGCGGCACCGGGTCGAGGCTCGCGGCGGCCGCCGGCACGGCGGGCAGCAGCGCGAGGACGGCGCCGGCGAGCACCGCGCGGCGGGCGAGGGCGAAGGGGCGTTGCTGGGTCATTCCGCGCGGCTCCGGACAAGGGACGCGGCCGGCCAAAGGCGCGGCGTCACGCCATCATTATAGCGACGACACATAGGCGATGAGCGCGGCCTTCTCGCGCCCCGTGAGCGCGTTGAAGCGCCGCACCGCGCCGTCCGCCTCGCCGCCGTGCCAGGCGATCGCCTCGGCGATGGTCCGGGCGCGCCCGTCATGCAGCAGGCCGGTGTCGCGGGCGAGCGCGTCCGACAGGCCGGCGAGCGGGGCGGTGCGCCATTCGCTCGGGGCGATGCCGGGCTCGGACATGCCGTCCTTCAGCCCCTCGCCCATGTCGTGCAGCAGGAGGTCGGAGAACAGGCGCGGCGCCTGCGGCCCGGCGCCGATCTGCGGCCGGTGGCAGGCGGCGCAGCCGGTGCCGGCGAACAGGCGCCCACCCTCTCGCGCGGCCGGCGCATCCGGCGCGCGGACCGGAAGCGATGCCACATAGGCCACCACGCGCGAGAGGATGGGATCGCCGATCTCCAGCGCATTGCCCTCCGGCCCGCGCGTGCCCTCGCCCTGGCCGTGCGGCGCGTCGCGGCACGCGGCCTGGGCCGGCGTGCAGTCGCCCCACGGCTCGCCGTGCAGCGAATTGGACATGCCGAGGTCGAGGAAGAAGGCCTCGGCGATCTGCTCGCGCAAGCTGGGGTGGGCGGACTTCCAGCCGAACCGGCCGATCGTCACCCGCCCGTCCGGCCGGGTAATGCGGCGGGCGCGGCCGGAGACCTCGCCGCCGGCGCGCGCCTGCTCGGCCTCCACCGCCAGGATGTCGGCGTCGGGGATGCGCGCCATGGCGCCGCGGCCGTAGAGGTCCGGCGCGACGCGCAGCGACACGCCGCTCGCCGGCGCGAGCGGGCCGTAGCCGAGGTCGCTCAGTTGCGGATGGCGGGCGCGGCGGCCGTCGGGCAGGATCTCGTCGCGCGCCCCGAGCACGCCCTCGGCGCGGATGCCGGGGGCGGCGTCGATCTGGAACCGGCGGCCATAGACCGGGTCGCCCGCGCCGTCCGGCATGCCGATCATCAGCACCACGCCGCGCCCGTCCAGATGGCCGTCCGCGTCGAACCGGGCGGCGGCGCGGGCGTCGCGCGGATGGCAGGAGGCGCAGGAGCGGGCGTCGAACAGCGGGCCGAGCCCGTCGTCGCCGCGGGTGGAGGCGGGCGCCGGCACCCAGGGGCGCTTGAACAGCGCCTTGCCGATCTTGATGTCGAGCGCGTCCAGCACCTCCTGCGCGCCCGCCGGCTGCGCCAGAAGGAGGAGGCCGAGCGCGGCGGCCAGGAGACGGCGCGCGCTCATGCCACCCTGAACCAGCCCATGAGGCCGGAATCCATGTGTTCCAGGATGTGGCAATGGAACACCCAATTGCCGCTGGTCGCCTTGAAGGCGATCTCCACGCTCTCGTTCGGCTCCACCAGCACAGTGTCGGCGAGATATTGCGGCATCTTCTTCCGCGAGGAGGAGAGCACGCGGAAGATGTGGCCGTGCAGGTGCATGGGGTGCGGGTGCTTGGTGACGTTCGAGATCGACAGGATGTAGCTCTGCCCGTCTTTGAGCGTCTCCAGCGGCGGCGGCAGGCGCAGGTCAGCGCCCGCGCCCCAGGAATTGCGGCTGATGGCCCAGAAGGTCTTGTCGCCGACGCAGACGGAATCGATCAAAGCCTTGGCAAGCGGGTCGTCCGGCGGCAGCGACGGGGCGACGGCGATGGCGCCGGCCGCGGTCTGCACCAGGAATTCGAGCCGCGTCGCCCGCTTGAGGTCCGGCATCGGCACCTCCTTGGCGACGGGCAGGGCCAGCGGCCTGAAGGGGCGCTTCTTCTTCCCCCTCTCCACCGCCACGAGGGTGGTGAGCAGATAGGGCTCGGCGGTGCGGTAGTCGTAGATCTTCACCTCGCCGCCCGGCCCCGGCATGCGCACATGCACGTCGAGCCGCTGGGCCGGCCCCATGCGCCAGACGCCGTCCGGCACGGTGTCGAGCAGGATCGGCGGGATCGCCTGGCCGTCGCAGGCGAGGATGGCGGCATCCTCGGTGTCGCATCCGAAGTCGATGACGCGGGTGGCGTCGGCGACGATGGCGCGCACCCTCACGTCGCCGAACGCCGGCGCCTCGATGCGCGGCGGCACGACCGCGCCATTGGTGGCGCGCACGGTGCCGAACGTGCCGGCGGTGGAGGCGCCCTCATCGGTGAACATCTCCAGGAACTGGCCGTCCGCGCCGAGGCGCCAGTCCTTCACCACGATCACGTGCTCAAGGTCGAACGGCACCTTGGCCTCGGCCGGGTCGTCCACCATGAGCAGGGCGACGAGGCCGCGGCCCACCTGGCCGGTCTCGTCGCAATGGGGGTGGAAGAAATAGAAGCCGGGATCGGGCAGCGGCACGTCATAGGCGAAGGCGGCGCCGGGCGGGATCGGCTCCTGGGTGATGGGCGCGACCCCGTCGGACAGATAGGGCACGCGGATGCCGTGCCAGTGCACCGTGGTGGCGCTCGGCAGGCGGTTGGTGAAATCCACCTTCAGGCGGGTGCCGCGCGGCGCCCGAAGCCGCATCAGCGGCGTGCCGTTATAGGCGCAGAACCGGCGCGTCGCCGGCCGGCCCGGCCCGAGCAGGGGCACCTCCATCTCGGCGGCGGACAAGGTGAGGCGGCGCACCGGCGCGTCGGCCGGCAGGGTATCGACGGCAGGGGGCAGGGGACCCGCGGCGGAGGGGGAGAGCGCCAGCGTTCCCGCCGCCGCCCCCCCGAGGAGAAAACCCCGCCGCGTCATCATCCGCGTGCTCCCGCCCGCCTCACTTCTTGCCGACCTTGCTCGGATCGTCGAGGCTGGCGGAGCCTTCCATCTTGATCTGCAGCTTGAGCGCCGCGACGCCCCGCTCGATGGCATGGGCCTGGGCCACCAGAGCGTCGACGCCATCCTGGATCAGCTTGTTGCCGGCCGCGTTCCCCTCGGCCAGCATCATGTCGTAATACATCTCGCCGCTGTCGCCCAAGTCCTTGATCTTCTTGAGCGCGGCCAGCGCCGCGTCGGACTTCGCGTCGATCTCGTCGGCGACCTTCGGGTCGGCGGCGCGCACCAGATCGGCGACCGAGGGGCCGGTCACCTCGGTGCCGTCCGCCTTCTTGTAGCGGCCGTAATAGACGTCGCGGATGCCCACTTCGTCGAAATAGTGCGAGTTGTGGGTGTTGTCGGAGAAGCAGTCGTGCTCCTCCTCGGTGTCGTGCAGGATGAGGCCGAGCTTCATGCGCTCGCCGGCCAGCTCGCCATAGGAGAGCGAGCCGATGCCGGTGAAGATCACCGCGAGGCCGGCCTTGTCCTTCTTCTTGAGCAGAGCGGCGCGGGCCTTGCCCTTCGGGCCCCAGGCCTTGGCCATCTCGTCGAGGTCGGCGGCCAGCGTGTCGGTGGCGACCTTGAGGAACTGGGCGCGGCGCTCGCAATTGCCGTTCGTGCAGGCCTTGGTGTCGTAGTCGGTATAGGGCCGCTCGCCGGCGCCCTTCTCAGTCCCATGCAGGTCCTGGCCCCAGAGCAGGAACTCGACGGCGTGCCAGCCGCTCGTCACGTTGGCCTCGACGCCGCCTGCGGAGTTGAGGTCGTGCAGCAGCTTGGGGGTGATCTTCGAGACGTCGATGGTCTTCTTGCCGACGCGGATCGACTTCGAGGCGATGATGTTCGCGGTATAAAGCGGGTTCTCGTCCGAGGTCTCGCCGTAGGCCTTCTTGTCCACGTAGTCGATCAGGCCCTCGTCGAGCGGCCAGGCGTTCACGTTGCCCTCCCACTCGTCGACGATCGGGTTGCCGAAGCGGAACGCCTCGGTCTGCTGGTAGGGCTCGCGCGCCTTGCGCCAGGCGTCGCGGGCGGCGGCCTGGGTCGCGGCGCTCGGTGCGGCGATGAAGGCGTCCACCTTGGCCTGGAGGTCCTTCGCGGCGGCCGCGGAGCCCTCGTACATGATCTGGGCGAGGTCGGCATAATGGACGACGACGTCGCGCGGCTTCGGCGCCGCCGCGGCAGCCGGGCCGGCGAAGGCCGCGGCGCCGACCGCTGCGGCAAGGGCGCCAATGATGATGTGGACGCGCATCGACCTGTCTCCTCGAAAAGGCGCGTTTGGGAATACGAGGGGCAACCCGCCCGTGCCGCGACCTTAGGGAGAGCGCTCCGGCGCAGCAAGGCGGCGGAATAAGGATAGAATTGTTCTATCTTATGAATTCGCCGGCAGATCCGTGCATTCGGAAGATAAAATCGGCCGGCGGGGGGCGGGTGTGGCAAATGATCGTCGCGGGTGGTCGGCGGCGATATCTTCGCCGCGCGCGGCATCCCTCGCCGCCACGCGCGCCGATCCTGCCATTGCGGCCGCCAAGCACGGATTTACGGTATGTGAGCGGCTATAGATTGGAATTAATCCAAATCCAATGAAGCCCCGCGCCGATGACAGGCCGGCCTGCCGGGGTGTAGGACTTGACCTGGAAGCGCGAGTTTTCGCGATCTTACGCAAGGTCATTTTACCGGCGATTTGTTGTCCACCGGGCGGAACCGAGTATTCCGCCGCTCCCTTCCGAGTTCATGCCCCGGCGCGATCCGCCGGGCGGTCCGCGGGAGTGCGTTGCGAGGGCCAGTGCCATGCTTGCCGCGTTGCTGATCGTGTTCCGGGAAGTGCTTGAGGCCGGCCTCGTGGTGGGCGTCGTGCTCGCCGCCACCGAGGGCATCCGCGGCCGCGGCCTCTTCATCACCGGCGGTCTCGTCGCCGGCGTGCTCGGCTCGGCCCTGCTGGCGCTGTTCGCCGACCAGATCTCCGGCCTGTTCGAGGGCTCCGGCCAGGACGTGCTGAACGCTGCCATCCTCTCGGTGGCGGTGGTGATGCTGGTGTGGACCGTGGTCTGGATGGCGAGCCACGGGCGCGAGATGGTGGCCGAGATGAAGGCCGTCGGCCGCGACGTGAAGGAAGGCCGCAAGCCGCTCGCCGCGCTCGCCGTGGTGGTGGGCATGGCGGTGCTGCGCGAGGGCGTGGAGATCGTGCTGTTCATGTACGGCATCGTCGCCACCGGCGCCGAGACCGCCCAGGACGTGGCGCTCGGCGCTGGCCTTGGCCTCGCCGGCGGGGCGCTGGTGTCGTTCGTGCTCTATCGCGGGCTGGTGGCGATCCCGCTGAAGCACCTGTTCAAGGTCACGACCATCCTCATCACGTTGCTGGCGGCGGGCCTCTCCGCCCAGGTGGTGGGCATCCTCCAGGATGCCGGCTTCATCCAGTCGCTGGCCGATCCGGTGTGGAACTCCGCCTGGCTTCTGGCCGACGACAGCGCGGTGGGCCGGGTGCTGCGCACGCTCGTCGGCTACCGCGCGGAGCCCACGGGCATGCAGCTCATCGCCTATGCCGTGACGGTGGGGGTGATCGTCGCGCTCTCGGCCCTGGTCAACGGCCGCATCGCCCGCACCCGCCCCCGGGCGGCACAGCCCGCGCAGCCCGAGCCCGCCGGCACCGCCCGCGCCTGATCGGGCCGGGCGCCCGGCGCTTTCAGAGGCCCCTCCACCCCGAACCGCCGTCAGGCCCGGCCATGACGGAAAGGCAGGCGCGGCGGGGAGATGCGTTGCGTGGCGGCGAGGGACGGGCGCGGCCGGGCCGTGACGGCAAGGGAGGGAGCCCTCAGGGCGTCGCGCCCTCGTCGGCGTGGCGCATGGCCAGCGGCATGCACGCGGTGGCGAGCAGCGAGCGATAGCGGCGACGGGCGTCGGCGGCGGTGCCGTTGTCGGAGATGGCGGCTTCCTGAAGCTCCGCCAGCGCCCAGGGATTGGGCTCCATCGGCAGGGCCGCGATCTCGGGCGCGTTGCGCGTGGTGATGACGACGATGTCGTGCGGCGTCAGCGCCTGCAGCGCATGGGCGGCAAGCTGGCGCTGATAGGCGCGCCGCTCCGGGGCAAGCTGCTCCCAGGGCTCCAGCAGCGGGTAGCGCTGCTGGGAAAACGCGTGCATGGCGCGCGCCACGCGTTCCACCATGTCCGCCGAGACCATCCCGCCCTCGCGCAAAATTCCCAATCCCGGCGCCAGCATGGCGCGCGCGCCTTTCCCGAAGGTTGCGGGCGACCACTTGTTGGCATCATGGTCAATGAAGCCTTAAAACGGGGGTGCCGCTCCCGCGCGTCCGCAAAGGTGTGGTATGGCCGCAACGCCGGCATCCGCCGCCGGCCGCGATGGGCCCGGTCCCGATGGCCCCCTGATGGAGCACCCCATGTCCGTGACGCTGAAGGATCTCAAGATCAAGCTGTTCACCGACGGCGCCGACAAGGCGCAGATCGTCGAGATGGCCAAGCAGTCCTTCATCGCCGGCTTCACCACCAATCCCTCGCTGCTGCGCAAGGCCGGCGTCACCGACTATGCCGCCTATGCCCGCGACCTCGTGGCCGCGGTGCCGGACCGGCACATCTCGTTCGAGGTGATCTCCGACGACATTCCGGAGATGCGCCAGCAGGCGCGCCTCATCGCCACCTGGGGCGAGAACGTCCACGTCAAGCTGCCGGTGTGCACCACGCGCGGCGAGACGCTCTACGACCTCGTGCGCGACCTGGTGCAGGACGGGGTGAAGGTGAACCTCACCGCCATCTTCTCCGTGCCGCAGGTGGAGGCCGGCGTGGCCGCGCTCGCCGGGGGCGCGCCCTCCATCATCTCGGTGTTCGCCGGCCGCCTCGCCGATTTCGGCATCCCCTACGAGCCGGCGATAACGAAGGCGGTGGCGCTCGCCCGCGCGACGCCGAACGTGGAGGTGATCTGGGCCTCCACCCGCGAGGTGTGGAACGTGATCGAGGCCGACCGCATGGGCTGCCACATCATCACCGCCCCGGCCGACGTGCTGAAGAAGCTGCCGGCGCTCGGCACGCGCACCGACGAGGAGCTGGCGCTGGACGCGGTGAAGGCGTTCCGCTCCGACGCGCTCGCCGCCGGCATCACGCTCGATCTCTCGGGCCGCGCCGCGGCGGAGTGAGGAGCGCCGTTCGCGGCATTCCGCGCCCGCCGCTGCGGACGCCGGTCAAGGCTGGTGCTCCGTAAGGCCGGCCCGCAAGAGTGCGAAACGATGGAGCACGGCCGGCGCAAACGCCGGCCGGCCGCTGGCCCTCAGGCCATCTCGCTGACGCTCTTGCGCTCGTTGCGCTTGCGCTCGTTCGGGTCGAGGAAGCGCTTGCGCAGGCGGATGGACTTGGGCGTCACCTCCACCAGCTCGTCGTCCTGGATCCAGGCCAGAGCGCGCTCCAGCGTCATGCGGATCGGCGGGGTGAGGCGCACCGCCTCGTCCTTGGAGGTGGTGCGGATGTTGGTGAGCTTCTTGCCCTTGAGCACGTTCACTTCCAGGTCGTTGTCCCGGTTGTGGATGCCCACCAGCATGCCCTGATACACCTTCCAGCCCGGCTCGATGATCATCGGGCCGCGGTCTTCCAGGTTCCACAGCGCATAGGCCACCGCCTCGCCCGGCTCGTTGGCGATCAGCACGCCGTTGATGCGGCCGGCGATCTCGCCCTTGTGGGGGGCGTAGGCGTGGAACAGCCGGTTCATGATGGCGGTGCCGCGGGTGTCGGTGAGCAGTTCCGACTGGTAGCCGATGAGGCCGCGCGTGGGGGCGTAGAACACGAGGCGCTGGCGGTTGCCGCCGGAGGGGCGCATCTCCACCATCTCGGCGCGGCGCTCGCTCATCTTCTGCACCACGGTGCCGGAATATTCCTCGTCCACGTCGATGAGGACTTCTTCGATCGGCTCCAGCACGGCGCCGGTGGCCTCGTCCTTCTGGAACACCACGCGCGGGCGCGACACGGCCAGCTCGAAGCCCTCGCGGCGCATGGTCTCGATCAGCACCGCGAGCTGCAGCTCGCCGCGGCCGGAGACGAAGAACGAATCCTTCTCGGTGGATTCCTCGATCTTGAGCGCCACGTTGCCTTCCGCCTCGCGCAAGAGGCGGTCGCGGATGACGCGGCTCGTCACCTTGTCGCCCTCGGTGCCGGCGAGCGGACTGTCATTGACGATGAAGGTCATGGTGACGGTGGGCGGATCGATCGGCTGGGCCGCCATGGGCTCGGTCACGTCGAGCGCGCAGAAGGTGTCGGCCACCGTGCCCTTGGAGAGGCCGGCGATGGCGACGATGTCGCCCTGCACGCCCTCCTCGATCGGCTGGCGCTCGATGCCGCGGAAGGCGAGGATCTTGGAGACCCGGCCCTGCTCGACCAGCGAGCCGTCCTGCGCCAGCACCTTGATGGGCTGGTTCGGCTTGATGGAGCCGGAGGTGATGCGGCCGGTGATCATGCGGCCGAGGAAGGGGTTGGCTTCCAGCAGGGTGCCGATCATGCGGAACGGGCCGTCGTCCACGGTGGGCTCGGGCACATGCTTGAGCACCAGGTCGAACAGGGGCGCCATGCCCTGGTCGGAGGGGCCTTCCGGGCTCTCGGCCATCCAGCCGTTGCGGCCGGAGCCGTAGAGGATCGGGAAGTCGAGCTGCTCGTCGGTGGCGTCGAGCGCCGCGAACAGGTCGAACACCTCGTTGATGACCTCGCTGGCGCGGGCGTCCGAGCGGTCCACCTTGTTGATGGCGACGATGGGCTTGAGGCCGATCTTGAGCGCCTTGCCGACCACGAACTTGGTCTGCGGCATCGGCCCCTCGGCGGCGTCCACCAGCACGATGGCGCCGTCCACCATGTTCAGGATGCGCTCCACCTCGCCGCCGAAGTCGGCGTGGCCGGGAGTGTCGACGATGTTGATGCGCGTGTCCTTCCAGACCACCGAGGTGGCCTTGGCGAGGATGGTGATGCCGCGCTCCTTTTCCAGGTCGTTGGAATCCATCACGCGCTCGGCCACCCGCTGGTTCTCGCGGTAGGAGCCCGACTGCTTGAGCAGCTCGTCCACCAGCGTGGTCTTGCCGTGGTCGACGTGGGCGATAATGGCGATGTTGCGCAGCTTCATGGGCCGTCCAGCACAAAAACGCGGGTCCGACGTGCTCGGGCCCGCTTCGATGGGGGAAGTGTTGCGGCGCAAAATACACACAAACGCCCGGAGATCAATGTCGGCGCCCCTGGCGGCGGGCGCCGGGGCACGGTAAGCACGCAGGTATGACGCACCCATCGGACCTTCCACCGCCCGGGGACAGCGTGCCGCCGCGCCTTCCGCCGGCGGACGCGCGCCGCGTCGCCGCCCTCGTCGGCGGCCACCCGATCCTGGGCACGCTGCCCGTCGACGCCCTCGCCGACCTCGTCGCCGGCGGCGCCCTCGCCAGCTTCGCGCCGGGCGAATTCCTGATCCGCCGCGGCGAGACCAGCGATTTCGCGCTGCTGCTGCTGGAGGGCACGGCGCACGTCTTCATCGACACGCTGTATGGCGACGTCCACCTCGCCGACGTTCCCGGCCCCGCGGTGGTGGGCGAGGTCGCCGCCTTCACCGGCGTGCCGCGCACCGCGCACGTGCAGGCGGTGAGCGCGATCCGCGCGGTGCGCATCTGCGCCCACGCCTTGAAGGAGGCCGGCCGCGCCCATCCGCCGTTCCTGGAGGCGGCGCTGAAGCAGATCGGCGGGCGGCTTGAGACGTTCAACCGGGCGGTGGGCTTCTATTCCACGGCGCTCAACGCGCTGGAGCGCCACGACTTCGACATGCGGCTCTTGGACGACCTGCGCAACCCGCTGCCGGAGCTTGCCAATTTCGCCGCCTCGTTCCGGCGCCTCGCCGAGGAGATCATGGTGCGCCAGGCGCACCGGCGCGAGATGGAGAGCGCCACCGCGATCCAGCGCGCCATGCTGCCCGAGCCGCTCACCCCGGCCGACCTGCGCCACAAGGGCGAGATCCAGGCCTGCATGCGGCCCGCCAAGGAGGTGGGCGGCGACTTCTACGACATGTTCCTGCTGCCCGACGGCCGGCTGGTGATGAGTGTCGGCGACGTCTCGGGCAAGGGCGTGCCGGCGGCGCTGTTCATGAGCGCGACCCAGACCGCCCTGCGCTACGTGCTGCGGCGGGAGAGCGACCTTGCCGCCGCCATCGGCATCGTCAACGAGCTGCTCTGCGCCACCAACAGCGAGAGCATGTTCGTCACCCTGTTCAGCGCGGTCCTGAACCTCGACGACGGCACGCTCGACTACTGCAATTGCGGCCATCTGGACGTGATGCTGCTGCGGCGGGACGGGACCACCGAGATCCTGCCGCCGGTGGGCATGGCGGTGGGCATCCTCGACCGCGCGCGGTTTGCCGCCCAGCGCATCCACCTCGCGCCGGGCGACCGCCTGTTCCTGTTCACGGACGGCCTGCCGGATGCCGCCGACCCCGCCGACAATCCGTTCGGCGAGGACCGGCTGAGCGCCGTCGCCGAGGCGGCGCGGCTGAAGGCCGGCACCGCCTTCGTCGATCACATCCTCGACGAGGTGGAAGGCTTCGCCCAGGGCGCGGCGCAGTTCGACGACATCACCATCCTCGCCTTGACCTACGGCCCGCCGCAGGCGGCCGGATAGGCGCGGCGTTCAGAGGGCGAGGAGGTCCTCCTCCTCGGCCAGCAGGATCAGGTCGCTCAGGGTGAAATGGTCGAACGGCCGGCCCGGCGCGCCCGCGGCCTGCGGCTGCGCGCCCAGGAGGCCATACAAGGTCGCGGCGACGATGCGGCTGCCCACCGGGCCGAGCCGCGCGCCCGCCGGCCCCTCCGGATCGCCGGCTTCCGCCAGCACGTAGAACCACAGGGGCGTCGCCTGCGCGAACGGGGCGGCCGCGCCGCGCTGGCTCTCGGGCAGGGCGGCGAGCAGCCGCTCCCCGGCGAGCGGCGTCAGCCCCAGATGGGCCGCCACCGCCTGCCCGGTGGGCAGGCCGAGCCGGTAGCCCTCCAGCAGATGCCGCCGCGCCAGCGTGCTCGCCGTGCTCTCGGCACCGGCGATGCGGGTGTTGATGGCGCGGGCCCGCTGCGGCGCGAGGCCCTCCAGCGGCAGGAAACCCTCCCAGGCGATGATCCAGTGCTCCGGCAAGGCGTCGGAGCCGCGCCCGGCGGCGCCGAGCACCAGGCGCGTCGCCAGCGCGCCGCGCTCCACGTTGCGGTAGCCGGCATTGTAGTCGTAGCTCGGCCGCGCCATGGCGGGCGCGAGCACGAAGGCGGCGGCGAACTCCGCCGGCACCGCGCCCGGCGACCCGGCGCCGGCACGGCCGCGCGCCTCCTCCAGCGCCTGCGGATCGCACAGGCGCGGCAGGAGGTCGTTCATCACCATCCAGCGGTAGCGCTCGCGCAAGGCAAGCCGCGCCTCCTGGAAGCCGAGGCCGTCGCGCACCAGGCGGTTGTGCGCCTTGAGGAACGCCACATGGAGCTGGCTCAGCACCAGCATGGCATCGCTGCGCGGATCGCCGGCGCGGGCGATCCGGTCGCGGCCGGGATCGAGGCTGCGCGGGTGGCGCGGCAGGTCGTTCGCGGCGCCCTTGCGCGGCGGCCGCGCCTGGCCCGCCGGCGCCGGCGCCACCTGGCCGAGCAGCATGCGCCGCACGTCCTGCGGGTCGCGCGGGGCGTCGTAGACGCTTTCGAGCTCCAGCACGCCCGCCCGCCGGTTGACCAGCAGGTCCAGGCTCTCCAGCGGCGCGCTCTCCGAAGGGCGCGCCGGCGGCGCGGCGGAGCGGCGCTGCCACACGAGGTCGTTGAGCACGAACTCGGTCAGATAGGTGTAGGCCGCGGGCAGGTCGCCGTCGCCCGCGCACTTGCGCCGCGGCTCGCGGTGGATCTCCTCGCCCTCGGCCATGGTCTCGGCGAGGTCGAGCAGGGCGTCGAGCGTGCGCGGCCCCTCGGGCAGCCGGTGCCGCGGCGCCACGAGCTGCGGGAACAGGCGGCCGAAGCCCTGCGCGCGCGGCCGCGCCCCCGCCTCCAGCGCCAGCGAGCGCACCCGGTCGCCGATGGTGTCCTTGATGGTTGGCCGCAGGGGGTCGCGGTCCATGGTCTCCCGCCTCGTCATCACCGTCATCGCCGTCTCCGCCGGGGGGCGCCACCTTGAAACGGGCGCCATCGCGCGGCGGGGCCAAGCGAGCACGGGGGCGGTACCGGCGGCATCATGCATATGGGGGATGACCGGCCTCTGGCGGCCCGCCACCTTGGCGAGCGTTGCGCAATGAACGCCCAGGCGGCATCCTCCGCCGGCCCATTGCGTCGCGCTCTTCCGGCTGCGGGGTGGTCGGCGAGCGTGTTTGCATCCTTGGATTGTGATAGTTCTGCGTTCGACCATGAAGCGTTCCGGAGAGCGGGCTCCGGGGCGCGCCAGCAAGGGGCGGTCATGAGCGATCTCGACGAATATTCCCGTCTTCTCAACGACGTCTACGAATACAGCGTGGACCCCGGCCAATGGGGCATCCTGCTGGAAGGCGTCACGCGCTTCGTCGACGGGCGCGTCGGCCAGCTTGCGGTGTACAGCCTGAAGCAGCAGCGCAAGCCCACCTGGCGCGTCTGGGGCTACGACCATCTGGCCTACCGCACCTTCCTCTATCGCCACGCGACCGAGGACCCGCGTCTGTCCTACATCCTCTCCAATCCCGGCCGGGTGATCTGCGGCGAGGACGGGGTCGACGCCGACCAGTTCCGCGCCTCGGCGCTGTTCCGCGAGGTGGTGGAGCCCATGGACATCGAGCATTCGCTCGTCTCCTACTTCGCGCAGGAGGCGGACGTGATGGCCACCATCTGCGCCATGCGCGGGCGCGCCAAGGGGCCGTTCGGCGGGCCGGAGAAGCAGAAGCTCGGCCTCGTCGTGCCGCATTTGCGGCGGGCGTTCGAATACTACGCCATCCTCGACGAGGCGAAGGCCAAGGTGGACGACATCGGCGCCGCGCTCGACATCGTCGACGCCGGCATCTTCCTCGCCGACGCGGACCTGCGCATCGCCCATGTGAACCGCGCCGGGGAGGCCATGCTCAAGGGCGGCGAGATCGCCATCCGCTCCGGCAAGCTCGTGCTGCGCGACGCCCGCGCCACGCGCCAGCTCGGGCAATCGGTGGCGCAGGCGCTGGCCGCGCGCCGGGGCGAGGCGGACCTGCCCCATGCCGACCACCTGGAGGTGGCGCGCGCGGACCCGGACGAGGCGCCCTACCGGGTCTCGCTGCACCCTCTGCCGCAGGTGCAGGGCAAGGTGAACCTCACCCTGCGCTCGCAGATCGCCGTGGTGGTGCGCGCGCCCGGCCGCGGCGCGGCGGATGCGGCGCGGCGCCTCGCCACCACCTTCTCGCTGACGCCCGCCGAGGCGGCGCTGGCGGCGGCGCTGGCGGTGGGCGCCTCGCTCGCCGACTTCGCCGAGCAGCGCGGCGTCGCCATGTCCACGGTGCGCAGCCAGCTCAAGGCGCTCTACGAGAAGACCGACACCCGGCGCCAGGGCGAACTGGTGGCGCGCCTGCGCGAGAGCCTCGACTTGACGCTGGCGTGAGGCGGGCGGCCGCCGGCCGCGCCTGCGCAACACGCCCGTCGCGGGCGTGCACTATCCATGGTCCGCGGCGGCGCTCGGGGGGCGGCGCACGGAAGGGGGCGGGGCCCGTCGTGCGGGCTCCGGACGGAACAGGGTGGGCGCGCCCGGCGCGCTTGGGGGAAGAACGACAATGGCCAGGCGGATCTTCGGCGTGATCGCCGTCATCCTGTTCGTCGGCGCCGTGGTGGCCGGCTTGGAACTCTATCTCACGCGGCCGGCGCCGCCGCCCGCGCCCCAGCCGCCGGACGAGCAGACGGCGCTCCTGCCGCCGACCTTCCTCGACCAGGGCTGGTCGGGCGAGATGCGCGAGGCGTTCTACTACACGCCCCAGGGCTCCCGGCTGCTGCCCTACGCCTTCCTGCTGGCGCTGGAGCAGCCGGGCCGGGAGGCGCTGTTCCTCGACGACCGGCACATCGCCGCCATGGGCTTCCTGCCGGCGCCCGCCGCCTCGGTGCGCAATCCCGACCGGCTTCCGGTGGGCTTCGCAAAGGACCCCGCGCCGGGCGGGCCGACCGGCCCCATGGTGGGCCTCACCTGCGCCGCCTGCCACACCGGCGAGGTGACGCTTGCCGGCGCGCGGGTGTGGATCGACGGCGGCGCGGCGCTCGGCGACTTCCAGATGCTGATGACGCGCCTCTCCAAGGCGCTCGACGCGACGCTCGCAGACCCCGTGAAGTTCGCCCGCTTCGCCGCGCGGCTGAAGGAGGTGCCGCAGGCGGTGCGCCCGCTGCTGGAAGCCACCGCCACCGAGCTCAGGCGCATCGAGGCCGCGGCCTATACGCCCCACCCCTATGGCCGCGGGCGGCTCGACGCGTTCGGCCACATCCTCAATGCGGTGGCGGCCGAGGCGCTGCAGCAGGACGCCAACTTCCGCATCCCCGACGCGCCGGTGAGCTATCCCTTCCTGTGGACCACGCCGGCCCAGCGCTACGTGCAGTGGAACGGGGTCGCCGGCAATCCGATCGGCCGCAATCTGGGCGAGGTGCTGGGCGTGTTCGGCCACGCGAACCTCGCCGGCGGCAACGTCGCGGCCTTCTCCTCGGCGGCGCTGATCGACAACCTCAAGCAGCTGGAGGACTGGGTGGCGACGCTGAAGCCGCCGCCCTTCCCGCAGAACCTGCTCGGCCCGGTCGATCCCATGCTCGCGGCCACCGGCGCGGAGCTGTTCAAGACCCACTGCGCCGGCTGCCATGGCGGCCCCGAGTATCGCCTGACCGCCCCGGAGGAGACCGAGGGCGGCCGGCGCTGGCTCGCGGTCACCATGGTGCCGCAGGACGTGGTGAAGACCGACCCGAAGATGCTCACCAACTTCGCCGGCCGCACCGCCGAGACCGGCATGCTCGCCCCCGCCTTCGGCGGCGCGCCGAAGGTGCCGGCGGGCGGCATCCTGCTGCTCACCGTCAATGCCATGGTGGAGAACGACCTGCGCGCCCGCGGCATCACCGGGGATGCGCGCAAGGCCTATTACGGCTGGCGCTTCGCCCCCGGCTCCGACAAGCCGCAGGCCGGCTGGAGCGCGCCGCTCGCCTACAAGGCCGGCCCGCTGGCCGGCATCTGGGCCACCGGCCCGTTCCTGCACAACGGCTCGGTGCCAACGGTCTATGACCTGCTCTCGCCCGAGGACGAGCGGCCCAAGGCCTTCTATGTCGGCGCGACGCGCTACGACGCGAAGAAGCTCGGCTTCGTCTCCGGCGAAGACGAGCTGAGCGCCGCCGAGAAGGCGAAGGCGTTCCGCTTCGACACGGCTCTGCCGGGCAATTCCAATGCCGGCCATCCGTTCCCGGAGCCGCGGCTGAAGCCGCAGGACCGGTACGCCATCATCGAATATCTAAAGATCCTGGAGGGACCGCGATGACCGCGTGCGCCGAGACGGCCGTGCCGCCCAAGACGACGCCGACGCCCATTCTCGACCGGCTCGCCGCGCTGCCGCCCGCGCAGCGCTGGCCGCTCGCCCGCGACCTCATCGCCAGCGAGCCGCGCGCCTTCTTCGCCGAGCTGCGCGCCCATGCGCCGCTCTACGAAACCTGCGAGGTGACGCTGATTTCCCGGCGCGCGGACGTGATGGAGGTGCTCTCCATGCCGCGTGTGTTCACGGTGGACCTCTACAAGCCGAAGATGGGCGAGTTCATGCTCGCCTTGGACGAGACCGAGATCAATTATCGCGACAAGGCGGTGATGCGCTCGATCCTCGCCTGGGGCGACCTGCCGCGCGTGCGGGAGATGGTCCGCGAGGTGTCGGAAGCCGCGCTGGAGGCGGCGGGCTGCGAGATCGAGGTGGTGTCCCAGCTCGCCCGCTTCGTGCCCATGCGCATCGTCCAGCGCTATTTCGGCATCAACGGGCCGGACCAGGACCTGCTCGACTGGTCCTATGCCAACCAGATGGACCAGTTCAACAACCTGCCGTTCGACGGGCGCCCCGACGCCGACGCCATCCACCAGGCGGCGGAGGCAGCGCGGGTGAAGCTGCGCGCCCTGTTCGCGGTCCTCATCCCGGCGCGCCTCGCCGAGATCAAGGCCGGCACCGCGCCCGACGACATGCTCACCCGCATCCTCTCCTTGAACCTGCCGGCGGCGGATCATTTCGGCATGGACCGGGTGGTCATCAATGTGGGCGGGCTGCTGATCGGCGCCATCGAGACCACCGCCGAGGCGGTGGTGAACGCGCTCGCCGAGCTGTTCGCACGGCCGGACGCGCTCGCCGGTGCCCGCGCGGCGGCGCAGGCGGACGACGACGCGCTGGTGGCGGGCTATGTCTGGGAGGCGCTGCGCTTCTCGCCCATCGTCGCCTTCATGTTCCGCCACGCGGCCGAGACCGTGACGATCGCCAAGGGCACGGCGCGCGAGAAGGTGATCGGCAAGGGCACCAGCGTGCTGCCCTTGAGCCTTTCCGCCATGTTCGACCCCGACTTCGTCGAGGAGCCGGACGCCTTCCGCCCGGACCGGGCGAGCCATACCTATCTCCATTTCGGCTTCGGGCACCACGAGTGCCTCGGCCGCTATGTGGGCGCGGCGATGATCCCGGAGATCGTCAAGAGCGTGCTGAAGCGCGCCGCCGCCCGCCCCCTCGGGCCGGTGGACATGGGCGGCACGCCGTTTCCGCAGACCTACCGGCTGGCGCTGCGGTAGGCGCGCTCCGATCCGGGCGCAATTTCCCCGCGACGTTGCGCCGCCGCCACAGGCTGTTAGACTGCCCCCAACGCAGGCGGCACCGCTGCGCCGGACTGGCAGCAGCGGCAGCCGTGGCAAGGGGACGAGAATGAAGGACGAGGCGCACGGATCCCTCGCGGGGCCGGAGCCGTCTTGCCGCGAGGGGTTCGGCCGGGATCGCGCTCCAGCGGAGCGCGGGCTTGATGAGAGCGGTCGCATCGATCGCGGGCAGGCGCCCGACGAGCGCGGCCGCACGGGCGAAGGGGCGCGTCCCGCCGCGGTGCGCGGCGACTCCCTTGTGCGCAGCGACTCCCTTGTGCGCAGCGACCTGATGCGCGCTGCTTCCACCCCCACCGATTCCACCCACCCCGATGAGACGCGCCCTGAACCGGTCCGCTCGGCCGCGCCGGCGGGTCCCTATGCCGCCATCGACCTCGGCACCAACAATTGCCGCCTGCTGGTGGCGCGCCCCACCCCGCGCAGCTTCCGCGTGGTGGATGCCTTCTCGCGCATCGTGCGGCTCGGCGAAGGCCTGTCCAGCACCCGCCGCCTCAGCCCCGCCGCCATGGAACGCGCCATCGGGGCGCTCGACATCTGCGCCGGCAAGATGGTGGCGCGCGGCGTCGCCCGCGCCCGCATCATCGCCACCGAGGCGTGCCGGGCGGCCGAGAACGGCGACGAATTCCTCGACCGGGTCGAAGCCCGCACCGGCCTGCGGCTGGAGGTGGTGGACCGCCGCACCGAGGCCGGGCTCGCCGCCGCCGGCTGCGCGCCGCTGGTGGACCCCCATTGCGACGGCGCCGTGCTGTTCGACATCGGCGGCGGCTCCACCGAGGTGGTGTGGCTGAGCCGGCGCTCGGCGGGCGACGACGGCCCGCCGCGCGCGCGCATCCGCTCCTGGGTGTCGCTGCCGGTGGGCGTGGTCTCGCTGTCCGAGCGCCATGGCGGCGTGAGCGTCTCCTGCGAGATGTTCCGCGCCATGGTGGACGAGGTGTGCGCCATGCTGGAGGGCGTGCGCCAGAGCTGGGGCGTGCGGGCGCCCAACCGCATGCACCTCATCGGCACCTCCGGCACGGTGACGACGGTGGCCGGCATCCATCTCGGCCTGTCGCGCTACGACCGCACCCGGGTCGACGGCGCCTGGCTCGGCGCCAGCGACATCTGCGAGGTGGTGGACCGCCTGATGGGCATGAGCTTCGAGGAACGCGTCTCCAATCCCTGCATCGGCGCCCAGCGGGCGGACCTGGTTCTGGCCGGCTGCGCCATCATGGAGGCGGTGCGCGAGATGTTCCCGGCCGAGCGGCTGCGCGTCGCCGACCGCGGCCTGCGCGAGGGCATGCTGGTGCAGCTCATGCGCGCCGACGGCGTGTGGCGCCGCGCCGGCCGGCCCGAAGCCGAGCCGCAGGACGCCTGCTCGTGAGCGGCGAGACGCGCGGGCCGGACGGACGGCCGCTCAAGGTGCGGGTGAAGAACGCCCGCAGCCGCACCACCTCCTCGCAGAAATGGCTGCAGCGCCAGCTCAACGATCCCTACGTCGCCCGCGCGAAGCGCGAGGGCTGGCGTTCGCGCGCGGCGTTCAAGCTGATCGAGATCGACGAGAAGGCGCGGCTTTTGAAGCGCGGCCTGCGCATCGTCGATCTCGGCGCCGCGCCCGGCGGCTGGAGCCAGGTGGCGGCGAAGAAGATCGGCCTCGAAGAGGGCCAGGGCCGCATCGTCGCCATCGACCTCCTGGAGATCGACCCGATCCCGGGCGTGATCTTCCAGCAGATGGACTTCCTCGCCGACGACGCGCCCGAGCGCCTGCTCAAGCTGATGGACGGGCCGGCCGACCTCGTTCTGTCCGACATGGCGGCCAACACCACCGGCCACAGGAAGACCGACCATCTGCGCATCGTCGGCCTGGTGGAGCTGGCCGCCGATTTCGCCCGCAAGGTCCTGGCGCCGGGCGGAGCCTTCCTCGCCAAGGTGTTCCAGGGCGGAACGGAGGGGGAGCTGCTCGCCGACCTCAAGCGCGACTTCGCCCAGGTGAAGCACATCAAGCCGGCCGCGAGCCGCGCCGATTCGGCGGAGCTGTATGTTCTGGCGACCGGCTTCCGGGGCGCGCCGGCGGCGGAGCCGGACGAGGCGTGAGCCTCACGGCGTGTTCGGCACCTCGGCGCGCGGATCCGGCAGGTCCGGCTTCTTGGCCGAGAGCGAGGCGCCGGCGTCCTTCGGCAGCACCACGAAGAACACGAAGCTCACCGCGCTCACGCAGGCCACCACCAGGAACGCCATGGTGAAGTCGTCGAGCGTCACCGCCTTTTCCCCGCGCGCGCCGCGCATCAGCTCTAGCACGAAGCCCGAGAGCGCGACGCCCATGGAGAGCGAGACCTGCTGCGCGACGCTCGCGAACGAGGTGGCGCGGCTCATCTCCTCCGTCTCCACGTCGGCATAGGTGAGCGCGTTCAGGGCGGTGAATTCCAGCGAGCGCAGGAAGCCGCCCAGCAGCAGCACGCTCATGATGACCCAGTGCGGCGTCCCGGGCGTGAACAGCGCGTTCACCGCGATGAAGCCGGCGCACAGCAGGGAGTTCACCACCAGCACCCGCTTGAAACCGAGCCGCCGCAGGATCGGCGCGGCGGTGAACTTCATCACCATGGCGCCCGCCGAGGCGGTGAAGGTGAGCATGCCCGAGGCGAAGGCCGAGAGCCCGAAGGCGAGCTGGAACATCAGCGGCAGCAAGAACGGCATGGCGCCGATGCCGACCCGGAAGAAGCTCGCGCCCACCACGCCGGCGCGGAAGGTGGGGTAGCGCAGCAGCTTGAGGTCGATCACCGCGTGCGGCGTCACCCGCGCGTGGAACCAGTAGAGCACCAGGCTCGCGAAGCCGACGCTCGACACCACGCCGGCGATCCAGGCGGGCACCAAATGCTGGCCCATCACCGCGAAGCCGAACACGAGGCCGGCGAGGCCCACGCCCGAGAGCACGAGGCCCTTGAGGTCCAGCGGCGGCACGTCCTCCTCGCGCACGTTCTCGATGAAGCGGGTGGCGAGGAACACGCCGAGCACACCGATCGGCACGTTGATGAAGAAGATCAGCCGCCAGTCGAAATAGGTGGTGATGAAGCCGCCCAGCGGCGGGCCGAACACCGGCCCGAGCAGCGCCGGGATGGTGAGCCAGGCGAGCGAGGCGACCAGCTCGCTCTTGGGCACCGCGCGCAGGATCACGAGCCGCCCGACCGGCACCATCATGGCCCCGCCGAGGCCCTGGACGATGCGGTAGAGCACGAAGTCGAGCAGCGAGGAGGAGAGCCCGCACAGGATCGAGCCGAGCGTGAAGATGACGATGGCGGAGCGGAACACGGTGCGCGCGCCGTAGCGGTCCGCTGCCCAGCCGCTCGCCGGGATGAACACCGCGAGCGACAGGAGATAGGAGGTCAGCGCCAGCTTCAGCGCCACCGGGTCCTCGTTGAGGTCGGCGGCGATGGCGGGCAGCGAGGTGGCGATCACCGTCGCGTCCACCTGCTCCATGAACAGGGCGCAGGCGACGATGAGCGGGATCAGCAGATGCGGCGGCAGAGACAGGCGGGGGAGGCGGGCCATGGTGGTTCCCATCGGGCCGGCCATCCTTAGGCCATTGCCCGCGCGCGTAGAAGAGGGCGCCGCAGGCATCGCGCCGAGGTGAACGCGGCCACGCTCACGCTGGTCCGCCGTCGCCTCTCTCCCACCGTCGCCCTCCGACTTGATCGGAGGGCCCATCCGGCGGCCGGCGTGGCGCGGGGACGCTCCGGTCGAGCGCGACCATGACGGCTTTGAGGGCTTTCAGCGTCCTCCCGATCTTTCACCCCCGTCATCCGCCGGCTCGTCCGGGGGATCCACGCGGCGACCGGTCTGGCGCTTCACACTTGGACGCCCGCCGGCGGCACAGTGGATGCCCCGGACGTGCCGGGGCATGACGGCGGTTTAGGGGTATGGCCGCCGGCTCTCTTGCGCCACCGCTGCCGCTTCTCCCCGCCGTCCCCCGCCGTCGCTGCTTCCCCGCCGCGCCCGTTTCCCCGCCGTCGCCCTCCGACTTGATCGGAGGGCCCATCCTGCGGCCGGCGCAAGGCCAGGACGTGGCGTGGCTGCTCCGCTCGAAGCATGACGGCGGCGAGGGGAGATGGGCTGCGGAGGGGTGCCACGACAGGAGGGGATCGTGCTGCGGGGCTTTTCCCGCCATGGCGGGAAAAGCCCCCTCCCTTGCGTGCGGGCGCGGCGGGCCCATATGCAGATCGGGCCTCGAAGGAGGGGCTTTACGCGCTATGGTCTACATTCTCGCCGCTCTGCTTCCGCCGCTCGGCCTTCTGGTGAACGGGCAGCCCATCTCGGCGCTGGTGAACCTGGTCATCATCGTGCCGTGCATCCTGCTCGGCCTGATCTTCCCGCTGTTCTTCCTGGTGCCGTCGGCCCATGCGGTGATCGCGGTGCACATGAAGCGCAGCGACCGGCGCCAGCGGGAAATCGTCGACGCCATCGAGCGCAACGGTACGCCGCCTCCGGGCTGGCGTCCGTGACGCGCACGTCCTGAAGGGCCTTCGAAAGGCCCTTCAGATTGCGGATGCGGGTCGGGGCGCGCTCCCGGGCGGAGCGCGCTTTTGTGCCGCCTCAGAAGAAGCGGCGGCCGGCCTCGCGCTCTTCCTCGGCCGGCGGGGCGGCCTCGCGCAGGCGGATGGTGGTCTCCTCGCGCCGCACGAAGTCGGCGAAGGCTTCCAGCGGGTCCGCCTCCTCGGCGGCCGGCTCGGCGCGCAGTGCCACGGGCTCCGGCGCCGCGGCGGGGCGCAGATCGCGCTCCTCGTCGTCCACCGGAATGGCGCGCGAGGAATCGGTGGTGCGGGTCGCCTTGGCGTCGAGCCACGGCAGCGGATAGGGCGAGGCGATGTAGGCGACGCCGTCATCCTGCTCCCAGGCGACCATGTAGACGGCCTCGTCCGCCGGCATGCCCGGCAGCGAGAACATCTGCGGCATCTCGCGCGCCCGTCCGCTCCAGCCCAAAGTGTGGGCCAGCTGGAAGGCCTCGTCGAGGAAGGCGCTCACCGCTGCGAGGCGGTCCGCCCGCAGGCCCTGAAGAAAATCCACGTCCAGAAGGTGGCGCAGATAGGCCTCCACGCTGTCCCCCGCAGCCCACTGGGCTCCGGTGGCGAATTGGTAGACATAGACGCGCGGGCTCTCCATTACGCTACTCCGGCTGTTCGACGCGAGATCGCTTGACACTGGCAACGGCCCCCGAAGCGGCACGTTCCCGTCTTTGCGGTCAGGCCCTTTATATTTCAATGCCGCTGGTTAAGACAGTGTGCGCAGAAAAGACGCACGGGCCAAAGCGGCGGCTGCCCGCCCGGCATACGCGGTGGTCACGTCTTTTCAAAGGCTTATGCCGTCCTGCCGCGGGAGTAGGGTTAACGGGAGGTCAATGGCCTGCGGTATGATGCTGCGCCATCCCCCCGTCGCCGGCTCAGGCGAGCGGCTGAGCTGCCCGCAAGATCGCCTCCGCTGCGGGGCTCGGGGCGCCGTCCGCTCCCGCGAGCACGAGGCCGGGCAGCAGCGCCGGCGGCGTGCGCCGGCCCTTGAGCGCCCGCACGATCAGCCGGCCTGCGGGCGCGCCCGGCGCCGGAAAGAGTGGGATCAGCTCCGCCGCCCCGAACCGGCCGGACAGCGCGGCAAGAATCTCCTCCAGCGCCTGCGGCCGGTGGATCAGGCACAGCGTGCCTCCGGGCGCAAGGCAGCGGTGGGCGCTCTTGATCCAGTCCTCCAGCAGGCCTTCCCCAGCGTCATGCGCGAGCGCCCGCCCGCTCTGGGGCGACACGTTGTGGGCGGCGCGGGCATTGTAGGGCGGGTTCATGAGCACGAGGTCGGCCGCCCCGGCCGCCACTTCGGCGGGTCCCGCGCGGCGCCCCAGCGCCAGCACGTCCGCCGCCACCGCCCGGCAGCGGCCGGCCATGCCGTTCGCTTGGGCATTGGCGCGCGCCAGCTCCGCCAGAGCGGGATCGATCTCCACCAGCACGCCCAGTGCCTGCGGGCAGCGGGCGAGGAATGACAGCCCGGCCGCGCCGACGCCCGCGCCCAGGTCCACCATGCCCCGCGCACCGGCGGGGGCGGCGGCGGCGAGCAGGACCGCGTCGTGGCCCACCCGGTGGCCGGCCTTCGGCTGCGTCAGCGTCAGGCGGCCGCCGAGCACGCTGTCGCAGGTGGTTGCGCCGGGCGACGGCTTGGCCATGGCGGCGTCAGCCTGCATCCAGCAGCGCATAGGCCCAGCCGGCATCGGTGAGCAGGCGCCGGGCGCGCGGGACGTCGTCGTCGACCACCAGGAGGCGGCGCGGCAGGATGCCGATGGAGCCTTCGAGCGCGCTGATATGGGCGTCCGCCACCATGTGGCCGATGTCGGCGGCCACCAGAAGCGCCTCCATCGCCCCGAGCAGCACCACGTCGTTGGTCCGCGCCAGTTCCTTCATGAGCTCCTCTTCGCCGGTCCGTGCCGGGCCTTGCGGCGGTGCGCCGCTTGCACCCAACCCCCCGGCATCCCTATGGTGCGGCAACGATCGAATGGAGACGGACCCGGCTTCTGGACGATATCGCTCCGCGATGGCGTCCAAAAGCATCCGGCTCCGATAAACTCAAGCGGGAGCGCATTTTGGCCCTCGTCCTACCGTTCGAGCCCAACGAGCCGTCCATCGAGGCTCTGGTGCGCCTTGTGTCCGCGGACATGAACCGCGTCAACGCGACCATCCTGTCGCGCACCGGCTCCGACGTCGCCATGATCCCGGAGGTGGCGAACCACCTCATCTCGTCCGGCGGCAAGCGGCTGCGGCCGATGCTCACGCTCGCCTGCGCCGCCTTGTGCGACTATCGCGGCGAGGGCCATGTGAAGCTCGCCGCCGCGGTGGAGTTCATGCACACCGCGACGCTGCTGCACGACGACGTGGTGGACGAGAGCGACATGCGCCGCGGCAAGCTCGCCGCGCGCAAGCTCTGGGGCAACGAGGCCAGCGTCCTGGTGGGCGACTTCCTGCTCGGCCAGGCGTTCAAGATGATGGTCGAGGTCGGCTCCATGCAGTGCCTGGACATCCTGTCCAACGCGGCGTGCGTGATCGCCGAGGGCGAGGTGATGCAACTCGCCGCCGCCAAGAACACCGCCACCTCCGAGGACGACTACCTCGCCGTGGTGCGCGGCAAGACGGCCGAGCTGTTCGCCGCCGCCTGCGAGGTGGGGGCGGTGCTCGGCCAGCGCACGAAGACCGAACTCGGCGCCTGCCGCTCCTACGGCATGAATCTCGGCATCGCCTTCCAGCTCGTGGACGACGCGCTCGACTATGGCGGCAGCCAGGCCAAGCTCGGCAAGAACGTGGGCGACGACTTCCGCGAGGGCAAGATCACGCTGCCCGTGCTGCTCGCCTTCCGCCGCGGCGACGGGCCGGAGCGCGCCTTCTGGCAGAAATGCCTGGAGACCGGCGAGGTCACGGACGCGCACCTCGCCCAGGCGATCGGCCTGCTCACCAAGCACCGCGCGCTCTCCGACACCATTGAGCGCGCGCGCCACTACGGCGCCATCGCCAAGGACGCGCTCGCCCTGTTCCCGCCGAGCGCGGCCAAGGACGCGCTGATGGAAGCCGTGGATTTCTGCCTCTCCCGCGCCCATTGAGGCTCTGCCGGGAGGGGAGCGGGCGCCCAGCGCGCGTCGCCCGATGTCCACATGGTGATGCGGCGGAGGAGGCGCCCGGCCGCGGATCACGGTAGGCTCAAGCCGCCCAACGCCGCGAGGAGGCCCCCTTGAGCTTCGTGCCCTGCCCCGATCCCGTGCCCGGCGATGCCGCGAGCTGTGCCGCGGTTGAGACCGTGATCGTGCCCCGCGCCCGCGACATCGGCGGCATGGAGGTGGCGCGCGTGCTGCCCTCCGTCGAGGGGCAGATGATCGGCCCCTTCATCTTCTTCGACCGCATGGGGCCGGTGCGCTTCGATGCGGCCCAGGCGCAGGACGTGCGCCCGCACCCCCATATCGGCCTGTCGACCGTGACCTATCTGTTCGAGGGCGCGATGATCCACCGCGACAGCCTCGGCACCGAGCGGGTGATCGAGCCGGGCGCGGTGAACCTCATGACCGCCGGGCGCGGCATCGTCCATTCCGAGCGCCACGACGCCACCGTGAAGGCGCGCGGCGGCCCGCTGTTCGGCATCCAGAGCTGGGTGGCGCTGCCGAAGGGCGACGAGGAATGCGCGCCCGCCTTCCACCATTCGGGCACCGAGGCGCTGCCGGTGGTGGAAGACGCCGGCGTGCGCGCCCGCGTGGTCCTGGGAACGGCGTTCGGCGCCACCTCGCCGGTGCCGCTCTCATCGCCCTCCTTCTATGTGGAGGCGCAGCTCGCCGCCGGCGCGCGGCTGCCGATCGATCCGACCCATGAGGATCGTGCGCTGTTCACCTTGGGCGGCGCCGTGGAGGTGGACGGCACGGAATTCCCGCCGGGCCAGATGCTGGTGATCCGGCGCGGCGTCGCCACCTCCGTCACGGCTCTGGAGCCGGCGCGGGTGATGGTGCTGGGCGGCGAGCCCATGGAGGGGCCGCGCTATATCTGGTGGAATTTCGTCGCGTCCGACCTCGACCGCATCGACCAGGCGAAGGACGCCTGGCGGCGCGGCCGTTTCGACTTGATCCCCATGGACCATGACGAGTTCATTCCCGCACCCGAGGACGGGCCGGGACGCCCGCGGCCCCAGAAGCCGCGGCCGTGAGCGGAGTGCCCGCGGTCAGGTCTTGGGCGTTTCCCCGCCATAGGGCTGGGTGGCGGCGGGCGCATCGCTGGCGGGGAAGCTCTCCTCCAGCGCCTCGTCCAGCTGCTTCGACCGGCGCTTGGCCTCCTGGCGTGCGGCGGCGTCCGCCTCGGCATTGGCGGCCTGTTCGACGGACGGGTCGCGCACGGGAGAGGGCGGATCGCTGGCCGGGAAGCTCTGCTCCAGGGCCTGGTCCAGCTCGCGGTCGGCCTGCGCCTTCTGGGCGCGGGCCTGCTCGGCGGGCGAGGGTCCGGCGGACAACGGATCGGTCACGGCAAGCCTCCGTTCGGCGGCACGGACGTCTTCGTCCGCGCCTCGGAATGCGTGCGCGTCATGCGCTGCGCTTTCGGAAGGAAACGCAGCCGTGGCGGCCCGGTTCCGCCGCTCAGGCGACCTGGGTCAGTACCGCCGCCGGAAAGGCGGCGAACAGGTCGCTGAATTCCAGGCGTCCGAGGCTCGGTTCGGCGCGCCGGCCGGTCAGCACATCGCGGAACGCGCCGCCGAGCCCGTCCGGCAGCTCGAAGCCGGTGTCGCCCCAGCGCACGGTGGGCACGCGCGGCGGCATCGGGTCGGGTCCGACGAGGTGGGCGGCGAGCCGCGTCACGGCGACGATCACCGCCTTGCCCTCGTGCCGGCGCAGGAAGGCGAAGCCGCTGCCGTCCCGCATGCCTTCCACGTGGAGCGGTTCGTAGCTGCCCTTGGCGAACAGCGCCGGCTCGGCCGCGCGCAGGCGCAGCAGGCGGGAGACCAGCGCCTGCTTGGCACGCCCGTCCGGCCAGGTGCCGAGCAGAACCTCGGTGGGCAGGCCCGAGGCGAGCGCGGAGGTGCGGGCCGGGAAGTCGACGGCGCGCAGATTGTCCGGCTCCTCCAGCGCGAAGTCCCAGAACTCCGTGCCCTGGTGGAAGTCCGGAATCCCCGGCAGGGTGCATTTCAGCACCGCCTGGGCATAGCCGTTGATGACGCTCGCCAGCGCGATGCGCTCGACGAACGCCGCCAGCAGACGCCGCGCGGGCGCCCCCTCCGGCACATCGAACAGGGCATCGACGAAGCGCGCGCAGCCGGCCTCGTAGTCGGCGTTCCCGAACAGGGGCCGGGTGCCGCGGCGCGCATGGCGCACCGCCTCGACGAACCAGCGCCCGGCCCGCGCCTTCAAGTCGGCCAGCGCGGCCGGGTCGTCCAGCCGCAGCGTCAGCGGCCAGGCGCCCACGAGCCCCTGATAGAGCAGCGCCTCGTCCGCCGGCAGGGGGCAGGGGCCGTGATCGGTGCGCCCGCGCAGCGCGCCGGCCGCATCCATCATTTGGCGCACCAAGGTCTCCCACTCGCCGGGCACCTCGGAAAGGACGGCGAGGCGCATGCGGGCGTCCTCGCCGCGCTTGTGCTCCGGGCCGGTGGTGACGATGGGCGCCGCCGGCCAAGCCGCGCCCAGTGCGCCGATGCGCGCATGGATCGCGCCGACGCGCAGGCCGATCACCGCCGGGTCGGCGCCGCGCTCGACCCGGGACAGCAGGCGGGCATAGCGCTCGCTGAGCATGTCCTCGTGGACCGCGCGGTCGAGGCTCGCGGTGAGCTGCTGGAAGCGGGCGATGGCGTGGGCGCGGGCGCCGCTCTGGGCGAAGTCGGGCACCGCGCGGGGCGCTTCCCCGCCGAGCCAGCGCTCCACCAGGTCCGCCACCGGCAGGTCCATGGGGGAGAGCGTGTGCCGGGCGCGGGCGAAGGCGGCGGCATAGAGCGCCGTGTCCTCAGGCGTGCGGCCGTCCATGTCGCCGAACGCGCGGCGGGCGGGGAAGGCGGCCGCCAGATCGTGGGCGATGCGCTTGAGCGCCGCGAAGGTCACGTCGCGCCCTTCCGGCGTGGCGCGCGCCACGTCGTGGAGCGCGCGGGCGACGGCCTGCAGCTCCGCGCTGAAGGTCTCCGCCAGCAGCGTGCGGCGGCAGGCCTCGCGCACCTCCTCGAACGGCTGCCGCTCGCCGCAGAGGCCGGCCCAGAGGTCGGTGAGGGCGGGGGTGGCGAGCGGATCGTGCAGCGCCAGCGAGATCGCCTCGGCCATGGCGTCCTCGCCCGGCGTGGCCGGCGGCGCATCCGCCGGCGCGCGCGCGGCGCGCCGGTCGTCCAGGAGGTCCGCCGGAAGGCCGATGCAGCCCACCGGCGGCGGCGCGCCCTCGGGCCGCCGGCCGGACAGGTCGCGCAGCTTCAGCGCCAGGCGCCGGGCATAGGCCGCGGGGTCGGCCATGAGATCGAGATGGGCGGCGCAGAAGCCGTCCAGCAGGCCTTCGCCGTAGAGCTGGAAGGCATGAGCGTGCACCGCCTCGAACACGTCGGTGCGCTCCAGCCGCAGGCCGATGAGGTCGGGCGCCTCGACGAAGCGGCGGTAGTTGAGGTCGTCGTTCGCGGTGCGCCACGAGGCGAGGCGGTAGTTCTGCTTCTCCAGCAGGCGGTCGAAGCGGGCACGCCCGTCAGCCGCGTGGCCGTCGAAGCCGGCGAGCACGCCGCGCATGGCGCGCGCGCCCTCCTCGGTCTCGGCGAGGGTCAGGAGCCGGTATTTGGCGGAGCGCAGCGCCTCCCGGTCCGGCCGCACGCCGGAGAGCGAGCGGAACACGTCGCCCATGCCGGAGAAGGCCGGCGTATCCGCCTGCTCCAGGATCGCCGCCCAGTCGGTGGGGCAGATGGGGAAGGCGTGCGCGTTGTGGCGCGCCACGAAGCCGGCCAGGGCGGCGTCGTAGGCGAGGGCGAGGCTGCCGTCGCAGATCGCCTCCCAATAGGGGCGGTCGAGGAACGGGACCAGCACCTTGTTGCGCAGGTCGATGTCCCCGGCGCGCCAGTCAACGTCGAACCAGGAGGCGTAGGCGCTGTCGCGGCCCCACTCCAGCAAATCGAGCCAGGCCTCGTTGTCGGTGCCGCCGATGGCCATGTGGCCCGGCGCCAGCTCCATCAGGAGGCCGATCTGCTGCCGGTGCAGCGCGCTCGACAGGCGCTCCAGCGACCGGGCGCCGCCGAGGTCGGGGTCGATGGCCGAGAAATCCAGGACGCCGGCGCCCTGACGGCGGCCCGGCCGCGCGCGCAGCAGCGGCGAGGCGCAGACATGGCTCACGCCGAGATCGGCGAGATAGCCGGCGAGCGGGATCGCGGCCTCAAGCGGGAAGCCCTTGTGGAAGCGCAGACGGTAGAGCGCGCGGGGCAGCGTGGCGATGCCGTCGCGCCACAGCAGCGGCGCGGGAAAGGCGGAGGTGCCGAAACCGGCGAGCGTGCCGATGCCGAGCGGCACGGGCATCTCGGCGTCGCCAGCGCCCGCAAAGGGATCGACCTTGAACAGCTGGCTCATGTGCGGCATCCGCGTCCCACGAAAGAGGGCCGTCCCGTTGTCGCCGCTCGTTCGGCCACCGCTCGTGCGGCCACCACTCCTTCGGCCGCCGGCCCGAATTTCACATCTCCGGCGGCGCGAGTCTTCTCGTCGCGATGTGTTTCGAAGTCGCGATGTGTTCCTGCCTCATCGGCAAACCTGACGCCCACTCTCGCCTATCCCGTCCTTGACGCGCCCCCCGACGCGGCTGCTGTTCGTCTTGGAAACGATCCCCGCATCGCGCGGCCAGATGACGCTCCGAGTTTATCCTAGTCGCGATTGGTGGGGCCGAGAACTGGATTCTGACAATCCCTCCATGCGAAGAAAGAAGAACAGGTTACCCGGCAGATTTGCTATGGCGGGTTGATTCGGAGGTACTATCGCAGTGCATCCGGCGCGGGGGGAATACCTCCGTTTGCAGGGCGGCCGGGAGATGCAACCATCGTGCGCCTGCACCAATAGCGCGAGAGCGCCCGCTGAGACCGCCCCGCTCACGTTGGAGCGGGAGGCATCTCATGGTCCGTCTCGTCGCTGCGGCCGTCGGCGAGGCGCGAGGCGATGTCCAGGATGCGCCGTCCCAGCGCCGCTGCGGCGGCAGGCGCGGTGGGCGCCTCGTCCAGCACGTCGAGCAGCGCCCCGAGCAGCAGCAGATCGAGGAAAGGCCGGTCGAGCCGCCGCCCGGGCGCCGCCTCCAGGTAGCCCGCCAGCAGCGCGCGCTCGGCGCGGGCGCGGAACTGGTCCAGCAATTCCCGCAGCATGGCCGCGCCGAGGCCCGGAATGCCGTCTCCTTCGCCGGGCACGGAAGCGGCGACGCGCTCCAGCGAGGCGAGCAGCGAGGCGACATCCTGCCAGGGGCTGTCCGCGGGCAGGGCGCCGGCCGGCGCGGCCGCGACGATGTCGGCGCGGGCGCCCTGGAAGCCCACCAGCACCGCCTCCCCCGCCGCCACCAGGACGCGGTCGAGGCCGAACCGGCCGTGGACGGGGAACACCGGCGTTCCGAGCACGTCGGCGGCACGCTCGGCGATGCGGCCCGCCACCTCCGGACGGCGCGCGATGGCCGCCGCGCCGTCCGGCGTGCGGGCGAGCAGCTCGCCGGCGCGATCGGCCGCGCGCATGGCGCGCAGCGCCCACGCCTCCGCTTCCGCCTCCCCGGCGGCCGTGGCCGGCAGGCCCGAAGACGCCGGGTCGAGCATCCCATGGGCTTCGGCGAGCCGCCGGCCGATGCCGCGCAGGAACGGCGCCAGCCCCGATACCTCCTCGTCGAAGCGCCGCCGCCCCGCCTCGCCCGCTCCGGCCGCCTCGTCGAGCGCGCGGCGCAACTGGTTGGCGATGAACGAGAAGCCGTTGCCCTGGTGGCGCACCCGCCGGGAAATCAGCAGCACGGGGATCGCCGCGCCGCCCGGCTGGCGCCGCAGCACCGTTCCGAGCAGAGCGGGCATGTGGGGATAGCCCGCCTCGGTCAGCCGGCGCGCCATCTCTGCCTGGGCGCCGCGCGCCGGATCGGTGCGGCGGAACAGCCTCACCGCCACGTCGCCGGCGGCCGCCAGCGTGCCCGTGGGCTCGGCGATCTCGACGATCTCGGACGGTTCGTCCTGGCCCGGCGCGGCCTCGCCGAGGCCGGGGGTCGCCGAGAAGACGAGCGCGCTGCCGTCCGGCAGAGCGAGACTGCCGTTCTCGCTCACCGCCTGCACGACGCCATGGGCGAAGCGCTCCAGCGCCACGCCGTCGGTGAGGTAGCCGACGCGCCGTCCGTGGCGCACCCGCGCCAAGGCGAGCTGCGGGACCAGCGCCGGGGGCGCCTCGTCCTCCCAGACCACGGCGAGCGGCAGGAGGAAGCGCTCGGTGCGGCCGTCGCGCGTCGCCTCGATCTCGGTCAGCGCCACCGGACGGCGGGCGCTCGGCACCACCGCCACCCAGGCGATCCTCACCTGCGGCAGGGCCGCGGCCTGCACGCCCTGCGGCGCGCCGTCGAGCGGGAACCAGGAGCGGCGCGCCAGATAGGGCGGCAGGCACTCCTCCTCCAGCGTCGCCCGGTGCCGGTCGGAGAGCGCGTCCATCAGCCCGCCGCGCACCACCAGCGTGGCGAACTCCGGCAATTGCTCGCTGGCGCCGGCGCGCCAGTCGGGCTCGGCCGCCTCGGCGGAGAGGGCGAAGGCGTAGAAGCCGTAGGGCGGCAAAGTGAGCACATAGGGGCCGCGTCCGATCGGTGGCAGGGGCGTGCCGCCCATGAGGTCCACCGGCACCCGGCGGTCGAACTCGGACAGATCGAGCTCCACCGCCTGGAGCGTGCGCGAGAGGTTGGCGACGCACAGGATGCGCTCGTCGCCATGGGCGCGCACGAAGGCGAGGATGCGCCGGTTGGCGGGATACAGCGCATGGAACGTGCCGCGGCCGAAGGCGCGGTGCTGCTTGCGCACCGCCAGCACGCGCCGCATCCAGTTGAGCAGCGAGGAGGCGTCGCGCTGCTGCGCCTCCACGTTGAGCGCGGCAAAGCCGTAGAGCGGATCCTGGATCACCGGCAGCACCAGCTTTTCCGGGTCCGCCTTGGAGAAGCCGCCATTGCGGTCGGGCGACCACTGCATGGGGGTTCGCACCCCGTCGCGGTCGCCGAGATGGATGTTGTCGCCCATGCCGATCTCGTCGCCGTAATAGATCACCGGCGTTCCGGGCATGGTGAGCAGAAGCGCGTTCATCAGCTCGATGCGGCGCCGGTCGCGCTCCATCAGCGGGGCGAGGCGGCGGCGGATGCCGAGATTGATGCGCGCGCGCCGCTCCGCCGCATAGACGTTCCACAGATAGTCGCGCTCGGCGTCGGTGACCGTCTCCAGCGTCAATTCGTCGTGGTTGCGCAGGAAGATGGCCCACTGGCAGGTGCCCGGGATCTCCGGCGTCTGGCGCAGGATGTCGGTGATCGGGAAGCGGTCCTCCTTGGCAATCGCCATGTACATGCGCGGCATCAGCGGGAAGTGGAACGCCATGTGGCATTCGTCGGCGTCGGCGCCGAAATACTGCTGCGTGTCCTCGGGCCACATGTTCGCCTCGGCGAGCAGCATGCGGCCCTGATAGTGCGCGTCGAGATGGGCGCGGATCTTCCTCAGGATGGCGTGGGTCTCGGGCAGGCTGGCGCAGTCCGTGCCCTCGCGCTCCACGAGGTAGGGCACCGCGTCGAGCCGCAGTCCGTCGACGCCCATATCGAGCCAGAAGCGCATGACGGAGAGCACGCGCTCCAGCACCTCCGGATTGTCGAAATTGAGATCCGGCTGGTGGGAATAGAAGCGGTGCCAGTAGTACTGGCCGGCCACCTCGTCATAGGTCCAGTTGGATTTCTCCACGTCGCAGAAGACGATGGGAACGCCGGGATAGCCGGCGTCGTTGTCGGACCAGACATAGAAGTCGCGCTCGGGGCTGCCCTTCGGCGCCCGGCGCGCGGCCTGGAACCAGGGATGCTGATCGCTCGTATGGTTGATGACCAGCTCGGTGATGACGCGCAGGCCGCGGGCATGGCACTCGGCGATGAAGCGGCGGGCCTCGTCCATGGTGCCGTAGTCGGGCGAGACGCCCTCATAGAGCGATATGTCGTACCCGTCGTCGCGCCGGGGCGAAGGGTAGAAGGGCAGCAGCCAGACCGCGGTGGCGCCGAGCGCCTCGATATAGTCGAGGTGCGAGATCAGCCCCTTGAAGTCGCCGATGCCGTCGTCGTTGGCATCGAAGAACGACTTCACGTGCAGCTGGTAGATGATCGCGTCCTTGTACCAGAGCGGGTCGTCGCCGGCGGTGATGGGATCAGCCATGAGCGCGCTCCTGTGAGATGTGTCCGGCGGGGGAGCGCATTGCGCAGGGCGGGAGTGGCGCTGAACGGAAAGGCGGGCAGGGGGACGGGGCTGGCAAGATCGGGCAGCTCCTTGGCGGGACGGTCGAAAGGACGGCCGCGGACAGCCGGCCAGCGTTGCGGACGCCGGCTACTGCCGAGCCAACGCTCGCGCGGCGGCAAGGTTCCCGCCATTGCGGGCGAATGCCCATGATGGTGTGAAAAGAGTCGGGGAGAGGCCCATGTGGTGGCGGGACGGCGTCATTTACCAGATCTACCCGCGTTCCTTTCAGGACGCGAACGGCGATGGCGTGGGCGACCTTGCCGGCATCACAAGCCGGCTGCCCTATCTCGCCGACATCGGTGTCGCGGCGATCTGGATCTCGCCCATCTATCCCTCGCCCATGGCCGACTTCGGCTATGACGTCGCCGATCATGCCGCGGTCGATCCCCTGTTCGGCACGCTCGCCGATTTCGACGCGCTCGTGACGGCGGCGCACGACCTCGGCCTCAAGGTGATCCTGGATTTCGTGCCGAACCACACCTCGGAGCGGCATCCCTGGTTCCTGGAGGCGCTCAACTCGCCGCAGAGCAGCACGCGCGACTGGTACATCTTCCGCGACCCGGCGCCGGACGGCGGGCCGCCCAACAACTGGCTCTCCGAGTTCGGCGGCAGCGCCTGGGCGCGCGATCCGGTGAGCGGGCAATATTATTACCACGCCTTCCTGCCGGAGCAGCCGGACCTCAACTGGCGTAATCCCGCGGTGGTGGGGGCGATGCACGACGTGATGCGCTTCTGGTTCAAGCGCGGCGTGGACGGCCTGCGGATCGATGCGCTGCTGCACGTGATGAAGGACGCGGCCTTCCCCGACAACCCGCCGGATCCCGACTTCCGGGAGGGCATGAACCCCTATCGCCGCCTGTTGCCGCTTTACAGCTGCGACACGGCGGAGGTCCATGGGGTGATCGCCGGCATGCGCCGCGTGGCCGAGGAGTTCCCCGACCGTCTGCTGATCGGCGAGGCCTATCTGCCGTTCGACCGGCTGGCTGCCTATTACGGCAGGGAGGGAGGCGGGGTCCACCTGCCGTTCAACTTCGCCCTGATCCAGGCGCCGTGGACCGCGCGCGCGCTCGACGACCTGATCGCCCGCTACGAGGCGAGCCTGCCGGAAGGGGCCTGGCCAAACTGGGTGCTCTCCAACCACGACCGGCCGCGCATCGCCGGCCGGGTGGGGCCCGACCAGGCGCGGGTTGCCGCCATGCTGCTGCTGACGCTGCGCGGGACCCCGACGCTCTATTACGGCGACGAGATCGGCATGGCGCAGGTGGAGGTGCCGCCCGAGCGGGTGATGGACCCATGGGAAAAGCGCGTGCCGGGCCTCGGCCTCGGCCGCGACGGCGCACGCACCCCCATGCAGTGGGACGGCGGCCCGTTTGCGGGCTTCTCGACCGTGGAGCCGTGGCTTCCGCTGGCGGACGACTTCACCGAGGTGAACGTTCAGGTGGAAAAGGCCGGACCGTTCTCGATGCTCACGCTCACGCGGTCGCTGCTGGCGCTGCGCCGGTCGCGGGCGGCGCTGGCGCGCGGCTCCTACCGCAGTCTGGGCGCGCAGGGCGGGCTGCTCGCTTACCTGCGCGAGACCGAGGGCGAGCGGCTCCTGGTGGCGCTCAATCTCGGCGGCGATCCGCTCGCGCTCGCGCTGCCGGACGGCGGGCCGAAGGGCGAGGTGCTGCTCTCCACCTTCTGCGACCGGGAAGGGGAGGCGGTGAACGGCGCCCTGGCGCTGCGGGCCAATGAGGGGGTGGTGGTGGCGCTGGGGTGAGGGGGCCGAGCGCGATTGAAGAAGAGCCACCCTTGACCCGGCTGCCGTGCGACGCCTTAGTCGCCCCCTCAATCCGGGAGGCGAGCATGGCGGGCGAGGACACGGCGAGCGGGACCATCTCCTTCGACGACTTCATGAAGGTGGACATCCGAGTCGGCACCATCGTCGCCGCCGAGCCGTTTCCCGAGGCGCGCAAGCCGGCCTTCAAGCTCACCATCGACTTCGGACCCGAGATCGGCACCAGGCGCTCGTCGGCCCAGATCACCGTGCACTACACGCCGGAGCAGCTGGTCGGCCGGCAGGTGGCGGCGGTGGTGAACTTCCCGCCGCGCCAGATCGGCCCCGTCATGTCGCAGGTGCTCACCCTGGGCTTTCCGGACGAGAACGGCGCCGTGGTGCTAGTCTCGCCCTCCGTGAAAGTGCCGGACGGCGGCCGGCTGTTCTGAGCCGCCGGCGGCGCCGGTCCGGGACGCCGCCAGACCCTGCTTTCCAGACCCTGCTTTTTCGCATGGGCGCCCCGATGCCGCAGCACCGCTCCGCGCTTGCCAGGGGGTGGAAATGATGTCACAAAATTCCGGAACGAACGTTCGGAAAATATGTGACCATGGCGCGGCCCCAGACCACCGATGATGCGGCCCTCCTGACGCGGCTCGCCGAAGTGTTCCGGCGGACCGGCTTTTCCGGTGCATCGCTGGAGCGCCTCGCGCAGGAGGCCGGGCTCAGGAAAGCGAGCCTCTATCACCGCTTTCCCGGCGGCAAGCAGCAGATGGCGGAGCAGGTGCTCGACAGCTCGCGCGACGCTTTTCGCGCGCAGGTCCTGGCCCCGCTTGATGCGCCGGGCGCGCCGCGCGCGCGACTCGACGCGGCGCTCGCGGGGCTCGATGCCTTTTATGCCGGCGGCCAGCGGGCGTGCCTCCTCAACATGCTGGCGCCGCAGGGGCGGGAGGACGGACCCTTCGCCGAGCGCATCAAGGGGTCGCTGGAGCGCACCGTCGCCGCGTTCGCCGCGCTCGCCGCCGAGGCCGGCCACCCGCCCGACGCGGCGCGCCGCCGCGCCGTCCGCGCCGTGATGATGATCCAGGGCAGCCTGGTGATGGCCCGCGCGCTCGGTTCTCACACGCCATTTCGCCAGATGCTGGACGACCTGCCGCAGGAGCTTCTCGGATGACCGCTCGCTTCCTGGAAACCGTCTTCACCCCCGCCGTGCTGGCCGCGCAGGCGGCCAATGGCAGCCGCGAGGCTTTCACGCACCGGCTCGGGGCGGACGGTCCCGACCGCATCGGCGAGCCGGAAGCCGCCTTCATCGGCGCGCGGGACAGCTTCTATCTCGCCAGCGTCACCGAGACCGGCTGGCCCTACATGCAGCATCGCGGCGGACCGCCGGGCTTCGTGAAGATCCTCGACCCGGCGACCATCGGCTTCGCCGATTTCCGCGGCAACCGGCAGTATATCAGCCTCGGCAATGCCAGCGCCGACGACCGCGTCGCGCTGTTCTTCATGGACTATGCGCGCCGCGCCCGCCTGAAGCTGCTCGGGCGGATGCGCGCGGTGGACGCAGGCTCAGACCCGGACTTCGTGGCGTTGCTGAGCGACGCCGGCTACAAGGCGCGCGTGGAGCGGGCCTTCGTCATCTCGGTGGAGGCGTTCGAGTGGAACTGCTCGCAGCACATCACGCCGCGCTTCACCGCGGCCGATCTCGCGCCCTCCGTCCACGCCATGCGCGCCCGCATCGCCGAGCTGGAGGCGGCGCTGGCGGAGCGGGACGCGGCGGCCGGCGGTCCGGCGGGATGACGCGCCATCAGACCGGCAGGCGCAGGGTGGCCCTGAGCCCGCCCATGGGGCTGTCGGCGAGCACCACGTCGCCGCCGTGGGCGCGGGCGATGTCGCGGGCGATGGACAGGCCGAGGCCGGTGCCGGAGGCGTCCTGGTTGCGCGCGTCGTCGAGGCGCAGGAAGGGGCGGAACACCTCTTCGCGCTTCTCCTCGGGAATGCCCGGCCCGTCGTCGTCGATGCTGACGATGAGATAGCGCGCGTCGCGCGTGCCGGTGATCTCCAGCGTCTTCGCGTAGCGCACCGCATTGCCGACGAGGTTGCCGATGCAGCGCTTGAGCTGCTCGGCCTTCACCTCCACCAGCGGCGGCCCCATGAAGCTCGCGCGCGCCACCGCGCCGTCGCGCTCGGCATTGAGGCGCAGGTCCTCGATGAGCTGGCTCATGTCGGTGAGCTGGGCCTGCTCGCCGGGATCGCCGCGGGCGAAGGCGAGATAGGCCTCAAGCATGCCCTGCAGTTCGTCCACGTCCTTCTTCAGCGCCTCCACCTCCGGCCCCTCGGGCAGGAAGGCGAGTTCCAGCTTGAAGCGGGTGAGGATGGTGCGCATGTCGTGCGACACGCCCGCCAGCATGGTGGTGCGCTGCTCGATCTGCCGCTCGATGCGCCGCTTCATCTCCAGGAAGGCGATCGCCGCCCGGCGCACCTCGCGCGCCCCCCAGGGGCGGAAATTCTCCACGTCCCGCCCCTTGCCGAATGCCTCGGCCGCGTCGGCGAGGTTCTCGATCGGGCGGATCTGGTTGCGCAGGAACAGGATGGCGACGGTGAGCAGCACCAGCGAGGTGCCCACCATCCACAACAGGAAGATGTGCGAGTTGGAGGCGTAGGCCGCGCTGCGCGGGGCGAAGATGCGCAGCACCGCGTCGTCCATCTGGATGCGCACGTCGATGAGGTCGGAGCGGCCCACGGTGTCGATCCAGAACGGCTGGCTGACGCGCTTGCCGATCTCGCGCGAGAGCGCGCTGTCGAGGATCGAGAAGAACGGCTTCGGTCCCTGCGGCGGCAGCGGGTCGGGCGGCAGCACCTCGACATTGAGCAGCAGGTTGCGCCAGGCGATGCGGCGCAGGATCGCGTGGTCCTTGTCCGGCGGCAGGACCTTGTAGAGCGCCACCACGGCCGAGATGTCCTGGCTCACGGAGGCCGAGAGCCGCCGCGTCACGGTGTTGTAGTGGCGCTCCATGAACACGAAGGCGACCACGGACTGGAGGATCACCATGGGCGTGACGATGATGAGCAGCGACCTCGGATAGAGCCCCTTCGGCATCACGCGGTTGAGCCACGCGGAGAATTTCGCGTTGGCCTCCCCCAGCCGGACGCCGAGGCTTCTGAGGGCCCCCAGCCCCGTGTCGGTCGTGCTCAAGGGGTCACCACCAGCCGGTAGCCGATGCCGCGCACGGTCTGCAGGTGCGCGGGATTGGCGGGATCGCGCTCGATCTTGCGCCTGAGGCGGTTCACCTGCACGTCCACGGCGCGCTCGGAGATGGCGCCGCCGCCCGCCAGCGCGAGGCGCGGCACGGTCTCGCCCGGCTCGGTGGCGAGCGTGCGCAGCATGTCGCGCTCGCGCTCGGTGATGCGCACCACCTCGCCGGCGCGGGTCAGCTCGCCGCGGTCCAGATGGAACGTGAAGTCGCCGAACTTCACGCTTTCGATCGCCTTCTGGGGCGGCGGGGCGGCGCGCTTCAGGATCGAGCCGATGCGCAGCAGCAATTCGCGCGGCTCGAACGGCTTGCCGAGATAGTCGTCGACGCCCGCTTCCAGACCGTTGATGCGGTCGGCGATCTCGGACCGGGCGGTGAGCATGAGGATCGGTACGGCGGAGGTGGTGCGCAGGGAGCGGGCGAGGTCGATGCCGCTCTCGCCGGGCATCATCACGTCGAGCACCAGAAGGTCGAAGGCGAGCCCGTCAAGCCGCGCGCGCGCCTCGGCGGCGGAGGCGGCGGTGGTGACGCGGTATCCGTTCTCGCTCAGGAACCGCATCAGCAGGGTGCGGATGCGGCTGTCGTCGTCCACCACCAGAAGATGGGGCGCGTCGTCCGGCAGGCGCGCCTGGGCGGAGGGTGCGGTGGCGGTCTCGGACATCGAATGCTCCCGGCGCCCGCGCCGCGCGCGGGGCTCTCGTGGTCTGTGGCGCGCGGGCGGCGGGTCTCAGGCGCGCCGCGCCTTGTCGGCGCGCTGGATCAGCCGCTCGACCGCGGCGCGATCATCGGGGTTGATCATGGCGAGAAGGAAGCGGTAGGCCCCCTCGCGGCCGTTCGGCCCGCAGGCGTCGAGCGCGCGCGAGATGCGCCGGCCCTGGATCTCGGTGAACTGGCGCGCCAGCGTCTCGCCCTTGGGGGTGGGGAACAGCAGCCGCTGGCGGCGGTCCGAGGCCCCCGCGCGGCTCTCCACGAAACCCTCGTCCACCAGCTCGCGGAGCACCCGGCCGAGGCTCTGCTTGGTGATGCGCAGGATGTCGAGCAGGTCCGTGACACGCATGCCGGGGTGCCGGTTCACGAAATGGATGACCCGGTGGTGCGCGCGGCCGAAGCCGATGGGCGCGAGAATCTCGTCGGGATCGCCCACGAAATCCCGGTATGCGAAGAAGAAGAGCTCGATCAGATCCACCAGCGGCGCGTCTTCGCCGCGCTCGGCCGGGGCGGCGCGCTCGGCTTGGGCGGGAGGGGCGGCGAGAATGTTTATGTCAGCCATGTTGACTTTTTTCGGTGTGATCGTTACGCAGGAACTCTGTTTCGCGAAATGATCGGTCGCCGACGATATCGCAGACGTTCGATCCTTTCGCGGTGTTGCCAGCTTCCTTAGCGGGCGTAAAGATATCTTCATGTGGCACCGCTGCAAAGCAAATGCGGGCCCGTGGGGAGGCGGCGGGCATTTGCGCGCCGAGGAGGAGTTTTCATCATGAGCGTGGCGTCTGTCCCCTTCGATCAACGTGACGGCTTCATCTGGTACGACGGGGCCCTGGTGCCCTGGCGCGATGCCAAGCTGCACGTGCTCTCCCACGGCCTGCACTATGCGAGCTGCGTGTTCGAGGGCGAGCGCGCCTATGGCGGGGAGATCTTCAAGTCCTCGGAGCATTCCGAGCGCCTGCGCCTGTCGGCGGAGATGCTGGACTTCACCATCCCCTACACCATCTCCGAGATCGACGCCGCCAAGCGCCTGACGCTGGAGAAGAACAACCTGACCAACGCCTATGTCCGCCCGGTGGCGTGGCGCGGCAGCGAGATGATGGGCGTCTCGGCGCAGAACAACAAAATCCACCTCGCCGTTGGCGTGTGGGAGTGGCCGAGCTATTTCGACCCCGAGCAGCGCCTGAAGGGCCTGAGGCTCGATCTGTCGGAGTGGCGCCGGCCCGACCCGGCCACCATTCCCTGCCGCGCCAAGGCGGCGGGCCTCTACATGATCTGCACCATCTCCAAGCACCGGGCCGAGCGGCGCGGCTATGCCGACGCGATGATGCTGGACTATCGCGGCCTGGTCGCCGAGTGCACCGGTGCCAACCTGTTCTTCGTCAAGGACGGCGTGATCCACACCCCGACCCCGGACTGCTTCCTGGACGGCATCACCCGCCGCACGGTGATCGACCTCGCGCGCCGGCACGGCATCGAGGTGGTGGAGCGCCACATCAAGCCGGAGGAGCTGTCCGACTTCTCGGAATGCTTCATCACCGGCACCGCCGCCGAGGTGACGCCGGTCGGCTCCATCGCCGACTGGACCTTCACCCCCACGGGCATCACCCACCAGCTCATGGACGCCTATTCGGCGGAAGTGCAGCCCAAGAAACAGGCCGCGTGAGCGGACTGTTTCAAGAGGCAACGGCTCAACAGGCCGCGTGAGCGGGCTGTTTCAAGAGGCGAGGGTTCAACAGGCCGCGCAAGCGGCCTGTTTCATGTGAGGCGCGGACAGGCCGCATGGGCGGCGGACCGCCTCACCCTCCCACGCCACCCTCCCACCTAACCCACCCGGGCCATCGGCGGCACGATCCGCCGGCCTTGTGCTCGGCGGGGGAGCGATGCGGGGCGCGACGGCCTGGCCGGCCGCAGCCTCACACCGAGGTGGGATAGTTCGGGCTCTCGCGGGTGATGATGACGTCGTGCACGTGGCTCTCGCGCAGGCCGGCGGAGGAGATGCGCACGAACTCCGCCTTCTCCCGGAACTCCTTGAGCGTGCTGCCGCCCACATAGCCCATGGCCGCCCTGAGGCCGCCGGCGAGCTGGTGCAGCACCGCGCCGACCGGGCCCTTGTAGGCCACCTGGCCCTCGATGCCCTCGGGCACCAGCTTCAGCGTGTCGCGCACCTCGGCCTGGAAGTAGCGGTCGGCCGAGCCGCGCGCCATGGCACCCACCGAGCCCATGCCGCGATAGGCCTTGTAGGACCGGCCCTGGTAGAGGAACACCTCGCCCGGGCTCTCGTCCGTGCCGGCGAGCAGCGAGCCCACCATGGCGGCCGAGGCGCCGGCCGCCAGCGCCTTGGCGAGGTCGCCGGAATACTTGATGCCGCCGTCGGCGATCACCGGCGTGCCGGTGGCCGCCGCCGCCTCCACCGCGTCGAGCACGGCGGTGAGCTGGGGCACGCCCACGCCCGCGACGATGCGGGTGGTGCAGATGGAGCCGGGGCCGATGCCCACCTTCACCGCGTCCGCGCCGGCGTCGATCAGCGCCTTGGCGCCGTCCACGGTGGCGATGTTGCCGGCGAGGATCTGGGTCTTGTTGGACAGGCGCTTGATGCGCTCCACCTGGTCCAGCACCTTGCGGGAATGGCCGTGGGCGGTATCCACCACCACGAGGTCGACGCCGGCGTCGATCAGCCGCTCGGTGCGCTCGTAGCCGTCCTCGCCCACCGTGGTGGCGGCGGCGACCCGCAGCCGGCCCTGCTCGTCCTTGGCGGCGTCGGGATAGGTGACCGCCTTCTCGATGTCCTTCACGGTGATGAGGCCGACGCAGCGGTCATCCGAGTCCACCACCAGCAGCTTCTCGATGCGGAACTGGTGGAGCAGGCGCTTGGCCTCCTCCTGGTTCACCTGGCCCTCGCGCACGGTGATGAGCCGGTCCTTGGTCATCAGCTCGGAGATCGTCTGCGAGGGGTCGGTGGCGAAGCGCACGTCGCGGTTGGTGAGGATGCCCACGAGGCGCCCGGCGCGCCCGCCGGAACCGCGCTCCACCACCGGAATGCCGGAGATGGAATAGTGCTTCATCAGCGTCAGCGCGTGCGCCAGGGTCTCGTCGGGATGGATGGTGACGGGGTTCACCACCATGCCTGATTCGTACTTCTTCACCTGCTTGACGTGCTCGGCCTGCACCTCGGGGGAGAGGTTGCGGTGGATCACGCCGATGCCGCCGGCCTGGGCCATGGCGATGGCGAGGCGCGATTCGGTCACCGTGTCCATGGCGGCGGACAGGATCGGCAGGTTGAGGCTGATGGACTTGGTGAGCTGGGTGGCGACGCTCACCTGTCCCGGCATCACTTCGGAGGCGCCGGGCTTCAGCAGCACGTCGTCGAAGGTGAGCGCCTCGCGGAACATCGAGCGCGCGGGAACGACGAGGCCGTTGCCGGATGAGGTGGGGGCGGACATTGCCAACTCCTGGTGGCGGAACGCGGGCGCTCCGGGCGTCGTGGGATCGGAACGGATCGCCGCAACGCAGCCCGCTTCGAGTTGGCAGTGGCCGATACCATGAGTAGACGACGAATAGAAGACCCGGCTTTGGCGATACCACCGCCGGGCGGCCATGCGGCCGCCGCATGGCCGCCCGCGCCCGCCTCAGTAGGTGATGAGGATGACGGTGTCGCCGGGGCCGTGCGCCTGCACCAGCGCGTAGAGCGTCGCCGCATTGCCGGGGTGCAGGCGGATGCAGCCGTGGGAGGCGGGCGAGCCCAATTGGCTGATGGCGGTGCTGCCGTGGATCGCATAGCCGCCACGGAAGAAGATCGAGTAGGGCATCGGCGAATTGTAGTATTTGCGCGAGAAGTACGAGCGGTACATGCGCTGCGGCCGGTAGGTGCCGGTGGGGGTCACATAGCCCCGCCGCGCTGTGGAGACCGGCCAGGAATAAGACGGGACGCCGTTCACCGTCACCGTCATGCGCTGCGACGAGAGGTCGACGCGCGCCACCACCGCCGCCTCGGCCGCGCCCGCAACGCCCGACACGGCCAGCGCGACGGCGGCGCGGCGGATGAGGCGAAGTAAAGAAGCTCCGTGTCCCATGTGTTCCCCCTCCCCCTCACCCAGAAATACTAAGCAAGGCCGGGCAAGCGCAACCTTTGCGTTTTGCCGGTGGCGATGCGAGCAAAGCGGGCGCCGGCGCCCGGCCCGGCCTGAGCGTGGCCGCGCTTGACTTCCCGGCCGAAACGCGCGCTTTCGGGCGGAACGCGGAAGGGAGATCAATCCATGGTGATGATGCTGCTCGGTCTCGCTTTGTTCGTCGCCACGCACGTGGTGACGAGCTTGAGGGGCCTGAGGTCGGACCTCATCGCCCGGCTGGGGGAGGGGGCCTACAAGGGCTTCTATTCGCTCCTGGCCGCCTCGGGCCTGCTGCTCACGGCCTACGGCTACGAGCTGTGGCGCGCCGCCGGCCCGGCCCTGATCTGGAATCCGCCCCATGCGATGCGGCATCTCGCCATGCTGCTGCTGCTCCTCGCCGCCATCGCCGCGGTGGCGGCCTACGTGCCGAGCCACATCCGCGCCGTGCTCAAGCACCCGCTGCTGGTGGCGGTGAAGACCTGGGCGCTGGCGCACCTGCTGGTGAACGGCGATGCCGCCTCCATGGTGCTGTTCGGCGTCATCCTCGCCTGGGCGGTCTATGACCGCATCGCGCTGAAGAAGCGCGGCGCGCCGCTGCCCGTGGCGCCCAAGGGGTGGGGCGGCGACGCGCTGGCGCTCGGCTTGGGGCTGGTGCTCTTCCTCGCTCTCGCCTACCTATTTCATCCGTACATTATCGGCGTGCCCGTGATGGGCTAGCCGTCGGCGCCCGACAAGAAGGCGCAACACCAGCCAGGGGGCTCGCAACGCCCACGAGACGAGGAAGCCCATGTCCAGCCAGGCCGAAGCCCGCCGCATCACGGCGCCCCAGATCCAGGCCCGCAAGGGAGGCGATCCCATCGTCGCCCTCACCTCCTACCACGCCCATACCGCGCGCCTGCTCGACAATCACGTGGACGTGATCCTTGTGGGCGACAGCCTCGGGATGGTCATGCACGGTTTGGAGACCACGGTTCCGGTCACGGTGGACATGATGATCGTGCACGGCCGCGCGGTGATGCGCGGCACGAAGCGTGCGCTGGTGGTCGTCGACCTGCCGTTCGGCAGCTACGAGGCGAGCCCCACCGAGGCGTTCCATACCGCCGCCCGCATCCTCAAGGAGACCGGCGCCGGCGCCGTGAAGCTGGAGGGCGGCCGCCGCATGGCCGACACCGTCCGCTTCCTGGTGGATCGCGGCGTGCCGGTGATGGGCCATGTGGGCCTCACGCCCCAGGCCATCAACACGCTCGGCTCGTTCAAGGCACGCGGACGCGACGACGCCGAGGCCTCGCTCATCCTCGACGACGGCCGCGCCATCGCCGAGGCGGGCGCCTTCTCCCTCGTGGTGGAGGCGATCGCCGAACCGGTGGCCCGCCGCATCACCGCGGAAGTCGGCTGCCCCACCATCGGCATCGGCGGCTCGCCCGCCTGCGACGGCCAGATCCTGGTGCTGGAGGACATGCTCGGCCTCGGCGAGCGGGTGCCGAAGTTCGTCAAGAAGTACGCCAATCTCGGCCCCGACATCGAGAAGGCCGTGGCGACCTACGCGCAGGAGGTGCGCGAGCGCGCCTTCCCGGGTCCGGAGCATGTCTACGGCCCGCGGCTGGTCCAGAAGCCCGCCAAGGCCTCCTGAGGTGGCGTGCGGTAACCGGGGGCGCCGCGGCGCCCCCGCAGCGGCGTGCGCCCTCGTCCTGTCGCTCCTGCTGCTCGGCGTCATGCCGGCGCGGGCGGCGGAGGAATGCTTCCTCGTCACCGATCTCGATACCGGCCGGGTGCTGGCGAAGCAGGGCCTGTGCGCGACCCGCCATTCGCCCGCCTCCACCTTCAAGATCCCGCTCGCCCTCATGGGCTTCGACGCCGGCTTGCTGAAGAGCGCCACCCAGCCGGTGCTCGAACCGCCGCCGGACGCCGACACCTCCCGCGAGGTCACGCGCGGGCCGCAGACGCCGCAGAGCTGGATGCGCAATTCCGTGGTCTGGTATTCGCAGGTGCTGACCCGCGAACTGGGGCCGGAGCGCATCCGGGCGTATCTGGAACGCTTCGTCTACGGCACGCTGAACATCTCCGGCACGCCGGGCCGGGCGGAGCCGATCACCCATTTCTGGCTGTCGTCCTCGCTGCGCATCTCGCCGCGCGAGCAGGTGGACTTCCTGCGCCGCATGCTGAAGGGCGAACTGAAGGTCTCGGAGAAGGCCGTCACCGAGACCATGGCCCTGCTGGCGCAACAGGAACAGCCGGCCGGCTGGCAGCTGTTCGGCAAGACCGGCACGGGCTTCTCGCCCGGAGGGGACGGTCTGCCCGATCCCCACCGGCCGCTCGGCTGGTTCGTCGGCTTCGCCCAGAAAAGCGGGCGCACCGCGGTGTTCGCGCGCTTCATCTCGCTCGACCAGAAGAGCGAGGAGGGCCTCGGCCTCATGGCGCGCCGCCAGGCACTGGGCGCGCTCGCGGCGGTTCTCGCCGCGCAGAACTAGGAGCACGAGCGGGGCGCGTGACCCCGCAGGCCGGACGACGAGGAAACGCCACAACAAGAACAATGAGGGAGGCGGCCATGAGCGAAGAAGCCGTCGCAGAACAAAAAAGGGCCGGGCCACCCGGCATCGCCAGCCTGCCCGTCTCGGTGCCGCTTTCGGCGCTGGTCGCCGCCTTGGTGGGCGCGGGCGGGACGCTCGCCGTGCTGCTGTCGGCGGCCAAGACGCTCGGCGCCACGGAGGCCGAGACCTCGTCCTGGGTGTGCGGCGTGTTCCTCGGCGTCGCCGCCACCAGCGCCTATCTGTCGATCCGCTACCGCATGCCCATCGTCACCGCGTGGTCGACGCCGGGCGCGGCGGTGATCGCCGGCTTCGCCCAGGGCGTCACCATGCCCCAGGCGGTGGGCGCGTTTCTCCTCGTCGCCGTGCTGACGCTGGCGTGCGCGGCGGTGCGGCCGCTGGCGGGGCTGGTGGCGCGCCTGCCGTCGGGCATCGCCGCCGGCATGCTGGCGGGGGTGCTGCTGCGCTTCGTCGCCGGCATCGCCGAGCAGGCGGTGGTGAGCCCGCTCCTCGTGCTGCCGCTGGTCGTGCTGTTCCTCGCCATGCGCCCGTTCGCGCCGCAGCTTGCGGTGATCGCCGCGCTCGCCGCGGGCCTTCTGTTCGCGCTGGCGCTCGGCGCCCCGCTGCCGGCGTTCGGCGACCTCTCCTTCTCGCGCCTGGTGCTGATCCCGCCGGAGTTCGATCTCGGTGTGCTCGCGAGCCTCGGCCTGCCGCTGTTCCTCATCACCATGGCGTCGCAGAATCTCACCGGCTTCGCGGTGCTCAAGGCCTACGGCTATCCGCCGCCGGCGCGCACTATCCTCGGCACGACCGGGCTCGCCTCGCTGCTGACGGCGCCGTTCGGCTCCATCACCATCAACCTCGCCGCCATCGTCGCCGCCATCTGCACCAGCCCGGAAGCGGACCCCAACCCGGCGACGCGCTGGCGCACCGGGCCGTTCTACGCCTTCTTCTATCTGCTGCTGGCGCTGGCGGGCGCTTCCATGGTGGCGGTGTTCGCCGCCATGCCGGCCGCGCTGATCGCCACCGTAGCCGGGCTTGCGCTGCTGTCGCCGCTGACCGGCGCGCTGACCGCCGCCATGGTCGAGGACCGGCACCGCCTCGCGGCGGTCGCGACCTTCGCCACCACGGCTTCCGGCGCCTCGGCCTTCGGCCTCGGGGCGCCGGTGCTCGGCCTCGCCGCCGGGCTGGCGGTGGCCGGTTTCGCCCGCCTGCGCTCCTGAGGCTGCGGCCGGCGCGGCGTCGCGCCGGCGCCCTGGGGCGATGCAAAGGGCGCTTCGGCCTCCTATTGGCCCTTGCGCCGCATGGCATCGGCGAGGGCGGCGCCGAAGGCCCCCTGTCCGGCGCCGGACCCGCCGGCCTTGCCGCCGCCTTGCCCGCCCGGACCGCGCCCCGGGGCGCCTCCGGGACGCGGACCGCGGGGGCCATCGCCGCCCGCACCCTCGCCACGCCCGCCCGAGGGGCGCGCGCCGGCATCGTCCTTGCGCATGGAGAGGGCGATGCGCTTGCGCTTCACGTCCACCTCCACCACGCGCACCTTCACCACGTCGCCCGCCTTCACCACCTCGTGCGGGTCCTTCACGAAGCGATCGGCGAGCGCCGAAACGTGGACCAGCCCGTCCTGATGGACGCCGATGTCCACGAAGGCGCCGAACGCGGCGACGTTGGTCACCGTGCCTTCCAGCACCATGCCGGGCTTGAGGTCGCTCATCTCGTGGACGCCCTCGGCGAAGGTGGCGGTCTTGAAGGCGGGGCGCGGGTCGCGGCCGGGCTTCTCCAGCTCGGTGAGGATGTCGCGCACGGTGGGCAGGCCGAAGCGTTCGTCCACGAAGGCGCGCGGGTCCAGCGCCTTCAGCGCCGCCGTGTCGCCCATGATCTGGCGCACGTCGCGCCCGCAGGCGGCGACGATCTTCTTCGCCACCTCATAGGCTTCCGGATGCACGGCGGACGCATCCAGCGGCTCGGCGCCGTCCGGGATGCGCAGGAAGCCGGCGGCCAGCTCGAAGGTACGCGGGCCGAGGCGGGCGACCTTCAAGAGTTCCTTGCGGGTCTTGAACGCTCCCACCGAATTGCGGTGCGCCACGATGGCCTCCGCCAGCGAGGCGCCGAGGCCGGACACGCGGGCGAGCAGCGAGGCGGAGGCGGTGTTGAGGTCCACGCCCACGGCGTTCACCGCGTCCTCCACCACCGCATCGAGTGCCTTCGCCAGGCGGGCCTGATCCACGTCATGCTGGTACTGGCCGACGCCGATGGCCTTGGGCTCGATCTTCACCAGCTCCGCCAACGGGTCCTGCAGGCGCCGGGCGATGGAGACGGCGCCGCGGATGGACACGTCGATGTCAGGCATCTCGGCGGCGGCGGTGGCCGAGGCGGAATAGACCGAGGCGCCGGCCTCGCTCACCACCACCTTGATGGGCTTCTTCCCCGACGCGTCCGGTGGCAACGCGGCGATGAGGTCGGCGGCGAGCTTGTCCGTCTCGCGGCTCGCCGTGCCGTTGCCGATGGCGATCAGTTCCACATTGTGGCGGCGGATGAGGTGCGCCAGCTCCGCCATGGCGCCCTGCACGTCGTTGCGCGGCTGGAAGGGATAGACGGTGGAGGTGGCAATCAGCTTGCCCGTGCCGTCCACCACCGCCACCTTCACGCCGGTGCGGATGCCCGGATCGAGCCCCATGGTGGCGCGGGAGCCGGCCGGGGCGGCGAGCAGCAAATCCTTGAGGTTGCGGGCGAAGACGCGGATGGCCTCTTCCTCCGCCCGCTCGCGCATCTCGCCCATCAGCTCTACGGTGAGGTGGAGCGAGAGCTTCACCCGCCACGCCCAGCGTGCCACCTCCAGCAGGAAGCCGTCCGCCGGGGCGCCATTGGCGAGGGGGATGTCGTAGGCCTCGGCGACGATGCGCTCGGCCGGCTTCACCGGGGTGGTGGCATCCTCGTCCACCACGAGGTCGAGGGTCAGCATCTCCTCGTTGCGCCCGCGCAGCATGGCGAGCACGCGGTGGCTGGGGGCGGTGGCCCACTTTTCCGAATGGTCGAAATAGTCGCGGAACTTGGCGCCCGCCTCCTCCTTGCCCTCGGCCACCTTGGCCTTGAGCACCGCGCCCGTCTTCATGTGCGCGCGCAGGCGGCCCACCAGTTCGGCATTCTCGGCGAAGGTCTCAACGAGGATGTCGCGGGCGCCGTCGAGCGCCGCCTTGATGTCCGCCACCTGCTCGGTGAGGAAGGCGGCCGCGCGGTCCGCCGGGGCGACGGAGCGATCCGCCAGGATCGCCTCGGCCAGGGGCCCGAGGCCCTTCTCGCGGGCGATCTCCGCCTTGGTGCGGCGCTTGGGCTTGTAGGGGAGGTAGAGGTCTTCCAGCTCCGCCTTGGTGGTGGCCGCCTCGATCTTGCCGCGCAGCTCGTCGGAGAGCTTGCCCTGCCCGTCGATGGAGGAGAGCACGGCGGCGCGGCGGCTTTCCAGCTCGCGCAGATAGGAGAGGCGCTCTTCCAGCGTGCGCAGCTGGGTGTCGTCGAGGCCGCCCGTCACCTCCTTGCGGTAGCGCGCGATGAAGGGGACGGTGGCGCCCTCGTCGATCAGGGAGACGGCGGCGCTGACCTGGGCGGTCCGCGCGCCGATCTCGGCGGCGATGATGCGGGCGATGTCCTCGGCGGCCATAAGCGCTGCTCCTCGCAAAGGGGGTGCAGGCCATAGCCCAGGCGTGCGGCGCTGTCACGGCGGCCTGTGGATGGTGCCCGGCACCCCGCCGTCCCCTTTCATGCGGGAGCCATCGCTCGCCGCCGACATCCCCCCTGTCATATGCGCGTTGCACGCGGCCGGTAGAACGGCTGTGAAAACGGTTTCAGGCGCGCCGCGCCGCCGGTCCTGCCGCTTCGCAACCGCAGCTCGGCGCGCCACATCGCGCGCCGGAGGGGATATCCTTGCCGCGCGTCGTCACCATCCGCACCGTCGCCGAGCGCGCCGGCTGCTCCATCGCCACGGTGAGCCGCGTCATCAACGGCTCGGCCCGCACCAGCGCGGAGGTGGAAGCGCGGGTGCGCGCGGCGATAGAGGAGCTCGGGTTCCGCCCGAGCGAGATCGGCCGCTCGCTGAAGACGCTGCGCGCCCGCACCCTCGGCGTGGTGATCCCGAGCCTGACCAATCCCGTGTTCGCCGCCTCGGTTGCCGGCATGGAGGCGGAAGCGCGGCGGCGCCACCACACGCTGCTGCTCACCGCCACCGACTACGACGCCGCGCGCGAGCCGGAAGTGGTGGAGACGCTGGTGGCGCAGAGCGTCGCCGGCCTCGTCCTCACCGTGACCGACGCCGACGACAACCCCACGCTCGACCGCCTGGACGCCGAGGGCATTGCCTACGTGCTGATCTACAACGAGCCGCGCCGCACCGAGCGGGCCGCGGTCTCGGTGGACAATGCCGGCGCGACCTTCGCCCTCGCCAAGGCGATGATCGCCGCGGGTCATCGCCGCGTGATCTATGTGGCCGGGCGCTTCGCCACCTCCGACCGCGCCCGCACGCGCTATCTCGGCTACCTCGCCGCCATGAGCGAGGCGGGCCTTGCCGCCGAGGCGCCGCTGGAGCTCGACTATCTCGCCGACCCGGCGGGCCATGGCGCGGCGCTCGCCGGCGTGTTCGGGCCGCCGGGGCGGCCCACCGCCGCCTTGTGCTCCAACGATCTGCTCGCGCTCTCGGTGATGGCGGCGCTGCGCGCCCTCGGGCTCAAGGTGCCGCAGGACGTGTCGGTGGCGGGCTTCGACGGCATCGCGCTCGCGGGCGCGGCCTACCCCTCGCTCGCCACCGTCGATACCCCGACCCGCCGCATGGGCGAGCGGGCGGTGGAGAAGATCTTCGAATTGCTGGACGGATCGGCCGCCCCGACTTTGGAGCGGCTGCCCTTCGAGCTGCGGCCCGGCGGCACGCTCGCGCCTGCCCCGGACGCCTCGCCCGTCGCGTCCGCGCGCCGGCCCGATGCCGCGTCCCCGTCCTTTCCCGCGTCACCCGAACCGCCATCCGAATGAGGACACCGCACATGCTTCGTCCGATGAAACATGCCCTTCTCGCCGGCGCCCTCGCGAGCGCGATCCTTGCCGCCGCCGCGCCGGCCCGCGCCGCCGACGCCATCTGCTACAACTGCCCGCCGGAATGGGCCGACTGGGGCTCCATGCTGAAGGCCATCAAGGCCGACACCGGCATCGACGTGCCGCAGGACAACAAGAATTCCGGCCAGTCGCTGACCCAGATCATCGCCGAGAAGGCGAGCCCGGTGGCGGACGTCACCTATCTGGGCGTCACCTTCGGCATCAAGGCCAAGGACGCTGGCGTCACCCAGCCCTACGAGCCCAAGGGCTTCGCCGAGATCCCCGCCGGCCTCAAGGATCCCGAGGGCCACTGGTTCACCATCCATTCCGGCACGCTCGGCCTGTTCATCAACAAGGACGCGCTCGGCAAGATGCCCGTTCCGGCCTGCTGGTCCGACCTGCTGAAGCCCGAGTACAAGGGCCTCGTCGGCTATCTCGATCCCACCTCCGCCTTCGTCGGCTATGTGGGCGCGGTGGCGGTGAACGGCGCCATGGGCGGCACGCTCGACGACTTCAAGCCGGGCATCGCCTTCTTCAAGAAGCTGCAGGCCAACCAGCCCATCGTGCCGAAGCAGACCTCCTATGCCCGCGTGCTCTCGGGCGAGATCCCGATCCTGCTCGACTACGACTTCAACGCCTACCGCGCCCGCTATTCGGACATGGGGAACTTCCAGTTCGTCATCCCCTGCGAGGGCACGGTGGTGGTGCCCTACGTGATGTCCATGGTGAAGGGCGCGCCCCATCCGGAGGCGGCGAAGAAGGTGCTCGACTACGTGCTCTCCGACAAGGGCCAGGCCATGTGGGCCAAGGCCTATCTGCGCCCGGCGCGCGCCATCGAGCTGCCCAAGGACGTGGCCGCGCGCTTCCTGCCCGCCGCCGACTATGCCCGCGCCAAGCCGGTGGACTACGCCCGGATGGAGCAGGCCCAGAAGGCGTTCGCCGAGGCCTACCTCAACGAGGTGAAGTGAAGGGCGGCGCGCCCGCGCCCCGCACAACGCGATCCCCTCCCCCTTGTGGGGGAGGGACAGGGCGGGGGGGTGCCGCTGTCCGGCGCCTTGCAGCGCCGCTGACACCCCCTCCCCCCGCCCTTCCCCGCAAGGGGGAGGGGGGACCTCACCCCACCGGACCGAAGCCATGCGCAGCGCCGACCGCCTCGCCGTCCTGTTCCTCGCGCCGCTGTTCGCGTTCGCGGCGGCGTTCTTCGTGCTGCCTTTGGCGGAACTGGTTCTGGTGGCGGGATCGGGGCCGAACGGGGCCTTTGAGTATCTCGCCATCCTTGCCAATCCACGCCATGTCCAGACCCTGGTCGCTACCCTCGCGCTGTCGGCGGGCGTGAGCGTTGCGACGCTGGCGCTCGGCACCGTGGTGGCGCTGTTCCTGGCGCGCACGCGCTTCGCCGGCCGGGCGCTGCTGGTATCGGCGCTCACCTTGCCGCTCGCCTTTCCCGGCGTGGTGGTGGGCTTCATGATCATCCTGCTCGCCGGCCGGCAGGGGCTGCTCGGCGCGTTCACCCAGTCGCTCGGCATGGACCGGCTGGTGTTCGCCTATTCCATGGCCGGGCTGTTCGCGGGCTATCTCTATTTCTCGCTGCCGCGCGTGCTGGTGACGCTGATGGCGGCCGCGGAAAAGCTCGATCCGGCGCTGGAGGAGGCCGCCCGCTCGCTGGGCGCGAGCCGGCTCGCGGTGCTGCGCGACGTGACGCTGCCGGGGCTCTCGCCGGCGCTGATCGCCTCCGGCGCCATCGCGTTTGCCACCGCCATGGGTGCGTTCGGCACCGCCTTCACGCTGGCGACCCGCATCGACGTGCTGGCCATGACGATCTACACCGAGTTCACCCTCAACGCGAACTTCGCCACCGCGTCGGCGCTGTCGCTGGCGCTCGGCCTCATCACCTGGGGCGTGCTCGCGCTCACCCGCAACATGGCCGGCACCGGCGTCGCGGCGGCGGGGTAGCGCCATGATCCCGCACCGCCTCACCTTCGTCCTCCAGCTCCTGGTGACGCTCGCCTGCGCGGCCTTCCTGCTGGTGCCGGCGCTCGCCTCCATGCTGGCGGGCGTCACCGCCAACTATTTCCAGGGCCTGCGCTCCGGCCTCACGCTGCGCTGGATTGGCGAGGTGCTGGCGCTCTATTCCGGCACCATCGGCCTCTCCATCGCCATCGCGCTCGGCACGCTCGGCGTGACGCTGGTGCTCGGCGTGCCCGCCGCCTGGGCGCTGGCGCGCAAGCCGTCGCGGCTCTCGCGCCTGGTGGAGGAGGTGGTGACGCTGCCGGTGGCCATCCCCGGCCTCGCGCTCGCGCTCGCCTTGATCCTCGCTTATGGCGGCTTCCGCGCGTTCCGGATGAGCCCGCTCTTCATCCTCGTCGGCCACGTGCTCTACACGCTGCCCTTCATGCTGCGCGCGGTGATGGCGGTGCTCGCGGCGGTGGACGTGAAGGCGCTGGAGGAGGGCGCGGCCTCGCTCGGAGCCTCCCCGCTCCAGCGCTTCTTCCACGTGGTGGTGCCCAACGCCAAGGGCGGCATCCTTGCCGGCGCGCTGATGGTGGTGACGCTCTCCATCGGCGAGTTCAACCTCACCTGGATGCTGCACACCCCGCTCACCAAGACGCTGCCCGTGGGCCTCGCCGACAGCTACGCCTCCATGCGGCTCGAGATCGCCAGCGCCTACACTCTGATCTTCTTCGTCCTGATCGTGCCGCTGCTGGTGGCGCTGCAGATGTTCGGGCGTGCGCTGCCGGCCGCGCCCGCGAAAGGAGGAAGGCCATGAAGCCCAGGACCGGCGCCGCCGTCACCCTCGCCGGCTGCGGCAAGACGTTTGCCGACGGCACCCGCGCGCTGGCGCCGCTCGACCTTTCGGTCGCGGCCGGCGAGACCCTGGTGCTGCTCGGTCCCTCCGGCTGCGGCAAGACCACGCTGCTGCGCATCATCGCCGGCCTGGAGAGCCCGGATGCGGGCGGGCGGGTGCTGTTCGACGGGGCGGACGTGACCGCGCTGCCGATCGAGAAGCGCAACGTGGGCATGGTGTTCCAGTCCTATGCGCTGTTCCCCAACATGAACGTGCGGGAGAACGTCGCCTACGGCCTGCGGGTGCGCGGTGTCGGCAAGGCCGAGCGGAGCCGGCTCGCGGACGAAGTGCTGGAGATGATGCGCATCGACGCCCTGGCGGAGCGCCGCATCACCCAGCTGTCCGGCGGCCAGCGCCAGCGCGTGGCGCTGGCCCGCGCGCTCGCCGTGCGGCCGAAGGCGATCCTGCTGGACGAGCCCATGGCGGCGCTCGACGCCGCGCTGCGCGAGCACCTGCGGGGCGAGATCGACGCGCTGCTGCGCCGCCTCTCCATCACCGCCGTCTATGTCACCCACGACCAGGCGGAGGCGCTGGCGCTCGGCGACCGCATCGTCGTTATGCGCGAGGGCGAGATCGCCCAGGTGGGAACGCCGCGCGAGGTCTATGAGCGTCCGGCGGATGCCTTCGTCGCCTCCTTCGTCGGCACCACCAACCGCCTGGAAGGCACGGTGCGCGGCGGGCGCTTCGCATGCGCGGCGGGAACGATGGCGCTGGATGCGCCGGACATGCCGAAGGCGGCGCTGCTGTTCCGCCCCGAGGCCGCCCGCCTGGTGCTCGATCCGCCCGCCGGGCTGGTGCTGAAGGTGGAGCAGGTGCAGTTCCAGGGGGCGCGCCAGAAGGTGACGCTGTGCACCCCCGACAGCGTCCGCGTGGTGGTGGAGACGCCGCCGGACCTCGAAATCGCCCCCGGAATGCTGATGGGCCTCGCCCTCGATCCCAACCGCTTCAGCCTCGTGTGACGCAGATGCTCATCGCCCAGCTTACCGACACCCACATCCGCCCAGAGGGCGCCCGCGCCTATGGGCGCGTCGACACCGCGCGCCATATGGAGGCGGCGGTGGCGCATCTCCTGGCGCTCGATCCCCGGCCCGACGTGGTGGTCGTCACCGGCGACCTCACGGATTTCGACCTGCCCGAGGAATATGCCCGCTTCCGCGCGCTCGCCGCGCCCCTGCCCATGCCGGTGCTGCCCATTCCGGGCAACCACGACAGCAGCGCCGGGCTCCTTGCCGCCTTCCCGGAGGTGGCCGCGCGCACCGACGGCACCCGCGCCAATTACGTGGAGGACGGGTTTGCGCTGCGCCTCGTGATGCTGGACACCTCGGTCGCCAGCGCGCCCCATGGCGAGCTCGGGGCCGCCGGCCTTGCCTTCCTCGACGCCGCGCTCGCGCAGGCGCCCGATCGGCCGACGCTCATCTGCGGTCACCATCCGCCGTTCCTCACCGGCATCGCCCACATGGACGCGCAGAACCTGCGCGACGGGGCGGCGCTGGAGGCCATCATCCGCCGCCATCCGCAGGTGGTGGGACTGGTCTGCGGCCATGTGCACCGGGCGATCACCACCACCTTCGCCGGCATCGCCGCCACCATCGCGCCGGCGCCGGCCCATGTGGTGAGCCTCGATCTGTCCCCGGACGGCCCGGCCACCTTCCACATGGAGCCGCCCGCGCTCGCTTTGCATCTGTGGACCGGCGGCCGGCTGGTGAGCCATGTGAGCCAGATCGGCGCCTATCCCGGCCCGTTCCCGTTCTTCGATGACGCGGGCCGGGCGATCGTCGCGGTCGCCTGAGGGCGTCCGCTCTCCCGTCGCTCTCCCGTTGGCGGCCAGACATGCGCGGGCGCCCGCCTCCCCGACGGGGAGAGGGTTGGGGAGAGGGGTTCGCTTCCGGCAGGCAAATGAAGCGGGATCAAGGGACGCTGGCGGAGGCCCTCACGGCACCTTCGGCAGGAAGGCGCCGCCCTCGCGCGCCAAAAATTCCATCAGCGCCAGCGCCGCCGGCATCAGGCGCTTCTCCTTCGCCCGCACGCAGAGCCATTGCCGCACGATCGGCAGTCCGTCCACATCGAGCGCCACCAGGCGCCCGTCGGCAAGCTCCGCCGCCACCGTGTGGGCGGAGAGGAAGGCGAGGCCGAGGCCGGCCATCACAGCCTGCTTGATGGTCTCGTTGGAGCCGATCTCCATGGCCCGCGGCGGATGGGCTGCTGCGTGCTCCTCGAACAGGCGCGCCATGAGCATGCGCGTGCCGGACCCCTCCTCGCGCATCAGGAACGGCTCGCGCGAGAGGTGCGCGGGCTTCAGCCGGCGCGCGGCGAGCCGGTGTCCCGGCGGGGCGATGATGAGGTGGGGATGGGCGCCGATCACCAGCGTCTCCGCCTCCAGCGCGGCGGGCGGGCGGCCCATGACGGCGAGGTCCAGCTCCAGGCTTTCGAGCCCGGCGATGATGTCCTCCCGGTTGCCCACCACCAGCTTCAGCTCGATGCGCGGCTGGCGCGCGCGGAAGGCGGCCAGCGCCATGGGGGCGAAATACTTCGCGGTCGACACCACCCCCACCACCACCGAGCCCTCGCCGGGCCGGCGGATCGCCTCGATCGAGCGTTCGGCCTCCGCCAGGGCCAGTTCCACCCGCCCATAGGCCACCACCAGCTCGCGCCCAGCGGCAGTCGGTCGCAGACGGCCGTCGCGGCGCTCGAACAAGGGAAGGCCGAGGTCCGCCTCCAGCTGCTTCATCTGCGCGGTCACGGCGGGCGGGCTCAAACCCATGTCCTGCGCCGCTTTGGCATAGGAGCCGGAGCGCGCGGCAAGCGCCACGATCTTGAGCTGGCGGAGGGTCCAATGGGCAGGCAATTTCAGGTTTCCTGAATGCTGTCTTCACATCATTGAAATTTACCTGAAGACCTGCGGCCCGCAACCTTCGTTCAACAACAGCAACGACGAGGGAGGGCTTCCGTCATGGGTGCCGACGCCGCCATCGGACAGATCACCGACGCCAAGAAGAGGTACGCCGCCGGCGTGCTGAAATACGCCCAGATGGGCTATTGGGACGGCGACTACCAGCCGAAGGACACCGACATCCTGGCGCTGTTCCGCGTCACCCCGCAGGCGGGCGTCGACCCGGTGGAGGCGGCCGCGGCCGTCGCCGGCGAAAGCTCCACGGCAACGTGGACGGTCGTGTGGACCGACCGCCTGACCGCCGCCGACGTCTATCGCGCCAAGGCCTACAAGGTGGAGCCGGTGCCGGGCCAGCCGGGGCAGTATTTCTGCTGGGTCGCCTACGACCTCGATTTGTTCGAGGAAGGCTCGATCGCCAACCTCACCGCCTCGATCATCGGCAACGTCTTCTCGTTCAAGCCGCTGAAGGCCTGCCGGCTGGAGGACATGCGCCTGCCGGTGGCCTATGTGAAGACCTTCCGCGGCCCGCCCACCGGCATCGTCGTGGAGCGCGAGCGCCTCGACAAGTTCGGCCGGCCGCTGCTCGGCGCTACCACCAAGCCGAAGCTCGGTCTGTCCGGCAAGAACTACGGGCGCGTGGTCTATGAGGCGCTGAAGGGCGGTCTCGATTTCGTCAAGGACGACGAGAACATCAACTCGCAGCCCTTCATGCACTGGCGCGACCGCTTTCTCTACTGCATGGAGGCCGTCAACAAGGCGCAGGCCGAGACCGGCGAGGTGAAGGGGCACTACCTCAACATCACCGCCGGCACCATGGAGGAGATGTACCGCCGCGCGGACTTCGCGAAGGAGCTTGGCTCCTGCATCGTGATGGTGGACCTGATCGTCGGCTGGACCGCGATCCAGTCCATCTCCAACTGGTGCCGCGAGAACGACATGGTGCTGCACATGCACCGCGCCGGGCACGGCACCTATACGCGCCAGAAGGGCCACGGCATCTCGTTCCGCGTCATCGCCAAGTGGCTGCGCCTCGCCGGCGTCGACCATCTGCATGCCGGCACCGCGGTGGGCAAGCTCGAAGGCGACCCCATGACCGTGCAGGGCTATTACAACGTCTGCCGCGAGATGACGACGAAGACCGACTACACGCGCGGCCTGTTCTTCGACCAGGAATGGGCGGGCCTGCGCAAGGTCATGCCGGTGGCCTCGGGCGGCATCCATGCCGGCCAGATGCACCAGCTTCTGGACCTGTTCGGCGACGACGTGGTGCTCCAGTTCGGCGGCGGCACCATCGGTCATCCGGACGGCATTCAGGCCGGCGCCACCGCCAACCGCGTGGCGCTGGAAGCCATGGTGCTCGCCCGCAACGAGGGCCGGGACATCGCCAGGGAAGGCCCGGAGATTCTGATCGAGGCGGCCAGTTGGTGCCGCCCGCTGCGCGCCGCGCTCGATACCTGGGGCGAGGTCACCTTCGACTACGCCTCCACCGACACGTCCGACTTCGTCCCCACCGCGTCCGTCGCCTGAGGAGGGAAAGATGCGCATCACCCAGGGCACCTTCTCCTTCCTGCCGGACCTCACCAAGGCGCAGGTCGCAGCCCAGGTCCAGTACTGCCTCGACCGCGGCTGGGCCGTCTCCATCGAGCACACCGACGATCCGCACCCGCGCAACACCTATTGGGAGATGTGGGGCGCGCCCCTGTTCGACCTCGCCGACGCCGCCGGCGTCATGGGGGAGATCGAGGCCTGCAAGGCGGCGCACCCGGCGGACTATGTCCGCGTGAACGCCTTCGATTCCGCCCGCGGCTGGGAGACGGTGCGCCTCTCCTTCATCGTCCAGCGCCCGGCCGAGGAAAAGGGCTTCCGCCTCGACCGCACCGAAGTGGAAGGCCGCACCCAGCGCTACGCCTTGCGCCACCGCGCCGGCGCCCTCTGACCCCTGAGCTTCACCCGCGCGGCCGTTCCCACCGCGCAACCTTGCCGAGGTTCGAGCCATGTCCACCGCAATCCTTCCCGCCCCGACCGCCGCGGCACCGGCAGGCGTTGCGCAGGCAGGGCTCGACCTCGGCGCTCTCTTCACCCAGAGCGAGGTGCCGCAGTTCCTGGCGGAACTGGAGCGCGACCTGATCGGCCTTGAGCCGGTCAAGCGCCGCATCCGCGAGATCGCGGCCCACCTGGTGGTCGGCCGGGCACGCGAGATGGTGGGACTCATCTGCGGCGCGCCGACGCTGCACATGACGTTCACCGGCAATCCCGGCACCGGCAAGACCACCGTCGCCCTGAAGATGGCCGGCATCCTGCACCGGCTCGGCTATGTGCGGCGCGGGCACCTGGTCTCGGTGACGCGCGACGACCTGGTCGGCCAGTATATCGGCCACACCGCGCCCAAGACCAAGGACATCCTCAAGAAGGCCATGGGCGGCGTGCTGTTCATCGACGAGGCCTATTATCTCTACCGGCCCGAGAACGAGCGCGATTACGGCCAGGAGGCGATCGAGATCCTGCTCCAGGTGATGGAGAACCAGCGCGACGACCTGGTGGTGATCCTCGCCGGCTACCAGGACCGCATGGATCGCTTCTTCGAGAGCAATCCCGGCTTCCGCTCGCGCATCGCCCACCACATCGACTTTCCGGACTATGCCGACGACGAGCTGGTCCGGATCGCCAAGGCCATGGCCGAGGGCGCCGACTACGCCTTCGCGCCCGAGGCGGAGGCGGCGCTCGCCGACTATGTGCGGCGGCGCCGGAGCCAGCCCAATTTCGCCAACGCCCGCTCGATCCGCAACGCGTTCGACCGCATGCGCCTGCGCCAGTCGCTGCGCCTGTTCGAGACCGGCGGCGCGGTGGACCGCGCCCGCCTCGCCACCATCGGCGCCGAGGACGTGCGGGCCAGCCGCGTGTTCGCGGGCGGCATCGATGCGCCCGCCGCGCCGGGCTAAGCCCGGCCGCCCGATCCCCTGACGGCCCGCCCCGCGGCGGTCCGTCGCCCCAAACCATGACGGCCCGCCGAACGGGCCGCGCGGAGGACACCCCTCAGGGAGACCGCCATGTTGGAGAAGACCGCCGAAACCCGGCCCGCCGCGACTTTTGCCAAGGGCATCCCACTCGCCGCCGCGCTCGACGACTGGGCCGGCGCGGACGCCCGCCGGCAGGACGTCGCCGCGACCGTCGCCGCCTTGGCGCGCGGCGCGACCGCCCTTGCCCGGCGCATCGCCGAGGGGCCGCTCGGCGGCGACCTCGGGGCCACGCTGTCGGCCGGCGAGGCGGGCGAGGGCCAGAAGGCGCTCGACGTGATCGCCGACGAGCTTCTGATTGCCGCGCTCCACGCCGCCCCGGTCGCGGCGGTGGCCTCGGAGGAGGACGAACTGCCGGTGCCGCTGAAGGCCGGCGCGCCGCTGCTGGTGGCGCTCGACCCGCTGGACGGCTCGTCCAACATCGACACCTGCCTCTCGGTGGGCACCATCTTCGCCGTGCTGGCGTGCCCCGCGGGCATCGACGGCGCGGCCCCCGCCGCCTTCCTCCAGAGCGGGCGCAGCCTCTTGGCGGCGGGCTATGTCATGTACGGGCCGCACGTGGCGCTGATGCTCACGGTGGGCGCCGGCACCTGGCCGTTCGTGCTCGACGCCGACGGCGTTTTCCGCCTCGCCGAGCCCGCGGCGCGGGTGCCCCAGGGCACGGCGGAATTCGCGGTCAACATGTCCAACTACCGCCATTGGGACGCGCCGGTGCGGCTCTATGTGGACGACTGCATCTCCGGCCGCGAAGGCCCGCGCGAGCGCGACTTCAACATGCGCTGGGTCGCCTCCATGGTGGCGGACGCGCACCGGATCTTCCGCCGCGGCGGGGTCTATCTCTATCCGGGCGACGCGCGGAAAGGCTACGGCCAGGGCCGGCTGCGCCTGCTCTACGAGGCCTTTCCCGTCGCCTTCCTGATGGAGCAGGCGGGCGGGGCGGCGACCGACGGGCGCACCGACATCCTCGATCTCACCGCGACCGGCGTCCACCAGCGCACGCCGCTGGTGTTCGGGTCGCGGGACAAGGTGGAGCGCGTCCGGCGCTATCACCTCGCCCCTGCGGGCGAAGCCGACCGCGCGCCGCTGTTCGCGCGCCGCGGCCTGTTCATCTGAGCCGGAAGGAGCCCATCATGTCCGTCCGGCATCCCATCATCGCCGTCACCGGCTCCTCCGGCGCCGGCACCACCTCGGTGAAGCGCACCTTCGAGCAGATCTTCCGCCGCGAGGGGGTGAAGGCCGCCTTCGTGGAGGGCGACAGCTTCCACCGCTACGACCGCTTCGAGATGCGCGCGCTGATGGCCGAGGAGGGCCGCAGGGGCAACGGCCACTTCAGCCACTTCTCGCCGCAGACCAACCTTCTGCCCGAGCTTGAGGCGTTGTTCGCCGACTACGGCGCCGGCGGCACCGGCCGCACCCGCCACTACGTCCACGATGCCGAGGAGGCGAAGCTCTATGGCGCCGAGCCGGGCCGCTTCACCGACTGGCGCGACATCGACGCGGGCACCGACCTTCTGTTCTACGAGGGCCTGCACGGCGCATCCGTCACCGATGGCGTGGACGTTGCCCGGCACGCGGACTTGAAGATCGGCGTGGTGCCGGTGATCAATCTCGAATGGATCCAGAAAATCCACCGGGACAAGGCGACGCGCGGCTATTCCACCGAAGACGTCACCGAGACCATCCTGCGGCGCATGCCGGACTATGTGCGCTACATCTGCCCGCAATTCACCGAGACCGACATCAACTTCCAGCGCGTGCCCACGGTGGACACGTCGAACCCGTTCGTGGCGCGCTGGATCCCGACGCCGGACGAGTCGATGGTGGTGATCCGCTTCAAGAATCCGCGCGGCATCGACTTCCCGTATTTGCTGTCGATGATCCAGAACAGCTTCATGTCGCGGGCGAATTCCATCGTCATCCCCGGCAACAAGCAGGACCTCGCCATGCAGCTCCTGCTGACGCCGCTGATCCTGAAGCTGATGGACAGGAAGCACCGGGCGGGATGAAGGGCCGTCGCCCGCCCGCCGGCCACTGCCCCGAAACAACATCATTCCCGGGAGGACCGCCATGACCCCGATGAGCGCCACCGCCGAGGCCCTCGCCGCCCCGCTCCCCGCGGTTGACCGCACGCCGGGTGCGCTCGGCTGGCCCGTCACCGCCGCGCTGCGCGCGCTCGCCATGGATGCGGTGGAGCAGGCGCGCTCCGGGCATCCCGGCGCGCCGCTCGGCATGGCGGAGATCGCCGCCGTGCTGTGGCGCTCCCACCTGCGGCACAATCCCGCCGACCCGGCATGGCCCGACCGCGACCGCTTCGTGCTCTCGAACGGCCACGGCTCCATGCTGCTCTACGCGCTCCTGCACCTCACCGGCTACGACCTGCCCATGGACGAGCTGAAGCGCTTCCGCCAGCTCCATGCGCGCACCCCCGGCCACCCGGAACATGGCCTGACGCCGGGTGTGGAGACCACCACCGGGCCGCTCGGGCAGGGGCTCGCCAATGCGGTGGGCCTGGCGCTGGCCGAGAGGACGCTCGGCGCGCAGTTCAACCGGCCGGGGCTCGCCATCGTCGATCACCGCACCTTCGTGTTCCTCGGCGACGGCTGCCTCATGGAGGGCGTCAGCCACGAGGCATGCTCGCTCGCCGGCCGGCTCGGCCTCGGCAAGCTCGTCGCCTTCTGGGACGACAACGGCATCTCCATCGACGGCAAGGTCGAGGAGTGGTTCGCCGACGACACGCCGGCGCGCTTTGTGGCCTATGGCTGGCAGGTGATGCGCGTGGACGGGCACGATCCGGCCGCGCTCGACGCCGCCATCACCGCCGCACTCGCCGATACGGAACACCCCAGCCTCATCTGCTGCCGCACCACCATCGGCCGCGGTGCGCCGACCAAAGAGGGCCACCAGGACACCCATGGCGCGCCGCTCGGGCCGGAGGAGATCGCCCGCGCCCGCGCCGCCATGGGGTGGGACCATGCGCCGTTCCATTTCCCCCCCGAAATCTACGCCCAATGGGACGCCCGCAAAGCCGGCGCCGCCCGGCAGCAGGCCTGGGAGGCGCGCGTGGCCGCCTACGAGCGCGCCTATCCGTCCGAGGCGGCGGAGTTCCGGCGCCGGCTTTCGGGCGACCTCGCGGAAGGCTTCGCCAGCGTGTTCGCGGCGGCGCGCGACGCCGCCATGGACAAGCGGGAGACGGTCGCTTCCCGCAAGGCGAGCCAGCAGGCGCTCGCCGCGCTCGCGCCGATCGTGCCGGAGCTGCTCGGCGGCTCGGCCGACCTCGCCCACTCCAACCTCACCACCTATCCGGGCGCGCGCCCGGTGACGCGCGATCCGGCGGGCAACCAGGTGCTCTACGGCGTGCGCGAGTTCGCCATGGCGGCGATCGCCAACGGGGTGGCGCTGCATGGCGGCTTCATCCCCTTCGTCGCCACCTTCCTGGTGTTCTCCGACTATGCGCGCAACGCCATCCGCATGAGCGCGCTCATGGGCCAGCGGGTGATCTACGTGCTCACCCACGATTCCATAGGCCTCGGCGAGGACGGGCCGACCCACCAGCCGGTGGAGCATGTGGAGAGCCTGCGCCTCATCCCCAATCTCGACGTCTGGCGCCCCTGCGACGCGGTGGAAACGCTGGAGGCCTGGCGCGCGGCGCTGGCACGCAGGGATGGGCCGTCCGCCCTCATCCTGTCGCGCCAGAACCTGCCCGGCCAGCCGCGCACCGCGGAGCAGGCGGACGCCATCGCCGCCGGGGCCTACCTGCTGCGTGAGAGCGAGGGCTGCGTGCGCGCAATCCTGGTCGCCACCGGCTCGGAAGTGGGCCTCGCGGTCGCCGCCGCCGAAGAGCTGGAGGTGAAAGGCATCGCCACCCGCATCGTCTCCATGCCCTGCCGCGAGCGCTTCGAGGCGCTGCCCGAGACCGCGCGCGCCGCGCTGTTTCCGCGCGGCATGCCGGTGGTGACGGTGGAGGCGGGCGTGACGCGTGGCTGGCGCGGCCTCGCCGGCATGCGCGGCGGCGGCCTCATCGCCCTCGGCATCGATCGCTTCGGCGAGAGCGCGCCGGAGAAGGACCTGTGGCCGCTGTTCGGCCTCACACCCGCGGCGGTCGTCGAGGCGGTGAAACGCGCGCTCGGGTGAGATGACGAGTCCCGGCCGACTGGAACGAAGCGAAAGCGCCGTGGAAGGAGAGCCGGGACCCAGCGCAGGAATGCGCCGAAGTCGGCTTGATCCGCAGCGTTCCGGCACGCGGCCGGCTGCGCCGACTTTTCTCCTGGACCCCGGATCGGCGCTCCAGCTGCGCTGTCGCTGGTCCGGGGAACAGCAACGGTAACGATCGAACCCAGAAGGAGAGGACAATGCCCCTCGTTTCCCTGCGCCAGCTGCTCGACCACGCGGCGGAACATGGCTACGGCCTGCCGGCCTTCAACGTGAACAACATGGAGCAGATCAAGGCGATCATGGAGGCGGCCCGCGCCACCTCCGCGCCGGTGATCCTCCAGGGCTCGGCGGGGGCGCGCAAATATGCCGGCGAGCCGTTCCTGCGCCACCTCGTCACCGCCGCGGTGGAGGCCTATCCCGAGATCCCGGTGGTGATGCACCAGGACCACGGCGCCTCCCCCGCCGTGTGCATCGGCGCCATCCGGTCCGGCTTCTCCTCGGTGATGATGGACGGCTCGCTGAAGGAGGACGGCAAGACCCCGGCGGACTATGCCTACAATGTCGAGGTGACCGCCCGCGTCGCCGAGCTGGCGCACGCCGTGGGCGTCTCGGTCGAGGGCGAGCTCGGCTGCCTCGGCTCGCTGGAGACCGGCCACGGCGAGGCCGAGGACGGCCACGGCGCCGAGGGCGCGCTCTCCCGCGACAAGCTGCTGACCGATCCGGACGAGGCGGCCGCGTTCGTCAAGGCGACCCAGTGCGACGCGCTCGCCATCGCCATCGGCACCTCGCACGGCGCCTACAAGTTCACCCGCAGGCCCACCGGCGACATCCTCGCCATCGACCGCGTCAAGGCGATCCACCAGCGCATTCCGACCACCCACCTGGTGATGCACGGCTCGTCGTCCGTGCCGCAGGACCTGCTGGAGGACATCCGCGCGTATGGCGGCGACATCCGGGAAACCTACGGTGTGCCGGTGGAGGAGATCCAGGAGGGCATCCGCCACGGCGTGCGCAAGGTGAACATCGACACCGACATCCGCCTCGCCATGACCGCCGGCCTGCGCCGGGTGGCGGCGAACAGCCCGTCCGAGTTCGACCCGCGCAAGTTCCTCGCTGCCGCCATGGATGAGGCGCGCAAGGTCTGCATCGCCCGCTTCGAGGCGTTCGGCGCGGCGGGGCAGGCGGAGAAGATCCGGCCCATCGATCTCGACGACATGGCGAAGCGCTACGCCTCCGGATGGCTCAGCCAGGTGGTGCACTGATGGCCCGCCAGCCGCCCGTCATTGCCCCCTCGATCCTCTCGGCCAACTTCGCCCGGCTCGGCGCGGAGGTGGACGCCGTGCTGGCGGCGGGGGCGCAGTGGATCCATTTCGACGTGATGGACAACCACTATGTGCCCAACCTCACCATCGGCCCGCTGGTGCTCAAATCGCTGCGGCCGCTCACGGCGGCGCCCATCGACGTGCATCTGATGGTGAAGCCGGTGGACGCCATGATCGAGGCGTTCGCGGACGCGGGCGCCGACCTCATCTCGTTCCATCCGGAAGCGTCCGAGCACGTGGACCGCTCGCTCCAGCTCATCCGCTCCCGCGGCGTGAAGGCGGGCCTCGTGCTCAATCCGGCGACGCCGCTCTCGGTCCTGGACCACACGCTGGACCAGCTGGATCTGGTGCTGGTCATGGCGGTCAATCCCGGCTTCGGCGGGCAGGCCTTCATTCCCGGCGCGCTCGGCAAGCTCACCCGCATCCGGGCTCTGATCGACGCGTCGGGCCGCGACGTCCGCCTGGAGGTGGATGGCGGGGTGAAAGTGGACAACATCGCCGCCATCGCCGCCGCGGGGGCGGACACCTTCGTCGCCGGCAGTGCCATTTTCGGCGCCGGCGACTATGGCGCGATCATCGCCGCCATGACGGCCCAGATCGCGGTGGGCCTCGGCGCCGCTCTGCCGGCTTGAGCGGCGCCGGCCATCGCCCCCGGCGGGATCGAAGCTGCCGCCTTGCACCTTGCCGGCGAGGCGGCTAAGGCTTGGGACCCTCCTCCCGATACCGGAACAGCGCTCCGCCTTGTCCCTCACCGTCTGCACCTGGAACATCAATTCGGTGCGCATCCGCCTGCCCATCGTGCGCGAGGTGGTGGAGCGGCTGAAGCCGGACGTGCTGTGCCTGCAGGAGACCAAGTGCCAGGACGACAAGTTCCCGCTCAACGCCATCCGCGACATGGGCTTCGAGCACATCGCGCTCAACGGGCAGAAGGGCTGGCACGGGGTTGCGACGTTCTCGCGCCATCCCTTCGTGGACATCGGCCGCGGCGAGTTCTGCGGCAAGGGCGATGCGCGCCATGTGAGCGTCACGCTCGGCCCCGAGGCCGGGCTCGGCAAGCCGGTGACGGTGCATAACTTCTACGTCCCCGCCGGCGGCGACGTGCCGGACCCGGAGCTGAACCCCAAGTTCGCCCACAAGCTCTCGTTCCTCGACGAGGTGACGGCGTGGCCGACCCTGCGCGCCGACGCGGCGGATCCCGACCGCCATGCGGTGGTGGTGGGCGACCTCAACATCGCGCCGCTGGAGACCGACGTCTGGAGCCACCGCCAGCTCCTCACCGTGGTCAGCCATACCCCGGTGGAGGTCGAGAAGCTCGGCGCCTTCCAGGCGTCCGGCCCCTGGGTGGACGTGATGCGGGACATGGTGCCGCCGGCCGAGAAGCTGTTCACCTGGTGGAGCTACCGCTCGCCCGACCCGACCGTGAACGACCGCGGCCGCCGCCTGGATCACGTCTGGGCGAGCCGCTCGCTGGCGCCCCGTGCCCGCGCCATGACGGTGCTGAAGGAAGCCCGCTCCTGGCAGAAGCCCTCCGACCACGTGCCGGTGGCCCTCACCTTCGGGTGATGCGGTATCCAATTGATTCCTTGACCGTTTCCGAGTTGCGTCCGTTCAATGGGGGGCGGTTCGCGCTCGCCTTCGGCGGCAAGGGCTGTATCCTGCCGAGGGAGTATTCAAGGGAGGCCGGGATGATGCGGCGGCGAGACATATTGGCGTTGGGCGCGGCCGCGCTCGTGGCCGGCGAGGCGCGAGCGCAGGGGGCTCCGGGCGGTGCGGCGCCCGCCCCCGCGGTGCCGGCCGGCGCCTGGGACGACGGCCTTGCCCATCCCATCCCCTATGAGCCGCGCCTCGGCGCCGGCAAAGAGCGCGGCCTGGTGCTCGGCGGCGGCGGGGCCTATCTCGCGTCATGGATGGCCGGCTATTTCCACGGCCTGAAGACCAAGGGCGTCGATCTCGCCACCGCCGACATCGTGGTCGGCACGTCCGCCGGTTCGGTGATGGGCGCCGCGCTGATGGGCGGCCACCTCTGGCGGCTTTCGGCGGAATTGAGCTTCCTCGGCCGGTTTCCGGGGCTGTTCGCGGACCTGATCCCGACCCAGGCGCCCAATCCCAGCCAGCTGCGCGCCCGCGCCGCCGCGAACGGCGCGACGCAGGCCGATCCGGCCACCATCCAGGCGATCGGTCGTACCGCGATGGCCGCGCGCAATCCGGCTGGCGGCGGCCAGTATCCGACCACGGTGCGGCACCTGATCGGCGAAGCGGACTGGCCGTCGCCCAAGCTCCACACCACCGCCAACGATTGCTACACCGGCGAGCGCCTCGTGGTGTCGGCCGCGGACGGCATCCCGATCAACGTCGCCTGCGCCGCCAGCTCTTCGCTTCCCGGCTCGATGGGTCCGATCTGGCTGAAGAACCGCCTGTGCATGGATGGCGGCATCTGCCAGACCAGCACCCATGCGGACGTGGTCGCCGGCGTCGCGCGGGCGCTCGTCATCTCGCTCTCCGACGGCGGCGCCGATGCGGTAAAGGTGGGCCTGCGCACCTCAGGCCTGCCCAACACGCTCGACGCGGAGGTCGCCACCCTGGAGAGCCAGGGCACGAAGACGGTGCTGAAGGTGGTGGGCCTTCTGCCCGGCGTCACGTTCGTGGACAGCCTGATGGATCCGAAATGGATCGAGCCGTGCCTGAAGAACGGCCATGAGCGCGGTCTCGCCGACGGCGACGAGATGAAGGCGTTCTGGAACGCCTGAAGCCGGACGGCCTCAGCGGCGGCGCGGACCGAGGCCCTCGCTCTCCAGCCGCGCGGCGACGGTGCCGAGCGCGCCGAGGGTCGCCTCGAGGCGCGCCGCGAACATCTTGCGCATGCGCTGCGCCACGTCCGGGAAGCCTTCCAGCGTGCGCACGAAGGTGGAGCGCGACAGGCGCATGAGCACGCACGGCGCTGCCGCCACCGCCGTCGCGGGCCGCTTGTTGGCAAGGATGAGCGAGGTCTCGCCGATCAGCGCCACCGGCTCCAGGGCGTGCAGAAGCTCCGGCTCCACGCCCTCCTTCTCGCGGATGAAGTGGAGCAGCCCGGAGGCCAGCACATAGGCGCAGTCGGCGTCGTCCCCGGCCTTGAACAGCACGTCGCCCTCGGCGAGCACCTTCTGCTCGGAGCTGATGGCGAGGATGCGCAGCGCCTCCCCGTTCAGGATGTCGAACGTGGGCACCTGCCGGAGCAGGGCGATGTCCGTCTCCAGGCTCAAGGGCGGTTCTTTCGGCGGGCGGGCATCGGGGCGGCCTTCTGCTCAGGGAACGAGCTTGTATCCCCCGGCCTGGGTGGCAAGAAGCGTGGGATTGGAGGGATCGGGCTCGATCTTCTGCCGCAGGCGGTAGATGTGGGTTTCGAGCGTGTGGGTGGTGACGCCGGAATTGTAGCCCCAGACCTCCTGCAGCAGCGTCTCGCGCGGCACCGGCGTCTTCCCGGCGCGGTAGAGGTAGCGCAGGATCGCGGTTTCCTTCTCGGTCAGGCGGATCTTCGAGCCGCGCTCGGTGAGCAGCAGCTTGGCGCCGGGCCGGAAGGAATAGGGGCCGATGGCGAACACCGCGTCCTCGCTCGCCTCGTGCGAGCGCATCTGCGCCCGCAGGCGCGCCAGCAGCACCGCGAAGCGGAACGGCTTGACGATGTAGTCGTTCGCCCCCGCCTCCAGGCCCATGATGGTGTCGCTGTCGGTGTCGTGGCCGGTCAGCATCAGGATCGGCGCCTTGAAGCCGTTGCGGCGCATGTGCCGCACCGCCTCGCGGCCGTCCATGTCAGGCAGGCCCACGTCCATGATGACGATGTCGATGGCGCCGTTCTTGGCGGTCTCGATGGCCGCCTGGGCGGTCTCTGCCGGCACCGGCTCGAACTCCTCCTGGATCGTCAACTGCTCGACGAGGGCGTCGCGCAGCTCCGGGTCGTCCTCGACCACCAGGATTTTCCAGGCGTTGGCCATGTCAATCCTCCTGCGCCCTGTGAGGCGCGCGAATCGCGCAAGTACAGCATGCCGGAGCGCGCATGCAAATTTCCCGGCGCTTGGGGCGAGCTTTATAGGTAAATTGATGCGGTATGAAGGGTGAACATCCTGTGGGCATCTCACGCCTCCTCGTGCGCCGCCGGCCCGGCGCCCGTCATTTCGGACTGTTGATCGCCGGCGGACGCGCCATTCCCGTGGCGCTCGGCCGCGCCGGCCCCGCCGTGCGCAAGCGGGAAGGGGATGGCCGCACCCCGGTCGGCCGCTACCGCATCCTGAGGGCGCTCTATCGGCCCGACCGCATGGCGCGGCCGAAGACGCGCCTGCCGCTCGCCGCCATCCGGCCCGGGGACGGCTGGAGCGATGATCCCGCGGACCGGCGCTACAACCGCCCGGTCGCGCTGCCGGTCGCGACCTCCCATGAGCGCATGTGGCGCGACGACGCGCTTTATGACCTCGTGCTGGTGATCGACCACAACACCCGGCCGCGCGTCGCGGGGCACGGCTCGGCGGTGTTCATCCACGCGGCGCGGCCGGGATTTTCCGCCACCGAGGGCTGCGTGGCGCTGACGCGGGGCGATCTGCGCCGGCTCGTGGAGCGCCTCGCGCCGGGCGCGGTGATCGAGATCGCGCCGTGACGCGCGGGAGCTGCGCCCATCCGCTCGCTTTCCGCAGGCGGCGGTCCGGTGCTATAGGATCATTCTAAGGAGCGGGGCCCCGCGCCGCAGGTGCCGCTCGCGTCCCCGGTCCCGGCTCAATGGTCCTAAGGTCCCCCATGCATCCAGCTTCCCCGACCGAGACGGACGCAGGCAAGACGCCCCGCGTCGGCCTGTTCTGCACCTGCCTGGTGGACACGCTGCGCCCCTCGGTGGGCTTCGCCGCGGCCAAGCTGCTGGAGGAGGCCGGCTGCGAGGTGGACGTGCCGCGCCAGACCTGCTGCGGCCAGCCGGCGTTCAATTCCGGCGACCGCGCCACCTCCCGCGCGCTTGCAGAGCAGGTGATCGTCGCGTTCGAGGGCTATGATTATGTGGTGGCGCCCTCGGGCTCGTGCGCCGGGATGATCAAGGCGCATTACCCCGAGCTGTTCGTCGGCGATCCCGACTGGATGGGCCGGGTGGACCGCTTCTGCGCCAAGGTGTTCGAGCTGGTCTCGTTCTTGGTGGATGTGCGCGGCGTCGCCCGCGTCGCGGCCGCCTATGAGGGCACCGTCACCTATCACGACAGCTGCTCGGGCCTGCGCGAGCTTGGTGTGAAGCGCCAGCCGCGGGCGCTGCTCGCCACGGTGGACGGCCTCTCGCTGGTGGAGATGGGCGAGGCGGACACCTGCTGCGGCTTCGGCGGCACCTTCTGCGTGAAGTACCCGCAGGTGTCCGACGCCATCGTCGGCAAGAAGGCCGACCATATCGACGCGACCGGCGCCGGAACCCTGCTGGCGGGCGACCTCGGCTGCCTCATGAACATGGCCGGCAAGCTCCAGCGCCGGGGCAGCCCGGTGCGCGCGCGCCACGTGGCCGAGGTGCTCGCCGGCATGGGCGACGGCCCGGCCATCGGCGAGCCGGCCCCTTCCGGGAAGGCGTGACCCCATGAGCGTCGAGATCACTTCGCCCGCCTTCAAGCAGAACGTCGCCCACGCGCTGGACGACGTGAACCTGCAGACCGCGCTCGCGAAAGTCGGGCCGGGCTTCATCTCCCGGCGCCTCGGCGCGGCCGACAAGATGCCGGAGTTCGAGGCCCTGCGCGACAGCGCGCGGGACATCAAGAACCACACCCTCGCCCATCTCGATCTCTACATGGAGCGCTTCGAGGCCAAGGTGAAGGAGATGGGTGGCCACGTGCATTTCGCCGTGGACGCGGCCGAGGCGCGCGACATCGTCACCGACATCTGCAGGCGCCTCGGCGCGAAGACGGTGACCAAGGGCAAGACCATGATCTCAGAGGAGATCGGCCTCAACGATCACCTCGCCGCGCGCGGCATCGAGCCGGTGGAGACCGACCTCGGCGAATATCTGATCCAGATTCGCGGCGAGGCGCCGTCCCACATCATCGCCCCCGCCATCCACCTCACCAAGGACCAGGTGGAGGCGGACTTCCGCCGCGTGCATGCGGACCTGCCGCCCGAGCGCGACCTCTCCGAGCCCACCTCGCTGCTCGCCGAGGCGCGCGGCAAGCTGCGCCAGCGCTTCCTGGCGGCGGACGTGGGCGTGACGGGCGCGAACTTCCTGGTGGCGGAGACCGGCACCTCCATCATCGTAACCAACGAGGGCAACGGCGACCTCACCCAGACTTTGCCGAAGGCCCATGTGGTGCTCGCCTCGATCGAGAAGCTGGTGCCGACCCTGGAGGACGTGAGCCAGCTTCTGCGCGTGCTGGCGCGCTCGGCCACCGGGCAGGAGATGAGCGTCTACACCACCTTCTCCACCGGACCGCGCCGCGCCGGCGATGCGGACGGCCCCGGCGAGTACCACGTGGTGATCCTCGACAACGGCCGCTCCGGCATGCTCGCCGGCCAGCTGCGCGAGATGCTCCGCTGCATCCGCTGCGGCGCCTGCATGAACCATTGCCCGGTCTACCACGCCATCGGCGGGCACGCTTACGGCTGGGTCTATCCCGGCCCCATGGGCGCGGTGCTCACCCCCTCGCTGATCGGCATCGAGAAGGGCGCGAACCTGCCCAACGCCTCCACCTTCTGCGGCCGCTGCGAGGAGGTGTGCCCGGTGCGCATCCCGCTGCCGAAGCTCATGCGCCACTGGCGCGAGAAGGAGTTCGAGCGGCACCTCACCCCGGCGCCGCAGCGCTACGGGCTCGGCGTTTGGGGCTTCTTCGCCCGGCGCGGCTGGCTCTACCGGCCGGCGACGCGGCTTGCCATGGGTGCGCTGGCGCTGCTGGGGCGGACCAGGGGCCGCTTCTCCAGCCTTCCGCTCGCCGGCGGCTGGACGAAGTATCGCGACTTCCCGGCGCCCGAGGGCGACACCTTCCAGGCGCAATGGCGCAAGCGCAAGGAGCGCGAGACGCTGGCGCGCGCCGAGGCCGCAGCCGCGCGGGGAGACGCCGCATGACCTCCTCCCGCGACACCGTCATGGCCTCCATCCGCCGGGCGCTCGGCGTCACCTCGCAGGAGGCGCCGCGCCGCTTCGAGGTCGAGGAGCGCATCGCCCGCCATCCGCGCGGCGTGCTGCCGGAGCGCGCCCAGTTGCCGCCGGATGAGCGGATCGCATTGTTCGAGACCATGGCGCGCGCCGCCGATGCGAGCCTCGACCGCCTCGCAACGCGCGACGAGGTGCCCTCCGCCATCGCCGCCTATCTCAGGGCGCGCAACCTGCCGTCCAGCATCCTGCGCGGCGCCGATCCGCGGCTGGCGGACCTGCCGTGGCAGCGCGAGCCCAACCTCGACGTCTGGATCGGCCCGTCCGACGGCCGCCAGTTGGTCGGCCTCTCCCACGCTTATGCCGGGGTCGCTGAATCGGGCACGCTGGTGCTGCTCTCGGGACCCGACAATCCCAGCACGCTGAACCTCCTGCCCGACCACCATCTGGTGGTGATCGATGCCGCCGACGTGGCCGCCGATTACGAGAGCGTCTGGGACCGGGTGCGTGTCCTGTTCGGGCCGGGGGTGCTGCCGCGCACCGTGAACTGGATCACCGGCCCCTCGCGCTCGGCGGATATCGAGCAGACCCTGCTCCTCGGCGCCCACGGGCCGAGGAGCCTGCACATCCTGCTGGTGGGCTGAGCGCCCAGCCCGATGTCGGTCAGTCGCCTGTCCGAGGGCTCCAAAGGCCCAAGGCCAATCCGAGCGTCAGACTCACGAGGGCGGCGATTGCGATCGTCACATGGCCTCCAAAGAGCAGGCCCATGATTGCGCCGGAAACGCCGGACAAGAGCGCGACGATGAGAATGCCGCCAGGCGGCTTGAGGGGTGATTCGGCGCGCCCGTTCACCGGCTTGCGCCGCTCGTCATCCTTGTCGTTACGGAATCCCAAATTGGCCAGCGGCTGGCCCCGCCTTTGTCCCGGTGCGCGTTCTTCTACAAGGGAATCTTCCCAATAGGCGTAACCCACTCAATTCTCCTCATCCTGACTTGAGGGACCGCAGAAGGGGACTCAAAATACACAACCACAAGTTAAGCTTGTTATTACCCGGATACCTGTTTCCGGAGGTTGTGTGGGATATGCGGATTGATGCAGATGTGCAACGCCGCCGGCGTAAAATCAGGCTGCCGCTGGGGATTGTTGCGCCCGGCAAACACTCGGCTGTTGCCCCGGCGCGCGATTGACGGCAGAACTCGGACGCCATCTGGAGCGGTGTCACTCATGCTGTCAGCCCTGCGCTCTGCCTTCGCGCTGATCGTCGCGCTTTTCCTGTCGGCCGGCCTCGCGGCCGGGCCTGCCGCGGCGCAGACGACCGGCCACGTCTACCTGCTGCGCGGGCTCGCCAACGTGTTCTCGCTCGGCATGGACGACCTTGCCGAGAAGCTGAATGCGCGCGGCATCACCGCAACCGTTCATGAATACGGCGTGTGGCCGCAGCTTGCGGACCAAGCGGCGGCCGAGAGCCGCGCCAACCGCAACGCGCCCATCATCATCGTCGGCCATTCGCTGGGTGCGGACGCGGCCATCGAGATGGCGCAGCGCCTGACCGCGCTCGGCGCCGCCCCGCGCCTCGTCGTCACCTTCGACCCGGTCGGCGTGACCAGCATCGGCCCCTCGGGCGGGCGGTTCGTGAACTACTACCAGTCGAACAACGGCTACGGAAAGCGCCTCGCCACCGGCCCCGGCTTCAAGGGCCGGCTCGACAACCGCAACCTCGACGGCGCCGGCAGCATCGATCATTTCAACATCGAGAAGTCGCCGCGCCTGCATGCCGAGGTGATCTCGATGGCGCAGGCCATCACCGCCCGGCCGAAGCCCAAGCCGAAGCCCGCGGAGCCGGCGGCCACCCCGGACGCCACCTCGGCGTCGGCGCCGGCCCATCCCGGAGCGGCCAACGCCAATGCTCCGGCCGTGACCGGCAGCGCCAAGCCCCTCTGAGGGCAGGCGCGCCCGGCCGACCTTTTGACGCCGGCTGGCATGGCCTCGCCGAACCGGGGTGCCCGCTCGGCGGGAGACGGGAGCGGCCATGCTCGAAATCATCGTGCGCGTCATCGCCTATCTCGCGTCCTTCGGCATTCTCGGCGGGCTGATCCTTGCCGCCGTTGCGGCCGGTGCGCGGGCCAAGGCGCGCCGCGTCGCCGACTGGCCGGCCGTGAAGGCGCACATCGTCGGTCCGCCCCGACCGCCCCGCGCCTTCGGCTCGCTCGCCCGCGGGCTGCGCTACCGCTACCAGGTGGGCGGCAAGCTGCATGAGAGCACGCGCCTGACGCTGCTCGACTGGCCGGCCGGCATCTGGCCCGACCGGTCCGCCTTCGCACGGCGCTTCCGGGCCGGGGACTATGTGGATGCGTTCATCAATCCGGCTCTGTCGGACGACGTGCTGCTGGACCGTGCCGCGCCGCCCGTCGGGGCGATCCATCTCGGCCTCGCCGTGGCGCTCGGCTGTGTGCTGATCGTCGCCGCGCGCCGGCTTCTGTTCTGAAATCAGGGAAAGGCGCGGATCGCCGCAGCGACGGCCATGGCGGCGAGCACCGCCAGGAAATCGCTCTTGGTGAGTTTCGCCACCACCAATGCGGCGGTGAGGCCGCAGAGCATGGCGGCGTCGCCGCGCACCGCGTTCGGGACCAGAAGCGCCACCAGCACCGCGCCCGGCAGCGCATCGAGCACCCGGCGCACGCGCGGTGTCACCGGCACGAGGCGCATCAGGAAGAAGCCGGCGGTGCGGTTGAAGATGGTGGCGGCCGCCATGACGCAGATGGCGAGGAGCGTGCCGGGATCAACGCTCGTCATCGGTGAACCCTCCGGCGAACGCACCCGCCACCGCGCCGATGGCGATGAACCACCAGCCGGGCAGCAGATAGGACGCGGCGAGCGAGGTCACGGCCGCGGTGCCCCAGCCCACCGCCTCGCGCCGGCCGCGCCAGTTGGGCAGCAGCATGGCGACGAAGAAGGCCGGCACCACGAGGTCGATGCCGATCGCCTTCGGGTCCGGCACGCCGCCGCCGACGATGTGCCCCGCCGCGGTGGACACCACCCACAGCACCCAGGTGATGAAGCCGGCGCCGACGAAATAGCCGACGTCCGAGCCCCCCTCGGTGCGGTAGCGCATGGCCGCCGCCCAGTTGTTGTCGGCGAGCAGCAGCAGCGAGGCGTAGCTCTGCCATGCCGGCAATTGGCCGAGCCATGGCCGCATGGCGGCCGCCATCAGCACGTGGCGCAGGTTGATGGTGAAGGTGAGCAGGCCGAGGGCGATGAGCGCGGAGAAGGTCCAGTTCCGCGTCCAGCCCTCCAGCGCCACCATCTGGGCGAGGCCAGCGAACACCAGGCCCGACGACAGGCAGGCCTCCGCAAGCGTCATGCCCTTCTGCGCCGCGGCGGCGCCGAAGGCCATGCCGAAGGCGGCGAGGCCGGGCATGAACGGAATGGTCTCGCGGGCGCCCTGGATGGCGCCGGTCAAAGTGAGCGTGGCGGGAGCTTTGGCGGCGGGCATGGGACCGGCTTTTGAGGGAGCCCTTTTATGGCGGAGCGGCGGCCATCGACCAACCCGATTTCCGCAGCGTCCGCGCCGCCTGCCATGCACTGGGTGCAGGGCCGCGCGCCGGCGGGTGCGTCACGCCGCGACGCGGGGGTCGAACAGGTGCTCCAGGCCCTCGTCCCAGGGCGGGACGGTGCCATAGAGGCCGGCGAGGTGGTCGATGAAGACGCGCACCTTCTGCGGCAGGAAGCGGCGCGAGGGGTAGACCGCGAACAGCCCCACCCGGTGCGAGGCGCGCCATTTCGGCAGCACCACCTTGAGCGCGCCGGAGCGCAGCTCCGGCCCCACATCCCAGGTGGAGCGCAAGGCGATGCCGATGGAGGCGAGGGTCGCCGCCCGCACCACCTCGTTCGAATTGGTGCGCAGCGGCGAGTGGGTGCGCAGGGTGATCGGCCCGTCCGGCCCCTCCAGCCGCCAGGGGTCCTGGCTGTGGGTCGCGAGCAGGACATGCTGCGCGAGGTCGGCGATGGATTTCGGCTCGCCCGCTTTCTTCAGGTAGTCCGGCGTGGCGCACAGCACCCGGTGCACCGGCGCGAGCCGGCGCGCGACGAGGCTGGAATCGTCCAGGTCGGCGATGCGCACCGCGACGTCGAACCCCTCGCCGACAATGTCCACGAAGGCGTCGGACAGCTCCAGGTCGACGACGAGGTCGGGGTTCGCCGCCAGCAGGGGCCCGAGGAACGGCGCGATGTGCAGGCGCCCGAACGAGGTGGGCGCGGCCACCATGAGCAGCCCGCGCACCTCCGAGGACTTGCGGGCGAGCTGGTTCTCCGCCTCCTCGATGGAGGCGAGGATGCTCACCACCCGCTCGTAGAAGCCCTGTCCCGCCTCGGTCAGCGTCACCTTGCGGGTGGTGCGCTGGAACAGGCGGGCGCCGAGCCGCTCCTCCAGCCGCTGGATGCGCTTCGACACCACCGGCGGCGACAATCCGAGCTCCCGCCCCGCGGCGGAAAGGCTGCCCGCGGTGACGATGCGCGCGAAGATTTCGAGGTCGCCCAGATTGCCGATCATCGCTCACGTCCGAGGAGCCGATCCCCTGCCGCAGGGTCCGATCTTTTCCCTTTTAAAAACGACTTTATCCCACGAGGCAACAATGAGCGACAGCTTTTGCCTCTCAACCGATTATAGTGGCGCCAAATAGAACCGTTAAAGGAACGCCGCCATGACGGGCCTCAGGCTGCCGGAAGCGGATGAGCGGGTTCTCGCCCGCCGGGAGGAGATCGTCGCCGACCTTCGGGCCATCGTGCCCGGCGAAGGGGTGATCGCGACCGAGCGCGGCATGCGCCCGTACGAATCCGATGCGCTGACCGCCTATCGCCAGCTGCCGCTGGTGGTGGTGCTGCCCTCCACCACGGAACAGGTGGCGGCGATCCTCAAATACTGCCACGCGAACGAAATCCGCGTGGTGCCGCGCGGTTCCGGCACCTCGCTGTCGGGCGGCTCGCTGCCGCTCCAGGACGCGGTGCTGCTCGGCATGGGCAAGTTCAACCGCATCCTGGATGTGGACTACGCCAACCGCTGCGCCGTTGTGCAGCCGGGCGTGACCAATCTCGGCATCACCCGCGCCGTGGAGCAGGACGGCTTCTACTACGCCCCGGACCCCTCCTCGCAGATCGCCTGCTCCATCGGCGGGAACGTGGGCGAGAATTCCGGCGGCGTGCACTGCCTGAAATACGGCCTCACCACCAACAACGTGCTGGGGGTGGAGCTGGTGCTCATCACCGGCGAGATCGTGCGGCTCGGCGGCAAGCACCTGGATGCCGGCGGGCTCGATCTGCTTTCGGTGGTGATCGGCTCGGAGGGCCTGCTCGGCGTCGTCACCGAGGTCACGGTGCGCCTGCTCAAGAAGCCCGACACCGCCCGCGCTCTGCTGGTGGGCTTTCCCACCTCCGAGGATGCCGGCGACTGCGTGGCGCGCATCATCGGCCAGGGCATCATCCCGGCCGGCATCGAGATGATGGACCGCGACGCCATCGCCGCCGCGGAGGCGTTCGTGAATGTCGGCTACCCGCTGGACGTGGAGGCGCTGCTGATCGTCGAGCTGGACGGTCCCGAGGCGGAATGCGCGCACCTGCTCGGCGAGGTGGAGGCGATCGCCCGCGACTGCCGCGCCGTGACGCTGCGCGTGTCGCAGAGCGAAGAGGAACGGCTCGGCTTCTGGGCCGGCCGCAAGGCAGCCTTCCCGGCGGTGGGGCGCCTCTCGCCCGACTATCTCTGCATGGACGGGACCATTCCGCGCAAGGAACTGCCGCTGGTGCTTTCGCGCATGCGCGAGCTGTCGCAGAAATACGGCCTCAGGGTCGCCAACGTGTTCCATGCGGGCGACGGCAATCTGCATCCGCTGATCCTCTACGACGCCAACAAGGAGGGCGAGCTGGACGCGGCGGAGGCCTTCGGCGCCGACATCCTGCGCCTGTGCGTGGAGGTGGGCGGCGTGCTCACCGGCGAGCACGGCGTCGGCATCGAGAAGCGCGACCTGATGCCGGAGATGTTCAACGAGGTGGACCTCGCCCAGCAGCTCCGCGTGAAGTGCGCCTTCGACGACAAGGGCCTGCTCAATCCCGGCAAGGTGTTCCCGACCCTGCACCGCTGCGCCGAACTCGGCCGCATGCACGTGTCCGGCGGCGTCCTGCCTTTCCCCGACCTGCCGCGCTTCTGACGCGCGGCACCCTCCATCACCGAACACCGGGCGGCGCGGCGCGACCATGGAAACCCTGTCTGGCGACACCAGCGGCGACATCATCACCCCCTATGACGAGGCCGGCGTCGCCGACGCGGTGCGGGCCGCGCTGGCGGACGCCAAGACGCTGGAGATCGCCGGGCGCGGCACCCTGCGCGGCCTCGGCCGGCCGATCCAGACTGCGCGCACGCTGGACCTCTCGCAGTTCTCGGGCGTCACCCTCTACGAGCCCGAGGAACTGGTGCTCTCGGCGCGGCCCGGCACCCCGCGCGGCGAGATCGAGGAAATGCTGGCCGCGCGCGGGCAGATGCTGGCGTTCGAGCCCGCCGACCTCGGGCCGCTGCTGGGCGGCGCGCCCTGCGCCGGCACGCTCGGCGGCCTGTTCGCGGCGAACCTCGCCGGTCCGCGCCGCATCAGCCACGGCGCGGTGCGTGACCATGCGCTCGGCGCGCGGGCGGTGTCGGGGCGGGCGGAGCCGTTCAAGTCCGGCGGGCGGGTGGTGAAGAACGTCACCGGCTACGATTTGCCCCGGCTGCTGTGCGGCTCGTTCGGCACCCTCGCCGTGCTCACCGAGATCACGCTCAAGGTGCTGCCGCGCCCGCCGGTGGAGGCGAGCCTGCTGGTCGGCGGCCTCGCGCCGGCGCGGGCAGCCGAGGCCATGAGCGCTGCCATGGGCTCGTCGTGCGAGGTGTCGGGCGCGGCCTATCTGCCGGAGCCGGTCGCCGCCCGGCTGCCGGGCGTCGCCGCCGGCACGGCCGCGTTCCGGCTGGAAGGGGTTTCGCCCTCGGTGCGGGCGCGGCGCGAGATGCTGGCGGCGGTGCTCGCCCCGTTCGGCGCCTGCGCGGTGATCGAGGAGGAGGCCTCCGCCGCGCTCTGGCGCGCGGTGCGCGACGCAGCCCCCTTCTGGGGCACCGGCGAGCGCGCGGTGTGGCGCATCTCCACAAAGCCCACCGCCGGGCCGCAGCTGGCCGCTGACCTTGCCCGCGACCTCGGCGCCGAGACCTATTGCGACTGGGCAGGCGGCCTCGTCTGGGCGCTGATGCCGGGCACCGACAGCCATGCGGACGCGGTGCGCGCGGCGCTCGCGCCCCATGGCGGCCACGCCACCCTGATCCGCGCCGCCGCTTCCGAGCGTGCGCGCGTGCCGGTGTTCCAGCCCGAGGCGCCGACGCTCGCGGCGCTCGCCGCCCGCGTGAAGGACAGCTTCGATCCGGCGCGGGTGCTCAACCCCGGCCGCATGCATGCGGGGGTGTGAGATGGCGTCGACCCTGGCCAGCGCCGTGACACCCCCCGCCCCCTTCCGCGCCCCGACCGCCTCCTCGCGCCACGGCTGAGCCATGCAGACCCACTTCTCCCTCGCCCAGCTCGCCGATCCACGCGTCGCGGAGGCGAACGACATCCTGCGCAAGTGCGTGCATTGCGGCTTCTGCACCGCCACCTGCCCGACCTATGTGCTGCTCGGCGACGAGCTCGACAGCCCGCGCGGGCGCATCTACCTCATCAAGGACATGCTGGAGGGCGGCCGCGCGGCCACCGAGGAGGAGGTCAAGCACATCGACCGCTGCCTCACCTGCCTGTCCTGCATGACCACCTGTCCGTCGGGCGTGAACTACATGCACCTGGTTGACGGGGCGCGGGTGCATATCGAAAAGACCTACCGGCGCCCGTTCGCCGACCGCATGATCCGCACGCTGCTGGCGAAGGTGCTGCCCTATCCCGCGCGCTTCCGCTTCGCGCTGCTCGGCGCCGCAGTCGGCAAGCCGTTCGCGCCGCTGCTCGCCAAGGTGCCGGGCCTGAAGCCGCTCGCCGCCATGCTGCGCCTCGCCCCCGGCATCCCGCATGGGCCGAGCCAGAGCGAGCTGCCCGGCGCGACGCCGGCCGAGGGGCCGCGCCGGGCGCGCGTAGCGCTGCTGAAGGGCTGCGCCCAGCCGGTGCTGCGCCCCGGCATCGACGACGCGGCGACGCGCCTCCTCACCCGGCACGGCGTCGAGGTGGTGCGGGTCTCCGGCGAGGGCTGCTGCGGCGCGCTGGTGCACCATATGGGCCGCGAGGAGGAGGCGCTCGCCTTCGCGCGCCGCAACGTGGATGCCTGGATCGCCGAGATGGACGGCGCGGGCCTCGACGCCATCGTCGTCACCGCCTCCGGCTGCGGCACGCCGATCAAGGACTACGGCCACATGCTGCGGCTCGATCCGGCCTATGCGGACAAGGCGGCGCGCGTCTCGGCCATCGCCCGCGACGTGACGGAGTTCGTCGCCACCCTCGACCTTCCGGCGGCGCGCGCGCCGCTCGGCCGCCGCGTCGCCTATCACGCCGCCTGCTCGCTCCAGCACGGCCAGAAGGTGAAGGGACCGCCGACCGCGCTGCTGCGGCGCGTCGGCTTCGACGTTGCGGAGCCGTTCGAGAGCCACATCTGCTGCGGCTCGGCGGGCACCTACAACATGCTCCAGAGCGACATCGCCGCCGAGCTGAAGGCGCGCAAGGTCGGCCATATCGAGGCGCTGAAGCCGGACATCATCGCCGCCGGAAATATCGGCTGCATGACGCAGATCGGCTCCGGCACGAACATTCCGGTGGTCCATACGGTGGAATTGCTGGACTGGGCCACCGGCGGGCCGGTGCCGGAAGGCCTCGGCGCCGCCGGCGCGGCCAAGGCCGCGTGAGCATGCGCGCGGCCGGTCCAGCCTGTCGCCGCACGGAAGGCTTCACGCCGGGCGACATGCCGCCGGAGGCGCCGGGCGACCACGTTTGCCATCCTCCGCGCCGTCATGCCCCGGCTTGTCCGGGGCATCCACGGGCCGGCTTGCGCCGGCCTTCTGGATATGGAAGCTGGCTTGGCCGCGAGGTGGATCTCCCGGACAAGCCGGGGGGAAGACGGCGGCATCGCGTATCGGGCCTTCCTCGCGGCCATGTCGTCGCCCGCGGCAACGTCCTTGCTCTCCCGCGGCCGGTGCGGGCCAAGATCGCGACCCCTGCGAGACCCCTGCGAGGCCCGCTGAAGGACACAGACCATGCGCCATCCCTTCGACCTCACGCTCTATCTCGTCACCGATCCGCGCCAGGTGGCCGCGCGCGGCCTTGCGGCGACGGTCGCGGCGGCCGTGGCCGGGGGCGTGACCCTGGTGCAGCTGCGCGATCCCGACGCTCATGGCCGGGACCTGGTCGCGCAGGCGCGCGCGCTCAAGGCGCTGCTCAAGCCGCACGGCATCGCGCTGATCGTCAACGACCGGGTGGACGTCGCCCATGCCGTCGGCGCGGACGGGGTGCATCTCGGCCAGGACGACCTGTCGCCCCAGGCGGCACGCGCCATCCTTGGGCCGGACGCCATCGTCGGCCTCTCAGTGGGGACGCCAGCGGAATTCGCCGCGTCCGATCTGTCGGGGGTCGACTATCTCGGCGTCGGCCCGGTGCGCGCCACCGGCACCAAGGCGGATGCCGGCGCCGCCATCGGACCCGAGGGCGTCGCCGCGGTGCGGGCGCTCACCGCGCTTCCCATCGTCGGCATCGGCGGGATCGACGCGGCCATCGCCGGCGCCGTGATCGGCGCGGGGGTGGAGGGCGTCGCCGTGGTGTCGGCCATCTGCGCCGCCGCCGATCCCAAGGCGGCCGCGGAGGCCCTCAGGGCCGCCATCTCCGCCGCCCGCGGCTGAGCGGCTCGGTCACCCGGGGGCCGCGCCGGGGGCGCTCGCCGCCGGTCACGCCGCGGCGTGCAGCCGGTGTTCGCGGGCGATCTCCTCCTCCAGGATTTCCTCCACCTTGGCGAGCGCCGCCGGACGCACGCCGGGGCGGCCATAGAGCATGAATTCCAGGTCCGGCAGCGGTGCGCTGCAGAGGTCGCCCATCACCGCGAGGCCGGGGCGGAGCGAGCGGCGCGAGCGCACCGTCACCCCCATGCCGGCCGCCACCGCCGCCATCAGTCCCGGGAGGCTGGGGCTGGAGAAGGTGACGCGCGAGGCTCGTCCGACCGCGCCCAGCGCGGCGACCGCAGCGCTGCGGCACACGCAGGGATGCTCGAACAGCACCAGTGGCACCGGCGCGTCGCGGTCGATCCGCAGGTTGCGGGCGGCGATCCACAGCATGGGCTCGCGCAGGAAGGGGCGCGCGGGAAGGTCGCTCTCCATCCGGAAGCCGACGCCCACGTCCAGTTCCTCGGCCCGCAACTGGTCCAGGATCGACGAGGTGGCGCACACGCGCACCGACACCGGGGCCTGCGGGAAATGGGCGCTGATGCGGGTCAGGATGCGTTCCAGCACGTCCTCGCCCACGTCCTGGACGAAGCCGAGCCGCAGCGGCTGCGCGAACGTGCCGTGCACGTGCTGCGCCAGCACCTGGTCGTTCAGGTCGAGCAGGCGGCGCGCATCGTCCAGGAAGGCGCCGCCGCGCTGGGTCGGCACCACCGTGCGGCCCTTGCGCTCCAGCACCTGGAAGCCGACCGCCTCGGCAAGGCGGTCCATCTGCAGGCTCACTGCCGACTGGGTGCGGCCCACGCGGCGCGCCGCTGCGGAGATGGAGCCGAGATCGGCCACCGCCACGTAGCTGCGCAGGAGGTCGAGTTCGAGATTGCGCGTCATTCCATGAGAATCGCAAAATGTCGGTATTATTCAATTCAATTTTTCTGATGAATTGGATGGGCGTATCCCGTCTCCATCGCACCCTGCCGCGGAGGACATTCCCCATGCCGCTTCTCAATGTTTCCCTGTCCGGCGCCCCGGACGACGCCCTCGCCGGCGCGGTGGCGGCGCGCCTTTCGGCACTGACGCGCGACATCCTGCACAAGGACCCGGCGGTGACCGCGGTGAAGATCGCGTTCATTCCGGAGGCGCACTGGTTCACGGCCGGCCGCGCGCTGGCCGACAAGGCCACGCGCTCCTTCGCACTCGATGTGATCGTCACCGACGGCACCAACACCAAAGACGAGAAGGCCGCCTACCTTGAGGCCGTGCACGCGGCCATGGGCGCGCTCCTGCCGGAGCTCGATCCGGAAAGCTATGTGCTGGTGCGAGAAGTGAAGGCGGACGCCTACGGCTATGGCGGCCGCACGCAGGAAGCGCGCTATCAGGCGGCGCGCCTCAAGGCCCCCGCGGCGGCCTGACGCGAGAACGGCCCGAGCCGCCGGCTCGGGCCGGGGCCGTCACTTGCCGGCGAGCAGGGGCGTCAGGATCTTGTCCATGTCGGCGATCGAGAGCGCGCCGGAATAGAGCTTGCCGTTGATGATGAAGCTCGGCGTCGCGTTCACGCCCAGTTCCTTGTTGGCGTAGAGCGCGCTCGCCTGCACCTTCTCCGCCAGCGCCTGGTCGGTCAGGCACTTCTCGAAGTCCTGCTGGCTCATGCCCGCCTGGCGCGCCACCTGGAGCAGGCCGGCGGCCGGATCGTTGCCGAACGCCCAGGCCTTCTGCGTCTCGAACAGGGTCGAGATCATGGGGTAATACTTGTCGTCCGGCATGCAGCGCGCGAGCATGAAGGCCGCGGTCGCCACCGGCTCGAACGGGAATTCGCGGAAGATGAAGCGCACCTTGCCGGTGTCGATGTACTTCTTCTTCAGTTCCGGGAAGGTGCCGGTGTGGAACGCGGCGCAGTGGCTGCACGTCATGGAGGCATACTCCACGATGGTCACGGGCGCGTCCGCATTGCCCAGCGTCTTCACCGGCAGCGGGCTGGCCTCGGGCAGCATCACCTTGGCCGCGTCGACCGGCCGTCCCTCGGCGCCGGCCTGGGCGAAGGCATCGCCGGCGGTGAGCGGCAGGCCGAGGCCTGCGGCGAGGGCGACGGCGGCAGCGCCGGTGAGCAGACGACGGCGGGTGAACATCATCGGGCGGGTCTCCGGCAGGTCCTGATGCGCGGCGTAGGCAGGCGCCCCCTGCGGCCGTGCCGGCCGCGGAAAGGGGCGTTTCCTCTGCGCTCTGGAGGCAAATTCAGCATGGGTCGGGAGCCGCGTCGTGCTCCAGGAAAGATGATCGGCCTCTAGCATGGCGCATCCAAGGCGGCAAACGGCGCGCCGATCACGGCTTGGTCAACGGCTGCTGGAGCCCGCGCCGGCCTCAGCGGCGGCGCTCGCGCCGCACCAGGGCGCCGAGCCGGGCGAGGGAAGCGGCAAGCGCCTCGTCCTCGAACCGGCCGATCTCGCCGCGCACCGCCGCCACCGTTTCGGGAGCGGGCGGCGGCGGCGCGGCCGGGCGCCCGGTGCGCGCCGGCACCGGCCCCTGGCGCAGCGCGATGCGGCCGACGCAGCGCCAGCCGAAATAGGCGTTGATCCGTTCCAGAACCACCGGCGCGGCGTGCTGCATCTCGATCGCGTAGGGTCCTTCCACCCGCACCACCAAGGTCGCAGGCTCGCCGGGCGTGCCCTCCGGCCCGCGCCGCGGCCATTGCAGCTTCAGCGGCACCGAGCGCGGGCCGAGGTCCGGTCCGACGATCTCGTCCCAGTTGGTGACCACCTCCACCACCGAGATACCCGCCTTGCCGCACATCTCCGCGATGCCCGGCGCGACATAGTCGGCGAGCGGCCGCGGACCGCGGGGCTTTCGGGTCGGGGCACTCACGCGATGTGGCTCCGAGGGTAAACGGGCGCCAAGTCTAATCCGCGGCCGTCCTTGAAGCGAGAGGCCCGGCGGCGCTGGCAGGCGGTGGGCACAGGCGGGGCGCAGGGAGGGGCCATTGCGCCCGGTCCGGGCGGGCCTCGGGGCCGGCCCAAGATCCGTCCGGCTTCAGCTTTATTTCATGGGTCTGCGGTGATATTTTCGCCGACCAACGCGCCCGGCCGTTCCGGACGCGGCTTTCCGGACGTAGGCCATGCCGCAGCTCCGAACCATCGTGTTGACCCTGGCCGTGCTGAGCATCATCCCGCTCGCCGCGCTCTATCCTTCGGTGGCGTTCCAGGTGGTGGCGGGCCTCGTCATCATCCTGTCCACCGCCAGCACGATGGTGTTCTTCGGCTTCGTCCTGCGCGCCATGTTCCTGGGTGTGAACGAGCGCCGCCGGGCGCAGCGCATGCAGGTCAATCAGATGACCCACGGCGCCCTGCGCGAGGAGCCGGCGCCGCCGGTCGTGCCCGCCCCGCCGCGCTGACCGGGCCGCTTGCGCTCACGGCCGGCAGGTCACGCCGGGCCAGGGCGCGTTCTTGTACATCGCCTTCACCTCGAACGACCGGATGCCGGTCCACAGGTTGCTGTAGGCGTGCGGGCAGAGCGCGAGCAGGGCCGAGGTCGGGTTGCCGCGCCAGGAATCCGGCACGTGCACCGTAACCGAGTAGTGGCCGAGATTGTATTCCGGCTCGTTCGCCCACCACATGGAGGGCAGGCGCTGCTTGAAATAGGCGCGCAGCGCCAGCCGGCCGTCGAACGGGAAGGGGTCCAGCTCCGGGTCCACCGACTGCTGGCCCGGCAGGTCGCTCTTGCCCTGCGCGTCGAGCTGGGCAAGCGCCGGATGGAGCGGCAAGGCAACCGCGATGGCCAGCGCGAGGCGCGCGGCCACGCGTTCCGCTCCGCTCGGGACGGCGCGGTCCGGCTTGCGGGCGGCGCTTGCGCCCGGCGAACCGGCATGCTTGTTGCCGGGACGTCCGCTTCGCCCCGCAAGGGCAGGCGGGTGCGCGCCCGCGCCCGTCTGGTCTCGCATCGTCTCAACTCCCTCCGCCCCGGCCCCCGGCCGGCAGCGCCAGTCTCGGCCAGATGACGCTCAACCGGCTCGACACGCTTTACCACATGGTCCGCACCTACGGCGCCTACATGGCCGCTCTGGGCGTGCGCGCGCTGGAGATGGTGGGCAAGCTCGGCCTCTACATGATCGCCGCGCGGGTGCTGGGCGTCCACGAATCCGGCCTGTTCTTCCTGTGCCTGACCTGGGTGCTGCTGATCTCGACGCTGACCCGCGCCGGCTTCGAGAAGGCGGTCATGCGCCACGTCGCGGCCGAGCTGGCGATCCGCAAGGGCCGGGAGGCGCGCCGGGCGCTGCTTCTCGGCACCTTCTGGGTCACGCTCGGCGGCGCGCTCGGCACGGCGGCGACCATCCTCCTGGCGCAGCCGCTCGCGGTCTATGTCTTCAAGGAGCCGGACCTCGCATTTCCGCTCGCCATCTCGGCGGCGGCCATCGTGCCGCAGACGCTGGCCATCTTCACCGGCCACGCGCTCACCGGCTTCACCCGCGGCGTCCTGGGGCAATTGGTTCAGAACGGGCTGTGGCCCGGCCTCACGCTGGCGGCCCTGGCGGCGGGAGTGCATTCGCTCGACGGCATCCTCTACGCGCTCGCCGCCGCCAACCTGGCCGCCGCGCTGCTCGGCGTCGTGCTCATCTGGCGCGACCGCGGCCGCCTGAGGATCGACGATCCCAACGCCGACGCGGCGGCGGTGGAGCACCTGCCGGCGCTCTGGCGCACCGCGCTGCCGCTCGGCGTGGTGGAGGTGGTGCAGATCACGCTCAACTCGCTGCCGGTGCTGCTGCTGGCCGCCTTCGGCATGCCCTCGGAAGTGGGCGCGTTCAGCGTCGCCAACCGCATCTCCATGCTGGTCTGGGTCGTCATCATCTCCATCGGCACCATCGCCGCGCCCAAGTTCGCCGCGCACCACCGCCAGGGCGAATGGGACGAACTTCGGAGCCTGAACCGCAAGGTACGGCTCACGGTGGCCGCATTCGGCGTGCCGGTGGTGCTGGCGATGATGGTGTTTCCGGCCTCGCTGCTGGCGCTGATCGGCCCTGGATTCGAGATCGCCGCCACCGCACTCGTCATCATGAGCGTCGGCCAATTGGTGAACTGCCTCCTGTCCTGCCAGGACATCATGCTCGCCATGACCGGCCACGGCGGCGTGCTGCGCTGGCTGAACGCGGCGCAGTTCGTCTCCTGCTGCGTGCTGTGCGCAGTGCTGATCCCGCCCTTCGGCATGCTCGGCGCGGCCATCGCCACCGCCATCTTCATCGCCCAGGGCGGCATCGGCACCACGCTCGCCGTGCGCCGGCTGATGCCGCGGGCGCTGTGAGCGCCCGCTTCGCGCGGATCGGCCCCTTGAAGGGCCTTGATTTGCCGAAGTCCGCCTGTAACGGAAGGACAGCCGCCCGCTTCCGGCGCCTTAACCGGCCCTTAGGGCCAATTTCGCATTCTGCGCCGGCGGGTCGCGGCCGAGCGGGGAGCACGCGCGGCGGATCGCGTCCGCCGGGCCTCAATTGCGGACCAGAAGGGCACGGATGAGCTTGACCTTGGACGGCGGGGCGGATGCGACGGGGACGGTCCGCGACCAGGACGTCAACGCTGGCGGCCTCATGCCCGAGAACAGGGCGCCGGCCTTCACCACCCGCGACTTCCTGATCGCCACCTTCTTCCATATCCGCATCGTGCTGATCGCGGCCATGGTGCCGCTGCTGCTGGCGCTCGCCGCCGCCTTCACGGCCAAGACCGAGTACACCGCGAAAAGCCTGCTCATGGTGATCGTGAGCCGCGAGGTGACCAATGCCAACGTCACCGACAGCGGCCCCGCCGTGCTCTCCATCGAGGGCCTCAAGCAGGTGGAATCGGAGGTGCAGATCCTCGAAAGCGCCGACGTGCTGCGCGCCACCATCGAGCAGATCGGCATCGACCGCCTGTTCCCCTCCGGCCTGCTCAGCTACGTCACCTCGTTCCTGAAATCCGACGCCGACCGGATGGACCAGTCGATCGAGAAGTTCCGCAAGGTGCTGCGCGCCTCGGTGGTCTCCGGCTCCAACGTGGTCGAGGTCTCGGTCACGCTGCCCAACCGCGCGCTCGCGGTGGAGGCGACCGACGCGCTGGTGAAGAACTATCTGAACTATCGCCGCAAGGTGTTCGAGAACCCGACCGCGCGCATCCTCCAGATCGAGGTCGAGCGCTTCCGGATGGACCTCGCCGGCACCGACCGGGAGATCGAGGCGCTCAAGTCCAAGGTCGGCATCATCGACTTCTCGCAGGACGCCATCCTCGCCGCCAACCAGGTGGACACGTTGCTCCAGCGCCGGCGCCAGGTGGCCGAGCGGCAGGTGGCCGTCACCGCCCAATTGGCCGAGGCGGAAAAGCAGATGAAGGGCCTGCCCGAGCAGGTGTTCGACTTCACCCAGAAGACCGACGCGCTGGGCAATGACGAGGACGCCAACGTGCTGACGCGGCTGCTGGTGGAGCGCGACCGCATCAGGGCGCAATATGCGCCGGGCAGCCAGCTTCTGCGCGACATCGACCGCCAGATCGCCACCGTGCGCAACAAGATGGAGAACCGCAGCGAGCGGCCCTATTCCACCGATCGCGACGTGCGCAACCCGGCCATCAGCTACGTCCAGAACATGATCCTGAGCCTGAGGGTGGAGCAGGACGCGCTGGGGCGGCAGTTCACCGAGCTGGAGCAGCAGCAGAAGGTGGCCGAGCAGCGCCTTTCAGCCCTGCGCGGCGCCGAGACCCAGCTCATCGAGCTGAACCGCCGGCGCGACACGCTTTCCGACGGCTATCGCGAATATCTGCGCCGGGCGGTGGCGGCGAACATCGAGGAGACCGCCGCCAAGACCCGCGAATCGAACGTGCGCGTGGTGCAGGAGGCCGGCGCCTCGGTGACGAGCCGCAACCTCGCCATCCCGTTCCTCGCCGCCGGCCTGTTCGGCGGGCTCCTGTTCGGCGCCGCGGCCGGCGCCATCGCCTCGGCGCTGCGCACCACCTTCATAATGCCGAGCGAGGCGGAGCGGGCGCTGCAATTGCCGGTGCTGGCCGAGTTCGGCAGCATGGATGCCGGCTCCCACGCCCTCGACACCGCCCTTGGTGGGCTCGCGACCCTGCTGCTCGACACGCGGGTGGACGACCGCCCGCTGCAGCTCATCCATTTCCTCGCGCCGCAGCGGGGCGAGGAAACGCCCGCCTTCTGCCGCCGCCTCGCCGAGGAGTTCGCCACCCAGCGCGGCCTGCGCACGCTGATCGTCGACCTGTGCTCGCCGGTGCCCGCGCCGCTTTTGGCCTCCGGCTTCGAGATGAAGGGCGGGCTCGCCGTCACCCGCACCCCGCTGCCCCAGCTGTGGGCGGCCGTGGACGTGGAGAAGTCGCCGCTGCTCAACGTGCGCCTGCCGCTGGTGGACGGCGTGCGCATGCGCGACGAACTGAAGCAGGCGTTCGAGTGCGTGATCGTGTGCTCGCCGGTCCAGGGCACCTTCGTCGTCACCGACCGGCTCAACCAGCTGGCGGACGGCAACATCCTGATGATCGGCGCCGAGAGCACCCGCAAGCCGTCGGCGCTCCACATGCGCGACAGCGTGCTGGAGAACGGCGGCACGCTGCTCGGCTTCGTGTTCTTCGGACGCCGCTATTACCTGCCCGAATGGATCTACCGGCGCACCTGACGCCGGCTCCGGCCACAGGCCCGCAGGCCTTCCCAATCCTCAGCCCTTTGCAGCGCGGCCGCCCGCCGGCCCGCGCGCCGCTCCGCGCGCCCGCGGCTCCCTTTCGGGGGCCGGCGTTTACCATTCGCGGCCGCGCCTAACCCTCCATTAACCACAAGCTTTTAGCGTCGGTTTACCAGGTTTGCCGATTCCCGCGGCCTGCGCGCGGTCCTCCGGGGCCGCCGCGATCACCGTTCGGGGAGCGGGTCTGGCGCGTTTCGAGCCGGAGTTTGCCGATGCCCGTTTCCCCCCGCGATGCGATCTGCGACGCGCGCCGGCCCCGTGCCGGCCGGTCGGGAGCGCGCGCGGTCCGGCGCGGGCGCGCACCGGCACCGCTGCTGGCACCGCTGCTGGCGCCCGCGCTTCTCCTCGCGCTCGGCGCCGTCCTCTCCGGCTGCACCACCACTTCGACCGACACCGGCACCGCCCCCTTCACCACCGGGCACGAACTGCGTTTCACCGAGATCAATGCCGAGCGTTTCAAGCCCTGGACCAATGTCATGCCGGTCTACCGGCTGGGTCCGGGGGACAAGGTGAAGATCAAGTATTTCATCACCCGCGAGATGGACGAGGAGTTGACCGTCTCTCCCGACGGTACCATGGCGCCGCGCGCCGTGGGCCAGATGCGGGTGGAGGGCATGACGCTGGCCGGCGCGCAGGAGGCGGTCAGCCGCGCCTCGCGCAAGGAACTGGCACAGCAGAAGGTGGTGATCTCGCTGGAAGAGGCGGCGGCGGCCCGCGTCTATGTGGGCGGCATGGTGGCCAACCAGGGCGCCTTCAAGCTGCCCGACACCGGCACCGGGGTGCTCCAGGGCATCCTGCTCGCCGGCGGCTTCACCGAGGAGGCGCGCGCCGGCCAGGTGGCGCTGATCCGCCGCGGACCCAACAACGAGCCCATGCTGCGGCTCATCAATGTGCGCGACCTGATCCAGACCGGCTTCCCGGACGACGTGCCGCTGATGTCGGGCGACATCATCTACGTGCCGCGCAGCTCCATCGCCGAGGTCAATCTGTGGATCGACCAGTTCATCAACAAGGTGGTGCCGTTCCAGCGGACCTTCAGCTACACCCTCGGCAGCTACTCGACCAATACCGGCAGTATCATCCCATGACCGGCCGGCGGCGTTCCGGACCTTCGGCGGCGCGGTGCGCCGGGCGGCCAGAAAGGTCGGCCCATGGACACTGAGATCGGCAGCGGCCCCGCCGCGGCCCCGGCCATCCGCCGGGTGCCGTTCCTGGGCGTCGAGATCACCGCCCTCGGCGTGAAGGAGGCGGCGGAGCTGATCGCGGCGCGCCCCCCCGGCGCGCCCTTCGCCTATGTGGTGACGCCCAATGCCGCCCATTTCACGCGCCTCGGCGAGCTGAAGGACGCGCGCTTCGCCGACGCCTACGCCCATTCCTGGCTGCGCCTGCTCGACGGTGCGACGCCGCGGCGCCTCGCCAAACTGGTGTTCGGACTCGATATCCCGCAGGCCGCCGGCAGCGACCTGACCACCTATCTGTTCGCCCACTGCATCCGGCCCGGCGACACCCTCACCGTGATCGGCGGCAGCGAGGAGATGCGCCGCCGCCTGATGGAGCAGTACCGGCTCGGCGCGGTGAACCTGCACATCCCCTCCATGGGCTTCATCAACCGCCCGGAGGAGGTTGAGGCCTGCGTCGACTTCGTCGTCGCCCATCCGGCGCGCTACGTGTTCTTCGTGGTGGGGGCGCCGCCCTCAGAATATCTCGCCCGCATGGTGGCGGGCCGCGGCGGCGCGGTGGGCACCGGCCTGTGCGTCGGCTCCTCGCTCAACTTCGTCACCGGCATCGTCGAGCGCGCGCCGGACTTCTACCGCCGCAACGGCCTGGAATGGCTGCACCGGCTGCTGCTCAACCCGAAGGGCCACGCCCGGCGGGTGTTCGTGGATTCCCTGCCGGTGCTGTGGATGGTCGCCAAGGCGCGGCTCGATCCCGCGGCCTACGGCATGGCGCCGAAGCGGCCGGGCGCCGGCGGCGGGGCGCCGTGAGCGGCGTCGTCACCCACCGTCCCCGCCGGCGGGTGGTGATGCCCCTGCGCCGCAGCGTCGGCACGTCGCTGGCGCGGCCGGGCGGCGACCTGCTGCCGCGCCTGTTCGGCTGGACGGTGCTGGTCTCCACTCTGCCGCTGTTCGCCCAGACCTTCTATTATCTCAACGAGCTGCCGCCGCCTTATCTCCTGTCCAAGGCGTGGCCCATCATCACGCTGCCGCTCACGCTCTATGCCGTGACGCGCATGCATCTGCCGGCCAAGCACGTCTATCTGGTGCTGTTCGCCTACACGATCGGCTTCACGCCGCTGATCTCCATGGTGCAACTCGGCAACGGCTTCCTCGACGCCATCACCACCACGGTGAAGATCTGGCCGTTCAGCTTCTATTTCGGCCTGTCCGCCATGCTCTACTGGCTGGCGCCGCCGGACGAGCGGCTGCGCCGGGCGTGCCTTGCCTTGGGGATTGGCACCTTCGTGCTGATGGTGGTGCTGTGGGTGACGATCCCGGCCCGCTGGTACACCAGCGATCCCTCCGAGGGAAAGCTGCTTTTGTACGAGATCGAGCGCGGCTACCGCATCTACATGCCGCTGTTCTTCGGCTTCCTCGGCATGTTCTACTTGGTGCGCCGCTTCATGCGCAGCCCCAGCATCTGGCCGGCGCTGGGGCTGGTGGTGGCGTTCATCCTGCTTCTGTCCATCTACAAGCAACGCACCTCCATCGCCGCGGCGTTCCTGGTGTGCGGGTTCGGGGCGCTCGCCAGTATGCCGCGGATGCCGCGGCGGCTGATGCTGGGGCTCGGCCTGCTCGGGCTGCCGGTGGCGGTGGCGCTGCTGTTCTGGAAGCTCGGCGCGGACGGCGGCGAGGCCTTCGGCTCCTCGCTCTCGGTGCGCAACACCTCGTTCGCGCTCGCCACCGGCTTCCTCGGCGACGACGCCTGGCGCTGGATGCTCGGGGTCGGTGCGACAACGCGCTTCGGCGCCGTGACCCTTGCGGACATCTTCGGCAACAACCAGTTCTACATCGCCGACCTCGGCTGGGTCGGCGTGGTGTTCGAATACGGCCTCCTGGGCGCCGTGCTGATCGCGGCAGTCTATGGATGGGGGTATTTCGTCACCTTGAGGGCGGCCACGCGGACCCGCACGCCGTTCTCGCAGGCGCTGTCGGACTACGTGCTCTTCATGATCGTCTCGTCTTCGGTGTATTCCCTCGTCTTCACGCCGGGGGAGCTGGGGGTCATCATGGCGATCGCCGTCTATCTCGACCATTCCAGGGACCGGCGCATGCCGATCCCCCGGGGCTACGTGCCCCGGCCATCGAATTCTTGACGCCGCGCGCGCGGACACGGGGGCCCACATGCTGAGACGGGTGCAGAAGCTGTTCAATGAGCCGGGCTTCCGGGAGGCCCCGCTCACGGTGCTCGCCCGCGCCGCAAAGCTCGCCGTCGCGGTGCCGACCGGCACGCTGGCGCCGTTCGAGCTGATCCCCGGCGGGCCGAAGGTGCAGGTGCCGGCGGACTTCCGCTACACCACGCTCTCCACGTTCCTTTTGCGCGACGCCATGGAGCCGGAGCTGCACACGATCCAGAACTTCGTCGGCGCCGGCGACGTGTTCGTGGACGTGGGCGCCAATATCGGCCTGTTCACGGTGAAGGTGGCGCCGAAGGCGGCCAAGGTGATCGCGGTCGAGCCCGGCGAGGCGGCGCGGGCGCAGCTTCTCGGCAACATCGCGCTCAACGGCTTCACCAACGTGACCGTGGTGCCCAAGGCGCTGGCGGACAAGGAGGGCACGGCGGCGCTTCACCACAATCCGGTGGGCGACGACCCGCAGTCCTTCTCGCTGATCTCCGACGGCTCCGACGCGGGCAGCGAGCAGGTGGCGATGACCACGCTCGACGCGGTGGTGCGCGACGCCGGGGTGGACCGGGTGGACTGCATCAAGATCGACGTGGAGGGCGCCGAGGGCATGGTGATCGCCGGCGGCCAGCACACGCTCGCCACTTACCATCCGACCGTGATCTTCGAGATGAACTGCCCGACCTTGTTCAAGGCGGGCGGCGACCCTGCGGCGGCGTGGAATGCGCTGAAGGCGCTCGGCTATGCCTTCTACCAGGTGAGCCACGACGGCACGCTGACCGCGCTCGGCACGCGCCCGACCGAGTTCTGCAACATCGTCGCCCGCCACCCCTCGCGCGCCTGAGCACGGCAAATCCCAGCCCGCCGGCCGCAAGCCGGCGGGTGTCAGGCCGCCATGGCTTCGAGCCCCGCGATCACCTGGGGCCGGGCGGCGAAGATGAAGTTGTTCACATAGGTGCGCCCCGGCAGCACCCGCGAGCCTTCCGCATTGAGCGCATCGCGCGCCTGATGGCGCGCCGGATCGAAGGCGGCGATCGGCGCAATGGCCGCGCCATCGCGGAAGAAGCCGCGATATCCCATGGGCTCCAGCAGGTGGCGCAGCGAGGCGACGGCGCCGGCGCGGTGCCGTTCCTCGGCCTCCACCAGGATGGTCGGCTGCGCACGGGCGAGCATCTCAAGGGCGCCGGCAAGGATCTTCAGCTCGTAGCCCTCCGCGTCCAGCTTCAGGAACGCGACATTGCCCTCGACGCAGTCGTCGAGGCGGTGCAGCGGCACCTGGACCCGCTCCAGGGGCACCCCCTGCTGCTCGGCGAGCCCGCCGTCGAGCGCCGCCAGCGGCGAGAAGCCGAGCGGGATGTGGAGCGTGGCGCTGCCCTGCGTGTCGCCGAGCGCGGCGGGCACGATCGTGAGCCGCTCGCCACGGCCATGGTCCGGGAACCGCCGCTCCAGCACGCGCACCATGTGGGGGTTGGGCTCGAAGGCCACGACCCGGCTGCCGTTGCGCAGCAGCCAGTAGGTGAACAGGCCGCGATTCGCGCCGACGTCGCAGGCGATCTCGCCGGGCGGCGCGAGCAGCGGCAAAAGGTGCACCTCGTGGTGCGGGTTGCGGGCGGCCAGGCGGTCGAAGACGGGGCAGAGCCGTGCGAAGGCTCCGGGCATGCGGGCTTCTGCGGCCGCGCGGATGGTCTGAAGCACGGGATGACTCGCTTTGAGCGCGGTGACGGGACGGAGGCAAAGCCGCCCGTCCGGCCGCTGGCGGTGGCACGGAGCTCCCGGTGCCCGGCTTCGACGCGGCAAGGATCCGGCGAGCCCAAGAGTATCATTATAATGGGCCGGAAACGGCCAAGGCACAACTCGCCGCTGCCCCTAGGTCAGGGCATGCGCGCCGTGCAGTCTCCGAGGCCCAGCGTGACGCAGATCGCCACCGCGAGCGAGCGGTAGTCGGGATTGTCCGGGCTGGTGACGCCCTCCGGCTCCAGCCGCAGGGCATAGAGCATGGCGCCGGCCAGCGGATCGTCCATGACGCGGGCGAGGGTGCGGGCGGTATAATCGAGGGTAAAGCGCGGGCCGCCGCTGGTGCCCGGCAACACCTGGACGCCCAGCGCCAGCGGTCCTTTCCAGTGGACGCGATAGGCGCGGAACGCCTCGTCCGGCCTGAAGGCCGGACCGGCGTCGTAGGACATGATGGAGACGAGGTCGATCTCCTGCGCCACCGGCGCCCGCAGCAGCGCCAGCGTGACGCCGGCATAGCCGCCCTGCGGCCGAGCATTGGCGAACGCGCCCTCGCCATAGGCGCCGACGCTCCAGCCGGCGACGCTCACCACGTAGGGCCGCGGCAGCGCGCGGCGGATCTCCTCCACCACCCGGACCGAGAGCGCGTCGCCGGGGCAGGCGATGCGCCCGGCGCGGGTGCGCAGGCAGTCGGGATGGTGGGTCTCGTAGTCCATATCGACGCCGTCGGCGCCGAGGTCCTTGACGAGGCGGGCGAGGGCGCCGGCATCGAAGCGGTCCCAGGCCGGGTAGTTCCAGCCGCCGACCGAGACCAGCACCTTCATCTGCGGCACCCGTACCTTGAGGGCGGCGATGGCGCCCTTCAGCACGGTGCCCGAATAGGGATATTGCAGGCCGGTGCCGTCGAGGTCGAGGCCGCCTTTATAGGTCAGGTCGGGCCGCGCGAAGGACAGAGCGAGGTGGGTGATGTAGGGCGGCAGGCGGGCGATGGTGGTCAAGGCCGGGTCGTCCGTGCGCACCTCGTACCAGCTCGCGTGATAGGCGAGGAAGGGCCGGCCCTCGGCGCGCGCGGCACCCGTGCCCGCGGCGGTGGCGAGGACCATGGCGGCGGCGGCGAGCGCCGTCCTCAGAACACGTTGGAGCCTGCCATGCCCTTGGTGATGGTCAGGATCATGATCCGGATGTCGAACCATATGGACCAGTTCTCGATGTAGAAGAGGTCGAGCTCGACGCCGCGCTCGGCCTTTTCAAGGGTGTGGATGCCGCCGCGCATGCCGTTGATCTGTGCCCAGCCGGTGATGCCGGGCTTCATGCGGTAGCGCGCCACATACTGGCGGATCGCCTCGTACCGCACGTTGGAGGTGACCTCCATGTTGGGCACGTGTGGGCGCGGCCCCACCACCGACATGTCGCCCTTCAGCACGTTGAGGAGCTGCGGCAGTTCGTCGATCGAGGTGGAGCGCAGGAACGCGCCGACCTTGGTGATGCGCGGGTCGTTGCGGGTCGTGCCCTTGGATCCGTCGTCGGCCGGGTCGACCTGCATGGTCCTGAGCTTATAGCACTGGAAGACCTTGTTGTTCAGGCCGAGGCGCGGCTGGCGGAACAGCACCGGGCCCGGGCTGTCGAGCTTGATGGCGACGGCGGCGGCGAGCAGGATCGGCGCGGTCAGGATCAGGCCGATGGTGGCCACCACATAGTCCTCGACCCACTTCAGGAGGCCGAGCGAGCCCTTCAGCGGCTGCTGCTGCACCATCAGCGCCGGCTCGCCCGCGAGCACGGTGAGGTTGGCGTAGTTCAGCATGAACTCGTCGGGATCGAGCTCCACCACCACGTCGGCGGCGATGCGGTACATCTGCTCGGCGATGGCGTTGATGGCGGTGGGATCGCGCCAGGACTTGCAGATCACCACCATGTCGATGGACGCGTCCTTGGCATATTCCAGCAGCGCGCCGAGGTCGCCCATGACGGGGGGCAGGCCCGCAGGCGGCGCGGCCTCGTCCGGCCGCCCGGCCTGATCGTCGAAGATGCCCACGAAGGCGAGGAGGCCGCCTTTGGCATGCTCCTCCTGATATCTGCGCACCAGCGCGCGGCAGCGCTCCCGGTCGCCCACCAGAACCACGTCGCGATGCAGCACCTCGTGGCGCCGCACCAGGGAGATGCCGAGCCGCACCAGAACGAGGCGGCCGAAGATCAGGCACACGGCGGTCAGCCCGCCCCAGCCCAGCAGCGCCCACAGATTGGTGTCGTCATTCGGGATGATGGCGTAGTACGCCACCGCGACGATGGCGCCGGCCGGAACGCCCGCCACCACCAGGTGGCCGATCTGCCGCAGGGGGCGCACATAGTGCTCGACCCGATAGGCGCGGCCGATCTGCAGAATCTGGATGAAGACGAAGGCGCCGAGCACCCAGAGGATGACCATCTGGCTCCAGGACAGGAATTCCCAGCGCAGATGAGCGATGATGGCCGCGAGCGCCGCCATGACGACGTCGCACAGGATGACCAGACGATTCACCAGGCCGTGGGTCCAACGGGTCATCGTCGCCAATTCCAGGAGCGGAGAATCGAGCCGGGTCGCCGATCCGGCCCGGTTCTGCTGAACAAGTTCGGTTCCGTCAAGTTAGTCCGTGGAAATGAGGATATGGTGAACACGGCCGGAGACCGGTCGATGCGGTTGCCTTGACTCGCCCACAATCCCGGTGTCTCTCCCCTCCCCAATTTTCATTCCGGAGGGACGACCCATGTCCAGCGGGTCCCGCACATCCTCGCACACCGCCTTCATCTTCCCCGGCCAGGGCAGCCAGGCCGTCGGAATGGGCAAGGCGCTCGCCGACGCCTTCCCGGCCTCCCGGGCGGTCTTCGAGGAGGTGGACGCCGCGCTGGGCGAGCATCTCACCCGCATCATGTGGGAGGGGCCGGCCGAGACGCTGACCCTGACCGCCAACGCCCAGCCTGCGCTGCTCGCGGTTTCCCTCGCAGCCATTCGGGCGCTGGAGGCGGAGGCCGGGCTCGACATCGCCCGCGACGCCGCCTTCGTCGCCGGCCATTCGCTGGGCGAGTATTCCGCGCTCGCCGCCGCCGGCGCGCTCACTATCACCGAGGCGGCGCGCCTGCTGCGCATCCGCGGCCGCGCCATGCAGGACGCGGTGGCGCCCGGCGAGGGCGCCATGGCGGCGCTGCTCGGGCTCGACTACGAGCAGGCGGTGGCGGTGGCCGCAGAGGCGGCCCAGGACGGCGTCTGCGAGGCCGCCAACGACAATGCCCCCGGCCAGGTGGTGGTGTCCGGCGACCGCGCCGCGGTGGAGCGCGCCATGGTCATCGCCAAGGAGAAGGGGGCCATGAAGGCGGTGCTGCTGCCGGTGTCCGCCCCCTTCCACTGCCGCCTCATGGGCCCGGCCGCCGAGGCCATGGAGGTGGCGCTCTCCGGCTCCACCATCATGACGCCGCGCGTGCCGCTGATCGCCAATGTGCGCGCCTCCCCGGTCTCCGACCCGGCCGAGATCCTGCGCCTGCTGGTGGAGCAGGTGACGGGCACCGTGCGCTGGCGCGAGAGCGTGATCTACATGGCGGGCGCCGGCATCAACTCGGTGGTCGAGGTGGGCGCCGGCAAGGTGTTGTGCGGCCTCGTCAAGCGCATCGACAAGTCGATCGCGGCGAGCGCCGTGGGCACGCCCGAGGACGTCGCCGCCTTCATCGCCGCGCGCAACGCGTCGGCGGCCTGAAGCCCTAATATCCCCGGTTCCGCTTGCGGGGCGGCGGCGGGAGAGGCAGAACCGTTCCCGACGCCGACAGGCACACACCGGCCCCGACGCCGAACGCATAAAGAGGACTGGGGAAACTGATGTTCGATCTTACCGGCAAGACCGCGCTCGTCACCGGCGCCACCGGCGGCATCGGCGGCGCGATCGCCAAGGCGCTGCACGCCCAGGGCGCAACCGTCGCCGTTTCCGGCACCCGCCGCGAGGCGCTGGAGGCGCTGGCCGCCGAGCTGTCCGGCCGCGTCCACGTTCTGCCCTGCAATCTCGGCGATGCCGAAGAGGTGGAGAAGCTGGTGCCCGCCGCCGAGGAGGCGCTGGGCGGCCATATCGACATCCTCGTCAACAATGCCGGCATCACCCGCGACAACATCTTCATGCGCCTGTCCGACGAGGCGTGGGACCAGGTGATCGCGGTGAACCTCACCGCCGCCTTCCGCCTGTCGCGCGCCGCCGTGCGCACCATGATGCGCCGCCGCGCGGGCCGCATCATCTCCATCACCTCCATCGTCGGCGTCACCGGCAATGCGGGCCAGGGCAACTATGCCGCCGCCAAGGCGGGCATGATCGGCATGTCGAAATCGCTGGCGCAGGAAGTCGCCTCGCGCGGGGTGACGGTGAACTGCGTCGCCCCCGGCTTCATCGCCACGCCGATGACCGACGCGCTGAACGACAAGCAGCGCGAGACCATCCTGAAGGCGGTGCCGGCGGCCAAGCTCGGCACGCCGGACGACATCGCGGCGGCCTGCGTCTATCTCGCGTCCGACGAGGCCCAGTACGTCACCGGCCAGACGCTGCACGTCAACGGCGGCATGGCGATGATCTGAGCCGGTCGGCGCGCCGCGGCGCGTTGCTGGCAAAGACGGCGCGAGTGTGTTAACGAGCGCCGAGGTGTCCCGTCCGCGCTCCCTTTGACCGGGGGGCAAAGGCAGGGTGCCGCACCACAAGAACGAGCCGGGCCGCGCGCCACGGATCGGACCGCGCGCAGCTGTCCGGGCCGGCGGGAGGGGCCAAGGCTCTGGTCCAGGCCTTTTCTGGCCCGGGCCGTTCTGGCTGGGGAGCCGTCGGGGCCTTATCGCCATGCCGCGCCCGTTCAGCGGGCGCAGTGTCCCGAGACCGTCCGCCCGAAGAGGGCCGGCGGTGCGAAGGGGCTGGGCACGGCGGAAAAAAGGCATTATGCCCTCCATCAGCCGCCGAACGGCACCGGATATCCGAACAACGAGGGTTGCATCGATGAGTGACATCGCCGAGCGGGTGAAGAAGATTGTCGCTGAACATCTGGGCGTGGAGCCCGAGAAGGTCACGGAGAACGCGTCCTTCATCGACGATCTCGGCGCCGACAGCCTCGACACCGTGGAACTCGTGATGGCCTTTGAGGAGGCCTTCAACTGCGAGATCCCGGACGATGCGGCCGAGACCATCCTGACGGTGGGCGACGCCATCAAGTTCCTGGAAAAGAACGCGGCTTGATCCTGTCTGCCGCACAGTCGACGGTCGCGCGGCGCCTGGCGCCCGCGGCCGTTGTCGCACCGGGCCGGAGCGGCCGCGCCGTGGCGCGGTCCCGGGCGGCCGGCCATCTGGAGTCCTGAAGATGAGACGTGTTGTCGTCACCGGCCTCGGCATGGTGACGCCGCTCGGCTGCGGCGTCGAGCCCACCTGGCGGCGGCTTCTTGCCGGCGAGACCGGCGTCAAGAAGATCGAGCATCTGGACGTCTCGGACCTCGCGGCCAAGATCGCGGCGACCATTCCGCGCGGCGACGGCACGGACGGCACCTACAATCCCGACCAGTGGATGGAGCCGAAGGAGCAGCGCAAGGTAGACGAGTTCATCGTCTACGCCATGTGCGCGGCCACCCTCGCCCTCAACGACGCCGGCTGGCATCCCACCTCCTATGAGGACCAGATCGCCTCGGGCGTGATGATCGGCTCCGGCATCGGCGGCATCAACGGCATCGCCGAGGCCTCGCTGACGCTGAAGGATCGCGGCCCGCGCCGCATCTCGCCCTTCTTCATTCCGGGCCGTCTCATCAATCTCGCCGGCGGCTACGTCTCCATCGCCCACGGGCTGAAGGGGCCGAACCACGCCGTCGTCACCGCCTGCTCCACCGGCGCTCACGCGATCGGCGACGCCGGGCGCCTCATCGCCCTCGGCGATGCGGACGTGATGGTGGCGGGCGGCACCGAATCGCCGGTGGACCGGCTCTCCATCTCCGGCTTCGCCGCCTGCAAGGCGCTCGCCACCGCCTATAACGACGAGCCCACCCGCGCCTCCCGCCCCTGGGACAAGGACCGCGACGGCTTCGTCATGGGCGAGGGCTCGGGCGTCGTCGTGCTGGAGGAGCTGGAGCACGCCAAGGCGCGCGGCGCCAAGATCTATGCCGAGCTGATCGGCTACGGCCTGTCGGGCGACGCGTTCCACATCACCGCGCCGACCCCGGACGGCGACGGCGCGTTCCGCTGCATGTCGGCGGCGCTGAAGCGGGCCGGCATCACCGCCGGCGATGTGGACTACATCAACGCCCACGGCACCTCGACCATGGCCGACGAGATCGAGCTGCACGCGGTGGAGCGCCTGCTCGGCAACGCCGCCGGCAAGGTGGCCATGTCGTCCACCAAGTCGTCCATCGGCCACCTTCTGGGTGCCGCGGGCGCGGTGGAGGCGATCTTCTCCATCCTCGCCATCCGCGACCAGGTGGCCCCGGCGACCCTCAATCTCGACAATCCGGCGGTGGAGACCCCCATCGACCTGGTGCCGCTGAAGCCCAAGCCACGCCAGATCGACACCGTGCTCTCCAATTCGTTCGGGTTCGGCGGCACCAACGCCTCCGTCGTGTTCCGCCGCTACGCCGCCTGACGCGGCGCGGGTCGCATGCGGCCCGCCCAACGGGCGCCCGAATGGGACGATAACAAGCGCACGCGGCCGGTTGCGAAAGCGGCCGCGATGCCCGAGAACGGGCCGCCGACCACATCGAGGGAGACCCGAGGATGGCCAAGCCCCAGAAGGGATCGCACCTGCCGTCGAGGAGCGCCCGGCATCCGGCCGCGACCATCGGTTCCGGTATCTTCACCTTCCTCGTGCTGGTCTGCGTCGGCGGGCTCTTCGCCGCCCGCTACGGCGAGCGCGAATTCAACGGCCCCGGCCCGCTCACCCAGGAAAAGGCGGTGGTGATCCCGCGCGGCGCCGGCATCCGCGACATGGCGGACACGCTGGAGAAGGCCGGCGTCATCGAGAACTGGCTGACCTTCATCGCCGGGCTGAAGCTGACCAAGCCCAACGCCAACATGCAGGCGGGCGAATATCTCTTCAAGCCCGGCCAGTCCATGGCCAGCGTCATCGACACCATCTCGTCCGGCAAGGTCATCCAGTATTCCGTTACCATCCCGGAAGGCCTCACCAGCCAGCAGGTGGTGGCCCGCCTGATGGAGAATGACATGCTCACCGGGACGCCCGCAGTGCCGCTGGAGGGCACGCTGCTGCCGGAGACCTACCGGATCATCCGCGGCATGTCGCGCGAGGCGCTGCTGAAGGACATGGCGGAGGCGCAGCAGAAGGTGGTGCGCCTCGCGTGGGAGCGCCGCGCGCCGGGCCTGCCGCTGCGCACGCCGCAGGACCTCGTCACCCTCGCCTCCATCGTCGAGAAGGAGACCGGCGAGGCGGACGAGCGCCCCAAGGTCGCCGCCGTATTCATCAACCGCCTCAACAAGAAGATGCGGCTCCAGTCCGACCCGACGATCATCTACGGCATCGTCGGCGGGCGCGGCTCGCTCGGGCGCGCCATCACGCGCACCGACATCTCCACCGCCACCGCCTACAACACCTACGCCATCGACGGCCTGCCGCCGGGTCCGATCTGCAATCCCGGCAAGGACGCGATCCTGGCCGTCGCCAACCCGCCGAAGACCACCGACCTGTTCTTCGTCGCCGACGGCACGGGCGGTCACGCCTTCGCCGAGACGCTGGCCGACCACAACAAGAACGTCGCCCGCTGGCGCGCCATCGAGGCGGGCCGTCCGGCCGCTCCCGCCGCCCCTGCCGCTCCCGGCGTCGCCAACTGAAGGACGCGCCGGCCCACCTGTCCGGCGCGCAGGCCCCCCCGATGTCCCAAGCCCAGCCGCCTGCCGCCGGCCCCGCTCCCCTCGCCAGCATGACCGCCTTCGCCCGCGCCGCGGCCGCCGCGGGCGCCTGGCGGCTCGCCTGGGAGGTGCGCTCGGTGAACGGCAAGGGCCTGGACGTGCGCCTGCGCCTGCCGCCGGGCTTCGACATGGTGGAGGCCGAGGCGCGCGCGCTCGCGGGGCGCCATCTCGCCCGCGGCTCGCTCAATGCCACCCTCGCCGCCACCCGCGAGGGCGACAGCGTCAGCGTCAGCGTGAACCAGCCGGCGCTGGAGGCGCTGCTCGCCGCCGCGCAGGCCGCCGCCGCCAAGTTTTCCGTCCCCGCCCCCAGCCTCGATGCGCTGCTCACCGTGAAGGGCATCGTCGAGGTCAGCGAGGTGAAGGAGAGCGAGGCGGAGATGCGCGCGCTCACCACCGCCGCGCTCGCCGCCTTCGATGAGGCGCTCGGGGCGTTGTGCGCCATGCGGGCGCGCGAGGGCGAGGCGCTGCGCACCGTGCTCGCGGGCCGGCTCGACGCCATCGAGGCCCTGGTGGCCGCCGCCGAGGCGCTGCCGGAACGCCGCGTGGAGGCGGTGAAGGCGCGCCTCGCAGAGCAGGTGCGTGCGCTTGTGGACGCGACGCCGGCGCTCGATCCGGACCGGCTCAGCCAGGAGGCGATCCTGATCGCCACCCGCGCCGACGTGCGCGAGGAACTGGACCGCCTCACCGCCCATGTGGCGCAGGCGCGCCATCTTTTGGCCGAGGGCGGTCCGGTGGGCCGCAAGCTCGACTTCCTGGCCCAGGAGTTCAACCGCGAGGCCAACACCTTGTGCTCGAAGTCGAGCTCCGTGGCGCTGACCCAGATCGGGCTTGACCTGAAGCTGCTGGTGGATCAGTTCCGCGAGCAGATCCAGAACGTCGAGTGAGCCGCCCGCTTATGTCCCCGTCCGCCCCCACGTCCTCCGTCGCGCCGCACGGCCGGGCGGGCCTCGCCCGGCGCGGTCTGATGCTCGTGCTCTCCTCGCCTTCCGGCGCCGGCAAGACCACGCTCTCGCGCCGCCTTCTGGCGAGCGACCCGCGCATCACCATGTCGGTCTCGGTGACGACGCGCCCGCCGCGCCCCGGCGAGGAGGAGGGCAAGGACTATTTCTTCGTCGACGCCCCGCGCTTCGAGGCCATGCGCGAGGCCGGAGACCTGCTGGAGCACGCCACCGTGTTCGGCAATTTCTACGGCACGCCGCGCGCCCCGGTGGAAGCGGCGCTGAGCGAGGGCCGCGACGTGCTGTTCGACATCGACTGGCAGGGCGTGCGGCAGCTGCGGGAAACCGCCGGTCAGGACATGGTCAAGGTCTTTATCCTGCCGCCGAGCGCGCAGGACCTGGAGAAGCGCCTGCGCTCGCGGGCCCAGGACAGCGACGAGGTTGTCCGCGGCCGGATGGCAGGGGCGGCGGTGGAAATCGAGCACTACGCGGAATACGACTACATCATCGTCAATGACGATGTGGAGGAGAGCCTCGCTCGGCTCACCGCCATCCTCCAGGCGGAGCGCCTGAAGATCGGGCGTCTCACCGGTCTGTCGGAGTTCGTGAAGGGCCTGCACGCGGCGCTGTGACGTTGCCTCACAGATAGGGGTTTCGCGCCGGGCGGCCCGCGAGGTCGGTCCAACGGCCCTGCGGCGAGGCGCTGTCCCGCATGCACATGCGGCCATGATCCGGATAGGTGATGGCATCGGCCGGCGCGCGCGTGCCGACCACGAGGCATCGGGCGGTGTCCTGGCCGCGATTTTCGACGAAATGGGCGATCGGATCGCCGGCCCGGAAGGTCGCTGCCGCGCCCGCACCGAGAGGCGTCGCGGTCCCATTCTCGACCACGGTCAGCTCGCCCGAAAGCACATAGACCATTTCATCCTCGGCACTGTGCCAGTGGGCGAGCGCGGTCCGCGAACCGGGCGGCAGCTCATGCACAAAGGCGCCGAACTGAGTCAGGCCGCCGGCCTCGCTGATCCAGAACGCGCGGCTTGGCCCGCACGGATCGTCGGCGCGGCTCTCATCGACGATCATCCGGTCCGGTGTCACGATAGTCATGGGGCCGCCTTTCGCATCCGTGGCGCAAGCCCGCGGCGGCGGTTTGGGTGCCGTCCGTCTCACGACCGCCAGAATGTTCGCTCATTCTCGGCCCCATGAACAGGTTCATGACCCTCTTCGGCGGCCTCGCCGGCCTTGCGGTCGCTGCGGCGACGGCGGCCCTGATCTTCGTGCTGCTCGGCGGCCTGCTGATCGCCGGCGGCGTCATCCTCGCCGCCCTCATGGTGGGCGGCGGCATCTATGCGCTCGTCACCGGCCGCGCGCCGGGCCTGCGGCGCGGCGGCGGCGTGCGGGTTTACGAGTTCCGCTCGGGCGGACGTCCGCAGGACGGCTTCGGCGGCGGCTTCCCCCGCGGCTTCGAGGACGCCCCGCGCCCCGGCGAGATGATCGACGTGACCCCGCCCAAGGAACCTCGCAAGAACTGACCCCCGCAATGGCCGGACGCCGCGCGGCACCGGGTTTGGGTTTCTCTCCGGCCACGAAGCGGCTAGCTTCCCGACCCGCGAGATCGGAACGGAGCGGCGTCGGGATGGGTGTGCGGGACTATCTGTCGGTCATCATGGCCGCCATCCTTCTCGCCATGGTGACGGTGAGCGTGCATGCGGTGATACTCGCCGGCGTGCGCCGGCGCCTTCTGCGGCGCATCCACGGCAAGTCCTACGCCGACCACGTCTTCCGCGAGGCGCTGGTGATCAGCGCCACGGTGCTCAGCCTCTGTGGCGCCCACCTGGTGGAGATCCTCATCTGGGCCGCGGCGTTCGTCTGGCTCGGCGCGATCACGTCGCCCGTCGACGCCTTCTATTTCTCCATCTCCACCTACACCACCGTGGGCGCGGACGGGGTCTCGGTCGGCTCGCACTACCGCAGCCTGGCCGGCTTCGAATCGCTCATCGGGCCGATGATGGTGGCGTGGTCCACCGCCTTCCTGGTGGAGTTCGTCGCCCGCATGCGCGGCCCGGATCGGGACGCCGGCCGCTGACGCGTTGCGGAGGCGACGAACCGCGGCCCGGATTCACGCCACGGCGAGGCTGAAGGGCTCGCCCTCGAAGGCATCCTTGCCGCGGCCGATGGCGGCGATGGCGGCGACCATGCGGCCGTCGCGGCGCAAGGCGGCGTCGGCGAGCGTGACGATGCGCGGGTTCGGCGTCGCGGTGGGCGAGGCCTCGCGCAGGCGCAAGGCGAGGTCCATCTCGTCGCGCTCCGGCAGCAGCGCGCACAAGGTGGCATAGGCCGCCGCCGTCGAGCGCGAGATGCCGGCATAGCAGTGGATCACCAGCGGCGCCTCGCGCGGCCAGGCGGCGACGAAGTCGAACAGCTCGTGCATGTGGCTGTCCGCCGGCGCCACCAGCCCCTCGATCTCTTCGGCGATGTCGTTGAGGCCGAGGAACAAGTGGTTGGTGGGATCGACGTTGCAGGGCCGCGTCAGCACCGTGCCGCCGTTCATCAGCGTGATGACGTGGCGCGCCCCGGAGCGCTCCACCGTCTCGTGGAGCCGGGAAAGGGAGCAGACATGGATCATGGCTTCAGCTCCGCGAACCGTTCGAGGAACCGGGCCTTGGCCCGGTCCGCCGTCCAGGGCGACAAATACTCCTGAAGCACCGCGGGGTCGAGCCGCGCCGGCGCGCCGAACAGGCGCCGGGCCTCCGCCTCGGCGAAGCCGGCAAGGGTGGTGGCCTCGTAGAAGGCGGCCGAGCGGTCGGCGCTCTTGACCATCTTCACCAGCGCCGCCGGCCAGTGGACCGGCAGCGAAAAGCGCCGCGAGATGGCGGCCAGCAGGCGCGCCTCCACCGCCTTGTAGTCGCCGCCGATCACCGCCTTGAAGGGCGAGATCATGTCGCCGATCACATATTCGGGCGCATCGTGCAGCAGCACGCACAGCCGCCAGCGGGCGTCGATGTCCGGGAACGCCGCGCGGGCGATGCGCTCCACCAGCAGCGCGTGCTGAGCCACCGAGAAGATGTGCGCGCCGTGGGTCTGGCCGTTCCAGCGGGCGACCCGGGCGAGGCCGTGGGCGATATCCTCGATCTCCACGTCGAGCGGGGAGGGGTCGAGCAGATCGAGCCGCCGCCCGGATAGCATGCGCTGCCAGGCGCGGGGCGGCGCGGCGCGCCGCGCCGGGGGGTGGTCTGGCTTGGTCTCGCTCACGAATCGGCCTTCCTTCTCGCAGCGGACGTTAGGCCGGAGCGGCAGGTGCGCCAATGCCGGGAGCGCGGCGGCGGGTTGCGCAAATCTGCAATACAGCTCTAGATTGTTACAGGGGCGGCGTTCGCCCCTCGGTGGCAGTCGGGGGGCGATGGCGTGCGGGCGGCAGCAGGACGGGTGGCGGGAGCGGCGGCGGCCCTCGGGGCGCTCGCCCTCGCGGGGTGTGCGAAATCGGCGGACCAGGTCTCGGCGGCCTATGTCTCGCCCATGCAGTTCCAGAGCTACAACTGCCAGCAGCTGGCGCAGGAGGCCGAGCGCATTTCCGCGCGCGCCGTGGCGCTCACCGGAACCCAGAACCGCCAAGCGGCCTCCGATGCGGTGGTGACGGCCGTGGCGGTGGTGATCTTCTGGCCCGCAGCCTTCATGGTCGGCGGCGACAATGCCCAGACCGCCGAGCTGGCGCGCCTCAAGGGGGAGATGGAGGCGATCGAGCAGGTCTCGATCCACAAGAAATGCGGCATCGTGTTCCGCACCGAAGAGGGGAAGTCCTGAGGCCCGAAGCGCCCCACAAGGGGCGGTCCAGGCCGTTGCGGCCGGGGCGGGCGACCCGCTAGTCTGCCGCGCGCCCGCAGCGCGGGCCGATCCTCGCGCGCCCTCAGGGCGGCGGCGCTGCCGATGCCCCGCGGAGTTCCCCCATGAGCGAAGCCGTCCGCCCCACCCTCGCCGCGAGTGCGGCCGTGTTCCGCGACGGGCGCGTGCTGCTGGCGCGGCGCGGCGCCCATCCCGGCAACGGCCTGTGGAGCCTGCCGGGCGGCCGCGTCGAGCCGGGCGAGACGCTGGCCGAGGCGGCGCGCCGCGAGCTGATGGAGGAGGTGGGCGTCGCGGCGGAGATCGTCGCCCTCGCCCGTGCGCTCGACGTCATCATCCGCGATAGCGACGGCACGCTGAAGGCGCATTTTGTGGTCGCAGCCCACGCGGCGCTGTGGCGCGCCGGAGAGCCGCAGACCGGGCCGGAGGCGGCGGAGGTGGGCTGGTTCCTGCCGTCCGAGGTGGCGGGCCTTGTCACCACCAGCGGGCTCGCCCCCGTGGTGGAGGAGGCCGAGCGGGTGCTGGCCCGGCTCAGCGCCCCTCCGTTCGCCCAGCCTTTCGCCTCGGCCTGACCCCTTGACCCGCGCGCCTCGGCAGCGCACCTGAAAGCCATGCGCCTGCCTGTCCTCCGCCGCCTCGCCCTCGTCGCCGCGCTCGCGCTCGCCGCGCACGGCACCGCGCCGGCGCGCGCGGCCGGGCCGACCGAGGGCGCCGCGCCGCCTTACGACCAGGATTTCCTGCGCCTCGCCGAGATCCTCGGTGCGCTGCATTATCTGCGCCCGCTCTGCGGCGTGGAGGACGAGGCCCAGCGCTGGCGCGCCGAGATGCAGGCGCTGCTCGATGCCGAGCAGCCCTCCGAGGCCCGCCGCGGGCTGATGATCGGCAGCTTCAACCGCGGCTATTCCAGCTACGCCCAGGTCTATCGCGCCTGCACCCCCTCGGCTCGCCTCGCGGTCTCGCGGCAGCTGGAGGAGGCGGGAAAGCTCGCCCACGACATCGTCGTGCGCTACGGCGGCAACTGAGGCCGCACGCGGCGCCGCGGGGCCTGGTGCCATCCGCCCCCGGCATTAACCTTTTGGTTAGAACTGGGCTGCCCAAGAGGCAGAACGTGCTAAAGGTATCCCCGTCGCCGCATGCGGCGCGGAGAAACCGCCTTGTCCACCTTGCCCAACGACCCGATCCTTATTCCCGACGCTGGCGAGACGGAGGCCGACGACCGCCACGCGGCGCTCAGCTATCTCAACGATGCCTGGGTCGAGGCGGTGCGCGACGGACTGGACGAGGACTGCCTGGTGCAGGCGGCCCTGTTCTCGGCGCTGCGCAGCCTGGTCGCCACCTATGGCGAGGAGCCGTGCGCCGAATTCGTCGAGCGGCTCGCCGGCAAGGTGCGCGCGGGCGAATATACGCTGGTCGGCCGCGCCCACTGAGCGGGCGCATCCCGTTCAGCCCTTACCTTCAGCCCTGATCGGCGGTAAGCCGCGCCGCGAGCGCGGCCTCGCGCGTGAACGGGCCGTGCCCCGCAGCGCCGAGGCGGCGGGCGCGGGCGAGCCCGTGGGTGCCGAACCGCACCTTGATCGCCTCTTCCACCCACTTCTCCTCCTGTGCCGCGCGCAGCGCCTCGCGCCGTCCGCCGTCCGCCATGTGCGCGCGGTGGCGGGCGATGGCGTCGTCGAACGCCGCGAGCCCCTCGCCGGTGGAGGCGGACAGGCGCAGCACCGGCACCGCCCAGTCGCCGACCCCGCCCGAAAGCGAGAGCGCGCCGGTGACCTCCGCTGCCGCGCGGCGCGCCACGTCCGCCATGTCGGCCTTGGTAACGACGATGATGTCGGGCAGCTCCATCACGCCCGCCTTCATGAACTGGAGGCTGTCGCCGGACCCCGGCTGGATGCACAGCACCACCGTGTCCGCCACCAGCGAGATGTCGGCCTCCGACTGGCCGACGCCCACGGTCTCGACGATCACGAGGTCGTAGATGGCGCGCAGCAGCACCACCGCCGCCACCGCGTCGTCCGAGAGGCCGCCGAGCCGGTCGCGCGCCGCCATGGAGCGCACGAACACCTGCCGGTCCTCGGGGTCGGTCTGGATGCGCGCCCGGTCGCCGAGCAGCGCCCCCTTGGTGCGGCGCGAGGAGGGGTCGACCGCCAGCACCGCCACCGCGAGGCCGGCGGCGCGGGCGCGGTGCACCAGCGCGTTGGTCAGCGTGGACTTGCCGACGCCGGGCGGCCCGGTGAGGCCCAGGACGTGGGCCTGCGCAGCGCGCGCCGCGGCGTCGAGCAGCGCCGCCAGAGCGGGCGTGCCGCGCTGCGTCTCCACCGCGGCGAGGGCGCGGGCGACGCCGCGCTTGCCGGCGGCGCGGATCTGGTCGAGGTCGGGAACGGGCGGGAGCGGGGCGGACATCGCCGTCAATCTAGAGCGTGCGCGGCCGAAATTGAATGCGCTTGCGCGCCTGCGGCCGCATCTGCGGCCCGCGGAACGGAAAAAGGCGCCGGCTTGCGCCGGCGCCCTTCCATTGATCGGATCCGTGCGGGGGAACGGAACAGATCAACAGCCCGTCATTGGCAACGACTGCGGGAGGCCTTGAGGATCGCCCCGTCGGCGCGGTGCAGGTAGCAGCGCCCGTCATTGGCCCAAAAATAATAGCTCTGGTTCTGCTGGTCGGCCTGGGCGCCGAGGATCGCGCCCGTGGTGCCGCCGATCAGCGCGCCGGCCACCGCGCCACCACCGGTACCGGTGACCGCGCCGCCGATCAGCGCGCCCGCGGTGCCGCCGAAGATCGCGCCGGCGGCGGTGTTGTTCTGGGCCTGCGCCGTGGCGCTCGCGAGGAGCAGAGCCGAGGCGGCGATGAAAGCGGTGCGGAAGGTCATCTTGCTTCTCTCCCGCGGGGCACGGCCGGAACCGGTCCCGCTCGATGAATGACTGTGTATCAAGCCCAACATGAACGGCAGATGAGCGGGTTGTTTGGCTTTCCTTCAAGCCTCACATGGCCTTGGCCGCGACCGCCGGAAGGGGGTCCCCGATCGTGACGGGAAGCGGCCGCCAAGCGAGCGGCTGTCCGGCCGTGCGGGCGCCGTCCCACCGTGCCTCAGCGCGGCCTCTCGCTTTATGGATTCAACGGTGACCGCGGGGAGACGCTGCTTCGGCGATCGGCGCGACGTCAGATGTCGCAGCCGCTGCCGAGCGGCGCGCTCACCAAAGCGGAATTGCGGTAGCGCGGATCGGAGGTCACCTCCTCGCCCGCCCAGGGCGGCAGGTCCACCACCTCGTCCGGGTGCCCGAGCTCCACCTCGGCCACCACGAGGCCGTCATTGTGCGCGCCGAACACGTCGATGACCCAGGTCCTGCCGCCATGGTCGACGAAATGGCGCGTCTTCTCGATGATCGGCCGGGTGCACAGCGTCTCCAGCATGGCGACGCCATCGGCGAAGGGGATGCCGTATTCGTACTCCGCCCGCGAGATGCCTTCGGTGCGGCTCTTCACGGTGAGGAACGCCGCGTCATCGGCGAGGCGGACCCGCACGGTGGCATCCGCGCCGAGGCACAGATAGCCCTGGCGGATGCGGCAGGCCCGTGCTCCGGCGCGCCAGGCTTCGGAGGTGACGAGGAACTTGCGCTCGACTTCGACGGACATGACGGAGCGGATCCCAGGCGACAGGCCGGGCCGACCATAGCCCGCAAGCCCCCGCCTGCGTCCAGCCGGTGCCCGGCGCTGCGCTGCGGGAAAACGTTTTCTTGCAGTGCAATATCCACGGCGTGTGGTCAAAAAACCACGGCCGCCCGGAGGGGCGGCCGTGCAGTGGCGCGGAACGTGCCGGAACGGTCCCACAAAGCGACCAGAGGCCGCCGGCTCGCTCTTTAGGCCGGCACCTTGCGCCGGGGCATGGTGGAGGCCACCGCGTCCACGTCGTGGCGCGAGGGCGGGTTGGTGGCGCCGATGGTGGTGATGCGCATGATGTTGGTGGTGCCCGCCTTGGCGAACGGCACGCCGGCGGTGATGGCGAGGCGGTCGCCTGGCTTGCCGAGGCCGTGCTCAACCGCCACCCGAACCGCGGTGTCCACCATCTCGCCGAAGGAGTGGATGTCCTCCTTCATGTGCACGGCGTGCACGCCGTAGGACAAAGCGAGGCGCCGCGCGGTCTCCACCTTCGGGGTCAGGCCGAGGATCGGGATCATGGGCCGCTCGCGCGCCGCCCGCAGGCCCGTGGTGCCCGAGGAGGTGAAGGCGACGAAGGCCGTGGCGTCCACGGCGATGGCCGCCTGATAGGTGGCCTTGGTGACGGCGTCGCCGATGGTCTTGCCCCATTCCGCCTGGGTGGCGTCGAGCACCTGCCGGTAGCCGGGATCGCGCTCCACGTGGCGGATGATGTCGTCCATGAAGGTCACGGCCTCCACCGGGAACTGGCCGGCGGCCGTCTCGGCGGAGAGCATCACGCAGTCCGCGCCCTCATAGACCGCGGTGGCGACGTCGGAGACCTCGGCGCGGGTCGGCACCGGGGCGGTGATCATGGATTCCAGCATCTGCGTCGCGACGATCACCGGGCGGCCGAACCTGCGCGATTCCGCGATCATGCGCTTCTGCAGCGCCGGCACCTCGGCGAGCGACAGCTCCACCCCGAGGTCGCCGCGCGCCACCATGATGGCGTCGGAGAGTTCCACCAGCTCGGTGAGATGCTCCACCGCGGCGGGCTTCTCCATCTTGAGCATGATGGCCGCGCGGTCCTTGATGAGGTCGCGCGCCTCGTGGATGTCCTCCGGCCGCTGCACGAAGGAGAGCGCGATCCACTCCACCCCCTGCTCGCAGGCGAATTCCAGATCGTGGCGGTCCTTCTCGGTGAGCGGCGACAGCGGCAGCACCACGTCGGGGATGTTGAAGCCCTTGTTGTTGGAGAGCTTGGTGCCCGCCACCACCTGGGCCTCCAGGAAACCCTTGCCTTTCTTGACCACCTTGAGGCGGACCTTGCCGTCGTCGCACAGCACGGTGGAGCCGACGGTGAGCGCCTCAAGGATGTCGGGGTGCGGGATCGGCACGCGGGTCTCGTCGCCGGGGCGATCCACGTCGGCATCGAAATGCAGCACGTCGCCGGGCTTCAGCGCGATCGCGCCGTCCTTGAACCGGCCGATGCGCAGCTTCGGACCCTGCATGTCGGCGATGACGCCGATGGGCCGGCCCATCTCCTTCTCCAGGCGCCGGATGCGGGCCAGCACCTCGCCGTGGTCTGCCTGCGTGCCGTGGCTGAAGTTGAGGCGGAACACGTCGACGCCGGCCAGGAACAGGGCCTTGAGCTTTTCCTCGGTGTTGGAGGCTGGCCCCACGGTGGCGACGATCTTGGTGGAGCGGTCGCGCTTCTGGTGGTGTCGCTTGTTGGGCATCCGATGTCCTCCTGGCTCCCGGCTTCGTTGGGCACGGGCTGGCGTGTTTAGGTCATGATGGCCCGCAATCGTGTAAGCATAAAGTCGCAGAAGAGGCAGCAGGGTTGCCGCATCGGGGCGCTTCGCCGATCCCCCCGAGCTCCCCTCACCCTGACCCTCTCCCCGCCGGGGAGAGGGAAGCGCCCGGCTTGCGGCTGGGCGCGACGGGGGACACCCTCTCCCAAAGGGAGAGGGTGGGGGTGTGGGGTCCGCCGCCGGCCGCGAGAGCGGACCGCGGCTCACGCCACGTCGTGGCCGGCCATCAGCTCCAGCGCCTTCACCAGGGCGGAGTGGTCCCACTTCGCGCCGCCATGGGCGACGCAGGCGTTGAACAGCTCCTGCGCATTGGCGGTGTTGGGCAGGCTCACGCCCAGCGCGCGGGCGCTCTGGAGCGCGAGGTTCAGGTCCTTCTGGTGCAGCTCGATGCGGAAGCCGGGATCGAAGGTGCGCTTGATCATGCGCTCGCCGTGCACTTCGAGGATGCGCGAGGTGGCAAGGCCGCCCATGAGCGCCTGGCGCACCTTGGCCGGGTCGGCACCTGCCTTGGAGGCGAAGACGAGGCCTTCCGCCACGGCCTCGATGGTGAGGGCGACGATGATCTGGTTCGCCACCTTCGCCGTCTGGCCGGCGCCCACGTCGCCCACCAGGGTGATGTTCTTGCCCATCTTCTCGAACAGCGGCTTCACGGTCTCGAAGGTCGCGTCGGCGCCGCCCACCATGATGGTGAGGGAGGCGGCCTTGGCGCCCACCTCGCCGCCGGACACCGGGGCGTCGAGATAGTCCGCGCCCTTTTCCTTCAGCCGCGCCGCGAACTCCTTGGTGGCGACCGGCGAGATGGAGCTCATGTCCACCACGATCTTGCCTGAGGAGATGCCCTCGGCGACACCGTCCTTGCCGAACAGCACCTTCTCCACGTCTGGAGTATCCGGAACCATGGTGATGATGACGTCAGCCTTGCGCGCCACCTCGGCCGACGAGCCGCAGTCCACGGCGCCCTTGTCGAGCAGGTCCTGCGCGGGCTTCGAACGGTTATGGACGTAGAGCGTGTGGCCCGCATCGATGAGGTGGCCCGCCATGGGGCGGCCCATGATGCCGAGGCCGATGAAACCGACGTTCATGTGCGTTTCTCCTGAAGAGTGTTGGTTGTCCACGGGTCCGCGGTTCTCCCCTCTCCCCTTGTGGGAGAGGGGCCGGGGGTGAGGGGGCCGGCGGTGCGATACCCCTCACCCGTCCCGCGGCTGCGCCGCGGTCCACCCTCTCCCACAAGGGGAGAGGGGCCACCCGCGCGAATTGATGGCGCGCCTTACCCCTTAAACGGCGCGAACCAGCCGAGGCCTTCGTCCGTGGTGGTCCTGGGCTTGTACTCGGCGCCGATCCAGCCGTCATAGCCCATGGCGTCGAGAGCCCCGAACAGGAACGGATAGTTGATCTCGCCGGTGCCCGGCTCGTTGCGGCCGGGATTGTCGGCGAGCTGGATGTGCTTGATGCGGGCGAGGTTGGTGCGCATGGTCGGGGTGAGGTCCCCCTCCATCACCTGCATGTGGTAGATGTCGTACTGGAAGAAGATGTCGTCCGCGCCCACGGCGTCGAGCACCGCCAGCGTCTGCTTCGTATTGGTGAGGTGGAAACCCGGGATGTCGCGGGTGTTGATCGCCTCGACCACGAGGGGAATGCCCGCCTTCTTGAACTCGCCGGCAGCGAACGTCAGGTTCTTCACCAGAGTTTCATGCACCTTCTCCGCCGGCACGTCCTTGGGCGTGATGCCGGCGAGGCAGTTGACCGCCGTGGTGCCGAGCGCCTTGGCGAAGTCGATGCCGAGGGCGACGCTGTCCTGGAACTCGCCTTCGCGGCCGGGCAGGCAGGCAATGCCGCGCTCGCCCTTGGCCCAGTCGCCGGCCGGCAGGTTGTGCAGCACCTGGGTGAGGCCGTGCTTGCGGAGCCGCTCCGCCAGCGCCTCCTTCTCGTACGGATAGGGGAACAGATACTCGACCCCCTTGAAGCCCGCCTGCTCCGCCTTGGCGAAGCGGTCGAGAAAGTCGATCTCGTTCCACAGCATGGTGAGGTTGGCGCAGAACTTGGGCATGTCGTCTCCGCTGGCTGAGCCTTGGTTCTTAGGGCAGGTGTTCTTGGGGCAGGTGTTCTTGGGGCAGGTCCGCGGCGCGGCTCCTATCCCACCGTCATGCCCCGGCTTGTCCGGGGCATCCACGGTTTTCTTGAGAAGGGGCGCCAGGGAATGGGGGTGGATCCCCCGGTCAAGCCGGGGGATGACGCCGCGCGGGCGGGCGGCGGGCCTTGGAACGGCCGCGCGGTCCCGGCCTATTCGGCCGGCTCCAGGGCCTTCACCTGGTCGAGGGGCAGGTCCAGCACGTCCTCGAACTCGGTGATCTTGTCGATCTCAACGCCCATGGCGATGTTGGTCACCCGCTCCAGGATGAATTCCACCACCACCGGCACCTGGTGCTCGGCCATGAGGCGCTCGGCCTCGGCGAAGGCGCCCTTGAACTCGTTGGGCGTGCGGACGCGGATCGCCTTGCAGCCGAGGCCCTCGGCCACCGCCACATGGTCGACGCCGTAGCCGCCGGCCTCCTCGGAATTGATGTTCTCGAAGGCGAGCGAGACCTCGAAGTCCATCTCGAAGCCGCGCTGCGCCTGGCGGATCAGGCCGAGATAGGAGTTGTTCACCACCACGTGGAGATAGGGCAGCTTGTGCTGCGCCCCCACCGCCAGCTCCTCGATGAGGAACTGGAAGTCGTAGTCGCCGGAGAGCGCCACGATCTTGGCATCCGGGCGCGCCGCGCGCACGCCGAGCGCCGCCGGCAGGGTCCAGCCGAGCGGGCCGGCCTGGCCGCAATTGATCCAGTTGCGCGGCGAGTAGACGTTCAGGAACTGCGCGCCGGCGATCTGCGACAGGCCGATGGTGGTGACATAGGTCACGTCGCGGCCGAGCGCCTCGTTCATCTCCTCATAGACCCGCTGCGGCTTCAGCGGCACGTTGTCGAAGTGAGACTTGCGCAGCATGGTCTGCTTGCGGGCGCGGCACTCGTCCGCCCAGGCGGACCAGTCCGGCAGCCGTCCTGCAAGCTTCAGCTCGGCGGCCGCAGCGACGAACAGCTCCAGCGCCGCCTTGGCATCGGAGACGATGCCGAAGTCCGGGCCGAACACGCGGCCGATCTGGGTCGGCTCGATGTCCACATGGATGAACTTGCGGCCCTTGGTGTAGACCTCCACCGAGCCGGTGTGGCGATTGGCCCAGCGGTTGCCGATGCCGGCCACGAAGTCCGAGGCGAGCAGGTTCGCATTGCCGTAGCGGTGCGAGGTCTGCAGGCCGCACATGCCGGCCATCAGCGGGTGGTCGTCCGGGATGGCGCCCCAGCCCATGAGGGTGGGAATGACCGGGATGCCGGTGAGCTCGGCGAACTCCACGAGGAGGTCGGAGGCATCCGCGTTGATGATGCCGCCGCCGGCGACGATCAGCGGGCGCTCGGCGCCGAGGATCATCTCCATGGCCTTGTCGATCTGAGCCGGCGTCGCCGTCGGCTTGTAGACCGGCAAGGGCGCGTAGGTCTCCTCGTCGAACTCGATCTCGGCGAGCTGCACGTCCAGCGGCAGGTCGATGAGCACCGGGCCGGGCCGGCCCGAGCGCATCACGTGGAACGCCTGCTGGAACACCATCGGCACGAGGGCCGGCTCACGCACCGTCACCGCCCATTTGGTGACGGGCTTGGCGATGGACTCGATGTCGACCGCCTGGAAGTCCTCCTTGTAGAGGCGCGCCCGCGGGGCCTGGCCGGTGATGCACAGGATCGGGATGGAATCCGCGGAGGCCGAATAGAGGCCGGTGATCATGTCGGTGCCGGCGGGGCCGGAGGTGCCGATGCACACGCCGATATTGCCGGCCACCGCGCGGGTGTAGCCCTCGGCCATGTGCGAGGCGCCTTCGACGTGGCGCGCCAGCACGTGGCGGATGGAGCCGCGCGCCTTCAGGGCGGAATAGAGCGGGTTGATGGCCGCGCCGGGAACTCCGAACGCGGTGCTGATACCTTCCTTCTCCAGGACGCGAACGGCGGCGTCGACGGCTCTCATGCGGGCCATGGCGTGTTCCTCAGGGGGCTTTTGGTTGTCCTTGGTCTTTTGTATACCCCCGCGCGTTTTTCGCATCTATGGAAGAGATGGAACGACATTGATGCCTTCTGGGCAATAAATCGGCGCCTCTATCTCCGCCTGCGGCGCCGGTGCTAGGCTGCGCCATCCACCTGGGGAGGCGGGCATGCGGGGGCGTGGGATCATTCGGACGGCGCTATGGGCAGCGATCGCGGCGGGCGCCTGCGCCCTTGCCCCGGCCGCCGGCGCGCAGGCCTTGAGCGAACTGTCGTGCCGGGCGCTCTGGTATCAGCGCAACGCGGTCTATGCGGAGCAGGGCTATTGCTTCAAGACCAAGGACGCGATCGCCACGTTCGGCGAGCGCTGCTTTCCGCCCTACGGCCAGCTCACGCCGGCGCAGCAGCGCTATGTGAACGAGGTCAAGGCCTGGGAGGCCCGGCGCGGCTGCCGCTGAGGCGCTCCGGCTGCGAACGGCTCGCATGGCCGCATGACGTGCTATAGATGCGCCGCCCTCCGCGGGCGCCCCTCAACGGGCGCCCTTCCGGGACGCGCCGTTCCGGACGCTCCCCAAGACAACGCCAATCCAGCGCGAAGACGCCATGACCGACATCGCCACGCGGGTCTACAACCACGACTGGAAGATCGACCCCATCGTGCGGTCGGTGCTCGACACCGACTTCTACAAGCTGCTGATGGGGCAGACCATCTTCCGCCGCCATCCGGGCACGCGGGTGACGTTCGGCATCCATAACCGCACGTCCTCGATCCGGCTCGCCGACATCATCGACATCGGCGCCCTGCGCGAGCAGCTCGACCATGTGCGCTCGCTCTCGCTCACCCGCGGCGAGAGCACCTGGCTGCGCGGCAACATGTTCTACGGCAAGAGGCAGATGTTCTCGCCCGATTATGTGGCGTGGCTCGAAGGCTTCCGCTTCCCCGCTTATCACCTTGAGAAGTGGGACGGGCAGTACGAGCTGGTGTTTGAGGGGCCGTGGGTCGAGACCACCATGTGGGAGATCCCGGCGCTCGCCATCATCAACGAGCTGCGCTCGCGTGCGGTGCTCAAAGGCATGGGCAAGTTCGAGCTCCAGATTCTCTATGCCCGCGCCATGACGCGGGTGTGGGAGAAGGTCGAGTTCCTGAAGACCCTCGCCCCCATCAAGATCGCCGATTTCGGCACCCGCCGCCGCCACGGCTTCCTGTGGCAGGACTGGTGCGTCCAGGCGCTGATCGAGGGCTTGGGCGAAGGTTTCCTCGGCACCTCCAACTGCCTCATCGCCATGCGGCGCGAGGTGGAGGCCACCGGCACCAACGCCCACGAGCTGCCCATGGTCTATGCCGCGCTCGCCCGCAGCGACGCGGAGCTCGCCTGGTCGCCTTACCAGGTGCTGGCCGACTGGCAGGAGGACTATGAGGGCAACCTGCGCGTCATCCTGCCGGACACCTTCGGCACCGCCGGCTTCCTCGCCCACGCGCCCGACTGGGTGGCGCAGTGGACCGGCATCCGCATCGACAGCAAGGAGCCGGTGGCGGGCGGCGAGGAGGCCATCGCCTGGTGGCGCGCGCGCGGCCAGGACCCGCGCGAGAAGCTCGCCATCTTCTCCGACGCGCTCGATGTGGAGGAGGTGGCGCGCATCCACCGCGCCTTCAACGGCCGCATCCGCATGGGCTTCGGCTGGGGCACGCTGCTCACCAACGATTTCCGGGGCCTCGTGCCGAACGGCGCTCTCGACCCCATCTCCATCGTCTGCAAGGTGATCTCCGCCAATGGGCACGCGGCGGTGAAGCTCTCCGACAACCCCACCAAGGCCATGGGGCCGCCAGCCGAGATCGCGCGCTACAAGCGCATCTTCGAGGTCGGCGCCCAGGAGGCGCGGCCGGCGCTGGTGTGACGCGCACCGGCCCTGGGGTTCATTGCGGCTTCCAGGCCCGCAGCAGCAGCGCGTTGGCGATCACGCTCACCGACGAGAGCGCCATGGCCGCCGCCGCCACCATGGGCGACAGCAGGAGACCGATGGCCGGATAGAGCACGCCGGCTGCGATCGGCACCCCCGCCGCATTGTAGAGGAACGCGAAGACGAGGTTGCGGCGGATGTTCGCCATGGTCGCCTTCGACAGCGACCGGGCGTGGGCGATGCCGTTGAGGTCGCCCTTGAGCAGCGTGATGCCGGCGCTCTCCATGGCGATGTCGGTGCCGGTGCCCATGGCGATGCCCACGTCCGCCACCGCGAGCGCCGGGGCATCGTTGATGCCGTCGCCGGCCATGGCCACCACGTGGCCCTCCTTGCGCAGGCGCGTCACAACGTCGGCCTTGTGGTCGGGCAGAACCTCGGCCTCCACCTCGGTGATGCCGAGGCGCTTGGCCACCGCGAGCGCCGTGGTCCTGTTGTCGCCGGTGAGCATGACCACGCGCACGCCGTCCTTCGAAAGGCGCCTCAGCGCCGCCTCGGTGGTCTCCTTCACCGGATCGGCGACGGCGATGACGCCGCAGGCGCGCCCGTCCACCGCCACGAACACGGTGGTGGCGCCGTCGCGGCGGTGGCTCTCCGCCACCGCGATCAGGTGGTCCACGGGAACGCCGTTGTCGCCCAGATAGATGGCGTGGCCGACCACGACGCGATGGCCCTCCACCGTGCCGGCGATCCCCTTGCCGGACGTCGCGGCCACGTCCGCCGGCGCGGCCAGCGTCAGGTCGCGCGCCTTGGCTTCGCCCACCATGGCGGCGGCGATGGGATGCTCGCTCGCCCGCTCCACGCTGGCGGCGAGGCGCAGGATGTCGTTCTCGTCCATGCCGCGGCCGGCATGCACCGCCACAACCTTGGGCTTGCCGAGGGTGAGGGTGCCGGTCTTGTCCACCACCACCACGTCCACCTTCTCCATGCGCTCCAGCGCCTCGGCATTCTTCACCAGCACGCCGACCTGGGCGCCCCGCCCCACCCCCACCATCACCGACATGGGGGTGGCGAGGCCGAGCGCGCAGGGGCAGGCGATGATGAGCACGCTCACCGCCGCGAGCAGCGCGAAGGTGAGGCGCGGCTCGGGGCCGACCGCCATCCACACCACGAAGGCGACGCAGGCGGCGGCGAACACCGCCGGCACGAACCAGGAGGAAACCTGATCGACGAGCCGCTGGATCGGCGCGCGCGAGCGCTGCGCCTGGGCCACCATCTGCACGATCTGCGACAGCAGCGTCTCCCGCCCCACCTTCTCGGCGCGCATGAGGAAGGCGCCGGAGGCGTTCACCGTGCCGCCGATCACGGTCTCTCCGGCCTCGCGGGTGACGGGCATGGATTCGCCGGTGACGAGGCTCTCGTCCACCACCGCCCGGCCCTCGGTGACAACGCCGTCCACCGGCACCTTCTCGCCGGGGCGCACGCGCAGCACGGTGCCGGGGGCGACGAGGTCGAGGGCGACCTCCTCGTCGGTCCCGTCGGCGTTCACGCGGAGGGCGGTCTTGGGGGCGAGCGACAGCAGGGCCTTGATGGCGCCGGAGGTCTGCTCGCGGGCGCCGAGCTCCAGAACCTGGCCCAGCGCCACCAGCACGGTGATGACCGCCGCCGCCTCGAAATAGACCGGCACCCCGCCCTCATGGGCATGGAAGCCGTGCGGGAACAGGCCGGGCAGGAAGGTGCCCACGATCGAATAGAGATAGGCCACCCCCGTGCCCATGGCGATGAGGGTGAACATGTTGTAGTTGCGCGACTTCAGCGAGAGCCAGCCGCGCTCGAAGAAGGGCCGGCCCACCCACAGCACCACCGGGGTCGCGAGCGCGAACTGAACGTAGTTCGAAAGCTGCTGCGGCAGCAGGTGGAGGCCGGCGACATGCCGGCCCATCTCCAGAACGAACACCGGAAGGGTCAAAGCGAGGCCGATCCAGAACCGGCGCTTCATGTCCGCCAGTTCTTCGTTCGGCGCATCGTCGAGCGTCACGACCTCGGGCTCCAGCGCCATGCCGCAGATCGGGCAGATGCCGGGGCCGATCTGGCGGATCTCCGGGTCCATGGGGCAGGTATAGATGGTGCCCTCGGGCACGGCGGCCGGCGGGGGCGGCGCCTTCTCGCCGGTATAGACGCCGGGGTCCGCCCTGAATTTGGTTTCGCAGGAGGACGAGCAGAAGAAATAGGTCTTGCCCGCGTGGCGCGCGGCATGTTTGGCGCTCGCCGGCGCGACGCTCATGCCGCAGACCGGGTCGACCTGCGGTTCGAGGTATTTCTGCGGGTCGGCCTCGAACTTGGCCTTGCAGCCGTTGCAGCAGAAGTGGAACGCGCGCCCCTCGTGGATCGTGCTGGGCTTGCCCGCCTCGGGCGAGGGATCCACATCCATGCCGCAGACCACATCCTTGACCTTGGCGGGCGCGGCGGGCGGCTGCGCGGGCTGGCCGTGGTCGTGCCCGCCGCAGCAGGCGCCGGCCTTGGGCGCCGCGGACTGATCGAGCGGGGGCGGCGCCTTGCCGCTGCAGCAGTCGTGACTCGCGGGGTCGTGCCCGTTGCCATCGTGGCCCGAAGAGCCGGTCGGCGTGCCCTGTGTGGAAGGATCGTGTGCCATGACGGCTCCAAACATCTGGTGCCAGAAGGGACCTTTCGAACGGCGAAGGCCTTGCGCTGGCTCACATTGGCGAAGCTTTTTAACCCCCGGGGGGTATCTGGGCTTGTCCCATATACCCACAGGGGGTATATGGCAAGGCATGCACAGCCCCGACAAAGACCGTGTCCTCAAGCGCCTCGCCCGGATCGAGGGGCAGACGCGCGGCCTCTCCCGCATGGTGGAGGAGGACCGTTACTGCATCGACGTCATCACCCAGATCGCCGCGGTGCGCGCGGCGCTCAAGAAGGTGGAGGAGGAGGTGCTGCGCCAGCATGTGGCGCACTGCGTCGAGCACGCCATCCGCTCCGGCGATGCGGAGGACCAGCGCCGCAAGGTGGCCGAGCTGATGGATGTGATCGTCCGCGCCGAGCGGTAAGAGGCGTTCAGTGGTCCAGGGATGCGCCCCACGCGCTTAATGTTCGATCATTGGGCTTCGGTGCCCGAGCCGGAACCGGCTTCGCTCGCAGGTGCCCTGACGCCGGCTGAACGAGCGCTGGGGCGCGCAGGCGTGGTGCGCGATCTTGACCCGGCGCGCTGGGCCGGGCAGGTTGCCGGCCGGTCTTTAGGGGGCAGCGTTTTCGGCAGCCCCGGAAACTGGGTTCGGGAGTGGGTCATGGCGGGTTCGGGTTCGGGCGGCAGGATGCTTACGGTGGCGAGCGCCGCCCTGCTCGTCGCCACCGAGGCGGTCGCCACCGCCGTGGCCGCCGGCTGGGCGGTCGCAGGCCTGTTCCGCCTGGGCGACATCGGCCTTTATGTGCTGGTGGCGCTGTTCGGCGCCGCCGCTCTGTATGTGTCCTGGATCTACCTGAAGAAGGCGCGAGTCGCCGAGGCCTCCCTGGCGGAGTGACCGTCTCAGGGCCGCCAGCGCGTCACCACGTCGGCGCGCGCGGGACGGGGCCGGTCGGGGGCGACCTCCGACGGGCTGCCGATATGGATGAAGCCCGCCACCTGCTCGTTCTCGCCGACGCCCAGAAGCGCCGCGGCTGCGCTGTCACGGCCCGGCCATTTCAGCAGCCACTGGGCGCCGAAGCCGAGCGCCGTGGCGGCCGAGATCAGGTTCATGGCCGCGGCGCCCGCCGAGAGCACCTGGTTGAGCACCGGGATCTTCGCCGCCGGGTCCGGCCGGCTCACCACAACCACCGTCACCGGCGCGCGCAGCAGATAGTCGCGCCACATGGTGCGCTTGTCGGCGGCGAGGTCCGGGTTCTGCGCCAGATAGAGCGCGTCGAGCCGCTCGCCGGCCGCTCGCCGCGCCTCCCCGTCCAGCACGATGAAGCGCCACGGCACGAGGCGGCCGTGGTCGGGCACCCGCGCGGCGATGGCGAGCATGCGGTCGAGCGCCGCCGCATCGGGACCCGGCGGCACCAGAGCGCGCAGCGGCAGGGAGCGGCGGGCTTCGAGCAGGGCCAGCATCTCGGCGCTGGTGGGCACCGGGATGGGCGCCGGCGGCGGCGCATCCGCCGGCCGCGCGGGCGCGCCGTGGCGGTGGCCGCCACCGGCTTCGGGGGCGCCGGCGGAAGCGTCGGCATCCGCAGGGCGATCGGCCATGGCCCGCGCTCAGGCCTCGGCCTTGATGCGCGCCAGAGCGAGCGCCTGGTCGATGTTGGCGACGAGGTCGAGATGGGTGCCCGGCGCGCCGTGCACCATCTTCTCCAGCACCGTGCGCGGCTGGCCCTGGAGGCCCGCCACCACCAGCGCCGTGCCGCCGCCCGCGCACTGGCGGGCGAAGTTCGACAGAGCGTTGACGCCGGTGGCGTCCATCATCGGCACCTCGGTCATGTCGAGCACGAACACGCGCGGCTTCTGGCCGATCTTCTCCAGAACCTCCGAGAAGCGCGCGGCGGCTCCGAAGAACAGCGGCCCGCTCACCTGGAAGATTTCCACGCCCGCCGGCAGGTTGCCGCGCGCGTCGTGCTCCTCGCCGGTGCCGAACTCGGCCGGGGCGACGCTGGCGGTCTCCGCCATGCGGTGCATGAACAGGACGGCGGCGAGCACCACGCCCGTGGCGATGGCGACCGTGAGGTCCACCGCCACCGTGAGCACGAAGGTGGAGATCAGCAGCACCCGGTCGCCGAGGGGGGCCGACATGAGATGGCGGAAGCGGTCCACCTCGCTCATGTTCCAGGCCACCACCATGAGGATGGCGGCGAGGCTCGCCAGCGGGATCGAGGCGGCGAGCGGCGCCAGCGCCAGCATCACCGCCAGCACGAACACCGCATGCAGCACCCCGGCCATGGGCGAGCGGGCGCCGGCGCGGATGTTGGTGGCGGTGCGGGCGATGGCGCCGGTGGCCGGCAGGCCGCCGAACAGCGCCGACGCGGTATTGGCGACGCCCTGGGCGACCAGCTCGGCGTTCGGCCGGTGCCGTCCCCCGGTCATGCCGTCCGCCACCACCGCCGAGAGCAGGCTCTCGACGCCGGCGAGGAAGGCGATGGTGAAGGCGCTGGGCAGCAGCTCCCACATGCGGGCGAGCGTGACGTCGGGCAAATGCGGGGCGGGGATGGCGCCGGAGATGCCGCCGAAGCGCGAGCCGATGGTCTCCACCTGGAGGCCGAGCAGCGGCACCACCAGCGCCCCCGCCACCACGGCGATGAGGAAGCCCGGCACCTTGGGCGCCACCTTGCGCAGCACCAGGATCAGCGCCAGCGCGCCCACCGACAGCGCGGTGGTGGCGAGCGACAGGCCGGGCGCGGCCTTGAACATGGCGATCCACTTGTCCAGGAACTCGGCCGGCACCTGACCCATGGGCAGACCGAGGAAATCCTTCACCTGGCTGGAGAAGATGATGACCGCGATGCCGGCGGTGAAGCCCGTGACCACCGGCTCGGGGATGTAGCGCATGAAGTTGCCGAGCCGGGTGAGGCCGGCCACCAGCAGCATCGCACCCGCCATGAGGGTGGCGATCAAAAGTCCGTCATAACCGTGCTGCGCGATGACGTTGAACACCACCACCACGAACGCGCCGGTGGGGCCGCCGATCTGGTAGCGGCTGCCGCCGAGGGCCGAGATCAGCAGGCCGGCCACCACCACCGTGACGAGGCCCTTGTCGGGCGAGGCGCCGGACGCGATGGCCAGCGCCATGGCGAGCGGCAGCGCGACGATGGCGACCGTAAGGCCGGCCACCGCGTCGGCACGAAGGTCTGCAAGGCGGTAGCCCTGCATGAGGGTGGTGACGAGCTTGGGGACGAAGCCGTCGCGCCGGTGCTGCGGATGGGGCGGACGGGCGGGCGCCGTGTTTGCGGCAAAGGTCATGGGCTGCCTCTTTGCGCAGCGGTCTCGGAAGTTCGGGGCCGAGCGGAATCGTGGGATGAGCCGGCAAACTTTCCAGGATGCGGGCAGCGCGCGAGCGCCGAACATTCATGTACCAAAAGGAAGCGGAACTGTGTTAGTCTCGTTTTTGGCCGGCGGAGTGCGCGGGTGCTGAGTTTGGGCACTGCAAGCCGGCCATGTCCATTAGGCTGCGAGGCAAGAAGCGGGTGGTGGGGTTTGAGCGTTACGCGAAGGCGCCGTTGAAGTCGCCGGAGAAGTGCAATCTAAACTGCACAATTGGACGCAGATTAATCCCGCAGTGGTGGATGGCCCTTAGCCAGGATTGGCGACTGACCTTCAACGGAAATACACATGAGCCGTAACCGAGACTTCCGCGAGCCGCGCCGCCGTGGCTTTGATGACGATTTTCAGCCGCCGCGGGATCGCGGATTTGGCGGTGGGGACCGCGCCTTCTCTTCGCCGAGCAGCAGCTTCAGTGCACCGATGCCGTCCGGTCCGCCGATCGACGCGACGGTGAAGTGGTTCAACCCTGAGAAGGGCTTCGGCTTCGTCGAGCTCGCCGACGGCTCGGGCGACGTGTTCCTGCATGCCCGCGCCCTTGAGGCGGCGGGCCAGGAGAGCGTGCCTCCCGGCTCCAAGCTCTCGGTTCGCGTGGGCCAGGGCCAGAAGGGCCGCCAGGTCACCGAGGTGCTCGAGGTCGACACCTCCACCGCCGAAGCGGCGCCTCCGCGCCGCAGCTTCGGCGCCGGTCCCGGCGGCGGCGGTGCCCCCCGCATGGGCGGCGCCGGCGGCGGCCCGCGTGCGGCCACCGGCCCCACCGAGGAGCGCGTCGGCACGGTGAAGTGGTACAATCCCGATAAGGGGTTCGGCTTCATCGCGGTGGAAGGCGGCGGCAAGGACGTGTTCGTGCACGTCACCGTCATCTCCCGCTCGGGCCTCAGCGATCTCGCCGAGGGCCAGCGCGTTGTGGTGCAGGTGGGCCAGGGGCCGAAGGGTCCTGAGGCGCGCGGCATCGAACTCGCCGACTGAGCATCCGCCGCATCCAGGGCGCTTTGGGCCGGCACGCTTGGCGCGCCGGCCGGTCGCTGCGGATGCGTCTGTTCCGGCCTTGCGGACATCCTTCGCCGGGTATGTCTTCGCAAGGCTGGCCTTTGTATCGCGGCGCACACGCCGTGATCTTCGTCCATCGAAAGGTCGGGGCGGGCGCGCCGCAGGCTGCGTCCGCTTCTGTCATTTTACGGGAGTTCACGTTCAAATGCCGCAACAGGCAGAGGCCGATCTGGCCGGCCTTCTCGATCGGCTGAAATCCGCCCAGCGCGATCTTCTCCTGACCGCCGCCAAGGGCTCGACGCTGCCATCCGACGGCATGCTGCGCAAGATCTCGGAGCTGGAAGGCGTCATTGCCGCCACAGAGGCGCTGATCCAGGAAGAGCAGCACGCCCGCCGCTGATCACGGCCGCTGCCGGCACCCGTTCCACCGCCTTTCCCAATCGTCGCCCCATTCCCGGCGTCGCCCTCGGGCCTGACCGGGAGGCCCATTCGGCGGCTTGGCGCTGCCAGGCTGCATGGATGCTCCGATCAAGTCGGAGCATGACGGCGGCCTGGGGTCCGCCGTGCGGCTCCCTCTCCTTCAGCGCCCCGTTTCTTGTGTCACCACCGTCATGCCCCGGCTCGTCCGGGGCATCCACCGGGCCGCGTCAGGCCGCTCGAAGGACCGGGCGCCCGCCCGGCCGCTGCGTGGATCCCCCCGGACGAGCCGGGGCATGACGGCGGCTTTCTGGGGATGCAGCGGAGCGTTCTGCCACCGCCGAATACCTTCTCGGCCGTCGTCCTTCGTCCCACCGTCGCCCCTTTCCCTGCCGTCGCCCGCCGGCTTGACCGGAGGGCCCATCCGGCGACCGGGCGCGCTGCCGCCTTGCTACCCCTGCTCGGCCATGAGGCGCGCGACCGCGCCGCGCAGCTCGGCGAGGCCGGCGCCGGTATTGCTGGAGGTGGGGAACACCACCGGGAAGGCGGCCGGGCGCTTCCTGATCTTGTCCTCGACGCCAGCGATCACGTGCGGCAATGCGGTGGGCTTCACCTGGTCCGCCTTGGTGAGCACGATGGCGTAGGACACCGCCGCCTTGTCCAGAAGGTCGAGGATCTCCTCGTCCACCGGCTTGATGCCGTGGCGGGAATCGATCAGCACGAACACCCGGGCGAGGTTCACCCGCCCGCGCAGATAGGCGCGGATGGTGTGGGTCCAGGCCTCCACCTTCTCCTTCGGGGCCTTGGCGAAGCCGTAGCCCGGCATGTCCACGAGCGTCAGCTCGGGGGAGGCGCGAAAGAAGATCAGCTCCTGCGTGCGGCCCGGCGTCACCGAGGTGCGCGCCAGCGCCTTGCGGCCGGTGAGCGCGTTCACCAGCGAGGACTTGCCCACATTGGACCGCCCGGCGAGCGCGATCTCCATGCCCTGCATGGGCGGCAGCGTCTCGATGGTGGGCGCGGCCGAGATGAAGTCCCACGGCGCGGCGAACAGCAGCCGCCCCTGCTCGATGAGGGCGGCAGTCGCGGCGGCGGCTTCCGCGTCGTCCGGAGCGGCGGCGGAGGCAGGCGGGCTTTTCGGTTGAGAACTCATGCCCCGCTTATTCCCGAGCGCGCCGCCCGGCGCAAGCGCGCCGTCCCCTTGAGGGGCGCCGGCGCCGTCTGCCCCCATAGGCGCGTCAGCGCCGTCCGCCGCCGAGAAACGTCTCCACGAACCAGCGGTCCAGCGTCATGGGCTCCTGCGCCGCCTGGCGCTGCGGCATCTGGCCGACCACGGCGGGAGGCCGGTCGTCGGGCAGGCCCTCCGGCGGCAGGAGGCTGACGCCCGGCTGCCCGTAGCCGATGCTGCCGAAGCCGGCCGAGCGCAGCCCGCCCGGCAGCTCGGCCACCGGCACGTTCTGGTGCGCGCCTTTCATGTAGCGGCTCCAGATCTCCACCGGCAGGTTGGCGCCGGAGGCCTTCTTGGTGGGCGATGCGTCGTCGTTGCCGAGCCAAACGGCGGTCACGTAGCGCGCCGTGTAGCCGACGAACCAGGCGTCGCGGTAATCCTGCGAGGTGCCGGTCTTGCCCGCCGCCTCCCAGCCCGGCAGATCGGCGCGGCGCGCCGTGCCCATCACCAGGGTCTGGATCAGCATGCGGTTCATCATCGCGGCATAGGCCGGGTCGAGCACCCGGCCCGGACCGGAGGCGGCGCGGCGGTAGATGACCTTGCCGTCGGCGCCGCGCACCTCGTCGATCACGTGCGGGATGACGCCGATGCCGCCGTTCGCGAACGGGACATAGGCACCCGCCAGCTCCAGCACCGACACCTCGGAGGTGCCGAGCGCGATCGAGGGGTTGGGTTCGAGGTTGGAGGTGATGCCGAGCCGGTGCGCGGTCTGAACCACCGCCTTCGGCCCCACTTCCAGCGCGAGCCGCACCGAGACGGTGTTGAGCGAGAGCGCGAGCGCGGTCTCCAGCGTCACCGGGCCGCGATAGTCGTGGGTGGAATTCTCCGGCCGCCAGCCCTTGAGCTGGAGCGGCGCGTCGTCGCGCACCGTGTCGGGGCTCAGGCCGTGCTCCAGCGCGGTGAGATAGATGAAGGGCTTGAACGCCGAGCCCGGCTGCCGCTTCGCCGTCACCGCGCGGTTGAACTGGCTGTCCTCATAGGAGCGCCCGCCCACCAGCGCCTTCACCGCCCCGTCCGTGTCCAGGCTGACCAGCGCCCCCTGGCCGACGCCGAATTTCGTGCCCGACTTCGCCAGCGTGTCTTCCAGGGAGCGCTCCGCCGCCTGCTGCAGCGCCGGGTCGATGGTGGTGCGCACGGTCACGTCGCCGACCACGTCGCCGGTGAAGGATTCGAGCTGGTCCATCACATAGTCGGCCACATAGCCGCTGGAGCCCGGCGCCGAGGGGCGTGCGAGCTGGGCGGGACGGGCGAGCGCGGCCTGGGCCATGTCCTTGGAGATCAGGCCCTGGTCGCGCATGGCGCCGAGCACCAGAGCGGCGCGGGTCTGGGCGCCCTTGAGGTTGCGCGTGGGCGCGAGGCGCGAGGGCGAGTTGACGAGCCCGGCCAGCATGGCCGCCTCGGCCAGCGTCACCTGGCGCGCGGACTTGCCGAAATAGCGCTGCGCCGCCGCCTCCACCCCATAAGCGCCGGCGCCGAAATAGACCCGGTTGAGATAGAGGTCGAGAATCTCGTCCTTCGAGAACTTCGCCTCCAGCCAGAGCGCCAGAACCAGTTCCTGGATCTTGCGCGAGGCGGTGCGCTCCTGGGTCAGAAACAGGTTCTTGGCGAGCTGCTGGGTCAGCGTCGAGCCGCCCTGGCGCAGCCGCCGCGAGGTGACGTTGGTGACGAGCGCGCGGGCGAGGCCTTCCGGATCGAGGCCGAAATGGCTGTAGAAGCGCTGGTCCTCGATGGCGACGAACGCCTTGGGCAGGAAGGGCGGCAGTTCGCGGATCGGCACCGCCACGCCGCCCATGTCCCCGCGCGTCGCCAGTGTCTTGCCGTCGGCGGCGAGGACGGTGACGGTGGGCGGACGCTTCGGCACCATCAATGTGTGCATGGGCGGGAGCTTGGAGGCCTCGAAGGCCACGAGGCCGCCCACCGCGATCAGCGCCCACAGCCCGAGCAGCGCGCCCCATTTGAACAGCCGCCAGGCGAGCGGCGTGCGCCGCCGGCCGGACCGGCGATCCGGCTTGCGGGCGGCGCTGCGTGCGGCCGCGCGCGGCTTCGGCTCCTCGGGCGGCTTGCGCTTCGGCGCGCGCGGCGGATCGTCCGCGATGCGGTCGGGGTTCAGCGTGCTCTTAGGGGTGCTCTTAGGGGTGCTCTTGGGCGCGCTTTTCGGCGTGCGGGTCGCGGCGCCGGGGCGGTCGCGGGGATCGAGGCGGATGTCGAGGCCGCCCGGCCCGGCGGCGCTGGCGCGCCCCAGCACCGGCTCGCGCCGCATCCCATCTCCGCCATGCCCGCCTTTCGCCATCGATGGGACCTCTGCTCCGTCGCGCCGCGCCGTCCCCGCTCTTGCACCACCCAAATGGGCGGAAAGTGAGGAGCCGTGAGAGCGCGAACCGGGCGCCCCTACGGCAGCATCGGCCACGGCCGCATAAGGCCGGGTTAAGCCGGGGCGGGGATTCCTTCGCCGGGCGTGTCGGGTCGGCACCGCCGCGCGCGTCCTTGCTGCACGCGCACCCGCCACACCAGGGAATGCGCGCAACAAGGGAGCACGCGCATGTCGTATGTGGATGGCTTCGTCGTTCCGGTGCCCAAGGACAAGATCGGCGCCTATCTCGATTTCGCCCGCACCGCCGGTGAGATCTGGAAGAGCTACGGTGCGCTCGCCTTCGTGGAATGCGTCGGCGAGGACGTGCCCTATGGCGAGGTGACCTCGTTCCCCCGCGCCGTCCAGGCGACGCCGGACGAGACGGTGGTGTTCTCCTGGATCGTCTATGCCGACCGCGCCCATCGCGACGCGGTGATGGAGAAGGTGATGGCAGACGCGCGCATCAAGGCGTCCATGGAGGAGATGCCGTTCGACGGCCGGCGCATGATCTTCGGCGGCTTCGAGGCCAAGGTCGAGCTATAGGGCACGCACCGGCGCCGCCCCCTCGCTCGGGTCCGGAGGTTCCCGGGCGGGGAGGGGGCCGCCCTTTCGAACCGGTCAGCTCAGGCCGGCGATGATGCCGTCGGGGGTGACGAAGATGTCGTGGGCGGCGGGCTTCGAGGGCAGGCCCGGCATGGTCATGATGTCGCCCGCCAGCGCCACCACGAAGCCCGCGCCGGCGGAGAGCCGCACCTCGCGCACCGGCAGCACGTGATCCACCGGCGCGTTGCGCAAAGAGGGGTCGGCGGAGAAGGAATACTGCGTCTTCGCCATGCACACCGGCAGCGCGCCGAAGCCCTGCGCCTCGAACTCGGCGAGCTTCGCCCGCGCGGTGGGCGCGAACTCCACCCGCGCCGCGCGGTAGATCTCCCGTGCCACGGTCTCGATCTTGGCGGCAAGCGGTGCCGCGTCGGGATAGAGCAAGCGGAAGGAAGAGGGCGTCACTGCGAGCGCCTCCACCTCGCGCGCCAGCCCTTCGGCGCCGGCGCCGCCGTTTGCCCAGTGCGAGCAGTCGTGGACGTTGACGCCCAGCGGCGCCACCGCCTCGGCCACCGCCGCGCGCTCGGCCTCGGTGTCGGAGGTGAAGCGGTTGAGCGCCACCACCACCGGCACGCCGAACTTGCGCAGGTTTTCCACGTGGCGCTTGAGGTTTCCGGCGCCCAGCGCCACGGCCTCCGGGTTCGGCGTGCCCAGCTCCTTGAGCGGCACGCCGCCGTGCATCTTCAGCGCCCGGACGGTGGCGACCACCACGGCTGCGGCCGGCTCAAGCCCCGCCTGCCGGCACTTGATGTCGAGGAACTTCTCCGCCCCGAGATCGGCGCCGAAGCCGGCCTCCGTCACCACGAAGTCGGCGAGCGCGAGGGCGCTCTTCGTCGCGATCACCGAGTTGCAGCCATGGGCGATGTTGGCGAACGGGCCGCCGTGGACGAGCGCCGGCGTGCCCTCCATGGTCTGGACGATGTTGGGCTGGAAGGCGTCGCGCAGCAGCGCCACCATGGAGCCGACCCCCTCCAGCTGCTCGGCGCGGATGAGCCGGCGCGCGCGGGTCTGCGCCACCACCATGCGCGAGAGCCGGGCCTCCAGGTCGGCAAGGCTCTCGGCGAGGCAGAAGATGGCCATCACCTCGCTCGCCACCGTGATGTCGAAGCCGTCCTCACGGGGAAAGCCGTTGGCCGGCCCGCCAAGGCCGACCGTGATGTGCCGTAGCGCGCGGTCGTTGAGGTCCATCACGCGCCGCCAGGCGATGCGCCGCGTGTCGATCTCCAGCGCATTGCCCCAGTAGACGTGATTGTCGATCAGCGCCGAGAGCAGGTTGTGCGCGGCCGAGATGGCGTGCAGGTCGCCGGTGAAGTGCAGGTTGATGTCCTGCATGGGGATGATCTGGGCGTGGCCGCCGCCGGTGGCGCCGCCCTTGGCGCCGAACACCGGCCCGAGCGAGGGCTCGCGCAGGCAGATGGCGGCCTTGCGCCCGAGCCGCGCCAGCGCGTCGCCGAGGCCGATGGTGGTGGTGGTCTTGCCCTCGCCCGCCGGGGTCGGACTGATGGCGGTGACGAGGATCAGCTTGCCGCGCGGCCGGGTCGCCAGCGAGCCGACGAAATCCAGCCCCAGCTTGCCCTTGTGCGGCCCGTAGCGGTAGAGCGCCTCGGGCGGGATGGCGAGCTTGGCAGCCACCTGCTCGATCGGCAGCGGCGCGACGCGGCCGGCGATGGCGGCATCCGAGTTGGGATCGATCGGGCGGGCGGTTCGCTGATGCATGCGGCAGGACCTTGTGGCGCCTTGATTGTTGAAACCGTCATGCCCCGGCTTGTCCAAGGCATCCACCCGGAGGCTTGCTCCGCGTGCCCGCAAGCAGACGCAGACCCGGCCGTGAGGTGGATCCCCCGGGCAAGCCGGGGATGACCGTGCGATTAACGTGCCGGGATCACCATCCAAGGGCGCCGGATTGTGGGCAGCCCCACGATGCACTGCGGGACGCCGCAAGCGCAATCGGCGCCGCGCCGTTATCCCCGCGAGCCGGCGGCTGGGGGCGCGATCCGGCTCACATGTTGGGGTAGTTCGGGCCGCCTCCGCCCTCCGGGGCGGTCCAGGTGATATTCTGGTTCGGGTCCTTGATGTCGCAGGTCTTGCAGTGCACGCAGTTCTGCGCGTTGATCTGGAAGCGCGGCGCGTCGGCGCCTTCCTCCACCCATTCATAGACGCCGGCCGGGCAGTAGCGGTTGGACGGACCGGCGAACACGTCGTGCTCGGAGGCCTTCTGCAGCGCCATGTCCTTCACCACGAGGTGCACCTGCTGGTCCTCCTCGTGGTTGGTGTTGGAAATGAACACCGAGGAGAGCTTGTCGAAGGTCAGCACGCCGTCGGGCTTGGGATAGACGATGGGCTTGAAGCGCGAGGCGGGCTTGAGCGAGGCCGCATCGGTCTTGCCGTGCTTGAGCGTGCCGAACAGCGAAGCGCCGAACAGCGTGTTGGTCCACATGTCGAGCGCGCCGAGCGGGATGCCGAGGAAGGTCCCGAAGCGCGACCACAGCGGCTTCACGTTGCGCACCCGCTTCAGGTCCTGGCCCACCGCCGAGCCGCGCCAGGCCTCCTCGTAGCTCGCAAGCTCGTCGGCGCCGCGGCCGCCGGCGAGCGCTTCCACCAGGTGCTCGGCGGCGAGCATGCCGGAGAGCACGGCGTTGTGGCTGCCCTTGATGCGCGGCACGTTCACGAAGCCGGCCGCGCATCCCACCAGCAGGCCGCCGGGGAAGGAGAGGCGCGGCACGCTCTGAAAGCCGCCCTCGGTGATGGCACGCGCGCCGTAGGAGATGCGCTTGCCGCCCTCGAAGGTGTCGCGGAAGAACGGGTGGGTCTTGAAGCGCTGGAACTCGTCGAACGGCGAGAGATACGGGTTCTCATAGTTGAGGTGGACCACGTAGCCCACCGCCACCTGCTCGTCCTCCATGTGGTAGAGGAAGGCGCCGCCGCCGGTCTTGCCGTCGAGCGGCCAGCCGAAGGCGTGCTGGACCAGGCCGGGCTTGTGCTTCTCCGGCCGGACCTTCCACAGCTCCTTGAGGCCGATGCCGAACTTCGGCGGCTCGGCGTCACGGTCGAGGTCGAACTTGGCGATCAGCTGCTTGGTGAGGTGGCCGCGCGCGCCCTCGGCAAACACGGTGTAGCGCCCGCGCAGTTCCATGCCGCGGGTGAATTCGGCCTTCTGCGCCCCGGTCTTGTCCACGCCCATGTCGCCGGTGGCGATGCCGGTCACCGCGCCGTTGCCGTCATAGAGGATCTCGTCGGCGGCGAAGCCCGGATAGATTTCCACGCCCAGCGCCTCGGCCTTCTGCGCCAGGAAGCGGCAGACGTTGCCGAGCGAGCCGATATAGTTGCCGTGATTGTTCATCAGCGGCGGCATGGCGAAATTGGGCAGGCGGATGCCGCCGGCCGGGCCGAGGAAATAGAAGCGGTCGTCGGTGACCTGGACCGAGACCGGCGCATCCGCCTCGGTGCGCCAGCCGGGCAGCAGCGCATCGAGGCCGACGGGGTCGATCACGGCGCCGGAAAGGATGTGGGCGCCCACCTCCGAGCCCTTTTCCACCACCACCACGGAGATGTCGGTTCCGCGCTCGGCGGCGAGCTGCTTCAGGCGGATGGCCGTGGCGAGGCCGGCGGGCCCGGCGCCCACCACCACCACGTCGTAATCCATGCCCTCGCGTTCCGGCAGCTCGGCCTCGCTCATCCCTCAGGCTCCCCTATGCGTCATCGTGCTTTCCCTGGAGTTCTTCCACGGTTGCGGCGCGATGACAATTCGGCAGTTGCCGCAGCGCGGCAATGGCGGGGCATCGTCCCGTCTCGCTGGCGAAGAATTGCGCCGGCCCTGGCGCACCCTATATGATGGGGGCTCCCGCTTTTCCCGTCCCATTGCCCGGCCCATGCCCGTGACCGACCTGCCCTTCCTCGACATCGACGGCGATCCCGCTTCGACGCGCGTGGTGGTGGCCATGTCGGGCGGCGTGGATTCGTCCGTGGTGGCGGCGCTGTTGGCCCGCGCCGGGTACGACGTGGTGGGTGTCACGCTCCAGCTCTACGACCATGGCGCGGCGATCCATCGCGCCGGGGCCTGCTGCGCCGGGCAGGACATCTACGACGCGAGCGAAGTGGCGCGCCGGCTCGGCATTCCCCATTACGTGCTCGACTATGAGAGCCGGTTCAAGGAAGAGGTGATCGACCGGTTCGCGGCGAGCTACGCCTCCGGCGCGACGCCCATCCCCTGCGTCGACTGCAACCGCACGGTGAAGTTCCGCGACCTCCTGGCCACCGCCGGCGAATTGGGCGCATCGGTGCTCGCCACCGGCCACTATGTGCGGAGCGCGGCGCTGCCGGACGGCGGGCGCGCCTTGTTCCGCGCGGCCGAAGAAGGCCGCGACCAGAGCTATTTCCTCTATGCCACCACTGCGGCGCAGCTCGCCCGGCTGCGCTTTCCGCTCGGCGGGCTCACCAAGCCGCAGGTGCGCGCGCTCGCGGCCGAGTTCGGCCTCGACGTTGCCGACAAGCCGGACAGCCAGGACATCTGCTTCGTGCCCGGCGGCGACTATACCCAGGTGGTGGAGCGGCTGCGGCCCGAGGCGGCCGAGGCGGGCGACATCGTGCATCTCGACGGGCGGGTGCTCGGCCGCCACCGCGGCGTCATGCACTACACCATCGGCCAGAGGAAGGGCCTTGGCATCGCCAGCCCCGATCCGCTCTATGTGGTGGGCATCGATGCCGTCCAGCGCCAGGTGAAGGTGGGCCCGCGCGCGGCGCTCGCCGTGCGCACGGTGCGCATCGCGGACGTGAACTGGCTCGGCGACGGGCCCTTCGAGGACGCCTGCGCGGCGGGCCAAGAGGTGCATGTCAAGGTGCGCTCCACCCGCCCGCCCGTACCCGCGCACCTCGCTTGGGCGGACGGCGCGCCGGTCGTGGAATTGGCGGTAGGCGAAGAGGGCGTTGCCCCCGGGCAGGCTTGCGTGCTTTACGATCAGGGTGCAGGCGCCGCCCGCCTTCTGGGGGGCGGCACCATCGTCGGCGCCGAACGCGCGGCGGCGGCGGTTGCGCAAGTGGCCTGAGATCGGGCCTGAAGGCTGGGCCTGATGCCGGTCCGGGAGGGCGGCTCGGGGCCGAAGGCCGGCCTGGGTGGGCCGGCTTTTGGATGGCGTGAGAGGGGTGGGGGATGGCGGTCCAGTACGATCTCGAAGGCCAGAAGCGCGCCTATGCCAAATGGGCGCCGATCTACGACAAGGTCTATGTGAAGCTGCTGGCGGACGCCCAGCGCAAGGCCGCGCGCGCGGCCGCCACCTGCGGCCCGCAGATCCTGGAAGTGGGCGTCGGCACCGGCCTGGTTCTTCCTTATTATCCCAAGGGCACGTGCGTCAGCGGCATCGACCTGTCGTTCGAGATGCTTCAGAAGGCAGTGGAGAAGAAGGTCACGCGCGGGCTCGACCAGGTGGGCCTTCTGGCCGCCATGGACGCCTGCCGCCTCGGCTTCGCCGACGCCACCTTCGACGCCGTCACCGTGCCCTTCGTGATCACTCTCGTGCCGGACCCGGAGGGCGCGCTCGACGAGATGCGCCGCGTGCTGAAGCCGGGCGGCGAGATCGTCATCGCCTCCAAGCTCGGCGCCGACGACGGCCCGGCCATGCACATCGAGCAGGCGCTGGCGCCGCTGGTGAAGCGGGTGGGCTGGAGCATCGCCTTCAAGGCCGGCCGCCTGAGAGCCTGGGCCGCGCGCCACCCCGATATGGAAGTGGTGGAGATGAGCCCGGTGTTCCCGGTCGGCTTCTTCAAGCTGGTGCGCATCCGCCGCAAGGCGATGGACTGAAGGCGCGGCACCGGGGGCGCTGCTGCGTCCCTGTCCCAGCCGATTGTCGCCCTCCGAAGCGCTGTCGACGGGCCGCCGGGACGGGAGCGCGGAAGCCCCTCTGCCCCGCGCCCGGATCGCCGCACGGCTATCGCTTTCGGGCGATGCGTCCCGAGCGGCAGGATTCTCAACACATCCCGCCCCGTCCCGGGGCTTGGCCCGGGACCGTGTGGCTGCCGGCCGAAGCGCGCGGCGCAGGCAGGCGCCCCCGCTCAGGCGCCCCCGCTCAGGCGAGATAAGCGAGGCGCCGGTCGCGCCGGCGGTCCTGCACCGGCTGGTAGGCGATGCGCGCGTGGTGGGCGCAATAGGGCAGGCCCTGCTTGGTCTTGCCGCCGCAGAAATAGAAGCCGTCCGTGCCCGGCTCGCCCATGGGCCAGCGGCAGGTGCTCTCGGTCAGGTTCATGATGGTGCAGCGCTGGCCCATGGGCACGACGTTGTCGGCCGACTGGGGCGCCGGGGCCGGGGCCTCCTGCACCATCTGCTCCAGACTGGGCGCCAGCGCCGTGTTTCCGTGAGTCATGGGCCGCTGCGGGCGCTCGTCGCGACGCGGTTCCGCCTCGCGCATCGGCTTGCGCGGCCGTGCCGCCGTGGGCGCGGTCTTGGCCCGGCCCGACAGGCCGAGACGGTGCACCTTGCCGATCACCGCATTGCGGGTCACTTCGCCCAGTTCTCCCGCGATCTGGCTCGCGGACAGGCCATCGCCCCAAAGCTTCTTCAAAAGCTCGACGCGTTCGTCGGTCCAGCTCATGGCTCGTCTCCTTCTGCCGCATCTTGGGTGGCGCCGGAAACAGGGCGCCGGACGCTGTGCCGCGGCGCCGCCACGCCGCCCGGAAAAGCCGGACTCCTCCCGCGAGCCCCCGCGCAGGATCGCGCGGGAGTCGGCCACAATTACCGTCCCGAGGAAGAGTGGCGCACGATATGTCGTGGCCAACTAAAAATTAACCTACAATATGCACGCGCCGGGCGACAGACTCCTGATTCGGTGCCCGGCCCGTTTTCCCCAGGTCGTTGCACGCGGGACTCACCTTTCTGTGGATCGCGTCCGCTTTGCGCCCCCTCCCGCGGCCGTTGCGGGGGCCGGCGGCGATGTTGACCTCGCGCGCGCGATCATTAGTATTGAGAAAATTGTCGGGCCGCCCCCGCTTGGGCGGCCCTTTTTAATTTCCGGCCACCTGCGAGCCGGCTCAGGGAATGCTTTGCCCGGGAGGGCCTCGACTGCGGCCGGTCAGGATGGCCGCCGGTGTTCGAGGCGCAAGCGGGCGGGCAAGCCCCGCACTGGAGGAAGTCGTGATCCCCGCCGTCCTGCCGACCTATGCGCGCATCGACCTCGATTTCGAACGGGGAGAGGGCTCGTGGCTCGTCACGACGGACGGGCGACGTTTTCTCGACTTCACCGCCGGCATCGCGGTGAACATCCTCGGCCATGCCCATCCCGGCCTTGCGGCCGCGCTCACCGAGCAGGCGGGCAAGCTGTGGCACGTCTCGAACCTGTTCCGCATCCCCGGCGGGGAGCGGCTGGCCGAGCGGCTGCGCGCGGCCACCTTCGCCGACACGGTGTTCTTCACCAATTCCGGCGCCGAGGCGCTGGAGTGCGCCATCAAGATGGCGCGCAAGTACCAGTACGCTTCGGGCCACCCCGAGAAGAACCGCATCATCACGTTCGAGGGCGCCTTCCACGGCCGCACGCTGGCGACGCTCGCCGCCGGCGGCAGCGCCAAGTATCTGGAAGGCTTCGGGCCGGACCTGCCGGGCTTCGACCAGGTGCCGTTCGGCGACCTCGACGCGGTGCGCGCGGCGATCACGCCGCAGACCGGCGCCGTCCTGGTGGAGCCGGTGCAGGGCGAGGGCGGCGTGCGGGTGCCCGCGCACGCCTTCCTCAAGGGCCTGCGCGCGATCTGCGACGAGCACGGTTTGCTGCTGGTGCTCGACGAGGTGCAGTCCGGCATGGGCCGCACCGGCCGCCTGTTCGCCCACGAATGGGCCGGCATCACGCCCGACATCATGGCGGTGGCCAAGGGCATCGGCGGCGGCTTCCCGCTCGGCGCGTGCCTCGCCACCGAGGAGGCGGCCAAGGGCATGACGCTCGGCACCCACGGCTCCACCTATGGCGGCAACCCGCTCGCGATGGCGGTGGGCAATGCGGTGCTCGACCATGTGCTGGCCGAGGGCTTCCTCGACCACGTGAACCAGGTGGCCGGGCGCTTCAACCAGCGCCTCGCCGAGATCAAGGACCGCCACCCGGCGATCATCGCCGAGGTGCGCGGCGAGGGCCTGCTCATGGGCCTCAAGGCCAACGTGCCGGCCGGCGACCTCGTGGTGGCGCTGCGCCAGGAGGGGCTGCTCGCGCCCGGCGCGGGCGACAACGTGGTCCGTCTCTTGCCTCCGCTCAATGTGAGCGAGGAGGAGGCGATGCTGGCCGCCGACAAGATCGAGGCTGCCTGCGTCCGTCTCGAGAAGAGCTTCGCTCCGACCAGGGGGGCGGCGGAATGAAGGCAGGCGGAAAGACCAAGGCGGCGGGCGGCAAGGCCAATGGGCACGCCGGGGCCAACGGCAAGGCGGCCGCCTTGCCGGGTGGCGCGCGCCACTTCCTCGATTTGTCGGACATCCCGGCGGGCGAGCTGCGCCGGGTGCTGGAACTGTCCAAGGACCTGAAGGCGCGGCGCCGCGCCGGCGACGAGGCACGCCCGCTTGCCGGCAAGTCGCTCGCCATGGTGTTCGACAAGCCCTCCACCCGGACCCGCGTGTCGTTCGACCTCGCCATGCGCCAGCTCGGTGGCGAGACGATCATGCTCACCGGCCAGGAGATGCAGCTCGGGCGCGGCGAATCCATCGCCGACACCGCCCGCGTGCTCTCGCGCTTCGTCGACGCCATCATGATCCGCATCCTGGAGCATGGCGACCTGATGGAACTGGCGGAATACGCCACCGTGCCGGTCATCAACGGTCTCACGCGCCTGTCGCATCCCTGCCAGGTGATGGCGGACGTGATGACCTTCGAGGAGCACCGCGGCCCCATCACGGGCCGGCAGGTCGCCTGGACCGGCGATTTCAACAACGTTCTTGCCTCCTGGATCCACGCCGCCGAGCGGTTCGACTTCGCCATGAAGGTGGCGACCCCCAAGGAGCTGCCGCCGAGCCCGGCGATCCGGGATTTCGTCAAGCGCACCAAGGCCAAGGTCACCTTCATGCGCGACCCCGAGGAAGCGGTGGAGGGGGTCGACTGCGTCCTCACCGACACCTGGGTCTCCATGGGCGACGAGGAGGCCGAGCGGCTGCGCCACAATCTGCTGAAGCCCTACCAGGTCAACGCCGCGCTGATGGCGCGCGCGCGCAAGGACGCCATCTTCATGCACTGCCTGCCGGCCCACCGCGGCGAGGAAGTGACCGACGAAGTGATGGACGGGCCGCAGTCCGTGGTGTTCGATGAGGCCGAGAATCGGCTGCACGCGCAGAAGGGCATCCTGGCCTGGTGCTTCGACGCGGCCGGCAGGTAAGCTGCGGGAAAGCCGCGGAAAAAGCGGCGGGTGAGGTCTCATCATGGGTGCTGAGCGGTCCCGGGACGCCTCGGGCGTGGCAACGGACGACATCATCACCCCGTTTCAGGTGGACGCGCTCGATCTGCGCGGCCGCGCCGTGCGGCTCGGCCCCACGCTGGACGCGGTGCTGGCGCATCACGACTATCCCCCGGCGGTGAAGCGCGTGGTGGGCGAGGCGGTGGCGCTCGCCGTGCTGCTCGGCTCGTCGCTGAAGTTCGAGGGCCGCTTCATCCTCCAGACCCAGACCGACGGGCCGGTGGACATGGTGGTCGCGGACTTCGTGAGCCCGGACAAGATCCGGGCCTATGCCCGCTTCGACAAGGAGGCGCTCGCCGAGGCCGAGACCCGCAACGCCACCTCGCCCGCGGCGCTGCTCGGCAAGGGCCACCTCGCCATGACCATCGACCAGGGCCTCTCGGCCAACCGCTACCAGGGCGTGGTGGCGCTGGACGGCTCGGGCCTGGAGGCGGCGGCGCACGAATACTTCATGCAGTCCGAGCAGATCCCCACCCGGGTGCGCCTCGCCGTGGGCGAGGAGGTGCGCCCCGGCGGCGCCGCCTCGTCCTGGCGCGCGGGCGGGCTGATCGCCCAGTTCCTGCCGCAGGACGCAAGCCGCGCCCGCATGGCCGACCTGCCGGGCGGTGACGCTCCGGAAGGGGCCGAGCCCCATGAGCTGGCCGAGGACGACGCCTGGGTGGAGGCCCGCTCCCTCGTGGGCACGGTGGAGGACGTGGAGCTGATCGACCGCGATCTCTCCAGCGAGCGCCTGCTCTATCGCCTGTTCCACGAGCGCGGGGTGCGCGTGTTCGACACCCTCGCGATTTCCGCCCATTGCTCCTGTTCGCGCGAGCGGGTCTCAGGCGTGCTCGCCTCCTTCACCCGCGACGAGCGGCGCGACATGATCCAGGACGACGGCAAGGTGACCGTCACCTGCGAGTTCTGCGGCCGCGTCTACCGCTTTGCCGCCGAAGAGGTGCTGGGCGGGACGCAGGCCTGAGCCGGACGCGCGGGCATCGAGCGAGGAATACCACGGCCTGACCTGCCGCGGCGCCGCGCGCGGTCCTTCCGGGTATCCCTTGGTCCGGTAAGCAAATCCCGCTGGCGCCAGGGCCGGTCAGAAGGCACCATTCGCGCTGCTTCGCCGCGCGAGGGGTAGGGAGATCGATGACACGGGGTGCGGGGGATCATCGAGAAGCCGACGCCGGCCCGGCGGCGAGCGAGCCGAGGCTGACGCCGCTGGGCGGCGAATTCGCCGATGCCGCGCTGGAGCGGCGCTTCCGCATCGACCGCTTCGCGGACTTCCGCCGCAATGCGCGCCTCCTGTTCGCCCTCTCGGCCGTGCTCAACACCGCCTTCCTGCTGAGCGACTGGCGCTTTGCGGGCACGGACCATTTCTACGTCGCCGTTCCCGCGCGCCTTGCGGTCGTCGCGGTCTCGCTGCTGTGCCTCGGCTTGGCGCAGACCGCCGTCACCGTCCGGGGCATCTATCTCATCTCCGTGCTCTGGCAGTGGGTCACGGCGGCCGGCGTGGCCGTGCTGGTCAGTTCGCGCAGCGACCTGGCCCTGTTCGTGGTGCTGCTCCTGCCCACCGTGTTCTACCTGACGGTGCCGCTGCCTTTCCTTTGGACGTTGATCGGCGGCGTTGGCGCCAGCGTGCTGATGCTCGCGGGCTACATCGATCCGGCGGCGGGCTGGCGCCTCGCGGTGGGGCTCTGCCTCGCGCTGGCGGTGCTCAACTGGGCGCTGCTCCTCATGGTCTCGCGTGCCAACCGGCTCGATCGGCGCCAGTGGGCGGCGATCCAGGCCGCGCGCCGCGCCAATGCGCGCCTCAGCGAGAGCGAGAACATCCTGGAAAAGACCTTCCAGGCGGTGCCGGTGCCGCTCGTGGTCACTACGCTGAAGGACGGGCGCATCCTGAGATACAACGACGTCGCGGCACGCTTCTATGGGGCGCCCCAGAGCGAGCATGTGGGCACCAGCATCCTGCGGGTCTATGACGATCCGGCCGTGCGCGAGGGCCTGGTGCGGCACCTGGAGGCGGAAGGCTCGCTGAGCGGGTTCGAGACCCGCATCCGGCTCGCCGACGGCAGCATGCGCGACGTGATGCTCGCCGCCCGGCTGACCGAGATGGAGGGCACGCCCTGCATCGTCGCCGCGGTGATCGACCTTTCCGAGCGCCTCGCCGCCGAGCAGAAGGCGCGCCACGCGGCGGCGCACGACGCCCTCACCGGGCTGCCCAACCGCGCCGCCTTCCAGGAGCATCTGGAGCGCGCCTTCCGCGAACGCCGCCTGGAGCAGGGCGTCTGCCTGCTGATGGTTGACCTCGACGGCCTCAAGGACGTGAACGACACGCTGGGCCACGACGCCGGCGACGTGCTCATCATGGAGACCGCGCACCGGCTCTCGCTCGTGGTGGGCGAGCGTGCCACGCTGGCGCGCTTCGGCGGCGACGAGTTCGTGGTTCTGCTGCGCGCCCGCGAGGCGCTTGCCGCCGGCCAGCGGCTTGCCCAGGCCATCATCTCCGAGCTGCGCCGGCCGGTGCAGCACGAGGGGCGCCAGCTCTCCACCCGCGCCAGCGTCGGCATCGCCGCCTGCCCGGAGCACGACCTGGCGCCGGCGGAGCTGATGAAGGACGCCGATCTCGCGCTCTACACCGCCAAGCAGCAGGGCCGCAATCGCGCGGTCGTCTACAGCACGGTCATGCGCCACGCGGTCTCCGAGCGCGTCTCGCTCTCGCGCGACATCGCCGCCGCGCTCGCCGACGACCAGATCCTGCCCTACTACCAGCCGAAGATCGCGCTCCATACCGGCCGGCTGGTCGGCTTCGAGGCTTTGGTGCGCTGGCGGCGCGACGCCCAGACCGTCCTCGCCCCCGCCGCCTTCAACCTTGCCATGGAGGATGCCGAACTGGCCTTCACCATCGGCGAGCGCATGGCGCGGCGCGTGGCGGCGGACGTGCGCGGCTGGCTGGAGGCGGGCCACGGCATCGGGCGGATGGCGCTCAACGTCTCGCCCGCCCAGTTCACCCATCGCGAACTGGGCACGTCGCTGCTGCGCCACTTCCACGCCGCCGGCGTCGAGGCGCACCATTTCGACGTGGAGATCACGGAGACGGTGTTCCTCGGGCGCAATTCGGACTTCGTGGCGCCGATCCTGGACGAGCTGTACCGCGCCGGCGTGCGCATCGCGCTCGACGATTTCGGCACCGGCTATGCCGGCTTCACGCACCTGAAGCAGCTGCCCATCGACACGATCAAGATCGACCAGAGCTTCGTGAAGGACATCGAGCAGGACGCCTTCGATACGGCCATCGTCTGCGCGGTGATCGAGCTCGGGCGCAATCTCGGCATGCAGGTTGTGGCCGAAGGCGTGGAGACCGTGGGCCAGGCCCGCTTTCTCAAGACGCGGGGATGCGAGCTGGCGCAGGGCTACCTGTTCGCGCGGCCCATGCCGGCCGAGGACGTTTCGGCCTTCCTGCGCGCCGAAGGGCCGCAGACCCTCGCGGCCCGCATCGCCCTGATCGCCTGATCGCCGCGCGCCTGTCGCGATGCCGACAGGGCCGGTGCCTGCGGTAGATCTGAATTATCTTTGTTTATCATAGAGTTGTTGCGGCTGCCCAGGCGGCCCCGATCTTGCTCCATCCCCTCGTTCCGCAACCGGTTGCGGGCCGAATTCCCCGCACGTCGGCGCGGGGAAGGGGAGGGAAGCCCGGGGGGGCAGGCGGGAGGTGGCGCGACGCCACCTCCCGCCGCACCGGCGAATCTTCTGCAACCTTGGTCGTACGCGCGGGGGCCGCGGCGTCGTGCCAAACCGTTGAAGGCGCGGCATTATGACGGCTGCGTGCGGCGCTTAAGCCAAATAAACAAGCAATATCAATATAAGCCTAATTTATAGGCTTGCGTGCTGTCACGATGAGCACGACATGCGAATAAATCTAAATCAAAGTGTCCGTAATCAGACAAAAGCCGACGGAGAGAGCGCACTGGAGTGACGGAGGCCGTGCCATGATCGAGGACAAGACCCTCACTTCCTCTTCCGCGCGCGATTCAGGCGCCCAGGCAGGCGCGCATGCCGCGTTTCCTTCCGGCGCTCACGCCAATGGCCATCCCCCGGTGCAGGTGCCGCTGGTCGCGCTCAGCGACGTGGCGCTGACGGGCATCTACGAAATCTCCAAGATCCTCACCGCGCCGAACCGCCTGGAGACCACGCTCGCCAGCGTGGTCAACCTGCTCTCCTCCTTCATGCAGATGCGGCACGGGGTGATCTCGCTGCTGGCCGACGACGGCATTCCCGACATCACCGTGGGCGTCGGCTGGAACGAAGGCACCGACCAGCGCTACCGCGCCCGCCTGCCGGAGAAGGCGATCGGCCAGGTCGTCGCCACCGCCGTGCCGCTGGTGGCGGAGAACGTGGCGAGCCATCCCGCCTTTAGCCCGGCCGACGCCATGGCGCTCGGCGCCACCGACGAGGTGCGGGTTTCCTTCATCGGCGTGCCCATCCGCGTGGGCGGCCGGGTGATCGGCACCCTCACCATCGACCGGGTGTGGGACGGCCGCTCGGTGTTCCGGCTCGATTCCGACGTGCGCTTCCTCACCATGGTGGCGAACCTGATCGCCCAGACCGTGCAGCTGCACCGGGTGGTGACGCGCGACCGCGAGCGCCTGATGGCCGAGAGCGGCCGCCTGCAGAAGGAACTGTCGGCGCTGAAGCCCGCGGTGCGCGAGCGCCGCAAGGTGCTGGTGGACGGCATCATCGGCGAGAGCCCGGAACTGCGCCAGCTCCTCGACAAGATCACCATCGTCGCGAAATCCCATTCCCCCGTGCTGCTGCGCGGCGAGAGCGGCACCGGCAAGGAGCTGATCGCCAAGGCGATCCACGAGCTGTCCAGCCGCGCCAAGGGGCCATTCATCAAGGTCAATTGCGCCGCCCTGCCGGAGAGCGTGCTGGAGAGCGAGCTGTTCGGCCACGAGAAGGGCGCCTTCACCGGCGCGGTGGGCGCCCGCAAGGGCCGCTTCGAACTGGCCGACAAGGGCACGCTGTTCCTCGACGAGATCGGCGAGATCTCCCCCGCCTTCCAGGCCAAGCTGCTGCGCGTGCTGCAGGAGCAGGAGTTCGAGCGGGTCGGCGGCTCCCAGACCATCAAGGTCAATGTCCGGGTGGTGGCGGCCACCAACAAGAACCTGGAGGAGGCGGTCTCCAAGAACGAGTTCCGGGCCGACCTCTATTACCGCATCACGGTGATCCCGATCCTCGTGCCCTCGCTGCGCGACCGGCGCTCCGACATCCCGCTGCTCGCCGGCGAGTTTCTCGGCCGCTTCAACAAGGAGAATGCCCGCGAGCTGTCGTTCGGCCGCGACGCGCTGGACGTGCTGATGGCCTGCGGCTTCCCCGGCAATGTGCGCGAGCTGGAGAATTGCGTGCAGCGCACCGCCACTTTGGCGCAGGGCGCCGCCATCAGCGCCTCGGACTTCGCCTGCGCCCAGAACGAATGCCTTTCGGCTCTGCTGTGGAAAAGCTCGCCGCCGGCCTCGCGCCGGCCCATCGACATTCCCCTGCCGGTGGTGGCGCGGCCGAGCGCGCGCCCTGAACCCGTCGAGACCGGGGAAGCGGGGCCGATGTCCGGTCCGCAGCACGCCGCCCCCCTCGCCGCGGCCATGCCTTCGCCCGGCGCCGGCGCGGTGGCGCGCCTGCCCGCGGCCCCCGCCGCCCTGTCCGGCGCGGCGGACGAGGCCGGCGAGCGTGAGCGCCTGGTGGATGCCATGGAGCGCGCCGGGTGGGTCCAGGCCAAGGCCGCGCGCCTGCTCGGCCTCACCCCGCGCCAGATCGGCTACGCGCTGAAGAAGCACGACATCGAGATCAAGCGCTTCTGAGCATCGGCGACCCTTCCGCAGCCGGCGGCATGGCCCCGCGCCTGCGTCACCCCTTGCTCCAGCGTCATCCCCCGGCTTGTCCGGGGAATCCATGCCGCGGCTGGTGCGCAACCCCGGGCACCATTCCTTACCGCCGTCGCCCTCCGGCTTGACCGGAGGGCCCACTCCGCGGCCGGACGCAAGGCCGGACGGCGGATGGATGCTTCGGTCAAGCCGAAGCATGACGGCGGTTCAGGGGGCGCTTCGCGCGCTCCTTCCCCTCGCTCGATGCCTTGCCGCGAGCTGCTCCCCAGCGTCATCCCCCGGCTTGTCCGGGGGATCCACCGGCGGCCGGGCCTGTGATCGGGCTTGGAGCGCAGGGCGAACGGCCGGGTGGATGCCCCGGACAAGCCGGGGCATGACGGCGCGGATGACGGCGCGGATAACGGCGGCTTCGCCGGGAAACGCCCTGCGCCTGCGCCAGCTCTGCCCCTTCCCGGCCTGTCGCACTTGCGACACCGTGTCGGGGGCGCGACACCTCTCGCCGCCAATCTGCAGGATTTTTTCTTTTAAAATCAAATAATTAAAGTCTGGCACGCGGCTTGAAAGAGGGGCTTGTCCGCCATCTTCTGCACATGCGGGGAAAGCCAATGGCCTACAAGATCGTCGCCTCCCAATGCACCGTCTGCGGCGCCTGCGAGTTTGAGTGCCCGAACGCCGCCATCTCGCTCAAGCGCGACATGTACATCATCGATCCCAAGAAGTGCACCGAGTGCGAGGGATCGTTCGACACCCCCCAGTGCGCCGTCGTGTGCCCGGTCGAGAAGACCTGCATCCCTGCCTGAGCAGCGCGGGCCGGCACGGCTCCACGGACAGGTCCAGTTGAACGGAGGATCGGATGGCCGCGGTACAAGAGACGATCGAGCAGGTCCGCCTCATCGACGTCGACCAGTACAAATACGGGTTCGAGACCCTGGTGGACACCGAGAAGGCCCCCAAGGGCCTCTCGGAGGACATCATCCGCTTCATCTCGGCCAAGAAGAACGAGCCGGACTGGATGCTCCAATGGCGGCTTGACGCCTATGCCCGCTGGCTGACCATGCAGGCGCCCGACTGGGCGCGCGTCGCCTATCCGCCGATCGACTATCAGGACCTCTATTACTATGCCGCACCCAAGAAGGGCGGCAACGGGCCGAAGTCGCTGGACGAGGTGGACCCGGAGATTCTCAAGACCTACGAGAAGCTCGGCATCCCGCTGCGCGAGCAGGAGATTCTCGCCGGCGTCGAGCGCCCCGAGGGCGAGCCGCGCAAGATCGCGGTGGACGCGGTGTTCGACAGCGTGTCCGTCGCCACCACCTTCAAGGAGGAATTGAAGGCGGCCGGCGTCATCTTCATGCCGATCTCCGAGGCACTGCACGAGCACCCGAATCTGGTGAAGAAATATCTCGGCACCGTGGTGCCCACCACCGACAATTACTTCGCGACGCTCAACAGCGCGGTGTTCTCCGACGGCTCGTTCGTCTACATCCCCAAGGGCGTGCGCTGCCCGATGGAGCTCAGCACCTATTTCCGCATCAACGAGAAGAACACCGGCCAGTTCGAGCGCACCCTCATCATCGCCGACGAAGGCTCCTACGTCAGCTATCTCGAAGGCTGCACCGCGCCCATGCGCGACGAGAACCAGCTGCACGCCGCGGTGGTCGAGCTGGTGGCCATGGACGATGCCGAGATCAAGTATTCCACCGTCCAGAACTGGTATCCGGGCGACGCGGAAGGCAAGGGCGGCATCTACAATTTCGTCACCAAGCGCGGCGACTGCCGGGGCAGGAACTCCAAGATCTCCTGGACCCAGGTGGAGACCGGCTCCGCCATCACCTGGAAATATCCGAGCTGCATCCTGCGCGGCGACAATTCGAGCGGCGAATTCTATTCCATTGCCATCTCCAACGGCCGCCAGCAGGTGGACAGCGGCACCAAGATGATCCACCTCGGCAAGAACACGTCGAGCCGCATCATCTCCAAGGGCATCTCCGCCGGGCGCTCGCAGAACACCTATCGCGGCCTGGTCTCGGCCCATCGCAAGGCCACCGGCGCGCGCAACTTCACCAATTGCGATTCCCTGCTGATCGGCGACGAATGCGGCGCGCACACCGTGCCCTATATCGAGACGCGGAACCCGCTGGCCCAGTTCGAGCACGAGGCCACCACCTCGAAGATCTCCGAGGACATGCTGTTCTACGCCATGCAGCGCGGCCTCTCCCAGGAGGAGGCGGTGGCCCTGGTGGTCAACGGCTTCGTGCGCGACGTGCTGCAGCAGCTGCCCATGGAATTCGCCGTGGAGGCGCAGAAGCTCATCTCCATCAGCCTCGAAGGCAGCGTCGGCTGACCGCCGGCGCCCCCCCCGACAGAGGACCGCTCCCATGACCCCCCTGCTCGAAATCGAAGACCTGCACGCCGAGATCGAAGGGGGGCGCAAGATCCTCGACGGCCTCTCGCTGACCGTCAATCCTGGCGAGGTGCACGCCATCATGGGGCCGAACGGGGCGGGCAAGTCCACGCTCTCTTACGTGCTCTCGGGCAAGCCGGGCTATGTCATCACCGGCGGCTCCATCAGGCTTGCCGGCGTGGAGCTGTCCGAGCTTACGCCCGACGCGCGCGCCGCGCTCGGCCTGTTCCTCGCCTTCCAGTATCCGCTGGAGATCCCCGGCGTCTCCACCATGGCGTTCCTGCACGCGGCGGTGAACGCGCAGAAGAAGAAGCGGGGCGAACAGGAGATGACTTCGCCGGAACTGCTGAAGCGCGTGCGCGAGATCGGCAAGAGCCTCGACATCACTGCCGAGATGCTGCGCCGGCCGCTCAATGTGGGCTTCTCCGGCGGCGAGAAGAAGCGCAATGAGACGCTGCAGATGCTGCTGCTGGAGCCGAAGCTCTGCGTGCTGGACGAGACCGATTCCGGCCTCGACATCGACGCGCTCAAGGTGGTGTCGGCCGGCGTCAACGCGCTGCGCGCGCCCGAGCGCTCCATGGTGGTCATCACCCACTATCAGCGCCTGCTCGATTACATCGTGCCGGACGTGGTGCACGTGCTGGCGGCGGGCCGCATCGTCCATACCGGCGGCAAGGAGCTGGCGCTGGAGCTGGAGGCCACCGGCTACGCCCAGTTCCAGAACGAGGCGGCCTGAGCCATGGCCGCCGCCGTCCACCTCATGAAGACCCCGGCGGAGCTGGCGCTGGCCGAGACCTTCGCCGCCGCCGCGGACCGGCTTCCGGGCACGCCGGACATCGCCGCCGGCCGCGCCGCCGCCTTCGCCCAGTTCTCGGCGCGCGGCCTGCCGCACCGCCGGGTGGAGGCCTGGCGCTATACCGATCTGCGCACCCTGATGCGCGACGCCGCTCCCCTCGCCGCGCCGCCCGACGCCGCGGCCAAGGCGCGCGCGGGCGGGAAGGGCGCGCTGTTCGCCGCCGTCGCGGCGCGCCGGCTCTATGTGGTGAACGGCGCGTTCGTGCCCGGGCTGTCGGACCTCTCGCCCGAGCCGGGCCTCGCCATCCTGTCCATGGCCGCGGCGCTGGCGCAGGGCGATCCGCTGGTGGCTGGCCATCTCGGCCAGGTGGTGCCGTCGGACGATGCGGTGCTGGCGCTCAACACCGCGCTCATGGGCGACGGCGTGGTGATCCATGTGGCCAAGGGCACGGCGCTCGCCCGGCCGATCCACATCGTCCATGTGGCCGATCTTGCCGCCCCGGCGGCGCTGTTCGTGCGCTCGCTCCTGGTGGCGGAGGAGGAGGCGAGCGTCAGCCTCATCGAGACCCACGAAGGGCCGGCGGACATCGCCTACCAGGTCAATGGCGCGCTGGAGATCGTCGCCGGCGACGGCGCCCGGGTCTCGCGCGTGAAGGTCACAGCGGAAGGGTCCGCCGCGCAGCACCTCGCGAGCCTCAGCGCGCGCGTGGGCGCCGAGGCCGCCTTCAGCGAGGCCGGCTTCGTGCTGGGCGGCGCGCTGGTGCGCAACCAGCTCGCCATCCGCCTCGACGGCGCCGACACGGTGGCGCATGTCTGCGGCGCGAGCCTCCTGTCGGGCCGCCAGCATGCGGATACGACGCTCGTCATGGAGCATGCGGCGCCGCGCTGCGAGAGCCGGGAGGCGTTCCGCGCCGTGCTGGACGGCGCCGCGCGCGACGTGTTCCAGGGCCGCATCGCGGTGCGCCAGGCGGCGCAGAAGACCGACGCCCGCATGATGAGCCGCGCGCTGCTGCTGTCCGACACGGCGGAGGCGAACGCCAAGCCGGAGCTGGAGATCTTCGCCGACGACGTGCAGTGCGGCCACGGCTGCACCGCCGGCGCGCTCGACGCCAACCAGAAATTCTACCTCATGGCCCGCGGCATCCCCGCGACCGAGGCCGAGGCGCTGCTCATCGAGGCGTTCGTCGGCGAGGTGGTGGACCAGATCGAGGACGAAACGGTGCGCGACGCGCTCATGGGCGCCATCCGCGCCTTCCTCCTGGCGCGCCGATGAACTCGCCCCTGGCCCCGCTTGAGGGAGCGCGCGCGCTCCACCCTGCCGTCGCCGACGGTGGCTATGACGTGGCGCTGATCCGCAAGGACTTCCCGATCCTCGACATGGAGGTCTACGGCAAGCCGCTCGTCTATCTCGACAACGGCGCCTCGGCCCAGAAGCCGCTCGCCGTGCTGGACCGCATGCGGTTCGCCGAGACGCGCGAATATGCCAACGTCCATCGCGGCCTGCATTATCTCGCCAATGCCGCCTCCGAGGCCTATGAAGGCGCGCGCGAGAGCGTGCGGCGCTTCCTCAATGCCGGGCGGCCGGAGGAGATCGTCTTCACCCGCTCCGCCACCGAGGCCATCAACCTCGTGGCCGCCACCTGGGGGCGCGCCCATGTCGGCGCGGGCGACGAGATTGTGCTCTCCATCATGGAGCACCACGCCAACATCGTGCCCTGGCACTTCCTGCGGGAGGAGAAGGGCGCGGTGCTGAAATGGGCGCCGGTGGACGAGGACGGCAACTTCCTCATCGACGAATTCGAGAAGCTGCTGACCGACCGCACCAGGCTCGTCGCCATCACCCAGATGTCCAACGTGCTCGGCACCACCCTCCCGGTAAAGGAGGTGGTGCGCATCGCCCATGCCCGCGGCATACCCGTGCTGGTGGACGGCTCGCAGGGCGCGGTGCATCTCGACGTGGACGTCCAGGACCTCGACTGCGACTTCTACGTGGTGACGGGCCACAAGCTCTATGGGCCGACCGGAATCGGCGCGCTCTACGGCAAGCATGACCTGCTCGCCGCCATGCCGCCCTTCAACGGCGGCGGCGAGATGATCCGCACCGTGACGCGCGAAACCGTCACCTACGGCGCGCCGCCGCACCGCTTCGAGGCGGGCACGCCGCCCATCGTCCAGGCCATCGGCCTCGGCGCGGCGGTGGACTACATCGCCTCCATCGGCAAGGCCCGCATCCGGGCGCACGAGAGCGCGCTCACGGCCTATGCCGAGGAGCAGCTGAGCGCGATCCCGGGGCTGCGCATCATCGGCCGGGCGAAGGACAAGGGTGCCATCGTCTCGTTCGACATCGCCGGTGGCCACGCCCACGACTTCGCCACCCTGATCGACCGCGACGGCATCGCCGTGCGCGCCGGCACGCACTGCGCCATGCCGCTGCTGGAGTGCTTCGGCGTCTCCGCCACCTGCCGTGCCTCGTTCGCGCTCTACAGCACGACGGCGGAGGTGGACTCGCTCGCGGCCGCGCTCCGGAAGGCGCAGGCGATGTTCGGCTGAGGATAGGGGAAGCGCCCGTCCTCCGGGTTGTGCGCGTGCCGTCGATCCTCCGCGCGCCGTCGCCCTCCGGCTTGACCGGAGGCCCAAGCGACCGCGGCGCCAACGCCAAGAACTGCGATGCCTGGCACTTGTGCGTTGCGCATGGATGCTCCGGTCAAGCCGGAGCATGACGGCGGCTTTGGCCGGAACGCGACGGCAAAAATGGTCAGGCGACGCTCTCCCTCAGGCCGCCACCGCCAGCGCCGCCATCGCATCCCGGCGGATGCGCTCCACCATGGAGCGCAGGCCGTTGGAGCGCTGCGGGGTGAGGTGCTCCTTCAATCCCAGGCTGGCGAAGAAGGCGAGCGCGTCGGCGGCGAGGATGTCGCGCGCGGGCGCTCCGGAGAAGCGCGCCAGAAGGATCGCCACGAGGCCCCGCACGATGTGCGCGTCGCTGTCGCCCACGAAGGCCAGCACCGGCCCGGCGGGGGTGTCCTGCACCTGCGTGAAGAGCCACACCTGGCTCGCGCAGCCCTGCACCTTGGTGGCCTCGGTGCGCAGCGCCTCCGGCATCGCCGGCAGGGCGCGGCCGAGCTCGATCACATAGCGATAGCGGTCGTCCCACTGGTCGAGCAGCGCGAAGTTCTCGGCGATGTCCGCCACCGGCGGCAGGGGCGCGGTCACGGTTGCGGTCATGGTTGCGATCATGGGCGCTCTCCCGGCGATGCGCGGCCTGCGCGCGGAATTCTCGCGGCGGGTCAAGCAAGCGCCGTACCGCACCGGCGAGACCTACGTAAATATCCGGAGTTACGTGATTTTTTCTTTCCAGCGCCGCCGACACACCTTGTCCCGTTTCGGACAGCCCGGCTCTTGGCTGTCCGGCCGCCGCGGCCCGATGTCGGGTTCTGAACATGCCCGAAGGAATTCGGGGCGGCGTCTATCCCCTTAGATTTGAACGATTTTCAAGAACGAAAAGTCGTGGCACGCGGGTTGCTTAAGTCCTTTCCGGGTGCTCCGCGACCGCCGGCGCGCCCTGGTGCGGACAAGAGAGATCCGCACCCGCGCCGCGGTCGCAGGACGATCGGGACCCGGTTCGCGCACGGTTGGCAGCGCCGGGTCCGCACAAGCCCTGAGGAGAGCAAGATGTCGCTGAGACAGATCGCGTTTTACGGGAAGGGGGGCATCGGCAAGTCGACGACGTCCCAGAACACGCTGGCGGCGCTGGCGCAGATGGGGCACCGCATCCTGATCGTGGGCTGCGACCCGAAGGCGGATTCGACCCGCCTGATCCTGCACGCAAAGGCGCAGGACACCATCCTCTCCCTGGCGGCGAACGCCGGCTCGGTGGAGGACCTCGAGATCGAGGACGTGATGAAGGTGGGCTTCCAGGATATCCGCTGCGTGGAGTCGGGCGGTCCGGAGCCGGGGGTCGGCTGCGCGGGGCGCGGCGTCATCACCTCCATCAACTTCCTGGAGGAGAACGGCGCCTACGAGGACATCGACTACGTGTCCTACGACGTGCTGGGCGACGTGGTGTGCGGCGGGTTCGCCATGCCGATCCGCGAGAACAAGGCGCAGGAGATCTACATCGTCATGTCGGGCGAGATGATGGCCATGTATGCGGCCAACAACATCTCGAAGGGCATCCTGAAGTACGCCAATTCCGGCGGCGTGCGCCTCGGCGGGCTGGTGTGCAACGAGCGCCAGACCGACAAGGAGCTGGAGCTGGCGGAGGCCCTGGCGGCCAAGCTCGGCACCAAGCTGATCTACTTCGTGCCGCGCGACAACATCGTGCAGCACGCGGAGCTGCGGCGCATGACGGTGATCGAGTATGCGCCGGAGAGCCAGCAGGCGCAGCACTACCGGAACCTCGCGGAGCGCGTCCACAACAATGGCGGCAAGGGCATCATCCCGACGCCGATCACCATGGACGAGCTTGAGGACATGCTCATGGAGCACGGCATCATGAAGTCCGTGGACGAGAGCGAAGTCGGCAAGACCGCCGCAGAGCTCGCCGTCTGACACCGGAACGGCCGGCTCCCGAGGGGCCGGCCCACGCCCTCTAAAGCGAGAGATCCAAGATGAGCCTGGCTCAATCCCAGAGCGTCGCCGAGATCAAGGCGCGCAACAAGGAAATCATCGACGAGGTCTTGAAGGTCTATCCCGAGAAGACCGCCAAGCGCCGCGCCAAGCACCTCAACGTGCACGAGGCCGGCAAGTCGGACTGCGGCGTGAAGTCCAACATCAAGTCCATTCCGGGCGTGATGACCATCCGCGGCTGCGCCTATGCCGGCTCCAAGGGCGTGGTGTGGGGTCCCATCAAGGACATGATCCACATCTCCCACGGCCCCGTCGGCTGCGGCCAGTATTCGTGGGCCGCCCGCCGCAACTATTATATCGGCACGACCGGCATCGACACCTTCGTGACGATGCAGTTCACCTCCGATTTCCAGGAAAAGGACATCGTCTTCGGCGGCGACAAGAAGCTCGCCAAGATCATGGACGAAATCCAGGAGCTGTTCCCGCTGAACAACGGCATCACGGTGCAGTCCGAATGCCCCATCGGCCTGATCGGCGACGACATCGAGGCGGTCTCCAAGGCGAAGTCCAAGGAGTATGACGGCAAGACCATCGTGCCGGTGCGCTGCGAGGGCTTCCGCGGCGTGTCGCAGTCGCTCGGCCACCACATCGCCAACGACGCCATCCGCGACTGGATCTTCGACAAGATCCCCGCCGACGCGGCGCCGCGCTTCGAGCCCTCGCCGTACGACGTCGCCATCATCGGCGACTACAATATCGGCGGCGACGCCTGGTCCTCGCGCATCCTCCTGGAGGAGATGGGCCTGCGGGTGGTGGCGCAGTGGTCGGGCGACGGCTCGCTCGCGGAGCTGGAGGCCACCCCGAAGGCCAAGCTCAACGTGCTGCACTGCTACCGCTCGATGAACTACATCTCGCGCCACATGGAAGAGAAGTACGGCATCCCGTGGTGCGAGTACAACTTCTTCGGTCCCTCCAAGATCGCCGAATCGCTGCGCAAGATCGCCAGCTACTTCGACGACAAGATCAAGGAGGGCGCGGAGCGCGTCATCGCCAAGTACCAGCCCCTCATGGACGCTGTGATCGCCAAGTATCGCCCGCGCCTCGAAGGCAAGACGGTGATGCTGTACGTGGGCGGCCTGCGTCCCCGTCACGTCATCGGCGCCTACGAGGACCTGGGCATGGAAGTGGTCGGCACGGGCTACGAGTTCGCCCACAATGACGACTACCAGCGCACGGCCCAGCACTACGTCAAGGATGGCACCATCATCTATGACGACGTGACCGGCTACGAGTTCGAGAAGTTCGTCGAGAAGATCCAGCCGGACCTGGTCGGCTCGGGCATCAAGGAAAAGTACGTCTTCCAGAAGATGGGCGTGCCGTTCCGCCAGATGCATTCCTGGGACTATTCCGGCCCCTACCATGGCTATGACGGCTTCGCGATCTTCGCGCGCGACATGGACATGGCCATCAACTCGCCCGTCTGGAAGATGACGCAGGCGCCCTGGAAGGCGGCCCCCAAGCCCACCCTCCTGGCGGCGGAATGAACCTGCCGCCACGCCGCCCCCGCCCACGGGCGGGGGCAAGCGAGCGGCCATCGCGAATTCGACAGATCAAAGGGGTTCGTCATGCCACAGAGTGCTGACAATGTGCTCGATCACTTCGAGCTGTTCCGCGGTCCCGAGTACCAGCAGATGCTGGCCAACAAGAAGAAGATGTTCGAGAACCCCCGCGATCCGGCCGAAGTCGAGCGCGTGCGGGAATGGGCCAAGACGCCCGAATACAAGGAGCTGAACTTCGCCCGCGAGGCGCTCACCGTGAATCCCGCCAAGGCCTGCCAGCCGCTCGGCGCGGTGTTCGTGGCGGTGGGCTTCGAGGGCACCATCCCGTTCGTGCACGGCTCGCAGGGCTGCGTCGCCTACTACCGCTCGCACCTCTCGCGCCACTTCAAGGAGCCGTCCTCCTGCGTCTCCTCGTCCATGACGGAAGACGCGGCGGTGTTCGGCGGCCTGAACAACATGATCGACGGCCTGGCCAACACCTATTCCATGTACAAGCCGAAGATGATCGCGGTCTCCACCACCTGCATGGCGGAAGTGATCGGCGACGACCTCAACGCCTTCATCAAGACCTCGAAGGAGAAGGGCTCGGTTCCGGCCGAGTTCGACGTGCCCTTCGCGCACACCCCGGCGTTCGTCGGCAGCCACGTCACCGGCTACGACAACGCGCTCAAGGGCATCCTGGAGCACTTCTGGGACGGCAAGGCCGGCACCGCGCCGAAGCTGGAGCGCCAGCCCAACGAGAGCATCAACTTCATCGGCGGGTTCGACGGCTACACGGTCGGCAACACCCGCGAGGTGAAGCGCATCTTCAACCTGTTCGGTGTCGACCACACCATCCTGGTCGACAATTCCGAGGTGTTCGACACCCCCACCGACGGCGAGTTCCGCATGTATGACGGCGGCACCACGCTGGAGGAGGCGGCGAACGCGCTCCACGCCAAGGGCACCATCTCGATGCAGGAATACTGCACCGAGAAGACCCTGCCCATGATCGCCAATCACGGCCAGCAGGTGGTGGCGCTGAACCACCCCGTGGGCGTCGGCGGCACCGACCGCTTCCTCATGGAGATCGCCCGCATCACCGGCAAGGAGATCCCCGAGGAACTGGCCAAGGAACGCGGCCGCCTGGTGGACGCGATCGCCGACTCGAACGCCCACATCCACGGCAAGAAGTTCGCCATCTACGGCGATCCGGACCTGTGCCTCGGGCTCGCGGCGTTCCTGCTGGAGCTGGGCGCCGAGCCGACCCACGTGCTCGCCACCAACGGCAACCAGAAATGGGCCGACAAGGTGCAGGCGCTGTTCGACACCTCGCCGTTCGGCGCCAATTGCAAGGCGTATCCCGGCAAGGACCTGTGGCACATGCGCTCGCTCCTGTTCACGGAGCCGGTCGACTTCCTGATCGGCAACACCTACGGCAAGTATCTCGAGCGCGACACCGGCACGCCGCTGATCCGCATCGGCTTCCCGGTGTTCGACCGCCACCACCACCACCGCCGGCCGGTGTGGGGCTATCAGGGCGGCATGAACGTGCTGATCACGATCCTCGACAAGATCTTCGACGAGATCGACCGCAACACCAACGTGCCGTCGAAGACCGACTACAGCTTCGACATCATCCGCTGATCGCGGGTTCCTCAAGAACGCCCGGGCCGCGCGCCCGGGCGATCCCCCACGGAGAGATCACGCCGACCCCGGCCCGCGCGCCGCGGGCGCGACCACCAGACAGACATCCGCCGCCCGCCCGACGCCATCCGCTCGATTGAAGGAGTGAGACCCATGAGTTCGCTCTCGGCCACCGTCCAAGAGGTCTTCAACGAGCCCGGCTGCGCGAAGAACCAGAACAAGTCCGAGGCCGAGAAGAAGAAGGGCTGCACCAAGCAGCTTCAGCCCGGCGGCGCGGCCGGCGGCTGCGCCTTCGACGGCGCGAAGATCGCGCTCCAACCCTTCACCGACGTCGCCCACCTGGTGCACGGCCCGATCGCCTGCGAGGGCAACAGCTGGGACAATCGCGGCGCGAAGTCCTCCGGCTCTAACCTCTGGCGCACCTCCTTCACCACCGACATCAACGAGACCGACGTGGTGTTCGGCGGCGAGAAGCGCCTGTTCAAGTCGATCCGCGAGATCGTCGAGAAGTACGACCCGCCGGCGATCTTCGTCTACCAGACCTGCGTGCCCGCCATGATCGGCGACGACATCGACGCGGTCTGCAAGGCGGCGAAGGAGAAGTTCGGCACGCCGGTGATCCCGGTGAACGCGCCCGGCTTCGTCGGCCCGAAGAATCTCGGCAACAAGCTCGCGGGCGAGGCGATCCTCGACCATGTGATCGGCACCAAGGAGCCGGACTACACGACGCCCTACGACATCAACATCATCGGCGAATACAATCTCTCCGGCGAGTTGTGGCAGGTGAAGCCGCTGCTGGACGCGCTCGGCATCCGCATCCTCGCCTGCATCTCCGGCGACGGGAAGTATAAGGATGTCGCCTCCTCGCACCGCGCCAAGGCGGCGATGATGGTGTGCTCCAAGGCGATGATCAACGTCGCCCGCAAGATGGAGGAGCGCTACGGCATCCCGTTCTTCGAGGGCTCGTTCTACGGCATCGAGGACACCTCGGATTCCCTGCGCGAGATCGCCCGCATGCTGATCGAGCGCGGCGCCGATCCGGAGCTGATGGAACGCACCGAGGCCCTCATCGCCCGCGAGGAGAAGAAGGCCTGGGACGCGATCGCGAAGTTCAAGCCGCGTTTTGCGGGCAAGAAGGTGCTGCTCATCACCGGCGGCGTGAAGTCCTGGTCGGTGGTGGCGGCGCTCCAGGAGGCCGGCCTCGATTTGGTCGGCACCTCGGTCAAGAAGTCCACCAAGGAGGACAAGGAGCGCATCAAGGAGCTGATGGGCCAGGACGCCCACATGATCGAGGACATGACGCCGCGCGAAATGTACAAGATGCTCAAGGATGCGAAGGCCGACATCATGCTGTCGGGCGGCCGCTCGCAGTTCATCGCGCTGAAGGCCGCGATGCCCTGGCTCGACATCAACCAGGAGCGCCACCACGCCTATATGGGCTATGTGGGCATGGTGAAGCTGGTCGAGGAAATCGACAAGGCGCTCTACAATCCCGTGTGGGAACAGGTGCGCCAGCCCGCGCCCTGGGACAAGCCCGAGAATTCCTGGCAGGCCCGCGCCCTCGCCGAGCTGGAGGCGGAGGCCGCCGCGCTCGCCGCCGACCCGGTGAAGGCGGAAGCCGCCCGCCGGGCTAAGAAGATCTGCAACTGCAAGAGCGTCGACCTCGGAACCATCGAGGACGCCGTGAAGGCCCATGCACTCACCACGGTGGAGGGCGTGCGCACGCACACCAACGCCTCCGGCGGGTGCGGGGCCTGCAGCGGGCGGATCGAGGAGATCCTGGAGGCGTTGGGCGTTGTCGCCGCCCCGCCTCCCGCGCAGGCTGTCCCGCCTGCGCCCGGGATCGTGCCCGATCCGCTCGCTGCGGAATTGAAGCGCCGCGCCCGGAAGGCCTGCGGCTGCAAGAATGTCACCGTCGGCGCCATCGAGGACCTGGTGCGCGAGAAGGGCCTCAAGAACATCGCCGAGGTGCGCGCGGCGACCGAGGCCAATACCGGCTGCGGCAATTGCGAGGAGCGCATCGAGAGCCTGCTCGACGGCCTCCTCTCCCCCGCCCTCGAAGCGGCGGAGTAGCGCCATGGCCATCGTCACCGTTCCCAAGAAGTCCTGCGCGGTCAACCCGCTGAAGATGAGCCAGCCGATCGGCGGCGCGCTCGCCTTCATGGGGGTGAGGAAGTCCATGCCGCTGCTGCACGGCTCGCAGGGCTGCACCTCGTTCGGCCTGGTACTGTTCGTGCGCCACTTCAAGGAAGCCATCCCCATGCAGACCACCGCCATGAGCGAGGTGGCGACGGTGCTGGGCGGCTACGAGAACGTCGAGCAGGCGATCCTGAACATCTACACCCGCACCAAGCCGGAGATGATCGGCATCTGCTCCACCGGCGTCACCGAGACCAAGGGCGACGACGTGGACGGCTACATCAGGCTGATCCGCGAGAAGCATCCGCAGTTCAAAGACTTCCCGCTGGTCTACGTCTCCACCCCCGACTTCAAGGACGCGTTCCAGGACGGCTGGGAGAAGACCGTGGCCAAGATGGTCCAGGTGCTGGTGAAGCCGGCCCTCGGCACGCCGAAGGACGAAAGCCGCGTCACCGTGCTGCCGGGCTGCCACCTCACCCCCGGCGACCTCGATGAACTGCGCACCATCATCGAGGATTTCGGGCTGAAGCCCTCGTTCCTGCCGGACCTCGCCTCCTCGCTCGACGGGCACATTCCCGAGGATTTCTCGCCCACCACCATCGGCGGCATCTCCGTGGAGGAGATCGCGACCCTCGGGGAGGCGGCGCACACGATCTGCATCGGCGCGCAGATGCGCCGCGCCGGCGAGGCGATGGAGAAGAAGACCGGCGTGCCCTTCACGCTGTTCGAGCGCCTGTGCGGGCTTGCGCCCAACGACGCCTTCATCATGCACCTTTCCCAGATCTCCCGCCGGCCGGTGCCGCTGAAGTATCGCCGCCAGCGCGGCCAGTTGGTCGACGCCATGCTGGACGGGCACTTCCATCTCGGCGGCCGCAAGGTCGCCATGGGGGCGGAGCCGGACCTGCTGTTCGATGTCGGCTCGTTCCTGCACGAGATGGGCGCCCACCTGGTGGCCGCCGTCACCACCACCCCGTCGCCGGTGCTGGAGCGCCTGCCGGCGGACGAGGTGCTGATCGGCGACCTGGAGGACCTGGAGACGCGGGCGAAGGAGCGCGGCGGCGACCTGCTGGTCACCCATTCCCACGGCCGCCAGGCCGCGGCGCGGCTCTGCATCCCGTTCTACCGCATCGGCATTCCCATGTTCGACCGGCTGGGGGCGGGGCACCTGCTGTCGGTCGGCTATCGCGGCACCCGCGACCTCGTCTTCCACATGGCGAACCTGGTGATGGCCGACCACGAGGCACACCACGAGCCGACGCCCGAAACGTGGGCCCTCGACCGGGCCGACGGCCACGGCGCCGCTGCGCCCACCTCCCACTAGTCGAGCGTGAAGGGGACCCGCCGATGAAAGTCGCTTTCGCAACCCAGGACCTCAAGCGCGTGGACGCGCATTTCGGCTGGGCCAAGAACATCGCCATCTACGAGGTGGGGCCGGAGGGCCATCACTTCGTGGAGGCCGTCGCGTTCGACGGCGACCTCAAGGAGGACGGCAACGAGGACAAGCTCGCCCCGAAGATCGAGGCGATCAAGGACTGCGCCATCCTCTATGTGGCCGCCATCGGCGGCTCCGGCGCCGCGCGCGTGGTGGCCAACAACATCCACCCCATGAAGGTCGCCCAGCCCGAGGAGATCTCCGATCTCATCGTCAAGCTGGAAGGCGTGCTCAAGGGCAATCCGCCGCCCTGGCTGCGCAAGGTCATGGGCAAGGGCCAGGACCGCAGCTTCGACTTCGACGAGGAATGAGGGAAGAACCATGTCCGACGCGCCGGTAATCGACAAGGACGCCGCCCGGGAGGCAGCCATCGCGGCCGCCAAGGATCATCCCTTCGTCAAGGAGCTGATCAAGATCTGGCGCGCGCAGGATTCGCACGGCGCCTGGGAGGGCAAGGCCGACCTGGACCTGCTGGAGCCCTACATCGTCGACAAGGAGGCGCGCCGCGCGCTGCCCATCATCGGCGATCCCGATCCCGACACCATCTGGCGCATGGAGCTGTTCTTCAACGCGGTGTGCCTCTCCATCGAGAAGGCCACCGGCGTGATGATCTCGCCGATGCTGAAGATGAGCCACGAGGGCTTCGGCCGGATGGTGCTGATCGGCGGGCGGCTGATCGTCGTCAACAAGCAGCTGCGCGACGTCCACCGCTACGGTTTCGACAATCTCGCCAAGCTCGCCGAGGAGGGCGACAAGTTCGTCAAATCGGGCATCGAGATGATCGAGAAGTTCCCGGACGTCGCCAATTACTGACCTCAGAGAAAAGGTGCCCCATGAGCGATGTGGAAGCCCTGAAGGCCGAACTGAAGAAGCTCTCCGCCAAGGCCACGCAGTCCAAGATGGACCTGCACGATCTGTCCGAGGAACTGCCCATCAACTGGCAGCAGATCATGGACGTGGCGCAGAAGGCCCATGACGCCTTCGCGGAGCTGGAGAAGAAGCGCGCCGAGCTGAAGAGCCTGGAAGCCGCCTGAGCCGAGGCGCCCGCGCGTCGCGCACCCGAACGCAGGTACCCACGGCGGTCCGGCCTGGAGCGGACCGCCGCAGGCAGAGCATTGGAAAGGGCCGAACGGCATGTCTAACGAAACCCGCGACGGGCGCGCCTGGCAGCCCGACTACCTGCTGGACATCGACAGGAACAAATGCATCGGCTGCGGCCGCTGCTACAAGGTCTGCGGCCGCGACGTGATGATCCTGAAGGGAATCAACGAGGAGGGCGACCTCGTCATGCTCGACGACGACGAGGACGACGAGATCGAGAAGAAGGTCATGGCCATGAACGATAGCGGCGCCTGCATCGGCTGCGGCGCCTGCGCCCGGGTGTGCCCGGCGAGCTGCCAGACCCACGGCCCGGACCGCGCCGCCGCTTGAGGAGGGAGACATGGTCGCCGCCGACATCTATCGCGCCCTGATGGAGACGCCGGGCACCCCGGCGGGCGACCCGTTTGACCGGCATGTGGTGGCCGCCATCCTGTCGCTCGCGCTCGACGAGGCGGACGCTGGCGGCACCGGCGCGCTGGCCGGCCTCGGGCTGGAGCGCGGCGCGCTCCTGGCGCTGGTGGGCGATCTGTTTCCCGACAAGGTGGACTACATCGCCCAGCGTGTGCCGGACGCGCCGGTGGAGGTGGACGAGGAGGAGCGCAACATCCGCGACATCCTCGCCATGTACGCGTCGGGGTACGCCTCGGGGCACGTATCGGGCGCCGGCCGGCTGCAGCGGGCGCTCATCGCCCTCATCGCCCGCCGCGCCCGCGCGCCGCATCATCTGTGGCAGGACCTCGGGCTCAGGAACCGGGGCGAGCTGTCGGAGCTGATGGCGCGCCACTTCGCGCCGCTCAAGGCCAAGAACGCCCATGACATGAAGTGGAAGAAGTTCCTCTATCGCATGGTCTGCGGCTCGGCCGGCTTCACGCTGTGCACCGCTCCGGTCTGCGCCGAGTGCGACGACTTCCAGGCCTGCTTCGGCGCCGAGGACGGGGAATCGCGGCTTGCCATCGCCCGCAACGGCGCCGCGCTCGGCATGGTCGCCGCCCAGGGTGCGCACGCGCCCCAGGTCACCCGCGCTCCCGAGCGGTGAAGCGCGGCGCAGCCTCGCCGCTCACTCGATGCCCTGCTCGCGCGCCTTCCACATGGCGGCGATACGGAAGCGCTCGTTGATGGCGGCCGGGCTCTTCAGGATCTCCGCCTCCGCCTGCTTGAAGGCTTCGAGCACCGTTTCCGCCTCCGCCTGCGTCAGGGGCACGCGGCCGGCGATGTGGGTCGCCTCGGGCATCGCCTCCCAGATGCGGCGGCGGTTGGGGTGCTGCTTCACCTCGATCAGCTCGAAGGCTTCGAGCTGGCCGTCGAGCAGGATGGCGAGGCCCGCCACTTCCAGCTTGCGGCCGTCCTGGGTGGTCTTCACGAGCGTCGGCATGGGTCTGTTCCTTGACGGGCCGCCTCAGGCGGCGATCGGCGTGTCGTCGGCAACGCCCCCTTCGGCGAAGGCGCCGTCGCGGACCGCTGCGGCGCCTGTCGAATGTCGGACATCCGGGCGCAGGCCCGAGCTCAGAACACCTTGGGCAGCGCGTAGCCGGGCCGCGGATGGGCGTCGTAATAGTCCGGGCGCTCCGGCCAGCCACCCTCCGCGTCGATCCGCAGGCTCACCACCTTGGTGGGCGCGCCGGGCGAGCAGGACACTTCCGCGAGCTTGATCTCGCGCGGGCCGGGGCCGACCGAGAAGTCCGCCACCGTGGTGCCGTCCGCCTTGCGTGCGCGGGCGAAGCCGGGCGTGCCGACGCTGTTGGCGGCCACCGGATTGGCGACGAAGGCCGGCGCCTCGAACCGGTCGGCGGGGGGCCCGAAGGCGGGCGCCGCGAAGGTGAAGGTGGCGAGGACGGCGCTGCGATCCACCGCGTGGTCGGCCGAGATGGGGCGGGCCACCGAATAGATGGTGAGCGTCCCGCCGTCGAGCAGCGCCTTGATCTCGTCCAGCGAGAATTGGGCGAATTCCGACGTCACGTTCATTGCAAACTCCTCTGGGATCGGGCGTCGAAAGCTGCGGATCAAGAACCATGCCAAGCATAGGCCGGCGCTGCGGCAGGCGTTGTTCGGCGCCGGCGGCCGGCATCTCGCGCGATTCTTGCAGGGGCCTGTGGACCTGATCGTCTTTCAAGGAAGACCCATGGCCGCCGACATCGCCTATGCCATCTGCGCCCTGAGCGACATTCCGAGCCAGAAGGCGCGCGGCTTCCAGCTCGTGCGCCTGGACGAGGCGGGCAAGGAGGTGCCGTGGAGCATCTTCGTGGTGCGCTGGGGGCGGCAGGTGTTCGGCTATGCCAACCGGTGCCCGCATGACGGGGTGAAGCTCGACTGGGAGCGCAACCAGTTCCTCGATCCCAACGGCGTTCGCATCATGTGCGGCAAGCACGGCGCGCTGTTCGAGCTGGGCACCGGCATGTGCCTGGAGGGCCCCTGCAAGGGCCGCGCGCTGACACCGGTGGCGCTGGAGGTGCTGGACGGCGACATCTGCGTGACCGGCGTGACGCTGGCGGAGGACGAGCCGGCGGCATCGTTCTGCGACGACGAGGAGGCGTGAGGGGCTCGTCGCGCCCCTCTGCCGGTCGCGCCTGCGGATCAGACGGGGCGGTTCTCGTTGCGGTTCTTGACCGGCTCCATCACCGAGACGCCCTTCTCGAAGCTGATCGGCTCGTAGTCGGCGCTCCAGTCCAGCGCGGAATCGAGCACATAGTCCAGCTTGCCGGCGGTATCGAGCTTCTTGATGTCGTTCTTGTCGATGCCCATGAGGTCGAGCATCTCCTTCCACACGGTGGATTCGTCGCAGGGCAGCACGTAGAAGCTCAGCCCGCCGTGCTCCACCTTGTACTTCGCCAGAAGATCGATGTTGTTGCAGAACATGAAGTACTTGCCGTCCGGCCCGAGCAGCGGGCCGAGCACCTTCGCCACGTCGTCGAGATAGGCGAAGTTGTGCAGGTAGCCGGCCATCACGGGAATGGTGCCCGCGCCCTCGGGGGCGATGGTGAGCACCTGTTCCACGCAATAGTCCGGCGGGCGCTTCTCGTCGGCGAGCTGGGCCTGGAACTTCAGGGCGATGTCGCCGCGAAAGCCGAAGCGCTCGCCTTTGGTGGTCGGGCTCTTGAGCACCGCATTGAGAAGGCGACCCTCCTGGTCCAGCTTGCCCAGGGCGGTCTTCTCGATGGTCGTCATAGGGGGTCTCCGGGATTGCGCAACGCCGCGCCCGCGGGCGCCGCACGGCGCTTCATGCAAGGGCCCTGCCGCTTGCCCGCCACGACGGCCGGACAGGACGCCGCGGCGCCCGCCAGGCCCGCCTGAGCCGCGCGCGCCGTCATGAAAATTCCCGTGGCGTAAATGACTTGGGCGCGCACCGCGCGGCGCCGCCGGACGCAAGGACGCAGGCCCCGAAGGGCGGGCGGTCCGCGTCGTCCTCCGGCCCTGTCCGAAACCGGACACGCGTCGCAAACGCAACATCCCGGGAGCGGAAAATCATTATATTCTAAAGCATTATGGTCTGGCACAGCTCTTGCCAGTTGGGGCTCGACCCCTTTCTCAATGAAGGTCGAGCGATGATCAATCTGACGGACAGCGCCTTGAACGCCGTTCGCAGCGCCATCTCCGGAGCCGACAAGCCGGTGGGCGGACTGCGCATCATGGTCGAGGCGGGCGGATGCGCCGGCTACAAATACATGATGGGCCTCGTGAACGGCGCCGATCCGGACGATACCGTGATCGAGCGCGACGGCGTGAAGGTGTTCGTGGACAACAAGAGCCACGAACTGCTCGCCGGCACCGTCATCGACTTCGTGGTGGCGCTCGAAGGCTCGGGCTTCACCTTCGAAAACCCCAACGCCACGTCGAGCTGCTCCTGCGGCAAGTCGTTCGGCTGACGGCCTTTCGGCCCCACCCCGCACCGAGAAGAGGACCGAGATGCTGCAGGAAACCGAACAGCGCGCCCCCGCGCCCCGTGCCGAGACCGACCGCCTGGCGCTGATCCAGGAGGTGATCGAGGAGATCCGCCCCAACCTCAAGCGCGACGGCGGCGACTGCGTGCTGGTGAATGTGGAGGGCGCGAAGGTGTTCGTGAAGCTCACGGGCGCCTGCGTGTTCTGCAAGCTCGCCAGCGCCACCATGGAGGGCATCCAGGCCAAGCTCATCGAGCGCCTCGGCGAGTTCGTGCGCCTCGTGCCCGTGGCCGGCCCCACGGCGCCGATCAAGGTCGCCCAGTAGCGGCGGCGCCTTCGCGGCTGGCCTTCGGGCCTCAACAGGGAGGCGTCGTCCGTGCGGCCGGTCTATCTCGACAACAACGCGACGACGCGCACCGACCCGGACGTGGTGGCGGCCATGCTGCCCTATTTCTCGGACCAGTTCGGCAACGCCTCCTCCACCCATGCCTTCGGCGCCGACGTGGCGGAGGCGGTGAAGGCCGCCCGCAGGGCGCTCGCGGCGCTCATCGGGGCGGCCTTCGACCACGAGGTGGTCTTCACCTCCGGCGGCACCGAATCCGACAATGCCGCGCTGCTCTCGGCGCTTGAGGCCGGCGAGGCCGAGGGCCGCAGCGAGATCGTCACCACAAGGGTCGAGCACCAGGCGGTGCTCGCGCCTGCGGCGCACCTGGAGAAGACCCGCGGCGTGAAGGTGCACTACATCGGCGTCGATGACGCCGGGCGCCTCGACATCGACGCCTACCGGGCCGCGCTCGGCCCGTGCACCGCGCTCGCCAGCGTGATGTGGGCCAACAACGAGACCGGCACGCTCTTCCCCGTCGCCGCGCTCGCCGAGATGGCGAAGGCCGCCGGCGCGCTGTTCCATACCGATGCGGTGCAGGCGGTGGGCAAGGTGCCCATGGAGGTGAAGGCCACCGCCATCGACATGCTCTCGCTCTCCGGCCACAAGCTGCACGGCCCGAAGGGCATCGGCGCGCTCTATGTGAAAAAGGGCGTGAAGTTCAGGCCGCTGATCCGCGGCGGCCACCAGGAGCGCGGGCGGCGCGGCGGCACCGAGAACGTGCCCGCCATCGTCGGCCTCGGCAAGGCGGCCGAGCTGGCGCTCGCCCACCTCGCCGACGAGGGCACGCGCGTGCGCGGCCTGCGCGACCGGCTGGAGCAGGGCCTGCTCCAGCGCATCGAGGGCTGCCGGGTGAACGGCGACGGCGAAAACCGCCTGCCCAACACCGCCAACCTCGCCTTCGATTTTCTCGACGGCGAGGCGATCCTGAACCGGCTCGACCGGGCCGGCATCGCCGCTTCCACGGGATCGGCCTGCACCTCCGGCTCCACCGAGCCGTCCCATGTGCTGAAGGCCATGAACCTGCCGGCCCGGGCGCTCAACGGCGCGCTGCGCCTGTCGCTCTCGCGGGAGAATTCCGGCGCCGACGTCGACCGCGTGCTGGAGGCGCTGCCCGGCATCGTCGCCGCCCTGCGGGAGATGTCGCCCGCCTGGCAGGCGCGCCAGCCGGAGGGTGCCGTCCATGGCTGATCCCGCCTTTCCCCGACATCGCGCCGCCCGCCGCCGGCGGCGCCCGACCCTTCATCCAGGAGCCACCGCATGAAAGTCATGATCCGCCGTTCTCCCGAGACCGGCCTCTCCATCTACGTCCCGAAGAAGGACCTGGAGGAGCCCATCGTGGCGTTCGAGCACGAGAGCCTGTGGGGCGGCTGGATCAAGATCGCCAATGGCTGGGTGCTCGATTTGCCGGAGATGGCGCCGGGCACCAGCCTGCCCATCACCGTCAATGCCAAGAAGCGCGGCAGCGAGGAGGAGTGAGATGAACGCCCCGGTCCCCACCGCGGACATCGTCCGGCTCGCCGACGCGGAGGCGGTGATCGCCAAGGCGGCCGCCGGCCTCAAGGCGGGCGCCATCGTGCCCTATCTCGGACCGGGCGTCGCCGCCCCGACCAGCGTGCCCATGACCCCGGAGGCGCTCGCCGCCTTCCTCGGCACCAAGGTCGCGCTGCCGAAGCGCGCCAAGGGCAATGCCTGGGCCGCGGCCCAGCACATCGAGAGCACGAGGCACCGCAACACCGTCTCCGCGCTGATGGCCGAGGCGTTCGCGACCCCCGTGCCGCCCACCGCGCTCCATGCCTTTCTCGCCGGCCTCAGGCTGCCGATGATCGTCGACACCTGGTATGACGGCGCCATGCGCGCGGCGCTCGCTGATCGCGCCGACTGGGGCGAGGTGCAGGGCATCACCCGTGCCGGCATCGGCGAGGACCGCTGGTACCGCTTCTACGACGCCGCCGGCGCCGAGACCGGCAAGGCCGCCGCGCCCGGCTGGACGACGTTGCTCTACAAGCCCCATGGCGGAGCGGTGCCGGCGAAGAACTTCCTGATCTCGGATGCGGACTATGTGGAGGTCCTCACCGAGATCGACATCCAGACGCCGATCCCGGACATCGTGAAGGATCGCCGCACCGAGCGGGGCTTCCTGTTCCTGGGCTGCCGGTTCCACGACCAGCTCCTGCGCAACTATGCGCGGCAGATCATCAAGCGCTCCGGCGGCCCGAACTATGCGGTGGTGGACCCGGACGCGCTGACGAAGAACGAGCTGCGCTTCCTGTTCGGCCACGGCATCATCCCCCTGGCGGTGCCGCTCGACCGGGCGACGCAGATCCTGACCGCGGCCTGACCGCCCGGCGTCCCAGCGCGCATTTCCCAACGCCGGCATGCCTCCCATGGAGGCCTGCCGGCGTTCGGATTCAAGGCTCCGCATTGACCGAGATCAAGAGCGCCGCCGAAAGACTGTTCCGAGGCCGCGAACATGTAACCTTTCCAACATGTCGGCGGCGCGCCGGATTGTCCCGTGTGCGCAACGCGACAGCGCGGAATGTCAAATATGTATATGAAATAAATGAATTAATTTCCGCCGCAGCGGCTGGCACGCCGGTTGCTCACGTCTCCTCAGGATGACTGGATCCTGCTCAAGACGAGGAGCACCACCATGGACGCGACGACTGAGCATGTGGGGGACGCCGTCGGGACCAATGTCGAAACCAACATCGACATGGACGACCTGATGCAGAAGATGGCCGAGCACAAGGGCTGCGGCACGTCCGGCAGCTCGGGCAAGGCGAGCTGCGGCTCGGGCGCGGGGCAGAACGACCTGCCCACCGAGATCTGGGAGAAGGTGAAGAACCATCCCTGTTATTCCGAGGAAGCCCACCACCACTATGCCCGGATGCATGTGGCCGTGGCGCCGGCCTGCAACATCCAGTGCAACTACTGCAATCGCAAGTATGACTGCGCCAATGAGAGCCGGCCGGGCGTCGTCTCCGAGAAGCTGACGCCCGAGCAGGCGGCGAAGAAGGTGCTGGCGGTGGCCTCCACCATCCCGCAGATGACCGTGCTCGGCATCGCCGGCCCCGGCGACCCGCTGGCGAACCCCGAGAAGACCTTCAAGACCTTCGAGCTGATCTCGAAGACCGCGCCCGACATCAAGCTCTGTCTGTCCACCAACGGCCTGACGCTGCCCGACCATGTGGACACCATCGCCCGCTACAATGTCGACCACGTCACCATTACCATCAACATGGTGGACCCCGAGGTGGGCGCGAAGATCTATCCGTGGATCTTCTGGAAGCACAAGCGCTACACCGGCTACGAGGCGGCGAAGATCCTCACCGATCGCCAGCTCCAGGGCCTGGAGATGCTCACCGAACGCGGCATCCTGTGCAAGATCAACTCGGTGATGATCCCCGGCATCAACGACCAGCACCTGGTCGAGGTGAACAAGGCCGTGAAGTCGCGCGGCGCCTTCCTGCACAACATCATGCCGCTGATCTCCGCGCCCGAGCACGGCACCGTGTTCGGCCTCAACGGCCAGCGCGGCCCCTCCGCCCAGGAATTGAAGGCCCTGCAGGACAGCTGCGAGGGCGAGATGAACATGATGCGCCACTGCCGCCAGTGCCGCGCCGACGCGGTGGGGCTGCTGGGCGAGGACCGCTCGGCCGAGTTCACCACCGACAAGATCATGGCCATGGACGTGAACTACGACATGGAGGGCCGCAAGGCCTACCAGGCCATGGTGGAGGAGGAGCGTGTCGCCAAGGTGGCGGCCAAGCAGGAGGAGCTGGAGACGCTCGCCGGCGCGCAGAGCGACATCAAGCTGCTGGTTGCCGTCGCCACCAAGGGCTCGGGCCTCATCAACGAGCATTTCGGCCACGCCAAGGAGTTCCAGGTCTACGAGCTCTCCACCGCCGGCGCGAAGTTCGTCGGCCATCGCCGCGTCGACCTCTACTGCCAGGGTGGCTTCGGCGACGAGGACAGCCTTGAGACCGTGATCCGCGCCATCAACGACTGCCACGCGGTGTTCGTCGCCAAGGTCGGCGGCTGCCCGAAGGCGGACCTCGCCAAGGCCGGCATCGACCCCGTGGACCAGTATGCCCACGAGTTCATCGAGAAGAGCGCCATCACCTGGTTCAAGGACTACCTGGACAAGGTGAAGAGCGGCGAGATCGAGCACGTCGCGCGCGGCGATGCGGCGATCCGCCAGGGCGCTCTCATCAGCGCGGCGTGAGGCGAGGACCTGCCATGACCCTCAAGATCATCGCCTCCCAGTGCACCTCCTGCTCGGCCTGCGAGCCGGAGTGCCCGAACGTCGCCATCTCCGAGAAGAACGGCACGTTCGTCATCGACCCGAAGAAGTGCACCGAGTGCCTCGGCCACTTCGACGAGCCGCAGTGCGCCGCCGTCTGCCCGGTGGACAATACCTGCGTCATCGACCCCGCGTTTCCGCGCTACCAGGTCCCGGCCTGAGGAGAAAAGACGATGAACTTCACCATCACCCCCAAGGCCGAGAAGTTCATGCGGCTCATGGTGATGTCCGACGGCGGGCCGGGGGCGGGCTTCCGCCTCGCGGTCTCGCCGGGCGGCTGCTCGGGCCTCAATGCCGACATCTGCGTGCTGCGCGAGCCCATGCCGGGCGATGCCGTGGTGCAGAAGGGCGCGGTCAGGCTGTTCCTGCCGGCAGAGAGCCGCATCCTGCTCGACGGCGTCACGGTGGACTTCACCGACACCGCCGCCAAGACCGGCCTCGTCTTCCACGATCCCAAGGCAACGACCTGCGCCTCCCACGGCCAGGCGCTGCCGGCGGGTCTGTGAGCGGCGGGGCGGGCATGAACGCCGCGCGCGCCATGACGGCCGAGCCTTCCGCCTTCGCGGAAGACGCTCTGCTTGCGCACGCGCTGCTGGGCGGCGGCCTGCCGGAGGAGGCCAACTGGCACCTCTGGCAGGCCGGCCTGTCCTACCATCTGGGCGAGGTCGCCGAGGCGCATCTGCGCCAGGCGGAGGCCATCGCGCCCGGCCACGCGGCGGTGCTGATCGGCCTCTACCGCTTCTATTTCTACAAGGGCCGGCTCGCCGAGTGCCTGGAGGTGGCGCGCATCTGCCTCTCCAAGGCGCAGCGCGAGACCAACCTGCCCGCCGACTGGCGCGACGTGGCGCCCGAGGACGCGCTGTTCGGCCGCTACGAGGCGCTGATGCCGCGCTTCTTCCTCTTCACGCTGAAGGGCTACGCCTATCTCAACATGCGCCTCGGCAACCTCGCTGAGGGCCGCGCGGCGGCCGAGAAGCTGCTTCAGCTCGACCCCGCCGACAGGATCGGCGCTCGCCTGCTCATCGACGTCCTCGACCGCGCGGAGGCCGGCGATGACTGACGCGATCGACGAGGCCATCGACTGGCGCGGCGCGCACATCGACTGCGGTGCCTGCATCCACGACGCCATGCGCGCGGAGGGCCGCTGCAAGCTGAAGCATGCCTGCGTCAACGACCGCTACGCCCGGCGCATCGACCGCTTCTTCACCTGGAATCCCGCGCTCGCGAATACCTACGTTCATCACGACCATTTCGAGGTGCGCGCCATCGCGGCGAAGCATGCGGACGTGTTCCTCCTGCCGCCGCTGCTCGACGATCCCGAGGAGACGGTGCGATGGAACGCGGCCCGCCGGCTGCCCAGGCGGCTGATCCTGCGCCTGCGCCAGGACCCGCACCGCGAAGTGCGCATCCGCATCGCCTCGCTGCTGGACGATGCCGAGCTGGTGCCCATGCTGGCGGACCCCGACTACTACGTGCGCATGGTCGTCGCGCGGCGGGTGGCGCCGCCGCTGCTCTCCCGGCTGATGGACGATCCGGAGGTGGAGGTGCGCCGCGTGGTGGCGCAGCGCCTGCCCGCCGAATGGCTGCTGCGCATGGCGGACGACCCGTCCGCCAGCGTGCGCCTGGAGGCGGCGCGGCGCCTCGCGCCGGACCTGCTGGCGCGGCTGAAGGCCGACCCCGACTGGCGCGTGCGCCACGAGGTGGCGAGCCGGCTTTCCCCGACGCTGCTCGGCGACCTTCTGGAGGACACCGACATGATGGTGCGCGAGATGGCCCGCGCCCGCGGCGCGCTTCGGCCCGAGCCCGGAGAGTTCATGAGGGAGATGCCGAGATGAGCAACATCGTCCGCGACAGCGACGTGGTGGAGATCACCGAGCCGCCGTATTTCTCCTTCGGCGAGAAGGTGAAGGCCAAGCGCACCATCCGCAATGACGGCACCTATGCCGGCAAGGAGATCGGCGAGATCCTCGCGAAGAAGGGCGAGGAAGGCTACGTGGTCTCCATCGGCACGTTTCTCCAGCAGTTCTACATCTACGGCGTCGAATTCATGGAGAGCGGCAACCGCGTCGGCATGAAGAAGAAGGAACTCGACCCGGTCGTCAACCGCGACGAGGACATCGACCTGCCGCTGCCGGCCGTCGGGGGGATGGCGCGATGATGTTCGAGCCGCGCTCCCCGAAATTCCAGTGGGGCCAGAGGGTGAAGACCCTGATCGAGCTGCGCAACGACGGCGGCTATCCGGACGTGCCGGAGGACGCGCTGCTGGCGGCCGAGGGCACCACCGGCGAGATCGTCCAGGTGGGCATGCACACCGACAGCAACACGCCGATCTACCTGGTCGAGTTCACCGAGCGGCTCGTGGTGGGCTGCCTCGAAGAAGAGATCGAGCCGGTGTGATGGGGGCGCGCCATGGCCGCGACAATGCTCGGCATGTCCATGGGCGGCAAGGCCCAGCCGAACGATCTCGACAAGCGCCGGGTGGAGCGGGCGCTGAAGACGCGGCGCCGCTACCGCTATGTCGAGCCGGCGGTACAGCCGGTGCCCGGCGGCTACCGGATCGAGAGCGCCTGCTGCTCGCGCAACATCGACCCGGACGGCGGCATCGTCGACATCGCGCTGCTGCTGTTCGACGAGGAGCAGGGACAGTGGGACCTGTTCCGCAAGGACCACGGCAAGGGGCTGTGGGCGTGGGACTGCCGCCATGCCCGGCTGTCCGCCGTGCTCGATGTGCTGACCTTCGACGAGCACCGCAAGTTCTGGCAGTGAGCCCGCCCGCGCGGGCGCCTTGAGGGAGTGGGACCATGGCGCTGAACGAGGACGACCTCGGCGTGATCGCCGGCATGCTGGCGGCGCCGCCGGCGGACGGGCAGGTCTTTCCGGCCCTGCGCGCGCGCTTTCCCGGCGTCGCCTTCACCCGCTGCGACGCCTCCGACGTGGTGGAGGCGCCGTTCCGCACGGTGGGCGCCTACGACCTCCACCTGATGGACGCCCGCGACCACTGCGTCCAGCTCACCGACGATCCCGCGCGGGCCACCGGCCTCGTGCTCGCCAGACGGAGCGATGCGCCATGAGCGAGCCCGCGGTGATGGACGACGACCTCGACGCCGCACCCAGCCTGCCCGAGGGCCGCTTCATTCCCCTGTCCGACCCGGACGTGACGACGGCGGAGCTTGCTGCCATCGACGCGGTGATCCGCTCGCCGCGTCTGTCCGGCGGGCCGGTGATGGAGGCGTTCGAGGCCGCCTTCGCGGCCTATGTCGGACGCGCTTATGCCGTCGCCGTGCCCTCCGGCACGCTCGGTTTGCTTCTGGCGCTGAAGGCCTACGGCATCGGTGCGGGCGACGAGGTGGTGTGCTCGGCCTATTCCTTCCGCGAGACCGCCCACGCCGTGACGCTCTGCGGCGCGCGGCCGGTGTTCGCCGACATCGACTATTGGGCCGGAACGCTGGTGCCGGAGAAGGCGGCGCTGAAGATTACCGAAAACACCAAGGCCATCGTCGCCGCCAACACCAACGGCCACCCGGCCGCCTGGGACCCGCTGCGCGCGCTCGCGGACGAACGCGGGCTGATCCTGATCGAGGATTCCACCGAGGCCATCGGCTCGCGCTACAAGGACCGGCTGGTGGGCACGTTCGGCGATGTCGCGGTGTTCGACTTCTCGCAGCCCGGCCCGCTGGTGTGCGGCGAGGGCGGCATGCTGGTGACCGACGACGTGGACATCGCCATGGCGCTGCGGCGCCTGCGCTCCCACCGGCTGGAGGAGCGCTCCTCCGTCGTGGTCTCCATGAACGCGCCGTTCCAGGCGCCGATCAGCGACCTCACCGCCGCGCTCGGCCTCGCCCAGCTCAAGCGGATCGACGAGATCCTGGAGCGGCGCCGCCTCACCGAGCAGCTCTACTACCAGTATGTGCAGTCCTTCGAAGGCATCAAGGACCCCTATGTGGGGCCGGACGTCACCGAGGTGCACTGGTTCCTCTACCTGGTCCATCTCGGCACGCGCTTCTCGAAATCGAGCCGCGACGCCATTGTCGAGGATCTCGGCGTCGAGCGCGTCGAGGCCGCCGCCTACGCCAACCCGCTGCATCTCCAGCGGCACTATTTCGACCTCGGATATCGCAAGGGCGACCTCCTGGTCACCGAGAAGGTGGCCGACCGGGCGGTGGCGCTGCCGTTCCATGGGCACCTCGCCGAGGACGAGATCGAGTTCATCGTCGCGACGATGAAGGACGCCTCGGTGAACGTGGGGGCAGGCGCCGCCATCTACTGAGGCCGCAGAGAGCCGACCAAGACGGCACGTCAAGCCGAAGGTCACGACAAGATCGACACCAACGGAGCAGGGCAATGTCCACGATTACTGTCACGGTTCTTCCCGCCAGCAAGAGCATCGAGGTGCCCGAGGGCACCAATCTCTGGAGCGCCATCCGCGAGGTCGTGCCGACCTTGCCCGAGCAGAGCCCGGAGAATTGCGGCGACGCGGCGCACATCTTCGTGCTGGAGGGCCGCAAGGGCATCTCCAAGACCACGCGCGAGGAGAACGAGAAGCTCGACACCATCGTCGGCGTCGGCTCGAAGTCCCGCATCGCCTGCTTCGCGCAGGTGCTGGGCACCGAGAACGTCAAGGTGGAACTGCTCGGCGAGTTCTCGGGCTTCTGACGCCCTCAATCGCGGGGAGGCGCGCCGCGCCTCGCCCGCCCACCCACGAGACGGAGTGATCCCATGGACGCCCAGACCACGGAAGCCAAGATTCTCGTCCACGCCCGCTTCGCGCCCGACGCCACGGTGGTGGAGATCGGCGAGCGCCCGTCGGGCCTGACGCCGCAGGAATGGTTCTTCTACCTGCGCGAGAATTCGGACCCGTCCTATTTCCAGCCGCTGTCCGGCGGGCGCGGGGTGTTCCGCATTCCCCGCGCCGAGTTCGATGCGCTGAAGGCGGCCGCCGCCGGCGCCGCCGCCTGAAGGCGCCGGCCATGACGCAACCGGGCATCGAGGTCTATGCCATCTGCGAGGCCGAGAGCATCCCGCCCGGCGGCGCGAAGGCCTTCAGCCTGTCGCGGCGGACGGACGAGGGCGAGGCGCGGCCCTACGGCATCGTCGTGGTGCGGGTGCGCCCGCGCGAATTCGTGGGCTACCTCAATGCCTGCCCGCACGGGAAGGTCTGGCTCAATATCGGCGACGGCAGCTTTTTCACGCCCGACAAGGCGCATCTGCGCTGCGGCCGCCACGGGGCGAAGTTCGAGATCGCGAGCGGCCTGTGCCTGGAAGGCCCGTGCCAGGGCGCGAGCCTTGAGCCCATCCCGCTGGCGCTCATGGGATCGGACGTGTGCCTGTGCGGCATCGCTCTCGTCGAGGATGACGGCGCGAGCGGCTATGACGGCGACGACGAGACCATGGACATCATGATCCATCCGGGCTGAGGCGAATGGCTGCAATGTCCCTTTCTTCGAGCGCCGCATCCTCGACCCCGTCGGGGGATGGCGCGCGCGTCGCCTGCCGCTATTTCCTGTCCTATTCGGGCGTGAAGCTGCCCTTCAACCTGGTGAGCCCGCTTCCCGAGGAAGGGCTCGGCCATCGCAACACCTATATCCGCGCCTATTACGACGCGGCCGGCCGGCTGACCGGGTTCGAGAAGGTGGTCTATGGCGAGGTGGAGCTGACCCACAGCTACGGCTATCACGCCAGCGGCGCGTTGGCCCGGGCGGTGGTGGCGATGCTGGACGAGGAGCCTTCCGAGCTTCTCTACGACGAGGCCGGCCGCCTCGTCGGCGGCGGCTGAGGGGGCGGCAATGACGGTCGCCCAGCTCCTGGAGGCGCTCGCCAGCCTGCCGCCCGAGGCGGTGGTGCTGATGGAGAGCGACGGCGGGCTCTCTCTGGTGAGCGCGCTCGACTTCGTTCCCGGCCAGGGGCCGGGCGCGCCGGCGGAGGTTATCCTCCTGCCGAACATGGAAGAATAGCGGCGCGCTCCGCGCCGGGAAGGACGGATATGAGCGAGGCGGTTCAGGAGATCACCATGTTCGAGCGCCTCGGCGGCGTGGCGGTCATTGATCGCCTGGTCGAGGCCTTCTACGACCGAATGGACCGCCTGCCGGAGGCGGAGGGCATCCGCGCCATGCATCCCGACGACCTCGCCCCCATCCGGCAGGTGCTGAAGCGCTATCTCACCGAATGGACCGGCGGGCCGGCGCTCTACACGCCGGAAAAGGGCCATCCGCGCCTGCGCCAGCGGCACCTGGGCTTTCCCATCGGCGACGCGGAGCGCGACGCGTGGCTCCTGTGCATGCGCGGCGCGCTGGACGAGACCGTGGCGGACGCCGCGGCGCGCGAGGCGATCTACGCCACCCTCGCCAAGCTCGCCGACTGGATGCGCAACACGGCCGGCAATCCGCACGACGCGGGCCACCGGCCGGGGGCCTGAACTGCGCTCACTGTGCCGGGGCGAGGATGCCCTTCTCGGCCAGCAGGGCCTGCAACTCGCCGGCCTTGAACATCTCGCGCACGATGTCGCAGCCGCCCACGAACTCGCCCTTCACATAGAGCTGCGGGATGGTCGGCCAGTTCGAGAATTCCTTGATGCCCTCGCGCACATAGGGGTCCGAGAGCACGTCGAAGCTCGCGAACGGCACGCCCACCTGCGCCAGCACCTGGACCACGGCGCCGGAGAAGCCGCACTGCGGGGCGGCGGGAGCGCCCTTCATGAACAGCACCACGTCGGCGCCGTCGATGATGGACTTGATGCGGTCACTGGTGCTGCCCATGGCATGTCTCCTGAGAAAATCCTGTTGCGGATGAAAGCCCGGCCCGGCGCGGGTCAGGCGGGGGCGATGGTCTCCAGAGCGAGGGCGTGGAGCACGCCGCCCATGTTCCCCTTCAGCGCCGCGTAGACCATCTGGTGCTGCTGCACCCGGCTCTTGCCCTTGAAGGCCTCCGACGTGATGCGCGCGGCGTAGTGGTCGCCGTCGCCGGCGAGGTCCACGATCACCACCTCGGCATCCGGAAACGCCGCCTTCACGAGCTGTTCGATGTCGGCTGCCGCCATGGCCATCGCTGTGTCTCCCTCGAAATTGCGCTGCTTCATGCAAGCGGGAAACCAACCGGCCCGCCGCAACCGCCGCGGCGCCGATGGCGCGGGGCGGCGGCGCGCCGGCCGGCCTTGCCCGGAACAGCGTGTCGGACATGCGACAGGGCGGCGCGGCGCGCTGTCCGGGATGCGACGCCGCCCGCATGCCGTTCGCCCCTGTGGGAAATAGCGGTTCGGCGCGGTCCGGCCGGGTGGTGCCCGGAAACGGCCTGGCTCTTGCTTCTCGGCATCAGCCCAGTTGAGGACCGCACATGAGCGACATGAGACAGGGGAGCCGGCGCGGGGCCCTTCCCCCCTTCGCCGTCATCCTCGGCACCAACGAGATCGCGTCCGCCGTGGCGGTCCACCTGTTCTGGGCCGGCTACGGCGTCGTCCTCTCGCACGATCCCGTGCCGCCGGTGATCCGCCGCCGCATGGCGTTCCACGACGCGCTCTACGACGATGCGGCGGCGCTCGCCGGGGTGGTGGCGGCGCGCGCCGGGAGCAGCATGGAGATCCGCGAGCGCCTCACCACCGGGGCCGGCGTGATGGTGACCGATCTCGGCCTGCTCGACCTCATCGTCATCGGCGCGATCGACATCCTGGTCGACGCCCGCATGCACAAATACCAGGTGACGCCGGACCTCAGGCGTCTCGGCCAGTTCACGGTGGGGGTGGGGCCGGGCTTCTCCAGCGGCTTCAATTGCGACGTGGCGGTGGAGACCCGCCCCGGCCTCGCCGGCCGCGTCATCACCGATGGCACCACCGCGCCGCCGGACGGGGTGCCCTCCAGCCTCGGCGGCCAGCTTGCGGCGCGCTTCGCGCGGGCCGAGGCGGCGGGACGCTGGCACACCGCGATCGAGATCGGCACCCGCGTCTACAAGGATTTCATCGTCGGCTATCTGGCCGGCACGCCGGTGCGTGCGCCGTTCGACGGCTTCGTGCGCGGCGTGGCCCGCGACGGCACGGAGGTGCCGAAGGGCATGAAGCTGCTGGAGGTCGATCCGCGCGGGCGCAGCGCGAGCTGGACCGGCATCGATACGCGCGCCGGCGCCATCGCCAAGGGCGTCACGCGCGCGCTCGCCCGGCACAAGGCCGAGCGGGCGACCTCCGCCCCGCAGATGCACCTCGTGCGATGAGCGCACCGCATCCGATCGAGCTGCGCCTTTCGCCGGACACGACCAATTTCGGCGACCTGCCGCGGGAGATCGACGACCTGCTCCAGCAGGGCGTCGTCGCCTACCGGCGGGACCGTGCGGCGGCGGAGGCGCTGTTCCGGAAGGCGCTGGCGGCGGCGCCGGAGGCCCTGCCGGTCTATTTCTGCCTCTACAAAATCCACACCTACCAGGGCAATCTGGACGCGGCGCTCGGCGCCGCCCGGAGCGGGCTTCAAGAGGCGGCGCGGCAGGCCGGCTGGCCCGCCGACTGGCGCGCCTGGTCGCCGCAGCCGCTCGCCGCCGACGGGGCCGCGCGGTTCGCGCTCTACACCCTGAAGGCACTGGCCTTCATCCACCTGCGCCGGGAGGAGCCGGAGGCGGCGGCCGCGATGCTCGACGCGCTGCGGGTGCTCGATCCCACGGGCGCGGTGGGGTGGCCGGTGGTGGCGGAACTGGCCGCGGGGCTGCGCTGACAGAGCCGAAACGCCCGCGATCCTGCGTCATCCCGTCCCGCGGCCGTGCGTGGCATCGCGCTTGCACGGCTCCCCCTCATGAGACCGGAGGCGTCGCAAGCCTTTGCCCTGCCACGCACGGCAGGCATCGCCGCGGCGGCTCCGGTGCGATGAGACCGGCCCTCGCAGGCGCCGTCCGGCGCCAGGAAAGGCGGCACGACATGACGGACCTCGACATTGCCACCCTGCCCCCCGACACGGCGGAGAGGACGGAGCGCGTGATCGCCGCGCTGCGCACGGTGCACGACCCGGAAATCCCGGTGAACATCTACGACCTCGGCCTGATCTACCGCATCGACTGGCGCACCGCCGCCGCGGTGGAGATCGACATGACGCTCACCGCCCCGGGCTGCCCGGTGGCCGGGGAGATGCTGCGATGGGTGGAGGAGGCGGTGCGCACGCTGCCGGACGTCGCCGAGGTGAAGGTCAACCTCGTGTTCGACCCGCCCTGGGACCGCTCCCGCATGTCGGAAGAGGTGCAGCTCGAACTGGGTCTGCTTTAACGCGCCAAGTATTTTCCGGAATTTCCTGCAGAATATTTGTCCCGATTGTTCGGAAACTGGCCCTCTAAATGCAGGGGAGGGGTGTTCACCGCTGCGGCGCGCGACGGTGCCGGGTGAACGCCAACCCATGAGGGCTGCCATGATCGAACTGACTGCGAGCGACGCCCAGACCTTTGCCGCCTATCGGGCGGACCCGCCGGAGGCGCCGAAGGGCGCCGTCGTCATCCTGCCGGAGGCGCTGGCGTCCGGCGACGGCGTGCGCCGGATCGCCGACGGCTTCGCCGCCGAAGGCTATGTGGCGGTCGCGCCGGCGCTCGCGCCGGACGCCGACACCGCCTGGTCGCTCGCAGCCGTCCAGGCGACGGTGGACGCGGTGAAGGACGTGGGCAAGGTGGCGGTGGTGGGCTATGACCGCGGCGGCTATCTCGCCTTCCTCGCCGCCAACGAGGTGCAGGGCATCGCCTGCGCCATCGGCTATTACGGCGAGGGCGTCTCCGGCACCCAGCGCGGCAAGTGCAAGGTGCCGACGCTGATGCATTTCGGCGAGGCGGACCAGCTCATTCCGGTCGAGGAGGTGACGCAGTTCCGCTTCGTGCGGCCGGACGTGAGCGCCTTCACCTATCCCGGCGCCGCCCACGGCTTCGCGGCCGAGGGCGCGGCCGGTTACGACGCCGACAGCGCCGGCAAGGCGCAGGCGCGCACCCTCAATTGGATCGCGCAATATGTTCAGGGCGCGCCGCCGGCGTCGATGAAGAATGCCGGCGCCTACGCGCTCGCGAAGACCGACAAGAAGGGAAAGAAGAAGGACGCCGATAAGAAGGATGACATGGGCCCGCCCATGGACTGAGGGCGACGCGCAGGAGGACGGCGCGCCATGACGCCATGTGCGGAAATCGACGCGCGGCTCCGCGCCCTGTGGCATTCGCGACGCCCGCGCCGGGCGCACGGCCGCGCCGCGGGGGTCCGGGCGCTTGGCAAGCTCCTTGCTGCGCCGGCCCGGAGGGCCGGCCGGACGGCCGGCCGCAGGGGAGGCGCCTGATGTCGAGCGGGTATTTCGTGGATTGGGACGGCAACGTGCGCAGCGTCGACGATCCCGGCGGCGGCTATCTGTGCGAGGCCGACCTGCCGGCGCGCTACGTGGCGATCACCACGAAGACCGGCACGCTGGTGCACGAGGCGACCTTCTACCGGAGCCTCGCCGACATCGAGAAGGCCGGCATCAAGGCCGGGCTCGTGCCGGGGGCGCACCCCTGGGGACGCAAGGCGGACGGCTTCTGAGCGCGCGGGGCCGCGGCTCCGGTCCCGTGCCATCGGCGAAGGAGAAGGGACCATGCTGCCCACCACCATCCTCGTGGACGAGACGCCCCGCTGCGTGGTGCGTCCCAACGACACCAGGGCGCTGAACCGCTTCCTGCGCAATGCGCGGCCCTATCTCCTGGGCGAGCAGGCGGACGGCGCCATCACCCACCGCCAGGCGAGCGAAGAGGAACTCGCCCGCTGGCGCAGCGCCCTCGCGCTGCACGAGGCCTGGGGCGGGGCGGACGAGGACTTCTTCGGCGTGCCGCTCTAGGCGAGCCGGCGCCGGCCTCATTCCGCTGCCGGCCGCTCGTCGTTCGCCGCCACCGGCAGCGCCGGGGCGGGCGGGGCCGGCGCCTCGAACTCCAACTGCTCCAGCCGCGTGCCGCGCCGGGCGATCTTGTCGGCGGAGACCAGCACCTTGGCGACGTCATCGCCGGCAAGAGCGAAATGCTTGCCGAGGTCGCCGACCCGCTCGCGCAGGCGCGCCACGTCGGCCACCAGCGCCCCCACCTCGGCGCGGATGCGGTCCGCCTGCTCGCGCATGCGCGCATCCTTGGCGATGGCCTGCACCATCTGCACCGCCAGCATCAGCAGCGAGGGCGAGACCAGCACCACGCGGCGCCGGAACGCGTCCTGCACCACGGCGTCGAAATGCTCGTGGATCTCGCCATAGACCGATTCGGAGGGCACGAAGATGAGGGCGATGTCCTGCGTCTCCCCCGGCACGAGATAGCGCTCGGCCACGTCGCCGACATGCTTCATCAGGTCGGAGCGCAGGCGCTGGCCGGCGGCCTTGCGCGCCTCCATGGTCGTCGCCTCGCGGAACGCCGTCACGCCCTCCAGCGGGAACTTGGCGTCGATCAGGAGCGGGCGCGGGTCGCCGGGCAGGAAGATGGCGCAGTCCGGCCGCCGCCCGCTTGCCAGCGTGTGCTGGAAGGCGAAGCTGTCCTTGGGCAGGCCGTCGGCGACGATCGCCTCCATGCGCGCCTGGCCGAAGGCGCCGCGCGCCTGCTTGTTGGCGAGGGTCTGGCGCAAGGAGAGCACCTGCGAGGAGAGGTCGGAAAGGCTCCGCTCCGCCTGCTCCACCATGGCGAGGCGCTCGGCCAGCCGGGCGAGGCTCTCGTGCGTCGCGCGGGCCGAGGACGACATGCTCTCGCCGAGCCGGTGCGATGTGGCGTCGAGCCGCTCCGCCACCGCGCGGGCGAGTTCTCCCTGGCGGTGGGCCAGCGTCTCGCCCATGGACTGGACGCGCCCCGCCGTCTCCGCCTGGATGCGCGCCAATTCGCGCAGGCGCCGCTCCAGCTCAAGCGCGCGCACCGTGTCCTGCGCATGGGCGACGGCCCGCGCGCGCGACAGCCGCCACATGGCGGCGAGGATTACCAGCAGCAGCACCGCCACGGCCGCCGCCCCAGCGGCAAGCGCCTCGGCGGGGGTCACAGCACGGCCGGCAAGGACGAAGAGCACGTCGAACATGATCTTCTTCTACTGCATCACAAGGCGTGAACAAAGTGCGAACACATTGACCATCCGCACGTCATCGCTTATCTGCCGCTTATGTCCATCCGGCCCATCCTCATCCTCCCCGAGCCCAAGCTGCGCGCCATCTCCAAGCCGGTCGCGAAGATCGACGGCGAGGTGCGCAAGCTGGTGGAGGACATGTTCGAAACCATGTACGACGCGCCCGGCATCGGCCTCGCGGCGATCCAGGTGGGCGTGGAGCGGCGCATCGTCACCATCGACACCGCGCGCGACGGCGAGGACAAGAAGCCCCTCGCCCTCATCAACCCCGAGATCGTCGCCGCTTCGGACGAGCTGTCGGTGTACAGCGAGGGCTGCCTCTCCATTCCCGAATATTACGAGGAGGTGGAGCGCCCGGCGCGCGTGGCGATCCGCTTCATGGACCTCGAAGGCAAGCTGCGCGAGATGGAGGCGGACGGCCTGTTCGCCACCTGCGTGCAGCACGAGATCGACCACCTGAACGGCGTGCTGTTCATCGACCACCTGTCCAAGCTCAAGCGCGACCGCGTCATCAAGAAGTTCGCCAAGCAGGCGAAGCGCGACGCCGAAGGCTGACACGGCGCGCCGCCCGTGGCCGCAGCGAACGAGACCCAAGATGCGCATCGTCTTCATGGGCACGCCGGATTTCGCCGTGCCCACCCTCACCGAGATCGTCGCGCGCGGCCACGACGTGGCGGCGGTCTATACCCGCGCGCCGGCACCCGCCGGCCGGCGCGGGCTCGATCTCACGCCCTCGCCGGTCCATCGCATCGCCGAGGGGTTCGGCATTCCCGTGCGCACGCCCCGCAGCCTGAGGAGCGAGGAGGAACTGGCGGCGTTCCAAGACCTCGCGCCCGAGGTGGCCGTGGTGGTGGCCTACGGCATGATCCTGCCGCAGGCGATCCTCGACGTGCCCGAACTGGGCTGCCTCAACCTGCACGGCTCGCTGCTGCCGCGCTGGCGCGGCGCCGCGCCGATCCAGCGCGCCATCATGGCGGGGGACAGGGAAACCGGCGTCGCGGTGATGCGCATGGAGGCGGGCCTCGACACCGGGCCGGTGGGCCTCGTGGAGCGCATCCCCATCGGTCCGGACATGACCGCCGGCGACCTGCACGACCGCATGATGCTGGTGGGCGCCGATCTGATGGCCCGCGCTTTGGCGGCGCTGGAGCGCGGCGCGCTCGCCTTCACGCCGCAGAAGGCGGAGGGTGTCGCCTATGCCGCCAAGATCGAGAAGGCGGAGACCCGCATCGACTGGACGCGGCCCGCGCGCGAGGTGCACGACCGCATCCGCGGCCTTTCGCCCTTCCCCGGCGCCTGGTTCCCCTTGGGGGCGGACGAGGCGCGGGTGAAGGTGCTGCGTTCGACCCTCGCGGACGGCGCGGGCGAACCCGGCACCGTGCTGGACGATGCGCTCACGATCGCCTGCGGCGCGGGGGCGGTGCGCCTGCTCGAAGTGCAGAAGGCCGGCAAGCAGCCGGCCGGCGCGGCGGCCTTCCTGTCCGGCAACAAGGTTCCGCCGGGAACCCGGCTCGCTTGACGCGGCGCCGCCCGCCGCGTCCCATCGGTCATGCCCCGCTACAAGCTCACCATCGAATATGACGGCACCCCGTTCTGCGGCTGGCAGGTCCAGGCCGGCCAGCCCACCGTGCAGGGGGTGCTGGCGGAGGCGTTCGCGCGCTTCTGCGGCGAAGAGGTGACGGTCTCCGGCGCCGGCCGCACCGATGCCGGCGTCCACGCCACCGGGCAGGTGGCGCACGTCGACCTGTCGCGCGACTGGCGGCCGGACCAGGTGCGCGACGCCATGACGGCGCAGCTTCGCCCCCATCCGGTGGCGGTGCTCGCGGCGGAGAGGGTGGCGGCCGACTTCGACGCCCGCTTCTCGGCGGTGAAGCGGCACTATCTCTACCGGCTGGTCAACCGCCGCCCCGACCTCGCGCTCGACCGCGACCGGGCCTGGCGGGTGCCGAAGCGGCTCGATGCCGCGCGCATGCACGAGGCGGCGCAGCGGCTGCTGGGCAGGCACGATTTCTCAACCTTCCGCGCCGCCGAGTGCCAGGCCGCCTCGCCGGTGAAGACGCTGGACCGGCTCGACGTGGCGCGCGACGGCGACGCCATCCGCATCACCACCTCGGCGCGCTCGTTCCTGCACCACCAGGTGCGCTCCATAGTGGGCTCGCTGGTGCGTGTAGGGGAGGGGGTGTGGAGCCCGGACGATCTGGAGGCGGCGCTCAAGGCCGCCGACCGCCGGCGCTGCGGCCCCATGGCGCCGGCCTGCGGCCTCTATCTCGTCGGCGTCGACTATCGCCCCGACGAAGCGCCCGCGCCGGGCGGCTGAGGCCAACGGCAAAAGGGCGCCGCGGCGAAGGCCGGGCGCCCGATCGGCGAGACTTTACGCCGGCGCCGCGCGCCGGCGGTTCGCGTCAGATGGCGCCGTTGATCCACTGCACCAGCTTCGCCTTGGGGGCGGCGCCCACCTGGCGGGACGCGATCTTGCCGTCCTTGAACAGCAGCAAGGTCGGGATCGACATGATGCCGTACTTGGACGCGGTGTTGGGGTTCTCGTCCACGTTCAGCTTCACGATGCGGACCTTCTCGCCCATCTCGCCGGACACCTCGTCCAGGATCGGGGCCACCATGCGGCAGGGGCCGCACCACTCCGCCCAGAAGTCGACAATCACCGGCGCGGACGACTTCAGCACGTCCTCGTCGAAGCTCTGATCGGAAACCTTTTCCACGGCCATGGCATACCTCGTAGGCGGCGAAGGGGCGAAATACCCGATGTTGATGCCGAACGTAGGGAGACGCTCCCCATCCCGTCAAGGCACGTCACGCCGAGGTGAGGCTCAAGAGGCGGGACAGCGCGACATCGAGCATGGCCTGCGGCACATCGATCACCACCGGCCCGGCGGTATAGACGAGGCGGGCGGACAGAGTGCGGCCGGGCAGCGCGCGGCCGAGCACGGCGCCATAGGCGGCGAGCTGGGAGATGTAAGCCGGATCAACTTCCGCAAGGCTTTGCGGCGGATTCCGATCGGTCTTGAAGTCGGCGAGCAGCAGCTTTTCCGGGTCCGCGACGAGCCGGTCGATGCGGCCGTTGACGGCAAGGCGGGTGCCGTCGGCTGCGGTCAGAACGCCGATGACGGGCACCTCCGCGCGGCCGCCGGCGCCGAACAGGTCCGCGAGCGGCGCATGGCGCAGGACCGCCAGCGCCTCGTCCAGGATGTCCCGCGGGACCAATTGCGGGATTCGGGTAGATTCTGGGGTCTTCTCCGGGACCAGGCGGCTGGTCTCGGCCAGGAAACGCCAGCCCGCCGCCTCCCGCTCGGCGTCGGGCAGGGCCGGCAGCGCCGCCAGCAGGCGGTGCACGAGATCGCCCCGCACCAGCGGCGACATGGCGGGTGATAAGCCTTGCGTTCCAGAGGCTTGCGCCCCTTTCGGCACGGCGGTCCGCGAGGGGCGCAGGGGTCGGCGCGCCGGTTCCGGGGGCGGCCGGCCGAAGGTCATGGCCGGCCCGGGCGGTGCCGCCTCCGCGGGCGCCCCCGGCGCCCCCGCCAGGCGCAGGCCCGACCCCCAGCGCAGCACCGTGCCCTCGAAGCCAAGCGCCTGAGATTCAACGGCTTCATCGGCCAGCGCGTCGCGCACGAGGTCGTACCAGCACCCCTCCGGCCGGGCGTGGGCCTTGCCCTTGGCCGGCTGCCGAGTCTCCGCCCCGCACACCACCAGAGCGTCCTCCGCCCGGGTCAGCGCCACATAGAGCAGGCGGCGGTGCTCCTCCTGCTCGCGCGCCGTCTCCCGCGCCCGCGCCGTCCCAACGGCGCCCGGGTCCTCGCTCTTGCGCGGCGCCAGAACCGGCACCGGCGCGCCGGCGTCCGCCGCGAGCCTGAGGAAGCCGCCCTCGGTCCGCGAGCGCGGCATGTCCACCGTGTCGGCGAGGATGACCAGCGGCGCCTCCAACCCCTTGGCGCCATGGACAGTCATGACGCGTACCTCGTCGCGGCCGCCCTCCATGTCGCGCTTCACCTCGGCGCCGCCGCGCCGCAGGAAGGCGAGGAAGCCGGGCAGGCTCGCCGCCTCCCACTGCTCGTAGGTGCGGGCCAGCGTCATGAATTCCGAGATGGCGTCCGCCGCCTCCGGGCCGAGCCGGGCGAGGAAGGCGCGCCGCCCGCCGTCGCGGCCCAGAACGCCGGCATAGAAGTCGAACGGGCGCTGGCAAAGTGCCGCGCCGCGCCAGCGCGTCAGCCGCTCCAGCGCCTGCGCGAGCCTGGGCTCGGCGGCGGCGTGCACGGCCAGGGCGTCGGCGAGGCGCCCGGTGCGGCCGGGGCACCACGCCATCAGGTCGTCGTCGGTGAAGCCGAACAGCGGGCTCTTCAGCACGGCCGCGAGCGCCAGGTCGTCCTCGGGCGAGAGCAGCGCGTCGGCGAGCGCCATCAGGTCCATGGCGGCGATGTGCTGCGCCACCACGAGGCGGTCCGCCCCGGCGACGGCGACGCGCGGGTCGCCCAGTTCCTTCAGCGCCCGGATCACCGCCTCGAAGATCTTGCCGCGCCGGCGCACCAGAATGAGGACGTCGCCCGCCTTCAGCGGCCGGTTCTGGCGCGAGGGCACCGCGATGCCCTGCGCCACCGCCGCCTGAACGAAGCGGGCGATGCGGCTGGCGAGCGCGTTCACCGGATCGTCGGTCGGGATCGCGTCGAGCGGCCGGCGCCAGTCGTCCACCTCCGGCTTCGGCTCGGGCGTCGTGGTGGGCCACACCTCCACCAGGGCCGGCGCATCGGCGCGGATCGGCGCGTGGGCCGGGGCGATGTTCTCCAGTGTCAGGCCGCGATGGGCGGCCTCGCTCCGGAACACCGCGTCCACCGCCGCCAGCACGCCGGGCGCGGAGCGGAAGGAGTGGGGCAGTTCCACCCGGGCGAAGCGTTCGCGGCCGGCCTTCTGCTCGAACGTGGCGCGCATGCCGCCGAATGCCGCCGGTTCCGCCCCCTGGAACGAGAAGATGGACTGCTTCTCGTCCCCCACCACGAACACGGTGCGGGTGACGCTCTCGCGCGCACCGGCGCCGGAGAAGAAGTCGGAGGTCAGTCCCTCCACCACCTTCCACTGGGCGGGGCTGGTGTCCTGCGCCTCGTCCACGAGGATGTGGTCGATGCCCTGGTCGAGCTTGAAATGGACGAAGGAGGCCGGCACGGCGTTCAGCAGGCCGGACGCTTTCTCGATCAGGTCGTCGAAGTCCAGCAGCCCGCGCGCCGCCTTCTCCGCCTGGTAGCGGGCGCAGATGCGCGCGCCGAGCGTATGGGCGGCAAGCGTGCGCTCCAGGGCCAGCGCCCCGCGCAGGTCCTCCTGGAGTGCGACAAGGCGCGCCTGCTCGTCCGCGAACTGCGCGGCAAGGCCCGGCTCGGCGGCGGACGCCGCCTTGGTGAGGAGCGCCGCGCGCGGCTCGCTTTTGTCGGTGAAGAACACGTCCAGATAGGCCGCGAGCGCCTCGGCGTCGCTTTCCGCCTCGGCCGCCGCGAGGAGGGTGGCGGCGCGCTTCCTGTCGTTGGCGCTGCCGGCCGCGGCGATGGCCTCGGCCGCGCCGGGCCATGCGCCGCGCGGAAGATGGGGGCTCGCGAGCATGGCGGCGCGCACGCCGTCGCTGGTGATGGCGGGAGGGAGGCCGAGGGCGGCGGCAAGGCCCGCCCGGCGGGTGCTCGCGTCTGCTCCCAGCGCTGCGATGCCGGCGCGCTGCGCCACCGCCGCCTCCAGCATCGCCGTGAGGCTCGCGTCGGACATCTCCGCCATGAGGCCGAACAGAGCACGGCCGAGCGGCCCGTCGGGATCGGCTGCGGCCTCCACCACGAGGTCGGCGCGCAGCCGGCCCATGATCTCGGCGCGCCCGGCGTCGTCCAGCTCGCGGAAGCCGGCGGCCACCTGCGCCTCGAACGGGAAGCGGTGCAGCAGCGCGCCGCAGAAGGCGTGGATGGTCTGGATCTTCAGCCCGCCCGGCGTCTCCAGCGCCGCGGCGAACAGGCGCCGCGCCCGGGCGCGCAGCGCCGGTGTCGCCGGTCCGCCATGGGCGCCGGCGATGGCGGCGTCGAGCCCCGGATCGTCGAGGCTGACCCATTCGCCGAGGATCTTCAGCACCCGGTTCGCCATATTGGCGGCGGCGGCCTTGGTATAAGTGAGGCACAGGATGCGCCCCGGCGGCGTGCCGGCGAGCAGCAGGCGGATCACGCGCTGTGCCAGCACATGGGTCTTGCCCGAACCGGCATTGGCGGAGACCCAGGCGGAATGCTCCGGCCGCGACGCCAGTTCCTGGCGCCGGGTCGCCTCGGCGTGGGGGCCGCGGGCAGGATCGGGCGGCGGCGCGCTCATTCGTCCTCCTCCCCGCCCAATGCCCATTCGCGCACCCGCGCGAGATGGTCGAAGTCGCCGAACCGCCCGCGCCACTGGGGCGCCGCCAGCGAGCGATAGCCCTGCGCCGGATCGTCGAACGCGGCGAGCAGGCTCGTCAGGCCGGCAAGGGCGTCGTCCGACAGCTCCGTGGCGCTTCTCTTGCCGGTGATCGGCTTCACCTCCCCGCCCGTCGCGCCGCCCTTCAGTTCGACATAAGAAAGTTCGCCCACCTCGGCGGCCGGCACTTCCTTGAAGGCGCCCTTGCGCACCATGGCCGCCTCCAGGGGCAGCTGGGGCGAGAGGGAGGCCGCCTGCCGGGCGGTGGGGGCGGTGCCGGTCTTGAAGTCGAGGATGTCGGCGCGCCCGTCGGTGCGCAGCTCGATGCGGTCGGCGCGGGCGGCGAGCTCGAACGGTCCGGCGGGCAGATCGAGCGTGAGCGTGCCGGAGGTCTCCGCCACCACCCGGTCGAGCGCCGGCCGGCGCTCGCGCTCCAGCGCCACCAGGAAGGCCGCGGCGCGCTCGAAGCGGGCCCACCACAGCGCATGCTCGGCGGCGAACGCCTCCAGCGGGCGGAACGCCTCGCGGCCGTAGTCCATGAGGCGTTCGAGCGCATCGGGCGGCAGCTCGTGGGGAAAGTCGCGGGCGAACTGGCCCACCGCCGCGTGCAGCGCGCTGCCGCGCTCGGCGCCGCCCGGCGCGGCATCCAGCGGATCGAGGGGGGCAAGGCCGAGCACGTGGCGGGCATAGATGGAATAGGGGTCGCGCAGCAGCGTCTCGATCTCTGTCACGGTCAGCCGGCGTGGCCTCAGCGCGAGCGGCGGGACCGGGGCGGGCCGCGCGAGGCGCGGCACCGCCGGCGCCACGTCCAGTCCGGCCGCGGCCGCGCGCCAGTACCCACCCCGTACGGCGGCCTCCTGCCACAGCGCCGGGCCGGCGACCGTGCGAAGGCGCTGCACGAAGCGCGAGGGCACGCTCTGCGCGCCGCCCACCTTCGCCGCATAGGTGAGCACCACCTCCGTCGCGGCGAAGCCCTGGGCGAAGTCGTGCGCCGAAAGGCCGATGCGCCGCTCCGGCAAATCGAGCCCCAGTTCGGCGCGCATGGGGCGGCTAAGCCAGGGGTCGGTCTCCGGCAAAGCCGGCCAGGTGCCTTCCACCAGCCCGCCGAGGATCATGCGGTCGAAGGCGAGCAGGCGCGCTTCCAGCGGGCCGAGGATGCGCAGGCGTTCCGGTCCGCGGGCCAGCGGGCGCACCATGGCGTCGCCGAAGAGGGTGACGACGGCGTCGGCATAGTCCGACAGGGTCAGGTCCGGCCCGTGCGCCGCGCCGTCGCCGATCTCGGTGAAGGCGGCGGCGAGGGCGGCCTCGGCCGGGTCGTCGGCATCCCGGTCCAGCGGGCCGGCGAGCGCCTCCACCGCCGCGCGGTGGGCGGCGACCAGATCGGGGAACGGACGCGGCGTGCGCCCCGCGAGCGCCAGCAGCGGCGCCAGGGCGGCGGCGAGGCGGTGCGCGAGATCCTGTGCGGCCGCGAGGCGGGGCGCGCTCACCCGGCGGCGCGGGTCGCGCGGATGGAGCGCGGTCCGGTCGAAGGCGTCGAGCGCCGCCAGCAGGCCGGACGCGCCGGGGCTCGGCCGCGGGCCGCGCAGAACCGCCAGCTCCAGCGCCGCGAGCGCCTCGGCCTTCGCGTCCGGATCGAGCCCGAGCGTGGCGCGCGGATGGGACAGAAGGGCGAACAGCGTCACCGGCGCCAGGTCCGTCGCCGCCGCCGCTGTGGCGAGCCTGGCGAGCCGGCCCATGCCGGTCTCCGAGAGCGGGGTGCCGGCGGAATCGTCCACGCTGACGCCGAACCGCTCCAGCTCCGCCGCGACCCTGCGGGCGAGGTCGCGGTCCGGGGTGACGAGGGCGGCGCTTGCGCCTGGCCGCTCCAGGGCGTCGCGCAGCAGGAGGGCGATGGCGAGCGCCTCCTCGCGCGGGTCCTGCGCCTCCACCACGCTGACGCCGGCCATGGCGTCGGCGCGCGCCTCCGGCGGCAGGCGGGCGTCGAGGCTCGCCCAGGCGTCGGAGGTTTCCGCCTGGCGCAGCGCCTCGCTGGCGAGGCGTTCGCGCGCGGGGCGGGCCGGCGGGGCGAGCGCAATCACGTCGCGCCGCGCCACCTCCAGGAAGCTCAGCAGGCGCGCGAGGCCGTATTGCGGATGGTCCGGCGCGCCGTCGTCCGGCTTGGCGAGCCGGTCGAAGGCGGCATCCTCAGCCATCTGGTCGAGGCCCGGCAGCACCACGGCGCCGAGCGGCAGGCGCGAGATGGTCTTCAGCAGCCGCGCGGTGGCGGGCAGCGAGCCGGTGGAGCCGGCGGCGATCACCGGGCCGGCCTGTGCGCCCAGCGCCCGAAGGCGCGCCGTCTCGGCCTCCACCAGCGCGTCGCGCCGCTGGGCCGGCTCGACCTGTCCGGTCTCGGCGAGATGGGCTGTGAGGCCGGCGCGGGCGATGCGCAGGAAGTCGAGGCTTAGTTCGAAATAGGGGTCGTGCTCGCGCGGCACCAGGCCCTTCAGGCGCTCCGGGCCGATGCCGGCGGTGGTGAGGTCGTCGAACAGGTGCGCCAGCGCGTCGGCGAGCGCGAAGGTCGCCGACGGGCCGGCCGCCACCGCCGCCTGCCCGGCCCCCGCTGCCAGCGCCGCGCGCCAGCGTGCCACCAGCGCCGCCAGCGCGATGCGCCGCGCCGTGGGGTTCATGGCATGGGGCGCGGCGAGCAGCGGCGCGTCCTCGGAGAAGGCGAGGGCATCCTCGTCCACGTCGCCGAGCGGCACGATGCGCGGCAGCAGCAGCCCCTCGCGGCCGGAGGCCTCCAGCAGCGCGTCGGCGAAGGCGCGGCAGGCGCGCCGGGTGGGCAGGAAGACGGTGGCGCCGGCGAGCGCCAGCGGATCGCCGCGCGGGGCGAAGCCCTCCACCACGGCGCCGTCCATAAGCCCCTGCGCCAAGGCGGGCAGGAAGGCGGCGGAGGGGGGAAGGGTCAGGACCCGGGGCATCGGCGCGTTTTGCTCAGTCGCTGGAGCGCCGGATCGCCTCCTCGGCGAGGGCGATGGCATCGGGCGTGCCCACGTGCATCCATATCCCTTCGAGGCGGATCCCGCACAGGCGGCCGGCCGCGGCGGCGGCGTCGAACACGCGGTTGAGCGAGAAGCGCTCTTCCGCGAGGCCCTCGAACAGCTTCGGCGCCAGCACCGCGGCGCCCGCATAGACGAAGGGCGAGACCATGCGCTCGCCGCGCCGCGTCAGACGGCCGTCAGTGTCCATGGTGAAGTCGCCGAGCCCATCATAGCCGATGGAGAGCGCGCTCGCGGCCACCAGCAGCAGCGCGTCCATGCGCGCGGGGTCGAAGGTCTCGGCGAGGCGCGGGATGTTGGGCTTGAGGCCCTCGATCCAGATGGTGTCGGAATTGATGGACAGGAACGGCCTGTCGCCGATCCGCGGCAAAGCCCGCACCACCCCGCCGCCGGTCTCCAGCAGCGCGTCGCGCTCGTCCGAGACGACGATACGCGGCGGTCCCTGGCGGGCCGCGAGGTGGGCCTCCATCAGGTCCGCATGGTGGTGCACGTTGACGATGGCGGTGCCGATGCCGGCCTCGGCGACGCGGTCGAGCACGCGGTCGAGCAGGGCGCGCCCGGCGACCTTCAGCAGCGGCTTCGGCACGGTGTCGGTGAGCGGGCGCATCCGCGTGCCGAGGCCGGCGGCGAGCACCATGGCGGTTTCGATGCGCGTCACGGGATGGGGTCCCTCACTGGCTCGGGTCTTTGCCTTTGTCGCTCGTGCCGTCCTCGCCGCCGTTCCGGGCGAGGTCCTTCGCGGGCAGCACGGCCTCGTACCAGGTCTTCAGCGACCTGAGCTCCGGGTGGCCGAGGCTGCGCGCCAGATAGCGCCGGATGCGCGGCAGGTGCTTCAGGTAATGGGGCTTCCCGTCGCGCCGATCAAGCCGGGTGAAGATGCCGAGGATCTTGCTCGCCCGCTGCGCCCCCATGGTGGCGTAGGAGCGGGCGAAGCCGCGGGTGTCGAAGTTGGGGTCCTGGGCGCGGCGCTGCTTCACGTAGTGGCTGACGAGATGCAGTTCCAGCGCCTCGGGCACGTCGACGCGCGCGTCCTGCGTGAGGGAGACCACGTCATAGGCGGCCGGACCGAGCACCGCGTCCTGGAAGTCGATCAGGCCCACCTTGCGCAGGCCCTCGCGCTCGTCCATCCAGATCAGGTTCGGGGAGTGGTAGTCGCGCAGCACCCAGGTCTTCGGCTCGGCCAGAACCGGTGACAGCGTGTTGCGCCAGAGCAGGCGGAATTCCTCGCGCACCACCGCGTCCGCCGGCATGCCGCGGGCGGGCAGGTACCAGTCGAGCATCAGGTCCAGCTCGGCGAGGAAGGCGTCCTTGTCATAGGACGCGAGCGCATGGTCGATGCGCGGCGCCACAGGCAGCAGGTCGGGCAGGACCCGCCCGTGCAGCTCCGCCAGGAGCTCGATGGCGGCCTCGTAGCGCTCCTTGATGGGCGCGGGCGGGGTGCCGGCCACAACGCCTGTGCGCCCGAGGTCCTCGATCACCAGCAGCCCGGCATCGAGGTCCGCCGCTTCCATGGCGGGCGCGGAAAGGCCCTGGGCGATCAGCGCTCGGTCCATGGCGACGAACGGCTTCACGTCCTCGGCCAGGTGGACCAGCCGGCTGTAGGACAGGCCGCGCGCCACCGGCGGGCCGTCCGGCCGCTGGGGGGCGTTCATGAGGATGGCGCTGCGGTCCGGCAGCACCAGCCGGGTGTAGGAGCGCGCCGAGGCGTCGCCCTGCAGGAAGCGCCAGTCGGCCGCGCCGAAGCCGCTCGCCTGCACCAGTTCGTCGGCGATGGCGAGCCGGTGCAGGCGCTCGCCGAAGGCGCCATGTCCGGTGAGGTGCGCCCGCCGCGCCTCCGGACCGAGATCGAGCGCCGGCACGAGGGCGATGTCGAGCCGCTCGGGCGCCAGCCGGCCGCCAGCGCGGTCGGACCATTCCACCAGGAGAAAGGCATCGTCGCCGATCTCGTCCCAGCCGATCTCGTCCAGCTCCTCGTCCGACGAGATGCGGTAGAGGTCGGCATGCACCAAGCGGCCGCGCGGCAGGTCGTAGCTGAGGATGATCGGGAAGGTCGGGCTCGGGACCTCCAGGAAGCGCTCGCCCGCGAATGCGCGCACGATGGCCCGCGCCAGCTCCGTCTTGCCGGCGCCGAGGTCGCCGGAGAGCGTGAGCGTGTCCTTCACCCCGAACCAGGCGGCGAGGGCCTCGCCCAGGCGGGCGACCGCCGGAAGGTCCGGCAGGTCCACCTCGAATGCGTTGGGCCGGCCTTGGACACGGTGGAAGCGCATGCTCATTCCGCCGCCTCTCCCGCGGTGTCGGTGCGCAGCGCGCCGCGATCGGGAAACAGGCAGGTGGCGAGCGTGCCGCGCCCGCCCGCGGCCTTCACGCTGACCGCTCCGCCGTGCAGTTCCACGAACGAGCGCACGATGGCGAGGCCCAGCCCCACCCCCCGGTGGCGCGGACCGGCGCTGCGGCTCTCGAAGCGGTCGAAGAGCGTCTTCGCCACCTCGGACGGCACGCCCGGCCCCTCGTCGCGCACGCTGAGCACGAGGCCGTCCGGCCGGCGCTCGGCGGCGAGCGTCACGGCCGCGCCCTCGGGCGAGACGGCGATGGCGTTGGAGAGCAGGTTGAACAGGATCTGGCGCACGCGCCGGGCATCGGCCGTGAAGCGGCCGGCGTCGGCGGGCGCCGTCACCACGAGGCGCACCTTGGCCTCAGCCGCGAGCCCGCTCACCGCATCGGCGGCGCCGGCAAGGGCCTCGGCCACGTCCACCTCGGCGAAGTCCAGCTCCATGGCTCCGGCATCGATGGCGGCGAGGTCGATCAAATCGTCGATCAGCGCCCGCAGCGCGTCCGAGGACTGGCGCATGTGGTCGAGATAGTCGCGCTGGCGCGTGCTGAGCGGGCCGGCGATGCCCTCGCGCAGCATGTCGGCATAGCCCACCAGCGTGTTGAGCGGCGTGCGCAGGTGGTAGGAGACGTGGCCGACGAAGGCATTCTTCAGCTTGTCCGCCGCCTCCAGCGCCTCGTTGCGCTCCACCAGCGCCCGCTCGCGCTCGGCGCGGGCGCGCTCGATCTGCGCGCTGTCGGTCACGTCGCGGAAGGTGACCATGGTGCCGCCGTCCGGCAGCGGCTGGGCGCTGCCGTCCAGCACGCGGGCATCGGGGCGCTCGATGCGGAAGCTCAGCGGCTCGCGCCGCTCGATGGCCGTGACGACGCCGCGAATGCGCGAGAAGGCCTGGCTCTCCCCGTGCAGCGGCCGGCACAAAGCGGCCACCGCGTCGATGTGGGGCTTGTCCCCCAGCACCTGGGCATCCAGCGACCAGAGCGTCATGAACGCCACGTTGTAGAGGTCGAGCCGCCCGTCCGAGCCGAACACCGCCACGGCTTCCGCGAGGCCGTCGAGGGTCTCGCCCTGGATGCGGATGAGGCTGTTGTAGCGGCTCTCCAGCGCCATGTGCTCGGAAAGGTCGTCGAACAGATAGGTGACGCCGCCCTCGGCGTTGGGGGTGATGACCACGCGCAGCATCTGTCCGCCGGGCAGGTGCCAGAAGTCGTTGATCGGCTCGATGGCGCGGTAGGCGTCCTTCAGCTCGGCGCGCCAGGCGCGGAAGTTCGCCTGCTCCGGCACCTTCCGCCGGACCCTCAGATCCTCCAGAATCTCGCCGTCCGAGGGCCGCTGGTCGAGGAAGGCGGGGGGCAGGTCGAACAGGCGCTCATAGGCGGCGTTGTGGAATACGAGGCGGGCGTCAGGGCCGAAGATCGCCACCGCCGTGGTCAGCTGGTCGAGCGTGCGGCGGTGCGCGGCGATGGTGCGCGCGGTCTCGGCGCGGGCGGCCTCCGCCTCGGTCACGTCGATGGCGCAGCCCGCGGTGCCGAACGGACCGGACATCTCCACCACGTCGAACTGGCAGCGCCGGCCTTCCGCCACCACCTTCACCCGGCCGCGGAAAACGCTCGTGTCCCGTGTCGCCTCGACGGCCGCGGCGCGGGCCTTGGCGTCGAGCAGGTCGAGGCCGGCGTTCCGCGCCTCGTCGAGCGTGGCGGCGCCGGCCGTGCGCAGGAAGGCCGCGTTGCCGTAGGCCAGCGTGCCGTCCGGGCGGCGCTGCCAGACCGGCGTGGGCACCACGTCGAGCAGCATCTCCAGCGCCGGGTCGGACGGGCCGGCATCGGCATGGGCGAGGCCGCGCAGCAGCAGCATGCCGGCCCCGCCGAGCGCGTGGCCCTCCAGCATCAGGCCGCGGCCGTCCGCCGCCGCGAGGGTGCGCGCGACATGGGTCGGATCGGCCGCGGCGCGCAGGGCCGCGAGGACCGCGTCCGCCTCCGCCGCGCCCTCGGGTCCGAGGAGGGAGGCGAAGGACGGTTCCGGCAAGCCGAGGCCTTCGGGCGCCTCGTCCCGTGCCGACCACACCACGGCGTGGGGCGCGTCGCCCGAGAGCAGGGCCTTGAGCGTGCGGAGCTGGGCCCGGGCGCGCGCCGCGGCGGCGGCGTCCGCACGCGCCTGCGCCTCGGCCCGCGCTTGCACCTGCCGGCTCTTGCGGCGCACGCCAAGCGCGCCGAGACCGGCCAGCGCTCCGGCACCGGCGGCGAGCCAGGGCAGCCACTGGGAAACGAGTTCGCCGGGAACGCCGGGGATGGCCGCGGCGGCTGGTGTCGCGGCAAGAGCCGCGAGGACGCCACCGGCGAAGGAGGGAGCGGCCCGGTTGTTCCGGCCGGTGTCCGGGCCGGTGTTCCGGCAGCGCGGTTGCCGCATGCGCCCCGCCATCAGACCGGGTATCCTTTCCTCGACGGCGGGGGCGCCGGCGGCACCCGCGAATCACAAAACGACTGTAACGGAGCCCCCGCCGGCATTGAAGGGGCGCAGCATCGCTTGCGCGGCCGCAGGGCGGCGCCGGCGGAACACGAGCGTGGCCGCCAGGGCCGCCCGCGAGCGGCCAATGTCATCGTCCTGTGGCCCGGCGCGGTTCCATTTGAGGTATGGTGTGCCATAGTCGGCGGCGCATTCGGCGGCGACTTCGCCTCGAATGGCGGTTCACCGGCGCTGATCGCCGGATCGGCGCGAATCGCAATCCAGGGCGCGAATCGCAATCCAGGGAAAGCGGGGCAGGCCCATGGCGCGCGTGGTGGATCCATATCTGAAGGTGTCGTCCCCCCGCATCTTCCTCGTCCGCATCATCGTCTTTCTGCTGCTGTGCGCGGCGCTGGCCGCGGTGCTGCACCGGCAGATCCTCGAAGCCTTCATGAACAATCCCGGGCTCAACGGGGTGATCTTCGGCGTGCTGGCGGTGGGCATCATCCTCGCCATCCGGCAGGTGGCGCGGCTGTTTCCGGAAGTTGATTGGGTGAACTCCTTCCGCCTCGCCGATCCGGGACTTGCCGTCTCGCGCCCGCCGACCCTGCTCGCGCCCATGGCCTCGCTGCTCGGCGACAGGATCGGCCGCATGGCGATCTCGCAGGCGACCATGCGCTCGATCCTCGATTCCATCGGCACCCGCCTCGACGAGAGCCGGGAGCTGGCGCGCTACCTCACCGGCCTTCTGGTGTTTCTCGGCCTGCTCGGCACTTTCTGGGGCCTGCTGGAGACCGTCTCCTCCATCAGCTCGGTGATCGGCGCGCTCCAGGTGGGGCCGGATTCCGGCTCGGTGTTCGAGGACCTGAAGACCGGCCTCGCCGCGCCGCTCGGCGGCATGGGCATCGCCTTCTCGTCCTCGCTGTTCGGCCTGTCCGGCTCGCTGGTGCTGGGCTTCCTGGACCTGCAGGCGGGCCAGGCGCAGAACCGCTTCTACACCGACCTCGAGGATTGGCTCTCCACCACCGTGCGCGATCTCGACCAGGCGCCGTTGCCTGCCCGCGAGGCGGCGCGCGCGCCGGAGCGCCTGCCGCCCGCGGCCGAGCGGGCCGCCGTGCCCGCAAGCCCGCCCGCGCCGCCGCCCTTCGCCCTTCTGCCGCCGCCGTCGCCGATCGACATGGACCCGCTGATCGCCGCCATGGGCCGGCTGGAGAAGACCATGACGGAGGCCGGCTCCCAGCGCGTCACCACCGCCATGGCGCAGCTGGCCGAGAGCCTCCAGGGCCTCGTCACCCACATGCGTTCCGAACAGGCGCTTCTGAAGCAGATGATCGAGGCTCAGGGCAGCCAGCAGGAGGAGGTGCGCCGCCTCGTCGAGCGCATCGACGCCGCCTCGGCGGAAGCGCGGCGGAGGGGCTGACCCATGGCCCTCGGACGGCGCGGCGCGCGCGAGCGCGGCATCGACTACTGGCCGGGGTTCGTGGACGCCTTGTCCACGCTGCTCCTGGTGTTCATCTTCCTGCTGTCGGTGTTCATGCTCACGCAGTTCTTCCTGACCCAGGAGATGTCGGGCAAAGACAACGTGATGCAGCGCCTCCAGGCGCAGATCCGCCAGCTGACCGAGCTGCTCTCGCTGGAACGGGCGAGCGGGCAGAATATGGAGGGCGAGCTGTCCGCCCTGCGCGCTGGCCTTGACGCGGCGCAGGCCGAGCGCGACACGCTCCAGCGCGCCCAGGCGAGCGCGCCGGCCGCCCCCGATGCCAGCCGCGAGGACGCGCTCAAGCGCGAGCGCGACGCCGGGCTCGACGCCGCCGCCCGCGCGGCGGACCAGATCTCCCTCCTCAACCAGCAGATCGCCGCGCTGCGCCGGCAGATGGCGGCCCTGGAGGAGGCGCTGGGCGTCTCCGAGAAGCGCGACCAGGAGAGCCAGGCACGGATCGCCGACCTCGGCCGGCGCCTCAATGTGGCCCTGGCCCAGCGGGTGCAGGAGCTGACCCGCTTCCGCTCCGAATTCTTCGGTCGCCTGCGCGACATCCTCGGCAACCGGCCGGACATCCGCGTGGTGGGCGACCGCTTCGTGTTCCAGTCGGAGGTGTTCTTCGATCCCGGCTCGGCGGTGCCCAAGGCCGAGGCTCTGCCTCAGCTCGACAAGCTCGCCTCGGCAATCCTGGAACTGGAGAAGAACATCCCGCCCGACATCGACTGGGCGCTGCGCATCGACGGGCACACCGACAACCGGCCCATCGCCACCGCGCAATTCCCCTCCAACTGGGAGCTGTCGGCGGCGCGCGCCATCGCCGTGGTGCAGTATCTCATCAGCCGCGGCGTGAGCCCGCGCCACCTGATCGCCGCCGGCTTCGGCGAATTCCAGCCCCTCGACACCGGCACCTCCGACGAAGCGCGCGCCCGCAACCGCCGCATCGAGCTGAAGCTGACCGAGCGGTGAGGGGCCTTCCGCCGCCCCCTCGGCGGCGCTAGGATTGAAGGATGGACAAGAGGCTGCAACTCCTGCTGGATCGCCTTCCGGACTGTCCCGCAGAAGGTCCAGGTCGAGGCCGGTGACTCGGTCGCGGACGCCGAGATACGTGCGCTTTTCGAGCGTTGTACCGCATGACACGCCATCGGTGACGACGCGTGGCGCGCCAGCTGCTCTTCAGCCCCAGGGCGGCGGCAGACCTGCGCGCCATCCTCGATTTCATAGCGAGGGAACGTCCGCCGGCCGCGCGGCGCGTGGTGGCCGACATCGAGCGCGCCGTCGCAATACTGGCGGACCACCCGGAGAGCGGGCGCCAAACGGACGCGCCCGGCGTGCTGGTCCTGTCCGTGCCGCGTCGGTCGTTCCGGGTCTTCTATCTGTCGCGGCCGGACGCCGTCACCACCCTCCATGTGCGGCACACATCCCGCCGACACTGAGCCGATCGCCATGACCTACGCCCTTGACGACGCCGCGCCCGAGCTCCTGCCGCAGATGATCGACCTGTGGGTCGCGAGCTGGGCCAGGGCCATGCCGGAGATCGACTTCGAGGCGCGCCGGCCATGGATCATGGACCATCTGGCACAGCTCGCGGCGGGTGGGGCGCGGGTGCGCGTCGCGCGAGAGGCGGCGACGGCCGTGCTCGCCGGCTTCGTCGTGATCCATCCCGGCACCGGCTATCTCGACCAGCTCGTGGTCGGACCCGGCTTCTGGGGGCAGGGCGCCGCCGAGGCGCTGATGGATGAGGCGCGGGCGATCTCGCCCACCCTGGTCGCGCTCGACGTGAACCAGGACAATCCGCGCGCGGTGCGTTTCTACCAGAAGATCGGCCTCGCCATCGTCGCCGAGGGCGCAAACCCGCTCTCCGGCCGGCGCACCTTCCGGATGGAATGGCGGCCCGCCTGATCCCGTTCGCTCAGTTTCCCTGATTGAACTGGAGCGTGGCGAGGCGGGCATAGAGCCCGCCCTTCGCCACCAGTTCCGAGTGGGTGCCCTCGTCGACGATGCGCCCATCCTCCATCACCAGGATGCGGTCGGCGGACAGGACCGTGGCGAGCCGGTGGGCGATGACGAGGCTGGTGCGCCCGGCCATGGAATGCTCCAGCGCGGTCTGCACCAGCTTCTCGCTCTCCGCGTCGAGGGCGCTCGTCGCCTCGTCGAGCAGCAGGATCGGTGCTTCCCTCAGGATGGCACGGGCGATGACGATGCGCTGGCGCTGGCCGCCGGAAAGCGTCACGCCGCGCTCTCCCACCGGCGTGTCCCAGCCTTCGGGCAGCTTCTGCGTGAACTCGTCCACCAGCGCGGCGCGCCCTGCCGCTTCCACTTCGGCGTCCGTGGCGTCCGGGCGGCCGAGGCGGATGTTGCCACGCACGGTGTCGGCGAAGATCACCGCCTCCTGGGGCACCATCGCCATCTGGCGGCGCACCGCCTCCGGGTCGCACAGGCGGATGTCGTCGTCGCCGAGCAGGATGCGGCCCCCTTGCGGGTCGTAGAAGCGCTCCAGGAGCTGGAACACCGTGCTCTTGCCGCCGCCCGAGGGGCCGACCAGCGCCACGCGCTCGCCCGGGCGGATCGCGAACGAGACGCCGTGCAGCGCCCGCGCGTCCGGGCGGGTGGGGTAGGAGAAGCTCACCTCGTCGAAGCGGATGGCGCCCGAGATCCGGGCGGGCAAAGCGAGCGGGCGCTCCGGCGCCTTTACCTGAGGCTCGGTCTTGAGCAGCTCGCCGATGCGCTCGGCGGCGCCGGCGGCGGCGGAGACCTCGCCCCAAGTCTCCGACAGATTGCCGAGCGAGGCGGCGGAGAGCACCGCATAGAGCACGAACTGCGACAGCTCGCCCGAGGTCATGGTGCCGTTGAGCACCGACTGGGCGCCCGCCCACAGCACCGCGACGATGCTGGCGAACACCAGGAAGATGGCGATGCCGGTGAGCCAGGCGCGCGAGCGCGAGGCCGCGAGCGCGGCGCCGTAGGCGCGCTCCACCTCGCCCTCGAAGCGGGCGCGGGCCGCGCCCTCGGCGCTGGACGACTGGAGTGCGCGCATGGCGGAGACCGCCTCCGACGCATAGGCCGAGGCGTCGGCCAGCGTGTCCTGGGCGAGGCGCGAGAGGCGGCGCACCTTGCGGCCCGAGGCCATCAGCGGCAGGACGATGATCGGGATCGCCACCAGAACGAGGCCCGACAAACGCGGGCTCGTCACCACCATCATCGCCACCCCGCCGAGGCACAAGACGAGGTTGCGCAAGGCGGTGGAGGCCGAGGCGCCGACCGCCGACTTGATCTGCGTGGTGTCGGCGGTGAGACGCGAGGTGAGTTCGCCGGTGCGCGCCTGGTCGTAGAAGGCGCCGTCCAGCGAGACGAGGCGCGCGAACACCGCGGTGCGCAGGTCCGCCACCACGCGCTCACCCAGGGTTGTAACGAGGTAGTAGCGGGCGGCCGAGGCCGCGGCGAGCACCGCCACGACCGCCACCAGCACGGCGAAATACCGGTCGATCATGCCCTGGTGGTCGACGGCGAACCCGAAATCGATCATCCGCCGCACCGCGACCGGCAAAGCGAGCGTGGCGAGCGCTGCCGTCAGGATCGCAGCGAGCGCGGCCAGCATACGGCCGCGGCAGCGCGACACGTAGGGCCACAGGCCGGCGAGCGGCTTCAGGTCGCGCCGCGCCTTGGGCGTTGCGGGAACAGGTGTTTCGGGGTCGCGCGCGGCGGGCGCGAGATCGGTGGTCAGGCCGGCTTGTGTCAAAGCATGCACTCGGCTATAGACCCGCCACTTCCGGCAGGAACCGAAATTGAGCGTCGCGGCGCCCTGTAAAGGGGCACGACGCGGCGAAAAGGATTGAACCGATGAAGAGCGACATCCATCCCGACTATCACTTCATCAAGGTGGTGATGACGGACGGCTCGGAGTACACGACCCGGTCGACCTACGGCAAGGAGGGCGACACCCTTCAGCTCGACATCGATCCGCGCACCCATCCGGCATGGACCGGCGGCAGCCAGCAGATCATGGACCGCGGCGGCCGCGTTTCGCGCTTCAAGAACAAGTTCGGCGCGCTTCTCAAGAAGTGATCGCGCGGGCCGGCCGGCGCGCCATGCGCGCGCACGCCGCAGGCCGGCCGCAGAGCTAGCGACCCTCGCTTTCGACCAGTCGGAGCCGCGGGCGGCCGGAAGGCCGCCGTCGCGGCTCTTTGCGTTGGGCCGGAGCGTGGAGGATGTCGGCCGCAGCCTCCGCATCCTGGGCCGCGAGGGCGCGCCGCAGGCCGGCGAGCCGCGCGGCATCGGCCTGAAGCGCGGCGGGCCATTGCGCGGCGCCCGCCGGACAGGGGCCAAGCCGCTCCATCTCGCGCCGGGCGGCGTCCGCCCCGAGGTCGCCCTCGCGCGCCGCCCGCAGCAGCAAGGCAGCGAGCGCGGTTTCCTCCACGAAGCGTGAGAATGCGGCGTGCGAGAATGCGGCGGGATCGCCGCCGGTGGTCTGTTCCTCGGCCTGGGCGCAGATGCGCGCCAGCGTCCGCCGCGCCTCGGCGGCAGCGTCGAGCACATCGGTGACGAGCCGTGCCAGCCGATCCCCCGTCTCCCGTGTCTGCCCGGAACGTCCCATGATCCTTCGCCAATCCTGTCGCCCGCAGCGGCGGTGGGCGCCGGACAGACATGCGCCGCGGCCGGGGCTGGGTAAAGCCGGGCGGCTGGCAAATAGCGGGGATTGCGGGGGCGGGCTTAAAGAAGAGCCGCCTTGCGGCGGCTCTGTAGTCTGACAGGGAGAGTTGCCAGATGTCCGGGAGAATCACCTTCGACGGACAAGTTGATTATGTGCGGCGAAAATTAACGGGAGATTAACGGCTTGGGGATAAAACCCCTGCCCCTCGCAAAATGCCGTACCGCGCTGCCGCCGCAGCCGGAAGAGTTTCGGCTCTCGCGCCGCGTCAGAACTTGAAGGCCGCATTCGCGGCGTCGAGCGATGCCTTCTTGCGGGAAAGTGCCTCCTCCAGGCGGGCGATCTCCGTCTTCAGTTCGGCGATGCGGGCCTCGATCTCGGCCACCGAGAGCCGCGAGAGGTCCGCCCCGATGATCGGCGCGGGGGCTGCAGCGGGACGGTCTTCCTCCACGATCGTCTCCTTGATGTCCGACCCAGCAGGCGAGGGACCTCGCCCGGCGTTCACACGGCGCTGGGGCGGACATTGTGCCGTGACCGGGGCCGCGAAGAAACCTCCTCCGCCGGCGCCGGACGATGCCGTGGTGCGGGGGCGTCTATCACGGGTTCGTGAACCGGCGGCGGCAGGCGCCCTGCGGCCATGCCCAAATGTCGCTCATGCCGCGGGGCTGCTCCTAGGTCAGGCGAAAAAGGGATTTCCGCGCGGGCTTGTCCCGCTTAAGGTGCCCGTTCAAGTACCCCCGTGCCGCGACCTGTGCGCGGGGAGGACGCCCTCGGACGGGGCAGGCCGGGCGCAGCGCGGCGGCTGCCTTGCTTCGGTCCAACGGCGTCGATAGAGCACTCGCTTCCGCCGGACGAATGCGCCGGCAAGCGCGGCTTCGGCCGCGCCGCCGTCCGCTGGCAGGCCATCCGGCCCATGACGGCGGATGGCCTCGCAAAGGTGGGGGCCGCCGGGTTTCGGGCGCCGACGAGGCGGCGAACCTGGCGCTTCAAGACTGGTCCGGCCAGTCCGGACAGCGGGTGCGGAGGCCCGGATTTGCAGGTTTTCCTTGTCGTCCTGATGGCGATCGCCGCTTTGCTTGCCTCGCCCGGCGATGCCCGGGCCGTGGATGCCGTGGCCGTTCGCCTCGACGCGAACCTGATCGATCTCCTGCCTGCGGTTCAGCGCCAGACCACAGACAGCGACCGCATCCAGCTCTCCACGGCCCCCGATTCGGAAGGCGTCGTGCGCCGCATCGAGGTGCGCAGTGCCGACGGCCGAAACCATGTGGACTGGATCGCCTTCGCGCTCTCCAACAACACCGACGAGCAGGTGGACCGCCTCATTGTCGCGCCCTACTACCGGATGGTGGGATCGGGCCTGTTCTGGCCGGATCTCGGCAACCGGCGCCTCGTCTCGCTCACCCCCAGCCAGGGCTTCAAGCCGGAGCGGCAGGCTTCGCCCGACGCGGACGTCTTCCTGGTCACGCTCGATCCCGGCTCCACCGTCACCTTCGTCGCCGAGCTGGGCGGGCCGAACCTGCCGCAGCTCTATATGTGGAAGCCCGACGCCTACAAGGACCGGGTGAACGCCTTCACGCTCTACCACGGCATTGTCATCGGCATCGCCGGCCTGCTCGCCCTGTTCCTCACCATCCTGTTCGTGGTGAAGGGCTCGGTGATGTTCCCGGCGGCCGCGGCGCTGGCCTGGGCGGTGCTCGGCTATATCGGCCTCGATTTCGCCTTCTGGTCGAAGGTGTTCGGCCTGTCGCCCATCGCCGAGCAGTTCTGGCGCGCAGCCGGCGAGGCGATCCTGACCGCGACCCTGCTTGTATTCCTGTTCGCCTATCTCAACCTCAACCGCTGGCACGTGCGCTACGTGCACGTGGCGGCCGGCTGGCTGACCTTCCTCGCGGCCCTGGTGGTGCTCGCCATCCTCGATGCGCCGGTCGCCGCCGGCATCGCCCGCCTGTCGCTGCTGGCGGTCGCGGTGGCCGGGCTCGCGGTGGTGGTCTGGCTCTCCCAGCACGGCTACGACCGCGCCGTGCTCATCATTCCCACCTGGTCGCTTCTGGTGGTCTGGGTCGTGATGGCCGGGCTGACCGTGGCGGGCCTCGTCACCAACGATCTGGCGGCGGCCGCGCTCTCCGGCGGCCTGGTGCTGATCGTCATGCTGATCGGCTTCACGGTGATGCAGCATGCGTTCGCCGGCATCGGCGGGGTGCAGGGCTCGGCCTCGGAACTGGAGCGCCGCGCGCTGGCGCTCGCCGGCTCGGGCCTCATGGTGTGGGACTGGGACGTCGACACGGACCGCATCTACACATCGCCCGAGGCGGAGGAGGCGCTCGGCCTCAAGCGCCATTCGCTGGAGACCGAGGCGGCGGGCTGGCTGGAGGTGCTCCACCCCGCCGACCGCGACCGCTTCCGGGCGACGCTCGACGGCATCATCGATCAGCGGCGCGGGCGCATCGACCAGGACTTCCGCCTGAGGGCCATCGACGGGCACTATCTCACGTTCAACCTCAAGGCCCGCCCGGTGGTGGGCGCGGACGGCGAGGTGGTGCGCTGCATCGGCACGCTGACCGACGTCACCGGCGCGCGCATCGCCGCGGAACGCCTGCTGCACGACGCGGTGCGCGACAACCTCACCGGCCTGCCCAACGGCGAGCTGTTCCTCGACCGGCTGGGCCAGGCGCTCACCTTCGCCAAGCTGGACGAGAAGGTGAAGCCGACCGTGATGGTGATCGACCTCGACCGGTTCAAGGAGGTCAACGTCAAGGTCGGCATGGCGATGGCCGACTCCATCCTTCTGACGGTGGCGCGGCGCCTGATGCGCCTGATGAAGCCGCAGGACACGCTCGCCCGGATGTCCGGCGACCAGTTCGGCCTCATCCTCATGTCGGAGCGCGACCCCGAGCGCATCACCACCTTCGCCGACACCCTGCGCCGCTCGCTGCGCGCGCCCATCACCTTCGCCGACAAGGAGGTGTTCGTGACCGCCTCCATCGGCCTCGTGCTCTCCGGCCCCGAGGTCGGCAAGCGCGACGAGGTGCTGAAGGACGCCGAGCTGGCGATGTATTACGCCAAGCGCATCGGCGGCGACCGCATCGAGGTGTTCCGCCCCGCCATGCGCCAGCAGAAGATCGACCGCGTGGTGCTGGAAGCGGAGCTGCGCCAGGCGCTCTCGAAGAACGAGATCACGGTGCGCTACCAGCCCGTGGTGCGCCTGGAGGACCGGGCGATCGGCGGCTTCGAGGCGTTCGTGCGCTGGAACCACCCGCGCCTCGGCGAGCTTGCGGCCTCCGAATTCTGGCGCCTTGCGGAGGAGACCGGGCTGGTGCTCGACCTTGGCCTGTTCGTGCTCGACAAGGCGGCGCGCCAGCTCGGCCAGTGGCAGCGCATGCTGCGCGTGGATCCGCCTTTGTTCATGCACGTCAACGTCTCCTCGCGCCAGCTTCTGCGGCACGATCTGATCCAGGATCTGAAGTCGGTGCTCGCCCGCAACGCGGTGGCGGTGGGCTCGCTGAAGCTGGAGGTGGCCGAGAGCCTGGTGATGGAGAATCCGGAATACGCCGCGGTGGTGCTGGCGCGCATGCGCGAGCTGGGCGCGGGGCTGTGCTTGACGGATTTCGGCGCCGGCTATTCCTCTCTGCCCTATCTGCAGCGCTTCCCGGTGGACGCCATCAAGATCGACCAGCGCTTCGTGCGCGACACCTCCAAGGGCCCGGCGCGGGCCGCGCGGCCGGTGATCGTCGGCTCGCTGGTGGACCTCGCCCACGACCTCGGCATGGACGTCATCGCCTCGGGCCTGGAGCGCGAGCAGGAAGCGGTGGAAATGGCGGAGCTGGGCTGCGAATACGCCCAGGGCCTGGTCTTCGGCGAGCCCTTCACCGCCGAGGAATGCCGCGCCTTGATCGAGCCGGCTCCGGTGGAGGCCAAGAAGCGGCGGGCCGCGGCCGAATAGTCCGGCGCGCCGGCGGCGCGCCTCCTGCCTCGGTCCCGGTCCTCACGCTGCCCGGCGCTGCCGTCGCGCCCGCAGGGACGACCAGATCGGCCACACGAACACCAGGATGGTGAGCGCCCCGAGCGTGCCGGAGATCGGCCGCTCGAAGAAGGCCAGCAGGTCGCCGTCCGCCTTGATCATGGAGGTGACGAAGCTCTCCTCCAGCAGCTTGCCGAGCACGATGCCGAGCACGCACGGCGCGATCGGGATCTCGTGCTCCTCCATCAGGAAGCCGAGCACGCCGAACACCAGCATGAGCACCACGCCGTAGGGGGAATTGTTCACCGCATACGAGCCGACGATGCAGAACATGAGGATGATCGGGATCAGGATGCGGCGCGGGAAGCGCAGCAGCGCCGTGCCCGCCTTCAGCGCCAGGAGGCCGAGCGGGATCATCAGCAGGTTGGCGAGAATGAAGATGGTGAACACCGCATAGATGGTCTGCGGGTTGTTCACGAACAGCATCGGCCCGGGATTGAGGCCCTTGAGGTACAGCACGCCGATCACCACCGCGGTGATGCTGTCGCCGGGAATGCCGAACACCAGCGCCGGCACCCAGGCGCCCGCGAGCGCCGCATTGTTGGAGGAGGTGCTCTCGATGATGCCTTCCACGTGGCCGGTGCCGAATTTTTCCGGCTGCTTCGAGAACTTGCGGCTGGTGGCGTAGGACACCCAGGCGGCGATGTCCGCCCCCGCGCCGGGCAGGATGCCGATGGCGGTGCCCGTGAGGTTGCCGCGGATCTGCTGCGGCCAGTACTTCACGAACATGGTGCCCCAGCCCTTCAGGGGGTTGCCCATGGAGACCTGCTTGACGTTCCAGTCGCGGGCGCCGGTGGCCATGGTGCGGATCACCTCCGACATGGCGAACAGGCCGATCATGGCGGGAATGAAGTCGATGCCGCCGAGCAGCTCCGTCGAGCCGAAGGTGAAGCGCGGCAGACCGCCCGGATTGTCGATGCCCACCTGGGCGATGAACAGGCCCAGCAGCAGCGAGATGAGCCCCTTCACCGGCGAACCCGCACCGATGAAGATGGCGCAGGCGAGCCCGAGCAGCGCCAGCCAGAAATACTCGAACGAGGAGAAGCCCAGCGCCACCTCGGCGAGCAGCGGCGCGGCGAGGATGAGGATGAAGGTGCCGAACAGCCCGCCGAGTGCCGAGAACAGGACGTTGGCGCCAAGCGCCACCTCCGCCTGGCCCTTGCGGGTCATGGCGTAGCATTCCTCCGTATAGGCGGCGGAGGCCGGCGTTCCGGGCATGCGCATGAGGGTGGAGGGAATGTCGCCGGCGAAGATCGCCATGGCCGAGCAGGCGATCATGGCGCCCACCGCCGGCAGCGGCTCCATGAAGAAGGTGATGGGCACCAGGAGCGCGATCGCCATGGTGGCGGTGAGGCCGGGAATGGCGCCCACCACCATGCCGAATGCCGAGGCTGCCAGAATGGTGAGAATCACGTCCCACCGCATCACCATGGCGATGCCGGCCTCGATGGCGTCCATCACAGATACCCTTCGATGAAGCCGCGGGGCAGCGGCACGCGCAGGCCGTGGGCGAATGCCCACCAGGTCAAGAGCGCGGTGGCGAGCGCCACGGGCACCGCCACCTTGAGCGGCACCCTGACCAGCAGGAACAGGCCGGCGAGCACCAGGCTCGCCGCCGGGATGAAGCCGAGCAAAGGCGCCAGCACCAGGTAGGCGGCGGTGAGCGCGATGGTGGCGAGGGCACGCGGCAGGGCGCCGGGCTCGCGGATCCAGGTCGCCTGCGCGAGCGGGAACGGCCCGGCCCGGACCGCGCCGGCGCACAGGATGAAGCCGCAGGCGGCGAGCCCCGCCGCGGTCAGCGTCGGGAACACGTCGGCCCCGTACTGCTGACCCGGTATGGGCGGGAAGGTGGAGGCGGCGGAATAGAGCGCCGCCGCGCCGAGGAGGACCAGAAGGCCCACGATGAGATCGCTGACGCGCATGGCACCGTCTCTTGCGGGTGGGGCAGGGGTGGCGGCGGCGCGCTACTTCGCGAGCCCCACCTCCTTCATCACCTTGCCGAGCGAGGCATCCGCCGCGGCCATGAAGGCGCCGAAGCCGGGACCGTCCGCATACTTGCCGCCGAAGCCGCGGCCGGACAGGAAGTCCTGGTATTCCTTGCTCTCATAGACCTTCTTGAGCGCCGCCTGGAGCTTGGTAGACACGTCGGCCGGCAGGCCCTTGGGGGCGGCGACGCCGCGCCAGGCGCCGATCGCCCAGTCCGAACCCGTGGCCTCCTTGAGGGTGGGGATGTTGGGCATCAGCTTGGAGCGCTCGGGGCTCATGATGGCGAGGCTCTTGACGCGGCCGGCGTCGATCAGCGAGCGCGCCTCGGGCAGCGAGCAGGTGACCACCTGGACACCGCCGGCGACGAGATCCTGCAGGCCCGGCGCCGCGCCGTTGGAGGGCACCCACGGCACGCTCGCCGGGTCCATCTTCAGCGAGGAGAGCATGCCGGCGAGCGCGAGGTGCCAGATGCCACCCTGGCCGGTGCCGGAGGCCTTGAACTTGCCGGGGTTCTTCTTGATGTCGTCGAGCAGCTCCTGCGCCGTCTTGTAGGGCGCGTCGGTGCGCACCTGCACGCCGGCCGGGTCCTCGTTCATCAGCGCCAGCGGCGTGTAGGAGGCGGGGGTGAGGGGGGTGAGGCCGGCCCAGTGCATCATGGCGATCTCCACCGTGATGAGGCCGAGCGTGTAGCCGTCCGGCGTCGCGTCGGCGATCGCCTGGTGGCCCACCACGCCCTGGCCGCCGGTGCGGTTCACCACCGCCACGGGCTGGCCGAGGTCGCGCTCCAGCAGGGATGCGACGATGCGCGCCACCGCGTCGGTGCCGCCGCCGGCGCCCCACGGGACGATCATGGTGATGGGCCGGTCCGGATATCCCGCGGCGGAGGCCGGTGCTGCGAGCGCGGAAAAAGCGAGGGCGAGCCCCGCGGCAAGAAGGCGGCGCATGTGGCGTTTTCTCCCTGAGCACGGCTCTGCGGCCGAATTCTAATCGTTTTGATAAACTGTATGGTAGGGCGCCGGGACGGTCAATCGGGTCGCTTCGCGCCTGCGAGCGGAGGTGGCGCGGCGCCTTCCCCTGCCGTAAGGTGTCGGAAAACGCGCGCTGCGCGCTGGTTGGGTCTGGCGCTCGGCCGCAGGCGACGTACATAAAGCGAGGTGCGCCGTAACAAGGCGTACGCGATAAGACAGGATACGCGGAAGGCGACGCCCAATGGGCGCGGCGTGCGTATCCGGAAGGTCGGGAGGGCGCGCGGCGCGGGATGCGGCATGGACCGCCGCGGCGTCTTCCGGTTCGAGAGGTCGGTTTCCGCGCCTTGCGAGGCTGCGGGGCTCCGGCCTTTAACGAGGCAACGATGTCCCGGTGGCGGGGGTCGCCGGGGCGCAAGGCATGGCGAAGCGCAGTGCTCGACATCTACACGATCATCTTTCTGGCTCTGGCCGTGTTCATCTTCGTGCGGCTGCGCAGCGTGCTCGGCCAGCGCACCGGGCGCGAACGGCCGCCCTATGATCCCTATTCGCGCGACGCCGCGCGCCCGCCGCAGCCGGCGCCGGAAAGCAACGTGGTGACGCTGCCCGAGCGCACCCCGGCGGCGCCCCCGCCCGGTGCCGAGGAGGCCGAGCCGCAGCCCGCCGGCTTCCGCTGGGAGGGCGTGACCGAGGAGGGCACCGCCATCGCCGCGGCGCTCGACGAGATCGCCCGCCAGGAGAGCGACTTCGACGCCAAGCACTTCCTGACCGGCGCCAAGGCGGCCTACGAGATGATCGTCACCGCGTTCGCGGCCGGCGATCGCAAGCTCTTGAAGGACCTTTTGGCGAAGGACGTCTATGAGGGCTTCGTCGCCGCCATCGCCGACCGCGAGAGCCGGGGCGAGACCATGGAATCGCACTTCGTCTCCATCGAGCGCGCCGAGATGCAGGACGCCACGGTGCGCGGGCGCAACGCCCAGCTCACGGTGCGCTTCGTCTCCAAGCTGATCTCGGTGACGCGGGCGCGCGACGGCTCGGTGGTGGACGGCAGTCCCGACACCGTGGCCGACGTGACCGACGTGTGGACCTTCGCCCGCGAACTCGGCGCCCGCGATCCCAACTGGAAGCTGGTGGCCACCGAAGCCGCCCAGTAAGGCGGGAAGGCGAGGCTGCGGTGCGCGGTGCGCCGATCATCCATTCTCTTCGCGGCGGTGCCGGATGGCGCCGCCGCATTGCGTTTGCGTCCGCTGGATCTCGGGCCTGCCGCGCCGGCATCGCCGCCGGCGCGGTCGCGCTGAGCTTCAGCCTGTGCCTGTCTGCGGCGCCCGCCGCGTCCTCCCCCGCGCCGGCGGTGATGCCGCCGCCCGCCCTTGCCGGGGCGCGGCTCGACCCGGTCGCCTACGGCGCGCTCAGGGGATGGGCCGAGGACGACGCGGCTGCCGCCTTCGTGACCTTCCTGAAGAGCTGCGCCGCCTTGGGCCGCGTCCTGCCGGAGGCCGGCCCCCGATCGGTGCCGACGCTGAAGGCGGGCCTGGCCCAGGCCTGCGCCGCCGCCCGCCGGCTCGGCCCGGCGACGCCGTCGCCCGCGCTGGCACGGCTGTTCTTCGAGGCCAATTTCCGGCCCTTCCGCGTGGTTCCGGACGGCGGCGCGCAGGGCTTCTACACCGGCTATTACGAGGTGGAGACCGAAGGCGCGCTCACGCCCTCGGAGGTCTTCTCCGTGCCGGTCCACGCCCGGCCGCCCGACCTCGTGATGGAGAGCCCGACCGCCAATTCCGGGCCCGTGGGCCGGCGGGTGGATGGCCGCCTCGTGCCCTATTTCGACCGCGCCGCCATCGAGGACGGGGCGCTCGCCGGCCAAAGGCTGGAGATCGTCTTCCTGAAGGACCCGGTTGACCTGTTCTTCATGCAGATCCAAGGCTCCGGCCGGGTGCGCCTGCCGGACGGCCGGGTGCTGAAGCTCAATTATGACGGCTTCAACGGCCACCGCTATCTGCCCGTCGGCCGGCTGCTGATCGAGCGCGGGATCGTGCCGCGGGACGAGATGTCCATGGACCGCATCCGCGCCTTCATGGAGGCCGACCCCGAGGCCGGGCGGGCGCTGCGTCGCGAGAACCCGTCCTACGTGTTCTTCAAGGCGCTGGACCTGCCGCCGGAGGCGGGCGCCATGGGCGCGCAGGGCGTGCCGCTGACGGCGGGGCGCTCCATCGCCGTGGACCGGCACCTGCACAGCTACGGCTCGCCCGTGTTCGTGGAGGCCGACCTGCCGCTGTCGGCCCCGGGCAGCGCCGAGCCGTTCCGCCATCTCACGATCGCCCAGGACACCGGCTCGGCGATCCGCGGGCCGGCGCGGGCGGACCTCTATCTCGGCGCGGGGCGGGAGGCGGGCTCCCGCGCCGGACGCATCCGCCATCCCGGCGGCTTCACGCTTCTGGTGCCGCGCCTCGCCCCGCCCCCCGCCGCAGGCGCCCCGAGATGAGCCGGCGCGGGCGGCGCCGGACGCTCGACGAGAAGGAGCGGGCGCTGTGGGACCAGGTGACCCGCTCGGTCACGCCGCTGCGCCCGCAGCCCGTCCCTGCCGATGCCTCGCCGCCGGAGCCGGAGCCCGCGCCGCCGCTGGCTGAACCGCCGGCGCGCGGGACGGCTCTCCGCCGGTCGTCCGTGCCTGTCCCCGCGCCCGCCGTTCCGCCGCTCGCCGCGCTGGAGCCGAAGGCGCGGCGCCGCCTCGCGCGCGGCGCCGCGGTGGATGCCCGGCTCGATCTGCACGGGCTCTCCCAGGCCGCCGCCCACCGGCGCCTGCGCCAGTTCCTCCAGGAGGCCCAAGCCGGCGGGCTCAGCGTGGTGCTCGTCATAACCGGGAAGGGCGAGCGCGGCACCGCCGTCGCCGATCTCGGGCTCCATGAGGGCGCGCGCGGGGTGCTGCGCCGCGCGGTGCCGCTCTGGCTCGCCGAGCCGGACCTGCGCGCGATCGTGGTGGGCTTCGAGGAAGCCGGGCGCCGCCATGGCGGCGAGGGCGCCCTCTATGTGCGCATCCGCCGCCGGCAGGCATGAGCGGAGCGCCGCAGCGGGGCGTCTAGGTCTGCCGATAACGCACTCGGCAAGCTGGCGAATCGCTGTTAAGAGCCGGACTTCGATCGGGCATCTGGCGGGGGAGCGCACCATGGGACGGGAGGCGATGCGAAGGCGCGATGCGCGCTGCCGGGCTCCCCTCCAAATATCCCGCCGAGCACTCCGGCAGGAACTCCCCCACCCATCGCCCGGCGCGTGCCGTCCATGACCGGCAGCGCCCCCGCTGCCGCGCCGCTCGCGCCCGTCCCCGGCGCCGGACGGGGCACCATCGCCGCGCTCGGCGTGGTGCAGATTCTCGCCTGGGGCTCGTCCTATTACCTGCTCGCCGTGCTCGCCCCCGCCATCGCCGCCGATACCGGCTGGCCGCTGCAATGGGTCATGGGGGCCATGTCGCTCGGTCTCCTGGTGGCGGCGCTGGCGGCGCCACGGGTCGGGGTGCTGATCGGGGCGCGGGGCGGGCGGCCGGCGATGACGGCGGGCTGCGGGCTGCTGGCGCTCGGCCTCGCGACCCTCGGCCTGGCGCCGAACCTTGCGGTGTTCGCCCTGGGCTGGTGCGTCATGGGCGCCGGCATGGCGGCGTGCCTCTACGACGCGGCGTTCGCCACGCTGAGCCGCATCCACGGCGCCGCCGCCCGGCGCGCCATCACCGCGCTGACCCTGTGGGGCGGCTTCGCCAGCACGGTCTGCTGGCCGATCTCAGCCTTCCTGGAGGCGCATCTCGGCTGGCGCGGCACCTGCCTCACCTATGCCGCGATCCATCTTGGCGTGTGCATGCCGCTGCTGTTCCTCGCGCTGCCCGCGCCGCTGCCGAAGCCGGCGCCGCGCGCGCGGGGGGAAGCGGGCCGTACGGTGGTGCTGGTGGGCGCCGAGCGCACCCGCTTCCTGCTGCTGGCCGGCATCATCACCGCCACCGGCACCATCACCGCCATCATCTCCATACAGCTTCTGATGCTGCTCCAGGCGCAGGGCGTCACCCTCGCCGCCGCGGTGGCAGCGGGCACGCTGATCGGCCCCGCCCAGGTCTTCGCCCGGCTGGTGGAGCAGGCGAGCGGCGGGCGGCATCACCCGCTCTGGACCATGACCGGCGCGGTGGCGTTCATGGGAACCGGCGTCGGCCTGCTCGCCGCCGGCTTCCCGGTGGTGGCGGTGGCGCTGGTGGCGTATGGGGCCGGCAACGGCATCTTCTCCATCGCCAAGGGCACGGCGCCGCTCGCCCTGCTGGGGGCGGAGCGCTACCCGGTCCTGTCCGGACGGCTGGCGCGGCCGGCGCTCCTGGCGCAGGCGCTCTCGCCGTCCGTCGCCGCCTATCTGCTGGCGGCGGGCGGGGCGGATGCGGTGTTCGCGGCGCTGGTGGGACTCGCCGTCACGGCGGCGGTCCTGCTCGCCGTGCTGTGGCGCCTGCGCTGAGGGCGCGGCTCAGAAGCAGGCGTCGGAGGTCAGCCGATAGGTGCGGCCCTCGCCCAGAAGGTGCGCGGTGAAGCCCGCGCGCCCGAACAGGCCGGCGATGGCCGGGGCGGAGACTTCGAGGCCGCCCGCATAGGCGCCGAAGGCGGGCAATACCATGCGCGCGCCGTCGGTCACGAAGCAGCGCCGCCGGAGCGCGCGCCCGCGCCGCGCCACGCGGGCGACGGGGTGGAGATGGCCGCAGATCTCGCCCGCCCCGCTCGTGAGGCCGGTGCCCGGCTCGTGGCGCAGGCGCACGCCGCCGATGTCGAGACCGGGCGCGCAGGCGCCGCCGAGCCCGTGCGGCTCCGGGTCGTGGTTGCCGGCGATCCAGAGGAAGTCACGGCCCGCCTGCAGCGCGGCGAGCGCCGCGCGCGCCTCCGCGCCGATGCGCTCGGCGCCCCAGCGGTCATGCAGGCTGTCGCCCAGCGCCACGATGAGGCGCGGCCCGAACCGGGCGACGAGAGTGGCGAGGCGCGCCAGCGTCTCGGCAGTGTCATAGGGCGGCAGCATCTGCCCGCGCCGGGCGAAGGCGGAGCCCTTCTCCAGGTGCATGTCCGCCACGACCAGCGCCCGCTCCTCCACCAGGAACAGCGCGCCGGAGGGATCGAGCAGCGCCTCGCGCCCGCAGATCGCCTCGACGGCGGCGCAGGGCGGAGCGGGAGGTGATTCGGCGCGCGCGAGCATGGGGGCGATTGTGCTGATCCGCCGGCAGGGAGCAAGCGGAGCTGTGGGAGCCGCGGAGCCGGCCTGCCGCGCGGGAGCCGGCACGCCGGCGGCCCGGCCGGCCGTGCCTTTCGGACACCCGTCCCTTGTCGTCGCCACCGGCATATTGCACCCGGGCGCAGGCCGGTCCACTGTCCCCTCGCGGGCCGGACGTCCGCGTGCCATGGACGTGCCAGGGGGGTGAGGCAGGGATGTACCGGGCGACCACGCGCCAGATCCAGGTGACAGCGACGCCGCGCTACGTGGCCGAGCGCTCGGAGCCGGACCAGGGGCGCTATTTCTGGGCCTATACCATCGAAGTCACCAACCTCGGTTCCGAGATCGTGCAGTTGAAGGCGCGCCACTGGATCATCACCGACGCCAACGGGCGCACCGAAGAGGTTCACGGCCCGGGAGTGGTGGGCGAGCAGCCGGTGCTGCCGCCGGGCGGGCGTTTCGAATATACCAGCGGGGTGCCGCTCACCACCGCCACCGGCATCATGAGCGGGCGCTACGACATGGTCACCGAAAGCGGCGAGGCCTTTTCGGTGGAGGTGCCGGCGTTCTCGCTCGACATGCCGGACATGCGTCGCGTGCTCAACTGACATCGAGGAGCGGGGCAGCATGAACACCGCCCGCCTTCCGGCCGTCGAGGCGCAGGCGCTGTCGACGCTGAACCTGCGCCCGGTCGCGGCGACGCTCGGCATCCTGCTCGCCATCCTCGGCGTCAGCATGCTGCTGCCCGCGTTCGTGGACTTCGCCGCGCGCTCGGGCGGCCACCAGTCGTTCATCGGCGCCGCGGCCGTCACCATCTTCGTCGGCGTCCTGCTGTGGATGTCGGGGCGCGAGCACAAGGTGCAGAAGCTCGACCTTCGCCAGGCCTTCCTGTTGACCTCGAGTGTCTGGATCGTCCTGGCGCTGTTCGCGGCCCTGCCGCTCATGTGGGGGTCCTCGCAGCTCTCCTTCACCAAGGCGGTGTTCGAGGCCATGAGCGGCCTCACCACCACCGGGGCCAGCACCATGAGCGGCCTCGACGCCCAGGCGCCGGGCATCCTGCTCTGGCGGGCGCTGCTGCACTGGTTCGGTGGGGTCGGCATCATCGCCATCGCCATCGCCGTGCTGCCGGTGCTCTCCATCGGCGGCATGCAGCTGTTCCGCATGGAATCCTCCGACAAGTCGGACAAGTTCCTGCCGCGGGCCGGCGCGGTCGCCAAGGGGCTGCTGACCGCCTATCTGCTGCTGACGCTCCTGTGCGCCGTCGCCTACGCCATGGCCGGGCTCGGGACGTTCGACGCGGTGACGCTCGCCATGTCGACGCTCTCCACCGGCGGCTTCGCCAATTCCGACTATTCGCTGAGCGTGTTCAAGAATCCGGCGGTGGACTATGTGGCCATCGTCTTCATGATCGTCGGTGCGCTGCCGTTTCCCCTCTATGTGCGGGCGCTCTCCGGCGACACGCGGCGCTTCATCACCCATTCCGAGGTGCGGGTGTTCCTCGGCCTGATTCTGTTCTTCACCGCGCTGTCGTTCGTTCAGCAGGTGTTCCAGGGCATCGCCTCCGGCGAGACCGCGCTGCGTGGGGCGCTGTTCACGGTGGTCTCGCTCATGACCACCACCGGCCTGATGGCCGTCGACTACACCAATTGGGGCCCGCTGTCGGACGCCATCTTCTTCGTCGTGATGTTCCTCGGCGGCTGCACCGGGTCGACCTCCGGAGGGCTCAAGGCGATGCGCATCGCCATTACCGGCAAGGCGATCCGGCAGCACCTGAAGCGGGTCTCGTTCCGCAGCGGCGTCTTCCCTGTGCGCTACGGCGGCGCGCCGGTGGCGGACGACGTGGTGGCCTCGGTGCTGGGCTTCGTGTTCCTCTTCATCTTCACGTTCCTGGTGGCCGCCATCGGGCTCAATCTGATGGGGCTCGATATCGTCACCGCCTTCTCGGCGGCCATCGCCTGCCTTGCGAATGTGGGGCCGGGGCTCGGCCCGGTGGTGGGGCCGGCCTCCAATTTCGGCAGCCTGCCGGACGCGGCCATCTGGCTGCTCACCCTCACCATGATGCTGGGGCGGCTCGAAATCCTCACCGTCCTGGTGCTGGTGCTGCCGCGCTTCTGGAACCGCTGACGCGCCGCCTCAGAAGTGCGCGAGATAGCCGCCGTCCACCGCCAGCACATGGCCGGTGACGTAGGAGGCGGCCGGCGAGGCGAGGAACACGGCCGCCCCGGCAATCTCGCCCGGCTGGCCCCAGCGCCCGAGCGAGGTGCGCCGGGAGAGCCATTCGCCCACCGCCTGGTCGCGCGCGAGTTCCGCATTGGGTTCGGTGAGGAAGTAGCCGGGCGCGATGGCGTTCACAGTGATGGCGTGCGGCCCGAGGTCCGCCGCGAGCGCCCGAGTCAGCGCCTCCAATCCACCTTTCGCCGTGGTGTAGGCCGCATCGCCGGCGCGGGAGAGCGGGCCGGCAATGGAGGTGATGTTGATGATCCGCCCGCCCTCGCCGCGCTTCGCCATGGCTCGCGCCACCGCGCGGGTGAGGTGCGCCGGCGCGATGAGGTCGAGCTCGATCAGGGCGCGGAAATCCGCGGTTTCCATGTCGAGAAAGCCGCGCCGGTCGCGCGCGCCGGCATTGTTGACGAGGATGTGGATCGGCGGCGCCGAGGCCATGCGCGCCGTCACCGCCTCGGCGTCGAACACGTCGAGCAGGAACGGCTCGGCATGGCCGCCTTTGCGGATGATGGCCGTGGCGGCGGCGGCGAGGCGGCCTTGGTCGCGCCCGTTCACCAGCACGTGCGCGCCCGCCTGCGCCAGCGCGGCGGCGATCTCGAAGCCGAGCCCGGCCGCCGAGCCGGTGACGAGGGCGGTCTGCCCGGACAGGGAGAAGGGATGGGACATGACGCGCCTCGCTCGGCGGGCGGCGAAGCGCCCTTCGGATCAGGGCCAGCTTATAGCCGCGCACGCGCGGCGCCGGAACCCGCGCTCCGACATCAGGCCATGAGGCCGCCGGCGATCGCGCCGAGGATGGCGGCGAGGAACAGGCCGCCGTCATGCAGCGCCAGCGCGAGGCGCCCCGGCGGGCCGGCGCGGTAGATGGCGGAGGTCGCGCCCACGGTCGCCACCGACCAGCCGGCGCCGACCATCACCAGCGCAGCGGTGATCGCCTCCGGTGTGCGCATCAGGTCGAGTGGCACCGCGAGCGCCACCAGCGCCACGCCGAGCACGGCGAGTGCATAGGGCGGCACCCGGTCGCCCAGGAGCGCCAGCGGCACGGCGGGGGCATACATGGCGGCCACGTGCAGGGCGACGAAGCCGAACACAGCGGCTTCGCCGATGCCGCAGCCCACCAGCCCGAGCGGTGCGCCGGACATCACCGCGTTCATGCCGAACCAGGCGAGCGCGCCGAGCGCCGTCGGCACGGCGATGGCCGAGAGCGGTGCGCACTCCTTGGCGCGGAACACCGGCAGCGGATCGGGCGCGAGGCGCACCGCGACGCCGAGCGAGGCGGTGTGCGCGAGCGCCGCGAGCCCGGCCGCGCCCACCAGGAAATAGGGGGCGACGAGGTCCTCCGCGAACGCGGCCAGCGTCGGCCCGGCGAGCGCGGCCAGAAGGCCGCCCGCGAGAACGCCGGCTGTGGCGGCGGCCGGGCGGCCCGACGCGGCCGCGGCCTCGTGCCGGTAGAAGAAGGAGAAGCCCTGCGCCATGCCGAGCCACAGGGCGCCGAGGCAGGCCCAGGCGAACTGGCGCTGCACCAGCGCCGCCGCGAGCAGCACGCCGCCGGCGATGCCGAGCGAGGCGCCGAGCGCGAAGCCGGTGCGCCGGCCGAACGCATCGCGCAGGAACGAGGCGGGGAAGGAGGCGAGCGCGGCACCGAGCAGCATCGCCGCGAATGGCAGGGTCGCCAGCCCTTCCCGCGGGGCGAGCTGGGCGCCCGCGAGCGGCAGCGCGGCGGAAGCCACCGTCTGCGCCAGCACCGCGAAGGCGAAGCCGAGCGCCAGCGGCACGATGCCGGCGGGGCCGCGGGCATTGTCGTTGGCGGGCACGTCCAGCTGCGGGTCGCACACGCATACCAGCATGCCCGCGCGCGGCGCGGCGACGCCCACCGCCGGTCTCATTTGGCGAGGTCGTCGTCGGACAGGACGCGCACCGCGGCCCCGTCGAGGTCTTCATACTGGCCGCTCTTCAGGCTCCACAGGAAGGCGAAGAGACCGCCCAGCCCGAGCAGCAGCGCGAGCGGCACCAGATAGACGAGCACGTTCATGCGGTCGCCTCCTTGAGGGCGATGGCTTCGGCGGCCTCATCCTTGCGGCCAGGCCGCGCCGCGCGCAAGGCATTCAGCGTGACGAGGATCGACGAGCCGGACATGGCGAGCGCCGCCACCAGAGGCGTGACAAGCCCCGCAATGGCAAGCGGCACCGCGATGAAATTGTAGAGGATGGCGAGCCCGAGGTTCTGGCGCATCAGCCGTGCCGCCACCCGCGCGCCGTCCACCGCCGTCAGCACCGGCAGCAGGCGGCGGCCCAGGAACACGGCGTCCGCATGGGCCTGCGTCACCGCGGCCCCGGTGGCGGGGGAGAGCGAGACCGCGGCGGCGGCGAGCGCCGGTGCGTCGTTGAGCCCGTCGCCCACCATCAGCACGCTGCGGCCCTCGGCCTTGAGCCGGTCGAGCGCGGCAATCTTGTCGGCGGGCTTCATGCCGGCCTCGAACCGCGCGATGCCGAGCGCGCAGGCCACCGGCGCCACCGCCGCCGGGCGGTCGCCGGAGAAGATCAGGACATCGAGCCCGCGCGCCTTGAGGGCGTCGACCACGGCTATGGCGTCGGGCCGAAGCTCCTGGTCGACGCCCATGACGAGCGTGCGCGCGCCGTGCCGCACGGCCATGAGCGAGGAGCTGGGAGGCAGATCGGCGGGCGCCTGTGCGCCGCAGAAGGCGAGGCTGCCGAGGCGGGCCTCGACGCCGTCCACCAGGGCGCGCACGCCCTGGCCGCTGTCCTCCTGCACCTCGGCGAGGGGCGGGCCGTCCGCATGGGCCGCGACCACGCGGGCGAGCGGATGGCGGCTCGCGGCCGCGAGCCGGCCGGCGAGCGCGAGAAGCGCGGGGTCGGCCCCCGCAGGCAGGCGCAAGGCGGGATCGGGGAGGGTCAGCGTGCCGGTCTTGTCGAACACCACGGTGTCGACGCCGGCGAGCCGCTCCAGCATGTCGCCGGCATTCACCAGGAGCCCGGCGCGGAACAGGCGGCCGGTGGCCGTCACCTGGACCGCCGGAACCGCGAGCGCGAGGGCGCAGGGGCAGGTGATGATGAGCACCGCCACCGCGATCATCACCGCCTGGTGCAGCCCGGCGCCGTAGGCGAGCCAGCCGATGGCGGACAGGAGCGCAGTGAGGTGGACCACGGGGGCGTAGAGGCGCGATACCCGGTCTGCGAGGCGCACATAGCGGTTCTTGGCGGCGAGCGCGCCGTCGAGCAGGCGCTGCACGTCGTCCACCAGCGTATTCTCGCCGCCAGCGGTGACGCGCACCGTGATGGCCCCGGCGCCATTGAGGCTGCCTGCATAGACATGATCGCCGGCCGCCAGCACCCGCGGCAGGGTCTCGCCCGTCACCAGCGCCTCGTCGACGGCGGAGGCGCCGGCGACCACCTCGCCGTCCGCGCCCACCCGCTCGCCGGCCGCGACCAGGATCAGGTCGCCGGGCTTGAGCGCCTGCACCGGCACCAGCACCTGCGCGCCGTCCGCCTCCAGCCGGTGCGCCATGTCGCCCCGCAGCGCCGCGACGTTCCCGGCCACCGCGCGGGTGCGCCGGCGCGCCTCATGGTCGAGGTAGCGGCCCGCCAAAAGGAAGAACAGCAGCATGATGGCGCTGTCGAAATAAGCGTGCTCCTGGCTCAGCGCGGTCTCCACCACGCTCATGCCGAGCGCGAGCAGGACGCCGAGGGTGATCGGCACGTCCATGTTGAGCGTGCGGGTGCGCAGCGCCCGCATGGCGCTCTGGAAGAAGGGCTGGCCCGCATAGGCCGCCGCCGGAAGCGCGATGAGCGCGGAAATCCAGTGGAAGAAGTCGCGCGTCTCGGGGGTGATGTCGGTGACGTTGCCGGACCACACCGAGACCGACAGCAGCATGATGTTCATGCCCGCGAAGCCCGCCACGCCGAGGCAGCGCAGCAGCCATTGCGCGTGGCGCGCCTCGCTCTCCTCGGCGCGGCCGGCGAACGGATGGGCGCGATAGCCGAGCGCCTCCAGCCGCCCCACCACCGCAGCAGGCGCCGTGTCCTCCTCAAAGGCGACGGTCAAGCGGTGGGTGGAGTAGTTGAGGCGGGCGCGCACCACGCCGGGCAGCGCCGCGACCCCCTTCTCGATGTCGCCGATGCAGGCGGCGCAGTCGATGCCGTCGACGGCGAGGCTCATCTGGGGAAGGCCGTCCTCCCCCTTGGCGACGAACATCGAGTAGTCGACTGCCTGGGCCATACCCACTCCGGGCATCCTTCCCGCGTGCACCGCGGCCAGCCCTGTCCGCGCCGGCCGCCTGAAATTAGAGAAGGAGTACGATAGCGCGCCGGCGCGACGAACCGGCCGTCCTATCGTACTCCAAGGCCCGGACAGCCGGTGACTGGACGTGCTGTCCGACAGTCTCGACGCTCCCTCGGGATCCCGGCTCGCGGCCGGCTTGCCCTCGGAGGCTTACGGAAGCTGCACCCGATTCTTGGACCGGAACACGCGTTCGCCGCCTTGCGAGAAATCAATCACCAGATCCCACTGGCCCGGCCCCGCCGCGGCCTTGGCGCGGTAGCGACCCTGGCCCAAAGGCTCGATATCGAGGTCGACGTCCCGGCGTCCGTCGGTCGGATGGGCCAGCCGCCCGTCGGCCACGAGCCCGACCAGCGGCTGCCCGGCGGCGTCCGTGGCGCGCACCAGGACGGTGCGGTCCTGGCCGGCGGACTCAAGGCTGACGTCCACCGCCCAGTGGCGCGCCTCCTGCCGCTCGGCGGCGGCGAGCTCGCCCTTGAAGGCGAGGCCGGCCTTGTAGGAGCTCTCGGTCTCCACCCCGGCGAAGGTGGTGACGGCGAACCGCGCCATGACCACGTTCACGCCCACCACCACGCCGAAGAAGGCGAGGAGGGCGAACAGCACCGTCCGACCGGTGATCTCGCGGGGACGTCCGCCGCCGCCTCGGTCTGCCGTCATGGCATGCTCCGTCATGATCGCCCCCTCAAGGCCCGATGAAGTGGTCCGCGACCCTGGCGCTCAGGTCCGCATCCTTATCGCGCAGCACGAACGTGACCGGCAGCGAGGCGCCGGGCTCCAGCTTGTCGCGGGTGGTCACCAGCACCCGCAGCTCGCGCGTCTGGTCGGGTCCCACCACCAGCCGGTCCGCCTCGTCGCCGATCACCTCCAGCTGCGCGCCCGGCACGCCGTCCACCGAGAGCGCGAAGGTGCGCTCGGCGAGCTGCTTGTTGGTGAGCCGAACAGTGTAGGCGTTGCGGATCGCGCCGTCGGACAGGCGCACGAACACCGGATTGCGGTCGTGGATCGCGGCGATGCCCTCGGTGGAACGGCCGATCAGCGCCGTCAGCATCAGCCCGCAGGCCAGCACGATCAGCGCCACATAGAGCACCGTGCGCGGCCGGATGATGCGCTGCACGAACGGCTTGCCGGCGATGCGCGCCTCAAGGTTCGCCTCGCTCTCATAGGTGATGAGGTTGCCCGGGCGGCCCACCTTGGTCATCACGGTGTTGCACGCATCGATGCACAGGCCGCACTGGATGCAGGCGAGTTGCATGCCATTGCGGATGTCGACGCCGGTGGGGCATACGGCGACGCACTGGTCGCAGTCGATGCAGTCGCCGGCCTTCTCGCCGTGGGCGCGCGCCGCAGCCGCCTTCTTCACGGAGGCGCGGGGCTCGCCGCGGTCGTAGAGATAGGTGACGTTGAGCGCATACTCGTCCGTCAGCGCCGCCTGGATGCGCGGCCACGGGCACATATAGGTGCACACCTGCTCGCGCATGTGCCCGGCGAGGGCATAGGTGGTGAAGGTGAGCACGCCGATGGACATGTAGGCGATCGCCGGCGCCTGGAAGGTGGCGAGTTCCACCACCAAAGTCGGCGCGTCGGCGAAATAGAGCACCCAGGCGCCGCCGGTCCACCAGGCGATCAAGAGCCAGACCGAGTGCTTGAGTGTCTTGTGGGCGAACTTGTCGAGCGTCCAGGGCGCCGCGTCCGAGCGCATGCGCTCGCGCCGGTCGCCCTCGATCAGGCGCTCCACCGCCATGAACAGGTCGGTCCACACGGTTTGCGGGCACATGTAGCCGCACCACACACGCCCCGCGACCGCATTCATCAGGAATAGGATCAGGGCGGCGAGGATCAGCAGGCCGGCGACGTAGTAGAATTCCTGCGGCCAGATCTCCAGGAAGAAGAAGTAGAAGCGCCGGTTGGGGAAGTCGATCAGCACCGCCTGGCTCGGCGCGTCCGGGCCCCGGTCCCAGCGCACGAAGGGCAGGAAGTAATAGATGCCGAGCGTGATCGCGAGCACGATCCACTTGATGGTGCGGAAGCGGCCGTGGACGCTCTGCGGATAGATCTGCTTGCGCGCCTCGTAGAGCGGAATGTCGTCCACGTCCGCGGCATGCGCCAGCACCGCGGCGTCCGCCGCGCTCGTCTGCTTGGGCTTCGTTGACAGGGCAGTCATCGTATCGATCGCCGAGTTTGGCCCCGCCTCGCTTCGGCGGGAGCAGATGCCACGGTCCTTCCTGGACCTTCCTTGCCCGATCCTGGCCGTCGTACCGTGCGGCCCGGGCGCCCTCCGTGCCCCCTCGGAGGATTGGTCCCAGGATGCGCCCGGCGCCGAAGGGCGACGGACATCCTGAGTCAGGCCGGCCCGGGAGAGACCTTGGAGGTCTTGCAACATTCGTAATCTAGAATGTTGCACCGGTCAGGCCGCCATCTCGTCGCGCCGCGATTGGCCGCGCGACGTTTTGACATCGCGGAATACGGGCGCTGCGCGAGCCGGTCCGGCTTCGCGCAGCGCCCTTGCTTCTCACCGGGGACCCCTGCGGTCCCCACGGTGCGGGCGATCAGCGGCCGCCGCCCAGCGAGTGGACGTAGACCGTCAGCGCCTTGATGGTGGTGGCATCGAGACGCGCGTGCCATGCGGGCATCACGTTGCCGCGGCCGTTGATGATGCCCTGCTCGATGGTGGCCTTGTCGGAGCCGTAGAGCCAGATGCCGTCAGTCAGGTTCGGGGCGCCGAGCTCCTGGTTGCCCTTGCCGTCGTCGCCGTGGCAGGCGGCGCAGTTGGCGGCATAGACCTCCTGGCCCTTGGCCTGGTCGGCGCCCGGCTTCTGCAGCCCGGCGAGCACCCGCACATAGTCCGCCACGGCCGAGATTTCCGGCTTCTGGAGAATGCCGTCCTTGCCGAAGGCGGGCATGTTGCCCTGGTGCGCGTCCGGATCACCGGACCGGATGCCGTACTGGATGGTCTGCTGAATCTGCGGCAGCGAGCCGCCCCAGAGCCAGTCGTCGTCGTTGAGGTTGGGATAGCCGGTGGCACCGCCGCCGCCCGCGCCGTGGCAGGGCGCGCAATTGTCGGCAAAGGCGACACGGCCCTGCGCCCGGGCGAGGTTCAGGAGCGCCGGTGTCTGCTCGATCTGTTCGAGCGAGGCGCTGGCGAGCTTGGCCGCGCTCTCGGCGCGCAGCGCGTTGAGGTCGGCGATCTGGATCTGCACCGCCGCGCGCGAGTTCCAGCCGAGCAGGCCGGGCGTGGCGCCGGAGATCAGCGGCCAGGCCGGGTACAGCAGCCAATAGCCCACCGCCCAGACGATGGTGGCGTACCACACCCAGAGCCACCAGCGCGGCAGCGGGTTGTTCAGCTCGGAAATGCCGTCCCACTCGTGGCCGGTGGTGGAGACGCCCGTTGCCGGGTCCACGGGACCGTGGTGATCGTGTGTCGTGCTCACCGGATCAATCCTCCTTGAGAGGAATTTGGGCGGCGTCGTCGAAGTCCTTCTTGCGCTTCTTCGACGGCCAGAAAACGTAGGCCACCACCGCCGCGAAAGCGGCGACGAACAGGATGAGACCGAAGGTCTGGGCGAACCCGGCGAGGGCGTTATAGGTATCGCTCATGGCTCACCTCACGTTCGCCTTGTTGTCGTAGAGCTTGAAGTCCACGAGCGTGCCGAGCATCTGGAGGTAGGCGATCAGCGCGTCCGCCTCGGTGATGGTGCCCGGATTGGCGTCGAAGTCGCGCACCTGGGCCTTCGGGTAGCGCTTCTGCAGGCCGTCCGCGTCGTCGGCGTCGCTGGTGGCCTGAGTCTTCAGGTCCTGCTGCGCCTTCTCGATCATCTCGTCCGTGTAGGGCACGCCGAGAATCTGCTGCACGCGCAAGTCTTCCGCGATGTGCTTGGCGTTCAGGCGGGTCTGCGCCAGCCACGGATAGGACGGCATGATGGACGCCGGCACCACCGCACGCGGATTGTTGAGGTGCTCCAGGTGCCAGAGGTCCGAATACTTGCCGCCGACGCGGGCAAGGTCCGGGCCCGTGCGCTTGGAGCCCCACTGGAACGGGCGGTCGTACATGCTTTCGGCCGCCAGCGAGTAGTGGCCGTAGCGCTCCACCTCGTCGCGCAGCGGGCGGATCATCTGCGAGTGGCAGTTGTAGCAGCCCTCCCGCACATAGATGTTGCGCCCGGCGAGTTCCAGCGGCGTGTAGGGCCGCATGCCCTCCACCTTCTCGATGGTGCTCTTCAGGTAGAAGAGCGGTGCGATCTCCACCAGGCCGCCGATGGAGATCATCACGAGGATGCCCAGCATCAGCCAGTAGGAGTGCTTCTCGAAAATCTGGTGCTTGGACCAGATCGACGTGCTGGTGGACGTTCCTTGGGACGCCATGTCTGCCTCCGTCATTCCGCCGGCGCCAGCGCGAGCTTGGGCTCGGCGGCGGCTTCGGGCATGGTGATGGTCTTCCAGACGTTCCAGGCCATGATGAGGGCGCCCGCGAGGAACAGGATGCCGCCGGCCGCCCGGATCACGTAGAGCGGGTGCATGGCTTCCACCGTCTCGATGAACGAGTATTCCAGGAAGCCGAGCTTGGTATAAGCGCGCCACATCAGGCCCTGGAGGATGCCCGCCACCCACATGGAGGAGATGTAGAGCACGATGCCGAGGGTCGAGACCCAGAAGTGCCAGGACACGGCCTTCATCGAATACATTTCTCTCTTATGCCAGAGCCAGGGCACCAGGCAGTAGATGGCGCCGAACGAGATGTAGGCGACCCAGCCCAGCGCGCCGGAATGCACGTGGCCGATGGTCCATTCGGTGTAGTGGCTGAGCGAGTTCACCGCCTTCACCGACATCATCGGACCCTCGAAGGTCGACATGCCGTAGAATGCGACCGCCACCACCATCATGCGGATGACCGGGTCGGTGCGCAGCTTGTCCCAGGCGCCCGAGAGCGTCATGAGGCCGTTGATCATGCCGCCCCAGGAGGGCATCCACAGGATCACCGAGAAGGTCATGCCCAGCGTCTGCGCCCAGTCCGGCAGCGCCGTGTAGTGCAAATGATGCGGGCCGGCCCAGATGTAGATGAAGATCAGCGCCCAGAAGTGGACGATGGACAGCCGGTAGGAATAGACCGGCCGGTCCGCCCGCTTCGGGATGAAGTAGTACATCAAGGCGAGGAAGCCGGCGGTGAGGAAGAAGCCCACCGCGTTGTGTCCGTACCACCATTGGAACATGGCGTCCTGCACGCCGGACCAGACGATGTAGGACTTGGGCGAGAACAGTGAGATCGGGATCGTCGCATTGTTGCCCAGGTGCAGGACCGCGATGGTGATGATAAAGGCGAAGTAGAACCAGTTGGCCACATAGATATGCGGCTCGGTCCGCTTCAGAACCGTCACCAGGAAGACCAGGAAATATGTGACCCAGACCACCGTCAGGAACAGGTCGGAATACCATTCCGGCTCGGCGTATTCCTTCGACTGCGTGATGCCCAGGAGATAGCCGGTGCCCGCGATCACGATGAAGAAGTTGTAGCCCAGGATGACGAACCACGGCGCGATATCGCCCGCGAGGCGCGCGCGCGAGGTGCGCTGCACCACGTAGAAGGAGGTGGCGATCAGCACGTTGCCGCCGAACGCGAAGATCACCGCCGAGGTGTGCAGCGGCCGCAGCCGGCCGAAGGAAATCCAGGGCAGGTCGAAGTTGAACATGGGGAAGGCGAGCTGGAGCGCGGCGATCACGCCCACCAGGAAGCCGGCGATGCCCCACACCACCGCGAAGATGGTGCCCACCTTCACCACGTCGAAATTGTAGTTCGGCTTGCCGTCGATGAACTGCGGCACCGCACCCGCCGGGCGGTTCATGTAGCGGTTGCCGATCGCGAACACGCTGGCGATGCTCGCCGCGGCGAACAGATAGGCGTGGAACGCGTATTCCGGTGTGTACGCCTTGGCCGCAATGATGATGGAGAGAAAGGCGAAGGCGGAGAAGCCCACCAGCGCCGCCATCTCGCCGAATCTCATCGACTTGGCCGGGGCCTGGATTGGATCTTGTATGGTTGACATATGCAGAACCCCTCGCTCCGCAGCAATGGAATCTCGGCCGCTGGACCCAGGCCGCACCATGCGCGGCGGTCCCAATTTCACCTTGATACAGGTCAAAGGTGCGTGAGGCCGCGTGGCGCATGCGCGCTGCGGCGGCGGGTCGCGGTTTATCAGCGACTTCCGGCGGATTGATCTTCCACCATACTATTGCCCGACCAACTCACCCTCAGGTTGATGTCGCTTTCGGCTCGTCCCGGCGCCTGTTTTTCATTCGCCGAAAGAGAGATTTCGGCCGGTCAGCTTGGCGGCATCTTGCCGCGCGGCAAAGCTGCGCCTTGTACCTTGCCGGATCAATCAAGCGTCTGGCGGAAGCGCGCCACGGCGATGCCCATGGCGAGCAGCATCAGGCCGAACAGCGCCGCCCCGTCGCGCACCAGATCGGACAGGCCGGAGCCCTTCAGCAGGATGCCGCGCACCATGCGCAGATAATGGGTGAGCGGCAGTCCCTCGCCGATCCACTGCGCCCATTGCGGCATGCCCGAGAAGGGGAACATGAAGCCCGACAGCAGGATGGAGGGCAGGAAGAACATGAACGACATCTGCACCGCCTGGAGCTGGTTCTGCGCCAGGGTGGAGAAGGTGTAGCCGATGGACAGGTTGGCGGTGATGAACAGCAGCGTCGCCGCCGAGAGGACCGCCACGCTGCCCTCCACCGGCACCGCGAACAGGATGATGCCGGCGCCGAGGATCAGCACCGCCTGGAGGATGCCCACCATCACATAGGGCACGATCTTGCCCAGCATGATCTCCACCGGGTGGATCGGCATGGCGAGCAGGCTCTCCATGGTGCCGCGCTCGATCTCGCGCGTCACGGAGAGCGCGGTGAAGATCAGCATGGTCATGGTGAGGATGGTGCCGAGCAGGCCCGGAACGATGTTGAGCTGACTGGTGCCGGCGGGATTGTAGCGCCGGTGCTGGACGATCTCGAACGCATCCTGGCTGGTGGCCTCGCGCCCCTGCGCCTCCTCGGCGATGGCGCCGACGAAGCGCTCGCGCACCAGCGCGGAAGCGACCACGCCGGAGAGCGCGGCGAGCGCGTTGCCTGTGCCGACCGGGTCGGTGGCGTCCGCCGCCACCAGGATCTGAGGGCGGTCGCCCCGCCTGAGGCTGCGCTCGAAGCCGGCCGGGATCTCGACGAAGAACAGCACCTCCCCCGCGCGCACCAGGTGCTCCGCCTCCTCCACGCTCTGCGCCTCGCGCACGAAGGAGAAGAAGGCGGTGTTGCGCAGCGCGGCGAGGATGGCGCGGGAGACGTCGGAATTCTCGTGCGAGAACACGGCGGTCGGCAGGTGGCGCGGCGTGGTGTTGATGGCGTAGCCGAACAGCACCAGCTGCAGCAGCGGGATCATGATCATGGTGGCGAAGGTCACGCGGTCCCGCGTGAGCTGGATGTATTCCTTCACGATCATCGCCGTGACACGGCCGAGGAAACCGGCGACGCCGGTGCGCGCCGTCATCGCCGCGCGTCCTTGCCGCGCATGAGGTCGATGAACACGTCCTCCAGGGTCGGCTCGTCCTTGCGCCAGACGAGGTGCGGCTCGCCACGGAACGGGGCGATGGCGGCCTCCAGCGCCGCGGCGTCGCGGCCGGAGATGTGCAGCGAGGTGCCGAACGGCGCCACCATGTCGACGCCCAGCGCCGCGGAGAGCTTCTGGGAGAGGTCGGTGATGCGCTGGCTCGCCTCGCGCGGCCCCTCGCCCTTCACGTCCACGGTGTAGGTGTGAAGCCCGGAGGCGGCGATCACGTTGGCAACCGTGCCCTGGGCCAGAAGCCGGCCGTAGGCGATGTACGCGATCTCGTGGCAGCGCTCGGCCTCGTCCATGTAGTGGGTGGAGACCAGCACCGTCAGCCCCTCGGCGGCCAGTGCGTGGATCTGCGCCCAGAACTCGCGGCGCGCCTGGGGGTCGACGCCGGCGGTGGGCTCGTCGAGCAGCAGCAGGTCGGGCCCCGGCAGGATGCAGGCGCCGAGCGCGAGGCGTTGCTTCCAGCCCCCCGACAGTTCGCCCGCGAGCTGGCGCCCGCGTCCCTTGAGGCCGAGCCGCTCCAGCGCCGCCTGCGCCGCCGCCTCGGGCTTCGGCACGCCGTAGAGGCGGGCGACGAACTCCAGGTTCTCCTTCACGGACAGGTCCTGGTAGAGCGAGAAGCGCTGCGTCATGTAGCCCACATGGGCGCGGATCTCCCGGCCCTGGGTCAGGATGTCCATGCCGAGGCAGGTGCCGCGGCCGGCGTCGGGCGTGAGCAGCCCGCACAGCATGCGGATGGTCGTGGTCTTGCCCGAGCCGTTGGGGCCGAGGAAGCCGTAGATCTGGCCGCGCCTCACCGTCATGGTGAGGTCGTCCACCACGAGGTTCGCGCCGAACCGCTTGCTGAGCCCTTCCACCGCGATGGCGACGTCGGCGGCAGATCGCTCGCCAGTCCCGGCCGGCGCGGCGGCGCGCTCGCTCACGGCTTCGGCCCCAGGGTCACGCTCACCGGCTGGCCGGGCCGGGCGGCGGCGGGATCGGCGGGCCGCGCCTCGACCAGATAGACCAGCTTCGCGCGCTCCTCGCGGCTGTAGATGATCGGCGGCGTGTACTCCGCCGCGTCGGCGATGAACGACACCCTGGCCTTGAGCGGCGGGCAGCCGTCGCAGGTGGCGTCGATCTCCTGGCCCACCGCCACCTTGGGCAGCGCCGCCTCGGGCACGAAGAAGCGCACCTTCACCAGCCCCGGCGGCAGCACCGAGACCACCGGGCGGCCCTCCGGCACCAGTTCGCCGACGCGGTAATAGACGGTCTGCACCGCCCCGTCGGCCGGGGCCTTCAAAGCGCGCCGGGCAAGGCGGATGCGCGCCACCTCCAGCTGCGCCTTGGCGGCGTCGGCCGCCTGCTGGGCCGCCTCGATCTCGTGTTCGCGCGCGGCGATGCCGGCGGCGGAGATGCGCCGGCGGGCCTCGTCGAGGGCGGCCTGCTTTTCGTCGTAGTCATGCTGGGCGGCGTCGAGATTGGCCTGCGAGGAGGCGCCCTTGGGCACCAGCTGCTTCTGCCGGGCAAGCTCGATGCGCGAGAGGTCCAGTGCTGACGTGGCGCGGGTCTCGGAGGCCTCCAGGATGGCGATCTCCTCGGGCCGCTGGAGCGGCGAGCGGGCGTTCTCGAGTTGCGCCTGCGCCTGCTTCAGCTGCGCCTCGGCGGCCCGCACCTCGGCCTGCTGGAGGTCGTCCTCCACCCGGGCCAGAACGTCCCCGGCCTTGACCTTGTCGCCCTCCCGGACGGCGAGGCCGGTGAGGCGGCCGGCCTCCTCGGGGCCGATGAAGAGCAGGTCGCCCTCCACATAGCCGGAAAAAACCTGAGCGCCGTTCTGTCCGCAGGCGGCGAGGGCGAGCGGCATGATGGCAAGCAGGCCGGCGAACGATGCGCGGCGCAGGCGGTGAATCGGGCACATAAGCGGCCTCGGACGGAACATCCAGCCGGGACCGGCGCGGCCGGTCCCGGTGAGGACCGCAGCAGAGCGCATCGTGCGGGAAGAGTCACGCCGGCGGCGCATCGGCCAATGCGGCGCGGGGCCGCGGAGCGCCGGTCCGAGACGGAGGCGTGCCTCCGTCTCCCCGATCGGCAGCCGGTCAGGGCTGCTGCTTGCCGCTGCGGTAGTAGCTGACGATGGCGATGATCTCGCCGACGATGCCGCGGCGGAACAGCGACACGGCGGCGACGAAGATGACGCCCTGGATCACCAGAACCCATTCGCCGAGGCCGGCGAGGTAGTTCTGCATGGTGACGATGATGGCGGCGCCGACGATGGGGCCGAGGATGGTGCCCATGCCGCCCACCAGCGTCATCAGCACCACCTCGCCGGACATCTGCCAGGCAACGTCGGTGAGCGAGGCGAGCTGGAACACAAGCACCTTGGTGGAGCCGGCAAGCCCGGTCAGCGCGGCCGAGAGCACGAAGGCGAGCAGCTTGTACTGGTTTGCCCGGTAGCCGAGCGAGATGGCGCGCGGCTCGTTCTCGCGGATCGCCTTCAGCACGTGCCCGAACGGCGAATGGATGGTGCGGTAGATGACGAGGAAGCCGAACACGAAGATCGCCAGCACCACGTAATAGAGGTTGATGTCCTTGCTGATGTCGATCAGCCCGAACAGCGGCCGGCGCGGCACGCCCTGCAGGCCGTCCTCGCCGCCGGTGAACGGCGCCTGGAGGCAGAAGAAGAAGAACATCTGCGCCAGCGCCAGCGTCACCATGGCGAAATAGATGCCCTGGCGGCGGATGGCGAGCAGGCCCGCCAGCAGCCCGAGGAAGGCGGCGAAGGCAACGCCGGCAAGGATGCCGATCTCGGGCGAGAAGCCCAGCACCTTGATGGTGTGGGCGCAGATATAGGCCGCGCCGCCGAAGAACATGGCGTGGCCGAAGGACAGGAGCCCGGTATAGCCGAGCAGCAGGTTGAAGGCGCACGCGAACAGCGCGAAGCACATCACCTTCATCAGGAACACGGGATAGACGCCGAACGGCGCCACCAGCATCACGGCGACGGCGGCGATGCCGAACAAAGCGAGCATGCCGGTGCGGGGCGTCCGGACGGTGGCGGCGGGCGGCGCGGCGGTGGTCGGGGAAGTGCTCATGTGCGCGCCCTCACTTGGCCGTGCCGAACAGGCCGGCGGGCTTCACCATGAGCACGATGGCCATGATGACGAAGATCACTGTGGACGAGGCCTCGGGATAGAACACCTTGGTGAGGCCCTCGATGACGCCGAGGCCGAAGCCGGTGACGATGGCGCCCATGATGGAGCCCATGCCGCCGATCACCACCACCGCGAACACGATGATGATGAGATTGGAGCCCATGGTGGGGCTCACCTGGTAGGCGGGCGCGGCGAGCACGCCGGCAAGCGCGGCGAGGCCGACGCCGAAGCCGTAGGTGAGCGTGATCATGCGCGGAACGTCGATGCCGAAGGCCTGCACCAGGTCCGGCCGCTCCGTGGCGGCGCGCAGGTAGGAGCCGAGCTTGGTGCGCTCGATCACGTACCAGGTCGCGAGGCAGACGACGAGGGAGGCCACCACCACGAAGCCACGATAGTTCGGCAGGAACATGAAGCCGAGATTGGTGCCGCCCGGCAGCGGGTTGTCGTAGGGTAGGCCCGACGAGCCGTACTGCCGCCGGAACAGGCCCTCGATGATGAGCGCGAGGCCGAAGGTGAGCAGCAGGCCGTAGAGATGGTCAAGGTGGTAGAGCCTTCGCAAGAGCGTTCGCTCGATCACCATGCCGATGACCGCCACCACCAGCGGTGAGAGCACCAGCGCCCCCCAGAAGGGAATGCCGAGATAGTTCAGCAGCATCCACGCCCCGAACGCGCCCATCATGTATTGCGCGCCGTGGGTGAAGTTGATGACGTTGAGCAGGCCGAAGATCACCGCGAGCCCGAGGCTCAGCATGGCGTAGAACGCGCCATTGATGAGGCCGAGCAGAAGCTGGCCAAACAGCGCCTGAGGCGGAATGCCGAGGAGTTCGAACATCGCGAGTGTCTCTTCAGGAAAGGCGGGCCGGCCCCGAAAGGCCGGCCCGGGACAAAGGGATCAGCCCTTCTTGACGAGCGGGCAATCGCTCTCGGACAGCGGGCGGAACGCCTCGTTGGCCGGGATGGTCGCCTTCAGGGTGTAGTAGTCCCACGGGCCCTTGGATTCGGCCGGGGTCTTCACCTGGTAGAGGTACATGGGGTGGATGTGGCGGCCGTCGGCGCGCACCTCACCCTTGCCGAACAGCGGGTCGTCGGTGGGGATCTTCTTCATCTCCGCCACCACCGCGGCGCCGTCCTTGGCGGACTTCAGCGCCTCGACCGCCTTCAGATAGTGCAGCACACCGGAATAGACGCCCGCCTGCACCATGGTCGGCCGCTTGCCGCCATTGGCCTTGGCGAACTCGTCGGCGAACTTGCGGTTGGCGTCGGTCTGGTCCCAGTACCAGGCGGCGGTCAGGTTCAGGCCCTGCGCCGTCTTGAGACCGAGCGAGTGCACGTCGGTGAGGAAGATCAGCAGTCCGGCGAGGTTCTGGCCGCCCGCGACGATGCCGTACTCGGCCGCCTGCTTGATGGAGTTGATGGTGTCGCCGCCGGCATTGGCGAGGCCGATGATCTTCGCCTTCGAGGATTGCGCCTGCAGCAGGAAGGACGAGAAGTCGGCATTGTTGAGCGGCACGCGGACTTTGCCGAGCACCTTGCCGCCATTGGCGACCACCACCGCTTCGGTGTCGCGCTCCAGAGCGTGGCCGAAGGCATAGTCGGCGGTGAGGAAGAACCAGGTATTGCCGCCGGTCTTCACGATCGCCTTGCCGGTGCCGTTGGCGAGCGCCCAGGTGTCGTAGGTCCAGTGCACCGTGTTCGGGGTGCAGGCCTTGCCGGTGAGGTCGGAAGTGGCCGCGCCGGAATTGATGAAGACCTTGTTCTTCTCCTTGGTGACGCCGGAGACCGCGAGCGCGACACCCGAGTTCGGGGTGTCGACGATCGCGTCGACGCCGTCCACGTCATACCACTGGCGGGCCACCGAGGTGCCCACGTCCGCCTTGTTCTGGTGGTCCGCGAAGATCACGTCCACCTTCAGGCCCTTGGCCGCCGCGCCGAAGTCCTCGATCGCCTTCTTGGCGGCCCAGACCGAGCCCTGTCCGCCGAGGTCGGCATAGAGGCTCGACTGGTCGTTGAGCACGCCGATCTTCACCGGGATGGGATCGGCGGCATAGGCCGCGCCGGCACCGGCAAGGCAGCTGGCTGCCAGGAAAATGGCTGCAAGACGCATCTGTTCTCCTCCCGCCGGCCGAAGCCGGCATGATTGTGCAAGGAAGCCCGGCTCAGACGCCGAGGAAAGCTTCAAGACGCGCCGCGTTTTCCGCGATCTTGTCGTTTTCCACCATGTCCACCACCCGGCCGTGCTCCACCACATAGTGGCGGTCGGCGACGGTCGAGGCGAAATGGAAGTTCTGCTCGACGAGCAGCACGGTGAAACCCTTCTTCTTCAGGGTTCGGATGATCTCGCCGATGTGCTGCACGATCACGGGCGCGAGCCCCTCGGTCGGCTCGTCGAGCAGCAGCAGCTTGGCGCCGGTGCGCAGGATGCGCGCGATCGCCAGCATCTGCTGCTCGCCGCCGGAAAGCTTGGTGCCCTGGCTGTTGCGCCGCTCCTCGAGCCGCGGGAACAGCTCGTGGATCTCGTCGACGCTCAGCCCGCCGGGCAGCACCACCGGCGGCAGCAGCAGGTTCTCGCGCACCGAGAGCGAGGAGAAGATGCCGCGCTCCTCGGGGCAGATCGCGATGCCGAGACGGGCGATCTTGTTCGGCGGCAGCCCGACCGTCTCCGCGCCCTCGTAGCGGATGGAGCCGGTGCGCTTGCGCAGCAGGCCCATGATGGCCCGCATGGTGGTGGTCTTGCCGGCGCCGTTGCGGCCGAGCAGCGTCACCACCTCGCCGGGATGGACCTCGAAGGTCATGCCGTGCAGCACATGGCTCTCACCATAGTGGCCGTGCAGGTCCTTCACGTCGAGCAAAGGCGATCCGTTCACGGCCATCTCAATGCGCTCCACCGGTGCCCATATAGGCCTCGATCACCTGCGGGTTCTTGGACACCTCGGCATAGGGACCCTCGGTGAGGATCTCGCCGCGGGCGAGCACCGTGATCGTGTCGGACAGGTCCGCCACGACCGAAAGGTTGTGCTCCACCATCAGGATGGTGCGGTTCTTGGAGACGCGCCGGATGAGGTCGGCGGTGCGGGCGATGTCCTCGCGGCCCATGCCCGAGGTCGGCTCGTCGAGCAGCAGCATCTCCGGGTCGAGCGCCAGCGTGGTGGCGATCTCCAAGGCGCGCTTGCGGCCGTAGGGCAGCTCCACCGCCAGGTGGTCCGCATAGGTGGTCAGGTCCACATCGGCCAAAAGCGCCATGGCGCGCTCGTTCAGGCTGTCGAGCGAGGACTCCGACTTCCAGAAATGGAACGAATTGCCCATCGGCCGCTGCAGCGCGATGCGCACATTGTCGACAACGGTGAGGTGGGGGAAGGTTGCCGAGATCTGGAACGAGCGAACCATGCCGAGCCGCGCCACGTCCGCTGGCGGCGTGCGCGTGATGTCGCGCCCGTTCAGGCGGATGGTTCCGCGTGTCGGCTCAAGGAACTTGGTGATGAGGTTGAAGCACGTTGTCTTGCCGGCACCATTGGGCCCGATGAGGGCGTGGATGGTGTTGCGGCGAATCCGCAGGTCGACGTTCTTGACCGCCGCAAACCCCTTGAATTCTTTGGTGAGACCCGTTGCTTCAACGATGTAGGGCACGTCTGAGACAGTGTCCATGATCGCGGTATGCCCTCGCTGTTCGGCCGGCGGCTCTCGGGCCCGCCGACACTCGTCCCTGGAACGGCGCCTTGAGCGGCACGCTTCTCTTTGCAGCGCACCGTAGCACGGCGCGCCGTGGCGCCGTCAATAGGCGGTCCAGCGGCATGAAGCAATTCGGAAAACGATGCTGCCTTCGTCTAACGGCTTGGCCACGCGGTTGTGAAATATCACGGCTGCCTTATGATTTTCCGCTTCGGGACAAAGGTAAAGTCGCGGCACTGTCCTTGCGGTGCGCGCGAGCCGGCCGGTGCGGTCTCCCGTCCCGGCCGGGCTTAGGGTCAGCCCGCCGGCGTGCGCGCCTGGGCGTGGTAGGCCTCGTTAGGCCGCATGTCGGTGGCGGAGGCGATCCGGTTCGACATGTTGAAGAACGCCGTTACCGCGGCGATGTCCCAGATGTCCCGCTCGGAAAATCCGAGACGCCGCAGGCCGTCGCGGTCCGCCTCCTCCACCTCGTGCGGGCGCTCTGTGAGCTTGACCGCGAAGTCGAGCATGGCCCGCTGGCGGCCGTCGAGCCGCGCGGCGCGATAGTTCATCACCATCTGCTCGCCGAGCACCGGATCGCCCGAGAGCTGGCGCACCGCCGCGCCGTGGGCCGTGAGGCAGTAATAGCAGCGGTTCACGCTGGAGACCGCCACCGCGATCATCTCCCGCTCCAGCTTCGTCAGGCCCGATGGCGCCAGCATGAGGTCGTTATACATGGCGGAAAAGGCGGAAAGCTTCGCCATGTCGAACGCATAGGCGGCAAGCACGTTCGGAACGAAGCCGATCTTCTCCATGCACTTGTCGAAATAGGCCTTCGTCGGCGCGTCCAGCTCCGCCGGGGCGAGCCCGAGCGCGATCGCCGGCAGGTCGTCGCGGCCGCGGGCGGCGGCGGCCTTGGGCGCCGGGCGCGCGGCGGGCTTGGCGGCAGCCTTGCCGGAGGCCTTGGCGGCGACCGCGCGGGAGGCCTTCGCCGGCTTGGCGACGGGCGCCTTCTTTTCGGGCGTGCGCGTTTTTTCAGCGCTGCTCTGGTTTTCCTGGCCCTTGCGACCGGAAGCACGCATTTTCGTTGCCATAAGCCTTGCCTCGTCATCTTCGCGTCGCGGTGGCGCACCACATGCTGACTGCCTTCGGGGCGCCCGAAGGGTGGTCGACCGCGCACCCACTTTCAAGGGTGTCGGCAGCCTTGGGGGAATGGCCATGAACGTCCGTGAATTTCAAGCCGCCGGTGCGGATGTCGACTTCGCGGCGCGCGCCGACCGGGTGCGCGAACTCCTCGGCGGCGCCGAGCCGCCGGTCCCGGACGCCTTTGTGGAGCTGTTCCTCGCCGCGCCCGCGCCCGAGGACATCGCCCGCCTGCCCGCCTCTGCCCTCGCCGCGCTGGTGCGGGAGGCTTGGGCACACGTGATGGAGCGGGTCGCCGCGCCCGGCGGCAGCGACGTGCGGGTGTTCAATCCCGAGGCGATGGGCGGCGCCGTCACGGTGATCGAGACCGTGAACGACGACATGGCCTTCCTGTTCGATTCGCTCGCCGGGGAACTGGCCGACCGCGGCATTGAGCTGAAACTGGTGGCCCACCCGATCCTGCATCTCGACCGCACCAAGGACGGCGGCGTTACGCTCCTTCCGGCAAAGGGCCGCAAGGACGAGGAGGCGCGCCACGAAAGCCTGATCCACCTGCACGTGGCCGCGCTCGGCACTGCGGCGCGTGCGGAGCTCAAGGGTGCTCTGGAGCAGACGCTGGCGGACGTGCGCGCCATCAACGAGGACTTCCACGCGATGCGCAAGCAGGTGCGCACGCTGGGCAAGAGCCTGAGGAAAGAGAAGCACAGCTACGACGAGGACGCCCGCGAGGAGGCGGCCGACCTCGTCGACTGGCTGACCGAGGACAATTTCATCTTCCTCGGCGTGCGGCGCTACGACCTTGCCGCCGATGGCGGTCTCGTCGCGGTCGCAGACAGCGGGCTCGGCGTGCTGCGCGACCCCTCGGTCCACGAATTGCGGCTCGGCGCCGACCCGGTGGTGACGACGCCGGAGGTGTGCGCCTTCCTCGAAGGTCCCCAGCCGCTGCTGTTCACCAAGGCGAGCCTGCGCTCGCGCGTCCACCGCCGGGCGTTCATGGATTATGTGGGCATCAAGATCCACGACGAGAAGGGCCGGCTGACCGGCGAGCTGCGCGTCATCGGCCTGCTCACCTCAACCGCCTACACCCATTCGGTGCGCGAGATCCCCTATCTGCGCCTGAAGGCCGAGGCGGTGCTCAAGCGGGCCGGGCTCGATCCGCAGAGCCATTCGGGCAAGGCCCTCTCGACGGCGCTGGAGACCTACCCGCGCGACGACCTGTTCCAGATCGACGCCGATACGCTCCTGGCCTATGCCAGCGAAATCCTGTCTCTCTACGACCGGCCGCGCGTGCGCGTGCTGCCGCGGCTCGACCCTTTCGACCGCTTCGTGTCGGTGCTCGTCTATCTGCCGCGCGACCGCTACGATTCCACGGTGCGCGAGGCGGTCGGCGCCCTGCTCGCCTCGTCCTATGACGGTCACGTCTCCACCTTCACCCCGGTGTTCCTGCCGGACGTTCCGCTGACGCGCGTGCACTTCATCATCGGCCGCCGGGGCGGGCGCATTCCGCCCGCCGACCGCGCCGGCCTGGAGGCGAAGGTCGCGGGCCTCGTGATGTCGTGGAGCGAGAAGCTTGGCGCGGCCATCGCCGCGCGCCACGCGCCGGAGGCGGCCGAGGCGCTCACCGCCCGCTATGGCGGCGCCTTCGGTGCCGGCTACGTCGCCGCCTACGACATCGACACAGCGCTCTCCCACATCGACCTCCTGGAGCGGATGTCGGACGAGCGGCCGATCGCCATCGACTTCTATCGCCGCCCGGAGGACGGGGAGGGGCGCATCTCCCTGCGCCTGCTTTCGTTCGGCCAGCCGCTGCCGCTCTCCACCCGCGTGCCGATGCTGGAGAATATGGGCCTCAAGGCGATCAACGAGCGCACCTACCGCATCGAGCCCGCGGGCGAGGGCGCGACGCGCTCCTGGCTGCACGACATGTCGCTGGAGCGCGCCGACGGCGGCGCCATCTCCATGGCCGCCTCGCCCGCCCGGCTGGAGGACTGCCTGAACGCGGTGCTGCGCGGCGCCGCCGAGAATGACGGCTACAACACGCTCGTGCTCGACGCCGAGCTGAGCTGGCGCGAGGCGGCGCTGGTGCGCGCGCTCGGCCGCTATCTGCGTCAGGCCGGCATCCCCTTCTCGCAGGACTATCTGTGGACCGCGCTCGCCGCCCACGAGACGCTCGCCCGGCAGATCGTGGCGCTGTTCCACGCCCGCTTCGATCCCGCGCTCGACCCCGCTCCCGAGGCGCGCGAGGCCCGCGAGGCGCCGCTGCGCGCGGCCATCGACGCCGAGCTGGCCAAGGTCTCCAGCCTCGATGACGACCGGATCCTGCGCCGCTTCGTGAACCTCGTCGGCGCGGCGATCCGCACCACCTACTACCAGCGCGACGCCGAGGGCCGCGAGCGGGAGGCGATCGCCATCAAGTTCCGCAGCGCCGACGTGGAAGGGCTGCCTCTGCCGCGCCCGCTCTACGAGGTGTTCGTCTATGCGCCCCGCGTCGAGGGCGTGCACCTGCGCTTCGGGCCGGTGGCGCGCGGCGGCCTCAGGTGGTCCGACCGGCCGCAGGATTTCCGCACCGAGGTGCTCGGCCTCGTCAAGGCGCAGCAGGTGAAGAACGCCGTCATCGTGCCGGTGGGCGCCAAGGGCGGCTTCGTGCCGAAGCGCCTGCCCTCCGGCCCGCGCGAGGCGGTGATGGCCGAGGGCACGGCGGCCTACGAGGTGTTCGTCTCCGCTCTGCTCGACATCACCGACAATCTGAAGGGCGGCGCGGTGGTGCACCCCGCCGACACCGTGCGGCTCGACGGCGACGATCCCTATCTGGTGGTCGCCGCCGACAAGGGCACCGCCACCTTCTCCGACACGGCCAACGCCATCTCGGCGCGCCACGGCTTCTGGCTCGACGACGCCTTCGCCTCGGGCGGCTCCGTGGGCTACGACCACAAGGCCATGGGCATCACCGCCCGCGGCGCCTGGGAGGCGGTGAAGCGGCATTTCCGCGAGCTGGACATCGACATCCAGACCACCCCGGTCACCGTGGCGGGCGTGGGCGACATGTCGGGCGACGTGTTCGGCAACGGCATGCTCTTGTCCTCCGCCATCAAGCTGGTGGCGGCGTTCGACCACCGCCACGTCTTCCTCGACCCCGACCCGCAGGACCCGGCCCGCTGCCACGCCGAGCGCCAGCGCCTGTTCAACCTGCCGCGCTCCTCCTGGGCCGACTATGACGCGAGCCTGATCTCGCCCGGTGGTGGCGTGTTCGCGCGCTCGGCCAAGAGCATCCCGCTTTCCGCCGAGGTGCGGGCGCTGCTGCGCGTGGAGAAGGCGGAGATGGCGCCGGCCGAACTCATCAACGCCATCCTCAAGGCGAAGGTGGACCTGCTGTTCTTCGGCGGCATCGGGACCTATGTGCGCGCCTCCACCGAGACCGACGCCCAGGCCGGCGACCGGGCCAACGACCCGGTGCGCATCGCCGCCGGCGAGCTCGGCGCGCGCGTCATCGGCGAGGGCGCAAACCTCGGCATGACCCAGCGCGCCCGCATCGAGGCGGCGCGGCGCGGGGTGCGGCTCAACACCGACGCCATCGACAATTCCGCCGGCGTGAACACCTCCGACGTGGAGGTGAACATCAAGATCGCGCTCGCTCTGCCGCTGGAGCAGGGCGTCCTCACCCGGCCCGACCGCGCCGCGCTGCTCAAGCAGATGACCGACGATGTCGCCGCCCTCGTGCTGGTCAACAACTACCGCCAGACGCTGGCGCTCTCTCTCGCCGAGCGGCGCGGCGTGAGCGAGCTCGCCTTCGACCAGCGCCTGATGCAGATGCTGGAGCTGCGCGGCGAACTCGACCGGGCAGTGGAGTTCCTGCCCACCGACATGGAGCTTTCCGACCGCCGCTCGCGCGGGGAGAGCCTCACCCGGCCGGAGCTGGCGGTGCTGCTCGCTTATGCCAAGCTCACGCTGCACGAGGACCTGCTCGCCTGTCCGGCGCTGGACGACCCCTATTTCGTCCGCGAGCTTTCGGCCTATTTCCCGGACGCGGTCGAGGGCAGTTTCCCCGACGCGGTGGCGCACCATCGCCTCAAGCGCGACATCATCGCCACCCGGCTCGCCAATGGCCTGATCAACGAAGGCGGCCCGACCGCGTTCGCCCGCATCGCCGACCAGACCGGCGCCGATGCCGGCGCGGTGGCGCGCGCCTATGTGACGGTGCGCGACGTCTACCGACTGCCGGAGCTGACGGCGGCCATCGACGCTCTGGACAACAAGGTGGAGGGTGCGGTCCAGCTCGACCTCTACACCAGTGTGCAGGACCTGTTGGTCGGCCGCATCGTCTGGTTCCTGCGCAACGCCTCGTTCGCCGACGGTGCCGAGGCGGTGGTGGCGCAGTATGCGGACGGCATCGCCGCGGTGGTGGACACCATCGAGGAGAGCCTGCCCGAAGCCTGGCGGGAACGCCGCGCCGCGCGCTCCGGCGAGCTGGAGGCGAAGGAGGTTCCCGCCGACCTCGCGCGCCGGCTGGTCCTGATGCCGGCGCTCGCGGCGGCCACGGACATCGCCCTGGTGGCGCAGGCCACGGGCCGCGCGATCACGGATGCCGCCTCCACCTTCTATGCCGCCGGACGCTATTTCGCGGTGGACGATCTCATCACCCAGGCGCGCATCATCGCCACCACCGACTATTACGACCGCCTGGCTCTCGACCGCGCGCTGGGTGAGATCGAGACCTTCCTGCGCCGCGCGACGGTGGAGATGCTGGCCACCGGCGGCGCCGGGGAGCAGGCGGTGGAAGCCTATGTCGCGGCGCGCCGCACCGAGGTGGAGCGCATGCGGGCGACGGTGAAGGACATCGCCGCGACCGGCCTCAGCCTTTCCAAGCTGACGCTCGCGGCGAGCCTGTTGTCGGACCTCGCGCGGGGGTGACGGGGACCGACTGACGGGCGCCGGTCAGGCCCGTGCCGGGGCGCCGCGCCAGAACAAGGCGGCCGCCGGCGCGGCCACAGCGGCCGCAAACGGGAGGGCGGCCTGCGCGGTGCCGAGCGCCCACAGGGTCGCGGCGCTGAACAGGCACCACAGAACCGGGACCGGCCACAGCCCGGCCCCGCCGCCGGCGATGAGCAGGATGCCCAGCGTGCCGATGGCGGTGGGGTCGGGCGCCAGCGCGAACACCTCCGCCTCCGACAGGGGGCGGCCCGCAAGGGGCGCGAGCAGCGGATAGGCGGCGGCGAGCGCCACCAGGACCGCGCCCGCGGCCTGCCGCGGCACAGGTGGGCGCTGTTGTGCCGGACCTCGCGCGGCCGCAAGGGCCAGCAGCACGGCCTGAAGCGCGAACAGCGGCGCGGCATAGAACACCGCCCAGTTGACGACCCCGTAGAGGTTCCACAGGAACGCCCAGCCCACGAACGCCCACAGCGCCGCGAGCATCGCCAGCGCGACGCGCGCGCCCCGTGCCCGCAGGCACAGCAGTCCGGCCGCCAGTGCCAGCGCCGGCCCGACGAGCGGCAGCGGCCACAGCGCCCCGTTGGTCAGCGCGAACATGCGCCAGTAGACGCGCGGCGAGAACATCAGGAAGTCCTCGGGACTGTAGGTCCACCACTCGCCCATCACAGCGCCTTCACGTCCGCGGAGATGCGCTCCCGCAGCGCCCGGCCGGGCAGCGGGCCGGAGGCGGCGGCGAGGTTCTCCCGCACATGGTCCACGCGGCTCGTGGCGGGGATGGCCACCGTCACCGCCGGGTGGGCGAGGATGAACTTGAGCAGCGCCTGCGCCCAGGTGGTCGCACCGATGTCCCCCGCCCATCCCGGCAGCGGCGCGCGGGCGAGCGCGCGGGTCAGCGCGCCCTGGCGGAACGGCCGGTTGACGAGCACGGCGATGCCCCGGTCGGCGGCGAGCGGCAGCAGGCGCGCCTCCGCCTCGCGGTCGAGCACGTTGTAGCTCAGCTGCACGAAGTCGAGCCGCTGCTCGCGCATGATGCGCTCCAGCTCGGCGTGGCGCCGGCCCTCCGATGTGGTGATGCCCACATAGCGCACCTGCCCCGCCGCCTTCATGGCCTGCAGCCGCGGCAGCTGCGTCTGCCAGTCCAGGAGATTGTGCACCTGGAGCAGGTCGAAGCGGGGGACACCCCAGAGCTGGCGCGAGCGCTCGATCTGCGCCGCGCCGGCGCTCGCGCCGCTGGTCCAGACCTTCTCAGCGGAGAACAGGCGCTGCGGCTTCAGCCGCGCGAGGCCATGGCCGATCACCGGCTGCGACGAGCCGTACATGGGCGAGGAATCGATGAGCGTCCCGCCGGCGGCGAAGAAGGCCGACATGACGTCGGTACACTCGGCGCGCAGGACGGGATCATTGCCGACATTGAAGGTGATCCAGGTCCCGAGCCCCACCGCAGGCACAGCCTCGCCGCTCGACGGGATCACCCGCGTCAGGAGGGCGGACGGCTGGGCGGCGGACGGCATCGGCAGGGCGGCCAGCGCCGCGCCGGGGGCGAGTTCCAGAAAGCGGCGGCGGGTCAATGGCATGGCGGCGGCGGTGTCCTTTCGCGCATGCGAAAGTAACCGCCCCCGCTGCCGGAAGGTCAGCCCCGCGCCTTCACGCTTTGGTGTGCGCGCGGGGCCGGAGCCTCAGAGCCCCTCGAACAGGGCCGTCGAGAGGTAGCGCTCGGCGAAGGACGGGACGATGGCGACGATGGTCTTTCCGGCCATGTCGTCCCGCACCGCCACCTCGAGCGCGGCCGCGACGGCCGCGCCCGCGGAGATGCCGCCGGGAATGCCCTCGTAGCGCGCCAGCGCGCGGGCGGTGTCGAAGGCGGTCTGGTTGCCGACCGTCACCACCTCGTCGATCACAGCGCGGTCGAGGACCTCCGGCACGAAGCCGGCGCCGATGCCCTGGATCTTGTGCGGACCGGGCTGGCCGCCGGACAGGACCGGGCTGTCCTCCGGCTCCACCGCGATCATGCGCAGCGAGGGCTTGCGCGGCTTCAGCACCTGGCCGATGCCGGTGATGGTGCCCCCGGTGCCGACGCCGGCCACCACCGCGTCCACCTTGCCGTCGGTGTCGTTCCAGATCTCCTCCGCCGTGGTGCGGCGGTGGACGTCCGGGTTCGCCTTGTTCTTGAACTGCTGCGGCATCGCCGCCTTGGGCAGCTCGCGCAGCAATTGCTCGGCGCGCGAGACCGCGCCCTTCATGCCGAGGCTCGCCGGGGTGAGCACCAGTTCGGCGCCGAGCAGCGCCAGCATCTTGCGGCGCTCCACCGACATGCTTTCCGGCATGACCAGGATGAGGCGGTAGCCGCGCGAGGCGGCGACGAAGGCGAGCGCGATGCCGGTATTGCCGGAGGTCGGCTCCACCAGCACCGTATCCTGGTCGATCGCCCCGGCCGCCTCCATGGCGTCGATCATGGCGACGCCGATGCGGTCCTTCACCGAGGCGATGGGGTTGAAGAATTCGAGCTTGGCGAGGATGTCGGCCTTGGCGCCGCGCAGCTGCGGCAGGCGCTTCAGGCGCACCAAAGGCGTGTTGCCGACGGTCTCGGTGATGGAGTCGTAGACCCGGCCGCGCCCGGGACGCGGCCCGGTGTTCGGGACGACTTTCACGGCAGCATCAGCCATGGGGTTTCTCCTGTGTGTTCTTGTGGTTCGGTGCAGCGTGACGCGGCGTCCGTCCTTCAGATGGCGAAGTCGATGCGATCGTTCTCGGAGCCGTGTCCGTTGCGGTCGGCGGCGCGGCAGAGGTCTTCCAGCGTCACGCCGTCGAGCGCGGCGTCGAAGGTCTCCTCGGCGGCAGCCACCGCGGGCTGCACCACCTCGGTCACGAGGGGCGGCAGGACGATCTCCCGCTCCTCCTCGGCGCCTTCCGCGACCCGCACGATTTCGGCGACGGAGACACGGCGGCGCTCGCGGGCCAGCTCATAGCCCCCGCGCGGGCCGCGCACGCCCTTCAGGACCCCGGCATGGACCAGCGCCTGAAGCACAGGCTCCAGACGGCGCGGCGGCAGACCGTGGCGCGCGGCCAGCGCCTTGGCGGCCACGGGCGTTCCGCGCGCATGGACGGCGACGTCCACCACGGCGGCAATGGCGAGAAGGCTTTTGTCGGATAAACGCGGCATAGCACTGTGACTTGTTGAAAATTCAGGCGCCGCTTAGCCCGGTTGACCCAAAACCACCGACGCCGCGTGCAGTTTGGCCCAAATCCCCGGATTCTTCCAGCATTATTTGCGCGACCGGCGCCACCACCATCTGGGCGATGCGCATGCCGCGCTCGACGATGAACGGTGCGGGACCGTGGTTGACGAGGATCACCTTCACCTCGCCGCGATAGTCCGCATCCACCGTGCCGGGTGCGTTCAGCACGGTGACGCCGAATTTCAGCGCCAGGCCCGAGCGCGGCCGCACCTGACCCTCGAAGCCGCGCGGCAGGGCCATGGCGAGCCCGGTCGGCACCGCCGCGAAGGCGCCGGGCGCCAGCACCAGCGGCGCATCGCCAGGCACCGCCGCGACAAGGTCGAGGCCGGCGGCGTCGGCGCTCGCATAATGGGGCAGCGGCAGGTCCGCTCCGTGGGGCAGGCGCTGGAGAAGCAGCACCGGCGCGCTCATCGTCCCGCCTCCCCGAGCGCGGCGGCGATGCGCGCCACGAGGCGGCGCGCCACCTCGGCCTTGGAGGCGGAGGGCCAGTCCTCCACCCCCGCGGCGGAAACCAGATGCACGGTGTTGAGGTCGCCGCCCATGATGCCGGTCGCGGGCGAGACGTCGTTGGCGACGATCCAGTCGCAGCCCTTCCTCTCCCGCTTGGCCTTGGCGTGGGCCACCACCTGCTCGGTCTCGGCGGCGAACCCGACCACGAGGCGGGGGCGCAGCGTGTGGTGGCGGGCGATGGAGGCGAGGATGTCGGGGTTCTCGACGAGGTGCAGGGTGGGCGCGCCGCCCGCGTCCTTCTTGATCTTCTGATCGGAAGCGTCCGCCACCCGCCAGTCGGCGACGGCGGCGGCGAAGATCGCACAGTCCACCGGCAGGTTCTCCTCGACCGCCGCCATCATGTCCCGCGCGCTCTCCACATGCAGCGTGCGCACGCCCTGCGGGTCCGCCACCTCGGCGGGGCCGGAGACCAGCACCACCTCCGCCCCGGCCGCGCGGGCGGCGGCGGCGATGGCGTGGCCCTGCTTGCCGGACGAGCGGTTGGCGATGAAGCGCACCGGGTCGATGGGCTCATGGGTCGGCCCCGACGTGACGAGCACCCGCCTTCCCTTGAGGATCTGCTGCTGCGGGCTCAGCATCTCCTCGATGGCGCCGAGGATTTCCATCGGCTCGGCCATGCGGCCGGCGCCGAACTCGTCCCGCTCGGCCATGGCGCCCGAATTGGGACCCACGGTGAGCACGCCGTCCTCCTTCAGCCGCGCCACGTTGCGCCGGGTCGCCGGGTGGCTCCACATGCGCGGGTTCATGGCGGGAGCGATGAGCACCGGCTTGTCGGTGGCGATCAGGGCGGTCGACGCAAGATCGTCGGCAAAGCCGTTCGCCATCTTGGCGATGAGGTCGGCGGTGGCGGGTGCGACCACCACGAGGTCCGCCTCCCGCGACAGGCGGATATGGCCGATGTCGTGCTCGGCGGTGAGGTCGAACAGATCCGTGAACACCCGCTCGCCGGTGATGGCGCCCACCGAGAGCGGCGTCACGAACTCCTGCGCCGCCGTGGTGAGGATGGCGCGCACCTTGGCGCCGCGCTCCTTCAGGCGCCGGATCAACTCCAGGCACTTATAGGCGGCGATGCCGCCGCCGATGACGAGGAGGATGCGTTTTTTGGCGAGCATCAGGGCGTATCCTGCCAGGGGTCGACGAGGGTGAGGCCGCATTCGGCAAAGTCGGAGAGGTTGCGGGTCGCAAGCGACATGCCGCTGGCAAGCGCTATGGCGCCGATCTGGAGATCCAGCGCCGCGCAATGGAGGCCGCGCTGGCGCCGCCCTGCCCAGATCGACGCATAGATCCGCGCGGCCCGGTCATCGAACGGAAGGACGCGGTCCGCGAACTGGCCGGCGATCATCTCCGCCGAGCGGGCCAGTGCATCGCGGCGCCGGCCGGGTGGCTTGAGCGCGACGCCCACGAGCATCTCCGCCAGGGTGACTGCCGCAATGAAGCAGTCCGACTGGCGATAGCCCGACATGAAGGCCACGACCGCCGGCGACCTGTCGGCGCGCGGCCGCATGAGTTCGGACAGGACGTTCGTATCGAGGACGATCACGGCTCATCGTCCGGAAAGTCGTCGAATGTCGGCGGCTCGCGCTCCCGCGCCCTTGGCGGAAGGTCCAGCTCGACACCGCCGATGGGATCGACGATCGCGGCAATCGCGGCAGCGATGGACGGCTCACGCATTTCCACCACGGCCTTGCGCAGCAACTGGCGAGCCTCCTCCTCCATGGAGCGGTTGTGGCGGGCCGCCTGCTGCTTCAGCCGGCGCTTGGTCTCTTCATCGAGATTGCGGATGGTGATGCTGGCCATCGCTGCCTCCCGGCATTTCCTTGGCGATCACCTCGCCCATCGAGGGAGTGATTGCAGTGCAATCACTCTATCCCATTCGCCATCTGCCGGCGAGCGCTCACCGCAGCCAGTTGAGCAGCAGTCCGGCGGCGATGGCCCACAGGGCGAGGTTGCCCCAGAAGGCGCGCCGCGCCTCGGCGCGGCCGATGCCGTCGAGCGTATCGGGTGACAGATGCAGCCCGTCGCGCGTGGCGACGTCCATCTGCTCCACGACGCGGGAGGTGCGCGAGAGGAGCGCCGGGATGTCGGCGGCAAAGCGCCCCACCTCGCCGATGCCGGCGCCCGCCTGCTGGAGCCGACCCACGGGGCCGAGATTGGAGGCGATCCATTCCTCCACTACCGGGGCGGAGGTGCTCCACATGTCGAGCTTGGGATCGAGCGAGCGGGCGACGCCCTCCACCACCACCATGGTCTTCTGCAGCAGGATCAGTTCCGGGCGGGTGCGCATGTCGAACAGCGCCGTCACCTCCAGCAGCAGCGCCAGAAGGCGCGCCATGGAGATCTGGTCCGCCCGGCGCGAGTGGATCGGCTCGCCGATGGCGCGGATGGCGAGCGCGAAGTCGTCCACCGAATGGTGCGCGGGCACGTAGCCGGCCTCGAAATGCACCTCGGCGGTGCGGCGCCAGTTGCGGGTGATGAAGCCGTAGAGGATTTCGGCCAGGAAGCGCCGCTCCTTGAGCCCGAGCCGGCCCATGATGCCGCAATCCACCACCACGAGGCGGCCCTGGGAATCAACGAACAGATTCCCCGGGTGCATGTCGGCGTGGAAGAAGCCGTCGCGCATGGCCTGGCGCAGGAAGGTCTGCATCACGATGCGGGCGATGGCCTTCAAATCGTGCCCGGCCGCCACCAGCGCGGCCTTGTCGGACAGCTTGATGCCGTCGATCCACTCGGTGGTGAGCACCTCGCGGCCGGACCGGTTCCAGTCCACTTGCGGCACGTGGATTTCCGCGTCCTCTCGGGTGTTCTCCGCGAGCTCGGCATAGGCGGCGGCTTCGAGGCGCAGGTCCATCTCCATGGAGACCGAGCGGGCGAGCGTCTCCACCACCGCTTCGAGCCTGAGGCGCCGGGCCTCGGGGAAGTTCTCCTCGGCGAAATGGGCGAGGCGGCGGAAGCTCGCCATGTCGGCGCCGAACCGGCGCTCGATGCCGGGACGCAGGATTTTCACCGCCACGTCCCGCCTGGTCCCGCCCTGGTCCCGCCTATTCCCCTGTTCGTCGTCTCGCTCGTCTTCCCACACCTCGGCCTTGTGCACCTCGGCGATGGAGGCGGCGGCGACCGCCGGGCCGAACACCGGAAAAACGGCGTTCAGCGGACGCTCGAATGCGGCGGCCACCGTGGCCTCGGCCACGTCCTGGCCGAACACCGGCATGCGGTCCTGCAGGACCTCCAGATCCCGCGCCACGGCGGCGCCCACCACGTCGGGCCGGGTGGCGAGGAACTGGCCGAGCTTCACGTAAGAGGGCCCCAGCCGCGACAGCGCCGCCGAGAAGCGCGCCGCGCGGGTTCCGGCATCGCGCCGGGCGATGATGCGGGCGAGGCGCAGGAACGGACGCGCGAGCGGCGGGGCCGGCTCGATGGGCATGAGCGAGAGCACGCCCTCGCGCGCCAGCACATAGCCGGCACGGGCGAGGCGGGCGGCATCGGCGATGACGAAGATCACGGCGCGCGCCCTTCGCGCAGGCAGCTGTCGCCCATCAGATGCGGAAGCCCCAATGAAGCGCGACCACGCCGCCGGTCATGCGCATGAAATCAACGCGGGCGAAGCCGGCTTCCCGCATTAGCTGGGCGAACGCCTCGGCGGTGGGGAAGCGGCGGATCGATTCCACGAGATACTGATAGGGCTCCGCATCCCCCGCCACCATGCGCCCGAGCGCCGGGATGACGCGGAAGGAATAGGCGTCGTAGACCGCATCCAGCCCGGGCACGTCCACCTTGGAGAACTCCAGCACGAAGGCGCGCCCGCCCGGCTTCAGCACGCGCCGCATCTCGGCGAGGGCGACCGGGATGCGCGGCACGTTGCGGATGCCGAAGGCGATGGTGACGGCGTCGAAGCTGCGGTCGGGGAAGGGCAGCGCCTCGGCATTGGCCTCGGCGAACTCCACGCGCTCGGCGAGGCCGCGCTTCTCGGCGCGCTCGCGGCCCACCGCCAGCATCTCGGCGTTGATGTCGGCGACCACTGCGGTGGTGCCCGGCCCGCCGGCCTCGACCACCCGGAAGGAGACGTCCCCGGTGCCGCCGGCGAGGTCCAGAAGGCGGAAGGGCCGGGGGCTCTGAGGCGGGCGCACCTTGGAGAGGAGCGCGTCCTTCCACACCCGGTGGAGGCCGCCGGACATGAGGTCGTTCATGATGTCGTAGCGGCGCGCCACCTTGTGGAACACGTCGTCCACCAGCGACTGCTTCTCGTCGAGCGGCACGGTGCGGTAGCCGAAATGGGTCTCGGCCGCCCCGCCGCTTTGCGGCGCGTCGCGGAAGGTGTCGGGGGTGGGGTCCGTCATCATGTTGGCGCCGCGATCCGTTCGTGTAGGCGGCGGACCTTATCGGATGACGGCGGCGGGCGCCACAAACGGGGCCGGGACGAGACGGCGCGCCGCATGCGGCGCGCCCGCGCAGGGCCGAACGCCCCGCGCCCTGCCGCGCTCAGCGCGCGGAACGCGGTCCCTGCGGCAGATGCGCCATGGCGGCCACGTCGAATTCGAACCCGTCGAGCGAATAGCGCGTGTCCTCGCGCACCGATGCCGAGGCGCGGGTGGCCGCGGGGGTCGTCAGCTTGCGGCCAAGGTGCCGCTTGAGGGCAGCGATCTCTCGGCGCAGCGGAAAGATCGGCAGGTTGATGGTGATCGTCATAGTCACGCTCCATCAATAATCACGGCGCATTCCAAGCAGAGCCTGTTACAGATTTTTACAAACCTGAAACAAAACCCCGCTCGGGGGGCGTGCATCTATGGCACGCGGCAAAATAGGCCGGAGAAGCGGGCGTGAATTTGACGGGGATGGGATGATGTGGGGGCCAAATGCGGCATCCCCTGCCCACAAGAGGCTTGGTTAACAAGCTATTAATTCTGTAGAGCGGCCGGCAGACCGCCCGCGGGGCGGTCAGACGTGCTGGCCGCCATTGATGTGGATCTCCGCCCCGTTGAGATAGGACGAGGTCTCGCTGCACAGCACGTAGATGATCTTCGCCACCTCGTCCGGCGTCCCCAGGCGCTGCATGGGGATCTGCGCGACGATCTTCTCGGTGCCCGGCGAGAGGATCGCGGTGTCGATCTCGCCCGGCGCGATGGAGTTCACGCGGATGCCGCGCCGGCCGAAGTCGGAGGCCATCTCCCGCGTCAGCGCCGCCAGCGCCGCCTTCGAAGTGGCATAGGCCGCCCCGGCGAAGGGGTGCACCCGCGATCCGGCGATGGAGGTGACGTTCACCACCGAGCCCTGCGCCTTCTCCAGTTCCGCCGCCAGGCCCCGCGCCAGGATGATGGGCGCGAAGAAATTGACCTGGAACACGTCCACCCAGGTCTCCAGATCGGTGTCGAGCGTGCCGAGGCGCGAGCCGCCCTGCCCCTTGGGCGAGATGGCGGCATTGTTCACCAGCGCGTGCAGCTTGCCCTCGGGCAGGCGGCGCTTGACCTCCGCCACCGCGTCCTTGGTGCTCAGCGGGCTCGAAAGGTCCACCTGGATGTGGTCCTCCGGCCCGGCGCCCCAGGGGCATTGCTCCGGAAAGGCATGGCGCGAGCAGGAGATGACGCGCCAGCCGGCGGCCGAGAATCGCTTCACCGTCGCGTGCCCGATGCCGCGGGACGCGCCGGTGAGCAGCATGATGCGCGGCGGCTCTTCGGTGCTCATTCTTCCCTCGCGCGGACCCCTGGCCGGCCCTCACCTCTGTCCCAGCCTGCCAGCGGCACAATCGGGCCGAGACAATGCTCCAACAAGGTTCAGGGCCCGTTTCACCGCCCAGGCGCATTCCCGCCTGGACGGTGCCCCCTAGCAGCACCCCGCCGCGCCAAAGGTCAAGCGCCAGCCGTGGCCATCGGAGCGAAGGAAGGGCCGCACTGCGGCTCGCTTGCCCGGCCTCAGAGCGCCGCGATGGCGGCTTTCAGGTCGTCGATCAGGTCGTCGGGGTGCTCCAGCCCCACCGAGAGCCGCAGCAGGCCGTCGGATATGCCCATCTCCGCCCGCGCCTCGGGGGTGAAACGCTGGTGCGTGGTGGTGGCGGGATGGGTGATGAGGCTCTTCGCATCGCCCAGATTGTTGGAGATGCGGATGAGGCGCAGCGCATTGGCGAAGCGGAACGCGCCGTCCTTGCCGCCGTCCACCACGAAGGTCACGAGCGTGCCGCCGCCGGACATCTGCCGGCGGGCGAGCGCGGCCTGCGGATGGTCGTCGCGGCCGGGATAGATCACCTTCGCGATCTTCGCCTCGCCCGCCAGCGCGTCGGCGATCTTGCCGGCGCTCGCCTGCATGCGCTCGACGCGGAGCGCCAGCGTCTCCAGGCCCTTCAGCATCACCCAGGCGTTGAAGGGCGAGATGGAGGGGCCGGTCTGGCGCAGGAAGGTCTGCAGGTGCTCGGTCGCGAACTGCTGCGAGGACAGGATGACGCCCCCGAGGCAGCGGCCCTGGCCGTCCACGTGCTTGGTGGTGGAATAGACGACGATGTCCGCCCCGAGTTCCAGCGGGTGCTGGAGCAGCGGCGTGGCGAACACGTTGTCCACCACCAGGCGGGCGCCCGCCTTGTGAGCGATCTCGGCCACCGCGGCGATGTCGATGATGTCGAGCGTCGGGTTGGTGGGGCTCTCCAGGAACAGCACCTTGGTGTTGGGCTTCACGCCCGCACGCCAGGCATCGAGGTCGGTGCCGTCCACCAGCGTGGTCTCGACGCCGAAGCGCGGCAGGAAGTCCTCCAGGATCCAGCGGCACGAGCCGAACAGCGCGCGGGCCGCGAGCACATGGTCGCCCGCGCTGAGCTGGCACAGCAGCGCGGCGTTCACCGCAGCCATGCCGGACGCGGTGGCGCGGGCGGCTTCCGCCCCTTCGAGCAGCGCCATGCGCTCCTCGAACATGGCGGTGGTGGGGTTGGAATAGCGCGAATAGACGAAGCCGGGATCCTCGCCCTTGAAGCGCGCCTCGCAGGCCTCCGCATTGTCGTAGACGAAGCCCTGCGTGAGGTAGAGCGCCTCGGAGGTCTCGCCGAACGGCGAGCGGGTGGTGCCGGCATGCACCAAGCGCGTCTCCGGGTGGAGCGCCTTGGGGTCCTTGGGCACGAAGCGGGAAGGGGTCTTGGGCGCCACCGACATGTCTGCCTCCAGGGCAGGCCGGGAGCGAAGCCGGAGCGCAAGGCTTGCGCGCGACCTCAAAGTCGCGGCAGATGCCGTTCGCCGCACCGCTCGTCCCCGGCCTTTTAGCTCAAAGTTGTTTAACGTGGCTGCAAGCCGGCCGGCCCAAATTCACCACGAACGGGATCGAGATAAGGTTGCGGCGACCTTGGCGTCAAGGGATTTGTTCGTTAGATCGAACGATCGGGACCGGGAAAACGGATAAGGGGGCGACCGTGGCCGAGCTTTCCAAGCCTGGGATCCTTCCCGCCGAGGCGATCTCGGCGCTGGTGACCCAAGGCGCCATTGCGACCAAGCGGCTGCTGGACGCGGATCAGATCCAGCCCGCCAGCCTCGATCTGCGGCTGGGGCGCACCGCCTGGCGCATCCGCGCGAGCTTCCTGCCCGGTGCCGGGCGCACCGTGAAGGAGCGTCTGTCCGAGCTGGCGCTCCATGAGCTGGACCTCGGCTCCGGCGCGGTGCTGGAGACCGGCTGCGTCTATCTCGTCAAGCTGTTCGAGCACCTGAAGCTGCCGTTCGACCTCGCGGCGGCGGCGAACCCGAAGAGTTCCACCGGCCGGCTCGACGTGTTCGTGCGCGTCATCACCGATGGGGCGCGGGCGTTCGACACGATACCAGCGGGCTATTCGGGACCGCTCTATCTGGAAATTTCCCCGCGCACCTTCCCCATCCTGGTGCGCACCGGCTCGCGCCTGTCGCAGGTCCGCTTCCGGCGGGGGGTGGCGCGGCTGTCCGACCTTGAGCTTCTCAATCTCCAGGAGAGCGAGCGGCTGGTGGACGCGGCCTCACCGGACGTGGCGGCGGGCGGCATCGCGCTCGGGGTCGACCTCGCCGGCGAGGCGCTCTCCGGCTTCCAGGGCTTCCGCGCCAAGCGGCACACGGGCGTCGTGGACGTGGACCAGCCGGGCGACCTGGAGGTCGAGGATTTCTGGGAGCCGATCCGCGTGCGCCGGAATGGCGGCACGCCGAGCCTGGTGCTCGATCCGGACGCCTTCTACATCCTCGCCTCCCGCGAGGCGGTGCACGTGCCGCCGGACTATGCGGCCGAGATGGTGCCGTTCGACCCGCTGGTGGGCGAGTTCCGGGTGCATTATGCGGGCTTCTTCGATCCCGGCTTCGGCAGCGCCGCGGCGGGCGGCGTGGGCGCGCGGGCCGTGCTGGAGGTGCGCTCGCGCGAGGTGCCGTTCATCCTGGAGCACGGGCAGACGGTGGGCCGGCTCGTCTATGAGCGCATGGCCGGGCGGCCGGAGCGGCTCTACGGGGCGGATCTGAAGTCCCACTACCAGGGGCAGGGCCTCAAGCTGTCCAAGCACTTCAAGCCGTTCGCGGGTCGCGACGGCGGCGCCTGAGCCGCCCGGCGCAGGCGCCGGGCGGCAAGGCGCGCTCTCGTTCCCGCAACGAGAACGTAGCGCCGTCCGGAACACCCCGCGGTCCGGACGACGCGCGCTCGGATTCCCGTGAGACCGGGCGCCGGTCCGCGGACGGACCGGCGCGCTCTCAGAGCTTCTCGAGGCAGACCACGGCCGCCTGGGCGGCTTCGCGGGCGGTGCCCTGCGGCACGCTGCCGCCCATCACCAGCCCGCGCACCTTGTCGGTGACGAAGCCGCGCTTGTCCGACGCGGCGGCGAAGCCAGGTGCGGTGGCCTGGTAAATGGTCTGGGCCTGCGCATCGAGGCCGGCCGCGCACTGGTCGGCCGCGGCCTTGTCGGCGAGCGCCGGGGCGCCGGCCATGGCGAGCGTCGCGAGCGCGAGCGCCGTCGCGGCAATCGTGGTCTTCATGGGTTCGTCTCCTTGCTTATGGTTCGCTGGGCGTCTCAGCGGACGCCGACGCGGTTCACCGGGCCGCCGAGATTGGCCGGGGCCACGCCGGGTCCGGGTGCGCCCACGCCGACGCCCGGAGCGCCGACGCCGCCCACGCAGCCCACCGGATAGCCGGGACGGGTGCAATAGACCGCCGCGCGGGCAGCAGGAGCCGCCGGACGGGCGACGCACCCCTTGGGTACGCCCACGGTCTTGCAATAGACCACCGCATGCGCCGGCTGGGGGGCCGCGCCGAAGAACAGGGCCGTGGCCGCGCCGGCCAGCACGAGATGCGCGATCTTGGACATGGCTTTACTCCCTTGTTGGCGCCCGGAGGCGCCCGAAGCCCGAGGCCCGGATCGACCGTCGCGGGGACGGGGACGCGGACGTGCGGGCGGACACTCGCATGCCTTCGCCGGTCGAATCGGACGAGCGTGCCTCGGAGCGCCATTAGAACCGCAAACGCGGCGCGACCAATGGCGAAGATGAGCCGCATCTGCCGTCACGACAGGTCGGCGCGGGCCGATCCCGCTCAAGATCGCGCCGGGGAGGAGCGACGTGCGGGAGCGCGGTACGGCATGCGGCCGCTCCGCCGGGCGGGCATATCGGGGAGGTTGGTTCAAATCCCCGGCTGCCCGCACTAGAATGGCACGACACGAACGGACCGAGCGGTATGCCCCAGCCGAGCGGGGCCATGCTCGCCCCTTCAATCGACGTTGCCGATTCCTGGCCGGACTGGCTCGCCGCTGGCGCGGGGCCGGAGGCGCAGGCGGCCCTCAAGGCTTCCCCCGGCTTCGGGGCGGCGCTGCTCGCCTCGGCGCGCGGGACCGTGGAGACCTACGACAACCATCCGCTGCTCAACCGCGTGCTGAACGACCGCGGGCGGATGATGTTCTCGTTCCTCGCCTTCTATCTGGACGCGCAGCCCGGAGGCGCGGGCATCACCGCCGCCCGCATGACCGCCTTGTGCCAGGAGACCGGCCTGTGCAGCCACGGGCGGGCCAAGGCGCTGCTCGCGCTCATGCGCTGGAGCGGCTACCTCGCCCCGGCGGAGGGCAAGGGCGACCGGCGCGAGCGCCCGCTGGCCCCGACCGAGCGCATGTGGGCCTCGTTCCGCACCCGGTGGCGGCTGCATTTCGCCGCCATGGAGCCGCTGGGCGGCGTGGCCGCGCGGGTGCTGGCGGTGCTCGACGACCCGCTGTTCTGCCGCGCTTTGGTGACCGCGATCGGCGAGAGCTTCCGGCACGGCTTCCGCGTGCTCGACGGCGCGCCCCGCCTGATCCCCTTCGCCGACCGCGACGGCGGGATCATCCTGCTGTTCGCGCTCCTCGTGTCGCGGGAGGTCGACGCGCCGCCGCCGACCGTTGCGGATCTGGCGCGGCGCTTCCATCTCTCGCGCACCCATGTGCTCCAGGTGCTGCGGGACGCCATGGAGGCGGGCCTCGTGGTGCGCGCCTCCGGGCGGGACGGCGAGCACCAGGGCTACGGCCTTTCGGCCGCCGGGCGCGCAGGCGTCGCCGACTTCCTCGCCGCCTCCTTCGCCCTCCTGGACTGCACGGCGCGGCACGCCTTCGCCATGCGCGCGCAAGAGGACGCCGCCGCGGGCGCGGGTTCGGGCGCGCAGCACTAGCGCGCCGGGCCCGTGGGGCTGGCGCGGCGGCGCGATCCTACGGACTTGCCGCCTGCGGCGCGGCCCGGCCGGCGGCGAGCGCCGCCGCGCGATTCCAGGGCGCCTGGTCGCTGAGCATGATGCGCAATTCAGCGAGCGGGCGCTGCACCGCTTCCGAGTAGGCGAGATAATCGGCCACCAGCGGCAGCGCCTGCTCCACCTGCGGATCGTCGGCCAGCGCGAGCACCATGGGCACGGCCGCCTCCACCGCCGGAGCGGCGGCCGCGCCCTGGTCGGCGCTGGCCTCGCCCAGCGCCTGGGCGAATGCGTTAAGGGTGCGCGAGCGGGCCGTCTCGGCGAGCGCGACCACCTCGTCCTGCGGCGCGGCGAGGGCGAGGCGCTGCGTCACGTCTTCCAGCAGCGCGAGATAGGTCATCAGCACGTCGAGCGTCGAGGCGATGTTGACCACGTCGCCGGCGGAATGGCCGAACACCTGCTCGGCGCCGAGCTGCGGCACGCGCAGATCCAGCTGACGCACCTCGCGCGCCAGTGGCGCCATGCTGATGCGCTCGCCCTGCGTGCGCGGCCACCAGCTGGCGAAGCTGTCGCGGCAGCGCTTCAGAAGCGCGCGCACCTCGGGCCGGAACTGGTCGGTGAGATAGACCGGCAGCACCGCATAGGAGACGACGAGGGCGATGCCGGCGCCGATCACGGTCTCGTAGATGCGGGCGAGCATGCCTTCCGGGCCGAGGCCGGCGATCAGGTGCAGGCCGAGGATGACCGAGAAGCCCGTGGCGGCCGAGGCGACGTCGTAGCGGTCCTTCTGCGTGACGATGCCGATCATCTGGGCGAACACGCACAAGGCGGCGAGCAGCCAGAGGTGGGCATCGAGCACCAGGAAGATGCCCATGCCGAGCGCGACGCCGATCAGCGTGCCCACGGTGCGGTAGCGCACCCGCATGAAGGTCTCGCCGACGCTGTTCCCGAGCACGAACATCACCGTCATGGTGGCCCAGTAGGCATGCTCCAGGTGGAAGGCGAGGTCGAGCGAGGTGGTGATGGCGGTGGCGACGAGCCCCTGACAGGCCACCTTGAGCGGCGCCGAGAAGGTGCGCCGTCCATCCGGCCCGCGGATCAGCAGCGGCACCGGCGCGGGCGCCGGCGGCTGGTCCTCCTCCGCATGGGGCGGCGGGAAGGGCGCGATCTCCTGCGCGGCGATGCCCGTGACCACCAGGGACAGGCGCTCGAAGGCCGTCACTGCGCGCAGGAGCGCGAAGCGCGCCGCCGGATCGAGCGACGTGTCGAAGGCCGCCGCCCTCAGGGTCTCGATGGCGCGCTCGAAGCGCTCTTCCGCCTTGTCGTCGACGCGGTCGAGCACCTCCAGGCGGCGGGCGATGTGGTCCGCGGCATTGGCGAACGGCGCGCGCCAGTCCGGCCCGCCGCGGCCGGTGGCAGGAATGCAGCTCGCCAGCAGAAGCACCGCGACGCGCAGACGATAGATCTTCGCCCGCAGGTGCTCGAAATCCATGCGTGCGCCGGGGTCCTCGGCGGAGGCGTTGGCGAGCGCGTTCCACACCCGCGCCCGCGCCGCGCCCACCTCGGGGCCGAGATCGGCCGGGAACGGCCGGCCGGCGCGCACGGCCTCGGACATATCGCGCAGATAGGCCGCAAGCATCTCCTCGACGTCGTGGGCCGAGTTCACGAACGCCTGGACCGCCGAGGGCCGCCAGGGGGACAGCCGCAGGGCGACCATGACCGCCGCCCCCTGACAGAAGGCGACCAGGAAATAGACCGCCTGCGCCCGCGTCGGCGCGAGGATGGTGCCCACGGTCGCGACCACGATCAGCGAGAGGCCGAGCCGCTGGCCGTCCATGCCGGACCGGCGCAGCACCAGAGCGAGAAAGGAGAGCGGCACCAGCAGCAGCTTCTGCACCATCTCGTTGCCGTGCCCCTCGCCGGGGCCGACCGCGATCAGCACCAGCAGGAAGGCCATGGCGAGCGCGAAGATGCGCCCCATGGTGCGCGCCTCGGTGCGCCGGCTGGCCGCCGGGGTGAAGGTCACGAGCACCAGCGCCCCGGCGCCCGCCATCAGCGGAAACGGAACATCGAGCCCGAGGCCGAAGGCGCGGGAGGTGGAATACCCCAGCGTGATGACGATCACGAACGCGACAGCAAGCTGCAGCGCGCGGGTTGTATCGATGCCTCCCGGATCGTGGATCGCGAGCCACCGCACCACCCGGCCGGCATAGGGGCCTCCGGTCGAACCTTCGCTGGTGCCGAGGGCGGTGGCGGGGGTTTCGCTCATGGTGCGCGCTCGGGCTCCGGCGTGACGCCGCACCAAGTCACGGTTCGCGCGAGGTGTCCAGAGGGCGCCCATGCCCTCAGGCTGACCCGGCGCGAACGCGCCCCGGCTCCCGGGGCCGGCTGCCGGACACGGGCGCGCAAGGTGCCGTGCTGCCTGTGCGGCAGGCCGTGGGCGCGCCCGGCGCTCGCTTGTTGCGGACGGCAATTGGCTCTAGAAGGGGCCGCCGGTCCGCGCATCCGGTGCCGCGCCAGGCGGTTAGACCCCCCATCGGATGGTTCATGCTTGAGACGTCCCGCCCGTTCGAGAATATCGCCTTCGTGGCGAGCGCGACGCCGGAGGCGGAGACCGCGCGGCTGAGGCTGTCGGAGCAATATGGTGCCGCAGCCGAGGACGATGCGGACGTGATCGTCGCGCTCGGCGGCGACGGCCTCATGCTCCAGACCCTGCACCGCTTCCGTGACCGAGACATCCCGATCTACGGCATGAACCGGGGCACCGTCGGCTTCCTGTTGAACACCTATCGCGAGGACGGCCTGACCGAGCGCCTCGCCAGCGCCCAGCGGGTGCGCATCCATCCCCTCATCATGGAGGCGGTGGACGCCTCCGGGGGGCGGCACCGCGCGCCGGCCTTCAACGAGGTCTCGCTGCTGCGCCAGACCTTCCAGGCGGCGAAGCTGCGCATCTCCATCGACGGGCGGGTGCGGCTCGAAGAACTGATCTGCGACGGCATCATCGTCGCCACCCCGGCGGGCTCCACGGCCTACAATCTCTCGGCGCACGGCCCGATCCTGCCGCTCGGCACGCCGCTGCTGGCGCTCACGCCCATCTCGCCGTTCCGGCCCCGCCGCTGGCGCGGCGCCCTGGTGCCCGATCACGCCCGCATCGACATCGCCGTGCTGGAGGCTGAGAAGCGTCAGGTGAGCGCGGTGGCGGATCACCAGGAGGTGCGCGACATCATCGCCGTTTCCGCGCGCCTGGACCGCAACTCTTCCGTGGACATGCTGTTCGATCCCGATCATGGGCTTGAGGAACGCATTCTGCGCGAACAGTTCGTCTATTAGCGCCAACCTCAGTCGCGATCTGACATGGTCTTCTCTTCCGTCTCCTTCTTCTATTATTTCCTGCCTCTGTTTCTGCTGTGCTATTTCATTGCACGCGGCACGCGGGTGCGGAACTTCGTGCTGCTCGCCTTTTCGCTGGTCTTCTATGCCTGGGGCGGGCTGGCGAACGTCATCGTGCTCGCGGTCTACATCGTCATGAACTATGTCATGGCCCTGGTGATCGATCCGCGATCGGAGCGCTGGCGCCTGCGCATGCTGGCTGTGGGCGTGACGCTGAACCTGTCCGGCCTGATTATATTCAAGTATTCCGGCTTTCTCGCGGAGAACCTGAATCACATTCTCGCTCCCGCCGGGCTCGCCTTGCCCGTGGTGTACCTGCCCCTGCCGCTCGGCATCTCCTTCTTTTCCTTCCACGCCATCTCATATCTCGTGGACGTCTATCGGCGCCGCGCCAGCGCGAACAGCCGGTTCGAGGAACTGGCGCTCTACATCACCATGTTCCCGCAGCTGGTGGCCGGCCCGATCGTGCGCTACTCGACGATCAACCGGCGCATCCGCGACCGGCGGACCACGCTCGGGCGGGTGTCGGCGGGCCTGCGCATCTTCGTCATCGGCCTCAGCTGGAAGGTGCTGATCGCCGACGAACTGGCGCCGCTGGCGAACGCGGTGTTCGATTCGCCCAACCCGCCCAATCTCGCCGAGGCCTGGCTCGGCATGCAGGCCTATGCGCTGCAGATCTATTTCGACTTCGGCGGCTATTCCAACATGGCCATCGGCCTCGCCCTCGCGATGGGGTTGAAGTTCCCGCGCAACTTCAACCTGCCCTATGGGTCGATCTCCATCGCCGACCTGTGGCGGCGATGGCACATGAGCCTGTCCAGCTGGTTCCGCGACTATCTCTACATTCCGCTGGGCGGCAATCGCCTCGGCGAGGCGCGCACCCTGCTCAATCTGTGGACGGTCTTCTTCCTCTGCGGCCTGTGGCATGGCGCGCAATGGACCTTCGTGGTCTGGGGCCTGCACCACGGCACCTTCCTGGTGCTGGAGCGCACCCGCTTCGGCACCTGGCTCGCCGCCGCGCCGCGCGTCGTCGCCCATGCCTACGTGCTGCTGGTGGTGTGCACCTCCTATGTGTGGTTCCGCTCCGACAGCATCCCGCGCGCGCTGGAGATGTTCCAGGGCCTCATCGGGCTGAACGGGCTGGGCTCGCTCTCGGCGAGCGTGATCTCCACCATCCAGATCAGCACCGTGGTGGTGATGCTCATCGGCTGGCCGCTCTCCATGTTCGGGTTGCCCCGGCCGGGCGGGCGCAAGCTTCCGGAGCGGCTGCGCCTGCGCATCTACGGCATGGTGGATTCGATCGTGGTGGCGCTGCTGTTCGTGCTGTGCGCCATCTCGGTCGGCGCCGCGGCCTACAGTCCCTTCCTCTATTTCCGCTTCTGACCCATGCTTGACGCTACCCATTCCCCGTGCCGCGCCAGGAGGCTTGAGCCATGCCGCTTCTGATGGCCTTCCGCCGCTACTGGGCCTTCGTGTTCTTTGCGGTGCTGACGCTGCCGACCTTCGGCCTCGTGCTGCCCGATCTTCCGGCGCCGGCCCGCACCGTGATCGAGCCGGAGGCGCACTGGTGGGAGCGGGCGGCCGAGCGTCTCGACCCCTGGATCAACAACGTGTTCGGCTTCCGCGGCGCGGTTCTGGTGGCGCACGGCACCTATGAGAAATGGCTCGGCACCACCGGCAGCCGGCGCGTGCTCGTCGGCGAGAAGGGGCAGCTCTTCATCAAGGACCAGCAGGCGCTGGAACAGTCGGTGGGCCAGCTGGTGCGGCCGGCCATGGTGCGCGAGCTGGCGGACGTGGCCACGATGCTGGATGCGGAGATGCGCCGGCTCGGCGGGACGTTCGTCATGTTCGTGCCGCCCAACGGCGCCACCGTCAACTACGAGCTGCTGCCCGAATATGCGCGCAACCGCCGGACCTCTCCGACGGAGTACGACCTGCTGCGGGACGAGATGAAGGCGCGCGGCCTCGCCTTCGTCGACGTGCGGCCGGTGATCCAGGCGGGAAAGGCAGGAGGGCCGGTCCAGTTCCTCCTCGACAGCCATTGGAACCACCGCGGCTCGCTGCTCGCCTACAATGCGGTCATGGCAGCGGTCGGGCGGCTGGACCTGGCGGTCGATCCCGCGGATGCCATCGGCCCCCCGCGGCCCAATATGAGGGGCGACCTGCTGCGCATCATGGGCTCGACCAAGCCGGACTTTCCGGACGTCGTGTACCCGCTCAAGGCGCCCTATGATGGCCGGCAGAACCTGACACCCATCGAGGGCGTCATGCCGGCGGCCGATCCGAAGGATCCCTTTCCGCCGCACGCCCAGGAGACCGGCCGGCCCGGGCCGCGCGTCATGCTGATCGGCGACAGCTACACCCAGCATTTCTGGAGCGGATATCTGGCCCAGCGCACCTCGGCCTTCGCCTGGATGCACCACCGCAACTGCCGCTTCGACCTGAATGCGGTGGACCGGTTCAAGCCGGACATCCTGATCTTCGCGCCGAGCGAGCGGTTCATGCCCTGCCGGGGCGCGCCGGAGCGCAATCCGCCGCCCGCCGCGGCTACTCCGCCGCGTGTTTCGCCCTGAGCGCCTCCACCATGCCGGGCAGGCTGGCGCGGCCGGGGCGCGCGCGCTCCATCAGGTGCTCGATGGCGGAATAGTCCAGATAGCCGCAGCGGGCGAGCGAGTGGACGCGCGCGGCGTCGAACCGGCCGTCGACGATGGCGGCGTCGTCGATGAACACGCCGACCACCTCGCCGATCACCATGTACTGGTCCGCCTTGCGCCCGTCGCGGCCCTTGAGCTGGATGGTCTCCACATGGACGCATTCGAGCGCGGCCGGGGCGGCGGCGACGCGCGGCGGCTTGACGAGGCGCGAGGGCGCCTTGGCGAGGCCGGTCAGGTCGAACTCGCTCACGTCCGGCGGCACGGCTGCCGATGAGACGTTCACCTCGTCGATCAGGTCGGCGATGGCGAGCGAGCACACGAACTCGCCGGTGGCCTCGATGTTCGCCACCGAATCCTTGCGCGAGGTGGAGGAGAACATCACCAGCGCCGGGTCGTCGCCGATCATGTTGAAGAAGGAATAGGGCGCAAGGTTCGCGATGCCGTCGGCGGACAGGCTGGAGATCCAGCCGATGGGCCGCGGCGCGATGATCGCCTTGAGCGGGGAGTGGGGCAGGCCGTGGTCGTTCTTGGCGGGCTCGTAGAACATGGGGGCCTCTGCGCGGGAATTAGTCGGCGCACCCGACCGCGCGGCGGCCAGGGCGCGCCCAGGGGGCGGATCGGCCTGATCTTAGGCAATGTCTGCGGCGCGGTCATGCCGCGACTTCGCATGACCGCAGCCCCGCTCATGCGAGCGGGGCGGGGCACCGCGTCTCAGGGCGCCGCCTTTCAGGACGCCTTGAGGTTCACAACCGCCGCCTCGGTCAGCTCCGGCAGGGTCTCGCGGAGCTTGTCGCGCAGCACCTTGCCGCGGTCGCTCTTGGGCAGGCTCTCGGCGAAGTAGATCTTCTTCGGCACTTTCGGCGCCGGAAGGCGCGCGCGCAGATAGGCGGCGATCTGCTCGCCGGTGATGTCGGGGCTCTTCGGAACCACCACGCACACCACCTCCTCGCCATAGATCGGGTCGGGCACGCCGATGGCGGAGCCTTCGAGGACCATGTCGCTCGCCAGGATGACGCCGTCGATCTCGGCGGGCGCGATGTTCATGCCGCCGCGGATGATCAGGTCCTTGGTGCGCCCGGTGACGGTGATGAAGCCGTCCGCGTCGCGCACCGCAAGGTCGCCGGTCTTGATGCGGAGGCCGCGCACCGGCTCGATGGTGCCGTCGTCGCGCAGGGTTCCAAGCGCGGTCTGCGGCCCGCCGATGGTCACGGAGCCCTCGACGCCGGGCGGGCATTCGTTGCCCTCGCCGTCGACGATGGCGAATTCCTGGTGCTTGGCCGGCAGGCCCACCGTGCCGAGCTTGGCCTTGTAGTGGCGGTTGCCGCAGATCCAGCCGGCCTCCGACATGCCGTAGAGCTGGAGCAGGGTGATGCCGTACATCGTCTCGAACTTCACCCACTGCTCGGCGCTGAGCGGCGCGGAGGAGCAGGACATCAGGCGCAGGGTCGGCAGGTCGTCCGCGGTATAGCCGAGCGGCTTGTTGAGCAGCATGTTCAGCACGGTCGGAACGCCTGCCGCGAAGGTGATGCCGTATTTCTGGATCCACTCGAAGAAGCGCGAGTGCGAGAACCGCTTGGCGATGTGGAGCGTGGTGCCCTTCTGGAGGAACGGCATCAGCGAGAGAACCTGCGCCGAGTTCCAGCCGAACGAACGATATTCCAGCGCCTTGTCATCCTCGGTGAGGCCGAGCATGTCGAGGGTGGAGAGGCCGCTGAGCCAGTAGGCGGCATGGTCGTAGACCACCGCCTTGGGCCGGTCCGTGGTGCCCGAGGTGCAGAACACCGCGGCCATGTCCAGCGGACCGTACGGCGCAGGCAGATCCGCAGGCGCCACGGCGGCGGGAAGCGTCGAGAAGAAGTCGTCGGCCGGGTCAGCCGCGCCGTCCTGCCGCCAGGCGCCGAAGCGGACGGTGGGGCCGGCTCCGGTGATGGCGCCGTAGTCGAGGCCGTTCTCGTAGAGCACGACCTTCGGCTTCAGAACGTCCGCGAAGTCGGCGATGTAGGCGTTGTTGAGCTCGATGTTGAGCGGGCACACGACGGCGCCGATGCGCCACGCGCCGAGCCAGAGCAGCAGCTTCTCGATGCACTCGTCGGAGAGCAGCAGCACCTTGTCGCCCTTGCCGACGCCGAGCGCCAGCAGCCGGGCGGCGATGCGGTCGACCACGTCCGCCAGTGCGCCGAAGGTGATCTCGCTGCCCTGGTCGAGGTCGACGAGGGCGAGCCGGCCCGGGTCGCGGTCGCGATAGCGCGCCAGGAGTTCCGGTACGGACGCAAAGGGAATGTCCAGCTGATGGCCGCTGAAGATGTCGTCCATGGGGGCCTCCCGCGCCCGCAAATGTCGCTGCATTCGCAAATGGTTTGGGAAGGCGGACGGTGCGGCCCAGTCCGCCGCTCCGCCCGCCTTCCGCGGCGACCGGCGCGGCTGAGCCGCGCCGGTCGCCGATGCCGGGCGCCGGCCATGCTGGCCGGCGCCGATGAACGCCTCAGTGGCCGGTCTTGGCGAGCAGCTCGGTCCAGCCGCTCATGCGCGCCTGCACCTTGGTGATCTGGTCGCGCGAGAGGAAGTCCTCCAGCTTGACCTTCGAGACCGGGTATTGCGGCCGCAGGAAGTCCTCCTCGTAGCCGTAGGGCACGGTGGCATCGATGCCCATGCCGCCCTCGTAGGAGGTGTTGGTGGCGGTCCATTCCTTGTCGCCGGCGGTCATGCGCTCGGCCGGCATGAAGGTCTGGCCGCGCCCGCCCGGGGTGGGATTGAGGATGTCCGTGCGCGGGTTCACGCGGGTGGTGATGCACCACATGATCTCGTCCATGGAGTAGATGTTGGTGTCCTCGCTGACCGCGATGGCCACCCGCATGCCCTGGGACGTGGAGAGCAGCGCCGAGAGGAAGTTGCGCTGCCAGCCTTCCTCGATGCGGTTGCGCTTCTTCACCTGGATGATGACGCCGCCCCAGTCGGTCATGCAGTAGGGGATGTTCACGTCCTGCACGATGCCGGGCTGCATGCGGTTGCACAGCTCGAACATGGCCGCTTCGCGGATCGAGGTGTCGATGTTGTGCTCGTCCAGCGTATGGGCGCCGAGCGCGAACACGATCGGCTTCGATTCCTGCTTGCGGGTGGTGATGCCGGTGACGTGGAAGGTGGGCGCGCGGTAGGCCTTGCCCATGTAGCCGGCCCATTCCGGGTGGAAATGGTGGCGGCCCTGGGTCTGGTCGGCCTCGGCCTCGGCGGTCTCGAAGCGCTTGTCGCGCGGGTCGATATAGCCCTCGATGACGATCTCGGCGTCGGCGAGCGCATAGGCGTCCACCGTGCGGGCCTTCACGAGGCGCACCGGGAAGCCCTGCGCCGCGCCGGCGACCCCGATCTCGTCGCAGCCATAGGGCAGGATCACATAGTCGAACGCGGCGCCGGCGAGCAGGGTGCAGGCGGCGGGCACGCCGAAGCAGAAGGTCAGCGGCACGCGCTCATTCTTGCGGTAAGCCTCGCTCACCACCTGCCACATGTGGGAGCCGGGCGAGATCTGGAACGTGCCGACATTGCCCCAACGAAAATTCATGCGGTTGTAGCCGAGGTCCGTGCCGCCGCCGAACGCCGCGCCCGAGACGCAGCGGATGCCGGAGCCGATGGTCATCTCGCTTTCAAGCTCGGTGTGGCGGATGGCGACCAGGAAGGGGTTCACGTCGTCCGGGTTCTCGATCACCACTTCCTGGCAGGGCGCATCCGCCTGGGAGATCTCCACCGGCGGCAGCGGATGGGAGAGGGCATAAGCGAGCTTCTGGGTGCGCTCCTTGTCGGACGCCCAGCCGAACATCTTGTTCACGGCGTTGATGTCGCCGAACAGGTTGGTGAGCAGGCGATGGTTGGGCTTGCCCTTCACATTGTTGAAGAGCACCGGGCAGGCGCCGTCCATCAGCTTCTGGAGGCCGGTCAGTTCCAGGTCCGGATTGACCTCCTTGTCGGTCACCACGAGGTCGCCCTGCTGCTCCAGCCAGGCAAGCGTGCCGCGCAGGTCCAAGAGGTGCCGGTTGGGGTGGTTCTGGATGCTGGCGAGGTCGGCCGTGGGCTTGTGGGCGAGGGTCATGGGCGGCTCCTGGATGATTTGGTATTTAAGCGCGTATTTACGCGTATTCGTAACTCAGCTCTACGGTTCTAGTGAACGCCGTCGGCGGCGCGACGGGATTGAAATTTCTTCATAGGCCAATGAGATATTGTGCATTAACGGTATTATAATATAGGAAACCGCTCACTCCCCCTCATAAACGGCATGAACCATATTCGGCCCCTGGCTGGACCTCGCCTCAGATTTAGGTATAGGTATGCGATAAATAAAGCTTACGAATGGGAAGATGCGCATGGGAGCGGCTCGATCTGGGCTTCAGGTGGTTGCGGGGTCGGGTGGTCCGGATCGCAGGGATGCGGTGCGGATTGCCGGATTGAGCTACCGTCTCATGGACCGGCAGAAGCGCCAGTTGCAGATCCTCGACCATGTGGACCTCACGCTGAAGGAGGCGGAGTTCGTCTCCGTCGTCGGGCCGTCCGGCTGCGGCAAGAGCACGCTCCTGAACTTCATCGCCGGCCTCACGCCGGTGCAGAGCGGCGCCGTGGAAGTGTTCGGCGCGCCTCCCGGCGGCACCGAGGCGCCCCTCGGCTACGTGTTCCAGCAGCACGCGCTGCTGCCGTGGCGCAACGTGCTCCAGAACACCGTCATCAGCCTGGAGGTGAAGGGCATCGCCAAGGCGGAGCGCGAGCAGCGCGCCCGCGAGATGCTCACCGTGATGGGCCTCGACGGCTTCGAGGACCACTTCCCGCGCGAGATTTCCGGCGGCATGCGCCAGCGCGTCTCGCTCGCGCGCACCCTGGTGGACGATCCGCGCCTCATCCTCATGGACGAGCCGTTCGGGGCGCTCGACGCCCAGACCAAGCTGCTGATCCAGGAGATGTTCCTGAAATACTGGGAGGAGAACCGGAAGAGCGTGCTCTTCATCACCCACGACCTCGCCGAGGCGGTGGCGCTCGCCGACCGCGTCCTGGTGATGAGTTCGCGTCCGGGCCGCATCCTCGCCGAATACGAGGTGGGCATCCCGCGTCCGCGCACCCTCGACCAGGTGCGCCACATGCCGCGCTTCACCGAGCTGCACGACGCGATCTGGGAAGACCTGCGCGGCGAGGCGCTCAAGGCGATGCAGGGGAGGGCATGATGGATCAGGACAGCGCGCGTCAGGTCACCATTCTGAAGGTGGTGCTGCTGGTCGTCATCGTCGGCGGCTGGGAGCTTTCGGCCCGCTTCGGCCTCATCCCGGTGTTCTGGACCTCCAGCCCGTCGCTGATCGCGGTCGCCTTCTGGGAATCCCTGAAGGAGAACGAGATCACCTACCACACCTACATCACCATGCAGGAGGCGCTCGCGGGCCTTGCCGCCGGCGCGGTGGTGGGCGTGATGCTCGGCCTCGTCCTCGGCGTCAGCCGGGTGCTCGGGGCGGCACTGGAACCCTTCGTGATCGCCATGAACAGCCTGCCGCGCGTGGCGCTGGCGCCGCTGATCGTGATGTTCGTCGGCATCGGCTTCGCGTCGAAGTTCCTGCTCGCCTTCTCGCTGGTGGTGGTGCCGATCATGCTCAACACCTACGAGGGCATCAAGGCGGCGGACCCGCAGCTCATCAACATGATGCGGGTGATCCACGCCAAGCGCTACCAGGTGTTCTACAAGGTGCTGCTGCCCAATTGCGTGCCGTGGATCTTCTCGGCGCTGCGGGTGTCCATCTCCTTCGCCATCATCGGCGCCATCGTCGGCGAGTTCATCTCCGCCCGCGCCGGCATCGGCTACATGATCGATAGCGCCGCCGGCGCCTTCGACACCACCGGCATGATCATGCCGCTCATCGTGCTGATGGTGCTCGCCTTCAGCATCGACCGTGCCTTCGTCGCCACCTCGAACCGCCTTCTGCGGTGGCGCGACGAGGCCCTGAGCTGAGCCCCGCCCCCGGCCGGTCCTCCGCGGGCTGGCCGGGGCACACGGTTCCCCGGCGCCGCAGAGCCGGACGGAAAACAAGACCAACCTGTTGAGGGAGAACGCCATGAATGGGGAACACACAAGGCGCAGGTTCGCCGCCATCGCCATCGCCGCGCTCGGCCTCGCGATCGCCGCGCCGGCCGCCGCCCAGGACACCAAGCTCAATATCGGCGTGTCGGTGAAGTCGATCTTCGGCCTGCCGCTGGTGGTCGCGCGCGACAAGGGCTTCTTCAAGGAAGAGGGCCTCGACGTCACGCTCGAATATTTCTCCGGCGGCCCGCCGGCCACCGCCGCGCTGATGGGCGGCTCGCTCCAGTTCCTCAACGGGGCGCTGGAGAACAACGTGAAGACGGCGAAGGCGAACCAGCCGATCGTCACGATCATGAACATCCAGTCGAACTATGCCGGCGCGATCATCCTGCGCAAGGAGATCGCCGACAAGCTCGGCCGCGCGCCGAAGGTGGAGGACCTCAAGGGGCTCAAGATCGGCACCCTGTCGCGCGGCGGCTTCACCGACGTGTCCACGCGCTACATTCTGAAGACGGCCGGCATCGACCCGGAGAAGGACGCGACGCTGGTTCCGATCCGCGGTGCCGACCGCCAGCTCGCCGCCGGCAAGGCGGGCGAGATCGACGCCGCCATGGTCACCGAGCCGTGGGGGCCGATCGCGGTCGAGGGGCTCGGCGAATGGGTCTATGTGCTCAACACCACCGTGGGCCAGGGCCCGGTCCTGTTCCAGGACATGGGCTATGTGGTGCTGCAGACCACGCGCGACTATCTCGCCAAGAACCGCCCGGTCGCCGAGAAGGTGGTGCGGGCCATCGTCAAGGCGCAGAAGTTCATCGCCGACCCGAAGAACGTCGAAGAGGTGACGCAGATCGCGCTGAAGGAGTATGGCGACAGCCAGCCCAAGGCCATGCGCATCTCGGTGGAGACCCAGGCCAAGACCTACGTGCCCTACATGAACGAGGCGATGATCGGCAAGACCATGGACCTCCTGGTGCCGAACGGCCTCATCAAGGAGCCGGCGCCGGCCTACAAGGACGTGGTCGACGCCTCCTTCGAGCCGCTGTGGAAGGCCTACGGTCCGGTCAAGTGAGCCGCGGCTGACGATCGGCCGGGCCCCGGTAGGAGGCCCGGCACGCAACAGGTGCAAGGCGCCCCAGGCGCCAATAACAGGTGCAAGGCGCCCTCCAGGCGCCAAAAACAGGTGCAAGGCGCCCCCGGGCGCTTCTGGGCCGCCGTCTCCGGTTTCGGAGCGGCGGCCTTTTTTCGTCGCCGCCGGCCTTGGCGTCAGCCGACCACCGGCACGTGCCGCGCCACCTCGATCCCCTCGGCGTCGAGCCGGCAGACGAGGCCGATGGCCTCCACCCCGAGCGCGCGCGCCGCGTCGAAGGCGACGCCGTAGCCGGGATCGAGGTCGCGCGCGAAGCCGATCTGCCGCGCCGAGCCGATCTGGCTCAGATAGACCATCACCGCCCGGCTGCCGGCCTTGGCCATCTCGCCCAGCTCCACCAGATGCTTGGCACCGCGCGCCGTCACGCAGTCGGGGAATTCCGCAAAGCCGGGCCGGCGCATGAGGTGGACGTTCTTCACCTCCACGAGGCACGGCGGGCGCGCGTCGTCCTCCAGCAGGATGTCGATGCGGCTGTTGCGGCCGTATTTCACCTCGCGGCGCAGGCGCTGGTAGCCGGCCAGTTCCGGCACGAGGCCCGAGGCGATCGCCTCCGCCACCAGGCGGTTGGGATGCATGGTGTTGACGCCCACCCATTCCGGGCCGGCGCCGAAATCCGCCTCCACCAGTTCCCAGCCGAACGGCAGCTTGCGGCCCGGCCCCGCAGCCGGCGAGAGCAGGACACGCGCGCCGGGCTCCATGAGCCCCAGCATGGCGCCGGAATTGGCGACGTGGACCGTGACTTCGGTTCCGTCAGCCAGCACCACGTCGGCGAGGAAGCGCTTGTAGCGGCGCAGCAGACGCGCCGGCACGAGGGGCAGGGGAAAGCGCATGGCGGGCGCTCAGGCCTTGCCGTCGCTTTTGCCGTCGAGGCGGATCAGCGTCTGGGTGCCGGTGGCGCAGTGGACGCGCCGGCCGTCCGCCTCCGCATGCACGTCCACCCGAACCACCGTCAGGGTGCGGCCGGAGCGCAGCACCTCGCCCGCCGCCACCAGGCGCTCGCCCTTGCCGGGGGCCATGATGTTGATCTTGTACTCCACCGTCAGCACGGTCGCGTCGGCCGGGAACAGGGAGAAGGCGGCATAGCCGCCTGCAACGTCGGCGATGGCGCCCATGGCGCCGCCGTGGAAGAAGCCGTGCTGCTGGGTCACCTTGGCGTCGAACGGCAGCACCACCTCGACCCGTCCCGGCGATATGGCGCCGAGCGCCGCGCCCATGATCTCCATGAAGGGCTGGCGGGCGAAGCTGTCGCGCACGCGCGCCTCGAAGTTCGGATCGGCGGGAACGAAGGCGGCGGGGCGCGCGGCGGCATCGGCCATCGGGATGGGTCTCCGGGAGAGGGGCGGGAGGTGCCGGAAAGATAGCGCATCTGCCGCACGGCGCAGCCCCGCCGGATGCGGGACGGCGCCGCAGGCGCGGCCATTGACTTGGCCGTGCGCCCGCGCCTCAGTAGGCGGCGCGCCAACCTGGGGGGAAAGCGCCATGAGCTACGCTTATCTGTTCATCGCCATCGTCGCCGAGGTGGTGGCGACCTCGGCGCTCAAGTCGGCCGAGGGCTTCACCCGGCTCTGGCCGTCGGTGATCGTGACGCTGGGCTACGGCACTGCCTTCTATTTCCTGTCGCTCACGCTGCGCGACATCCCGGTCGGCATCTCCTATGCGATCTGGTCCGGGGTGGGCATCGTTCTGGTGGCCGGCTTCGCCTGGGTCTACTACCGCCAGGCGCTGGACCTTGCCGGCATGATCGGCCTCGGCCTCATCATCGCCGGCGTGATCGTGGTGAACCTGTTCTCGAAGACCGCGGCCCACTGAAGGGCGACGGAGCGCGGACAAGCCGCGCTCCTTCCGGTCAGGAGCCGGCCAGCTCCGGCGCGGCGGCCGCAGGGCCGGCGGGCAGGAACAGGTCGAACATCCGCCCGGTGGCGAGCCGCTGGGCCTGGAGCACGGCGCCCGCCATGCCCTGCGCGTCCGCCGCCGCCTCGCGCGCCAGCGACAGGGCGGTGGGGAAGGGGGCGTTCAGCGACGCGACCACCTCGTCGCTGTCGAAGCTCAGCTCGGCATCGAACTTGCGCGCGATCTGCTGCATGCGCCGGTTCTGCGCCAGGCAATTGAGGCACAAGGTGCGGATACCGCGATTGCGGGCGATGAGAATCACGCGCTCCAGAAGAAGCGTGCCGAGCCCGTGGTTCTGGTAGGCGTGCTCGACGCTGAAGGCGGCCTCCGCCTCCCCCGGCAGCACGTCGCCGAGCGGGTAGAGCTCGGCCGCGGCGCGCAGTTCCCCGTCCACGAAGCAGCCGTGGACGATGGCGCCGGACCGGAAGGCGCGGGCGGCGTAGCGCGCGACGAATTCGTCGGATACGGCCGAGCCGAACCGAAACCGGCGGCTGTCCGCATCGAGGCGCAGGAGGTGATCGCGGAAGATTTCCGCTTCGCCCGCCCACAGCTTGCGGATGATGCCCGGTGCGACCTGATCGGTCATGGTGGTCTCCACTTGTGGCGTCGTCTCCGGCGTGAGCGTTCGCTCTCGGCCGGCGGCTTGTCGCCAACGACACCCTGCCGGGCGCATGCGCCACGGCGTCCTCGGATGCCCCCGGGGTTCCTCCGCAGCGGAACTTATGTGCGTTGCAACAAAGGTCAAGCATATTGACCTGGATCAAGTGCTCCGTCCCTTTCCCGCCATCGGGCAAAGAGCGGTTACGGCCATGAAATGAAACGGGAAACGTGCTGCCATGCGGTTTGTGCACTTCTGCTGCGCTGCACCATCCGGGCTCGGCCCTCATTCGGCCGCGATCCCCGAGCGCGCGAATCGGCCATCCGCCGGGGGGACGCCCAGCCTTGCCGCACCGGCGGGGCTCCTCTAAGACGCCCCCAGCCTTTGAACATCAGGATTCCCGCTTCGCGGGCGCGAGCAGCCATGGCCAAGACCGATAAGCCGACCGACCAGCCGAGCGATACCAAGAAGAGCGACCGGCCGAAGGCGCGCCTGCCGCGCGGCCTCGCCGACCGCACCGGCGCCGAGCTGTCCGCCACCCGCGCCATGCTGGAGAAGATTCGCGGCGTGTACGAGCTGTACGGCTTCGAGGCGCTGGAGACCCCGGCGTTCGAATATACCGACGCGCTCGGCAAGTTCCTGCCGGACCAGGACCGGCCGAACGAGGGCGTGTTCTCGTTCCAGGACGACGACGAGCAGTGGCTGTCGCTGCGCTACGACCTCACCGCTCCGCTCGCCCGCTACGTGGCGGAGAATTTCGACAAGCTGCCCAAGCCCTACCGCTCCTGGCGCGCCGGCTACGTCTACCGCAACGAGAAGCCGGGGCCGGGCCGGTTCCGCCAGTTCATGCAGTTCGATGCCGACACGGTGGGCGCGCCCTCGGTGGCCGCCGACGCGGAGATCTGCATGATGGCCGCCGACACGCTGGAGGCGGTGGGCATCCCGCGCGGCTCCTATGTGGTGCGGGTCAACAACCGCAAGGTGCTCGACGGCGTGCTGGAGGCCATCGGCCTTGGCGGCGACGAGAATTTCGGCCGGCGGCTGACCGTGCTGCGGGCCATCGACAAGTTCGACAAGTTCGGCGCCGAGGGCGTCGCCCTCCTGCTCGGCCCTGGCCGCAAGGATGAGAGCGGCGACTTCACCAAGGGCGCAGGACTCAATGACAGGGAAATTGCAACTGTCCTGTCATTCACATCTCATAATTCTACTTCTGGTGCAGCCCCATTACTCGATTGGAAAAGACTCATTTCTACGAGCGAAATTGGCACTGAGGGGATCGATGAGCTTCTTCAGATTGAAGAACTAATTCAGGCCGCCGGCTACTCCGACCGCGTGAAGATCGACCCCTCGGTGGTGCGCGGCCTCGAATACTATACCGGCCCGGTCTACGAGGCCGAGCTCACCTTCGAGATCACCGACGAGGATGGCCGCCCGGTGCGGTTCGGCTCGGTGGCAGGCGGTGGGCGCTATGACGGCCTCGTGGCCCGCTTCCGCGGCGAGAAGGTGCCGGCCACCGGCTTCTCCATCGGCGTGTCGCGGCTGCTCGCGGCGCTCGCGGCCCTCGGCAAGCTCGATGCGGATGCCGAGATCGGCCCGGTGGTGGTGCTCGCCATGGACAAGGAGCCGGCGCGCATCGCCGACTACATGAAGATGGTGGCGGACCTGCGCGCCAACGGCATCCGCGCCGAGATGTATCTCGGCGGCGCCGGCATGAAGGCGCAGATGAAATATGCCGACCGGCGCGGCGCTCCGGCGGTGGTGATCCAGGGCTCCAACGAGAAGGCGGCCGGCGAGGTCCAGATCAAGGACCTGGTGGAGGGCGCGCGGATCGCCGCCTCCATCGCCGACAATGCCGAATACCGCGCCGCCCGCCCGGCGCAGCTCGCCGTGCCCGAGACCGAGATGGTCGCCGCCATCCGCGCCATCCTGGAGCGGCGCGCGCAGGGCACGCTGGGCCTCGCGGACTGAGGGGGCGGCGGACGCCGCCCACCCCATCCCAAACCGCCGTCATGCTCCGGCTTGACCGGAGCATCCATGCGACCTCCCCGCGTCGCGCCCGGCCGCAGCATGGGCCCTCCGGTCAAGCCGGAGGGCGACGGCGGGGATACGGATGCCGGTCGCTCCATCCCCAAGCCGCGACGGCGGGAATGCGGATGCCGCCCATCCCATCCCGAACTGCCGTCATGCTCCGGCTTGACCAGAGCATCCACGCCCCATCCCGGCCCCAAATGCTGCGCCGCCATGTGTTTGGTCACGATTCCGTGCTATCGGCACATCCGCGACACATTCTGCCCGCGCGGAGAAGCCCCCTCATGTTCCCGACGCCCAAGCCCGTCCTCGTGCCGAACACCTATGCGTACGAATCCGAGCCCATGGTGAAGCCGACGGGCTTCCGCGAATATGACGCGCGCTGGCTGTTCCAGAAGGAAATCAACCTGATGGGCGTGCAGGCGCTGGGCATGGGCCTGGGCACGCTGATCCATGAGATGGGCGTGAAGCCGGAGATCGTCACCGGCCACGACTTCCGCTCCTATTCCTCGTCCATCAAGCTGGCGCTGGTCTCCGGCCTCATGGCGGCGGGCGTGAAGGTGCATGACATCGGCCTCGCCATGTCGCCCATGGCCTATTTCGCCCAGTTCGCGCTCGACGTTCCGGCGGTGGCGATGGTCACGGCCTCGCACAACGACAACGGCTGGACCGGCGTGAAGATGGGCGTCAACCGCCCCCTCACCTTCGGGCCGGACGAGATGACCCGCCTGAAGGAGATCGTGCTCGGCGCGAAGTTCGACCTTAGGGGCGGCGGCGCCTACCACTTCGTGGAGAACTTCCCGGAGGTCTACATCAAGGACCTCACCGACCGGCCGAAGCTCAAGCACCCCATCAAGGTGATCGCCGCCTGCGGCAACGGCACCGCCGGCGCCTTCGCGCCGCGCATCCTGGAGGCGCTGGGCGCCGAGGTGATCCCGCTCGACTGCGAGCTGGACCACACCTTCCCGAAATACAACCCGAACCCCGAGGACATGGAGATGCTCCATGCCATGCGGGACGCGGTGCTGGAGCACAAGGCGGACCTCGCGCTCGGCTTCGACGGCGACGGCGACCGCTGCGGCGTGGTGGACGACCATGGCGAGGAGATCTTCGCCGACAAGATGGGCGTGATGCTGGCCCGCGACCTCGCCAAGATCTATCCCAACTCCACCTTCGTGGTGGACGTGAAGTCCACCGGCCTGTTCGCCACCGATCCGGAGCTCATCAAGCTCGGCGTCAAGGCCGACTACTGGAAGACCGGCCACTCCTACATGAAGCGCCGGGTGAACGAGACCGGCGCGCTGGTGGGCTTCGAGAAGTCCGGCCACTACTTCTTCAACAAGCCGGTGGGCCGCGGCTATGACGACGGCCTCGTCTCGGCCATCGCCGTGCTCGACATGATGGACCGCAATCCCGGCAAGAAGCTCTCCGAGCTGCGCGAGGCGCTGCCCAAGACCTGGTCCTCGCCCACCATGTCGCCCCACTGCGCCGACGAGGCCAAGTACGGCATCGTCGCTGAGGTGGTGAAGTATTACGAGGACCTCGCCGCCAAGGGCGCGCTCGTGACCGGCCAGAAGATCCGCGACCTCGTGACGGTGAACGGCGTGCGCGTCACCTGCGAGGACGGCTCCTGGGGCCTGGTGCGCGCCTCTTCCAACAAGCCCGAACTGGTGGTGGTGGTGGAGAGCCCGGTCTCGGAAGCCCGCATGCGCGAGATGTTCGCCGAGGTGGACGGCGTGCTGCGCACCCATCCGGAAGTCGGCGCCTACAACCAGACCATCTGACGGCTGCGGCGGCGAGGGTGCGGACCGGTGGGCTGGCGCCGGCTCCGCACCGCGTCACCCCGAGCCGGACAGGCCGAACGCATTCGCGTGCGAAGCGGATGCGGCTTCGCGTGTAGAAAGGCCGGGCCGATCTAGGTGTGGTCGCGCGGCTCGATGGCGAAGTCGCGCTGGGCAACGCGCACCGAGATCGAGAAGCCGGCCACCACGTCGAACAGCATGATGCACAACAGCAGCGCGAACACCGAGTTGCCGGCCTGCGGAACCAGCAGGAACTCGGCCAGAGCGACCGCGAACAGCAGCATCGACAACATGTGATCGATGATCGAGCGCGAGGTGATGCGCGTCGATTTGAGCACCTCGAAGAACAGCACCACGAGGCTGAAGGCGATGAACGCCTCCGCGAGGCTGATGTCCCACTTCGCCCCCGAGAGCATCTCCACCACGGTGAGCGAGGTGCGCCAGTCGAGGCCGGGAGTCAGGAAGGCGAGGATATTGAAGATCGCAAGCGGGACGATGAGCAGCGGAATAGGCGTCAGCATCGGCTTCTCCTCGATCGGACCCCCTTGTCCCGGCGCGCCGCGCCGCGGCTGCCGAGGGGATCGCAAATCGTGCCAGGACTGTCACCGCCCGCAGCGAAGGGACGATGACGGAGAACGCTAAGCGGAACTCATCCGGGGTGCCCGGACGGGCGGCGATCAGAACCTGCTCCCGCAGCGCGGTCCTGCCCGTTCGCCCAGTTGAGTTGCACCGGCGCGGCCGATCGATCTCATCGATCTCGGCGTTTCGCTCCCGGGCGGCCCGGCGGCGCGCGGCGAATCGCCTGCGTGCCCAAGGTCCGCGCTCCGGGCGGCGGCGCTCAGGGCCGGCCGCGCCTCGGCGCGGGCTCAGGCCTCGGCCTTCGCCTTCAGGATCTGCCGGCCCTTGTACATGCCGGTCTTCAGGTCCAGGTGGTGCGGACGGCGCAGCTCGCCGGAATCCTTGTCTTCCACGTAGGTCGGCTGCTTCAGCGCATCGGCGGAACGGCGCATGCCGCGACGCGACGGCGAAGTCTTTCTCTTGGGGACGGCCATGTCCTAAACTCCTCAAAGCGAGCCTTCTGCCCGCTGCGGCGGTTCGCGCAGGTTATGCCAAACCAGCGATCGAATTGAAGGCGCGCCTTATACAGTCTCTTTGGCGGAAGCGGAAGCCCCGCCCCGGCTGAATCGCCACGCGGCCGAAAGCCGGGCCCGCCGCGGTCACGATCATGTTGCGGGCGAGGCCTTGTATTGCCTCACGAGGTAAGCGAGGGTGCGCGCCGCTCGCCCCGGGCGGGACTTTATCCTCCGCGCGCGCCGCGCTGCCGCCGCGCTGCCATGGAAAAGGCCCATCCGCCCGCGATGGATGGGCGCTGGCGGCTCCGCATGGGCCGCCCGAGGGGCACACCTACTTCCGAGGAAACCGGACCCATGAAGCGTTCCGTCCACACCGCCGCTCTCGCGCTTGCCCTCGTTGCGGCGACGGGCACGGCCGTCTTCGCCCAGGCCACGCCGCCCGCCACCGCGCCGGCCGCGACCCCGCCGGCGGCCGCGGCGCCCGCGGCCGGCGCCGACCCGGTCCTCGTGACGGTGAACGGCAGCCCCATCCGCGCCAGCGACCTCGCGCTCGCGGCCGAGGAGATGGGCCCGAACATCCCGCCCCAGCTCCAGGGGCCGCAGCGGCTGGAATACGTGCTGTCCTACCTCACCGACCTGACGCTGCTGGCGCAGGCCGCGACCGCCGCCAAGCTCGACCAGACGCCCCAGTTCCAGCAGCGCATGGCGTTCGCCCGCACCAAGGCGCTGGTGGACGTGCTCCTGACCGACGCGGCGACCAAGGCCGTCTCCGCCGAGGAGAAGCGCAAGACCTATGAGGAGTTCTCCAAGCAGCGCAAGCCCGAGACCGAGGTGCGCGCGCGCCACATCCTGGTGGACGACGAGGCCAAGGCCAAGGAGATCGCCAAGAAGGCCAAGGCCGGGGCGGACTTCGCCAAGCTCGCCAAGGAGAACTCGAAGGATTCGAGCGAGGACGGCGGCGACCTCGGCTACTTCACCAAGGAGCAGATGGTGCCGGAATTCGCCGAGGCCGCCTTCAAGCTCGACAAGGGCCAGGTGTCCGACCCGGTGAAGACCCAGTTCGGCTGGCACGTCATCAAGATCGAGGACAAGCGCGAGAGCGCGGTGCCCCCGTTCGCGCAGGTGGAGGAGGAGATCGAGCGCTTCCTGGTGCAGAAGTCGCAGGCCGACCTGGTCACCAAGCTGCGCGCCGAGGGCAAGGTCGAGAAGACCGCCGCGGCGGCCCCGGCCGCTCCTGCGGCTCCCGCCGCGCCTGCCGCCCCCGCGGCGCCGGCGCCCACCAAGCCCTGAGCGCGCCCGCCGCGCGGCAGCGCCCGCGGCTGAGGAACCATGCGCCGGCCCGGACCCCGTCCGGGCCGGCGCTTTCGTTTCGGCGGCGTGTCAGCCCTGCGGCACCAGCTCCGCCAGCACGGCGCGCACGTCGTCCGGGATCGGCACCGGGCGCTGGCTGGCGCGGTCCACATAGACGTGCACGAAGGTGCCCTGGGCGGCGCAGGCCGCCTCCTCGCCCTGGAACAAGGCGATGTCGTAGCGCACCGAGGAGGTGCCGAGCTTCGCCACCTTGATGCCGGCGATGACCGGCGCCGGAAAGTTGAGGCTGCGGAAATAGGTGCAGCGCGTCTCCACCACGAGGCCGATCACCGGGCTGGTGGCGGGATCGAGCACGCCGGCGCGGATCAGGCGCTCGTTCACCACCGTGTCGAAATAGGAATAATAGACCACGTTGTTCACGTGGCCGTAGACGTCCACGTCCGCCCACCTGGTGGTGAGTTCCAGCGTGTGGGTGAAGTCCGCCCGCGTGAAGGGCGCCTCGCGCCCGCCTGCCGAACCCTGGCCGCTCATCGTCCGGTCCCCGTCATCGTCGCATCCCTCATGCCGCGCGCCCGCCGATGGCGGCGCCCCGCCCCCGCAATACGGTGCCAAGCGGGTGGGCTCAAGGCCGGTTCTGGCTCTTCGGCGCGAGCGCTTCGGCAAGGCTCATGCGGGCGGAGCCGGGCTTGAGCGGCTTCTGCTGGCTCGCATGGGGCGCCCAGCCGGAGAGCCACAGGATCTCGAAGGTGGCGCGCACGCGCCCGTCGGGATCGGCGAAGCGCTGCTGGTAGATCTCGGCCGCGCGCAGCAGCGTCGCCCGCCGCAGCGGCACCCGGCGGCGCTCGGTGAGCGCATTGGTGGCGCCCATGCGGCGCAGGTCGTCGAACAGGGCGAACGGCGAGCCGTAGCGCACCACCACCTTGTCCACGTCGGTCACCGGCAGCGCGAAGCCGGCCCGCTGCAGCAGGCCGCCGAGGTCGCGCACGTCCGCGAACGGGGCGACGCGCGGCGAGAGGCCGCCGGTGGTCTCGCTCTCCGCCTCGGCGAAGGCCTGGCGCAGCTCGCTCAGCGAGCGCCCGCCCAGCATGGCGGCGAGGAACAGCCCGTCCGGCCGGAGCGCGCGGCGCACCTGGGCGAGCGTGCCCGGCAGGTCGTTCACCCAGTGCAGCGCCAGCAGCGAGACCGCGAGGTCGAGCCACTCGCCGGCGAACGGCAGGGCCTCGGGATCGGCCACCACGTCGCCGGGCCTGAGGCCGGCGTCGAGCGGCGCGGCGCGGATCACCCGCCCCACGGCCGGGTGTCCCTCAAGGGCGCGGACGGCGGCGTCGGTGGGGGTGGCGAGATCGAGGGCGGTCTCGAAGCGCCGGCTCACCGCGCCGAGGCGGTCGGCGAGGTCCTCGGCGGCGCGGTCGATGAGGAAGGTCGCGGGGCCGAGCCCGGCCGCGCGGTCGAGCCGCCGGCGCAGCAGCGCGCGGTCGAACAGGAGCGGGCCCGCCATGGCCCCGGATGCGTCGTCGCTCATGCTCCGCATATAGGCCTTCCCGCAGCCGGGCGCATCCCGAGGGCGCTCAGCCCGGCACGTCTGGGCACAGAGCCAGCGTGACCGGGTCGGCGTCCGCCGGGATCATGTCGCCCATGGCGCGGCAGCGCCCATCGATGCAGATGCGCCAGTCGGCGGTGGCGCCGGAGCGGCGCAGCATCACCTCTTTCAGGGGCGCAGCCTGCGGCCGGGCGACGTAGCGCCCGCCTTCCAGCACGGCGCCCTCGGGCGGCTCCATGCCGGCGCCGGAGCCCTCGACCCGCATCTCCACCACCACCAGGCCGTCCGGCGTGGCGCGCCAGTCCTCCTGCCAATCGCTCTTCTGTACCGAATGGGTCCAGGCGAGCGTGAAGGCGGCGCCGAGGCGCACCATCTGCCCGCCGGCGATCAGGCAGGCGAGCGCGCCCACCGCCCGCTCAGGCCGCGGCCGCGCGGGCCGGCCGGGTCCGCCAATAGTGCCAGGCGAGCAGGAGGGCGGCGGCGCCGAAGCCCAGCTCGTCGGTCAGCGGCAATGACAGGATGAGCAGCGCCGCCGCGCCGAACGCAATCAGGCGCTCCACCACGTTCAGCGGGCCGAGCAGATAGCCGGTCGCGGTCCCCGCCCACAGGATGATGGCGAGGACCGCCTTCAGGAACACATAGACCACGGCCGGCCAGAAGCCGATGGAAGCCGCCATGGGGTCGCCCTCCTGCAGCATCAGCGCCGGCGCGTAGACCGCCATGAAGGGGACGACGTAGCCGGCGAGCGCGATGCGCGTCGCGATCCAGCCGATGGCCTGTCCCGACGTTCCGGCAATGGGCGCCGCGGCGAAAGCGGCCAGCGCCACCGGCGGGGTCAGATCCGCCATGATGCCGAAATAGAACACGAACATGTGGGAGACGATGAGCGGCACGCCCAGTTCCAGCAGCGCCGGTCCCGCGATCGAGGCGGTGATGATGTAGTTGGGGATGGTCGGCAGCCCCATGCCCAGGATCAGGCAGGCGATCATGGTCAGGACGAGCGACAGGAACAGCGAGCTCTTGCCCACCTCCACCACGAAGGTGGCGAAGGTGGTGGCGACGCCGGTCAGCGTGAAGATGCCGATCATGGTGCCGACCAGCGCGCAGGCGATGCCCACCGGCAGCGCGTTGCGCGCGCCGTCCGCCATGCTCTCCAGGCTGATGCGCAGGGTCTCGCGCCCGCCCTTCACGAAGAACAGCAGCACGACGAGGCCGAGCACCGCGAAGGCGACGCCGTTGATGCCGTATTCCAGGAAGCTCGCCGCGGCGAGGCCGAGCGCGATCCAGAACACGACCCGCAGGCCGTAGGGGCCGATCAGCCGCGCGATCGGCGTGCCAAGCACGATGAGCGCGGTCAGCGCCAGGCCGACCGTGCCGGCGAACAGCGGCGTGTAGCCGGAGAACAGCAGCCACACCAGCGCCGCCAGCGGCAACAGCAGGTACCAGCGCGTGACCAGCGCCTTCAGCGCGTCCGGGCATTCCGCCTTGGGCAGGCCAAGCAGGCCGTATTTGCCTGCCTCCAGGTGCACCATGGCGAACACGGTGAAGAAATAGAGGAACGCCGGGATCACCGCCGCGGTGGCGATGTCGGCATAGGGCACGTCGATGGTCTCGGCCATGATGAAGGCGACCGCGCCCATCACCGGCGGCATGATCTGCCCGCCCATGGAGGCGGTGGCCTCCACCGCGCCGGCGAAGGCGGGGCGGTAGCCGAACTTCTTCATCAGCGGGATGGTGAAGGCGCCGGTGGTGACCACGTTGGCGACGCCCGAGCCGTTGATGGTGCCCATGAGCGCCGAGGAGATCACCGACACCTTGGCCGGGCCGCCTTTGGTGTGGCCCACCGTGCCCATGGCGAAGTCGTTGAAGAGCTGGATCATCCCGGCGCGCTCCAGGAACGCGCCGAACAGGATGAACAGGAAGATGAAGGAGGAGGAGACGTAGGTTGGCGTGCCGTAGATGCCCTCGGTGCCGAGGAACATCTGGTCCACCACCTGCACGAAGTCGTACGGCCGGTGGTCGAGCGGCGCCGGTAGATACTGGCCGAACAGCCCGTAGAGGATGAAGGCCGCGCAGATAAGGGGCAGCGACGCGCCCATCAGGCGCCGCGAGCCCTCGAACACGAGCGCGACCGCGAGCACGCCCACCGCGATGTCCATCGTGCTCGGGTCGCCCGCCCGCGCGATCAGGTCGGAATAAAACACCCAGTGATAGAGGCCGACCACGAACGAGACGATGCCGAGCGCCCACAGCGCGAGCCGCTCGGGGCCGGTCTTGTGGTTGGCGGCGATGGCGAACACCACCAGCAGCAGGAAGCCCACATGCACCGAGCGCACGATCTGGCTCGCCAGCGGGCTCCAGGCGGCGGTGATGACCTGGAAGGCGGAGAACGCCACGGCGATCCAGAACACCGCCCGGCCCCACGCGCCCGGCCCCCATGTGAGATCGAGCAGCGCATCGTCCACCACCACGGCGGCGCCGTGGTTGGGATTGTTGATGTCGTGGCTGACGGGGGGAACCGTGTTCGGGGTGTGGAGCGAGGAGGTCATGAGCGGGCCGCAGCTGTGCAGGTCAGTGGGGCGGCGACGCGCGCCGGGAGGAAGGCGGTGCGGACCGGGGCTGCCGTGACGACGCCCGCGCGCCCTTCGAGATGAAGTCCGGAACTCGGATCGGGCGGATTGTGATTCAACCCGCCCGGTCCGGGCGCTGGGACCGAAAGGCGCCCTGGCCTGCGGGACGCCGGCCGGGCCTCAGGGCGTCACGCCCTTTTCCTTGAAGTACTTCGCGGCGCCGGGATGGAACGGCACGGGCGAGCCCTTCATGGCGTTCTCGACCTTGATGGTCTTGGCCGCCGCGTGGGCCGCCGCCAGCTCCGGCAGGTTCTCGTAGATCGCTTTGGTGATGGCATAGACCTCGTCGTCCTTGAGGTCGGCGCGGGTGACGAGGAAGTTCGGCACCGCCGCGGTGGCGACGTCGACGTCCTGGCCCTCATAGGTCTTGGCCGGGATGGTGGCCTTCAGATAGGGCGCGCCGATCTTGTCGATCACGGCGCCGGGCACCTCCACCACCACGATCGGCACGGAGTTCGCCAGATCCTTGATGGAGGCGACGCCGAGGCCGGCGGACTGGAGGGTGGCGTCGAGCTGGCGGTTCTTCATCAGCTCGACCGACTCGGCGAACGGCAGGTATTCGAGCTTGCCCAGGTCCTCATACTTGATGCCGGCGGCATTCAGGATGGCGCGGGCGTTCAGCTCGGTGCCCGAGCGCGGCGCGCCCACCGACAGGCGCTTGCCCTTCAGGTCGGCGATGGACTTGATGCCGGACTCCTTGGAGGCGACGATCTGGATGTAGTTGGGATAGATGCCGCCCAGCGCCCGCACCTTGGTGAGGGGCGCCTTGAAGCCGGCCTCTTCCTTGCCCGCCGCGCCGTCGGCGAGGCTGTCGGCGAGGGTGAAGGCGACCTCGCCCTTGCCCTGCTGGATCAGGTTCAGGTTCTCGACCGAAGCCTTGGTGGCCTGCACCGAGGGGCGCGCGCCCGGAACCTTCTCGCCGATCACCTTGGAGATGGCGACGCCGAGCGGATAGTACACGCCCGAGGTGCCGCCCGTGAGGACGTTCACGAATTCCGCATTGGCGGCGACGGGCGCGAGTGCGAGGGCCCCGGCGAGCGTCGCCATGACGAGCTTTTTCATTGGCGTCCCTTCCTGCTGATGTGGTTGGCGAGAAGCTACCCGCTTGCCGGACAAAGGCCAGCAGGTTTTTCCTTTCCCGCGACTAAAGTCTAAGTGTCCGCCCCGCGAAAAGCGGACCATCCGGTGCGGGCCGCGGGCCCGCACCGGATGGTTGTAATCTACCGAACTGTCGTTGGGGAAGCGATCATTCCGGCTCGATGCCGGCGGCCTTGGTGATCTCGGCCCACTTCTTGGTCTCCGACGCCACCAGCTTGGCGAGGGCCTCCGGCGTGGAGGAATTGGGCTCGATGCCGGCGTTCAGCAGCGCGGTCTGCACGCTCTGGTCGCCCATGGCCTGCACCATGGCCTTGTTGAGCGTGGCGATCACGGGCGCCGGGGTCTTGGCCGGCACGAAGGCGGCGAACCAGGCGATCAGCTCGTAGTCGGCGATGCCCGCCTCGCGCATGGTCGGCAGTTCGGGCGCGAGCTTGGAGCGCTCCGCGCTCGACACGCCGAGCGCCTTCAGCTTGCCGGCGCGCGCCTGCGGCAGGGTGGTGGAGATGTCGGCGAACATCACCTGGATCTGCCCGCCGAGCAGGTCGCTGACCGCCTGCGGGTTGCTCTTGTAGGGCACGTAGAGGATGTCCACGCCCGCCCCGGTCTTCAGCATTTCCACCGCGAGCCGCGAGGAGGTCGAGCCGGCGCCGAACGAGAGCTTGCCGGGGTTCGCCTTGGCATAGGCGATGAAGTCCTTGGTCGTCGCCACCGGCACCGACGGGTTCACCACCAGCGCGAGCGTGATGGTGCCGAGCGTGGTGACCGGCTCGAAATCCTTGATGTGGTCGTAGGAGAGCTTCTTGTAGAGCGCCTGGTTGGAGGCGTGGGTGGAGTTCGAAGTAATCAGCACGCTGTAGCCGTCCGGCGCGGCGCGGGCGACGTTGCTGGCGGCGATCTGGCCGGTGGCGCCCGGCAGGTTCTCCACCACCACCGGCTGGCCGAGGATGGACGACACCTTCTCGCCCAGCACGCGGGCCAGCGTGTCGGTGGCGCTGCCGGCGGAGAACGGCACGACGAAGCGGATTGTCCGGGTCGGATAGGCCTCCTGCGCCGCCGCCGGCGCGGCGAAGGCGAGGAGCGGCGCGGCCGCGAGCGCGGCGAGGGTTGCGAGCATCAGGCGTCGCGGCGGCCTGGAAACGGGGGTCGTCTGGCTGATGGCGGTTCTCATGGCGGTTCTCCCGGAATGTCAGGGTCTTGGTGTTGCCGGCGCGGCCGTGGCCGCGGCCGGAGGGGCGAGCGCCCGGACGAGATCCGCAGGCACGCGGACCTCCAGGGCGAGGAGCAGGAACGAGAGCGACTTGCCGTGACCGTCGAGGCCGAGCGAGGCGTTCACCCCGCCGTCCAGCACGTCGTCGAGCACGAAATTGAAGGCGCAGAGGTTCGGCAGGTCGTAGCGCACCACCAGGCCGGGCCGGCGGGCGGCGAACAGCGCGGCGACCCGCTCGGCCGTCACCTGCGCGGCAATCAGCGGAAAGGCCTCGGGCGTGCGGCAGACCAAAGCGAGGTTCAGCCGGTTGCCCTTGTCGCCCGCCCGCGCATGGGCGACGAGGCGCAGCGGCACGCGCGCTTCGGTTCGGTCCGGCGGCGCAGCAACGTCCGTCGCGGTGTGGGGGGTCATGGCGCGGCCTCCGGACCGAGCAGCGACATTGCGGGCGTAACGAGGTCGCGCTCCACGAGGCAGGAGGCGCTGGCAAGCCGCGGCGTCAGATGCCGCCGCACGCCGGCGCCGCCCGCGGGTCCGGCGCAATAGAGCGCCTCCACCTCGTCCAGCAGCAGGCCGAGCGCCGCCGTGTCCGTGCTCTGGGCGCTGAAGCGCAGGCGCACATCCTCGGCGCGGCTTTCGGGGAAGGCGGCGGCGAGCGCCGCGCCGGCGGTGTCGTTGAACAGGCTGGCGATGCCGATGGCATCCACCCGCACCGCGAGGCCCGGCGCGCGCCGGGCGAGGCGCGCCAGCACCACGTCGGCGGCGAGGCGCGCCCGGCCCGCGGCACCGGGGCCGGCGTAGGAAATCTCGGCCTCGGCCAGATGGCCGGCCTCGACGCATACGGTGGCCTTGAGCGTCTCGGGCCGCGGACGCCCCCGCGCGCCCGACACCCGCACCCGGTCCACCCCCACCTCCGCGACCCGGACGCCGGTGACGTCGAGGACCACGTCGGGTGTGAGATAGGCGGCGGGATCGTGGATCTCGTAGAGGATCTGCTCGGTCACGGTGAAGCGGTCGATGCGCCCGCCGGTGCCGGGCGGCTTGCCGATGACGAAGCTGCCGTCGGCGGCGATCTCGGCCACCGGGAAGCCCACCTCGTCGAGGCCGGGCACGTCCTTGATGCCGGGATCGGCGAAATAGCCGCCGCTCACCTGGCTGCCGCATTCGAGCAGATGGCCGGCGAGCGTGCCGGCCGCCAGCAGGTCCCAATCGTCGTCGCGCCAGCCGAAGGCGTGCATCAGCGGCCCGAGCGCGAGGGCGGGATCGGCCACCCGTCCGGTGACGACGATGTCGGCGCCCGCGTCGAGCGCATCGGCGATGGGCCGGGCGCCGAGATAGGCATCGGCCGAGACCGGCATGGGATGGCCGGCGAGCAGGCGCCCTCCCACCTCGCGCGCGGCGAAGCCTTCGGGGTCGAGCCGGCCGGCGAGGTCCGCCCCGTCCACCACGGCGATCCTCGGCGCCCGGCCGAGCGCGCGCGCCATGGCGGCGATGCGGCGCGCGCCGGCGACGGGGTTGGCGGCGCCGAAATTGCCCACGATCCGGATGCCGCTCGCAAGGCACCGCTCCAGCACAGGGGCGAGGAAGCCCTCCAGCGCCGGGCTGTAGCCCCGCTCCGGGTCCTGCCTGCGGGCAAGCTGGCAGAGCGCGAGGGTGCGCTCGGCGAGGGTCTCGAAGATCAGGTAGCGCGGGCCGTCGAGCGCGCGGAGCATCTCCACCACCGGCACGGCGGCGTCGCGCCGGTCGCCGGCGAAGCCGGCCCCGCTGCCGATGCGCACGAGCGCGTCCGGACCTTCTGCCATACGTCTCCCCGTCGTCGTCCGCCCGTCTGGCGTGGGCATGGGAAAAGCGTAGACAGGCGCAATTCATCAAGTCAAATAGATCGATACGATGAATTATAAGGGCGATGTTATGAACATCACCATTCGCCAGCTCGAAGTGTTCGCCGCCGCCGCGCGGGCGCCGAGCTTCACGCAGGCCGCCGGCATGCTGGGCATCTCGCAGCCGGCGCTGAGCGAGACCATCCGGCGCATCGAGCAGGAGCTGGGCGTGCGCCTGTTCGAGCGCACCACCCGAAAGGTGGCGCTGACCGCGGACGGGCGGGCGCTCGCCGGCCTCGCCGAGGAGGTGGTGCGCGACGTGCGGTCCGGGCTGCGGGATATCGCCGAGCGCGGCGCGCGCCGGCCGCGCATCGCCATCGCGCTGCTGCCCTCGATCGCCTCGGCCATCCTGCCGCAGGCGGTGGCGGGGCTCCGGGCGCAGTATCCCGAGGCCGAGGTCTCGGTGTTCGACGTGCTGCACGAGCGCGCCGCCGCTTTGGTGGAAGAGGGCGTTGCCGACCTCGCCGTGACCATGCGGCCGGTGGGCGACACGCTCGCCTTTGAGCCTTTGGGCGCCGACCGGATGCACCTCATCACTTCGCGCGGCCATCCGCTCGCCGGCCGCACGCCGCTCGCCTGGGCGGCGCTCGCGCCGTTTGCGTTCGTCGCGCTTGCCCGCACCACCTCGGTGCGGCGCATGGTGGACAACGCCATGGCCGCGGCGGACCTCGCTCTGGTGCCGCGCTACGAGGTGGAGCAGATTCCCTCCGCCGTGGCGCTGGTCGCCTCGGGCCTCGGCATCACAGCCTTGCCGGAACTGACCTTCGCCATGTTCCCGCGCAAAGGCGTCGCGGTGCGCCCGCTCCAGGCGCCGCTGGTGGCGCGCGGGCTCGGCCTCATCACCCGCGCCGGGCGCGAGCTCTCGCCGGCCGCGGCGGCTCTCGCCGCGGCGGTGCGCGCGGCCTTCCGCGCCGCCGGCATCACGCCCGGCACCGCGCCCCCGCGCTGACGCCGCCCGCAGCCGTTCCGCCTCCCGCCGTGCGCCCTAGAGGCAGTTCCTCAGCGCCGCCCGAAAATTCATCTCCGCGCCCTTGGGATTGAGCTTGGTGAACACGCCGTGTCCGCCTTTGAACGACTCCACCGGATCGATGACGAAGTCGTCCGCGTCCTTGGGCAGCCTGGCGAGGTCGAACTGGCGCAGGCGGACGTCGAGCGTCTGGTTCCAGGACCGGTCCTCGACGACGAAATCCGCGACGCCTGCCGGAAACCCGAACACCGCGAGTTCCCGCACGGAGCCGAGCCCCTCCAGCCGGTGCCGCTCGCCCTCCTTCATGACCGAGAACCGGAACCAGACCGATTTGTCCTTCCGGCAGAACAGGGCGGCGGTGAGATTTCGCCCCTTGGACTTCGAGACGGCCATGATGCCGTCGCCGACGGCCTCGATTGTCCAGGGCAGGAATTCGTCGGGTTCCCAGTTCACCCGCAGGTCGTTGACCTCCCGCTCGCTGAGATAGTGCATCTCGTTGGGCCGCGTCGCCGCGGCGATGCGGACATAGCGGGCATCGACGCCCATGCCGGTGGTGTATTCCAGCAGGAGGCCGGTCAGGATCTGGTCGTTGGACGCATCGATGGCGGAGAACACCTTCGCATCGGGCCGCTCCTGGGCAAAGCTCATGTAGAACTGGTGCAGCCCGATCTCGTTGGCCTTGGCGACGCGCACCACGCCGCCCAGGAAGGCGAAGCCGCAGGCGGAGGCGCACCGGGCCGGCGTCGTCCGCCGTTCGGAGGAGCCGGGTTGGTCCTCCCTGGAACTGCCCACGGCGGTGTTGAACTTGCGCTGGCGGATGATGCGGCCGAGCTTCAGCCCCGCCGCGAGGTTGCCGCCGGGCGAGTTGAAATAGACGAACTTGCCCTCGAACCCCTCGTCGTCCTTCAGGAATTGAAGGAACTTCTCGGGCGTGTCGTGCTCGATCGTTCCCTCGGCCCGGATCCAGCTGCAGCTTTCGCAATTGCCGCCCTGCCAGTCCGAGGTGAAGCGCATGGGCTCGGCGCCGGCGCCGCCGCTCCAGATGCCGAGCACGAGCGCGCCGGCAACGCTCGCCAACCCCGTTCTCATGGACCGCCCTCCCATGTTGCGCGCCGGCAGGCGCGCCGACCAGTGCAGTCTAGATCAAGGCTGGCCGGCCGCGCCTCCTCCAACTGGAGGGGGCCGCGCGACCCCCGCGCTCCTGCCCTCCCACCCTCTCCGGGATGGCCCCCGGGGCGTGCGCTGGCGCAGCGTCTGGCTTCGGCCGGGGCCGTAGCCTGGGGGACAAAGGCGCGCGCCTTTTCCGCCCGCGCGAAGCATCCTTTTCCGTCGGCACATTGATGGCGCGCAGCCGCCGGTCTAGTGATCGGCTGCCAGAACGAAAACCAGGAAACGCCCGAGCCGGATATGCCCGAGACCTCACCCGCCGCCACGATGACCGACCGGGACATCCTGATCGCTCTGTTCGAGACCGCGCTCGCCGCCGCGCTCCCCGAGGGCAAGTTCGCCGGCAGGCTGCCCGAGCCGCCGAAGGGGCGCACCATCGTGATCGGCGCCGGCAAGGCCTCGGCTCGCATGGCGCGCGCCTTCGAGGAGGAATGGGGCCGGCCCTGCGAGGGCCTCATCGTCACCCGCTACGGCCATGGCTGCGAGACGCGTCACATCGAGATCGTCGAGGCGGCCCATCCGGTGCCGGACCAGGCGGGGCTCGACGCGGCCCGCCGCATCCTGGAGCTCGCCCGCTCGGCGGGGCCGGACGATCTCGTGGTCTGCCTGATGTCGGGCGGCGCCTCGGCGCTCCTTACCCTGCCGGCGGAAGGGCTGACGCTGGAGGACAAGCAGGCGCTCAACCGCGCGCTGCTGAAGTCCGGCGCGCCCATCGGCGTCATGAACAAGGTGAGGAAGTCGGTCTCCGCCATCAAGGGCGGGCGGCTTGCCGCCGCGATCGCCCCGGCGCGCGCCGTCACCTATCTGATCTCCGACGTACCGGGCGACGATCCCGGCGCCATCGGCTCCGGCCCCACCATTCCCGAGGCCTCCGACCCCGAGGCGGTGCTCGGCCTGCTGAAGGCCTGGAAGGTGGACATCGACCCGAAGATGGAGGCGGTGCTCCGCGCCAACCGGGTGGCGGGCGATGCCATCCCCGGCCAGGACGTGCACATGATCGCCACCCCGCTGATGGCGCTGGAGGCCGCCGCCGCCAAGGCGCGCGCGCTGGGCATCGCGCCGCTGATCCTGGGCGACGCCATCGAGGGCGAGGCGCGGGAGGCGGGCATCGTCTTCGCCGGCATCGCCACCTCGGCCGCGCGCCACGGCCTGCCGGCGGGCGCGCCGTGCGTGCTGCTCTCGGGCGGCGAGACCACCGTCACGGTGCGCGGCAAGGGGCGCGGCGGGCGCTCGGTGGAATTCCTGCTCTCGCTGGCGGTGGCGCTGAAGAGCATCGCCGGCGTTTCCGCCATCTCCTGCGACACCGACGGGGTGGACGGCACGGAGGACAATGCGGGGGCCTGGTTCGACGCCGCCATTCTGGCCGAAGCCGAGGCCAAGGGGCTGAACGCCGAGGCCTTCCTCGCCAACAATGACGGCTACAGCTTCTTCAGCGCCCTCGACCGCCTGGTGACGACGGGGCCGACGCTGACCAACGTCAACGACTTCCGTGCCATCCTGGTGCGGTGAGCGGCGCGGACGCTAACGCTTGTCCTTCGGCTGCGTGATGATGCCGTCGAGCTTGCGGTTGATCTGGCCGAGCTGGAAGGCGATGTATTCGAGCGCGTTGGCGATCCGCACCTCGGGCGCGGGCGCCGCGCCTGCGGTCTGGTTCGGATCGTAGTCGCGCTCCATGCGCTGGCGCGCGCGCTCGTTGATGATCGCCTTCTCGGTCATGGGTCGCTCCCTTGGTGCCCGGCGCATGCCGTCCCGGTCCAACGCCCGAAGGCGGCAGGGCGATCCACCGCCGGCCTTGCGGGCTGTCCTTGCCGGCGGTCAGATCCGCACGTTCTCGACGAGGAAGTCCACGAACGCCCGGATTCGCGACGAGAGCGGCCCCGCGCCGCCCACATAGACCGCATGCACCTCGGACAGGTCGCCGGGATTGAGATCTTCCAGCACTGGCACCAGCAGGCCCTGCGCCACCTCGGCGCGGACCTGGAATTCCGACACCCGCACGAGGCCGAGGCCGGCGAGCGCCAGCGCCTTGATGGCCTCGCCGTCGCTCACCAGCGCATTGCCGTCCGGCGGCACGGTGACGATGCCGCCGGTCCCGTCCAGGAACGGCCAGCCCTCGACGATGCGCGTGAAGCAGAAGCGCAGCCGGTTGTGCCGCTCCAGTTCGTGCGGGGTGCGCGGCAGGCCGTGGCGGGCGATGTAGGACGGCGCCGCCACGACGATGTTGCGGCTCTCGCCCAGCTTCTTCGCCACGAGGCGCGAATCGCGCATGGGGCCGACGCGGATGGCGACGTCGGCGCGCTGCTCCATCAGGTCCACCACCGTGTCGGTGAGCGCCACGTCGACGCTCATCTCCGGATGGCGTTCGAGAAAGGCGGGCAGGAGCGGCAGCAGGTAGGCCATGCCGAAATGCACCGAGGCGTTGACCCGCAGGCGCCCGCGCGGCGCGGCGCCGGCCGCGGCCTCCTGCTCGGCGGCGGCGATCTCGTCGAGGATGCGGGTGGCGCGGGCGTAGAAGGCGGCGCCTTCCGGGGTGAGCTGGAGCCTGCGGGTGGAGCGCTGGAGCAGCCGCACGCCGAGCCGCCGCTCCAGCCGCGCCACCAGCTTCGAAACGGCGGAAGGGGTGAGGCGCGAGAGGCGGGCGGCGGCGGAGAAGCCGCCCTGCTCCACCACGCGCACGAACACCTCCATCTCGCCCGAGCGGTTGATGTCCTGGCTCATGCCTTTAACGGTCCAACGTCCGAGCCAAGGGCAATCGACTCATTGCTGACTTCAATTCATGAATGCTGTGATGATCGGCATGCTAGTTCATGGACGTGGCACAGTCCATGTTGCACCGCACATCGTTCGCGCACCACGGACCCGAACCACCATGCCCGTCGCTCTCTATGCCCTCGCCGCCGGCGCCTTCGGCATCGGCGTCACCGAATTCGTCATCATGGGCCTGCTGCTGGAGGTGGGCGCCGACCTCGGCGTCTCCATCTCCTCGGCGGGCCTGCTCATCTCCGGCTACGCGCTCGGCGTGGTGGTGGGGGCGCCGCTGCTCACCGGCCTGACCGCGCGCTGGCCGCGCAAGAACGTGCTGCTCGGCCTCATGGTGGTGTTCACGCTCGGCAATCTCGCCTGCGCGCTGGCGCCGAGCTATGGCTGGCTGATGGCGGCGCGGGTGCTCACCTCGTTCGCCCACGCCACCTTCTTCGGCGTCGGCTCGGTGGTGGCCACCGGCCTCGTGCCGGCCAACAAGAAGGCGTCCGCCATCGCCATCATGTTCACCGGCCTCACGGTGGCGAACATCCTCGGCGTGCCGTTCGGCACCTGGCTCGGCCAGATGGCGGGCTGGCGCGCCACCTTCTGGGCCGTGACCCTCATCGGCATCGCCGCGGTGGCGGTGATCGCGCTCCTGGTGCCGCAGGACCGGCAGGAGCCGGAGGCGAGCCGGCTTGCCGACGACCTGAAGGTGCTGCGCCGCCCGGCGCTGCTGCTCGGCCTCGCCACCACGGTGCTGAGCTGGGTCGGGGTGTTCGCCGCCTTCACCTATATCGCGCCGATGCTGACCCGCCTGTCCGGCTTCTCGGACGGCGCGGTCTCGCCCATCCTCCTGGTGTTCGGCGCCGGCCTGGTGGTGGGCAACCTCGCCGGCGGCCGGCTCGCCGACCGCTGGCTGGTGCCCACCGTGTTCGGCTCGCTCGCCGTGCTCTCGGTGGTGCTGTTCGCCATGACGGCCGGGATCCGGAACCCGGTGAGCGCGGTGATCTTCGTCGGCGTGCTCGGCGCCGCCGCCTTCGCCACCGTGGCGCCGCTGCAGATGTGGGTGCTGGAGAAGGCGAAGGGGGCCGGGCAGTCGCTGGCCTCGTCCTTCAACATCGCCGCCTTCAACCTGGGCAACGCGCTGGGCGCGGCGCTGGGCGGGCTCGTCATCGACCACGGGCCGGGCCTGTGGGCCCTGACCCTGGTGGCGGGTCTCGTGCCGCTGCTCGCCATCCTCACCGCCGTCGCGGCGGTGCGCATGGAAGCGGCGCGGCCCGCGGTGCCGGTGCGGGCCGCCGAATAGCGGAAAGGCGGCAGCGCGCCCGCGGGGGAGGTCGCGCCATGCCGGTCGGCCTCGCGATCCCGCGATGCGGCGGCGGCGACGCGCAGGTGCCCCCAGCCCGGTTCAGGGCTGGGAGGATCCCTCCTCGCCGTCGCCGCTCTCGGGCTTCTTGATGAGCTGGTCGAGCTTGGCCTGCATCTCCGCCATCTGGCGGCGGATGGCGTCGAACTCGTCCGGCCGCGGCTCGGGAGCCGGCGCAGGGGCCGGGCTCGCGGCGGCCGGGCCGGCGCCCGTTGCCGGCACGCCCTCGCCGCCTTCCGTCTTCGGGAAGGGCAGGAACATGTGGAAGGCGCGCTCGAACATCTCCATGTTGCGGCGCACATGGTCGTCGAGGCCGACGAAGGGCGCGGTGCCCGTGAGCGTCTTGGTCACGTGGTCGCGGAACTTTTCCTGATCCTTGGTAAAGCTGTCGATGGACGCTTCCAGGTAGCGTGGCACCAGCATCTGCATGCTGTCGCCATAAAAACGGATGATCTGGCGCAGGAAAGTGATGGGCAGAAGATTCTGGCCCTTGTTCTCCTGCTCGAAAATGATCTGTGTGAGTACCGAGTGGGTGATGTCGTCGCCGTTCTTGGCGTCGTATACGACGAAATCCTCGCCGTCCTTCACCATATTGGCGAGGTCTTCGAGCGTCACATAGGTGCTCGTCCCTGTGTTGTAGAGACGGCGGTTGGCGTATTTCTTGATGGTGACTGGCTCTTGTGACTTTGCCATCGTCCGGTCATCCGTTTTCCTTGGGGTGACACACGTTAGGGCCTTTCCAAACATAGGGCTACCAATTTGTGTGCGGCGCGCGCATGGAATGTGCAGCGCGACGCGACGCCCGCGGCGCGCGATGTCCGGCGCGGCCCCGATGGCTTACCCAAAGGCACCGCCGACTGGCGGATTGCCTTGATATGGGTCATTGACACATTGTCCGCGGCACAACCACTTTAAGGTCCGAACGCGGCGGCGCGGCAGCGCACGCGGCGCGAGGCAAGCCCGGCCCAAAAGGCCCCAGGAGAGAGCACCATGAAGGACGACGTCGTCATCGTCAGCGCGGCGCGCACCCCGGTCGGTTCGTTCAACGGCGCGCTGGGATCGCTTCCCGCGCACGAACTGGGCGCGATCGCGATCAAGGCGGCTCTGGAGCGCGCGGGCGTGCCGGGCGAGGCCGTGAGCGAGGTCATCCTCGGCCAGGTGCTCACCGCCGCGCAGGGCCAGAATCCCGGCCGCCAGGCCTCGCTGAAGGCGGGCGTGCCGATCACCAGCCCGGCCTGGGAAGTGAACATGGTGTGCGGCTCCGGCCTGCGCACCGTGGCGCTCGGCGCCCAGGCGATCGCCAACGGCGACAGCGAGATCGTCGTCGCCGGCGGCCAGGAATCCATGAGCCAGTCGGCGCACGCCGCGCACCTGCGCAACGGCCAGCGCATGGGCGGCCTCGAATTCGTCGACACCATGATCAAGGACGGCCTGTGGGACGCCTTCAACGGCTACCACATGGGCAACACCGCCGAGAACGTGGCCAAGGAGTTCCAGATCACCCGCCAGGAGCAGGACGAGTTCGCCGTCGCTTCGCAGAACAAGGCCGAGGCGGCCCAGAAGGCGGGCAAGTTCAAGGACGAGATCGTCCCCGTCACCATCCCGTCCAAGAAGGGCGACGTGGTGGTGGACCAGGACGAGTACATCCGCCACGGCGCCACCATCGACGCCATGGCGAAGCTGCGCCCGGCCTTCGTGAAGGACGGTACCGTGACCGCCGCAAACGCCTCGGGCATCAATGACGGCGCCGCCGCGGTGGTGCTGATGAGCGCCGCGGCCGCCAAGGCCAAGGGCCTGAAGCCGCTGGCGCGCATCGCCTCCTGGGCGCAGGCGGGCGTCGACCCGTCGGTGATGGGCACCGGTCCGATCCCGGCCTCCAAGCTGGCGCTGGAGAAGGCCGGCTGGAGCGCCGGCGACCTCGATCTGGTCGAGGCCAACGAGGCGTTCGCCGCCCAGGCCATCGCCGTGAACAAGGGCCTCGGCTGGGACACTTCGAAGGTGAACGTGAACGGCGGCGCCATCGCCATCGGCCATCCCATCGGCGCCTCCGGCGCGCGCATCCTCGTCACGCTGCTGCACGAGATGCAGAAGCGCGACGCCAAGAAGGGCCTCGCCACTTTGTGCATCGGCGGCGGCATGGGCATCGCCATGTGCCTCGAGCGCGACTGAGCGCCGGCTGAGCCTCGGGGCCGCGCCGCAAGGTCGCGGCTCCGGATGCTCGAAACTTCGGGACGTCTTCCCTAGACAACTTCCGGGCGTGGCTCGATCCGCTTCGGAAGGCTGATGGTTTGTCGTCAGGTCGGGCCAAAACAGATGAGGAGGAGACAATGGGGCGCGTCGCATTGGTCACGGGCGGCACACGCGGCATCGGCGAGGCGATCTCGATCGCGCTGAAGTCCGCCGGCTATACGGTGGCGGCGAACTTTGCGGGCAATGAGGAGGCCGCCAAGGCCTTCACCGCGAAGACCGGCATCCCCGCCTTCAAGTGGGACGTGTCCGACTTCGAGGCCTGCAAGGCCGGCATCGCCAAGGTGGAGGCCGAGGTCGGCCCGGTGGAAGTGCTGGTGAACAATGCCGGCATCACCCGCGACGGCCAGTTCCACAAGATGTCGCTGGAGCAGTGGAACGCGGTCATCAACACCAACCTCAACTCCGCCTTCAACATGACCCGCAACGTGATCGAGGGCATGCGCGACCGCAAGTTCGGCCGCATCGTGTGCATCTCGTCGATCAACGGGCAGAAGGGCCAGTTCGGCCAGACCAACTATTCCGCCGCCAAGGCCGGCGAGATCGGCTTCGTGAAGGCGCTCGCCCAGGAGACCGCGCGGCTCGGCATCACCGTGAACGCCATCGCTCCCGGCTACATCGCGACCGAGATGGTGAAGGCGGTGCCGGCGGAGGCGCTCGCCAAGATCGTCGCCACCATCCCGGTAGGCCGCCTCGGCGAGCCGGAGGACATCGCCCGAGCGGTGGTGTTCCTGGCCTCGGACGATGCCGGCTTCATCACCGGCTCCACCATGACCTTGAACGGCGCCCAGTACATCACCTGAGCGCGGCCTCGCACGCCGTCGCCCTCCGGCCAGGCCGGAGGGCCCATCTCCCCCGCTGGGAAGGCCATGGATGCTCCGGTCTAGCCGGAGCATGACGGCGGTTTGAGGTGCTGCCGGCCGCCGTACCTGCATCTGGCGTCGCCCTCCGGCCCGACCGGAGGGCCACCTTACCGACCGTCGTCCCCGAACAGTGCCGCCGGCGCGCTGCCGGCTCGTGTCGCGTTTGCGCCCCGCCGGCAGGGGGTGTGGCATAGGCGCCATTCGGCCGTTTCAGGCATCTATTTGCAATTTATAGAAAAAATAAGATAGGTCGGCGCGGCACAGGTCTTGAATCGTTTCGGCATCGTCCCCGATGATTCGCGAGATTCCATGACCGATGCCTTGACTGCCGATGCCGCCGACGCGGCCCTGGAGCTGCCCCAGGTCTATACCCGTCACGTCTTCTGCTGCTTCACCCAGCGCCCGCCGCAGCATCCGCGCGGCTCGTGCGGCGCGAACGGCACCCAGCCCTTGTGGGAGCGGCTCGGCAAGACGATCGAGGCCACGGGCCGGCGCGACATCGCCATGACCGCCTCGGGCTGCCTCACCTTCTGCCAGGCGGGGCCGATCATGGTGGTCTATCCCGAAGGCGTCTGGTACCAGCCGCGCACCCCCGAGGACATCGACGAGATCGTCGCCGCCCACCTGGTGGGCGGCACGCTCGTGGAGCGCCTCGTGGTCGTCCCCAGGGTGTGAGCAGATTCTGCCGTCGCCCTCCGGCTTGACCGGAGGGCCCATCCTGCGGCCGGGCGTGGCGCCGGGCGGTTGCATGGATGCTCCGGTCAAGCCGGAGCATGACGGCTGGAGGGGCTGGGTGGGAGCGCGCCGGAGAACCGGCGCGCGCCTTCACGCGCCGGCGTCGAGCGCGGCCACGATGGCGGCGCCCATCTCGGCGGTGCTGATGGCCGGCGTGCCCTTGGGGGCGATGTCGGCGGTGCGCTTGCCGGCGTCGAGCACGGCGGCGATCGCGGTCTCGATGCGGTCCGCCACCTCGCCCTTGCCCAGAGAATAGCGCAGCGCCATGGCGAGCGAGCCGATCATGGCGATCGGATTGGCGATGCCCTGGCCGGCGATGTCGGGCGCCGAGCCGTGCACCGGCTCGTACATGGACGCGCGCTTGCCGGCCGCGTCCGCCGCGCCGAGCGAGGCGGAGGGCAGCATGCCGATCGAGCCGGTGAGCATGGAAGCGAGATCGGACAGGATGTCGCCGAACAGATTGTCGGTGACGATCACGTCATACTGCTTGGGCCAGCGCACCAGCTGCATGGCGAGGCTGTCGGCGAGCTGGTGCTCCAGCTCCACGTCCTGGAAGGCGCGGGCGTGAAGCTGGGTGACCACTTCCTTCCAGAGCACGCCGGACTTCATCACGTTGTGCTTCTCGGCCGAGGTCACCTTGTTGCGGCGGGTGCGGGCCAGCTCGAAGGCGACGGCGGCGATGCGCTCGATCTCGAACGTATCGTAGACCTGCGTGTCGATGGCGCGCTTCTGGCCGTTGCCGAGATCGGTGATGGTCTTCGGCTCGCCGAAATAGACGCCGCCGGTCAGCTCGCGCACGATCAGGATGTCGAGTCCCTCGACCACCTCGGGCTTCAGCGAGGACGCCTCGGCCAGCGCGGGATAGCACAGAGCCGGGCGCAGGTTGGCGAACAGCTCCAGGTCCTTGCGCAGGCGCAGCAGGCCCGCTTCGGGGCGCACGTCATAGCCCACGTCCGCCCACTTCGGGCCGCCGACGGCGCCGAAGATCACCGCGTCGGACGCCTTGGCGAGCGCCATGTCCGCCTCGGAGATGGAGACGCCGTGCGCGTCATAGGCGGCGCCGCCCACCAGGCCCTCCTCGATGGCGAAGGAGGCCAGCCCGGCCTTCTCCAGCCATGCAATGACCCGCTTCACCTCCTCCATCACCTCGGGGCCGATGCCGTCGCCGGCGAGCAGGAGCAGCTTGTGGGTGGCCATGGCTTCTATCCTCGTTCCTTGGGGTCGATGCGGCGTCGCGCCGTTCTGGTGGGCGTCCGTCCTGAGGGCGGGGTGATGGGCGGCGCCGGGAGCGGGCCGCCGGAATAAGGCGATCCGGCTCTAGGACGTCGCCGCCGCGAGCGCAAGGGCGCGGCGCGCCGCGTCAGCCGCCCTTCACATAGGCTGCGAAGGCGTCCTTGTAGTCCTCGTGCCAGCGCGAGAGCGGCGGACGGTTCTCGATGATGTCGCCGGCCGCCCAGGCGATGCGCTTCTCGTCCAGCGCGCGCGGCACGTCGTTGTCCGGGCACAGGATGTAGAAGTCGCCCGCCTCCACGCGCGCCAGCATGAAGTCGGCGGTCTCCTCCGCCGTCCAGGCGCCCGCCGGCTTCTCGGAGCGCCCGCCTGCGGCGAGCGGGGTGAAGACGAAGCCGGGAATGAACAGATGGGCCGAGACCCGGCTGCCCGGCGTGTTGCGCAATTCGTGCTCAAGCGCCTCGGTGAAGGCCTTCACCCCCGCCTTCGCGACATTGTAGGCCGGATCGCCGGGCGGCGTGGTGATGCCCTGCTTGGAGCCGGTATTGACGATGAGGCCCGGCCGGCCTTGCGCCAGCATCTTCGGCCCGAACATCCGCGAGCCGTGGATGACGCCCCACAGGTTGACGGCGACCACGCGCTCCCAGTTGTCGAGCGGCCCGAACAGGGCGCTGCCGGGCTGGATCCCGGCATTGTTCATCACGAGGTCGGCGCCGCCGAAGCGGGCGGTCGTCTGCGCCTCCAGCCGCTCGATGTCGGCGAGGCGGGAGACGTCGGTCGCAACCGCCAGGACGTCGGCAGCCCCGCCCGCCGCGACGCCCGCGAGCGCGGCGACCGCCGCCTCCAGCTTTTCGCCGGGCAGGTCGGCGATCACCACCTTCATGCCGCGTTCGGCGAAGCGCCGGGCGGCGGCGAGCCCGATGCCGGACGCGCCGCCGGTGACGACGGCGACGGCGCCGGATGACAGAGCGGGGTGGGGCATGGCGCTACTCCGTTGAGGACGGCTCACCGCCGCGTGGCCACGAAGGCGCCGCCGACGATGAGCAGGCAGGCGGCGGCGAGCGACCATGTGGGGGCGGCAAAGCCGGCGAGGACCAGTAACAAGGTGGAGAGCACCGGCGCCGCATAGGAGGCGACGCCCAGCAGGCGGACGTCGCCCTTCTTCATGCCGATGTCCCAGGCATAGAAGGCGATGCCCACCGGCCCGATGCCGAGCAACGCCACGGCCGACCACTCCAGGAGGCCGGAGGGCCACACCGTCTCCTCCCAGGCGAGATGGCACGCCGCCGCCAGCAGAGCGGTGACGAGGCAGAAGCCGGCCACCGCCTGGGTCGGCACGTCGGCGAAGCGGCGCGACAGCACCGAATAGGACGACCAGATGAAGGCGCAGGCCAAGGCGGCGAGATAGCCCGGCGCATAGCGCGCTTCGATGCCGCCGAAGCCGCCTTTGCCGAGCAGCAGCACCACGGTGCCGGCGAAGCCCATGAGCGCGCCCACGACGTGGACCCGCTTCAGCCCGCCGCCCGGCAGCAGCGCCGACAGCAGCACGATCAGCAGCGGCCAGAGATAGTTGATGAGGCCCGCTTCCGCCGGCGGCGCCCATTTCAGCGCCGCGAAATACAGGAAATGATAGCCGAACAGCCCGCCCACCCCGTGGAGATAGGCGAGCGGGCGCTGCGCCAGCACGCCGAGGCCGGGACCGGCCAGAGCAGCGCCCAGCCCGACAATGCCGCCGAGCGCGAAGGTGAGCGCGGTGAGCAGGAACGGGGGCACCCGCCCCGTCGCCGCGGTGAGCAGCGCCAGCGTCGCCCAGAGCGCGATGGCGGCGAGGCCGATGCGCGTGGCGCTCGCCGGGGAGAGAGGCGCGGAAGACATTTGGACCGCCGGGCGTCAGGGGCCGAGAAGGTCGATGAGCGGCGGGATCAGCGGCGCGTCGGCGGGCGGCATGTCGAGCTCGCGCAGCTTGCCGGCGCGCACCCATTTCAGCGCCTGGTGCTCCTTGCGCTGGACCATGCCGTCCCAGCGCCGGCAGACCCACAGGGGCATCAGCAGATGGAACGTCTCGTAGCCGTGGCTCGCGAAGGTGAGGGGGGCGAGGCACGCCTCCTTCACGGTGATGCCCAGTTCCTCGGCCAGCTCGCGGATCAGCGTCTCCTCCGGCCGCTCGCCGGGCTCCATCTTGCCGCCGGGAAACTCCCACAGCCCCGCCAGCGCCTTGCCCTCCGGGCGCTGCGCCACCAGCACGCGGTTGTCCGCATCCACCAGCGCGCAGGCGACGACGAGGGTGAGTTTCACGACCGGTAGTCCCCGTTGATCGCCACGTATTCCTTCGTGAGGTCGCAGGTGAGCACGGTGTCGGAGCCGCGGCCGAGGCCGATCTCCACCGTGAGGTCGATCACGTCGCTCTTCATGTAGTCAGAGACCACAGCCTCGTCATAGGACGGGTCGCGCGCGCCGACGTGGGCGACGCGGATGGCGCCGAAGGAGATCGAGAGCAGGTCCCGCTCGGCCGGCTCGCCGGCCTTGCCCACCGCCATCACCACCCGGCCCCAATTGGCGTCCTCGCCGGCCACGGCGGTCTTCACCAGCGGCGAGTTGGCGATCGACATGGCGATGCGCCGCGCCGACTTGTTGGAGACCGCGCCGTTCACGTGCACCCGCACCAGCTTGCGGGCGCCCTCGCCGTCGCGCGCCACCTGCTCGGCGAGGTCCGCCATCACCGCCTTGAGCGTGTGGCGGAAGGCGCGCAGGCGCGGGTCGGCCGGGTCCTTCGCCGGGCGCACGCCGCGCGCCTTGGCGGCGCCGGTGGCGAACACCAGCAGCGTGTCCGAGGTGGAGGTGTCGCCGTCGATGGTCACGGCGTTGAAGGTGGTCTTCACCGCCTTGTCCAGCATGGCCTGGAGCACGCCCGCGGCGATCGGCGCGTCGGTGAAGATGAAGGAGAGCATGGTCGCCATGTCGGGCGCGATCATGCCGGCGCCCTTGGCGATGCCGGAGATGGTCACCGGCACGTCGTCGATCAGCACCCTCGCGGTGGCGAGCTTGGGGAAGGTGTCGGTGGTCATGATGGCCCGGGCGGCGTCTTCCCACGGACCGCCCGACAGGCGCGCGGCGGTCGCCTCCAGCACGCCGGCGAACTTGGTGGCGTCCAGCGGCTCGCCGATGACGCCGGTGGAGGCGAGGAACACCTCGCCGGGCTTGCAGCCGAGCGCCTTGGCGCCGATCTCGGCGGTGAGCTTGGTCGCCTCGCGGCCCTTCTTGCCGGTGAAGGCGTTGGCATTGCCGGAATTCACCACCAGGCCCGAGGCCTTGCCCTTCTTCAGCAGGTCCCGGCACCACTCCACCGGCGCGGACGGGCAGCGCGAGCGCGTGGTGACGCCGGCGACCGTGGTGCCCGGCGCGAACGCCATCAGCAGCACGTCGGTGCGGCCCTTGTAGCGGATGCCCGCCTCGGCGGTGGCGAAGGCGACGCCGGGCACCGGCGGCACCTCGGGCAGGCTCTTGGGCGCGAGGGGAGAGACGGACGCGGACATGAGGGCTCCCGGGATCGGCGGCGACGCACAACCGTCCGGAACGACCGGGTGGGCGGGCGACGGCGAGGGTGTGCCGCAGGACGGGGGCGGACGCAAGGGCGGGGCTTACGGCGCCCGGCCGCCCGGCGGGTACGCCGCTGCGGCAGCTTGCCAGCCGGCCCTCGGGGCGGCTATGTCGGTCGGGAATGACATTCAATGGTTGCGTGGCGGCGTTATTCTCGCCGCGCAACTGGCATGGGACGCTGCCACATCATGATCCTGGACGGTGGAAAGGCCGCGGCGCGCGAAACCGACGTGCGCGGCCGGATGGAGCAAACGGGGGCGCTGAGCCGCCGGACCTTCCTCATGGGCTCGGCCCTGGGCCTCGGCGCCCTGGGCCTCGCCGGCTGCTCGGCGGACGGCCTGAGCCTTGCGGAAGCGGAGAAGCTCTACGGTCCCGTGCCGACCGAGAAGTTCCCGATCCCGGCGGCGGACATCAGCAAGGTCAACCCGAAATATTTCCGCCGCACGGTGCGCTACGAGACCAAGGAAGCGCCCGGCACCATCATCGTCGATCCCAGCAACTATTACGTCTACCGGGTCGAGGACGCGGAAACCGCCACGCGCTACGGCGCCAATGTGGGCCGCAGCGGCTTCCTGTGGCACGGCGACGCCTATGTGGGGCGCAAGGGCGAGTGGGCTACCTGGACCCCGCCCAAGGAGATGATCCAGCGCCAGCCGGAGGTGGCGAAATATGCCGGCGGCATGCCCGGCGGCCTGGAGAATCCGCTCGGCGCCCGCACGCTCTATCTCTACCAGAACGGGAAATACACGCTCTACACCATCTATGCTTCGAGCGATCCCGAGAGCATCGGCACCGGCGTCACCAGCGGCTGCGTGGGCCTTTTGAGCCAGGACATGATCCACCTCTACGACCAGACCCCGGTGAAGACCAAGGTGGTGGTGCTGCCGGCCTGAGCGGGCGGGGGAGGGGGATCACCCCTCCAGCTCTTCCTTCAGGATCTCCAGGCGCAGCCATTCCTCCTCGGCGGCTTCGAGGTCGGACTGGGCCTTGGCGAGGGCGGCGGAGGTGGCCTCGAACTTGGCTGCGTCTCGGGCATAGAGGTTCGGGTCCTCCAGCACCGCCGCCAGCTTCGCCAGCTCGCCCTTCAGCTTCTCCATGGTCTTGGGCAGCGTCTTCAGCGCGTGCTGCTCGTGGAAGGAGAGGCGCTTCTTCTGCCCGCCGTCCCGGCTTGGCGCCGCGCCGTCGGAGGCCTCGGCCCGCGCGGCACCGCTGCGGGCACCCGGGGCCGCCGCCTTCGTCTTCGCCTGAACCCCATGGCCGCGCTGGGCCACCATGTCGGCATAGCCGCCGGCATATTCGCGGAACACGCCGTCGCCCTCCGCCGCGATGACGCTCGACACGGTGCGGTCGAGGAAGTCGCGGTCGTGGGAGACGAGGATCACGGTGCCGGGGAAGTCGGCCACCATCTCCTGCAGCAGATCGAGGGTTTCGAGGTCGAGGTCGTTGGTGGGCTCGTCCAGCACCAGCACGTTGGCCGGCATGGCGAGCGCGCGCGCCAGCATCAGGCGGCCGCGCTCGCCGCCGGAGAGCACGGAGAGCGGCGCGTTGGCCTGCTCGGGGGTGAACAGGAAGTCCTTGAGATAGCCCATCACGTGGCGCGGCGCGCTGCCCACCAGCACCTGGTCGGAGCCGCCGCCGGTGAGCGCATCGCGCAGGGTGGTGGCGGGGTCCAGCGCGGCGCGCTTCTGGTCGAGCGAGGCGATCTCCAGGTTGGTGCCGAGCCGCACCGTGCCGCTGTCCGGCGCGAGCGCGCCGGTGAGCATCTTGAGCAGCGTGGTCTTGCCGGCGCCGTTGGGGCCGACGATGCCGATCCGGTCGCCGCGCAGGATGCGGGTGGAGAAGTCCTTCACCACGGGAACGCCGTCATAGGCCTTGGCAATGTGCTTGGCCTCGATCACCAGCTTGCCGGAGGTCTCGGCCTCGGTGACGGACATCTTCACGCTGCCGGTGGCGCGGCGCTCCTCGCGGCGGTCCTTGCGCATGGAGTGCAGCAGGCCGAGCCGGCGTACATTGCGCTTGCGCCGCGCGGTGACGCCGTAGCGCAGCCAGTCCAGCTCGGCGACGATCTTGCGGTCGAGCTTGTGGCGCTCCAGCTCCTCCTGCTCCAGCACCCCGTCGCGCCAGGCCTCGAAGCCGCCGAAGCCCTGGTCGAGCCGGCGCGTCGCGCCGCGGTCGAGCCAGACCGTGGCGCGCGAGAGGTTTTCGAGGAAGCGCCGGTCGTGGCTGATGAGCACGATGGCGGATTTCAGCCCCTTCAGCTCCGCTTCCAGCCACTCGATGGCGGGCAGGTCCAGATGGTTGGTGGGCTCGTCGAGCAGCAGCACGTCCGGCTCGGGCGCGATGACGCGGGCCAGCGCCGCGCGCCGCGCCTCGCCGCCGGAGAGGGTCGCGGGGTCCTCCTCGCCGGTGAGACCGAGCGCCTGGAGCAGATAGGCGGCGCGATAGGCCTCGTCGCCGGGGGCGAGGCCCGCCTCCACATAAGCGAGCGTGGTGGGATAGCCGGTGAAGTCCGGCTCCTGCGGCAGGTAGCGCACGGTGGTGCCGGGCTGGAAGAAGCGCGTCCCGCCGTCCGGCTCGACGAGCCCGGCGGCGATCTTCAGTAGCGTCGACTTGCCGGAGCCGTTGCGCCCGACGAGGGCGAGCCGCTCGCCGGCGGAGACCGAAAGCTCCGCTCCGTCGAGCAGGGGCGTCGCGCCGTAGCGCAGATGGATGTCCTGGAGCAGGATGAGGGGCGGGGCCATGGGCCCCCGCTTATCCCGCCCCGGCGCGGAAGGCAAAGGGGCGGTCCGAGCGGGGAGGCCGCCGCCCTCGTGCCCCGGCCGACGAGAGCGGAGCGAAGCGCAGCGGGAGGAGAGCCGGGGCCCAGCGCAAGGAGGCGCCGAAGGCGGCTTCTTCCGCCGCAGGCGGGGTGGCGGGTATTGCCTGCTGTCGCAGGAGTCTTGCGCTGGACCCCGGCTCGGCGCTCCGGCTGCGCCGTCGCTGGGCCGGGGAACGGCGCCGGCTGCTCCGTCGCGGGGCGAGGGCACTGCCGTTCGTGCCCCGGCCGACGCGAGCGGAGCGTCAGCGCAGCGGAAGGAGAGCCGGGGCCCAGCGCAAGGAGGCGCCGCAGGCGGCTTCTTCCGCCGCAGGCGGGGTGGCGGGTATTGCCTGCTGTCGCAGGAGTCTTGCGCTGGACCCCGGCTCGGCGCTCCGGCTGCGCCGTCACTGGGCCGGGGAACGGCGCTAGCTGCGCCGTCGCGGGGCGAGGGCACTGCCGTTCGTGCCCCGGCCGGCGAGAGCGGAGCGTCAGCGCAGCGGAAGGAGAGCCGGGGCCCAGCGCAAGGAGGCGCCGCAGGCGGCTTCTTCCGCCGCAGGCGGGGGTGGCGGGTATTGCCTGCTGTCGCAGGAGTCTTGCGCTGGACCCCGGCTCGGCGCTCCGGCTGCGCCGTCGCTGGGCCGGGGAACGGCTCAAGCTTCGCTGTCGCTGGCCGGGGCGCGGCACCGGCGCCCTTGCATCGTCGGCGCGGGGGCGCCATGTAGCAGGGGACGGCGCCCCGGCGCCGATGGAGGCACCCATGACCCAGACCACGGGCCGCATTTTCGACGAGATGGCCCGCCTCGTGAACGACGCCGCCGGCGTCGCCCAGGGCGTCCGCCGCGAGGCCGAGACGGTGATGAAGGCCCAGATGGAGCGCTTCCTGCGCGACATGGACCTCGTCAAGCGCGAGGAGTTCGAGGCCGTGAAGGACATGGCCGCCAAGGCGCGCGAGGAGAACGAGGCGCTCGCCGCCCGCATCGCGCTGCTGGAGGAACGCCTCTCCGCCCGCTCTTCCGCAGCCGACGAACTGGAGGGCTGAACGCGCCGCACGGACGGTCAGGCGCGGGGATGAGGGGTGCGGCGCACACAATCTGTCGTAGCCCCGCAATGATTCCCCGCGATATACTGATTTTCGTGGCGATTCGTAGCCGGGTCGTCGCGCCGGGGCGCGACGGGGCGCAGCATCGCCACGGCGGGCCGGTCCGCCGGCGCGCCTCGACGGCACGCCGCGCTGCGCATGCCTCCCCGGCCTGAGTTGCCGCCCGTGCCGCGTTCGACCCTCTCCGCGTCCCTCACACCGCGAGGTCGAGGCCATGTCTCTCATCGACATCGAAGCCGATGCGCCGGCGAACCCCGTGGACCTCGTGGAGCGGCTCGCCGCCGTCCATGACTGGTCCTTCGAGCGCTCCGACGAGGACGAGATCACCCTTTCGCTGTCAAGCCGCTGGACGGACTGCCATGTCTCGTTCCAGTGGATGGACGAGCTGGAATCCCTGCATCTCGCCTGCGCCTTCGACTTCAAGGTGCCGGACGGCCGGCGCAACGAGGTGCTCAAGCTCCTCGCGCTGGTGAACGAGCAGATGTGGCTCGGCCATTTCGACCTGTGGTCCCAGGAAGGCGTCATCATGTTCCGCCACGCGCTGCCGCTCTCGGGCGGGGCGACGGCCTCAAGCCGCCAGTGCGAGGCCATCGTCGATGCCGCGCTCGATGCGGTGGAGCGGTATTACCCTGCCTTCCAGTTCGTGGTGTGGGCCGGCAAGACCGCCCGCGAGGCCATGGACACCGCGCTGTTCGACACGGTCGGCGAGGCCTGACCGGATATAGCCCTCCGGCCTCGCCGGAGGGCGCCCGCCCGTTCCAATTCAGCCTTCCGCCTTGCGCTGGATGCGCTCGACGATGCCGCGGGCGATGATGGTTGCGACGCCGATCAAGGCGAGCACCGAGGCCGCCGCGAAAGCCCCGGCCACATTGTAGTCCTGGTAGAGCAGCTCCACCTGGAGCGGCAGCGTGTTGGTGACGCCGCGGATGTTGCCGGACACCACCGACACCGCGCCGAACTCCCCCATCACCCGCGCATTGCACAGGATGGCGCCGTAGATGAGCGCCCAGCGGATGTTCGGCAGCGTCACCAGGATGAAGGTGCGCAGCCCCGAGGCGCCGAGCGAGAGCGCGGCCTCCTCCTCGTCCGTGCCCTGCGCCTGCATCAGAGGGATCAGCTCGCGTGCCACATAGGGCGCGGTCACGAACATGGAGGCGAGGAAGATCGCCGGCAGCGCGAACATGATCTTGATGCCGGCCGCCTCCAGCATCGGCCCGAACAGGCCCTGCGCGCCATAGACGAACAGATAGGCGACGCCGGCGACGATGGGCGACACCGAATAGGGCACGTCGATCAGCGCGATCAGAAGGCTGCGGCCGGGAAAGTCGAACTTGCCCACCGCCCAGGCGGCGGCGATGCCGAAGGCGATGTTGATCGGCACCACCACCAGCGCCACCAGCACGGTCAGGAAGATGGCGTGCAGCGTCGCCGGATCGGCCAGCTTGGCGCCATAGGCGGCGATGCCGGAGGAGAAGGCGCTGGCGAAGATCACCGCCAGCGGCCCGCCCACCATGAGCGCGGTGACGATCACCACCAGGGCGATCAGCGGCCCCTTGAACGCCGGGTGGCCGCCCACCGGGCGCAGCGCGCGCCGGGGGCTCAGCGTGTCGCGGTCCGCCATCTCAGTCCACCCCCGCGCGGCGCACGTGCCAGGCCTGGATCGCGTTGGTTGCGACCAGCAGCGCGAAGGCGGCGAGCAGCATCACCGCCGAGATCGCCGCCGCCGCCGGATAGTCGAACTCCTCCAGCCGGATGAAGGTGAGCAGGGCGACGATCTCGGTCTTCATGGGCTGGTTGCCGGCGATGAAGATCACGGCGCCGAACTCGCCGAGGCTGCGCGCGAAGGCGAGCGAGCAGCCGGCCAGGAAGGCGGGGAAGATCGCCGGGAAGATCACCCGCCGGGCGATGTCGAGGTCGCTGGCGCCGAGCGAGCGCGCCGCCTCCTCCACGTCGTGCGCGAGGTCCTCGATCACCGGCTGCACCGTGCGCACCACGAAAGGCAGGCTGGTGAAGGCCATGGCGATGGCGATGCCGAGCGGGGTGTAGACCACCTGCAGGCCCCATTCCGCGAGCGGGGCGCCGAACCAGCCGTTCTTGGCGAACAGCGCGGTGAGCGCGAGGCCGGCCACCGCGGTGGGCAGCGCGAACGGAATGTCCACAACCGCGTCGAGGATGCGCTTGCCGGGGAAGTCGTAGCGCGCCAGCACCCAGGCGAATGCGAGGCCGTAGACGGCATTGAAGGCGGTCGCCCACAGCGCCGTGGTCAGCGTCACCGAGATCGCTGCGAGCGAGCGGGGGCTGGTGATGATGGCGACGAAGCGCTCCGGCCCGATGTCCGCGGCCTTGAGCATGAGCGCGGCGAGCGGCAGCAGCACGATCGTCCCGAGATAGAGGACGGTGGTGCCGAGCGCGAGGGAGAAGCCGGGGAGGGTGCGCCGACGCATGGGCCTTCGGGGGAATTGGAAAACGGGATGGCAGGCGGGTCCGGTACCGGACGCCGCGCCGAGCGCGCAGCAGAAGCATTTTTCGCCGCTCCGGGGAACGCGAAAAATGCTTCTGCCCTTTCAGTCTTTATCCGGCCTCATGTCCGGGACAAGCCCGGCCATGAGGTGGCTCTAGCGTCCGAAGGAGCTCCAGGCGCCCACGCTGCGATTGTTCGAGCGGGCGCTCAGCGCTTCTCGAACAGCTGGTCGAGCTTGGCGCCGGAGGCGAGGTGCTCCTTGTTGATCTTGTCCCAGCCGCCGAACGCTTCCTCGACGGTGACGAGGCGCACCGGCGGGAACTGCTCCTTGTAGTGGGAGACCACCTCCGGGTTGTGCACCCGGTTGTGGAACTTGGCGAGGATGTCCTGGCCCTCGGCGCTGTAGAGGTAGTCGAGATAGGCGGTGGCGGTGGCGCGCGAGCCGCGCTTGTCCACCACCTTGTCCACCACCGACACGGGGAATTCGGCGAGCAGGCTCACCTTCGGCACCACCACCTGGAACTTGCCGGGATACTGGTCGCGGATGCCGTTGGTCTCGGCCTCGAAGGTGATGAGCACGTCGCCCACCTCGCGCTCCACGAAGGTGGTGGTGGCGGCGCGGCCGCCGGTGTCGAACACCGGCACGTTGGCGAACAGCTTGCGCACGAAGGCGTCGGCCTTCTCCGGCGAGCCCAGCTTCTCCTGTGCGTAGGCATAGGCGGCGAGATAGGTGTAGCGCGCATTGCCCGAGGTCTTGGGGTTCGGGAACACCAGCTTCACGTCGTCGCGTACCAGGTCGTCCCAGTCGCGGATGTTCTTCGGGTTGCCGGCGCGCACCAGGAAGGCGGGCAGGGAATAATAAGGCGAGGCGTTGTTGGGCAGGCGCTTCTGCCAGTCGGCGGCGACCACGTTGCCGCGGTCGTGGAGGATCTGCACGTCGGTGACCTGGTTGAAGGTCACCACGTCCGCCTCCAGCCCCTCCAGGATCGCCCGCGCCTGGCGCGAGGAGCCGGCGTGCGACTGGTTGACGGTCAGGTCCTGGCCGGTCTTCGCCTTCCACTGCTTCACGAAGGCGGCGTTGATCGCCTGATAGAGCTCGCGGGAGATGTCGTAGGAGACGTTCAGCAGCGTGTTCGGGCCGGCCGCCTGCTGGGCCGAGGCCGGCAGTGCGGCGGCGGCGGCGAAGGCGGCGGCAAGGAGAAGGCGTCGCATGGTCGGGTCCTCGGTGCGCAGGGCGCAGGTTGGTGCCGGTGGCGGGCAGGTGCCGCGCTCCGCCCCGGCTGGCGGGCCGGAACTGATATTTCACCTAAAAATTGCGTTTATTTGTATATTAAAACGATAGATACATGGGAAAATGACTTCGTCAATCCCTCGACGGCAATTGTGGGTATCACGATGGAGACTTGGCATTTGACCCCATGGGCGTCCCCCGCGCCTGGTCCCCGGAGAGAAATGCCGCGCCGGCCGCTGGCCCCGAATGGCGATCCGACCTAGAAGGAGGGGCCGCCCCGTGGGGGCGGGCTGTGCCGTTTCATATTCACAGAGGCCCCCATGTCCGAGCGCGCTTTGTCCTCCCTCACCGGTCCCGTGGTGCTGGTGGGCGCCGGCAAGATGGGCGGGGCGATGCTGGAGGGCTGGCTGAAGCTCGGCCTGCCGGCTCGGCTCGCGGTCGCCATCGACCCGAATCTGCCGGACGAGCCGGCGGGAGCGCTTAAGGCCAAGGGGGTCGATGTGAATCCCCCCGCGCACGCCATCGCGACCCCCAGCGTGCTGCTGCTGGCGGTGAAGCCGCAGGTGGCGCCCGACGTGCTGTCCCGGGTGGCGCCTTTGGTGGGACCGAATACGCTGGTGGTGTCGGTGATGGCTGGCCGCACGCTCGGCTTCATCGCGGATGCCATGCCGGCGGGCACCGCCATCGTCCGCTCGATCCCCAACACCCCCGCCGCCATCGGCCGCGGCGTCACGGTGGCTGTGGCGAACGGAGCTGTAACCGCGGACGGCCGCGCGCTCGCGAGCGCGCTGCTCGGCGCCATCGGCATCGTCGAGTGGATCGACGACGAGGACCTCATGGACGCCGCCACCGCCGTCTCCGGCTCCGGCCCGGCCTATGCTTTCCTGCTCGCCGAGGCGCTGGCCGAGGCGGGCGCCAAGGCCGGCCTGCCGGCGGAGCTTTCGGCACGCATCGCCCGCGCCACGGTCTCCGGTGCCGGCGCGCTCATGGACCAGTCGGACCTGCCCGCCGCCACCCTGCGCCAGAATGTGACCTCGCCCGGCGGCACCACGGCGGCCGCGCTCGCGGTGCTGATGGACGAGGCCGGGGGCTTCGGTCCGCTGCTCGCCGACGCGGTCGCCGCCGCCACCCGGCGCGGCAAGGAACTCGCCGGCTGAAGCGGCCGCCGGTCCGCCGCGATTTCGCGCTACACTCGGCGTGTCCGTCATTCGCGCGCTGCGCGCCATGGGGAGGAGCCGATGACCTCTGAGACCAGCCGCGAGGCCTGCCTGCGCGCCTTCCTCGACCTCCTGGCGCAGCGGCCCTACGGCGCCATCGATCTCGCCGAGGTGGCCGAGCGCGCGGGCGTGCCGCTCGCCGAGATGCGCGCCACCTTCGCCGGCCGCCCGGACCTGCTCGCCGCCTTCTTCCGCGCCACCGACCGCCATGTGCTGGCGGAGGGCGGGCCGGACAGCGAGGACCTCGCCGGCGAGGGCCCGAAGGAGCGCCTGTTCGAGGTGCTGATGCGCCGGCTCGACGCGCTGGAGCCGCACAAGGACGCGGTGCGCGGCCTCGTCCGCTCCGCCCGGCGCGACCCGGCGCTGGCGCTTGTGATGCTGCGCCTGTCCGAGCGCTCGCAGCGCTGGATGCTGGCGGCGGCCGGCATCGGCTGCACCGGGCTTTCGGGGTCGGTGCGGGCGAAGGGGCTGGCGCTCCTGTTCGCGCGCATCGTCGGCATCTGGCTCGACGACGAGGACATCGGCCTCGCGCGCACCATGGCGGCGCTCGACCGGGAGCTGGACACCGGCGCCCAGCTGCTGGGCATGCTCGACGACCTCGCCTTCATCGCCGTGCCCGGCCGTCCGCGCCGCGCGCGCGGTCCGCAGACGGAGGCGCCAGCCTGAGGGGTGGCCTCCCCGCCACGCCCGTGCGCGCCTCGCCGCACATGGGCGCCAAACGCGGGTGCATGCACGCCGCTCCCGCCGGCCTCTGCAGTGGGGCGGGGGCTCCTATTGCGGGCGGGCCGTGGCCGAGGGGGAGGAGAGGGGTTCGAGCGCCGCGCCACCTGCGGCGCGGGACGCTCGGCGCACCTCTCATCCCCGCTCAGGTCAGCCCGCCGCGGCCGGAACCGGCGTATTGAGCAGCTGCTGCTCCCACAGGAAGGCGATGCCGCTGCCGCCGGCATGCTGGGTGATGACCTGCGTCAGGGCGACGGCCTGGTCGATCCGGGCCCAGTCGCGCTGCCATTCGGCCGCCAGCGCCAGCCAGGTCATCACGTTCGCGCCCGCGGCGATCATGCGCTGGATGGCGACCTGGTGGGCCTCCACCGAGACGCCGCCGGAGGCATCGGTGATCACCGTCACGTCCCAGCCTTCGCCGAGCGCCTGGATCGCCGGCATGGCGACGCAGACCTCGGTCCACAGGCCGGCGATCACCAGCTGCTTGCGGCCCGTCGCCTTGACCGCGTCCACCACCTTCGGGTCCTGCCAGGTGTTGATGAGCGTCCGGTCGATCACCTCCTGGCCGGGGAACACCTCGGTGATCTGGGGGAAGAGAAGGCCGCCCCGCTCCGCGAGCACGGTGGTGAGGATGGTCGGCACCCCGAACGCCTTGGCCGCCTTCGCCAGGCCCGCCGTGTTGTTGATGACCATCTGCGGCTCGTGGCTGTTCACGTTCGCAAGCTGGTAGGGCTGGTGGTCGATCAGAACGAGGACCGAGTCCTCGGGACGCAGCAGCGAAGCAAGGCCGTTGCGAAAGGTCATGGAGCCATCCTTGCCGCCGGAGGCGGCCGTTGGGTTGCAGGAGCGGGGTGGGTCGAAGTGACATGCGCCCACGGCGCGGGTGTCTGCGCTCTCTTTTGTCGTTCCCCGGAAAGATGCGATAGCGCCCGAATGGGGTAAGCTGTGTCGCGAAACGCGGAACGCGGCGAGGAACGCGGTATGGACATCGAAGAACTCCGGACGTTCGTCGAGGTGGCGGATGCGGGCGGCGTATCCGCCGCGGCGCTTCGGCTCGGCGTCGCGAAGTCGGTCGTCAGCCGGCGGCTGTTTCGGCTGGAGGCGGACCTCGGCGTCCAGCTTCTAGCGCGGACCACGCGGGGCGCTGCCCTCACCGAAGCCGGGTCGACGTTCCGCGACTATGCCGCCAGGGTCTGCGCCGAGATCGAGGTGGCGCGCGAGACGATCCTGCCCGCCGGCGACCTGCGCGGGCGGCTGCGCGTGGCGGTGCCGCTGTCGTTCGGCCCCAACCACTTTGCGCCCATCCTGGCGGAGATGGCCCGCCGCCACCCGCAGCTCCAGGTCCACGCCTGCTACGGCGATCGCTTCGTCGATCTCGTTACGGAGGGATATGACTGCGCCATACGGGTCGGCTACCTGCCGGACTCGAACCTGGTGGCACGGCGCGTCGGGCCGATCTTCGGCAAGTTCGTCGCAAGCCCGGACTACGTCGCGGCGCGCGGCGCGCCCGAGACCCCTCCGGATCTGGCCGGGCACGAGGCCCTGATGCAGGGCACCGAAAGCTGGCAGCTCATGGATGGCGACAGCATCGTCACGGTCCGCCCGCAGGGGCGCTTCAAGGCCGACAACGGCACGGCGCTCGCCGCCGCGGCGGCCGCGGGGCTGGGCATCGCCTGCCTGCCCGATTGCCTGACCGACCATTACATCGCATCCGGCGCGCTCGTGCCGGTCCTGGCGCGCCATCCCCCGCCGCCGGCGGGTGCCTATGTGGTGCGCCCGCCGGGCCAGCATCCGGCCCGCAAGATCCGCGTGCTCACCGACCTGCTGATCGAGTATTGCGATCAGGCTCCGGCTCCGGCGCGCGCGTTCGGCGCGGGCTAGAGCATGCCGATGGAGATCCACGGCACGGCGGCGATCACCAGCAGGCCGGCGAACAGCGCCACCAGATAGGGCCAGATGGCGCTCAGCGCCTCGTCGGGCGAGACCTGGCCGATCTTGCAGGCGAGGTAGAAGCCGATGCCGATGGGCGGCGTCATCAGGCCGATGTTCATGGCCGTGACGATCACCATGGAATAGTGGATGTCGTTGATCCCGAGCTTGCGGGCGATGGGATACATCAGCGGCGCCATCAGCACGATGGCGGGCAGGCCCTCCAGGATGCAGCCGAGCACCAGGAAGACGAGGATGCTCACCGCGAGGAAGCCCCACGCCCCGCCGGGCAAGGCGCCCATGAAGGCGGCGAGGTCGTTGGCGATGCCGGCCTGGGTGATGGCCCACGCCATGGCCACCGCGCAGGCCAGGATGACGAGGATCGCCCCGGTGAGCGCCGCCGTCTCCACCAGCATGCCGTAGAAGGTGCGCAGCGAGATGCCGCCATAGAGCACCATGCCGACGATCAGCGCATAGACCACCGCGAAGGTGGACACCTCGGTGGCGGTGGCCGCGCCGCTCGACACCGCGCCGCGGATGAAGAACGGCAAGAGCAGCGCCGGCGCCGCCACCAGCATGGTCTTGAGGATGAGCTTGCCGGGCGCGCGCGTCACGCCCGCCATGTCCTCGTGGCGCGCCTTGAAGCGGGCGAGCACGGCGAGCGCCAACAGCAGCACCATGGCCACCACGAAGCCGGAGGTGAACAGAGCGGCGATGGAAACGCCCGCCACCGAGCCCAGCACGATCAGCACGATGGAGGGCGGCACCGTGTCCGCCATGGCGGCGCCGGTGGCGAGCAGCGCGATCATCTCCTTCGGCTTGTGGCCGCGCCGCTTCATCTCCGGGAACAGCGCCGGCGCCACCGTCGCCATGTCGGAGACCTTGGAGCCGGAGATGCCCGAGACGACGAACAGCGAGCCCAGCAGCACGTAGGACATGCCGGCCTTCACATGGCCGAGCAGCGAGGCGAGGAAGTCGACGATGGCCTTGCCCATGCCGGTGTGGTCGAGCACGCAGCCGAGCAGCACGAACACCGGCACCGAGAGCAGCACCAGCGAGCTCATGCCCTCGTCCATGCGGCCGATCATCACCAGCAGCGGCACGTGGGTGGAGAAGGCGAGATAGCAGATGGTGCCGATGCCGAAGCAGAAGGCGATGGGCACGCCCGCCACCAGGCACGCCGCTACGAAGCCAACGAGGAACAGGAGGATGGTGACGTTGCCGGCCTTGATGAGCGCCGGCGCGGCGAGCCACATGGCGCCGAGCGCCGCGGCGACGATGGCGAGCGAGATCAGGATGTCGGCGAGCTTGGAGCGCCGGACCGCATGGGCCACGGCGAGCGCCGCCATGCCGCAGATGCCCACCGGCAGCGCCGCCGCGCGGAACGATCCGGCGATGCCGAGCGCCGGCAGGGTGATGAAGGATTCTTCCGAGGCATAGTCGTAGGCCGGATAGGCGAGGGCGAGCAGGAAGGCCGCCACCAGCAGCAGCGCCAGCGTGTCCACGAAGCGCTGCAGGCGCTCGGGCATGGCGCGCACGAACAAAGTCAGGCGCAGGTGCTCGTTGCGGTCGATCGCCACCAGCGAGCCCAGCATGGCGAGCCAGATGAAAGCGATGGAGGCGACCTCGTCGCCCCAGATGATGGGCAGATGCAGCAGATAGCGCGAGAGCGCGTTGGCGAGCAGCTGGAGCACCACCACCATCAGCAAGGCGGCGGCGAGCGCCTCCACCGGCCGCATGAAGCGCGAGCCCGCGCGGGGGGCGTCGCTGTCGGCGACCAGCGGCAGGATTTCGTCGGCTGCGGCCATGGCGGAGGTCCTGACTTCGGAAAGGCGTGGTCCCCGCCGTGGGGGATGTTGTGGCAGGCTATCCCCTCTCCCGCTTGCGGGGGAGGGCATCACTCCCGTCTCGCAGCACCCCCACCCCCCCTCGCCCCTCCCCACAAGGGGGAGGGGAGGCCGCGGAAGCCCCGCGGCGGTGCAGCGAGAACCCCTCCCCCTTGTGGGGAGGGGCAGGGGAGGGGGTGTCCGCGCGGAAGTGGATCGCCTTCGTCAGACAGGCTCAGGAGAGCGGGCCGGTATACTTCTCCAGCGTCGCCCACGCCTCGTCGCCGTACTTGCCCTTCCACTCGGCGTAGAAGCCGGCCTTGCGCAGCTGGTCGCGGAAGCTGTCCACCTTCGGCTCGTTGAAGGCGAGGCCCTTCTCCGCCAGTTCCTTGCGCAGGGTGGCGTTCAGCTCCACCACGTCGGCGCGCTCCTTCACGCCGGCGGCGTTCACGTTCTTCACGACGATGGCGCGCAGGTCCTCCGGCAGGCGCTCGAACGCGCGCCGGTTGGCGAGGAACCAGAAGCCGTCCCACATGTGGTTGGTGAGCGAGCAGTACTTCTGCACCTCGTAGAGCTTCGCCGTGGAGATGATGGCGAGCGGGTTCTCCTGGGCGTCCACGGCGCCGGTCTGAAGCGCGGTGTAGACCTCGGAGAAGTTGAGCGAGGCCGGGGCGCTGTCGAACGCCTTGAACATGGAGGTCCACAGCGGCGAGACGGGCACGCGGATCTTCAGGCCCTTGAGGTCGGCGGCGGTCTGGATCGGCTTGGTGGAGGTGGTGATCTGGCGGAAGCCGTTGTCCCAGATCTTGTCCAGGGCGACGATGCCGGACTTGGCGATCTGCCCGCGCACATAGGCGCCGAGCTCGCCGTCCATGGCCTTCCACACGGCGGCATAGTCGGGGAAGGCGAAGCCGATGCCGCTGATGGAGGCGTTCGGCACCAGGGTGGACAGGATCAGCGGCGAGAGGGTGAAGAACTCGATGCCGCCGGAGCGCAGCTGGCTGAGCATGTCGGTGTCGCCGCCCAGCTGGCTGGAGGGAAATACCTTGATCTCGACCCGCCCGTTCGTCTCCTTCTTGATGGCTTCCACCATCTCGTTGGCGCGCACGTTCATGGGGTGCGTGACGGGCAGGTTGTTGGCGTACTTGTAGCTGAATTCGGCAGCCTGGGCGCGGGCGACGTGCGGCGCGGCAATGCCGCCCACCAGCGCGCTCGCGGCGCTCGCCTTCAAAAGGGTGCGACGGGTCAGCGACATCCTTGGCTCTCCTCCTGACAGGGTCCATCCGGACCGCATTATCATTTACAGGTCCATGATATGGACCTGACTTTATGCCCCAATGCTCGCCCGCTTGTGGCAATTAGGCAAGGGGGGTATGGTCTCGCGCCGAACGGTTTGGCCGATCGGCGGCAAGAAATCAAGAACAAGGTCCACATGCTGGATCACCACATGATGGGTCACGGGGAGCAGGCGTGGATACGGGCATGCGAACGGGCCGGGCGAAGGGCCGGGCCGGCCAGAGCAAAGCCGCAAAGGGCGCAGCCGTAAAGCCCTCGGTTGCGAAGCCTGCGATTGCAGCGTCTGCCGCCCCGCGCGCCGCCGACGAGCCGGCGGCGGGCGGCACCCAGGCCATCGAGCGCGCCATCGCCGTGCTGCTCCTGGTGGGCCGCGCGGGGCCGGACGGCGGGCGCCTGTCCGACATCGTCGAGCGCTCCGGCCTGCCCAAGCCCACCGTGCGCCGGGTGCTGCTGGCGCTGGTGCGCGCCGGCCTGGTGGACCAGGACGAGGCGAGCCGGCGCTACCATATCGGCCCCGAGGCCTATGTGCTCGGCACCCTGGCCTCGGCGCGATTCGGCATCCATACGCTCTCGCTCGGCGCGCTGGCGCGCATTGCCCGCGAGAGCGGCGACTGCGCCTTCCTCACCGTGCCGCGCGACATCTTCGGCGTGTGCCTGCACCGCGAGGAGGGCACTTTTCCCATCCGCACCCACGTGCTCCAGGCCGGCGACCGGCATCCGCTCGGCGTCGGCGCGGGCAGCCTCGCCATTCTCGCCGCGCTGCCCGATCCGGAGGTGGAGCGCATCCTCGCCGCCAACGGGGACGCGCTCGCCGCGCACTATCCCGGCTACGCACCCGAGCGCCTCAGGCAGGGGGTGAGCGCGGCGCGCCGGCTCGGATACGCGCTCAATCCCGGTCTCTACGTCTCCGGCTCCTGGGGCATCGGCGTCGTCGTGCGCGATGCGGAGGGGCGCCCGGCCGGCGCGCTCTCCATCGCCGCCATCGACACGCGGCTCACGCCCGAGCGGCAGCCGGAGCTCGCCGCGCTGCTGCTGCGCGAGGCGCACGCGCTTGAGGTCGCACTCGGCGCGGCGGCGAAGAGCCGGGGGCCCGCGCGGCCCGCCGGGTCCGCCCGCGTGCCGGCCAAGGAGGGGGCGGCATGAACGCGCCTTACGAAATCCCATCCGCCCGCGCGCCTGCGCCGGGCACTCTTTCATCCCTGGAGGCCATGAGATGACAGCCACCGGCACCCCGCGGGGCGGCCTTGCCCGCGTCAGCGACCGGGTGATGAACCTCGCTCATTTCCTGCGCCAGGCGGGCCGCCGCTTCCCGGGCGAGATCGGCTTCGTGCACGGCGCCCAGCACGTGAGCTGGGCCGAGATGGACGCGCGGGTGGACGCCATGGCGGCGGCGCTCGCCGCCAAGGGCGTCGTCAAGGGCGACCGCATCCTGGTGCAGTCGAAGAACTGCCTCGAAATGTTCGAGAGCATGTTCGTCGCCTTCCGCCTCGGCGCCGTGTGGGTGCCCACCAACTTCCGCCAGACGCCCTCCGAGGTCGCCTATCTCGCCTCCGCCTCCGGCGCGCGGGCGATGATCTGCCATGCCGACTTCCCCGAGCACGTCGCGGCGGCGCGCGCCGAGGCGGGCGCCATCGACATCGTCGTCGCCATCGGCGCGGCGGACTTCGGGCCGGACTACAACGCCGTGCTCGCGCCTTATCTCGGCACGGCCTTCCGCGACGCGGACGTGGAGCGGGACGATCCGTGCTGGTTCTTCTTCACCTCCGGCACCACCGGGCGCCCCAAGGCGGCCGTGCTCACCCACGGCCAGATGGCGTTCGTGGTCACCAACCATCTGTGCGACCTGATGCCCGGCACCACCCACGAGGACGCCTCCCTGGTGGTGGCGCCATTGTCCCACGGGGCGGGCGTGCACCAATTGGTGCAGGTGGCGCGGGCGGCGAAGACCATCCTGCTGCCGTCCGAGCGCTTCGACGGCACCGAGGCCTGGCGCCTGGTGGAGGAATGGCGCGTCACCAACCTCTTCACCGTGCCCACCATCACCAAGCTGATGGTGGAGCACCCGGCGGTGGACCAGTTCGACCATTCGTCCCTGCGCTACGTGATCTATGCCGGCGCGCCCATGTACCGGGAGGACCAGAAGTTCGCGCTGAGGAAGCTCGGCAAGGTTCTGGTGCAGTATTTCGGCCTCGGCGAGGTCACGGGCAACATCACCGTTCTGCCCTGCGCGCTGCATGAGGCGGAGGACGGCCCGCATGTGAAGCTCGGCACCTGCGGCTATGAGCGCACCGGCATGCAGGTCGAGATCCAGGACGACCAGGGCGCCGCGGTGGCGCCGTTCGCCACCGGCGAGATCTGCGTCACCGGCCCGGCCGTGTTCGCCGGCTATTACGATAACCCGGAGGCCAATGCGAAGGCGTTCCGCAACGGCTGGTTCCGCACCGGCGACCTCGGCCACATGGACGCGGAGGGCTTCGTCTACATCACCGGCCGCGCCTCCGACATGTACATATCGGGCGGCTCCAACGTCTATCCGCGCGAGGTGGAGGAGCAGGTGCTCACCCATCCGGCGGTGGCGGAGGTGGCGATCCTCGGCGTGCCGGACCCCATGTGGGGCGAGGTGGGCGTCGCCGTGTGCGTGCGGCGCGCGGGCGCGGCGCTCACGGACGAGGAGCTGATCGCGTTCCTCGACGGCAAGGTCGCCCGCTACAAGCTGCCCCGCAAGGTGTTCTTCTGGGACGCGCTGCCCAAGTCCGCCTACGGCAAGATCACCAAGAAGATGATCCGCGAGGAGATCGAGGCCCGCGGCCTGCTGGAGCCGCCCGCTCCCGCGCGGACCGGCTGAGGAGCCAAGGCCAAGGCCCTCTCCCGTGTGCGGGGGACGGACGCGAACGGCGGGGCCGGCGCGGAGTTCGCGGCGCGGGGGTTCCGGGAACCGGGGCGCGCGAACGACGGAACCGGCGCCCGCGAATGACGACGCAGGCAGCAAAAAGGAGAAGCATCGTGTCTCAGGCAGGAAGCGTGATCGTGACGGGCGGGGCCTCGGGCATCGGGCTCGCGGTGGTGGAGGCGCTGCTCGTGGAAGGCTGGCGCGTGGTGGCCGCCGACGTGGTCCAGGCCAGCATCGACAGCGCCCGCACCGCGCTCGCCGCCCATGGGGATCAGGTGCGCTTCGCCCGCGTCGACGTCACCGACGAGGCCCAGGTGGCGAACGTGGTGAAGGATGCGGAGGCCGATTTCGGCCCGCTCATGGGCGTGGTGAATTCGGCCGGCATCGCCGCCGACATCCCGGCGCTGGAGACCTCGCCGGAGCTGTTCCGCAAGATCCTCGACGTGAACGTGGTGGGCTCCTTCCTGGTGGCGCGCGAGGCGGCGAAGGCCATGGCCCCGCGCAAGGACGGCTCCATCGTCAACATCGCCTCGGTGTCCGGCATGCGCGGCAATCTCGGCCGCACCGCCTACGGTTCGTCGAAGGGGGCGGTGATCCAGCTCACCCAGATCCTTGCGGTGGAGTTCGCCCCGCTCGGCGTCCGCGTGAACTCCGTCTCGCCCGGCCCCATCGAGACGCCCATGGTGAAGGCGCTCCACACCGCCGAGGCGCGCGAGGGCTGGATGAAGACCGTGCCCATGCGCCGCTACGCCGCCCCCGCCGAAGTGGCGGGCGCCATCTGCTTCCTGCTCGACGGTGCGAAGTCCTCCTTCGTCACCGGGCAGAACATCGCCGTCGACGGCGGGTTCGCCGCCGGGGGTCTGATCGGGCTCTAGACCGGGCGAGGTCGGCAGGGGATCCAGCCGCTCACTCGACGTTCCGTTAGGTTCGGGGCATTCTGCGCTCGCGGGCCAGACGGAGAGAATCGTTTTGGATCAACAAGATACCTCCGCTATCCCGATCCATGACCTTGCTGTGATCGGGGGCGGGATCAATGGCGGCGGCATTGCCCGCGATGCCGCCGGCCGTGGCCTGAAGGTCGTTCTGTTCGAGAAGGACGATCTCGCGTCCGGCACTTCCTCCGCCTCCACCAAGCTGATCCATGGCGGGCTGAGGTATCTGGAGCACGGCGAGCTGCGCCTGGTGCGGGAGGCGCTGGCCGAGCGCGAGGTGCTGCGGACCATCGCCCCGCATTTGGTGCGGCCGCTGCGCTTCGTGCTGCCGCACCGCGACGGCATGCGGCCCTTCTGGAAGCTGCGCCTCGGCCTCATGGCCTATGATTTCCTGGCCGGCCGCGGCGCGCTGCCGCGCAGCGCGTCCGTCAAGCTCGCCGGCAACCCGCTCGGCGCGCCGCTCAAGCCGAACTACGTGCGCGGCCTGGAATATTCCGACTGCTTCGCCGACGATGCCCGCCTCGTCGCACTGACCGTGCGCGACGCGGCGGACCGGGGCGCCAACGTCTTCACCCGCACCGAGGTGGTGGCGGCGCGCCGCGAGGGCGCGCTCTGGCGGCTCACGGTGGCGCGCGGCGGACAGCGCGGGCAGGTGCTCGCCCGCGCTCTGGTGGACGCCGCCGGCCCGTGGGCGGGCGATGTGCTCGATGCGCTGAAGCTGCATCCCGCTCCGCCCCTGCGCCTCGTCCAGGGCAGCCACATCGTGGTGCCGAGGCTCTATCCGCAAGAGCGCGCCTACGTGTTCCAGATTGCCGACGGGCGTATCGTCTTCGCCATCCCCTATGAGGCCGACTTCACGCTCATCGGCACCACCGACCGCGATGTTTCCCGCCCTGCGGAGAACGCGCAGGCGAGCCCCGAGGAGATCGCCTATCTGTGTGCCGCCGCGAGCGCATACTTCGCCGCTCCCGTCACGCCGTCCGACGTGGTGTGGGCGTTCGCCGGCGTGCGTGCGCTTGCCGGCGACGCCGCCGGAGCGGCGCAGGACGCCTCGCGCGACTACGCGCTCGCCCTCGACGCCCCGCGCGAGGCGGCACCGCTTCTCACAATTCTGGGCGGCAAGCTCACCACGCACCGCCGCCTCGCCGAAGCCGCGCTCGACAAGCTGGCGCCCCATCTGCCCCTCATGGCGGGGTCCTGGACCGGCAAGGCGGCGCTGCCCGGCGGCGACTTTCCCTTCGCCGAATTCGACACGGTGCTGCGGCTCCTGCGCACCCGTTTCGCCTTCCTCGACAAGCGCATCGCGCGGCGCATGTTCCTCGCCTACGGCACCATGGCCTTCCGCATCCTCGGCGACGCGCGATCCGAGGCCGAACTCGGCCCCTGGTTCGGCCCGGACCTCTGCCGGCGCGAGGTGGACCACCTGATGGACCGGGAATGGGCCATGAGCGCCGACGACATTCTGTGGCGGCGCACCAAGCTCGGCCTGCACATCGCGCCGGCGGACGCGGTCGCGCTCGCCGACTATATGGAGACCCGCGACGCCGGCGTGGCAGTCTGAGGCAAGGGGCGCGGCATCGCGCGGGGAGGGACGGGGCATGCGGGTTCCAGCCGGAGTTTCCACGTCACGGGTTCTTATCGCCGCCGGCCTCGCAGCCGCGCTCGTCTGTGCCGCCGGGCCGGCGCGCGCCGATGCCGCCATGGCCGACCGCGCGGCAGCGCTGGGGCCGCAGATCGCGGCCTATGCCGCCGCCGGCATGAAGGGCTTCGACGTGCCGGGCGCAGTGATCGCCGTGGTGGTGGACGGCAAGGTCGCCTACAGCACGGCGCTCGGCGTGCGCGCCAGGAGCGACACGCGGCCGGTGGACGCGAAGACGGTGTTCCAGATCGGCTCCACCACCAAGGCCTTCCTCGCCACCACCATGGCCATCGCCGTGGACCGCAAGGCGCTGAAGTGGGACGATGCCATCGTCGACCGCCACCCGCGGTTCGCACTCAAGGACCCGTGGGTGACGCGGGAGATGCGGCTGTTCGACATCATCGCGCAGCGCTCGGGCCTCACCCCCTACGCGCACGATTTCATGACCATGCTGGGCTACGGGCCTCAGGCGCTCGTCGCCTCGCTGCGCCATGCCGCGCCCATCACCTCGTTCCGCTCCAGCTTCGCCTACACCAACATCACCCACCTCGTGGCGGGCGACATCGTCGCTGCCGCGCTCGATGGGGCGGACTGGAACGCGGTGGCGCAGAAGGAGATCGTCGGCCCGCTCGGCATGGCCTCCACCAGCTTCACCGCCGAGGCGATCGCCGCCGCGCCCAACCATGCGGTGGGCCACCGCTACGATCCGAAGGGCGCGGTGGAGGTGCCGTTCGACCCGGTCTTCCCCTATGCCCTCGGCGGGGCGGGCGACATCAATTCCAGCCTCGACGACATGACGCGCTGGCTCGCTCTGCAGATGGCCGGCGGCCTCCACGAGGGCAAGCGCCTGGTCTCGGAGGAGAACCTCAAGGTCACGCGCATGGCGCGGGTCGCCATGAGCGACGTCTCCACCTACGACATGGGCTGGGTGACGACGCAGACCGCGAACGGTCGCATCGTCTGGCACAATGGCGGCACGGTGGGCTTCGGCGCCCATCTCGGCTTCGCGCCCGAGCACGGTTTCGGCGTGGTGGTGCTCTCCAATGCGGAGAACAACGGCTTTCCCGACGCGCTGGCCTTCTGGATCTACGGCAAGCTCCTGGGCGACGCCGATCTCGACCCGATGAAGGGCGCGCTGGAGAAGGCGAAGGCGCAGGCGGACGCCGCGCAGGCCCGCTTCAAGCGCCCGGCGGCGCCGCGTGCCGCCGGCGACCTCGCCCCGCTCGCCGGCGCCTATGTCGGCCCGGTGCTCGGCGCGGCGAAGCTGAGCGCGGAGGCCGGCGCGCTGGTCCTGACGCTGGAGGCGACCGGCGCGCAGCTGCGGCTCGATCCGTTCGACGGCCTGGTCTTCACCGCCAGCCTGCTGCCCACCGGCCGCTTCGCCAATGTGGTGAAGCTGAACGGCGACACGCCGCTGGGCTTCGCCCAGTTCGAGGCCGGCGGCGACGGCAAGCTCGGCGCGCTGGTGCTCGCGATCGAGGACCAGACCGTGCGGCTGGAGAAGGAATAGGGCGGATCGGCCGCCAGCAGCCGCCGCCATGGCCGGGCTTGTCCCGGCCATCCACGCTTCGCAGCGGGGGCACAGAGAGGGGAAGGGAGCGCCTCGCCCGGTTCGTTCAGGGCGCGGGAGCGGGCAGCAGGCCGGCGCGCTTCAGGCGCACGATGGCGAGGTCCAGCGCCGACAGGAAGGCCGAGCGCTCGCGCGGCGAGAACGGCTTCGGCCCGCCCGTGACGGCGCCCTGGGAGCGCAGGTCCTCGAACAGGTTGCGGGTGGCGAGCGCCATGCCGATGGAATCCGGCGTGAACGGCCGGCCCGAGGGGGCGATCACGTCGGCCCCCGCCTTCACGCAGCGCGCCGCCAGCGGGATGTCGGCGGTGACCACCACATCGCCCCGCCGGGCGCGCGCGGCGATGAAGTCGTCCGCCGCATCCGGCCCGGCCGGCACCACCGCGCGGTGCACCAGCGGATCGCGCGGCACGGCGATGGGCGCGTTCGCCACCACGATCACCGGCACCAGATGGCGCAGCGCCACCTTGTAGGCCTCCTGCTTCACCGGGCAGGCATCGGCATCGATGAACAGGCGGATGCCCTCCGGGGCCGGGGGCGCGGGATCGGTGCTCTCCATGGGCCAGTCTTGGCAGGGGCCGCGGCGGGCAGCAAGGGGGCAGAGACCGGCCGTTCCCCGGCCCAGCGACGGCGAAAGCCGGAGCGCCGAGCCGGGGTCCAGGGGAGGCTCCCGCGCAGCGGGCAATACCCTGCGCCACCCGCCTGCGGCGGGATGAGCCGCCTGCGGCGCAGTGCTTGCGCTGGGCCCCGGCTCTCCTTCCACTGCGCTTCGCTCCGTTGCAGTCGGCCGGGGCGGCTACGCCATTGACGGTGCGGCATAAACCCGCCAACCATGGCACCATGCCTTCCGACGACACCGGGCTCTCCCGCCTGAGCGCCATTCCCCTCGCCGGACCCGTTCTGGCCCGCGCCTATGGCTGGCTGGCGGCGAGCCCCATCGGGCGGGCGCTCGCGCCGGTTGGCCGGATGGAGCGGGTGACGCTCGCCGTGGTCGCCTTCGCCGCCTTGGCGCTCTATGCCTTCGCCGTGCTGGCGGGCGAGGTGCTGGAGGGCGACACCGGGCGCCTCGACCGCACCATTCTCCTGGCGCTGCGCAATCCCGGCGATCTCGCCGACCCGATCGGCCCGACCTGGTTCGAGGAGGTGATGCGCGACCTGACCGCGCTCGGCGGCACCACGGTTCTGGCGCTGGTCACGGTGGGCGTGATCGCCTATCTGCTGCTGGTGCGCCGGCGCGCCACGGCGCTGCTGGTGGCGGCCTCGGTGCTCGGCGCCACGGTGCTGGCGAGCCTGCTCAAATGGGGCTTCGACCGGCCGCGGCCCGACCTCGTGCCGCACGGTGTCGCGGTCTACAGCCAGAGCTTCCCCTCCAGCCACGCCATGCTCTCGGCGGCGATCTACCTGACCCTCGGCGCGCTGCTCGCCCGCAGCCAGGAGCGGGTGCGGGTGAAGGCCTTCCTGATCGGCGTCGCCGTGCTCGTCACCGTGCTGGTGGGGACGAGCCGGATCTATCTCGGCGTCCACTGGCCCACCGACGTGCTCGGCGGCTGGGCGGTGGGGGCGGCCTGGGCGTCGGCCTCGTGGCTGGTGATGCTCTGGCTCCAGCGCCGCGGCGAGGTGGAGGCCGAGGCGCCCGCGCCGCCGCCGGCGGCGGACTGACCCTCGGCCTTGCGAACTTCGCCGGACAGGTTGGGGCATCTGGCGAACAAATCCAAAATTGACCGGACAAGTATCGATTTGTCCCCGCGACCGCGCTAGACTGCCGGACCAAACGCCAGACAAGCGGGACCAAGGATGAGGACACGCCGGGACTTGACCGGGACCGCGCAGGCGGTCCCGCCCGAACAGCCGCCCGCCGCGTCCTCCGCACGGGCCGCGCGCGGCGAGGACGATCCGGCGCGCTACCGCCAGATCGCCAAGCAGCTGGAAACGGCCATTTCGGTGGGGCGCTATCCGGTGGGGACGCTGCTGCCCACCGAGGCGGCGCTGTGCGCGAGCTTCGGGGCCAGCCGCTACACCATCCGCGAGGCGCTGCGCTCACTGGTGGAACTGGGGATGGTGGAACGCCGCCAGGGGGCCGGCTCGCGGGTGGTCGCGGCCTCGCCCCGCACCTCCTATTCCCACACCATGAGGACCCTGGCGGAATTCTTCCAATATGCCCGGGACACCCACCTGGAGATCATGGATTCAGGGATTTACGCCCTGGACGACGAAGAGGCGCTGGTGCTGAAGGCGCCGGTCGGCAGCCGCTGGATGCGGCTTCAGGGCGTGCGCTGGACGCCGGAGCGGACCGAGACCATCAGCTACACCACGGTCTATATCCACGTGCGCTTCGTGCCGCTTCTGGCCGATGTCAGCGATGCGGACGGCCCGATCTACGCGCTGGTCGAGGCGCGCTCGGGCGAGACTATCGCCGAGGCGATCCAGGAGATCACCGCCTGCGCGCTGCCCGCCGCCATCGCCAAGCCGCTGAACGTGCGGCCCGGCGCGCCGGCCATGCGGTTCGTGCGGCGCTATCTTGATGCAAGCGGAGGTATCATGTTGACCTCGCTCAACTGGCATCCGGCGGATCGCTTCTCCTACGTCATGTCGATCCGCCGCGGGGACTGGCCGGGTCAGGATTCGTGACCGTTGCGATGGTCGGTTGACACTCGAAATTCCTGGTCTATGTTGTCCGGACAAATAAGAACAAAAATCCGGGAGAACGACCATGACGCAGGTGACCTGCCGCAAGGCTGAAGCCCTCTCGATCGTGCTGCGGTGCGGAAACACCGCCGGCGGCGCCGAGCGGCGAGCGGCCCTGGTGGCACGCGGTATTTGACCGGACATCTTCTCGCAACCCCCGGATGAGTCTCGTCCGGAGGCGAAAATGGGAGGTCGTCCGGCAGGACCGCGGTTCGGCGGTCCCGGACGGATCTCCCCCAATAACGCCCCCGCCGGCGACGGGTCCGGGGCAAGAGGGAGGACCAGATGGCTATCCAATTGAACAGGCGCGCACTTCTCGCCGGAGCAGCCGGCCTCGCGGCGAGCGCGGGCCTCGGCGGCGGCGCCTTCGCGCAGGGCGCCAAGGTGAAGATCGCCACTTTGCCGAGCATCATCCTGTTCCCCACCTGGGTGGCCCGGGACCTCGGCATCTTCAAGGACTTCGGCGTCGACGTGGAGTTCGTGATCGCGCGCGGCGGCTCCGAGATCACCCAGCTCCTGCTCACCGGCGCCGCGGACGTCGCCAATGCCGGCGTCGAGCACATGCTGAAGCTGCGCGAGACAGGGCTCGACGTGAAGGTGATCGCGGTGCAGGAGCAGCGCTACATCACCGAGCTGATCGTCAACATCAAGCACAAGGACAAGGTTAAGTCCGTCAAGGACTTGAAGGGCATGACCATCGGCGTCTCGGGCATGGGCTCGGGCAGCCACGTGTCCTCGCGCTACGTCCTGCGCTCGGCCGGCCTCGACCCGGATACCGACGTCTCCTTCGTCGCGGTGGGCAGCCCGGCGACCCAGGTGAAGGCCTTCACCGAAGGCCAGATCGACGTCCTGATGGCGTTCGATCCCGCCCAGTCGATCCTGAAGTACGAGAAGAAGATCGCCTATCCGGTCTGGAGCGGTCCCGCCGGCGATCCGCCCGCGATCTTCCAGGACTTCGCCATGGAATGCCTGGCGGCGAAGTCGGCCTGGATCGACAAGAATCTCGAGACCGCCAAGAACATCAACCGCGCCAACACCAAAGCGATCGACGTCATCCTTCAGGGCGACCCGCGGGTGCTGGACGTCTACCAGGCCATGTTCCCCGGCGTCGCGAAGGACGTGCTGCGGCGCAGCCTCAACGAGCACCTCGCCTCGTTCTCGCCGGTGATGGGCGCCCAGAGCCTCGCCAACGTGGTCGAATACGGCAAGTTCGCTGGCGTCACCACGAAGAACTTCACCATGGCCGAGGTGGTCCCGCCCGGCTTCGAGGACCTGTGGCGCACCTGGAAGGCGCCGCCGGCCAAGGGCTACTGAGCGCTGCGCCGTCCGAACCAAGAGGGTCCGATTACATGTCACGGCCGCTGATTTCCGCCACCCGGATCACCATCCGCCACGGCAATGGCTTCGTCGCTTTGGAGGATTTCTCCCTCCATGTCGCGGAAGGCGAGTTCGTCGGCATCGTCGGACCCTCGGGGTGCGGGAAGACCACCTTCCTCGACGCCGTCGCCGGGCTGATCCCGGTGGCGTCGGGGGAACTGCTCTTCAACGGTCATGCCGTCACCGGCGTGGTGCCTGGCGAGGTGGGCTACCTGTTCCAGAAGGACAGCCTGCTGCCGTGGCGCACCGCCTACGGCAACGTCTGCGCCGCCCTGGAACTCAAGGGCGTGCCCAAGGCCGAGTGGCCGGCGCGGGCGAACGAGGTGCTCCACAAGGTGGGCCTCGGCCGCTTCACCGACCGCTATCCGAGCCAGCTCTCCGGCGGCATGCGCCGCCGCGTGCAGCTCGCCGTGCTGCTCGCCTTCGACCCGCCCGTGATCCTCATGGACGAGCCGTTCGGCGCGCTCGACGCGCAGACGCGCACCATCATCGAGGACGACTTCCTCCGCCTGTGGGGCGAGAATCGCAAGACCGTGCTGTTCGTCACCCACGACCTCGAGGAGGCGATCTGCATGTGCGACCGGGTGGTGATCCTCACCGCCCATCCGGGCACGGTGAAGGAGGTGCTCGACGTGCCGCTGCCGCGCCCGCGCACCGTGGACGAGGCGAAGTTCGCGGACGGCTTCCAGCCGACGCTGCGCACCCTCTCCACCTCGCTGCGCGCCGAAGTCGGCCGGACGCTCGCGCTATGACCACGCTCGCCGCCCAAAGCACCCGGCGCACCGCGCGCTACATCCAGCTCGCCGCCGTGGCGGCCTTCCTGGTCGCCTGGGAGACCGGCACCGGCAACGGCTGGATGAACGCCTTCATCGAGAGCCCGACCTTCTGGTTCTCGACCCCCTCCGCGATCGGCACCCTGTTCTGGAAGCTGACGCTCAACGGCCAGCTTCTGAACCATGTCTGGCTCACGGTGAGCGCCACGCTCATCGGGCTCGCCATCGGCGCCGCCATCGGCACCGCGCTCGGCATCCTCATGAGCCTGTCGGACTGGCTGGAGAAGCTGTTCGATCCCATCTGGTCGGCGATGAACGCGCTGCCGAAGATCGCGCTCGCCCCGGCGTTCGCGGCGGCGCTCGGCATCGGCATCGCCTCGAAGGCGGCGCTGGCCGTGACCATCGTCGTGTTCGTGTTCCTGTTCAACACCGTGGCCGGCCTCAAGGGCATCGACCCGGTGGTGCGCTCGAACCTGCGCCTCATGGGCGCCTCGCGCTGGCAGATGCTGAAGATGCTGATGCTGCCGCAGCTCGCCCGCTGGCACTACGGCGCGCTGCGCATCTCGCTGGGCCTCGCGCTCACCGCCGTGGTGGTGGGCGAGTTCGTGGCCGCGCGCGGCGGCGTCGGCTTCATCATCCAGTACGGCTTCGGCACCTTCAACGTGGCCTGGTGCTACGTGGGCATCATCGTCCTCGGCGTGCTCGCCCTTGTGCTCGACGGCCTGCTGCGCTGGGGTCAGAGCCGGCTCTCGCCGTGGGAGACCACGCGATGAGCGTCATGTCCGTGTCATCCGAGCGGAAGGCTCCCATGGCGAAGATGCGCTTCGGTCTCGGCCTCTCGGCCTCCCGCCTGCTGCTGATCGCGGCGGTGCTCGCGCTGTGGCAGCTCGCGGTGTCCGCGGGCTGGATGGAGCCGGCCACCATGTCCTCGCCGGTGCTGGTGGGACGGCGGCTCTACGAGATGTTCGCGAGCGGCATGATCTGGCCGCACCTCTTCGACACGCTCGGGGCGGCGGTGATCGCCCTGGCGCTCTCCGCCCTCGTCGGCCTCGCGCTCGGCATGGCGCTGTATCGCTGGCCGCTGCTGGAGGCGACGCTCAACCCGCTGCTCGTCGCCATCAACGGCATCCCGCGCGTGGCGTTCGGCCCGCTGATCGTGCTGTTCCTCGGCGTCGGCATCACCGCCAAGGTGGCGCTCGCCGTCTCCATCGCGCTGTTCGTGTTCACCACCAACGTGCTGGAGGGCATGCGGCAGATCGATCCCATGCTGCGGCGGCATTTCCTGCTCATGGGCGCCGGCCGCTGGCAGACTTTCCGAATGGTGACGGGGCCGAGCCTGGTGACCTGGATGTGGGCCGCCGTCGACCTTGCCATCGGCCTGTGCCTGATCGGCGTCATCATCTGCGAGTTCATCAGCTCGACGTCCGGCCTCGGCCACCTGATCTCGGCGGCCTCCATGGGCTTCGACACCACCGGCGTGGTGGCGCTGCTGGTCATCATCGTCACCGCCACGGTGATCTTCCGCATCGCGCTTATCGCATTGCGCTCCTGGCTCGCGCCCTGGAGCAAGTGACCTTTCACCGAAATTCCAAGGAGACGAAGATGGTCGTGCTTGACCCGAGGAAAGACGCCGAGGCGGTGTTCGACGTGCTCGACAAGGGGGGCGTCGCGATCGTTCCCCTCGATGTGGCCTATGCCGTGTTTGGCGGTTGCGGCGACGCGATCAAGAACATCTTCACCGCCAAGGGTCGCAGCTTCTCCAAGCCCAACGGCATGATGGCGGACTACGAGATCTTCTCCGAGCTGCACATCGTCGGCGAGCGCGAGCGCACGCTGGTGCGCGCCGTGACCGAGGACTACGGCCTGCCGCTCTCCGTGGTGGCGCCGTTCCGCGCCGATCATCCGATCTTCGCCTCGGTGGACGAGTTCACCATGGAGCGCTCCACCAAGATCGGCACGCTCGATCTGCTGCTGAATGCCGGCCCGCTCCACAAGGCGATCACCGAGCTGTCGCGCCAGCGCATGCGCCCGGTGCTCGGCTCGTCCGCGAACCGCTCGCTGACCGGCTCGAAGTATCGCCTCCAGGACGTCGACCGTGAAGTGCGCGACATCGCCGCCATCGAGGTGGATTACGGCCTGTCGCGCTATGCGAATCCGGAAGGCATCTCCTCCACCATCATCGATCTGAAGAGCTTCCAGGTGCACCGCTACGGCGTGTGCTTCGAGCAGATCGCCGACATCCTCAACCGCCATTTCCAGATCGAGCTGCCGGCCCGCCCGGCGCCGGTCGCGGCCTGAGCGGAGGCGCGGACATGTCGGGCGCTCCTCTCTTCGACATCGCGGGCGATGCCGCCCGCGCCTTCGAGGTGCTGCGGAAGGGTGGCATCGCCGTGGTGCCAAACACCATCGGCTATTCCATCCTCGGCGGCTCCAAGGCGGCGCTCGACACCATCTTCCGCACCAAGAAGCGTGCGCCGCAGAAGCTCAACGCCATGGTGGCGAGCCTTGAGGCGCACCGCGCCGTGCATCAGACGAGCACGCGCGGGGCGGAGATCGTCGCCGCCATCACCGGCGACTACGACCTGCCGCTCGGCTGCATCGCGCCGTTCCGGGCCGACCATCCCATGATGGCCGGCCTCGACACCCAGGTGATGGGTGCGAGCACCAAGGAAGGCACGCTCGTGATGCTGCTGAACGCCGGCCCGTTCCACGCGGCGCTGACGCAGCTGTCGTTCGACGCGCAATTCCCGCTGTTCGGCTCCTCGGCGAACCTCACGCTCGGCGGCACCAAGTTCAAGGTGGAGGACATCGAGAGCGAGATCCTCGCCATCGCCGACCTGGTGATCGACCACGGGCTCCAGCGCTTCCATCCCTACGGCTCGTCCTCCACGCTGCTGAACGTGGAGACTCTGGAGATCGTGCGCTTCGGCTCCTGCTATGAGGACATCGCCTATGTCCTGAAGCGCCATTTCGGCATCAGCCTGCCGGCGCGGCCGGGCGCGCTGGAGCGGCGCGCGTCGTGAGATGAGCGCCGCTCCGCACAAGCGCTGCCGGCCGAGGACCCGGCCGGCGCGCGCGCCCTCAGGCCCGATTTCAGGCGACCGCCACGCAGCCGCCGAGCGCCGCTTCCTTCGGGAACAGGCCGGCCTTGGCGACGCCGCCGGCCATCGGCTTGCCGAGCGCGTCGGAGAGCCACTTGGCGGTCTCAACTGCCTCCTCCAGGTCGACGCCGGTGGAGATGCCCATGCGGTGGAGCATCCAGGCCACGTCCTCGGTGGCGACGTTGCCGGTGGCGCCGGGTGCGAACGGGCAGCCGCCGGTGCCGCCGAGGCTCGCGTCGATGGTGCGGGCTCCCGCCTCCACCGCCGCCGCCACGTTGGCGAGGCCGGTGTTGCGCGTGTTGTGGAAGTGGCAGCGCAGACGCATGCCGGGCGCAAGCGCCCTAGCCTGGCGCACGAGGGAACCCACCTGCGAGGGCACCCCGCAGCCGATGGTGTCGGCGAAGGCGATCTCCAGCGGCGCGAGCGGCAGCACCTCCTCCAGGATGGCGAGCACCCGGCCTTCCGGCACCTCGCCCTCGAACGGGCAGCCGAAGCTCGCGGCGATGGTGACCGAGATGGGCGTGCCGACCTCCCGCGCCGCGGCCGCGACCTCGCGGATGATGGCGATGCTGTCGGCGGTGGCCATGCCCTGGTTGCGCCGGCTGAGGCTCTCGGAGGCCACCACCACCATGTTCACCTCGTCGCATCCGGCCGCCACCGCGCGGTCGAAGCCGCGCCGGTTCATGGCGAGGCCGATGGCGGTGAGGCCCGGATATGTCCGGACATCCTGCATCAAGGCCTCGGCGTCGGCCATCTGCGGCACGCGCTGCGGGTTGACGAAGCTCGTCACCTCCATGCGCCTGAGGCCCGCCGCCAGCGCCTGCCTCACCAGTTCCGCCTTGACCGCGGTGGAGACGTGAACCTGTTCGTTTTGCAGGCCGTCGCGGGGGGCGACCTCGACGATTTCGACGGTGGGGGAAGTCTCGGTTGTCATGGGCGTCCTGCTCCCTTTGTCGGGCCGGCGCAGCCTTGCCAGCCCGTTTCCCTTCTGTTTGTATCCCAACAATCTTGTCCGGACAAATAGGTGATCGCCATGAGTGCGCCGCGCACGAAAGATAGCTTCGGGCCCCTGGCCGATATCCGTGTCATCGAGATGGGCCAGCTCCTCGCCGGCCCGTTCTGCGGACAATTGCTGGCCGATTTCGGCGCCGAGGTCATCAAGATCGAACAGCCGGGCGTCGGCGACCCCATGCGCGAATGGGGCCGCGAGAAGCAGCACGGCAAGTCGCTCTGGTGGCCGGTGATCGCCCGCAACAAGAAGTCGGTGGAGATCAACGCCCGCGTGCCCGAGGGCCAGGAGCTGATCCGCAAGCTGGTGGCGGATGCCGACATCCTGCTGGAGAACTTCCGCCCCGGCACCATGGAGAAGTGGGGCCTCGGCTATGAGGACCTGCGCAAGATCAACCCGCGCCTCGTGATGATCCGCGTCTCCGGCTACGGCCAGACCGGCCCCTACGCGGAGAAGGCGGGCTACGGCGCCATCGGCGAGGCCATGGGCGGCCTGCGCTACGTGGTGGGCGACCCCTCGACGCCGCCGAGCCGCATGGGCATCTCCATCGGCGACACGCTCGCCGCCGTGTTCGCCTGCCTCGGCGGCCTCATGGCGCTTCACGCGGTGCAGCGCACCGGGCGCGGCCAGGTGGTGGACAGCGCCATCTACGAGGCGGTGCTGGCGATGATGGAATCGCTCGTCACCGAATACGACCAGGCGGGCTATGTGCGCGAGCGCACCGGCGCGATCCTGCCGAACGTCGCGCCGTCCAACGTCTACCCGACCAAGAGCGGGCATTACGTGCTGATCGCCGCCAACCAGGACACGGTGTTCAAGCGCCTCGCCGCGGCCATGGGCCGGCCCGAGCTGGCGCAGGACCCGCGCTACGCCACCCATTCGGCGCGCGGCAAGGTGCAGCCGGAGCTGGACGCCATGATCGCCGACTGGTCGCGCACCATGGGGGCGGACGAGCTGGGCGCGCTGCTGGATTCCCACGGCGTGCCGCGCGGCGACATCTACCGCGCGCCGGAGATGCTGGAGGACGCGCACTTCAAGGCGCGCGAGGCGATCGTGAAGATCGCCCACCCCATGTTCGGCAGCCTGCGGATGCAGAACACCTTCCCGCGCCTGTCCGAGACGCCCGGCAAGGTCGCCGCCTGCGGGCCCGATCTCGGCCAGCACAATGGCGAGGTGTTCGGCACCCTGCTCGGTCTCGACGAGCGGGCGCGGGCCGACCTTGCCGCCAAGGGCGTGATCGGCGCCGGGACAAAGGCTGCCGCCTGACGGCTTCGGGATGGGCCTGCGCCGCATGGGGCCGCCAGCGGTCCACAGGCGCAGGCTCGACGGGCGGGGCCGGGCTGCGGGGAAGGCCGTCCGGCTCCGTCCGCTCCATGCTGGCCGGCACGAGGCGGTGCGCCTTCGCCGGTCCGCCGACCGGCCTGTCGCGCCGGACGGATCTGCGCACCCGCGGCCGTGAGAGTCACGACAGACTTTGGGAGACCCCCGGCTCCGGCAGCGCTCTCGCACCGTGTCCGCACCTTTCCGCCGCACATATGCCGTATTTTCACGCGGCTGCCGACGTGCTAACCGGAAGTCGGGTGGTAGCGAAATGTTGAAACCTGCGGGGCGGATCGGGAGAATGGGCTGGGTGGCCGCTTTGGCCGCCGCCTATGCGCTCGTCTTCCAGCTCGTCTTCGCAAGCGCCCTCGTCGCCGGCATGCCGCGCGATGCGTCGGGCGCGCTGATCTGCACCGGCGTATCTACGCTTGCGACGGATGCGGACCGGGATGGCAAGGCCGACGAGACGGCGGTCCGCTGCGCCGCCTGTCTGGCGCGCGCGGATATCGCCGACCTGCCGCCGCCCATCCCTGTTCCCGCGCTCGTGCGCTCGGTCGCCGTCGCCGCCTCCGTTGCGCCGGCGCACCCGATCACCCCGCGCGCCCCGGCGCGGCTGCCGTCCCAGCCGCGCGCTCCGCCTTTCCTGGGCTGACAGGACGGCACGGGACGGCGCATCGCGCTGTCCGCGTTCCGACCCGACCGCAACGCGCCTTATGCCGCCGCGCCTTGAAGCCGGGGGCACGACGCCCGTCTCTGAATCCGACCCAAGCCAGGCCTTCAGCCCCGCGCGCGGACCCGCCGCGCGGGCGCGCCATGTCTGGATCAGACCAGGAAATGCCCATGTCCCGTTCTCCGTTCCGTGGCCGGCGCCAGGCGCTGCGCCGATCTACCGCTCTTGCCGGCCCCGCGCTCGCCGTGCTCGCGCTGCTGCCGTCCTCGGCCTGGGCGCAGAGCGCCAACGAAACCGCGCTTCCCACCGTGGTGGTGCGCCCGCCCGCGACCGGCGCATCGGATACGGGTCTCGGCGGCCCGCCGAGCAATTTCACGCCCGCCGACACCGCCACCATCTCCGGCGCCGAGGCATCGGCGGCGACGCTGCTGACCAGCGACACCGGCTCGCTGATCGCCGGCATTCCCGGCGGCGCGGCCTGGGGCGCGGGCGGCGTCTCCAGCCTTCCGGCGGTGAACGGCATGGGCGCCGACCGCGTCCAGGTGGGCATCAACGGCATGCTGTTCGGCGTCGCCTGCCCGAACGAGATGAACCCGCCGCTGTCGTTCCTGAACCCGGCCATGGTGTCGAAGATCGCGGTCTATATGGGCACCGCGCCGGTGAGCGTCGGCGGCGACTATACCGGCGCGAAGGTGGACGTGACGCTCGCGCCGCCGATCTTCACGCCGGGCGACCAGATCACCGTCTCCGGCTTCGTCGCCGGCTTCTACCGCTCGAACGGCAATTCCTACGGCGTCGACACCACCGTGCGCATGTCGAATTCCGACACCAGCCTGACCTATACCGGCGGCTGGGCCAAAGCGAGCGACTACACGGCGGGCGACGGCACCGTCATCAAGTCCACCATGTACGAGACCCAGAACCATGCCTTGAGCCTGTCGAAGAAGATCAACGACCAGATCTTCACGGCGCAGATCGGCGGGCAGTTCATTCCCTATCAGGGCTATGTGAACCAGTACATGGACATGGTGGAGAACAAGAGCTTCTTCGCCAACGGCCGCTATGAGGGGCTGTTCGACTGGGGCAAGCTCGAAGGCAACGTGTTCTTCAACCGCGTGCGCCACACCATGGGCTTCATCGAGCCGGACAAGACCGGGGACATGCCCATGGATACCCGCGCCACCGACATGGGCTATGCCATCAAGGGCACGGTCGGCCTGTCGTCGCGCGACATCCTGCGGGTCGGCAACGAGCTCTACTACAACAATCTCGACGACTGGTGGCCGCCGGTGGCCGGCTCCATGATGATGGGACCGGACGCCTTCATCAGCATCAATAACGGCCAGCGCACCCGGCTCGGCACCTGGGCCGAGTGGGAGCACAAGTTCGACGGCGCCTGGACCGGCCTTCTCGGCATCCGCAACGACACGGTGTGGATGAACACCGGCGACGTCGCGGGCTACAACATGATGATGTACGGCGCGGACGCCGCCGCTTTCAACGCCCAGGATCACGCCCGCACCGACTTCAACATGGATGGCACCGCGATCCTGCGCTACCAGCCGGATCAGTCGAGCCTCTACGAGCTGGGCCTCGCGCGGAAGACGCGCTCGCCGAACTTCTACGAGCGCTACGCCTGGTCCACCAACGCCATGGCCATGGACATGATCGGCTGGTTCGGCGACGGCAACGGCTATGTGGGCAATCTCGACCTCGACCCCGAGGCCGCGCACACCGTCAGCTTCACCGCCACCTGGAACGACCCGGCCAAGAAGGTCTGGCAGCTGAGGGTCTCGCCCTATTACAGCTATGTGGTCGACTATATCGACGTGAACCGCTGCACCCTTCCCGGGTGCCTCGCGAGCCAGCCGAACAACGCCTTCGTGCAGGACAATTTCGTGTTCCTGCAGTTCGCTAACCACGATGCCTGGCTCTACGGCGTCAACATCGACGGCAAGATGGCGCTGTGGGACGACGACAATTGGGGCCAGGGCCAGTTCCGCGGCAGCCTCAACTTCGTCCAGGGCCAGCGCACCGACGGCGTGAACCTCTACCACATGATGCCGCTCAACAGCGTGCTGGCGGTGGACCAGACCATCGCCCGCACCTGGGGCACCTGGACCAACAGCCTCGAACTGCAGCTGGTGGCATCCAAGACCCTGGTCAGCCAGGTGCGCAACGAGCTGGAGACCGAGGCCTACGCGCTGCTCAACTTCCGCACCTCCTACCAGAAGGACATGCTGCGGGTGGACTTCGCGGTCGAGAACATCTTTGACACGAACTACGACCTGCCGCTCGGCGGCGCCAACCTCGTGAACTACAAGACCACGGGCATGATGGGCTCGATGACGGAATGGGGCTATCCCGTCGCGGGCATGGGCCGGTCGTTCAACACGCGGGTGACGCTGCAGTTCTGAGCTTCCGGCGCGGCTCGCCCGCGCCGGGCCGCCCCCTCCTTCCCATCGGGGGAAGGGCGGGAGGGGGCGGATCAGCCTGCCTGCGACGCGTCCGGTCCGGCGGCTCGGACCGCATGACGCGGGAGCGGCGCGTCCAGCTCCGCGGCGCGCGCCGTTCCGAACACGGCGCGGCAGGTGCGCGGCGTGCCTGCGGATGCCGCAAGAACCATGGCGCGCCGCAGATAGAGACCGATGTCGTGCTCGTCGGCGAAGCCGATGGCGCCGTGCAGCTGGATGCAGTCCTTCAGGACCCGGAGCGCCGCCGCGCCCGCAGCCGCCTTGGCGGCCGCTGCCGCACCGGACTGCTTTTGCGTGCCGAAGGCGCGCCCGGCCTCGCGCACGAGGGCGCGCGTCGCCCTCACGTCCACGAAATGGGTCGCCGCGCGGTGCTGCAGCGCCTGGAACGCGCCGATCGGCTGGCCGAATTGCCGGCGCAGGCGCATATAGTCGAGCGTCATGTCGAGCGCGCGCGCCATGAGCCCGCACAGCTCGGCCGCATACAGCAAGCGCTGCACGTCGCAGGCCGCGAGGAACGCCGCCTGCGCCGAGGCGCCCTCGGCCACCAGCACCGCATCGGGCCCGTCGGCGAGGAAGGCGAGCGTGCCGCCATCCACGGTCGCGGCCGTGCGGGCCTCGGCCGGATCGAGGGCGAGCAGCCGCCGGTTCGGGGGATCGAATGCGAGGGCGACGTCGACGTCCGCCGGGGCAAAGGCGAGACCCTGGAAAGCCGACCCAGGCCCGTCGTCAGTCCGCTCCGCCGGCGCGGCGCAGATGACCGCCGCGCCGCCGGCCGCGCGTGCCAGCAGCGTATCGGCCGCCGGGGTGCCGCAGGCGGCGAGCAGCGGCTGGGCGGCGATGGCTGCCACCACCGGCTCCGGCGCGATGCGGGCGCCGATCTCCTGCGCGAAGTCCACCGCATCGCTCGGCGCGAGGCCGAGGCCGCCATGGGCTTCCGGCAGCAGCAGGGAGAACCAGCCCATCGCCGCCATGCGGCTCCATACCGCGCGGTCGAGCCCGCCGCCGGCATCGCGCCGGGCGCGGGCGCGGGCGACGCCGCCTTCGCCGTCGAGCAGGTCGCCCGCCGCGGCCGCGAGCATCGCTTCGGTCTCCGACGGCATCAGCGCGCCTCCCTTTTGAGGCCCAGCACGCGCTCCGCCAGGATCGAGCGCTGGATTTCGTTCGAGCCGCCATAGATGGAGAGGCGGCGGGCCTGGAGGAACATCTCGCTCATGTCCACCAGCGGCGCGCCGAGGCGCACCGGATCGCGCGCCGCCATCAGCGGCCCGGCGAGGTCCTGGGCGATGTCGAGCACGGCCTGCGTGGTCTCGGTGGCGAGGATCTTGAGGTAGGAGCTTTCCGCCCCCGGGTCCTCGCCCGCGGCGAAGCGCTCGGCGGCGTCGAGGAAGGCCGCGGTGAGCGTCTCGACCGCAAGCTCGGCCTCGGCGATGCGGTCGGCGAGCCCGGCATCCGCCAGGGGCGCGAGGCGGCGCACCCGCTCCAGCGCGCGCAGCGCCTGCGCCGGCGCGCCGAGCTGGATGCGCTCGCGGTCGAGCAGAGCGGTCGCCACCCGCCAGCCGTCGTCGACGGCGCCCACCACGTTCTCAAGCGGCACCCGCACCTCGTCGAAGAACACCTCGCAGAACTCGTCGTCATTGGCGATGTTGCGGATCGGCCGGCGGGTGATGCCTGGGCTGGAAAGATCGATGAGCAGGAAGGTGATGCCCGCGCGCGGATTGCCGGCGCTCGACGTGCGCACCAGCGCGAACATCCAGTGGGCGTGGTGACCCCAGGTGGTCCAGATCTTGTGGCCGTTCACCACCAGCTCATCGCCGTCGCGCCGCGCCGCGGTGCGCAGCGCGGACAGGTCGGAGCCGGCGCCCGGCTCGGAATAGCCCTGGCACCAGATAACGTCGCCCGCGAGGATGGGCGGCAGGTGCCGCGCCTGCTGCGCCGGGCTGCCGAAATGCATCAGCAGCGGGCCGATATGGTTGATGCCCTGGGTGGGGATGTCCGGGGCGCCGGCGTGCGCCATCTCCTCCAGCAGGATCACCTGCTCCACCGGGCTCGCCGCCATGCCGCCGAACGCCTTCGGCCAGTGTGGCGCGATCCAGCCGCGGCGCGACAGAGCCCGATACCAGGGCATGCAGTCCTGGGGCGGGGCGCGGAAGGTGAGATCCCGCAGATGGTCGGGAATGGCGGCGGCGAGGAAGGCCCTCACATCGGCGCGGAACGCCGCTTCGGCGTCGGTCTCGGGGCGCAGCATGGCGGCCTCAGGACGCGGCCTTGCCGGTGCCGGGGGCGCCGCAGCGCTCCACCGCCTGCCGGCGCAGCTCGGTCTTCAGCACCTTGCCGAGCGCGTTGCGCGGCAATTGCTCCACGAACAGCACGCGCTTCGGCTTCTTGTAGCTGGCGATGAGCGTGCGGCAGTGGGCGATGAGCGCCTCCTCGCTGGCGTCGCCGCCGGGCCTTGGCTCTACGAACGCCAACACCGCCTCGCCATAGATGGCGTCCGGCACGCCGACCACCGCGGCGTCGGCGACCGAGGGGTGGGAGATCAGCGTCTGCTCCACCTCCTTGGTGTAGATGTTGAAGCCGCCGGACAGCACCATGTCCTTCTTGCGGTCGACGATATAGAGGAAGCCGTCGGCATCGCGCCGCGCCATGTCGCCGGTATGCACCCAGCCGTCGCGGATCGTCTCGGCCGTCTCCTTGGGGCGGCGGAAATAGCCGCGCAAGGTGAGGAACTGGCCCGGCGCGCCGGTGCGCACGGCGATCTCGCCCACCTCGCCGTCCGCCACATGGGCGCCCTCGGCGTCCACCAGCTTCACCTCGACGCCCGGCGTCGGCCGCCCCACAGAGGCGGGATGGGTGAACTGCTCCTCGTGGTCGAGCCCGGTGATGGCGCCGGCCTCCGTCATGGCGAAGAAGGAGAACAAGCGCACGTGCGGCAAAAGGCCGATGAGCTGCTGCTTCAGCTCCACCGGGAACGCCTCGCCGGTGACGACGATGCGCCTCAGGCTTGCGCACTTGTGCGGGGCTGCGGCGATGGCCGGCAGCATCATGCGGCAGATGGTGGGGACCATGCCGGCGACGCTCACCTTCTCGCGGGCGATGATGTCGAGGGTCGCCGCGGGGTCGAACTTCTCCATCACCACCAGCGTGCCGCCCACCGTGAGCGCGTTGGCGAGCCGGGCGAAGCCGGTGCGGTGGGCGAGCGGGGTGGAGACCAGGAACACGTCGTCCGCGGTCAGCCCCCATTCGAGCCCGTTCACGAAATGATGGTTGGTGATGATGTTGGCGTGGGTCAGCAGCGCGCCCTTGGGCCGGCCGGTGGTGCCGGAGGTGTACATGATCATGGCGTCGAGCCATTCCACCGGTACTTCCGGCCGCAGCATCACCGGCTCGGCGCGCCAGTCGTCCAGGCTCTCGTCGCCCCCGGTGGCCGCGCCGGCCGAGAGGAAGATCGCCCCTTCCGCCGCGCGGCGCACCAGATCGAGCCCGGTTCCGGCGCCGTCATGCGCGACGAGGCGCGGCTCGGCGTCGGCGGCGATATAGGCCACCTCGGTATCGGTCAGGCGGGTGGTCGCCGGCACCACGATGGCGCCGAGCGACAGGGCGGCGAAGGTCAGCTCCACGAACGCGGTGCCGTTGGAAAGATAGAGCAGCACGCGGTCTCCCGGCCGCACCCCGCGCGCGCTCATGGCGCCGGCGAGCGCCGCGATGCGCGCCTGGAGCTGGCCGTATGTCAGCCGCTCGCCGCCGCAGATGACGGCCGGATGGTCCGGCCGCCTGAGGGCGTGGGCTTCGATGAAGACCTCGAGCCGCATGGTGTCACCTCGCGTTGTCGGCCAGCCGGAACGCCGGGTAGGGGGTGCCGTCGTCGAAATGGTCGAAGGCGAGCGTCACCCTCTTGCCGATCGCCATCTCCTCCGGCGCGCAGCCGAGGATGTTGGCGATCAGGCGCACGCCCTCGTCCAGCTCCACGGTGGCGACCGGGAGCGGCAGGCGCCCCTCGACGCCGGGGCCGGGAATGCGCACCGTGGTGCAGGCATAGATGGTGCCGTTGCCGGACACCTCGCGCCATTCCAGCGTCCTTTTGCCGGTGAACACGCTCACCGGCCGGGGATAGTGCTGGAAGCGGCCGGTCTCGGTGCAATACTGCATCATCAGCTTGCCCTCCCGCGCCCCATCCCAGAACGGCTGGGTGTCCACATAGACGTTGGGCTTGGGCGCGGGCCGGGTGGGCTTCGAGCTCTCGGGCTTCGCGCCGGCGGCGCTCGCAGTCTTCGCCTCGCTCATGGTTCAGGCCTCCAGGATCATGGCGGCGCTGGTGCCCCAGTTCCGCGCGTAGGGGATGACGCCGATGCCGGTGACGAGCGCGTTCTTCGGCTCGCGCACCTGGCGCGCGCCGCCTTCGCCGAACATCTGGCGCACGGCCTCGGCGAGGTTCAGGCCGCCCGAGGCGAGGCCCGGCTGGCCGGCCGAGATCTGTCCGCCGCCGGTATTGGTGGGCAGGCCGCCGGTGTGGGAGAGATCGGTGTCGAGGATGAAGTCCGAGCCCTCGCCGCGCTTGCAGAAGCCGAACTGCTCCAGCTGCATCAGCACGGCGATGGTGAAGTCGTCATAGGGCTGGAACATGCGGATGTCCTTCGGCGTGAGTCCGGTCTTGCCGAACACCGTGCCGGAGATCTTCGCGAAGCCGCTCTCGGTCACGTCGGCCAGCATGTCGGCGCCGTTGAAGTTGGTGACCTCGGCGAAGGCGGTCGGGTAGACCATCTTCTGGAGGCCCATCTCCCGCGCCGTTTTCTCGGAGGTGACGAGGAAGGCGTTGGCGCCGTCGCAGAACATCACGCAGTCGAGCAGGCGCAGCGGATCGGACACCACGCGGGAGGCGTAGTAGTCCTCCATGGTCAAAGGCTTCTTGAACTTGGAATAGGCGTTGTCGTTCATCAGCGCCTGGGCGCGCTGGGTCACGGCGATCTTGCCCAGAGCCGCGTCCTTCAGTCCGTACTGGTGGATGTAGCGCGAGATCAGCAGGCCGAACGAGGCCGGCGGGCCCTGCACCCCCGGCGGGTCCTGGAACTCGCTGCGGTAGGCGCCGTAATTGGCGCGCCAGGAGGTGGACGGGGCATCGGCGGAGAGCACCACCGCCACCTCGCAGGCGCCGTCGCGGATGGCGGCGGCGGCGCGGGCGACGCCGCCGGTGGCCGAGCAGCCGCCGATGGCGCCGAAGTTCAGCCAGGTGGGCGTGAGGCCGAGCGCCTCGCTCATATAGACCGCGTAGAACGGGTTCGGCGCCTCGCTCAGCGGAGCGGTGACGGACAGGCCGTCGATGCGGTCCTTCTCCACGCCCGTGGCGGTGAGCAGGTCGGAGAGCGCCTCGCCGGCGAGGTCATAGGCGCTGCGGCCGCTCTTGAAGTCGATGCGGGTCTCGGAATACCCGGCGATGACGATGTCGCGCTTGCTCATGGTGGGTCTCATTCGCCTTGGAAGTTGGGGGCGCGCTTCTCGCGGAAGGCGGCGAGCCCCTCGTTCCGGTCCCGCGAGAAGTAGAGGTAGAAGGAGAGGTCGGCCTCGGTGGCGAAGCCCTCGGCGAGGGGCATGTCGGCGCCGCGGTCGATGGCGGCCTTGGAGAACATCACCGACAATGGCGCGTTGGCGGCGATGGCGGCCGCGACCTCGTGGGCCTTGGCGAGCGCTGCGCCCGCCTCGGTGACGTAGGTGACGAGGCGCAGGCGCTCCGCCTCGGCGGCATCGATGCGCCGGCCGGTCCAGATCAGGTCCTTCGCAAGCTGCGGGCCGATGAGGCGCGGCAGGGTCTGGGTGCCGCCGCCGCCGGGCATCAGGCCGAGCTTGCATTCGGGCAGGCCGAACTTTGCCTTGCCGCCCGCCACCACGATGTCGGCGGTGAGCGCCAGCTCCAGCCCGCCGCCGAGCGCGAAGCCCTCCACCGCGACGATCACCGGCTTGGTGAAGGCGGCCACCTCCTGGAACAGGCGGTTCACCTTCCGCGCGCGCTTGCGGAACCGGTAGAACTCGAAATACTCGTTCTCCTTGATCTGGAACTCGCTGGTGTCGATGCCGGTGCAGAACGCCTTCTCGCTGCCGGCGAGCACCACGGCGCGCACCGCGCGGTCGAACTCCGCCTCGGCGAGCACGTCGAGGATTTCCGACGCGGTCTGCTCGCGCAGCGAGTTCAGCTTTTCCGGGCGATTGATGGTGATCTCGACCGTCGCGTCCCGGCGGGCGACCAGAATATCTTCGTGGGACATGGGCTTACTCCGGATGAACAAGGTCGGCTGCCGCGTGCCGGCCGGCCGCGCGCGCGGGTCGCATGACGGGGTGGAGGCGTGGGGGATCAGCCCGGGTCGGTCGGGTGTTCCTCCCCGCCCAGCGCCGCGGCGATCTCGTCGTGGAGCCGGGCGCGCAATTGCTCGTCGCGGCGCTGGCCGTCGGTGAGCGTCAGCTCCAGCTGGATGCGCGCGGGCGCGCCCAGCACCAGCACCCGGTCCGCCATGTCGAGCGCGTCCTCGATGCGGTGCGTCACCAGAAGGCAGGTCTTGGAGAACTCCCGCGCGATGCGGTGGAAGTCCGCGCGCAGCGCCCGCGAGGTGACGTGGTCGAGCTGGCTGAAGCTCTCGTCCAGCAGCACGATCTCCGGGTCAACCGCGAGCGCGCGGGCGAGCGAGACGCGCTGGCGCATGCCGCCCGACAATTCGTGGGCATACTTGTCGGCGGCGTCGCCGAGCTTCACCCGTTCGAGCCAGGAAAGGGCGGTGGCGCGCGCCTCCTCCTTGCTGCGGCCGAGGATGAGCAGGCCCAGCTCCACATTCTCCACCGCGGTGCGCCAGGGCAGCAGGCGGTCGGTCTGGAAGCTCACGGCGAGCTTGCCGCGCAGGCCGAGGAAGTTGGCGTTGGGGTCGAGCCCGGCGACGCGCACCGTGCCGCTGTCCGGCGTCAGGGTGCCGAGCACGAGGTTCAGCACCGTGCTCTTGCCCGCGCCGGTGCGCCCGAGCAGAGCCACGATCTCGCCATGGGCGACGTCGATGGAGAGGTCGTCCACCACGGTCTTGCCGCCGAACGCCTTGTAGACCTGGTGAAGCCGCACGGAGGGCGGATGGGCGGCCTGGGCCGCGCTCTTGATCATGGCGATGTCCTGGATCATCGGACGCTCACCTCCGGGCGCCACTTGAGCGCCACCTTCTCGATGGCCGAGATCGCGACCTGCAGCACGATGTTCAGCGCCACCAGGAAGAACGTCCAGGCGAACACCTGGTCGATGCGGAAGGTCGACTGGGCAAGGTTCATGCGCGAGCCGATGCCCGCCGCCGAGGCCACCAGCTCGGCGAACACCACCATGCGGATGGCGTAGCCGATCACCGACTTGGTGGTGAGGAACACGTACGGCACGATGTGCGGGATGATGAGGTAGCGCATGACGTGCCAGCGCGAGGGCCGGAAGCTCTCGATCATGTCGATGAGCTCCTTCGGCAGCGCGCGGATGCCGTCATAGATGTTCAGGGCGTAGAACGGGATGATGATGACGCACAGGATGAAGAAGATGCGGACTTCCGGGTCCCTGAACCAGAATACCGCGATCAGCATCCAGGACAGCGCCGGGATGCCGGTGTCGATCACCACCAGCGAGCGCAGATAGGGCCGCAGCTTCGGCTTCATCCCCATGACCAGGCCGAGCATCAGCCCGAGCAGCATGGAGGCCGCCACCGCCGCCGTGAGGCGGGCCAAAGTGATGAAGACGTGGCTGGTGTCGGAGAAGAAGATTTCCCTTGCCGCCTTCAGCACGGTGCCGGGCGAGGGCATCACATAGTCCGGCACGAAGCGGCTGAGCACTTCCATGAGGATGACGAGGCCCGTCACCACCACGACGGTGGCGATGGTCTCGCGTCGGCGCTCCGTCATGGGCGCCCGCGGCGGCGCGATGGCGCGGGGCATGCTGGGGTGGGTGGAGGTCAAGGCGCGTCCTCGCTTGTGGTGGCCTTGGCCGGCTGCGCCGGCCGTGCTCGGTTCGGGGCGGGGCGCGGTGTGTGCCGCGCCCCTCCCCGTCTCAGCCCTTGAAGAAGAATGCGTCGTCCACCGGCTTCTGCAGCAGGCCGTTGCGGGCGAGGAACTCGCTCGCCTTGACGATCTCGGAGCGGCCCTGCGCGCTCGCCATGGAGCTGAACTGGAAGCGCAGCCGCCGCGAGGTGATGGCCTCGGCGAGCACCTCGGGCGGGAAGCCGGAATTCTGGCCGGCGATCGCCACCGCCTCCTTCGGCGCGGCATTGATGCGCTGGAGGCACTCCTCGAACATGGCGCGCACGCGCTTCGCCATGTCGGGGTTCTTCTCCGCCAGTTCGCGGCGCACCGCGACGCCGAAATAGGGCAGATCGAGCGACGTCGCCTTGCGATAGGCCTCGCCGGCGTTGAACAGTGGCCGCAGCTTGCTGTCTCGCATCAGGGCGGCGGTGACGTTGGGCTCCCAGGACAGGCCCGCCTCGGCCCGGTTCGCCATCACCAGAGTCATGGCGGCGGCGGGGTTGTCGACGCCCTGGATGGTCACGTCCTTGCCCAGCTCGATGCCGTTGAGCTCCTTGATGAGCGCCGCCACCATGCGGAAGGTGCCGGTGGACTGCGCGGCCGCCAGCGTCTTGCCCTTGAGGCCCGCCACGTCCTTCAGCGCCGGGTCGCCGGTGACGATGTAGATCATGTCCGCCGTGGTGATCGAGCACAGCATCTCGATCGGCACGCCCGCCTGCTGGCGCGAGGCGAAGGTGTCCCAGCTGCCGATGCAGACGTCGTAATTGCCAGCGGCGAAGTCGTTGTAATAGGTCGAGACCGCCGTGTACTGCGTGGGCGCGGCGAGCGGCACGCCATGCTTCTCGGCCAGCTTCTGGGCGAGGATGTACTGCACCACGAGGATGGTGAAGCCGGGCGCGAGCGAGGCCCAGCGCACCGGCGCCGCGGCCTGCGCGAAGGCCGGTGTGGCGAGGCCCATGGCCCCGCCTGCGAGCGCGGCGCCAAAGGATGCGCGAACGGATGCTTCGAGGAACGTGCGGCGTGAGAGATGTGCGACCACCTTAGCCCTCCCAGGCATGGCGCGTCCGTCACCCCACGCTGGCCCGTCGGGACCGGTGGCGTCGGCGCGCTCGTTGTGCGTTTCCATCGAGCGACCGGTCATTCCGCCGGTCTTCTCGGATCAGGATGCTAGGGGGAGGTGCGGGGCCGATCCAGCGCATATGCGCGCCCATATCGTTCCAGAATTGGAACGATGGTGGCGCCTCACGCCTCCTCGCCGAGGCTCTCCGCGATGAAGTCCAGGAACACCCGCACCATGCGCGGCGTCCTGCGCCGGCCGAGGAAGGTGGCGGAGACCTCCAGCGCCGGACTCTCCCAGTCGGCCAGAAGCGGCACCAGCCGGCCCGCCTTGACGTCATTGCGGCACATGATGTTGGGCAGGATGCCGATGCCCACCCCCTTGATGATGAGTTCGCGGGCGACGCCGATATTGTTGACCGTGACGTGGCCTTCCACCGCCACGGCGCGGTCTCCGTTGCGGCTCTGGAACGTCCAGACCCCCTCGCTGCGCTGGTGGTCGGTGACGATGCAATTGTGGCTCGCGAACTCCTCGATGGTGGCCGGCTCGCCGCGCCGGCGCACATAGTCCGGGCTCGCATAGACGCCGCGGGTGATGCGCGCGAGGCGGCGCACCGGCACCTGCGAATTCTTGATGCGGCCGAGATGGATGGCGACGTCGCAGCGGTCCTCGTTCACGTCCACCCAGCGCCCGCTGACCTCGATGTCGAGATGGATGTCGGGATACTTCATGGCGAACGCGCCGATGGCGCGGCTGAGCCAGGAGATGCCGAAGTCGATGGGCATCGAGACGTGCAGCTTGCCGCGCAGCTCGGTCTGGAGGCTGTGGGCGAACAGGCCCGCATCCTCGATCTCGGAGGAGATGCGCTCGCAATGGTGGGCGAGGGCGCGCCCCGCGTCCGTCACCGTGATCTTGCGGTTGCCGCGCTTGAGCAGGTGCACGCCCATTTGGTCCTCCAGATGGGCGATCTTCCGGCTCAGAGTGGACTTCGGCAGATCGAGCTTCTGCGCCGCCTTGGTGAGGCTGCCGGCATTGGCGACCTCGTAGAACAGCAGCATGGCGTTGAGGTCGATCTTCATGGCCATGGCGCGCGGCCCTCGGGATGGAGCGTTGCGCCCGTGGTGCCAGAATTCCCGGCCTGCCGCCAGCGGGGCGGGCCAGCCCTTCCGTCATGCCCCGGCGCGTCCGGGGCATCCACCGGGCCGCCCGCTCCGCCTGGAGAAAGCGGGCGCGAGCCTGGCCGCGGCGTGGATCCCCCGCACAAGGCGGGGGATGACGGCGGGGCGAGGCCCATTGGCCCCTCGCGAAGCGCGCGGGTTCGTGACAGCCTCCAGGCCACGAAACGACTCAACTCCTTGGAGTTCTTAGCTTGCGCCGCCGCATCTGGATCGCCGCCCTCCTTCTGGTGGCGGCTGCCATTCTGGTCCGCCTCGCGGTGGTGGCGCAGGATATCCCCGGCGTGGCTGCCGCCGCGCGGATGGAGACTCTGCGGGATGACCTGCCGCGCCTGCGCGCCTTTCTCGCCCGCATGCCCAAGGGCGCGGACCTGCACATGCACCTGTCCGGCGCGGTCTATGCCGAGCGCCTGATCGGCTTCGCGGTGGCGGACGGGCTGTGCCTGCGCAAGGCGGACATGACGCTCATGGATCCACCCGCCGGCGCCGCGCCGGGCGCGCCGTGCGGGCCGGACCCCGCGCTCGTGCCGGTGGCGGAGGCGATCGCCGGCTGGCGCGGGCAGGGCACCTACGACCAGATGGTCAATGCCTTCTCCCTGCGCTGGTTCGTGCCGACGCCGGCGGTGCCCTCGGGGCACGACCAGTTCTTCGGCACCTTCTCGCGCTTCAATGCCGCCACCGGCGGCGCCGACTGGGATGCGACGCTGGCGCGCACCGCCGAGATGACGCTCGACCAGCTGCGGCAGTACGATGCCGAGAACGTCCAGTATGCCGAGCTGATGGCGACCCTGTTCGAGGGCGACGACCGCCGCCGCATGGCGCGGTTCGTCACCCGTGCCGCCGGCGGGCGCCCGGTCACGGAGGCCGATCCCGCCGTGCTGCTCGCGGCGCTGAAGGACAACGGCCTTGCCGATCTCGTCGCCGCGCGGGCGCGCGACATGACCGCCCTCGTCGCCCGCATCGACGCGCTTCGCGCCTGCGGCGGCGGCACGCAGAAGCCCGGCTGCGGCGTCGCCTTCCGCTACATCGCCCAGATCAACCGCAACGGACCGCCGGCCGAGGTGTTCGCGCAGACCGCGCTCTCGGTGGCGCTGGCGCGCGCGCTCCCGTCCGTGGTCGCCGGCATCAATTATGTGGGGCCGGAGGACTTCCAGATCGCCCGGCGCGACTACCGCGCCCATATGGGGTGGATCGGCTTTCTCGCCGGCGCGGACGTGCCGGTGGCGCTCCATGCGGGCGAGCTGTGGCTCGGCCTCGTGCCGCCGGACGACCTCGACTTCCACATCCGCGCCGCGGTGGAGGTGGCCGGCGCGCGGCGCATCGGCCACGGCACCGCCATCGCCTTCGAGCGCGACATGGACGCCCTGCTGGCGGAGATGGCGCGGCGCGGCGTCACCGTGGAGGTGGCGCTCACGTCGAGCGACGTGATCCTCGGCGTGCGCGGCCGCGCCCATCCGATCCACACCTATCTGTCGGCCGGCGTCCCGGTGACGCTCGCCACCGACGATGCGGGGGTCTCGCGCATCGATCTCACCAACGAGTATCTCCGCGCCGCTGTCGACCAGGGATTGGGGTACCGCCGGCTGAGGACATTCGCCCACACCGGCATCGCGCGCTCCTTCCTCGCCGAGGCCGACAAGGGGCGGGAGCGGCAGCGGCTCGACGCTGCATTCGCCGATTTCGAGCAGGAGATCGCGGCAGGGATGCCGTTCGGGGCCAAGGCCGCCGCGGTGGTGGGCGCGGCTTTCGGCATTGGCCGCTGAACGCCCCACGCCGGGACCCCCCTGCATGACGGGACCCGCGAGCGCCTCGCTGCCCGCCGGGAGAGGCCGACCGCAGCCGTGCCGCAGGGTTGCTAGGGGGAATTCCGGCGGTCTATCTTTGGGTTAGGACTTGGGGGGCGCCCGTGGCAGACGAGGGTGACGACGCGGCGGCGCTGGACCCGATGGCAGGGGCCTCGGCGGCGGGAGCCGTGGCGATCCTCGCCGAGGTCGCGCCGTGCTTCACCTATGCCTCCTACCAGAACGCCGTGCCTGTGCTGCGCGCTCTGACGCTCGCCAACATGACAAGCGAGGTCCATGCCGGCCTGAGGCTGGAAATGACCGCGACGCCGCCCTTCCTGCGGCCGAAGAGCTGGGCGATCGACCGGCTCGCCGCCGGCGACCGGCAGACCGTGTTCGACCGGCTGGTGCATTTCGACCTCGACTACCTGCGGGGCCTCGACGAGGCCGAGCGGGGCGAAGTCGCCTTCGTCTTGCGCAAGGAGGGTGAGGTCCTCACCGAGGCCCGCCTGCCGGTGCGGCTGCTGGCGCGGGACGAATGGGGCGGCATCGCCGACATGGCGCAATTGCTCCCCGCCTTCGTCATGCCGAACGATCCGGCGGTGGCGGCGCTGCTGCGCACCGCCTCGCAGGCGCTGGAGCGCAACCGCATCCCCTCCGGCATGGACGGCTACCAGAGCGGCGATCCGCGCCGCGCGCGCATCCTGGCCGCGGCCATCTACGCCGCCGGGGCCGCCATGGGGCTGCATTATGCCGAGCCGCCCGCGAGCTTCGAGGCGCGCGGCCAGAAGATCCGCCGGCCCTCCGTGGTGCAGGCGCAGGGCTTCGCCACCTGCCTCGACAGCACGCTGCTGTTCGCGGCGGCGTTCGAGGCGGCGGGGCTGAACCCCGTGGTGCTGCTGTTCGAGGGTCACGCGGCGGTCGGCGTCTGGCTCTCGCCGCGCACGCTGCCGCTCGCCGTGACGGCGGACCCCATGGAGGTGCGCAAGGCGATCGCCGCCGGCGAGATGATGGTGTTCGAGACCACCGGCGTCACGCGCAGGCCGGTGCTCGCCATCGACCGCGCGCAGGAGGCGGTGGCGGCCCGCCTCGGCGAGGCCCGCGAACGCGAGTTCCGCGCCGCCATCGACGTGAAGCGCCTGCGCGAGGGCGGCATCACGCCCCTGCCGAGCCACGAGGAGCGCGCGAAGGAGCCGGAGACGGCTGGGGAGCCGCAGCCGGAGCCCGGCGATCCGCTCATCATCCTCCCGCCGCCGGGTCCGGAGCCCGCGCCCGCGCCGCCCCAGAGCGGGGAGGAGAAGCCCACCACGCCCGAGGGCCGCATCGCCCGCTGGCAGAAGAAGCTGCTCGACCTCACGCTCTCCAACCGCCTGCTGAACTTCAAGGACACCCGCCGCACCGTGCCGTTCCTGTGCACCGACGCGGCGCACCTGGAGAACCGGCTCGCCGCCGGCGCCACCATCCGCATCGTCTCGCTGCCGGAGCAGAACCCGATCGGCGAGCGCGATCCCGGCACCTTCCGCGACATGCGCGGGCACGACATCCATCTCGGCTTCGCGGCCGAGGCGCTGGCGCGGGACGAACTGCCGGCGCCGCTCGCTCCGGACCAGCTCGAAGCGCGGCTGATCGAGCTTCACCGCGCCGCCAGGAACGACCTTTCGGAGGGCGGCACCAACACGCTGTTCCTGGCGGTGGGCTTCCTGCGCTGGCGGCGCGGCGGCAAGGACCATCGCGCGCCGCTCCTGCTGGTGCCGGTGAAGCTCGATCGCGTCGCTGCGTCCGCGCGCTTCAACCTGCGCTTCCACGAGGACGAGCCGCGCTTCAACGCGACGCTGCTGAAGTTCCTGGAGAGCGAGTTCTCCCTCTCGCTGCCGCAGCTCGAAGAGCCGCTGCCGCAGGACGGCACGGGGGTGGACGTCGCCGCCCTCATCGAGAAGGTGCGCACCGCGGTGCGCGAGGTGCCCGGCCTGGAGGTGACGAGCGACACCGCGCTCTCCACCTTCTCCTTCGCCAAGTATCTGATGTGGAAGGACCTCGTCGAGCGGGCCGCGAAGCTGCGCGAGAACCGGCTGGTGCGGCATCTGATCGACACGCCGGACGCCCCGTTCCCGGAGGTGGATGCGCCCGCCCCGGCGCCGGCCGATCTCGACCGCACCTTCGCCCCGCGCGAGGTGGTGTGTCTGCTGCCGGCGGATTCCTCGCAGATCGTCGCAAGCGTGATGGCCGCCGCCGGCCACGACATGGTGATCGTCGGGCCGCCCGGCACCGGCAAGAGCCAGACCATTGCCAACATGATCGCCCACTGCCTGGCGGTGGGCAAAAGCGTGCTGTTCGTGGCCGAGAAGGCGGCGGCGCTGAACGTGGTGCACCGGCGGCTCAAGGAGCACGGCCTCGGCCCGCACTGCCTGGAGCTGCATTCCAGCAAGACCGACCGCCGGCACTTCCTCGGCCAGCTCAGGGCGGCGTGGGAGGAGGGCGGCGCGGCGGACGACCGCGACTGGATCGTCGGCAACGGCAAGCTGCAGCGCCGCCGCGACGAGCTCAACACCTATGTGGAGGCGCTGCACGCGCCCCACGGCAACGGCCTGTCCGCCTTCGAGGCGGTGGGCACCGTGCTGCGCGGGGTCGATCGCGACGTGCCGGCGCTGTCCTTTCCGGCCGCCGACGCCCTCGACGCCGCGGCGCGCCAGGCGCTGGAGGAACTGGCCGAGGAGGCGGGGCGCACCTTCGCCGCCGTCGGCACAAGGCCGGCGCTGCGCTTCGTGGATGTGGAGCAGTGGTCCGGCACCTGGCAGCGCGACCTGCTCGGCGCCGCCTCAGGCCTCGGGGCGGCGGCGGGCGGGCTCGCGGCCGCCTTCGACGGCTTCCTGGAGGCGCTCGGCCTGCCCGCGCGGCCGGATGCCGGCCTGCCGGAAATCGAGCGGTTCGAGGCCTTCGCAGTGGCGCTGGAGGCCTGCGCGGCGGCCGATCATGCGGTGGTGTTCGATCCCGATTTCGATGCCCTCGCCCCGGCGCTGCATGCGCTCGGCGAGAGCCTGTCCGGGGCGAAGGGGGCGGAAGCCCGGCTGGTCGGCCAGTTCGCCCGCGAGGAGATCGCGCGCATCCCGCTCGACGACCTGGAGCGCGACTGGCGCGCCGCAGCCGCGTCCGCCTGGCCGCTGCGCGTCACCCGGCTCGCCAAGGTGCGCAACCTCATCGCCACCTATGCGGTGTCCGGCAAGCCCGACCCGCAGGAGGTGCTGCCGCTGCTGCGGCGCCTCAAGGGCCACCTCGACCAGATCGCCGCGAACCCGCTCGCGGGCGGCAAGCTCGGCTTTGCCGGCATTGACAGCGACATCCCTGCCATGACCGCGCACCTTGCGCGCTGCGCGGAGCTGCGCCGGGCCTTCTCCGAGCTGCCGCTCGATGACGAGGAGGCGCAGGAGGCGATCGACGCCTTCGCGCCTGTCGCCATGGCAGGCGAGGACCGCTACCGCGTGCGCCCGGCGGCCGGCGCGCTGCGCGCCGCCATGGATGCGTTCGCCGTGGCCGGGCGCGGCTTCACCGCGGCGGCGGGCTGCGATCCGGCCGCCATCATCGGCGCGGGATCGCTCGGCGAACTCGCCGGCGCCATGGAGGAGATCGCGGCGGCCCAGACCGCGCTCGCCGACTGGAGCAGCTGGTGCGCGGTGAAGCACCGCGCCACCGAGGCCGGGATCGGCCCGCTGGTGGAGGCGCTGGAGCAGGGGCTGCTGGCGCCGGGCTTCATGGGCTCGGCCTTCCGCCTCGCTTATGCCCGCTGGTGGGCACCCCTGGCGCTCGACGCGACGCCGGCGCTGCGCGACTTCCGCCGCTTCCGGCACGAGCATGCCATCGGCGACTTCCGCGCCCTGGACGATTTCGTGCGCGGGCAGGCGAGCGCACGCGTGCGCCACCGCATCGCCCATGGGCTGCCGCCGGCGCACGGCGTGCCGCGCAATTCCGAGCTCGGCCTGCTGAACCACCAGATGGCGCTCCAGCGGCCGAGCAAGTCGATCCGCGAGATGATCGCCGCCATGCCGCAGAGCTTCCCCAAGCTCGCGCCGTGCCTGCTCATGTCGCCGCTCTCCATCGCCCAGTATCTGCCGCCGGCGCATCCCTTGTTCGACGTGGTGATCTTCGACGAGGCCTCGCAGATCACCACCTGGGACGCGGTGGGCGCCATCGCGCGGGCGCGCCAGACGGTGATCGTGGGCGATCCTAAGCAATTGCCGCCCACCAATTTCTTCGGCCGCAACGAGGAGGACGACGAGGAGATCGAGGACCACCAGAAGGACCTCGAAAGCATCCTCGACGAGGCGCGCACCAGCGGCCTGCCGGTGCGCTATCTCTCCTGGCACTACCGCAGCCGCGACGAGAGCCTGATCGCCTTCTCCAACGCCGCTTATTACGGCAACCGGCTCGTGACCTTCCCCGCGCCCGAGGCGGACGGGCGGGCGGTGCGGCTGAGGCGCGTGCCCGAAGGCGTCTATCTGAGCGGGCAGGGCGGCGGCCGAACCAATCCTCTGGAAGCCCGCGCGGTGGCGGACGAGGCGGTGGCGCGCATGCGCGCCGCGCTCGAACAGCCGGAACGGGCGCGCCCGACGCTCGGCATCATCACCTTCAACCTGCCGCAGCAGGCGCTGATCCAGGACCTGCTCGACAAGGCGCGGCGCGACGACCCCGCGCTGGAATGGTTCTTCTCCGAGGACCGCTTCGAGCCCACCATCGTCAAGAACCTGGAGAACGTGCAGGGCGACGAGCGCGACGTGATCCTGTTCTCGATCACCTACACCAAGGACGCCGCCGGGGTGCGGCGCATGAACTTCGGCGCCCTCAACCGCGACGGCGGCGAGCGGCGCCTCAACGTCGCCATCACGCGCGCCCGGCAGGAAATGCTGGTGTTCTCCGGCACCGAGGCGGAGCACCTCGACCTCTCGCGCACCGGCAAGCCCGGCGTGCGGCACCTGAAGGCGTTCCTGGACTATGCCGCGCGCGGACCGGCGGCGCTGGCGGCGCCCGACCGTGGCTCGGTGGGCGCCGCCGAATCCCCGTTCGAGGAGGCGGTGGCGATCGCGCTCGCCACGCGCGGGTGGAAGGTGGCGACGCAGGTGGGCGTTTCCGCCTTCCGCATCGACCTTGCCGTGCAGCATCCGGAAAAGCCGGGGCTCTACCTCGCCGGCATCGAGTGCGACGGCGCCACCTATCACCGCTCCGCCACCGCCCGCGACCGCGACAAGGTGCGCGAGGAGGTGCTGCGCGGGCTCGGCTGGAAGATCCTGCGGGTGTGGTCCACCGACTGGTGGCGCGACGCGGACGGAGCGCTGACGACCGTGGACGAGGCGCTCAAGGCGCTGCTTGCCGCCGGCGTGCCCGAGCCGGCGACGGCGGCGGCGCACTGGGACCTCGGTGCGGCGGTCGATCCCGTCGCCGACGAGGTGGCCGAGACGCCGGAGCCCGCAGAGGAGCCCGAAGCTCCGCCGGAGCCGGAGGAAAGGGTGGGGCAGGGGCCGCCGACCCGCCCGGCGCCGGACGCTGCCGCGCGGCACGACGGGCCGCTGTTCGCAGAGCGCGGCGCAGCCGAGAGCGGCCCGCGCTACCTGACGGCCGACCTCTCCGCCTTCACCGCGCGGCCCGACCAGTTCTTCGAGAAAAGCTACGGGCCCACCCTGGCCGCCATGATCGAGACCGTGCTCGACTGCGAGGCACCGGTGCGCGAGGACGTCCTGGCCCAGCGCATCGCCCGTGTCCATGGCTGGCTGCGCACCGGCCCGCGCATCAAGGCGAGGATCACCCATTGCCTCGACACGGTCGAGCGCACCGCCGAGAGCAGCGGCGACTTCCTGTGGCGCGCCGGCTCGGTGCGCGACCTCGTCGCCTATCGCGCGCCGTCCGGGGAGGCCTCGCGCCGCGCCGTCGCCGAGATCCCCCTCGCCGAACTGGCCTATGTGGTGGACCGCAACCGCCACATCCTGGAAGAGCCCGACCCGCCGGTGGCGCTGGCGCGGCTGCTCGGCATCGACCGGCTGACGGCGGTGACGCGCCCGCGTCTTGCCGAGGCGATCGAGCGGGTGGCACTGCGCACCCGCGCCGCGGTCAACGGCGATCCATCGCCTGCGGCCGCGCCTGACGCAGTACCTCCCGAGGCGCCGCCGCAGTCGTAGGCGCGCGCGGCCGGACCCCGGCGGCGTTCAGCGGCGGCGGGGCGACTTCGGCCCGTCGGCGGCGGCAAGGGGGCGGTCGTGCGGAGCCGCGGACGAGGCGGTCTTTCCCGCGAACACGTCCGCCAGCAGAACACCGGTCTGGCGGATGTGCTGGTCCAGCAGCGCGGTCGCCGCCTCGGCATTGCGCACGGCGCAGGCGGAGAGGATGGCGCGGTGCTCGCGCTCCGCCTGGCCGCGATAATTGGCGTTGGTCAGGAGCACGCGCACATAGGCGTCGGTCGGGTTCGAGACCTGGCGGATGAGCCCCGCGAGGCGGTGGCGTTTGGCCGGAGCCGAGATTGCCGCATGAAAGGCGAAGTTCAGCTGGCTCCAGCGCCCCAGCTCCTCGACGGCCTCGGCCTCCTCGACGATGCGCGTCGCGATGCCGATGTCCGCGTCGCTCATGTGCGGGATGGCGAGGCGCAGCATGTGGCATTCGAGAACCGCCCGCATGTCGAGCAGTTCCTCGGCGTCCTGAGCGCCCAAGGCGGCGACGGTGAAGCCGCGGTTGGGCTCCAGGTGCACCAGGCCCTCGGCGACGAGATGCAGCAGCGCCTCGCGCACCGGGATCTTGCTGACATGGTGCGCCGCCGCCAGATCGTCCTGGCGCAGAGGCGCGCCGGGCGGGATCAGGCCGTCCAGGATGTCCTTGCGCAGCGCATCCAGCACCGCCGCCTGCCGCGCCTGTTTTTTGGGCGCCTTGCTCAACCCGGCTGCATCGGCGGACACCCTGCTTCCTCCTGCCGTCATCGGTAGATCGTATAATATCATGTGATGCGCGATGCGGGGATGAAATCCGGGATCGCGTTTATCATGCTGATTTTTATATAATTTCTGACATTGTGGAGAGGCTGTCTGCCTCCGGAGATCTAAATATTATACGATTTGGCATGCTCCCTGCAAAACCCTCGGGGTCGGCCCAGCCGCCGCGCCGAGAGGTCCTTGCATGATCACCGCCATCGTCCGCTATCAGCTTCCCGCCGCCATCACGCGGGCCGACTGCATCGCCCATTTCCACAAGATTGCCCCCGGCTTCGGCGAGGTGAAGGGCCTGCTGCGCAAGCACTTCATCTGGAACGAGACCGGCAGCGCGGGCGGCGTCTATCTCTGGGAGAGCATCGCCGACGCCAAGGCCTTCTATCAGGGCCCCTGGCTCGACGGGATCGTCGCCCGCTACGGGATGTATCCCGAGATCGAATATTTCGAGACCTTCGCCATCACCGAAGTGAAGACCGGCGAGGTCCACTACATCGAGCCGCTGGCCGCCAAGGCGTCCGCCGCCTGACGCGCGGCCGCCGCGCCCGTCCCGACGCCGCCTTTCCCTTCGCCCGCCTCTTCAGGAGCACCCCATGTCGAAGCCCATCGACCGCCGCAAGATCGTGGCCGGCCTTGCCGCCGGTGCCGCGGGAGCCGCCGCTTTCCCCGCTCCGGCCATTTCGCAGGGCCGCATCGAGTGGCGCATGGTCACCGCCTGGCCGAAGAACCTGCCGGGCCTCGGCACCGGCGCCGAGCGGCTCGCCCAGCGCATCACCAAGATGTCGGACGGCAAGCTGGCGGTGAAGGTGTTCGCCGCGGGCGAGCTGGTGCCCGGCCTCCAGACCTTCGACGCGGTCCAGAACGGCACCGCCGAGATGGGCCACGACACGCCCGGCTTCCATCTCGGCAAGAACCGCGCCTTCGGCTACTTCTTCACCGTGCCGTTCGGCATGGCCTATGTGGAGCACGTGGCGTGGCTCTACCACGGCGGCGGCCAGCAATTGTGGGACGAGCTGTCCGCGCAATACGGGCTGAAGTCCTTCGCCATCGGCAACATCGACACCCCGCCCTTCGGCTGGTTCAAGAAGCCCATCACCTCGGTCGCCGACCTCAAGGGCCTGAAGATGCGCATGCCCGGCCTCGGGGCGGAGATGATCCGCCGCGTCGGCATGGTGCCCACCATCCTCGCGCCGGGCGACATCTTCGCCGCGCTCCAGTCCGGCGCGCTCGACGCCACCGACTTCACCGGCCCGGCCAACGACATGGCGCTCGGCTTCCAGCAGGTGTGCAAGTATTACTACTGGCCGGGCGTGCAGAAGCCGGGGGCGATCCAGCAGGTCATCATCTCCAAGGCCAAGTACGACGCGCTCTCGCCCACCCTCCAGGAGGTGGTGACGGTGGCGTGCCAGGCCGGGCACCAGGACATGCTGGCCGAGTACAACTGGATCAACGCGCAGGCGCTCAAGGCGCTCACCGAGAAGCACGGCGTCGAGGCGCGCAAGCTGCCCGACGAGGTGCTGGTCGCCCTCGGCACCGCGGCCGGCGAGGTGCTGAAGGAGGAGCGCGGCAAGCTCGACCCGCTCGGCCAGAAGATCTGGGACGCCTACTTCTCCGCCCGCCGCACCATGATCAACCTGTCGGACTATTCCGACCGCGCCCTCGGCAACGCCCGCGGCCTCGGCTTCCCCTATGTCTGAGCGCGGGGGCTCGGACCTGGGCGCGATGCTGGAGGCCGCGGCCTCCGGCATCGACCGCTTCACGGAGGCGGTGGGCCGCGTCGTGGCGTGGTTCACCTTCGCCACCGTGGTGGTGTGCTTCGCCACGGTCTATCTGCGCTACGTGTTCCATGTCGGCGAGATCTGGCTCCAGGAGCTTTATGCCTGGACCCATGTGGCTGCCATCACCCTGGGCGCGGGCTACGTGCTCATGAAGGGCGGCTTCGTGCGGGTGGACCTGCTCTATGCGCGTTTCGGCCCGCGCGGCAAGGCGCTGGTGGAGCTGTTCGGCACGCTGTTCCTCATGGCGCCCTTCCTGGCCATGATGGCGGTGTCGGGATGGTCCTTCTTCCACACCTCCTACGTGATGAACGAGGCCTCGCAGTGGGAGAACGGGCTTCGGGCCCTGTGGCTGCTGAAGAGCACGCTGCTGTTCTTCGTCCTCACCGTCGGCCTCCAGGGCGTTGCCATCATCGCGCGCGCTCTCGCCGTCCTCCTCTGCCACCAGCCGTCGCACGCTGTCGTGCCCGCGCTCCCGGATGCGCCATGATTACGCCTCTGCTCGCGGGCGAAGCGCTCAGCGTCCTCATGTTCCTCGCCGTGGTGGCGGTGCTCGCGCTCGGCTATCCGGTGGTGTTCTCGCTGGCCGGCGTGGGCTTCGGCTTCGGCCTTCTGGGCCACTATGCCGGCGCCTTCGACCTGAGCTACTTCAACGCGCTGCCGCTGCGCTACTGGGGCATCCTCAACAATGACGTGCTGATCGCGGTGCCGCTCTTCATCCTCATGGGAGTGATGCTGGAGCGCTCGGGCATCGCCGAGGACCTCTTGAAGACGCTCGGCGAAGTGTTCGGGCGCATGCGCGGCGGGCTCGGCCTTTCCGTGATCCTCGTCGGCTCGCTGCTCGCCGCCTCCACCGGCATCGTCGGCGCCACCGTGACCACCATGGCGCTGATCTCGCTGCCGGCCATGATGCGCGTCGGCTACGACAAGCGCCTCGCTTCGGGGCTCATCTGCGCCACCGGCTCGCTGGCGCAGATCATCCCGCCCTCAACGGTGCTGGTGTTCCTCGCCGTCATCATGCAGACGGCCAACAGCCAGGTGCAGCTCGCCAAGGGCAATTTCGTGCCGCAGACGCTCTCGGTGGGGGACCTGTTCGCGGCCGCCTTCATTCCCGGCCTCGTCCTGTCCGGCCTCTACACGCTGTGGGTGATCGGCCACATCATCTTCCGGCCGGCCTCGTGCCCCGCAATGGTTACGCACCGCTCGCCCGGGCTCGGGCAGCGCGTGGTGGTGGCGCTGGCGCCGACCCTGCTGCTGATCATCGCCGTGCTCGGCTCCATCATCGCCGGCGTCGCGACGCCGACCGAGGCGGCCTCGGTGGGCGCCATGGGCGCGGTGCTGCTCACCGTGGTGCGCATCGTCGGCGAGGCGCTGGCGCCGCGCTTCGGCGCCCAGGTCGATCGCGCGCTGTTCTGGTGGTGGACGGCGATGATCCTCGGCCTCGTGATGCTCGCGCTCCTCGCCGGCGCGGCGGGGGTGCTCACGGGCTCGCTGGTGGCGCTCGTCGTTGCCTCCGCCTTCGCGCTGTCGCGGCCGGACACCCGCGCGCGTCTCGTCGACGTGGCGACGCAGGTCTCGCGCCAGTCGCTGATCCTCACCGTCATGGTGTTCGTCATCTTCCTCGGGGCGACGGTGTTCTCGCTGGTGTTCACCCGCCTCGGCGGCGAGGAGGTGGTGGGCGAGTTCCTGCGCGCCATGCCCGGCGGCGCCGACGGGGCGGTGCTGGTGGTGATGGCGATCGTGTTCGTGCTGGGCATGTTCCTCGACACGTTCGAGATCCTGTTCATCGTGGTGCCCATCGCCGCGCCCATCCTCCTGCACATGGACGTGGACCCGGTGTGGCTCTCCATCATGCTGGCGGTGAACCTGCAGACCAGCTACCTCACCCCGCCGTTCGGCTTCTCGCTGTTCTTCCTGCGCGGGGTGGCGCCGCCGGAGCTGAAGACCTCCGACATCTATCGCGGCATCATTCCGTTCGTGGGCCTCCAGATCGTCTGCCTGGGGCTGTTGTGGGCGTTCCCGCAACTGGCGCTGTGGCTGCCGGGGGTGATCTACGCCCATTGAGGTAGCGACCGGTCCACCGGACAATCTTCGCTCGACAGTGCGGCGCGCGGCGGGTTCATTGTATAAGTGAACCGAATTCGCCACTGGGTCGGGAGCCGAATGTCCACGCACAAGCGCGCGCGCCAGCCCGACGGCCTTGGAGCCGAACCGCCCGCGCGGCCGAAGAAGGCCATTGCGGCGTCCGGTGCCAAGACGGCCGCGGTGGGCAAAGGCGCTGCCGAACCCAGCGCAGCCGGATCGGGCACGCCGAAGCTAGGCGGGACAAAGAAGGCCGGGGCCAGGAAGGCAGAGCCGAAGGTGCGCGGCGCGCTTCAGGCGTTCGAGCGCAATTGCTCGGTCGGCCGCACGCTGTCCATTCTTTCCGACGTCTGGAGCTTCCTCGTCATCCGCGAGGCCTTCTTCGGCGCGCGGCGCTTCGAGGAGTTCCGCGCCGCGCTCGGCCTGCCGCGCGCGACCCTCGCCGAGCGCCTGAAGCGCCTGACCCAGCGCGGAATCTTCCGGCAGGTGCACTATTCCGCGACGTCGAGCCGGGTCGAGTACCATCTCACCCGCTGCGGCATGGACCTTTATCCGAGCTTCATGGCCATGATCGCGTTCGGCGACCGCTGGCTCTCGGGGCCGGACGGCCCGCCGCTGCGGCTCGTGCACGCCACCTGCGGCCACGAATGCCGGCCCTATGTGGCCTGCTCCCATTGCCTGGAACCGGCCAGTGCCACGCGCGTGCGCTACCGCGACGGGCCCGGCGCCGGCCGCACGCCCGTGGGCGTCGAGAAAAGGTCGCGGCGCACCGCCGAATCGGCGAGCTTCTCCCGGGGGCGGCCGAGTTCGGTGTCGCGCACGCTGGAGATCGTCGGCGACCGCTGGACCTTCCTCATCCTGCGCGAGGCCTTCTTCGGCGTGCGCCGGTTCGACGCGCTGCAGACCGAACTGCGGATTGCTCCGAACATCCTCACCGACCGGCTCGCGCGGCTCGTCGCCCGGGGCATGTTCGAGCGGCGCAGGTACCAGGGCCAGCCGGAGCGGTTCGAGTACCGCCTCACCGACATGGGCAAGGACATCTACGGCGCCTTCATCGCCATGCAGGCCTGGGGCGACCGGTGGCTGTCGGGCGGCGAGCCGCCGCTGATCCTGACCCATCTCGACTGCGGCCACGACTTCACGGCGACCGTCATCTGCGACCAGTGCCGCCAGCCGGTGGAGGCGCACGCCATGCGCTACCGGCTGAACTACGACCCGGCCCCGTTCGGTGCCAACCGGGAGCGCATCGAGGAGCCGGCGCTGGACGGCGGGCCTTGAGCGGAGCGCAAAAAAAAGCCCGCCGGGAGGCGGGCATGCTCGGGAGGAGCAGTCTCAAGATCGGCTCTGCGCGTGGCGTCCGGCGCGCGCGCGGGCGCGATCAGACTCTGCCCGGGGATGGGGGCACGCCGCGCTGAAAGGCTTGGAAATCCTGGAAAAGCCCTTGAGCGTTCCGGCGCTGCGCCATTGACAAAATCATTTTCAGTCTATTAATGCAAGTCATAATCGAGGGTGCGGCGACGCCTTTCGCGCAGGCTTGGCGCGGAGCGCGAAAGAAGCCGGTGCAGGGGCGCATGCGCGCCAGGCGGGCCGGTGGATCTGCACCTGCGCCCGTCGCTTCCGGCGGCGCCCAGCGAAGGAGGAACGTTGTGTCGGATATCGAGGTTGCCGTCGCCGATCACATCGCCACCGTCACGCTGAACCGGCCGCAGCTGCGCAATCCCATGACGCTCGCCATGTGGCAGGGCATCGCGCGCATCTTCGGCGAGCTCGGGGCCGATCCCGAGGTGCGGGCGATCATCCTCACCGGGGCCGGCGGCAACTTCTCTGTTGGCGCGGACATCTCCGAGTTCGGTGCCGTGCGCCATACGGTGGAGCAGTCGGTCGCCTATGAGGTGGCGGTGGACGCCTCGTCCGATGCCATCCAGGCCGCCGGCAAGCCCACCATCGCCGTGGTGGAGGGCTATTGCCTCGGCGGCGGCTGCCACCTGTCCATGTCGTGCGACTTCCGCTTCGCCGGCCCCTCGGCGATGTTCGGCATCCCGGCGGCGCGGCTCTCCATCATCTACGGCGTGCGCAGCACCCAGCGCCTGCTGTCGCTGGTGGGCCTCACCGAGGCCAAGCGCATCCTCTTCACCGCCGACCGGATCGATGCCGAGCGCGCGGTGCGCATCGGCTTCGCGCAGGATCTCGCGGTCGATCCCATGGCCTCGGCTTTGGAGTTCGCCGGCCGGATCGCGCAGAACGCGCCGCTCTCGGTCTCGGGCGCGAAATACATCCTCGATGGCCTCGCCATGGGCGAGGGCGCGCTCGACGTGGCCGAGGCGCAGCGCCTGATCGACGCCGCCTCCAGCAGCGACGACTACCAGGAGGGCCGCACGGCCTTCGCCGAGAAGCGCCCGCCGCGCTTCATGGGCCGCTGAGCGCGCACGGCAGGGAGAACGTCATGAAGATGCATGTCCTGTCCGGCGGCCGGCTGCGCATGAAGAAGCACGTCTACGAGCCGAGCGCGGACCGCAGCGAGATGATCGAGCTGCCGGTCTCCTGCTTCCTGCTGCGCCACCCGCAGGGCAACGTGATGTTCGACACCGGCTGCCACCCCTCTGTGGTGAGCGACGCGGAAGCGCGCTGGGGCGGCGTCGCGCGCGCGATGGCGCCGATCATGGGGGCGGGCGACAATGCGGCCTCGCAACTGAAGTGTGTCGGCCTTGAGCCCGACGACATCGACGTGGTGGTGTGCTCGCACTTCCACCCCGACCATTGCGGCTGCAACGGCCTGTTCCGCAAGGCGACCGTGGTGGTGAGCGCGCTGGAGCTGGCCGCCGCGAGGGCCGAGAACGCGGTCGCCTCGGGCTATCTGCCGGTGGACTGGGACCAGCCCAATCCGCTGGAGCTCATCGAGGGCGAGCGGGACCTGTTCGGCGACGGCCGTATCACCCTCGTGCCGCTGCCGGGCCACACGCCGGGTCTGACCGGCGCGCTGGTGACGCTGGACCGAGATGGCGCCTTCCTGCTCGCTTCCGACGCCGTGAGCCTGCGCTCCGCGCTCGATCGAGACGTGGTGCCGAAGAATACATGGAATGTGGACGCCCACGTGAAGACCATCGCCGAGATTCGGAAGATCGAGGCGGCGGGCGCGGTCGTCCTGTGCGGGCACGACGATGCCCAGTGGCAGAGCCTGCGCAAGGGCGCCGACGCCTATCAATGACACCCGGCCGCCGCGCGGCCGCCCCGCCAATCGAGAACGAGGCAAGACGACGATGGACCTGAACCTGAAGGGCAAAGTGGCGCTGGTCACCGGCGGCGGGCGCGATGTTGGCCGCGAGATCTGCCTGGCGCTCGCCGCCGAGGGCGCGAGCGTGGCGGTGAACTATCGCAAGTCCGCCGAGGAGGCGCAGGCGGTGGTGGACGAGATCCGCGCCAAGGGCGGCGAAGCCAAGGCCTACAAGGCGGACGTCGCCGACTTCGGCGCGGTGAAGGCGATGGTGGACGCCATCGTCGCCGAGCTGGGCGGGCTGAACATCGTCGTCAACAATGCCGGCCTCGCCATCCGCCAGAAGTTCACCGACACCACCGAGAAGGAGTGGAAGGCGCAGATCGACACCTGCCTCTACGGCGCCATCCACCTCGCCCACGCCGCCGCCCCGCATCTGGAGAAGGGCGGCGACGGGCGCCTCATCGCCGTGGTGGGCGACAGCTCGCGCGTCGGCGAATCCGGCCTCTCCATCGTCGCCGCCGCGCGCGCCGGCGTGATCGCGCTCATGAAGTCGCTGGCGCGCGAGATGGGCCGCTCGGGCGTCACCGCCAACACCATTTCGCTCGGCCTGATCGAGACCGCCCACGACCGCTCCTGGGTCGAGGCGAACCGCGACAAGCTGACCAAGTTCTATCCGCTGCGCCGCCTCGGTCAGCCGGAGGACATCGCTCCCACCGTGGCGCTGCTCGCCTCGCCCAAGGGCTCGTGGATCACCGGGCAGGTCATCAGCATCTCGGGCGGCTTCTCGATGCTCTGAGGCCGGCCGCGCGGCGAACGCCGGCGAACATTCGGGGAGGTTGCATGCTCAAGGCGGAACTCATCGCTCCCGTTCCGGAGCTTCTGAAGCGCCACGCCGCCGCGCGCGGCGGCAAGGTGGCATTCCGGGATGCCGCCCGCGCGGTCACGTACGCCGATCTCGACCGGCGCACCGCGAACCTCGCCGGCCATCTCGCCGCGCTCGGGGTGGGGGAGGGCGAGCGCGTCGCCATCTACCTCGCCAACTCGGTCGCTTGGGTGGAGGCGCTTCTCGCCGTCGTGCGGGCCGGCGGCGTCGCCGTGCCGATCAGCGCCGAGGCGGCGCCGGGCGAGGTCTCCTACCGGCTCTCGGATGCGGCCTGCCGCATCGTCGTCACCTCGGCGGCGAAGGCGGAACTGATCGAGGGCCTCAGGGCGGACGCGCCGAGCGTCGCCGGCATCATCCTGGCGGATGCGCCGGCGGGCGATCCGCGCGGCTTCGAGGCGCTGGCGACCACCGTGCCGCCCGCTCCGCCGCGCGATCCGGACGACATCGATGCCGCGTCCTTCATCATCTACACGTCCGGCACCACCGGCCGGGCGAAGGGCGTGCTGCTCACCTGCCGCTCCATGCTGTGGGTCACCGCATCGGCCTGGGCCTCCGTCATGGGCCTGAGCGAGAAGGACAACGTCCTCTCGCCGCTGCCGCTGTTCCATTCCTATGCGCTGAACCTCTCCGTGCTCTCGATCCTCGCCACCGGGGCGAGCGAGTACATCATGGAGAAGTATTCCACCCGCGAGGCGCTGCGGCTGCTGGACACCGGCGAATTCACCGTGTTTCCCGGCGTGCCCACCATGTTCCACTATCTGATGGAGGCCGGCCTCGCCGAAGGCCGGACCGACCTTGCCGGCATCAGGGTCTGCATGTCGGCCGGCGCGATCATGCCGGCGACGCTGAACTCCACCTTCGAGGCCGCGTTCAAGGTGCCGCTGCTCGACGGCTACGGCATCACCGAGACGTCCACCATGGTGACGATGAACGCCGCCGACAGCGCCCGCGTCATGGGCTCGTGCGGCCTGCCGCTGCCGGGCGTGGCGCTGCGCATCGTCGACCCGTCGAGCCTGAAGGACCTCGACGCCGGCCAGGAGGGCGAGCTGATCGTGCGCGGGCCGAACGTCATGCTCGGCTACCACAACAAGCCGGAGGAGACGGACAAGGCGCTGCGCAACGGCTGGTACCACACCGGCGATCTCGCACGTGCGGACCGCAACGGCTTCGTCACCATCACCGGGCGCCTGAAGGAACTCATCATCCGCGGCGGGCAGAACATCGCCCCGGCGGAGATCGAGGAGGCGGTGCTCACGTTCGCCGAGGTGCTGGACTGCGCGGTTGCGGGCGTCGCCCATCCCCAGCTCGGCGAGGTGCCGGCGCTCTATGTGGTGCCGCGCAGCGCCGCCTTCGACGTGGAGGCGCTCATGGCGCACTGCCGCCAGCGCCTGTCGTCCTACAAGGTGCCCCACGTGGTGCACCAGGTGAGCGAGATCCCGCGCACCGGCTCCGGCAAGATCATCCGCTTCCGGCTGAAGGAGATGGTGGCGCCGGAATAAGGGGACTTCGCCCCCGGTCTCCGCTCCGCCGGCTTTTCTCCCAACGCCCTCCGGCCTGACCGGAGGGCACGCGGGCGGCCGGTCCCGGGGGCGGTCGCCCTGCCGCGCGGCCTCAGCCGAACTTGAACAGCACCCCGTAGCCGCCGCGCGGATAGTTCCACTCGATGTCGCCCGAGGGCTCGCCGATGATGCGGCAGGTGCCGCATTCTACGCAGCCGTCGGCGGCGATCTCCACCTGGCCGTTGGCGTTCAGCTCGTAGCAGCGCGCCGGGCAGGCGGTGAGCAGCGCCTTCAGCGCCGGGGTGGGCGTGGTGTGGGGCCGCACCTTGATGTGGCAGCGCCCCGCATCCACCAGATAGCGGTTCTGGAACAGCTTGTCCTCGACGCGGACCGCGGGATCGGCGGTGGCCATGTCATGTCCTCCGGTTGATGGGGTTCAGCGCCACGCGCGGGCGAGGCGGAAGGCGTCGCCGAACAGGCCCGCCCACGACCGCGCCGAGGTGAACGACTTCAGGGTCATCTTCTCCTTCTCGATCTTCGGCGTGCCGTCCACGCGGACGAAGTTCTGCATCGCCTTCGACACGAGCTGGGGATAGGTGAGGAAGAAGTTCTGGGACTGGATGTGCAGCAACTGCGGCATATCCTTGTACTTCTTCAGGTCCTTGATGATGAAGCTCTGCTCCAGCAGGGTCTTGTAGAGCGAGAGGTTCTGCGCCGTCATCGGCTCCTTGCGCGACTTCACCTGGAAGATCGCCTCGGCGGCGATGCGGCCCGAGGTCATGGCGAGGTTCGAGCCCTCGCGGTGGATGGCGTTGTTGAGCTGGGCCGCGTCGCCCACCACCACCCATCCGTCGCCGAACAATTGCGGGATCGCCTTGTAGCCGCCCTCGGGGATGAGGTGGGCGGCATATTCCTTCACCTCCGAGCCGGCGATCAGCGGCGCCACCGAGGGGTGCTGCTTGAACGTCTCCAGGAGCTGGTAGGGCGACCGGCCGGTCTTCTGGAAGTCCGACACCAGGCAGCCGATGCCGAGCGAGATGCATTCCTTGTTGGTGTAGATGAAGCCCATGCCGGTCATCCCCTCCGAGATGGTGCCGGCGGCCTCGATGACCACGCCCTCGTCGCCCTTCAGGAGGAAGCGGTCCTCGATGGTCTCCTGCGGCAGGAAGTGCATCTCCTTCACCGCCAAAGCGACATCGGTGGGCTTCGGGATCTTGCGCAGGCCGGCTCTCGTGCCGAGCAGGCCGCTCACCCCCTCCGCCAGCACCACCACGTCGGCATGGATCTGGCCGCCGCCGCGGTCCGTCTTCACCCCGATCACCTTGCCGTAGGCGTCCTGCACCAGCTCGGTCACGGTGGTCTCGCACACCACCAGGGCACCGGCTTCGCGCACCTTGCCGGAGAACCACTTGTCGAACTGGGCGCGGATGATGGTGTAGCGGTTCGGCGCCTCTTCGTTGAAGTCTTCCGAGCGGTAGTGCAGGCCCACGTGCGACCTGTCGTCCATCATCCAGAAGCGCTGCTCGACGAGGTGCCGCTCCAGCGGCGCATCCTCGCGGAAGTCGGGGATGATCTTCTCCAGCATGTCGGAGTAGAGGATCGCGCCCTGCACGTTCTTGGAGCCGGAATACTCGCCGCGCTCCAGCTGCAGCACCTTCAGGCCGCGCTTCGCCAGCGTGTAGGCGGCCCCATTGCCGGCCATGCCGGCGCCCACGACGATCGCGTCGAACTTCTCGTCGATCATCTCAAGTCCTCCTCAGCTCGCCATCTTGTCGCGGGAATGGGCCGACAGGCGCCGCTTGAAGGCGTCGGTCAGCATGGGCAGGAAGCGGATCGCGTCGGTGACGACGGCCACATGGGCGAAGTCCATGATCGGCGCGTTCTTGTCGGTGTTGATGGCGACGATCAGGTCGGCGCCCTCCACCCCCACCCGGTGCTGGATCGCGCCTGATATTCCGGCGGCGATGTAGAGCCGCGGGCGGATGGTCTTGCCGGTCTGCCCGATCTGCCGGTCGGAGGTGACCCAGCCCTTCTGCACCAGCGGCCGCGAGCAGCCGTACTCGGCGCCCATGGCGGCGGCGAGCTGGCGCACCAGCTGGAAGTTCTCCGGCGAGCCGAGCCCCATGCCGCCCGCCACCACCACGTCGGCATAAGCGAGGTTCGACTTGTTGGAATCCCGGTCCGGGAGGAAGCTCAGGATCTTGGTGACGATGTCGGCTTCCCTGATCTGCAGGGCGTGCTCCACCACCCGGCCGATCGGCTTTTCCACCCGCTCCGGCATGGCCATCACGCGCGGGCGGACAGTCGCCATCTGCGGACGGTAGTTGAGCGTGTAGATGGTGCACAGGAGCGACCCGCCGAAGGTCGGGCGGGTGGCGGCGAGCGAGCCGTCCGCGTCCACGTCCAGCTCGGTGGAATCCGCGGTGAGGCCGGTGAGCAACGTGGTGGCCACCGCGCCGGCGAGGTCGCGCCCGAGCGTGGTTGCGCCGAGCAGCAGGATCTCCGGCTTGTAGGTGTTGACGAGGTCCGTCATCGCCGCCGTGTAGGCCTCGTTGCGGTAGTCCGCGAGCACCGCGTCGGCGCCCACATAGACGAGGTCTGCGCCGTAGCAGAAGGCCTCCGCCACCGCGTGGCGCACCGTCTCGCCCTCCGCGCCGAGGACCACGGCGGCGAGTTCCACGTTCAGCTTGTCGGCGAGCTTGCGCCCCTCGCCCATCAGCTCCCACGAGACCGGATGGACCTGGCCGCGCTCCTGCTCGATGAACACCCAGACGTGCTTGTACGCCTTGAAGTGCTCGGGCAGCTCCTTCTTGGTGGAGGCCCGCCCGCCTGCGGCGGGGGCCTGGGGCTTCTTCGGCTCGCTCATGATGGTCGGCTTTCTCTTTCCGGCGTCCTTGGGCGTTCAGAAACCGCGCGCCAGCGCGGTGAGGTCGGCTTCGAGATGGGGCTGGCGCGCGAACACGTCCGCGATCAGCGCGTCGGCGAGGCTGCCGCCCTCGGGCGCCTCGATCACCTTCGCCTTCTCGGAGCGGGCCGCGGGCGCGAACACGCGCTTGACGATGGTGGGCGAGCCCTTGAGGCCGCACTTGCCGAGGTCCTCGACGCCGGCGTCCTTGGCGTTCCACTTGACGATCTCGGCGCGCGCGGCGCTGAGCGCGTCGGCCATGGTGCCGCGGCGCACCTCGTTGGTGCCTTCCAGCATGGCGATGAGGCACGGCAGCTGCGACTTCAGCACCTGCGTGCCGCCCTCGGCGCGGCGCTCCAGGGTGATGGTGCGACCCTCAGGGTCCAGCTCCGCCACCTTGGCCACATAGGTCACCTGGATCAGGCCGAGGCGCTTGGCGATGCCGGGGCCGACCTGCGCGGTGTCGCCGTCGATGGTCTGCTTGCCCGTGAAGACGATGTCCGGCGCGCCCCAGGTCTCGCCGATCCTGGTGATGGCGGTGGCGAGCGCGAACGAGGTGGCGAGGGTGTCGGAGCCGGCGAAGAAGCGGTCGGTGAGCAGCACCGCGCGGTCGGCGCCGAAGGTCAGCGCCTTGCGCAGGCTGTCCTCGGCCGAGGGCGGTCCCATGGTCAGCACCGTCACCGCGCCGCCGAACCGGTCGCGCAGGCGCAGCGCCTCTTCGAGCGCGAACAGGTCGTAGGGATTGATGATGGTGGGCACGCCCTGGCGCATGATGGTGTTCGTGACCGGGTGGACACGGATCTGCGCGCTGTCGGGGACCTGTTTGATGCAGACGACGATATGCATGACCCTGGCTCCGCGCCTTCCCGTTGGCTCCACGGTCAGGTGAGCAAGGCGCGTGCCAAGCATCGAATGCTGTAAATAGACACGGGCAATCAAGCGATTACGAACACCTCCTCCGGAATTCTACGGAGTCCGGCGCGGTTGCCGGGAGCGGACAAAGAAAAGCGGCTTGTCGGGAAGATGACAGCGGCTGGGGAGGGGAGATGGGTCGCCATCCTCGCGCTTCACCACCGTGGCCCCCCTTCCCCGCCGTCGCCCTCCGGCTTGACCGGAGGGCCCATCCTGCGGCCGGGCGCGGGGTCGGGGGGTGCAATGGATGCTCCGATCAAGCCGGAGCATGACGGTGGTTTGGGTGGATGCGGGTGGGCTGTGCCGGCGGGGCCTCTCCGCAAGGACCGGATGAGAGGTCTCAGGAGACGATGCCTGCGAAAACAAAACCGGCCGGCCCCTCGCGGGACCGGCCGGCGCGTGTGCTGCCTTCGGCTCAGACGGCGAGCTCTGCGGCGGTCTTGCCGACTTCGCTCTCGTCCACGGTCTTCATGATGCCGTGCTCCATGAGCATGTCCTCAAGCTCGTCCATGGTGATCGGCGTCGGGATGATGCCCTTGCCGCCATTGTTGTGGACGCGCTCCGCGAGGTTCCGGTAGTGCTGCGCCTGCTGGCTCTCCGGCGCATACTCGATCACCGTCATGCGCCGCAGCTCCGCGTGCTGCACGATGTTGTCGCGCGGCACGAAGTAGATCAGCTTGGTGCCGAGCTTGGCCGCCAGAGCCTCCGCCAGCTCCAGCTCCTTGTCGGTCTGGCGCTCGTTGCACACCAGCCCGCCCAGGCGCACGCCGCCGGAATTGGCGTACTTCAGGATGCCCTTCGAGATGTTGTTGGCCGCATACATGGCCATCATCTCGCCGGACATGACGATGTAGATCTCCTGCGCCTTGTTCTCGCGGATCGGCATCGCGAACCCGCCGCACACCACGTCGCCCAGCACGTCGTAGGACACGTAGTCGATGTCCTCGTAGGCGCCGTTCTCCTCCAGGAAGTTGATCGAGGTGATGACGCCGCGCCCCGCGCAGCCGACCCCCGGCTCCGGACCGCCCGACTCCACGCAGCGGATATCCTGGAAGCCCACCTTCATCACGTCCTCGATCTCGAGGTCCTCCACCGAGCCGGCGTTCGCCGCCAGGGAGAGGATGGTGTCCTGCGCCTTTGCGTGCAGGATCAGGCGGGTCGAATCCGCCTTCGGGTCGCAGCCCACGATCAGGATGCGGTGCCCCATCTGCGCCAGCGCCGCCAGCGTGTTCTGGGACGTCGTCGACTTGCCGATGCCCCCCTTCCCGTAAAACGCGATCTGTCTCAGCGACATCTTGCTCTCCTCCTCACCGGACACAAAGGATCACCGCGCGCGTGGCGCGAGAGGTTCACGAATGAAATGTCTCGTCGGGAACGCACGGCGGGCTGTTGGGAAGGAGCGCATCGCTCGTTTTCACGTAGGCGTGCACTCAGCCCTCACTCGCTGTAGCGGCAAGGTCTGAGCAATCACCGTGCCAGCCGCGTCGAAGCGCCCGCAAAGGCTTGATTCATATCAATCAGAGCGCTCCGGCACGGCGCGCGGCTCCGCCGCCGAAAGGTGTGCCGAACCCGACAGGCGGGCGAGGCCCTGTCGCAATTGAAACAAGCCCGCCCCCGCCCGCCGGCCTCAAGGCGTTGCGAGGACGCGCCCTTCCCGTTCCGCTTCGGCGGGGAACGGAACTTGCTTGAGAAGAAAACGCCCGCCTGCGCGAGGCGTCGGAGCCTGGTCCCGGCACCCGCGCGTGCAGCCTGAAGCGAGGATCGGAACATGCAGATCGGTGTTGAGACGTTGAAGGCCGTGGACCAGCGGCGGGTGTTCGTGGTGGACGAGGACGAGGTCACCCGCGCCGCGCTCCAGTTCATGCTGCACGACGAGATCGAGACCCACGAGATCGCCACTCCGGAAGAGGCCTTTGAGAAGGGCGTCGACTGGCTGAAGCCGGACGTGGTGCTGCTCGGCGTCGGCTTCCTGAAGAGCCGCGGGGCGGCCCTGGTCACGGACATCAACGGCCGCTTCCCCGGCGTGCGCATCCTGGTGGTGTGCGGCAAGGAGGACGAGGCGGCGGCGGTGGAGGGCCTGAAGGCCGGCGCCCACGGTGCGCTGGTCAAGCCGCTCACCATCGAGAGCGTGCGCAAGAAGGTGGACACCATCCTCGGCCGCGGCGGGGCGCAGCCGCTGATCCAGCTCGGCAGCCTCTAGGCCGTGGCGAAGGTGGTCTTCTACGAGAAGCCCGGCTGCGGCACCAATGCCCGGCAGAGGCAGATGCTCGCCGCCGCAGGCCATGAGCTGGAGGTGCGCAGCCTTATCGCCGAGCCGTGGACGGCCGAGCGCCTCCGCGTCTTCTTCGGGGCGACGCCGGTGGCGACCTGGTTCAATCCGGCTGCGCCGAAGGTGAAGGCGGGCGCGGTGGACCCCGCCGCTTTGGGTGCGGCCGAGGCGATCGCGCTCATGCTCGCCGACCCGCTGCTCATCCGCCGCCCGCTGGTGGAGGCGGACGGTGTGCGCTGCGCCGGCTTCGACCGTGCGCCCGTCACCCACTTGCTCACCGCCGGCTCGCCGCTGCCCGAGGCCTGCTCGCGCCCGGGGGAGGCGTCAGGCTGCCCGGACCCGGCCCGGTGAGCGTGGCCGCCCCGGCCCGCGTCCCGGCCCAGGCTGCCGCTCAGGTCCGGCGCTCGACGAAGACGATGCTCTCGAAGTCCAGCACCAGGTCGCCATGCTGGTTGGTGCCGGAATTGTAGGTGCGCAGGATGCCCCATTGCGGGCGCGAGCGGCTGGCCGTCTTCTCCCGCGCCTCCGAGGCGTAGGTGACGGTGTCGCCGGCATAGACCGGCTTCAGCCACTGCATGTTCTCGAATCCCGGCGAGGGGCCGAACGCGGCCACCCGCTCGCCGCGGGCGCGCTGCGCCTCGGCCTCGCGGGCATTGAGCTCGGCGAAGTAACGCATCCAGGTGGCCGAGGTGAGCCAGCCGGAGGCGACCAGCGCGCCATAGAGGCTGCGCTTGGCCGCTTCCGGATCCACGTGGAAGGGCTGGAAGTCGAACTTCCGCGCAAAGGCAATCATCTCGTCCTGGGCGAAGGTGTGGTGTCCCAGAACCCGGCGCTCGCCGATCTCGATGTCCTCGAAGAATTTCATGCGAGGCGCGCTCCCGGATTGCGGCGGCCCATCATGATGACGAGGACCGCCTCCAGGGCAATGGTCTTGTCGGCCTTCAGCAACTCGAACCGGAAGGTGATGAGCCCCATCTCCGGGCGGCTCTTGGAACTGCGGCTCTCCAGCACCGTGCGGCGCAAAGTGAGTACGTCGCCGGGAAAGACCGGCGCCTTCCACTTGTTCTCCTTCACGCCCGGCGAGCCCATGCCGGCGGAGCGCTCCAGGAAGCCCTCGCAGATCAGGCGCATCATCACCGCGCAGGTGTGCCAGCCGGAGGCGGCGAGGCCGCCCAGCAGCGAGGCACCCCCGGCGGTGTCGTCGAGATGCATGGGCTGCGGATCGAACTCGCGCGCGAAGGCGAGGATCTCCTCGCGCGTGAACTCGTAGGAGCCGAAGGTCTTCACCTCGCCGACGATGAAATCCTCGAAGAAGAGATCGGCCAAGGCGGCCTCCAGATGGCTTGAGGGTCGATCCAACTGGAGGATCGCCGCTGCGTCAAGGATGGGAAGAACGGTCAGGCCCGCGCCGTGGCGGCGTCGGGCGCGCGGTACTCGATGGCGGTGGCGAGGGGCCCGAGATAGGTCAGCACGAAGTGCATCACCTCCTCGCCCTCCGGCCGGGCGGCCAGCGCCTGGCGCCGGAACACCGCCCAGCCGGGGCGGTTCGCGCTCGCGCGCACCTCGTCGAGGATGGTGGAGAAGACGATCTCGTCGCCGGGAAAGACCGGCACGATCCAGCGCAGGTCCTTGAAGCCGAAGCCGATGCCGGCGGGCGAGATGGCCTCGGGGGAATCCGGCGGGAAGCCCGATGCGTCGTGTGCGCCGACGAACAGCTTCATCCACACCGCCATGGTGTGCCAGCCGGAGCCGATGAGCTGCCCGTACTGCGACTGCCGCCCCGCCTCCGGGTCGACGTGGAAGGGCAGGGGATCGTACTGGCGCGAGAAGCGCAGCATCTCCTGCTCGGTGAAGACGAAGCGGCCGGTCTCGCGCCGCACGCCGGTTTGCGGCAGGCCGATCAGGTCGCGCTCCTCATCGGAGCCGGGCTCAATTGGCGAAACGGAAGTGCAGCACATCGCCGTCTTGAACCACGTAGTCCTTGCCTTCCAGGCGGAACCGCCCGGCCTCGCGGGCGCCGGCCTCGCCCTTGAACTTCACATAGTCGTCATAGGCCACCGTCTCGGCGCGGATGAAGCCCTTCTCGAAGTCGGAATGGATCACGCCCGCCGCCGCGGGCGCCTTGGTGCCGCGGGTGATGGTCCAGGCGCGTGCCTCCTTCGGCCCCACGGTGAAGTAGGTGACCAGGCTGAGCAGGTCGTAGCCGGCGCGGATCACGCGGTTGAGGCCCGGCTCGTCCAGCTCGATGGCCTCCAGATAGTCCTTCTGCTCCTCGGGCGGCAGCACCGCGATCTCGCTCTCGATCTTGGCCGAGACCACCACCGCCTTCGCGCCTTCCAGCTTCGCCCGCTCGAACACCTGGGCGGAGAGGGAGTTGCCCTCCTTGGCGGACGCCTCCTCCACGTTGCAGACGTAGAGCACGGGCTTGGCCGTCATGAGGCCGAGCGTGCTGAACAGCTTCTCCTCCTCCGGCTTCACCTCGGCCAGGCGGGCCGGCTTGCCCTCGCGCAGCAGAACCAAAGCGCGGGTCATGAGGTCGAGAGTCTCCTTCGCCTCCTTGTCGTTTCCCTTGGCCTTCTTCTCCAGCGCGGCTGCGCGCTTCTCCAGGCTTTCGAGGTCGGCGAGCATCAGCTCGGTCTCGATGGTCTCGATGTCGTCCACCGGCGAAATCTTGCCCTCCACGTGGGTCACGTCGCCGTCCTCGAAGCAGCGCACCACATGGGCGATGGCGTCGCATTCGCGGATGTTGGCGAGGAACTGGTTGCCGAGCCCCTCGCCCTTGGAGGCGCCGCGCACCAGGCCGGCAATGTCCACGAAGGTGAGGCGGGTGGGGATGATGGCGCCCGAGCCGGCGATCTCGGCCAGCGTGTCGAGGCGCGGATCGGGCACCGCCACGTCGCCCACGTTCGGCTCGATGGTGCAGAACGGATAGTTCGCCGCCTGCGCCGCCGCGGTCTGGGTCAGCGCATTGAACAGGGTCGACTTGCCGACATTCGGCAGGCCGACGATACCGCATTTGAAGCCCATGGATCACATCTCGAAACGGTCCGGCGGCGCACGCAACGGGGTGACGATCTCGCTCCCGCCCGCATGCTGGCCGTGGTGAAGGTGCGTGCTGCAGGACAGCACGCACCCGAGGCATGCGCCGCTATTAACGCGGAATTCGAGAAAGCAAAGCCCCTTCGCGCCCGAACCGCCGCGAAAGCGTGCCGTTTGTGCATCGCCTGGGTGCGCTGCACCACACGGCACCCCAGCCGGATGGGTCGCCCGCGGCGCGTCGCGGATGCCGTGTCCGCGCAATCTTGACTTGCACGGTGGCGGGCCGTCCTTACCTTTTCAGGCAGTCGAGTGCGAATCGCGGGGCGAGCGAACCCCGCACCCGAAGGACGAAATGCCCGAACTGCCTGAGGTGGAAACCGTCCGCCGCGGCCTGCTGCCTGTTCTGCAAGGCGCCGTCATTGAGAACGTCGAGGCGCGCCGGCCGGATCTGCGCTGGCCGCTGCCGGAGCACTTCGCCGAGCGCCTCGCCGGCCGCCGCATCGAGGCGGTGGGCCGCCGGGCGAAATACCTGCTGGCGGACCTGTGCGGCGGCGAGGTGCTGATCCTGCATCTCGGCATGTCGGGCTCGATCCGCATCGAGAATGCGCCGGCCCGCGGGCGCATGCCGGCGTTCCACTATCCGCGGGCCGCGGCCGGGCCGCACGACCATGTGGTGTTTCACCTCGCCGGCGGCGCCACCGTCACCTTCAACGATCCGCGCCGGTTCGGCGCGATCCTCATGGTGCCCTACGACCGGCTCGACACCCATCCGCTGCTGCGGGGCCTCGGCCCGGAGCCGCTGGGCAACGGCTTCAATGCCGAGTATCTGGCGCGCGCCTGCGCCAGGAAGCGCACGCCCCTGAAGGCGGCGCTGCTCGACCAGAAGGTGGTGGCCGGCCTCGGCAACATCTATGTGTGCGAGGCGCTGCACCGTGCCGGCCTCTCGCCGCGCCGCTCCGCCCACACCATCGCCACCAAGGAGGGCGGCCCCACCCTGCGGGCCGAGCGGCTCGTCACCGCCATCCGCGACGTGCTCAGGGCGGCGATCCAGGCGGGCGGCTCCTCGCTGCGCGACCACCGGCAGGTGAACGGGGAGCTGGGCTATTTCCAGCATGCCTTCCGGGTCTACGACCGGGAGGGCGCGCCGTGCCCCACGCTTCACTGCAAGGGTCGCATCGAGCGCATGGTGCAGGGCGCGCGCTCCACCTTCTTCTGCGCCACCTGCCAGCGCTGAGCGCGCTGGCACCGCGTGCGCCTGCACCGCGTGCGCCGATCGTCAGGCCGCCCGGCGCGGCCCCACCGCGCGGCGCGGGGCGAAGCTGTCGGCGTCCGCCGCCGCCCATTCGGCGGCGTAGGGGGTGTCGTCCGGGGCGTCGATGAGCGCGTCGGCGGCCAGGAAGGTGTAGAGCCGGTCCAGCGGCTTCACCTCGATCGGGCTCACCCGGTGCCAGACATGGTGCGGCAGCAGATCGCGCGGGTGCTCCAGCCCCGCCGCCGCGATCAGGTCCGCCAGCGCCCCGACCGTGTGGTGGTGGAAGCTCGTCACCCGCTCGGCCTTGTCCTCGATCACCAGGCCGCGCTGGAGGTGGGGGTCGTTGGTGGTGACGCCGGTGGGGCAGGCACCGGTGTGGCAGCGCATGGACATCACGCAGCCGAGCGAGAACATGAAGGCCCGCGCCGCGTTGCACCAGTCGGCGCCGATGGCCATGTTGGCGGCCATGGAGAAGCCCGACACCACCTTGCCCGAGGCGGCAAGGCGCACCTCGGGCCGCAGCCCGGTGCCCACCAGCGCGTTGCGCACCAGGATCAACCCCTCGCGCAGCGGCATGCCCACATGGTCGGCCAGTTCGTGCGGCGCCGCGCCGGTGCCGCCTTCAGAGCCGTCGACGACGACGAAATCCGGCCGGATGCCGGTCTTCAGCATGGCCTTGGCGAGCGCGAACACCTCGCTCGGATGGCCGACGCACAGCTTCAGACCCACCGGCTTGCCGCCGGACAGCTCGCGCAATTGCGCGACGAACTCCATCATCCCGACCGGCGTGGAAAAGGCCGGGTGTCGCGAGGGCGAGATGCAGTCCTCGCCCATGGGAACGCCGCGCGTCTCGGAGATTTCCGGCGTCACCTTGGCGCCCGGCAGCACGCCGCCATGGCCCGGCTTGGCGCCCTGCGAGAGCTTGATCTCGACCATCTTCACCTGATCGAGCAGCGCCCGCTCCTGGAACCGCTCGGGCGAGAATGAGCCGTCCCGGTTGCGGCAGCCGAAATAGCCCGAGCCCAGCTCCCACACGATGTCGCCGCCGTGCTTGCGGTGGTAGGGCGAGAGCCCGCCCTCGCCGGTGTCGTGATAGAAGCCGCCCGCCTTGGCGCCCATGTTCAGCGCCTCGATGGCGTGGCTGCCGAGCGAGCCGAAGCTCATGGCGGAGATGTTCAGCACCGAGGCGGAATAGGGCTTGGCGCAGGCCGGACCGCCGATGCTCACGCGGAACGGCTCCTCGCTGACCGGGGTGGGCGCCAGCGAATGGGTCATCCACTCGTATTCGGCGGCATAGGTGTCGAGTTCGGTGCCGAACGGCTGGCGGTCTTCCTCGTTCTTCGAGCGGGCATAGACCAGCGAACGGTCGTCGCGGTTGTAGGGCTGGCCCGAGAGGTCGTCCTCCATGAGGTACTGGCGCAGATACGGCCGCACTGCCTCGAAGATCCAGCGCACCGAGCCGATGAGCGGATAGTTGCGCAGCAGCGAGTGGTTCGGCTGGGTGATGTCGAACACCCCCACCATGGCGAGGGTGAAGAACACGCAGAAGGCGAAGATGAAGACGTGCTCGGTGACGAAGGACAGGATGAGGCTGATGAGCGCGCCGGCAATCACGAAAATGAACACGCCGTAGCGCCGCGCGAGCGCCTTGTTGCTCTCGTCCATCCACTCGCCCATGGGGGTCCTCCCGATTTTGGCGGCTAAGCTATCCGAGCCGGCGGCGGATGGCACGCTGCCGTGCGGCATGGCGGCCGGTGCCCCCGCCTTTGGCGGCGGGGGTGGCGCCGCGTCGGGCTTGCGCCATATAAGGGGCTGGGCGCAAGCGCGCCTTTCCCTGTCTCGCGTGCCGGCCCGCTCATGGATTCCCTCGCCCATCGCCCCTTCGTGAAGATGAACGGCCTCGGCAACGAGATCCTGGTGCTGGACCTGCGCGCCGATCCGGTGGCGGTCGCGCCCGCGGCGGCGCGGGCGCTGGCGCGGCGCGAGGCGCTGCCGTTCGACCAGGCGATGGTGCTCTATCCGCCGCGCCGGCCGGACACGTCCGCCTTCGTGCGCATCCTGAATTCCGACGGCTCGGCCTCCGCCGCCTGCGGCAACGGCACGCGCTGCATCGCCGCGCTTGAAGCCGAGGCCACCGGCTCCGGCCACGTGCGGTTCGAGAGCGAGGCCGGCCTGCTCGACTGCCGCGTCCATGCCGATGGAACGGTGACGGTGGACATGGGCGCGCCGCGCTTTTCCTGGCGCGACATCCCGCTGGCGCGCGATGTGGACGACACCTCCGCCGTGACGATTGCCGGTTTCGAGCAGTTCGGACCCGCGAGCCTCCTCAGCATGGGCAATCCCCATGCCGTCTTCTTCGTGCCTGACGCCGACGCGGTGGACGTGGAAGGCCTCGGCGCGGCGCTGGAGCATCACCCCTTGTTCCCCGAGCGCGCTAACATCTCGTTCGCCAGCCTCACCGGGCCGGACGCGATCCTGCTCCATGTGTGGGAGCGCGGCGCCGGGCGCACCCGCGCCTGCGGCACCGCCGGCTGCGCCACCGCGGTCGCCGCCGCCCGCACGGGTCGCACCGGGCGCACGGTGAGCGTCCGGCTTCCGGGCGGCCTGCTCGGCATCGAGTGGCGGCCGGGCGACGATGGCCGGGAAAGTGGCCACGTGCTCATGACCGGGCCGGTGGAGCGCGAGTTCTCCGGCCTGATCACCCCCGCCATGCTGGGCGAGGCGGCCTGAGATGACCGCCCCCGAAGTCCTGAGCTTCGGCTGCCGCCTTAACGCGCTCGAAGGCGACGCACTGCGCGCCATGGCTGCCGAAGCGGGCCTGAAGCGCACCCTCGTCGTCAATACCTGCGCGGTGACCGCCGAGGCGGTGCGCCAGGCGCGCCAGGCGATCCGCCGCGCCAAGCGGGCCGATCCGGACCTCGGCGTGATCGTCACCGGCTGCGCGGCGCAGACCGATCCGGAGGCGTTCGCCCGCATGGCCGAGGTGGCCGCCGTGGTCGGCAATGGCGAGAAGGTGCGGCGGCAGACCTGGGACGCCCTCGCGCAGGCGCCCGATTTCGGCCTTGCCGGCGAGGCGCAGGTACGCGTCGGCGACATCATGGCGGTGCGCGAGACCAGTCCCCATCTCGCCGACCGATTTTCGGCCCATACCCGCGCCTTCGTCGAGGTGCAGAACGGCTGCGACCATCGCTGCACCTTCTGCATCATCCCCTACGGCCGGGGAAATTCCCGCAGCGTGCCCATGGGCGCCGTGGTCGCCCAGGTGCGCCGGCTGGTGGAGGCGGGCCATGCGGAGGTGGTGCTGACCGGCGTCGACCTCACCTCCTACGGCGCCGATCTTCCCGGCGCGCCGACGCTCGGGCGGCTCGCCCGCACGATCCTGCGCCAGGTGCCCGAACTTTCGCGCCTGCGCCTCTCTTCCATCGACGCGCTGGAGGCGGACCGCGAGCTGAAGGCGGCGCTGGCTGAGGAGGCGCGGCTCATGCCGCACCTGCATCTCTCGCTCCAGGCAGGAGACGATTTGATCCTGAAGCGCATGAGGCGCCGGCACTCGCGCGCCGAGGCGCTGGCCTTCGTCGCCGAGCTTCGCCGCCTGCGACCCGGCGTGGTGCTGGGCGCCGATCTGATCGCCGGCTTTCCCACCGAGACCGAGGCGCAGTTCCGCGCCACCCTCTCGCTGGCGGAGGAGGCGGGGCTCGCCTTCCTCCACGCCTTCCCGTTCTCGCCCCGTCCCGGCACGCCCGCCGCGCGCATGCCGCAGGTCGCGCCGGCCGAGATCGCCCAACGCGCCCGGCGCCTGCGCGCCAAGGGCGCGGACCTGCTGCGCCGTCACCTTTCCGCCGAGGTGGGCGCGCGCCGCACGGTGCTGGTGGAGGCGGGCGGGCGCGGCCATACGGAGCACTTCACGCCGGTGCGCCTGGCGCGGGAGCTGCCGCGCGGCAGCCTCCACGCGCTGCGCGTCGCCGGCCACGATGGCACGCGCCTGATCGCCGCCTGATCCATTTAAGGAAGACCGATGAGCGGAGAGGAAAAGACCGGCGGCTTCTGGAGCCGCCTCGCCAAGGGGCTGACCCGCACCGCCGCGTCGCTGAGCCAGGGCATCGGCGACCTCGTCACCAAGCGCAAGCTCGACGCCGCGACGCTGGAGGACCTGGAAGACATCCTGATCCGCGCCGACCTCGGCACCAAGACCGCCGCGCGCATCGTCGAGAGCGTGGGCGCGGGCCGGCACGACAAGGAGATTTCGGCGGAGGAGGTGAAGGGCCTCATCGCTCGCGAGGTGGAGGCGATCCTCACCCCGGTGGCGCAGCCTCTGGTGGTGGACGGGGCACACAAGCCCTTCATCGTGCTCATGGTGGGGGTCAACGGCTCGGGCAAGACCACCACCATCGGCAAGCTCGCCTCCCAGTGGCGCGCCGAGGGCCGGAAGGTGCTGCTGGCGGCGGGCGACACGTTCCGCGCCGCGGCCATCGAGCAGCTCAAGGTCTGGGGCGCGCGCACCGGGGCCCAGGTGATCGCCCGCGAGCCGGGCGCGGACGCCGCCGGCGTCGCCCACGACGCCATCACCACCGCGCGCGCGAGCGGCGCCGACGTGCTTCTGATCGACACCGCCGGCCGGCTCCAGAACCGCGCCGAACTGATGGCGGAGCTGGAGAAGGTGGTGCGCGTCATCAAGAAGTTGGAGCCCTCGGCGCCCCACGCGGTGCTGCTGGTGCTCGACGCCACCGTGGGCCAGAACGCGCTGTCCCAGGTGGAAGCGTTCGAGCGGGTGGCCGGCGTCACCGGCCTCGTCATGACCAAGCTCGACGGCACGGCGCGCGGCGGAATCCTGGTGGCGATCGCGGCGAAGCACGGCCTGCCGGTCCACCTGATCGGGGTAGGGGAGGGCGCGGACGACCTCCAGCCCTTCGCCGCCCGCGACTTCGCCCGTGCCATCGCCGGGCTGGACTGAGCCTCAGCGCGACGGCCGGGCGAACAGGTCCAGATGGCCGATGCGGCAGGAGGCGGCCTGCCGTCGTGCGGCCTGCCATGACGCGAGAGCGTCCGGGTCGACGCCGCCCTGTTCGCGCGCCGCGCCGGCCGTGCCGTCCGCCAGGGCGGCGATCAGCGCGCGGTCGCCCGGGCCGAGCCGCCAGGGGCTCTCGTCCACCATCACCGCATGGCCTGAAGCGGTGAGCGCCCCGGCCAGGATCGCTGCCGCCTCGGGGCCGGCGGCGCGGCCGAAGCCCTTGTCGCGCGCCTGATGGGCCTTGAAGGCGGCATGCACCGCCAAGTCGGCCGGATGGGGCGGGAGCCATTCGTCCGCCCCGTCGCAGGTGAGCGCCGCGTGCACCATCACCCCCGCGTCCGCCATGGCCGCGGCGAAGGCGCGGCACCAGTCGGCCGAGGCGAGGTCGAAGAAGGCCGAGGCGGTGACCAAGTCGGGCGCGAAGGCGAGCGGCGCCGCAGGGTCGGCGGCAAGGTCGGCGGCGGCGAAGGAAACGCGGAGCGCCCGGCCACCCCAATCGAGCACGAGGTCCGCGCCGTCGTCCCGCGCCGCGTCGGCCTGGGCGGACAGGCGCGCCCGCGCGGCGGCGGCGAGCGCCGGGTCGTGGTCCATCAGCACCCAGTGCTGGCGCGGGCCGAGCAGCGGGGCGAGCGCGCGCAGGCTGGCGCCGGTGCCGGCGCCGAGATCGCAGATGCGCGGCTCGACCAGATGCGCCAGCGCGGCAGCCACGGCGCCGTCGATGGCCGGGCTGCGGGCGCGCCGGTCGGCGGTCTCGCGCAGCGCGAGCCAGTCGGGCGAGAAGCCGCTCATCGTCTGTCTCCAGCGACGCGCGTGAGGGTCGCGGCGATGGCGCGCGCGCCGTCCGCCCATGTGGGCAGCGCCGCGCCGGCGGCGAAGGCCGCGTCCGCGAGGCGGCAGCGCAGGGCGCGGTCGGCGATCACCGCGCGCAGCGCCTCGGCCAGGGCGCCGGCATCGCCCGGCGGCACCTTCAGGCCGGCGCCGTCCGGCACCGTCTCGGCGGCCGCCCCGCCGGTGGTGCAGACCACGGGCAGGCCGCGCTTCAGCGCCTCCGCCAGCACCATGCCGTAGCCTTCATAGAGCGAGGGGTGAACGAAGATGTCGGCCTCCTGGTAGAGCCGGTCCAGCGCGTCCGCCGGCAGCGCGCCGAGCAGGCGCACGCGCCCTTCCGGCAGCGCCTCGGCCTGCGCGCGGATATCGGCGGCGGTCGCGGGATCGAGGGTAAGCGAGCCGGCGATCGCGAGCGAGAAGGGCAGGTCGCCGAGCCGCGCCAGCGCCTCCAGCAACACGCCATACCCCTTGCGCGGGATCGCCGAGCCGATGGCGAGAAGGCGCGGCGGATCGCCACTCCCCGGCGCGCGGGGGGCATCCTGCGTGCCCGGCAGAGCGAGCGTGATGGCGCAGGCGGACACGCCGAAATCCGCCGCGAGCGTGCGCGCGGTGGCGGGCGCCGTCACCACCACCGCGCGGCATTGCGCCAGCGCCGCGCGCTCGCTCTCGGCGAGGTGCGCGCGGGTCGCATCGCCAAGGCCGCTCTCCAGCGCCAGCGGATGGTGCACAAGGCCGACGATGGGCCGTTCGAGCGCAGCGAGCCCGGCAGCCGGCAGCACGCCGAGCGCGAGGCCGTCCACCAGCAGCACCGTGTCCGGTGCCGTCGCCCGGAGGCGGGCAAATGCCTCATCCACGGCGGCGCGCTCAGGGAACGGAAAGCCATCGCCCAGCGGCAGCGGGGCGATGTCGAGGCCGAGCGCCTGTAGCTCCGCCAGCATCCGCCGGTCATAGGCATAGCCGCCGGTGGGGGTCGCAAGATCGCCGGGAAAGGCGAGGACCGCGCGCACGCTCACGAAAGCGCAGCCTCGTAGGCGGCCCGCGCCACATGGGATTCGTGCAGCGTCACCTTGATGCGGGCGATGCCGTCGCCGCCCGTGCCGAGCGCGCCGGTGCGCGCGGCCTCGGCCATGCGGTCGAAGACGTGGCGGCAGAGCACCTCGGTGGTGGTGTTGCGGCCGGCGAAGTCCGGCACCTCATCGAGGTTCTGGTAGTTCAGCGGGCCGAGGATGGCCTTGAGCGCCTCGTGGGCGCGGCCGATGTCCACCACCACCCCCTCGGGCGTCAGGTCGGGCCGGAAGAAGGCGACGTCCACCACGAAGGTGGCGCCGTGCAGCTTCTGCGCGGGGCCGAAGAGGTCGCCCTTGAAGCTGTGGGCGATCATGATGTGGTCCCGCACCTCGACCGAATACATGAGGCGGTTCTCCCTGTTGCGTCAGTAGCGGATGACGGTGGCGATGCCCGGCGCGCCCTCGCCGAGAATACGGCCGAGGCGGGCGGGAAGATCATCGAACGCCACCTCGTCGGTGATGAGCGCATCGAGCCGCTCGTCCGCAAGGAGCGCCAGCGCCATGGCGCGGCGGCGGGCGAAATCCCAGCGCGGCCGGCGCGCCGTGGGCACCGAGCCCACCTGCGAGGAGACGAGGGCGATGCGCCTGGAATGGAAGGCCCCGCCGAGCCCCACGCTCACCTTCCGGTCGCCATACCAGCTCATCTCGATGAGCCGCGCCTCCTGGCCGCAGCAGCCGACGGCGGCTTCGAGGCCGGCGGCGGTGGCGGAGGTGTGGAACACCACGTCGGCGTCGGCGCGCCCGTCCGGCTCCGCCCGCCAGCGGGCGCCGAGCGCGGCGGCGATGCCGGCGCGGGCGGGATCGGGATCGATCGCCGTGACCTCGGCCCCCGGCAGGCGTGCGGCGAGGAAGGCCACCAGCAGGCCCACGAGCCCCGCCCCAACCACGACGATGCGGTCTCCGGCGCCCGCGCCGCTGTCCCAGAGCGCGTTGAGCGCGGTCTCCATATTGGCGGCGAGCGTCGCCCGGCGGGCCGGAACGCCCTCCGGCACCGGCGTCGCCAGCGCGGCGGGCACGCGGAACCGGTCCTGGTGCGGGTGGAGCGCGAACACGTCGCGGCCGACGAGGTTCGGCGGGCCGTCCTCCACCCGGCCGACGGCGCAGTAGCCGTACTTCACGGGGAAGGGAAACTCGCCCTCCTGCATCGGCGCGCGCATGGCCGCGCGATGGGCCGCATCGTTCAGCCCGGCGAAGACGAGGCGCTCGGTGCCGCGGCTGACCGCGCTCCAGCGCGTGGCGACGAGGAGCTCGCCCGGCCCGCCTTCGGGCAGCGGCGCGGCGCGGATCTCCGCCTGTGCCGGTGCCACGTACCACACGGCGCGCGCTTGCCCGATGTTGCGGCATTCTGCCGCAGTCTCCGCCGTCATGCCGCCGTCCCCGTACTGCTGGAGTGCGCTGCAACGTTGCCACGGGCGGTTCGGATCCCGGGCGCACGGGAGTATCCCATGTCGTTTCGCCCGGATCTGCAATCGCCCGCCTCGTTCCCCCCGTCCGCCCGCGCCTCCCGTGCCGAGGTGGCCACGCTCGCCTGGCGCCGCCGCTTCATGCTGGCCGCCAACGGGGCGACGCTGGCGGCGGTGGGCGCGGCCACGGCCTTCGTGCTGGCGCAGGACGGTTTCACGCTCATCGACGGCCTCGTCCTCCTGTGCGCTCTGGCCATAACGCCCTGGCACGCGCTCGGGTTCTGGAACGCGGCGGTCGGCCTCGCTTTGCGCCACCGCCGGCGCGACGGGGTCGTGGCCGCCGCGCCGTTCCTCGACGCGCCGGCGCCGCCCCATGCGGGCACCCGCGTCGCGATCCTCATGACGCTGCGCAACGAGGACCCGGCCCGCGCCATCGCCCGGCTGCGGGCTGTGAAGGCGGACCTCGACGCCACCGCGCTCGCGCCGATCTTCGACTACCACCTCCTCTCCGACACGTCGCTGCCCGAGGTCGCGGCGGAAGAGGAGGCGCTGGTGGCCTCCTGGCGGGCGCAGGAGGGGGCGGCGCACGTCTTCTACCGACGCCGGCTCTCCAATGCCGGCTTCAAGGCCGGCAACATCCGCGATTTCCTGGAGGCCCACGGCGCGCCCTACGAGTTCATGCTGCCGCTCGACGCCGACAGCCTGATGGGCGCCGGCACTATCCTGAACATGCTCGGCATCCTGCAGGCGCATCCGCGCATGGGCATCCTGCAGAGCCTCGCGGTGGGGCTGCCGGCGACCAGCGGCTTCGCCCGCCTGTTCCAGTTCGGCATGCGCGCCGGCATGCGCTGCTACACGCTCGGCGCCACCTGGTGGGCGGGCGACTGCGGGCCCTATTGGGGGCACAACGCGCTGATCCGCGTCGCCCCGTTCCGCGCCTTCTGCCACCTGCCGGACCTGCCCGGCGCGCCGCCCTTCGGCGGGCCGATCCTTTCGCACGACCAGATGGAAGCGGTGCTGATGCGCCGCGCCGGCTTCGAGGTGCGGGTGCTGCCGGTGGAGGCCGAGAGCTATGAGGAGAACCCTCCGGCCGCCACCGACTTCATCACCCGCGATTTGCGCTGGTGCCTCGGCAACCTGCAATATGTGAAGCTGCTCGGCCTGCCGGGCCTTGCCCCCATGAGCCGGTTCCAGCTTCTGTGGGCGATCCTCATGTTCGCCACCGTGCCGGCCCTGCCGCTGGCGCTCGCGCTGGTTCCGCTCGCAGCGTCCGAGGCGACGGCCGGCGACGACTTTCCGGCCGGGCTCGCGGCGGCGATCTATGGCGTCCTGCTCCTGATGTCGCAGGCGCCGAAGCTTGCCGGCTGGATCGACGTGGCGCTGACCCCCGGCGGGGCGGCGCGCTACGGCGGAGCCAAGCGGTTCGCCGTCTCGGCGGCGATGGAGCTTGTCTTCTCCTTCCTGCTCTCCGCGCTCACGTCCCTGGCGGTGACGATGCTGCTGGCGCGGCTCGCGCTCGGGCGGGTGGCGGCGCGCTGGGGCGGGCAGGCGCGCGACGGCCACGCGGTGCCGCTCGGGCTCGCGGTGCGGCAATTCTGGGGGCCGACGCTGTTCGGCCTGGCGGTCGCCGCCGGGCTGGCGGCGGTGGCGCCGGCGCTGCTCCTGTGGCTCGCGCCGCTCCTCGCCGGCTATGTGCTCGCCATCCCGTTCGTGGTGGCCACCGCCGACCCGCGCTTCGGCGCCTGGCTGACGGCGCGCGGCCTCGCGGCGACGCCGGAGGAGCGCGATCCGCCGGACGTGCTGCTGCGCCTGCGCGGTGCGACGGTGGAGGGCCTGGAGCAGGCGGCCTGAGCGTTCTCTAGCTTTGCGCCTCGCGCTGGAAAGCGATCAGGTCGAGCGAGGGTGCTGCCGCCCGCCCGCCCAACTGGGTCAGGAGTGCGTGCGCCTGGCCTCGATGGTGGGTCTGATGGTTGAAGACATGGTCCAGCGCGCTTGAAAGCGCCTGGGTGAAGATGCGCCCGGAGCTGTTGGCATAGGACAGCGTGCCGTCGAGCCGCTCCGGCATCAGCCTCTCGGCGAAGTCGATGATCCGGGCGTCCTCGGCCGCGCGCAGCCCCCGCAGGGCGGCGAGGTCGGTTTCCAGCATGGTGTCGAGCGCCGGCTGCGGTCCGTCCGTGCCCTCGAACCGGGCGAGCCAGATGCGATCCGCCACCACGAGATGGTTCAGCGTGCCGATGAGCGAGCCGAAGAAGGCGCCCATGGGCCGCGCGCAGGCCTGCGGCCCGAGCACCGCCGCGGCGTCGTAGAGCCGGGCATTGGCCCAGGCATTGTAGGCGGCAAGGGTCCGATAGGCGCGCATGGAGCGTCTCCGCACGGGCTGAAACGAAGAGGGCGCGCCGAACGGTGCCGGCACGCCCGATGTTCAGGACGATGCGAGCGGCGTTCAGCGCCGGCCGCCGAAGCCCCCGCCGAAGCCGCCGCCGAAATGGCCGCCGCCGCCCCAGCCGCCGCCGCCGAAGCCGCGGTCGAAGCCGCCGGAGCCGAAGCGGTCGTCGCCGCCCCAGCTCCCGCCACCCCAGCGGTCGCCGCCGCCGCCGTAGCTGTCGGTGCGCTGCTGGCCCCAGGAGCGGGCCTGGTTCTCGTTGTCGAGGCCGGAACTGTCGAAGTCGCGGCCCATGTTCTGCCAGCCGGACGAGGTGGCGCGGCTCCAGCCGCTGTCCGAGTGCTGGTAGACGTTGCCGTTGTGGTCGGCGACCACCTTGCCGTTGTCCCACGCCACCGCGTTGCCGGTCTTCGCGTTGCCGGCGACGCCGCGGCTGTCCACATTGACGTTGCCGTGATTGTCGGTCACGGCGGTCTGCGAGGCGTGATAGGTGCCGGTGGTGGGGTTCGCGCCGGTGGATTCACGGCCCGCCGCCGCGGTGCCGCGATAGACGTTGCCGTCCGCCGCCGCCGCGGACTGGCCGCGTGCGCCGGTGGCGGGGTTGTAGCGCGCATTCTCGCGGTTCGCCGCCCAGTTGCCCGAATAGGGGTTGAAGGCGGCGGCCGAGCGGCCGGTGAAGGCGGTGCCGTTGGCGGTGTGGCCGGCCCAGTTGCGGCCCGACCATTCGGTCCCGTTCCAGGTGGTGCCCCAGGCGTGGTTCACCGTGGCGGCGCCGCCCCAGCGGCCATAGAGGTTGGCCTGGTTGACGTTGGTATAGCCCCAGTGGCCACCCCACGGGCCGTAGGGCCCATAGGGTCCGTACGGACCGTAATGCCAATAGGGCCCCCAATAGGGGCCGACCGCCGCGCCCCAGCCCCAGCCGGCGGCGAAGCCGAAGGCGAAGCCGTCCACCGCGCCGAGCGCGAAGCCAGCGCCGAGCCCGTAGGTGACGGGGCAGGCGATCCAGTAGGTGCCCACATAGCCCGGGCAATTGTAGCCCGTGCCGTAGACCACCGTGCCGCCGGGCGCGACGACGACGCCCATGTAGCCGGGCGTGTAGCCCACCACCACGGTGTCCGGCGTGACGGCATAGACCCGCACATAGGTCACGTAGTGCATCGGGGAGGAGACCGGGATGGTGTAGATCACGTCCGGCACCACGGTCGCCACCTTCCATGGGCCGATGGCCGAGGTGGCGGCGAACCAGGTGCCGTTGTGCACCGCGTAGAAACGCTGGGCATCGAGCTGGATCACCGGGGTCGGCGAGTTCTTCGCGTAGGACAGGCTGGTGCCGGGGATCGCCTCGAACACGGGCGGGCCGCCATCATAGCTCACGGTGATGGCGAGATCGCGCTTGACGGTGGCGGTCTGCGGGATGGTGGCGGCGATCGCCGCCTCCTTGGCCTGCGGGGTGCCGGCCACCGAGACCAGCACGTTGGCCTTGGGATCGTTGGGGTTGATCTTGGCGAAGTCGGCAGGCAGCGCGTTCGCGGCGACGAAGGTCCACGGCCCGTTGAGGCTGGTCGCCTTGAACCAGCGGCCCGAGATCAGGACGTAATAGGAATTCGAGCTGGTCTCCATGAACACCGCATGGTCGGCATTGTTCATGGCGAGCAGGTTCGGCGCCCCGGTCACCGGCAGCATCTGCGCCTGGCCGTCGGACTGGATCAGTTCGGTGGGCACGGTGGAGACCACGATCGCCGGCGGCGGGGTGATCGGCTTGCCCTCCTGCGACAGCAGCGGGTCCGCCGCCTGCTGCTTGTTGGCGATCTCGCCGGCGGCGGTCAGCGCGTCGGTGACCTTGGGCGTCACGACCCAGGGACCGTCGATGCCGGTCGCCTCGTACCAGGTGCCGGCGGCCTGGAGATGGTAGGTGCCGGCCTCGTCGAGCAGCAGCAGCGGCCGGGTGTTTACCACCCGCTGGAAGCCCACCACGCCTTGGATCGGCTTGAGCACCGGCTTGCCCGCCACCGGCACCAGGACGGTCGCGGTGGTGGTGAAGACGATCTTCGGCGGGGTGTTGTCCACCGGCTGGCTCTTCAGCGACGCCAGTTCCTTGTTGACCGCATAGCTCGCCTGGAGCTGGTCCAGTGGCACGGACATGCCGCCTTCGGGCAGGCGGGACTGGAGCGCACTCCGGATCACCGGCGCCTTGTCCGGCGCGGTCGGCACCTCGACGCCGGTGATGGAGAAGGACGCCACGTGCACGACGCCCGCCGGCTTGTCCACCGCCACGCGGCTGGTGAAGCGTAGCATGCCGTAGGTCGGGGCGCCGTTCTTCGGGCCGATCGCGACGGCGGCACGGCCGCTCATTACGTCGCCCTGCCAGTCGTCCACCTGCGGCTGATAGAGCTGAAGCACGGTGTCGCCGGAAAGGTCGAACGTGCGCGGCCAAGTGGGCGGGCCGGCGAAGACGTCCGTCTGCCCCTGCTGTGCCTGTGCCTGTGCCTGCTGGGCCGTCGCCGAGGGCGCCTGCAGCGCCATCGCGAAGGCGACCACCGTTGCCGTGCTCAAGGCCGTGAGCCGAACCATGGTGTTCCTCCAAATCCGCACAAGGCGGAGCGGCGGAGACCTACCATGTTCCGACTGAATCGTCAGCAGCGCCGCATGGCCACACTGACCCAAGGTGAGATGACGCAAAGAAAAACCCGGCCCCTTTCGGGGCCGGGCTATGGCGCCAGGCACTAAACGCAAGTTGCGGGGGGAAATGCGTCCGTGTGTCTGGTTCCATTCCGAAAACGGGTCAGAGCTCGGAGCAGGGGCGGCGCCATTTCAGGCGCGGGCCGGAGGCCGTGGCGACCCAAACCTTCCGAAGTCCGCAGGCCGGCGTCAGGCTCGCGCCGGAAGGGCCGACGGGCTCACCGATCTTCTGCACCGAGGGTGTGGAGCGTGCCGCGGCTTCCGCCGCCGGCTGGAGCGCTTCGGCGATGGTGCCGAAGCCCACCGACCCCGCGACCAGCACCGCCGCGGCGACACCGATCACGACCGACTTCGACATGAGAACACCTGCGGCATGGATGCACCTGGCAGTTTGCGGCCGATCAATGCGGCCGGGATGCGGAGGGTTCTAATGGGCGGTTACGGAACCCAATCTGAACCGCGCCTTTAGCTGCCCTTCACTTTCATGAACGCGGGCGGCCGCGTGTGTTCATGAACGGTTCATCCGTGCCCCTGCGCGCGTGCGGAGCCGGATACCTAGGCATCCGCCTTCTTTTCTCAGCCAGCTCTTCTCCACCGAAGGTTTCGCCCAAGGATTGGATGGTCCTTGATCTTGCGTGCGCTGAAGCTTAAGCGCGATAGAGGGTAGCAAGGGGGACGTCACATGAAGAAGTACGTCGCTGAGTTCATCGGCACCGCTGTGCTGGTCCTGTTCGGGTGCGGCTCGGCCGTGCTCACCGGCTATGGCAGCGCGCCCATCGGCATGCTCGCCATCGCCTTCGCCTTCGGCCTCGCGGTCACCGCCATGGCCTACGGCATCGGGCATGTGTCCGGCTGCCACATCAATCCCGCGGTCACGCTCGGGGTCTGGGCGGCGGGCCGCCTGCCCACTTCCGAGGTGCCCCTCTATTGGATCTCCCAGGTGCTCGGCGGCGTCGCCGGCGCGGCGATCCTGTACGTGATCGCCTCCGGCAAGCTCGCGGGCTTCGATGTCGGCACCGCCGGCCTCGGACAGAACGGCTGGGGCGCGAACTATCTCGGCGGCTACGGGATCGGCGCCGCCATCCTCGCGGAACTGGTGGGGACCTTCGTGTTCCTGGTGGTGATCCTCGGCTCCACTTCGAAGGCGGGCATCACCCAGGCAGCCGGTCTCGCCATCGGCCTGTCGCTCGTGATGATCCACATCGTGTTCATCCCGGTGACGGGCGTGTCGGTGAACCCGGCCCGCTCCATCGGCCCGGCGCTGTTCGCGGGCGGGCAGGCCATCGCGCAGCTGTGGCTGTTCATCGTCGTGCCGCTGGTGGGGGCGTTCCTGGCCGGGCTGCTGTTCCGCCACCATTTCCCGGACTGAGCGCCGGAATCGCGAAGGGCGGACGCATGGCGCCCGCCCTTCTTTCAAGATCGTCTTTCAGTCCGCCTGTCGCCGGTCAGGGGCAGGGATGCTGCCGCCCGTCATAGCCTGTATAGGTGCCGGTTCGCGGGTTGTAGGACTTGAAGCGCGACATGCAGTAGGCGACCGGGTCGCCATAGCCGCTGTTGTTGCTGTTGGCGGCGGCCGCCGCCGCAGCGCCGAGCGCAAGCCCGGCCACCGCCGCTCCGACCCAGGCGCCGTTGTTGTTGTAGTACCAGCCGCCATTGCGCCAGTAGGGGCGTCCCCAGCGGGGATGATAGCCCGGCCGCGGGCCTACCCAGCGGCGCGGCGGCACGGGCCGAACCCCCGGTCGCGGCCTCGGCCTGTACTGGACTTCATCGGGCCCCACGGCGGCGGCGGAAAGCCCGCCGGGCGCGGCACGAAGCGGCTGGGCGGCGACAGGTGCGGCGAGAGTGGCCGCCATCGTGGCACTCAACAGGAGTGCCAGTGCGTTGTTTTTTCTCATAAACTCTCTCTCCTTGCCGAAGGCGTGCAAGCCTTGTCCAGAAGAGGTAACGGCCGGCGCCGCGAGAGGTTCGATGACCTCACGTCACCGTGAACAGCTGCCCCCAACCCTTTCGCGGGCGGCCCGGTGCTGCCATGTGATGGTGTCAGGCGGTTCCGGTCTTTCGTCGCGGGGACGCGGAAGTATCGGATGTCGACAGCACAGAATTTGCCGCCTGTTTGACATGGATCGGCGACAAGCCTGCAGGGAATTCGACACAAATCCCTGCGACCTTGCGTCATCAAGGTCAGGAGACACTTGAATGTTTCGCAAAGCAAAAATGATGGCCGTGGCGATGAGTCTCGCCGTCGGCGGATTGGGTCCGGTCCCCGCCGGAGCGCAGGCGTTCAGCGTCGGCGCAGGAAAGCTCGGGGCTCATGCCGCCCCCGTGGCCGAGGTGGCCTATCGCGGCGGCGGCGTGCGGGTGGGCGGCTATCGCGGCGCCCGCGTCGGCGGCATGCGGGCCGTCGGCGTGCGTCCGGCCTATCGCGGCGGCGCGTATCGGGCGGCGGCCTTCCGCCCCGGCTATCGGCCGGGCGTGGTGCGGCCCGGCTATCGGCCGGTCTATCCCGGCTATCGTCCCGGCTTCCGTCCCGGATGGGGACCGGGCGGCGTTGCCTGGGGCCGTCCCGGCTGGCGTCCGCCTCCGGGCGCGTGGGGTCCGGGCCCGTGGCGGCCGGGCTGGGGCTGGTACCGTCCCGGCTGGGGCTGGGGCTACTACAACAATACGGGCGCCTGGGTGGCGCTGGGCGTGGCGAGCGCCGTCGCCGTCGGGGCCGCAGCCGCGGCCGCCAACAGCGCGGTCGTCACGGACGATGCGGTGGCCTACTGCATGCAGCGCTTCCGCTCCTACAACCCCGCCACCGGCACCTATACCGGCTATGACGGGTACCAGCACCCCTGCCCGTGAGGCCTGAGGCGGCGGGCTGACGCCCGCCTCCTGGCCCCGAAAGCCGAACGCCCCGCCATAGCACATGCGGCGGGGCGTTTTTCGTTTCGCATGGAATGGCCAGCCGGCCGAGAAGCGCGCGCGACAAGGCGCGCCGTGGCGCACCGGGGTTCGCTCCGACCGGGGGGCTCGCTTCGGATGTCGGTGGTCCAGGGGGGAATGCCCGTTAGCCCGCAGGCCCTGCGCCTCGCGAATGGCTAGAAACCCAATGGCCCTCGGGCGGAACCGGGGTGTCGGCGGACGCCACCGATGGCGGCGTCCCCGAGCCTGAGGCTTCGCGCGGCGACGCTCAGCGCGGCGCCAGGATCATGATCATCTGGCGGCCTTCGAGCATGGGCTCGCTCTCCACCTTGGCGATGGTGACCACGTCTTCCTTGAGCTTCTGAAGCAGCTTGAAGCCGATGTCCTGGTGCGCCATCTCGCGGCCGCGGAAGCGCAGGGTCACCTTGACCTTGTCGCCTTCCTCGAAGAACCGCTGCATCGAGCGCATCTTCACCTCGTAGTCGTGGGTGTCGATGCCGGGGCGCAGCTTGATCTCCTTGACCTCGACGACCTTCTGCTTCTTGCGCGCCTCGCTGGCCTTCTTCTGGTTCTGATACTTGAAGCGGCCGAAATCGAGGATCTTGCAGACCGGCGGGGTGGAGTTGGGCGAGATTTCGACGAGGTCGAGACCGGCCTCCTGCGCGAGCGTCAGAGCGTCGCGAATGGCCAGCACACCGCGGTTCTGCCCGTCCTGGTCGATCAGCTGGACTTCGCGGATGCGGATTTCCTCATTGACGCGCGGTCCATCCTTCTCCGGCGCGACGGGTCTCATGGGGCGGCGAATGGCGTATGCTCCTCAGGCAGTTGAACTCTGCCCGCAGCACTGGGCCAGGATGCGCGGCGCTGGCCGCGGGGTTCTTGGACCCGATCTTTGGGCAGGCTCCCAAGATCGGTATAAACCGCGCCAAAGTCAATGACCTTCGGGGATTTCGCGGGTGTCACCGGTGTGCGGCGCACCAGAGCGGGAGCCCGGTCGCCCGGTGCATCCGACCGGCGAGGCATCCTGCGGCGCGGGGCTGGGGATGGTGCCGGCCGGCGCTCTGGACGCTCGTACCGCCTCCACGGCATAGTCGCGGCAGCCACAGTTCAGCCGCGTTCGCCGCGCACTTCCTGCGGCGCGGAGCGAACGTTGCGCAGCGGGAGCGGGCGGCTTGCGCGCAGGTCCTACGGGAACGTCAATGATCGACGCTGCCTCGGTATTGTCTCACGTGCGCCTTGCGGCCACCGTGCTTGCCCTTGCGCCGATGGCGCTCGCATTCGGCATCGACGCTGCGCGCGCGGACGGGCGCATGGTGGCGAAATATTCGCTGAGCGTCGCCGGCGTCGAGTTCGGCCGCGGCACCTTCGTCGTGCAGGCGAGCGATTCGGCCTACGAGATTTCGGGCACGGCGCGCATCACCGGCCTCATGCGGGCGGTCGCCAACGGCAAGGGCCGTGCGGCCGCGCGCGGCGTCTTCGCCGGCGGCCGCATGTTGCCGGTCGTCTATGCCATGGACGCCGAGGCCGACGGCAAGGAGGAGAGCGCGCGCATCGTCATGGCCGCCAGCGGGGTCAAGGAGATGGATGTCGAGCCGGAGCTGAAGTTCGCGCCGGACCGCATCCCCGTGACCGAGGCGGTGTTGAAGAGCGTGCTCGACCCGGTGAGCGGCGCCTTTGCCTACATGCCCGGCACCGGCGAGATGCTTTCGGCTGCCGCGTGCCAGCGGGTCATCCCGGTGTTCGACGGACGCCAGCGCTACGACATCGCGCTCAGCTTCCAGCGCATCGAGCAGGTGAAGCTGGAGGGCTACAGCGGCCCCGCCGTGGTGTGCGCCGCCCGCTACAAGCCGGTCGCCGGCCACCGGCCCTCGCGCTACACGGTCAAGTACATGCAGGACAACAAGGAGGTCTATGCCTGGCTGGTGCCGATCGCCGGCACGCGCCTGATGGCGCCCTACAAGGTCTCGGTCGCCACCATGATCGGCACCGCGGTGCTGGAGGCCGAGGCCATGGAGATGCTGCCGCCCGTCGGCTCCCTGTCGGTGAGCACCCCCAAGCCCTGAACGCGCCCGAATCGCGGCGCGGGCGGTTTTCTCCCCTGGGGCTGCGCCGGGGCTCGACCACAAGCCCTAGTAGGGGGTGAAGGCGGAACATCCGCGCAGACCGATTCGCCCCCGCTTCGTTCCGTCCTTGTTCGCCCGTCCTCCGGCACCGTTGTCCCGTCGCGGGACGGCCCGGGCCGCCTCGACCTATGCCGCGAACCGAAGCGCTGCGTTGACACCCGTAGGGGCGCAGGTGTTCCCTGAAGCCCGCGTGAGTGTTCACGCCAGAGGACATCATGGCCAAGAGGACCAAGGTTGCCGAGAAGGACGTCGTCGCGTCCCACAGGGGCGTCAAGTCGCTGAGCGAGGCCAAGGCCTGGATGGCGGCGCGCGGGATCACCGAGATCGAGTGCCAGGTGCCGGATCTCGCGGGCGTCGCCCGCGGCAAGATCATGCCGGCCTCCAAGTTCTTTTCCTCGCCGGTGATGAACCTGCCGCTGTCGGTGTTCTTCCAGACCATCTCCGGCGAGTATCCCGACTATGAGGGCCTCGTGGATTCGGTGATCGCGGACAGCGACCTGGTCCTAGAACCCGATTTCGCCACCTTGTCCGCGGTGCCGTGGGCGCAGGACCCGACCGCCCAGGTGATCCACGATGCCTTCCACCGCGACGGCCGTCCGGTGGAGGTGGCGCCGCGCCAGGTGCTCAAGCACGTGCTCTCGCTCTATGCCAACCGCGGCTGGAAGCCGGTGGTGGCGCCGGAGATCGAGTTCTACCTCGTGGAGCCGAACACCGATCCCGACTACCCGCTGAAGCCGCCGGTGGGCCGCTCCGGCCGGCCGGAGATCGGCCGCCAGTCATATTCGATCCAGGCGGTGAACGAGTTCGACGCCCTGTTCGAGGACATCTACGCCTATTCGGAGGCGCAGGGCCTGGAGATCGACACGCTGATCCACGAGGACGGCGCCGCGCAGATGGAGATCAACCTGCGCCACGGCGAGCCGCTGGCGCTCGCCGACCAGGTGTTCCTGTTCAAGCGCACGATCCGCGAGGCGGCCCTGCTGCACAAGATCTACGCCACCTTCATGGCGAAGCCCATCGCCAACGAGCCGGGCAGCGCCATGCACATCCACCAGTCGGTGGTCTCGGTGGCGACCGGGGAGAACATCTTCTCCGACAAGGACGGCGACCCGACGCCGGAATTCTTCTCCTTCATCGCCGGGCACCAGAAGTATCTTCCGGCGGTGATGTGCATCCTCGCGCCCTACGTGAATTCGTACCGGCGCCTGACCCGCGATTCCATGGCGCCGATCAACGTGCAGTGGGGCTACGACAACCGCACCGCCGGCCTGCGCGTGCCGCCGTCCTCGCCCGAGGCGCGGCGGGTGGAGAACCGGGTGCCGTCCTCCGACGCCAACCCCTATCTCGTCATCGCCGCCTCGCTCGCCTGCGGTTATCTCGGCATGGTGGAGGGCCTGCGCGCCACCGATCCGCTGGAGCGCGACGCCAAGGACCTGGATTTCGAGCTGCCGCGCGGGCTCCTGGAGGCAGTGGCCGCTTTCCAGCAGAGCGAGGAGATGGCCGACGTGCTCGGCCATCGCTTCGTCGCCAACTATTCCGCCGTCAAGCAGGCCGAATTCGAGACCTTCATGCGGGTGATCTCGCCCTGGGAGCGCGAGTATCTGTTGCTGAACGTGTAAGGCGCGCGCGTACCGGACGGCCGGCTCCGCCCGGTCGGCCGAGCGCACGCTTGTTCAAGCAAGAGTTCAAGCAAGAGAACGCGCCGCCGGCGGGCGGAAGGCCTGAGGAGGACCAGCGCGACCGGGGTGGCCCCGGCTGCGACCCGACCTAGGGGCCGCCGTCCGAACCATAAGAACAAGGAGCGCCATGCACCGCACCGCCGCCCCCTTGAGCCCCTCCGGCCATGCCAGATCCTGGTATGCGGCGACGGCAATTTCCCATCCGGCCCATATGCCGCTGAAGGGCGCCGCGCGGGCCGATGTGTGCATCGTCGGCGGCGGCTATACCGGGCTTTCGGCGGCGCTGCATCTGGCGGAGGCGGGGTACGACGTCGTGCTGCTGGAGGCCGCGCGCGTCGGGTCCGGCGCGTCCGGGCGCAATGGCGGGCAGATCCATTCCGGCCAGAGGCGCGACCAGCTGTTCCTCGAGGCGCAGGTGGGCAAGGACGACGCCCGCAAGCTCTGGGAGCTCGCGGAGGAGGCGAAGAGCCTGCTCAAGGTGCTGGTGGCGCGCCACGCGATCAATTGCGACCTGAAGGACGGCCTGATCCTCGCCGACCACAAGCCGCACTACGTCGCCGAAAGCCACGCTTATGCGCGCCACCTGAGGCAGGCGTACGGCTATGACGCGGTGCGCGAACTCGATCGCGAGGAGATCGGCTATCTGGTCCGCTCGCCGCTTTATTACGGCGGCATCCTGGACCAGAAGGGCGGCCATCTGCACCCGCTGAACTTCGCCCTCGGCCTCGCCCACGCGGCCGAGGCCGCCGGAGCGCGCATCCACGAATGCACCCGCGTCACCGGTTTTCAGGACGGTGCGCGCGTGAGCGTGACGACCGACCAGGGCGGCACGGTGGAGGCCGATTTCCTGCTCGAATGCGGCGACGGCCTCCAGGACGGGCTGGACCGCCGGGTGGACGGGCACGTCATGCCCATCTGCAACTACATCGTCGCCACCGCGCCGCTGGACGAGATGGGCCGTGAACTGCTGGCGAACGATGCCGCGGTGGCCGACAGCCGCTTCGTGGTCAACTATTTCCGCCTGAGCCGCGACGGGCGGCTGCTGTTCGGCGGCGGCGAGAGCTATCGCCGGGCGCTCCGGGCGGACATTCCCGGCTTCGTGCGCCCCTACATGCTCAAGGTCTTCCCGCAGCTCAAGGATGTCGGCATCGACTATGGCTGGGGCGGGGTTCTGGGCATCACCATGAGCCGGCTGCCGTTCGTGCGGAAGCTCTCGGACAAGGTGCTGGTGGCCTCCGGCTATAGCGGGCAGGGGGTGATGCTGGCGCCGCTGTTCGGCAAGATCCTCGCCGAAGCCGTGCGCGGGCAGCAGGAGCGCCTCGACATCCTCTCGCGCCTGCCGGTGCCGCCGTTCCCCGGGGGCACGATGATGCGCTATCCGCTGCTGGTGGCGGGCCTCAGCTATTACGCCCTGCGCGACCGGCTGTGATCCGGCCGCGGCCTCAATTGAGGCCGCCGAGCTTGCGCGCCTCCGCCAGCGCCTTCAGGCACCCCGCCTCGTCGCCTGCCGCCTGCAGGTTCATGGCTGCGTTGAGCGCGCCGAGCGCGCCGGAATCGGGTTGCGTGACGCCGGCCGCCGCGAGCGAGCCCGGGGTCGCCTGGCGGTCGGTCTGCGCGGCGACGGACTGCTCCTGGGGCGGCGGCGCGTTCGGCCGCGGCTCCTTGCCCTTCAGCTGCTGCTGCACCACGACGATCTGCTCCAGGCAGCTCGCCGCGGAAACCGGCGCCGACGCCCCCGAAAGAGCGAGCCCGGCGAGAGCCGCGGCGAGGCCGGCGCGGCGTGCGAAACAGGCGAACGAACGGGACATGATCCCTCCCTGAAGGCGGCCGCCTCCCCCGGCGGCACGGTCACGCATATAGACCGCGCCGGCCGGCCCCCGCGCAAGGGGGAAGGCGGGACCGCGCCGCCGTGCGGTCCCGCGCATGCGCGCCTCAGCGCGGCCCCTTAGTGCGGCGCCTTGGTGCTGCGCCGGCGGGCCATCATGTTGAGGCCCTCCACGAAGGCCGAGAAGGCCATGGCGGCGTAGATGTAGCCCTTCGGCACATGGGCGCCGAAGCCCTCCGCGATCAGCGTCATGCCGATCATGATGAGGAAGCCCAGCGCGAGCATCACCACGGTCGGGTTGCGCTCGATGAAGTGGGCCAGCGGATCGGCCGCGAGCAGCATGGCCGTCACGGCCGCCAGCACGGCGATCACCATGATCGGGATGTGCTCGGTCATGCCCACGGCGGTGATGATGCTGTCCACCGAGAACACGAGGTCGAGCAGCAGGATCTGCACGATCGCCGCGGAGAAGCTGAGGGACGCCTTCGCCGGAACGTCGAACACGTCGCCGGTCGGGCGATGGTCGACGCTGTGGTGGATCTCCTTGGTGGCCTTCCACACCAGGAACAGGCCGCCGGCGATGAGGATCATGTCGCGCCAGGAGAAGTCGTGGCCGAGCACGGTGATGACCGGCGCCGTGAGCCGCACGATGATGGCGATGGTGCCGAGCAGGGCAAGGCGCATGATGAGCGCGAGGCCGATGCCGATGCGCCGCGCCTTGGTGCGGTGCTGGGGCGGCAGCTTGTTCGTGAGGATGGAGATGAAGATCAAATTGTCGATGCCGAGCACCACCTCCATGGCGACGAGGGTGACGAGCGCCACCCAGGCGGCCGGGTCCTGGGCGAGTGCGACGAGGTAGTCCATGGCGGTGATCCTTCAGGAACGGATGAAGCGGGTATCGGCGAAGGGCTCCACCGGCGCGGCGGCGGCTGTCCGGGCATAAACGCGCAGGGCGCGGGGACGGATCGAGAAGCGGGCGGGGGTGTGCGTGACCAGCTCGCCGTCGGTGTTCACCGGGCGCGGCCGGCGCGTCTCGACCGTGACTTCCGTGGTGCGGAAGGCGCGCACGTCGCGCCAGCGGCCCTGGGTGCCGCGCCGCAGCGCCGGCAGCAGGCCCAGCAGGCGCCACCAGTGGTCCACTTCCAGGCTGTAGAAATCGAGCCGGCCATCCTCGGCGGTGGCGTCGGAGGCGACCGCCATGCCGCCGCCGTAATAGCGCCCGTTGCCCACCGAGACCTGCAGCGTGCGCACCTTCTCCACGGTGCCGTCATGGACCACATGGGCGGTGAAGAGGCGCGACTGGGCGAGCAGGCGGGCCGCCACGACCGCATAGCCGAGCACGCCGTAGCGGCGCTTGGCATCATGGGTGAGGGCGCGGGCGAGATCGGCGCTGAAGCCGATGCTGGCCACGTTGAGGAAGGGGTGGCCGTTCACGTCGCCGAGGTCGACCGCACGCGGCGTGCCCGTGGCGATGAGGCGCGCGGCGGCGACGGTGTCCTGCGGAATGCCGAGGGTGCGGGCGAAGTCGTTGGCGGTGCCGAGCGGCAGCACGCCCAGCGGCAGGCCGGTGTCGGCGAGGGCCGCGGCGGCGCCGTTCAGCGTGCCGTCACCGCCGCCGATGACGGCAAGGTCGAAGCCGGCCGCCTCGCGGCGGATCAGGTCGGACAGGGTGCCGGTCTGTGGCCAGGCCTGCGCGGCGACGTCGATGCCGCCGGCCTCCAGTGCCGCTCGTTCGCGTGCCAGTGGCGTGCGGCCCATGCGGGCGCGCGGGTTGACCAGCAGCAGCGCGCGCCGGGGCGATGGGCTTAAAGACACGGGATTCGGCCCCGGAGGGGGCAGCGGAACGGGATCAAGGGGCCTCACGGTCGATGCGAGCACGACGATGATCCGACATCGCGCAGCCAAAAGGCCAACGCCAGAGGGGCCCGGATCTCCTGTCGCTGAAATAGTCAGGCTCCGGCGGGCGGCAAGCTCAGGGGTATGTGGCGAAATGCCGCATAATGGGAATAAAGGGGCCGGCGCGGCGACGCTGCCAAGGGGCGCGCGGGTGGTATTCAGAGGCGAGGCGCGAATGTGCCAGGGGCAGGCCGGCGGGCTCTCTCCGGGCAGGGGATTGAAGCGCTTAGACGTCCAGCCGGCGGACCCAAGCGGAGCATTGGCGCGGGGGGGGCAGGCTTCTGACGCTGCGGAGCTTGGAGACGTCCCGAGGCGATGGCGTCTCGGATGCGGTGAACCCACCGCGAAGGAGCTGGGCTCCGGCCAAAGGATCCCTGCGTTCGCAAGCCCCGGTGCGCCGGTGCGGCAAAGATTGAGAACGCTCTTGCTGCCGGGCGCCGACTGCGGTGCGGTCGTCCAGGATCTGGCCTGCGGCAGGCCGTCGGTGGCAGCGGTCGCGGCAAGGCAGGCGCCATGCACCCCAGCACAGCGACACGGGCGCAGCGCGGGGCCCTAGGCATATGCAAGCTTGGAGAGGAGAGTCGGCCCGAAAAGAAGAGAGGGAGGAGAGCGGGGGCGGTGCTCTCCTCCCTCCGGCCCGATCAGCGCGTGGGTTGCGGATCCGCGCGTTGACCGAACGGTTCGGTCGATGGCCTTGATCTAGCGCATTGCAACTGGCATAGCAAGAGGGAACCGTACGGTTCGGTTCGATGTTTCTGATCGAGCCTCTGTTGCGCCGGCGCCACCCTTGGCCGGCATGTGGACGCAAGCAGCGTTCCAGGTCGGAGTGGTGCTTGCGCCGGGGCTTTCGATGTCTGCAGATCAGCGGGTCGTCCCAAGGGCGAGGAGCCGATCGAGGGCAGGGCACATTCAGGCGAGGATGCGTAACGGCGATGACGAGTGAGAGCGGCGCGGCGCTGGCGCGCATGGCCGAGGCGCGCGAGGGCGCCCACGGCGCCGGGCAGGACCCGGAAAAGCGCAGGCAGATTCTCTCCGGCGCCCGCGAGGTCTTCCTCGATCGCGGCTTCGACGCTGCCAGCATGGGGGACATCGCCCGCGCCGCCGGAGTTTCCAAGGGCACGCTCTACGTCTACTTCCAGAACAAGGAAGACCTCTTCGCCGCGCTGGTCGCCAGCGAATGCACCGAGACCGCCGAGCGCCTGTTCGTGTTCGATGCCGCGGCGCCGGACGTGGAGACCGCGCTCACCCAGCTCGGCCATTCCTTCATTGCCGCCGTTGTCCGGCCCGGCCACATCGCCACCTTGCGCACCGTGATCGCCATCGCGGGAAAGTTTCCCGAGATCGGCCGCCAGTTCTTCGAGGCGGGACCGTGCGCCGGCATCCAGCGCCTGTCGAAATTCCTTGCCGCGAAGGTGGAGCAGGGCGTGCTCGACATCGAGGACGTGGAGCAGGCGGCGAGCCAGTTCCTGGGCCTGTGCAAGGACGGCGTGACCGCCCCCATCCTCATCGGCTCCAACGAGCCGCCCGATCCGGCCCATGCCGCGAAGGTGGTGAACGGCGCGGTGCGCGTCTTCATGGCGGCTTACGGCGCCAAGGGCCGCGGCTGTCCCTGCTGCGGGACCACCGCCGGGATCGAGGCTTCCGCGAGCGAGAAGCCCGCCGCTCCGGTTTCGGCACCGGATCTTGTGGAACCGGATCTTGTGGAACCGAATCTCGCGGCACCGGATCTCGCGGAACCGGACCTCCGCCAGCGCTGATGGCCGCAGCCCGCGACGCCGCGCGGGCCCCAAGTCCCATGACATCTGCCCCCCCGCGCGCATGCCCAGTGTTGTGCGGGCTCCCGAAGCGTGGCCCTTGCCGGCGGAACGCACCGTAAACGGTCGGCGGATGCCGCCGCCGGCGTCATCCGCGTCAGGGGAAGGGAGGGGAGGCCGCTGCGGCGACGGCCTTCCGGCGGAGACACTGCCGGCCCCTCCCCACCTCTGGCGCGCGCTCATGGCGCGGCGGCCTCGGCGGGCACAACGAGCCGCCCTTCGGCATCGAACGGGAAGCCCGGATTGAACGCCACCTCCCAGACATGGCCGTCGAGGTCCGCGAAGTAGCCGCTGATGCCGCCCCAGAAGACCGGTTGCGCGGGCTTCAGGCAGCGACCGCCCGCGGCGACCGCCCGGGCGATGACGCGGGCGGGTTCTCCATCGTCCGGGACGTTGAAGGCGAGGGTGACGCCGCCGAAGCCGCTGCCTGCGGCCTCGGGCGCGAGCTGCGCGTCGTCGGCCAAGGCGGCGATGGGGTAGAGGCCGAGCACGATGCTGCCGGCGTGGAAGAAGGCGACCCCGGTCGCGCCGCGATAGCGCCGTTCGAGGCCCATCGCCTCGTAGAAGGCGGCGGATCGCGCGAGATCGGCGACGCCGAGCGTCACAAGATGAAGCCGCAGATCGGGCGCCCCCGTCTCCCCGGCGTCGGCGTTGTCTGTCATGGCATGGTCCTCAAGGGGCTCGGCTTCAATCGAACAGCGAGAGCTGCTCGCCCTTGGCGGCCGGGCGGCGGAAATGGGCGGTGCTGAGCTTGAGCCCGCGGCCTTCCAGGCCCAGGCGCCGGGCGGCGATCTCGAAGCGCCGGCCGATGGTCCAGGCATAGGGCCCGGCGCCGCGCTGGCGCTTGCCGAAGGTGGAATCATAGTCCTTGCCGCCGTTCATCTGCCGCACCAGCGCCAGAACGTGCCGGGCCTTGTCGGGGAAGTGCGCCACCAGCCACTCGCGGAACAGGTCGGCGATCTCCAGGGGCAGGCGCAGCGTGACGTAGCCTGCCTCGCTCGCGCCGGCGGCCTTGGCGGCGTCCAGGATGCGCTCGATCTCCATGTCGTTGAGCGCGGGGATGATCGGCGCCGTGAGAACGGCGGTGGGGATGCCCGCGTCGGCGAGGCGGCGGATGGTGCCGAGCCGCACATGGGGGCTCGCCGCGCGCGGCTCCATGGTCCGGGCCAGATGCGGGTCGAGTGTGGTGAGCGAGATCGCCACCTTCACCAGCCCCCGCTCCGCCATGGGGGCGAGGATGTCGATGTCGCGCGCCACCAGCCCCGACTTGGTGACGATGCCCACCGGATGGCCGAAGTCCGCCAGCACCTCCAGGAGGCGCCGCGTCACCTGGTACCGCTTCTCGATCGGCTGGTACGGGTCGGTATTGGTCCCCATGGCGATGACGCGCGGCTGGTAGGACGGATGCGAAAGTTCTCGCGCCAGAAGCTCCGGAGCGTCCGGCTTCACGAACAGCCGGGTCTCGAAGTCGAGACCGGCCGAGAGGCCGTGATAGGCGTGGGTCGGCCGCGCGAAGCAGTAGATGCAGCCGTGCTCGCAGCCGCGGTAGGCGTTGATGGAGCGGTCGAAGGCGATGTCCGGCGACTGGTTGCGGGTGATGACGGTGCGTGCCCGCTCCTCCGTCACCTCGGTCCGGAACGGCGGCAGATCGTCGAGGCTCTCCCAGCCGTCGTCGAACAGGATGCGGGCCGCGGGCTCGAAGCGGCCGGCGGCGTTCGAGGTGGCGCCGCGTCCGCGCCGGCGCTCCGCTTCCACCCCCGTTCCCGCTTCGCCGTCCAGCGCGGGCGGCACGGCGGGCGCGGGCGTCGCGCGGTCCTCGGCGAGCCTGCCGACAATGCGCTTGCCCCGCGACTTGGGGGGCTCCGCGCGCGGCGGGGTGTCCGTCACCGTCGAGTCCGGCCGCGCCCGGCGCGGCGCCGCCGGCCGGGCTGCGCTGCCGCCGGAGCGGGTGCTCCTGCGGCCTGTGGGCACACCGGACGCGCCGCCGGCACCGGCGGCCGGCCCGGACGGATCGGTCATGAGTGAGTCGAGCGGCGCATCCATTCCCGAAGGCTAGCTCGGCGACGCGAACAAAGCAAGAACACGCGTCTCGTTCTGAACCAGAATACCGCCGCTTTGCCCTACATTATGTATACTGTACACCAGAGAACAGTTGCCAGAAAACCACTTCTCCGCTAAACGCCAATGCGAGCGATAAGCTAGGGGGAAACCGATGGCCGATCACGGCACGATCGAGTACGGGACCGCGGAAGGCAACGACTATGTCGAGCACGAGCGCACCTATGCGCTGTTCGTCGCGCTCACGAAATGGGGCAGCATTGCCGTCGCCGTTCTTCTCGTCCTGATGTGGATCTTCCTCCTCTGAGCCTGTGAGCCCGGAGCACCGGAGACATTTTCGATGAAAATCGCTGTCCCCGCCGAGGTTGATCTCGGCGAGCCGCGGGTCGCTGCGACCCCGGATACGGTCAAGCGCCTCGTCGCGCTCGGCGCCCAGGTGGCGGTCGAGGCCGGCGCAGGCGTCAAGTCCGGCATCCTCGATGCCGATTACGAGGCGGTCGGCGCCACCATCGCTCCTTCGGGAGCGGACGTGGTCGCCGGTGCCGACGTGGTGCTGAAGGTGCGCCGCCCGACGGAAGCCGAGCTTTCGTCCTATAAGCGCGGCGCCCTGGTGCTCGCCATCATGGACCCCTACGGCAACGACGCAGCGCTGGCCGCGATGGCCAACGCCGGCGTCGCATCCTTCGCGATGGAGCTGATGCCCCGCATCACCCGCGCGCAGGTGATGGACGTGCTGTCCTCGCAGGCCAACATCGCCGGCTACCGGGCCGTGATCGACGCGGCCGCCGAGTTCAACCGCGCGCTGCCGCAGATGATGACCGCCGCCGGCACCGTGCCCGCCGCGCGCGTCTTCGTCATGGGCGCGGGCGTCGCCGGCCTCCAGGCCATCGCCACTGCGCGCCGCCTCGGCGCCATCGTCACCGCCACCGACGTCCGCCCTGCGGCGAAGGAGCAGGTGGCCTCGCTCGGCGCCAAGTTCGTCGCCGTGGAGGATGAGGAGTTCAAGCAGGCCGAGACCGCGGCCGGCTATGCCAAGCCCATGTCGGCGGAGTACCAGGCCAAGCAGGCCGCCCTCGTCGCCGACCACATCAAGAAGCAGGACATCGTCATCACCACAGCGCTCATCCCGGGCCGGCCGGCGCCGAAGCTCATCAGCGCCGCCATGGTGGCCTCGATGAAGCCGGGCTCGGTGATCGTCGATCTCGCGGTCGAGCGCGGCGGCAACGTGGAAGGGGCGATCCCCGGCCAGGTGGTGCAAGTGGGCGGCGTGAAGATCGTCGGCCATCTCAACGTGCCGGGCCGCGCGGCCGCCTCCACCTCGCCGCTCTACGCCAAGAACCTGTTCAACTTCCTCGAAACGATGGTGGACAAGCAGGCCAAGGCCCTCGCCGTCAAATGGGACGACGAACTGGTCAAGGCGACGCTGCTCACCCGCGACGGCGCGGTCGTGCACCCCAATTTCGCCCCCAAAAATCCTTCCCCTGAGGGAGCGGCCTGATGACCCCCAATCCACAGCTCGCGGCGGACGCCGCGGAACAGGCGCGCATCGCCGCCGAGGTGGCGCGCGAGGCGGCGATCGCCGCCCAGGCCTATGCGGACCAGGCCGCCGCGGCCCTCGGCGGACTCGCCCACGCGGCCACCGGCGGCGCCATCGACCCGTTCGTGTTCCGCCTCTCCATCTTCGTGCTCGCGGTGTTCGTGGGCTATTACGTGGTGTGGTCGGTGACCCCGGCGCTGCACACCCCGCTCATGAGCGTGACCAATGCGATCTCCTCCGTGATCGTGGTGGGCGCGCTGCTGGCGGTGGGCGTCTCGACGGTGGGCGATCCGGGCCATGCCTGGTGGGCGCGCATCTTCGGGTTCATCGCCCTCGTCTTCGCCTCGGTGAACATCTTCGGCGGGTTCATGGTGACCAGCCGGATGCTCGCCATGTACTCGAAGAAGAAGTGAGGCCGGCGCCATGAATGCGAACATCGCCGCCGCCCTCTACCTTGTGGCGGGCATCCTCTTCATCCTGGCGCTGCGAGGCCTCTCGCATCCCACCACCTCCCGGCAGGGCAACCTGTTCGGCATGGTCGGCATGGGCATCGCGGTGCTCACCACGCTCGCGCTCCAGCCCCCCTCCGACATGTTCGGCTGGGTGCTGGTGATCGCCGGCATCGCCATCGGCGGCGCCATCGGCGCCGTTGTGGCCAAGCGCATCGCCATGACGGCGATGCCGCAGCTGGTCGCCGCGTTCCACTCGCTGGTGGGTCTTGCCGCCGTGCTGGTCGCCGCCGCCGCGCTCTATGCGCCGGAGGCGTTCGGCATCGGCTCGCCGGGCCACCTGCACGCCGCGAGCCTGATCGAGATGTCGCTCGGCGTCGCCATCGGCGCCGTCACCTTCACCGGCTCGATCATCGCCTTCGCCAAGCTCAACGGCAACATGAGCGGCAAGCCGATCATGCTGCCGGGGCGCCACCTCATCAATGCGGGCCTCGCGCTGCTGCTGCTGATCCTCATCGTCGCCTTCGTGCTCACCGGCTCGATCGCGCTGTTCTGGATCATCACGGTGCTGGCCCTGGTGCTCGGCGGGCTGCTCATCATCCCCATCGGCGGCGCGGACATGCCCGTCGTGGTGTCGATGCTGAACTCCTACTCGGGCTGGGCGGCGGCCGGCATCGGCTTCACGCTGGGCAACACGGCGCTCATCATCACCGGCGCGCTGGTCGGCTCCTCGGGCGCCATCCTCAGCTACATCATGTGCAAGGGCATGAACCGGTCCTTCATCTCCGTCATCCTGGGCGGCTTCGGCGGCGAGACCTCCGGCGGCCCGGCGGGCGCGGTGGAGGCCCGGCCGGTGAAGCAGGGCTCGGCGGACGACGCGGCCTACATCATGAAGAATGCGGGCAAGGTCATCATCGTGCCGGGCTACGGCATGGCGGTGGCGCAGGCCCAGCATGCCCTGCGCGAGATGGCGGACATGCTCAAGGAGGAAGGCGTCGACGTGAAGTACGCCATCCACCCGGTGGCGGGCCGCATGCCTGGCCACATGAACGTGCTGCTGGCCGAGGCACAGGTGCCCTATGACGAGGTGTTCGAGCTGGAGGACATCAACTCCGAGTTCGCCCAGGCGGACGTCGCCTTCGTCATCGGCGCCAATGACGTGACCAACCCGGCCGCCAAGACCGATCCGCAGTCGCCGATCTTCGGCATGCCGATCCTCGACGTGGAGCGGGCCAAGACCGTGCTGTTCATCAAGCGCGGCATGGGCTCGGGCTATGCGGGCGTGGAGAACGAGCTGTTCTTCAAGGACAACACCATGATGCTGTTCGGCGACGCCAAGAAGGTCACCGAGGAGATCGTCAAGGCCATGGGCCACTGAGCGGGCGCTGAGGCTCCCGCCGGACGGCGCTCCGAGCCGTCCGCTGAGATGAAGAAGGCCGCCGTGCTGGACCAGCGCGGCGGCCTTTCTCGTTGAGGTCCGTGACCGGGGCGCGGAGCGCCCGGCGCTCACGCGCCGCCGGGCAGGGGCGCGGCGGCATGCACCAGGCCCGCCGCGCGCAGCTCGCGCCAGAAGTCCGCCGGCACAGTCTCCTCCAGCGCCGCGTTGTCCTCGGCGATGCGCTCCGGCCGGCTGGCGCCGGGGATCACCGCCGCCACCGCAGGATGGGCGAGCGAGAATTGCAGGCCGGCCGCCTTCATGCTGACGCCCTGGCGATCGGCGATCGCCTTGATGCGCGCCACCTTGTCGAGGATCGCCGGCGTCGCGGGCGCGTATTCGAAGTTCGGCCCGCCCACCAGCGCGCCCGAGCTGTAGGGGCCGCCCACAACGATGCCGAGGCCCTGGCGCACCACCTCGGGCATCACCCGCTGGAGCGCGCGGTCGTGGTCGAGCAGCGTGTAGCGTCCGGCGAGCAGGAAGCCGTCGGGCCGGGGCTCGTCCAGTGACATCAGCAGCTCGATCGGCTCGACCCGGTTGACGCCGAGGCCCCAGGCCTTGATCACGCCCTCGTCGCGCAGCCGGTCCAGCGCCCTGAAGGCGCCCTTGCGGGCGCTCTCGAACATGGCGAGCCATTCGTCGCCGAAGAAGTCCTGCGCCACGTCGTGCACGAAGGCGATCTCGATGCGGTCGGTCTTCAGGCGCTTCAGGCTGTCCTCGATGGAGCGCAGCGTGGCGTCCGCCGAATAGTCGTTGACGATGCGGTTCGGGCGGCCGTGCTTGAACACGTCGCCCTTCTCGCCCTGGTCGCGGGCGCTGACGTCCTCGATCTCGTCGAGGATCACGCGGCCGACCTTGGTGCTGATGACGTAGTCGTCGCGCGGACGGGCGGCGAGCACCTCGCCCATGCGGATCTCCGCCAGGCCCGCCCCGTAGAAGGGGGCGGTGTCGAAATAGCGGATGCCGTCGGTCCAGGCGGCGTCCACCGTCGCCTGCGCCTCGGCCTCGGGAATGTCGCGGAACATGTTGCCGAGCGGCGCCGAGCCGAAGCCGAGCTTGCCGGGAAAAATATCTTTGAGTGTCATGGCCGTATCCTCTGGCTGCGGGCAGCGCGGGGAGGCGCGCTGCGCCGCGGTTGGGAGATGGCCCGCCGGTCAGGTGACGTCGACGGGATCAAGCACGAAGGCGGTGCGGTCGGCGAGGTCGCCGACCTGCGAGAGATAGTGCTGGAAGTGCGCGCTCTGCCGGTGCGCGGCGATGGCGTCGGCGCCGACATAGAGTTCGTCCAGGACGAACCGTGCGGGATCGGCCTGGTCCTGCCAGATGTCGTAGCGCAGGTTGCCGGCCTCGGCGCGGCTCGGCCCGAGCATGCCGGAGAGCAGCCCCTTGAGCTCCTCCGCCTTGCCGGGGCGTGCGACGAGGATGGCGACGATCTTCACGGGTGCGGCCATGGGGTTCTCCTATTTGGGCTTGAGTGAAACGGGCCGGCTCCGGCGGTCCGCGGCGCGGTCCGCCGGATGGCGGGAGCTCAGGCGCGCGCCCGCTCCAGCGCCGCCACGAACCGCGCCGCCAGCGGATGGTCCGAGCGCGGATTCTGGCCGGTGATGAGTTCGCGATCCTCGACCACGTTGGGATCGAAGTCGACCGTGCCGGTCTCGACCGCGCCGCCCGCGGCCTGCAGCGCGTCCACCATGTTGAAGTAGAGCTTCGCATGGAGGATGCGGTCCTCCACCACCTTTTCCTCGGTGTTCGAGAACACGGTCATGCGATAGCCGGCATAGGGCCAGTCCTTGGCCCATTCGGCCGCCTTCTCGGGGGCGCCGGCGACGAGGGCGGCGCGGAATTCACGCGCGTGAGGCATGGCGGCGACCGCCGCCATCGGGCCGTGGCACAGCATGGCCGTCGGCTTCGCCGCGGCATGGAAATGGCGCAGGATCACGCCCAGATCGCCGTCCTGCATCAGGTCCACCACCGGCCCCTGCCCGCCGGGCACGAACACCCCGGCATAGTCGCCCAGCCCTTCCTCCACCACCGCACGAAGCGTGCGCACATGGGTCATGGAGGGATCGCCCGCATAGAAGGCCTTGGCCTTCTCATAGGCGGCTTGGTCGCCGTCGAAATGCGCCGCCGCGTCCGAGACCGGGTCGATGTGCGGCCGCGTGCCGTCAGGGGTGGCAAGCACCACGTCGTAGCCGGCGGCGAGGATCGCCATCACCGGCACCACGGTCTCGTTGAGATACTGGCCCGTGGCGCCGGTGCCGCCGCCCTGGACCTCGATGCGGGTGGCGTTGGAGCCCACCACGAGAACCTTGCCCTTGCTCATGTCTGCCTCCGTCGTGGATGCGTCCGGTTCGGACAGGCTCACCATGCGCCGGGTCTTTATATTCCTGAAATTTATTGATATTATTCTAGATATTCATTGAGAATTATAACTGATGCGCTACGACCTCAATCTCCTGCCGGTCTTCGTCACCCTGATGGAGGAGCGCAACGTCACCCGCGCGGCGGCGCGGCTCGGCATCACCCAGCCCGCGCTGTCGAACGCCCTTGGCCGGCTGCGGACCGTGATGCGGGACCCTCTGTTCGTCCGCGCGCGCTACGGCATCGAGCCGACCGCCCTGGCGCTCGACCTCGCGCCGGCGATCGCCGATGCGCTGTCCAAGATCGACGCGGTGGTGCTGGGCCAGCAGGCGTTCGACCCGGCGCTCGCCGAGCGGCTTGTCACCCTGGCGCCGAACGGCTTCGTCGAGTTCGCGCTGATTCCGGGGATCGTCGCGCGGCTGGGCGAGGTGGCGCCGGGCATCACGCTGCGCCTCACTCCCTACGGCACCGACCTCGCCGAGACCGGCGTCATCTCCGGCACCACCGCGATGGCGCTGGGCCGGGTGGTCGATGCGCCGGACAACATCGTGGTCCAGCACATCATGGATGAGGGCTTCGCCTGCGTGGTGCGCGCCGGCCATCCGCAGGTGACGGGGGATTTGACCCGCGCCCAGTTCGAGCGCCTGAAGCATGTGAACGTCATGCCGCCGGGCCGCTTGCGGGCCGGCCTGTTCCAGGCGCTGGAGCGGCAGGGCTTGAGGCGCGAGGTCGCGCTCTCGGTGACGCATTTCCTCGCGGTGCCGGAAATGGTGGCGGCCACCGATTTCTGCGCCACGCTGCCGCGCCTGATCTGCAAGCGCCTCGCCCACGACCCGCGGCTGAAGGTGGTGGAGGCGCCGGTCGACCTCGGCACCTTCCCGGTGCACATGGCGTGGCACGTGCGCTACCGGAACGATCCGGCGCACCGCTGGCTGCGGTCGCTGATCATGGAGATGGCCCGCAGCGCGCCCGGCGCCGCGGGATGAGGTGGTTGGGCGGCCACCGGGGCCAAGGCCCCGGCGGCGCGCGTCAGCGGCTCAGAGGCCGCCGAGGCAGACGTACTTGATGTTGAGATAGTCGTCGCAGCCGTACTTCGAGCCCTCGCGGCCGACGCCGCTCTCCTTCACGCCGCCGAACGGAGCAACTTCCGTGGTGATGACGCCGGCATTGACGCCCACCTGCCCGTACTGGAGCGCCTCGGAGACGCGGAAGGCGCGGCCGAGGTCCTTGGTGAAGAAGTAGCAGGCGAGGCCGTACTCGGTGTCATTGGCGTAGCGGACGGCCTCTTCCTCGGTCTCGAACTTGAAGAGCGGGGCAAGCGGGCCGAAGATTTCCTCGCGCGCGAAGTCCATGTCCTGGGTCGCGCCCTTGAGCACGGTCGGCTCGAAGAAGGTGCCGCCCTGCGCGGGCTGCTTGCCGCCGGCGAGCACCTGCGCCCCCTTGCCGAGCGCGTCGGCAAGCAGGCTCTCCACCTTCTTCAGCGCCTTCTCGTCGATCAGCGGACCGGCGGCGACGCCCTCCTCCATGCCGTTGCCCACCTTCAGCTTCTTCGAGGCCTCGGCGAACTTCGCCGCGAAGGCGTCATAGATGCCGGCCTGGACATAGAAGCGATTGGCGCACACGCAGGTCTGGCCCACGTTGCGGAACTTGGAGGCGATGGCCTGCTCGACGGCGAGATCGAGGTCGGCGTCGTCGAACACCAGGAAAGGCGCGTTGCCGCCGAGTTCCATGGACACCTTCTTCATGGTGTCCGCAGACTGCTTCACCAGCAGCTTGCCCACCGGCGTGGAGCCGGTGAACGTCACCTTCTTGACGATCGGGTTCGAGGTCATCTCGGCGCCGATCAGCGAGGACTTGCCGGTGACGATGTTCACCACGCCCGCCGGGATGCCCGCCATCTCCGCCAGCACGCCCCAGGCGAGGCCGGAGAAGGGGGTGAGTTCGGCCGGCTTGCACACCACGGTGCAGCCCGCGGCGAGCGCCGCGCCGATCTTGCGCGAAAGCATGGAGGACGGGAAGTTCCACGGCGTGATGGCCGCGCACACGCCCACCGGCTCCTTGGTGACGAGGATGCGCCGGCCAGCCCAGGGGGAGGGGATCACGTCGCCATAGAGGCGCCGCGCCTCCTCGGCGAACCAGCGCACATAGGCGGCGGACGCGCCGATCTCGCCGCGCGCTTCCGGCAGCGGCTTGCCCTGTTCGGTGGTGAGGATGACTGCCAGTTCCTCGGCATTGGCGAGGATGAGGTCGGCGAGCTTGTGCAGCTTCGCCGCGCGGTCGCCGGCGGGAGTGGCGCGCCAGCCGGCGAACGCCTTGTCCGCCGCCTCGATGGCGCGGCGGGTCTCGTCGGTGCCGCCCCGCGGCACGGTGCCGATCACTTCCCCGGTGGCGGGGTTGGTGACGGAGATGGCCTCGCCGCTGTCGGCGCCGACCCATTGGCCGCCAATGAGCATCTGCTCGCGCAGGAGGGTGAAGCGCGGCGCGCCGGTACGGGCGAGAGGCTGGGGAGAGGCCATGGTCTTTCTCCTGAGGCTGAGAGCCAAGCGGGCTTTCGGCTACCGCATATAGGACGAAAGACGCATCCGCGCGAGCGCCTCGTGCGCAAGCGTGCACCGCGCGTCATGCGCGCAGCGCGCGCCCGGCTCTGTCCGCATGCGGCACCGAAGAAATGGCTTCAGCGCACGCAGGTGATGGAATGGAAGGGCACGATCTGCTCCTTGTGCCCGGCGCCGGCCGCCACCTGGCAGCGCAGATAGTCCCGGCCGACGCTCATGGGGGCAAATCCGGTGATGGTCGATCCGCCCACCACCTGGATGATGATCGCCTGCCCCTCCTTGGCGCTGACAATGTCGAGCACGGCCTCGCGGAAATCGTCGTCCTTGAGTTCGCACCTCATGGCTCACGTCCTCCCGGCAAAGGCGGGCGGGGAGCGCCCGCGTGGCGGCATCTTCGACCGTCCCCGCGATCATAACGCCGATGTCGCGGAAATGGACGAGCGCAATCGCCACGTTTGCGTGCGGCGCCTCAGCCGGGCTTGCGCGCGACGATGTCGATGAGGGCGGAGGGGCCCTTGTGCCGCGACCCCTCGTTCAGCTCGGCGTCGTAGCTCGCAAGCTCGATGATCTCGAAGTCGGAGAATTCCGCGCGCAGCAGGTCCTCGGTGTAGTGCCAGGTGGGGTCGGACGGGCCGCCGGTGCCGTAGGCGATCTGCTCGGGCCGGTAGCCCTCCATGATGAGAAGACCGCCCGGCTTCAGCGTGCGCTTCATGCCAGCGAACACCCGCGCCCGGTCCTGCGGCGGCATGAACTGGATGAAGATGGTGGCGACCACGTCGTAGGCCTCGGGCGGAAATTCCCAGGTCAGGAGGTCGGCAAGCTCGAAGTCGAGCGTCACGCCGCGCCGGGCCGCGAACTGGCGCGCCTTGGCCTGCGCCACCGACGAGAAATCCATGGAATGCACGCTGAGGCCCTGCTCTGCGAGCCACACGCCGTTGCGCGCCTCGCCGTCCGCCACCGCCAGCACCCGCTGGCCTTTCTTCAGCAGCGGGGCCTGCCGGGCGAGGAAGGCGTTGGGCGCTTCTCCGAACAGGAATTCCTCACCTGCGAACCGCTTGTCCCAACCGTTCATTCTGCGTCTCCTCCCGGCGCACTTCGCCGCAGCGGCGCAGCGCCGCAATCCACATGGGCCGAGTGTTGATCGAGGTCAACCCTGTGCACCACTGCCGGGTTTACGTTCCTGGAACCTCTCGAAGGAGGGCAGGGATATGTGGAAGCTGGCAATTCTCGTCTGGCTCGTGATGGGCACCACGTTCGCGGGCATCGGGGTGATGGTGGTCCTGGCGACGCCCTCGCTGTCGGGGCAGGACATGAACCTGATCCCGCTCGCGGCGGGCATCGGCGCTCTGGTCGCCGTTCCCTGCGCCTGGCTGGTGGCGCGGCAGATTTTCGCCGCCACCGTGCGGTAGGCGCTCCGCCGCCCAGGCCGGGGCGGTTCAGGCGCGGGCGATGGCGTGGAAGAAACTACCCGTCACGTGCCCGCGCCGGCTGCCCGCCGGGCCAAGGTCGCGCCCCTGCGCGTCGGCGAGCTGCGCCAGCGGCGCGTCGTCGCCGCGCGTGAGCGTGGTGGCGTAGTGGAATTCGTGGCCGCGCACGCCGGCGCCCTCCGGCCCCAGCGGCGAGGGCGCAAGCAATCGCGCCGCGCGATAGCCGAGATTCATGCGGCGCTGCGCGAAGCTGGTCTCCAGGTCGAGCAGGCCGAGCATCCGGTGCGCCGTGCCGTCCGCATCGGTCAGGACGCGGCCGAGCGCCATGTAGCCGCCGCACTCCCCATGCACCGGCCGCGTCTGCGCGAACCGGCGCACGCCGTCGCGGAACCGATCCGCCGCCGCGAGCCGGCCGGCATGGAGTTCCGGGTAGCCGCCGGGCAGCCACAGCGCGTCGCAGCCCTCGTCCGGGGCCTCGTCCGCGAGCGGCGAGAAGGGAACGATCTCGGCGCCGCTGCGGCGCCAGTGCGCCAGCACATGGCCGTAGACGAAGGAGAAGGCGGCGTCCCGCGCCAGCGCGACCCGTTGGCCGGGCGGCGGCAAGGCGTGCGCCTGCGCGTCTGACGCCGGGAGGAGCCTCAGCGGCCGGGCGGCGGCCGCGAGCGCGTCAAGGTCGAGATGCCGCTCGGCGAGGTCGGCAAGCGCGGCGAGGCGGGCGTCGAGATCGCCCGTCTCTTCCGCCTGGACGAGGCCGAGATGGCGCTCCGGCAGGATCAGGCCCGCCTCGCGCGGGATCGCGCCGAGCACGGCGATGCCTGCCGCCTCCATCGCGGTGCGGATCAGCGCCTCGTGGCGCGCGCTGGCGAGCTTGTTCAGCACCACGCCGGCGAGCGGGACCTCGGGATCGAACAGCGCGAAGCCGCGCGCCACCGCCGCCGCGGTCTGCGACTGGCCGGACACGTCCAGCACCAGGACCGCCGGCAGGCCGAGCCGCGCCGCGACGTCCGCTCCCGCGCCGGTGCGGCGCGGCGCGGCCGGAACGCCGTCGAACAGGCCCATGGCGCCTTCGGCCACCAGCAGCTCGGCCCCCTCCGCCGCCTCGGCCGCGAGCGCGTCGAGCAATGCGGGCGGCATGGCCCAGCTGTCGAGGTTGAGGCCCTCCCGGCCGGTGGCGGCGGCGTGGAAGGCGGGATCGATATAGTCCGGCCCGGTCTTCACCGCCCGCACCTTCACGCCCCGCCGGGCGAAGGCGGAGAGCAGCGCCAGCGTCACCGTGGTCTTGCCCGAACCCGAGCGCGGCGCGCCGACGAGGAAGCCGCGCGCGCTCATGATGCCGCCCCGCCCGCGGACGGCCCTTCAAAGGCGCGGCCTTCGGGCCTATCACTCAGGCCATGAGCGTTGCGCCCGAAACCGATGGCCCGTCCGATCCGGAACCCGGCGGCCCGCATCTGCGGCGCGGCTGGACCACCGGCACCTGCGCCGCCGGCGCCGCCAAGGCGGCGTTCGCGGCCCTGGCGACGGGCGCCTTCCCCGATCCTGTGGAGGTGAGGCTCCCCGGCGGCCAGCGCCCCGCCTTCGCGCTGGCGCGGCAGGACCTGGGGGAGGAGAGCGCCACCGCCGGCATCGTCAAGGACGCCGGCGACGACCCGGACGTGACCCACGGCGCGCTGGTGCTCGCCACCGTGCGCCGCGGCGCGCCGGGCGCGGGCGTCACCTTCGCCGCGGGGCCGGGGGTCGGCACCATCACGAGGCCGGGCCTGCCCTTGCCGCCGGGCGAGCCGGCCATCAACCCCGTGCCGCGCCGCATGATCGCCGAAGGGATCGCCGAGGTGGCCGCGGCGCACGGCCTCGCGCCCGACGCCCACGTGGAGATCTCCATCGCCGACGGCGCGGCATTGGCGCTGAAGACGCTCAACCCGCGCCTCGGCATCCTCGGCGGGCTCTCGGTGCTGGGCACCACGGGGGTGGTGATCCCATTCTCCTGCTCGGCCTGGATCCACTCCATCCATCGCGGCATCGACGTGGCCCGGGCCATGGAGATCGGCCATGTGGCCGGCGCCACCGGCTCCGCCTCCGAGGCTGCGGTCCAGGCGCTGCACGGTTTGCCCGAGGTGGCGCTGATCGACATGGGCGACTTCGCCGGCGGCATGCTGAAATATCTCGCCGCCCACCCGGTCGGGAAGGTCACGGTGGCGGGCGGCGTCGCCAAGATGACGAAGCTGGCGCAGGGCCGCCTCGACCTCCATTCCAAGCGCGGCAACGCCGACCTTCCCGCCCTCGCCGAGCTTGCGCGCGGGGCGGGCGCGAGCGAGGAGGTGGCGGCCGCGATCGCACAGGCCAACACCGTGGCCCATGCCTTCGCCATCGCGGCGGAGGCCGGCATCGCGCTCGGCGACGCGGTGGCGCGCGGCGCCTGGGAGACCGCGGCGGGCGCGCTCCGGCGCGGCGACGTGCTGCTGGAGATCGTCGTGTTCGATCGCGACGGCGCGCTCCGGGGCCGCGCGCCCTTCGCCCCGGCTCACGCGCCGCCTCCCCGGAAGCGGCGCACATAGTCGCGGTCGTAGAGCGCGCTCTCGCGGAAATCGCCGGCCGCGAGCGCGCGGCCCACCAGGATCAGCGCCGTGCGCGTCATGGGCTCGGCGGCGAGCTTGCCCTCGATGTCGGCAAGGGTGCCCGTGACCACCCGCTCCTGCGGCCAGGTGGCGCGCTCCACCACCGCCACCGGGCAGTCGGCCCCGTAATGCGGCGTCAGCGCTTCCACCACCGCGCCCAGCACATGCACCGCGAGGTGGATGGCGAGCGTCGCGCCGGTGGCGGCGAAGGCTTCCAGCCTTTCCCCCTCCGGCATGGCGGAAGCACGGCCGGAGACGCGGGTCAGCACCACGCTCTGCGCCACCTCGGGCACGGTCAGCTCGCGCCCGACCAATGCCGCCGCCGCGGCGAAGGCCGGCACGCCGGGGGTGAGCGTATAGGGAATGCCGCGTCGCTCCAGGCGGCGCACCTGCTCGGCGACCGCGCTGTAGAGCGACAGGTCGCCCGAGTGCAGCCGCGCCACGTCCTCGCCCGCATCATGGGCGCGCATGAACTCCGCCTCGATCCGGTCGAGGTCGAGCGGGGCGGTGTCGACGATGCGCGCTCCCGGCGGGCACCAGGAGAGCAGCTCCGGCGCCACGGTGGAGCCGGCATGGAGGCACACCGGACAGCGGGCGATGAGATCGCGTCCGCGCACCGTGATGAGGTCGGCCGCGCCGGGACCGGCGCCGATGAAATGGACGGTCATGACGCGTCGCGCCGCACCAGGGCGCAGGTCACGGGGCCGAGCGCGAGGCGCGGGCCGAGCAGCTGCGCCTGCGCGCCGCCCGCCGCCAGCGCCGCTGTCTCCGCCGCCGACGGCACGCGCAGCAGCGCGACCACCCGCTCGGAACGGGTCTTGGTGCGGTTCGAGGCGGCCTCAAGCTGGGTCTGCGGCACCAGGACCAGCGGCAGCCCGAGCGCTGCCGCCGCCTCGCTGATCCCGGCCTCTCCGCCCTTCACGGCGGGGGCGGCGATGAGGCTGACGTCCGCGCGAGCCAGATCGGCGCGCGCCAGCGCCGCGTCGAGGGCGGCGAGCACCTCGTCCTGCGATACGCCCCGCTTCGAGCCGATGCCGGCGACGATCATCTTCCTTCCTCAACCCTTCGCCTTGACGCCGGCGCTTTCAGGCCTTCGCCTTTACATGCCGCCACTGGGTCACCGGCATGGCCGAGCGCCAGCCGGTGAGCCCCTGCACCGGCGCCGCGCGCGACAGCGCGATCCGCACGAGATCGCCGCCCAGCCGCGCATGGGCGGCGAGCAGCAGCGCCTCGGTCTGCAGCGTCACCGCGTTGGCCACCAGCCGCCCGCCGGGCTTCAGCGCCTCCAAAGCGGTGTCCAGCAACCGCGTCCGGCTGGCGCCGCCGCCGACGAAGATGACATCGGGCGGGGGCAGGCCCGCAAGGGCCTTGGGTGCCGCACCCTCGACAATCTGGAGGTGCGGCACGCCGAGCCGCTCGGCATTGCGCGCCATGCGGGCGGCGCGGGTGGCGTCCTTCTCGATGGCGATGGCGGACAGCGAGGGATCGCTGAGCAGCCACTCGATGGAGACCGAGCCCGATCCGCCGCCGATGTCCCACAGCAGTTCGCCCCGGCGCGGGGCGAGGGCGGAGAGGGTCAGCGCCCTGATCTCGCGCTTGGTGATCTGCCCGTCATGCTCGAACAGCTCGTCGGGAAGGCCGTTGGCAAGGGTGAGAACCGGTGCGCCCTCCGCCATCTCGATCTCGATGGCGACGAGGTTCAGCGGCTGGATGCCGACGAGGTCGAAGCCATCCGCCCGTGCCGCCCGGATGCGCTCGCGCGGCCCGCCCAGCGCCTCCAGCACCGTGAGGCGCGAGGCGCCGCAGCCGTATTCGGCAAGCAGGCGCGCGACCGCTGCGGGGCCGTGCTCGTCCGACGTCAGGGCAAGGATGCGCGCCCCGGGCTGGAGAAAAGGCCGCAGCCGGCCGATCTCACGACCGTGCAGCGAGACCTGCGCCGTCTCCTGGAGCGGCCAGCCGAGCCGCGCGGCGGCGAGCGCGAAGGCGGAGGGGCCGGGGACCACCCGCATCTCGTCCGCCGGAACGTGGCGCGCCAGCACCGCGCCGACGCCGTGGAGCATGGGGTCGCCCGAGGCCAGCACGCACACGGCGCGCCCGCGGGCGGCGAGCACCGGATCGATCGCGAACGGGCTCGGCCATGCGTGAGCCTCGCCGCGGATGAGCGCCTGCGCCAGCGCAAGGTGGCGCGCGCCGCCGAACACGATCTGCGCGCCTTCGATCTGAGCCCGCGCTGCCGGCGAGAGCCCGTCCGGTCCGTCCTCGCCGATGCCGACGATGGACAGCCAGCGCCCATCTGCGGCAGGTTGCGCCCCCTTGGATGCGGCCTTCGGAGACCTCGGCGCCTTGGACGATGCGGATGCGGTGGGTGATTTCGGCGACCTAGCCATGGCGCATGTGCTCCTTCTGGGCGGCACGGGCGAGGCGCGCGCACTCGCAGGGCGCCTTGCCGGCCGGCCGGGCCTGCGCGTGACGCTTTCGCTCGCCGGGCGCACCCTCGCGCCGGCGCCGCAGCCCGTGCCGGTGCGCGTGGGCGGGTTTGGCGGGGCGACCGGGCTCGCGGATTATCTCAAGGCGGAAGGCATCGCGGCGGTGATCGACGCCACCCATCCCTACGCCGCCCGCATCTCCGCCAATGCGGCCGAGGCCTGCGCCGCCGCCGGCGTGCCGCTGCTGGCGCTGCGGCGCCCGCCGTGGGAGCGACGGGAGGGCGACCGCTGGCGCGAGGCGGTGGACGTTCCCGCCGCCATCGCCGCCTTGGGAGCCGCGCCGCGCCGCGTGTTCCTCGCGCTGGGGCGCAACGAGGTGCGCGCGGCGGAGGCGGCGCCGCAGCATTCCTATGTGGTGCGAAGCGTCGATCCCATCGCGCCGCCGCTCGCGGTTCCGGATGCGCGCTACGTGCTCGGCCGCGGCCCGTTCACGCAAGAGGGCGACCGGGCGCTGCTCGCCGCCCACGGCATCGACGCCATCGTCGCCAAGAACAGCGGCGGCGCGGCCACCTACGGCAAGATCGCCGCGGCGCGCGCGCTGGGAATCGGGGTGATCCTGATCGCCCGCCCGCTCATGCCGGACGGGCCTGCGGTGGATGACATCGGCGCCGCCGAGGCCTGGCTGATGGCGACGCTCGCTCACCGCGCCGGCCCCGCCGAACGCGGGGCGTAGACCAGCGGCGGCAGGCCGTCGCGATGCACCACCCGGCTCTCCGCCGAGCCGACGATGATGCAGGTGGCCATGTCGGCGAGCTCCGCGCGCGCCTCGGCGAGCGGCACAACGGCGATCGCCTCGTCCGCCCGCCCGGCGGCGCGGCCGAACACCACCGGCACGGTTTCCGGCAGCGCCGCCCGCAGGAGGTCGAAGGCGCGCCCGAGCTGCCACGGCCGCGCCCGGCTGACGGGATTGTAGAGCGCGATGACGAAGCCCGCCTCGGCGGCGAGCTTGAGGCGCTTCTCCACCAGGTCCCAGGGCTTCAGATTGTCGGAGAGCGAGATGGCGCAGAAATCGTGGCCGAGCGGGGCCCCGGCGCGCGCGGCCACCGCCAGCATGGCGGTCACGCCCGGCACCACGGCCACGTCGAGCGTGCGCCAGCGGGGCGGCCCGGTCTCGATCGCCTCGCACACCGCCGCCGCCATGGCGAACACGCCGGGGTCGCCGCCCGAGACCATCGCCACCTTCGCCCCCGCCGCCGCCGCGTCGAGCGCAGCGCCCGCGCGCTGGAGCTCCTCGCGGTTGTCCGAGGCGTGGCGGCTCTGGCCGGCGCGCTCCGGCAGCCGGGCGAGATAGGGGGCGTAGCCGAACAGCGCATCCGCTTGCGCCACCGCCGCCTGCGCCTCAGGCGTCATCTGCCCGGCGGCGCCGGGGCCGAGGCCCACCACGGTGAGGCGCCCGCTCACGCCGCCTGCTCCCAGCCCGGCACCAGCACGATGGAGAAATAGGGCGCCTTTGTCTCCTCGCGCGTCGCGAGCGGCACCAGCGCGCAGCCGGACATGGTGCCGCGCTCCACATAGAGCGCCTTCTCCAGCCGCCCGGCGGCGGCGAGCGCGCGGCGGATCTTCGGCAGGTTGCGGCCGACCTTCATGACCACGCAGGCATCCGCCTCGCGGAAGCGGCGCGTCAGCTCCGCTTCGTCGAGCGTGCCGGGCACTACCATCAGCACGTCGTCGCCCTGGGCGATGGGCGTCCCGGCCTGCGACCAGCAGCCGGACATGCCGGTGACCCCGGCGATGACGGTTGAGGGAAAGCGCGGCGCGAGGCGCACATGCAGGTGCATGTAGGAGCCGTAGAACAGGGGATCGCCCTCGCTCAGCACCGCCACCCGCCGCCCGGCCAAGAGATGCTCGGCCACCGCCGCCGCCGAGACGTCGTAGAACGCGCTGATGGCGGCCCGGTATGCGGCGTCGTGGCGGTGGATCTCGGTGGTGACGGGATAGAGCAGCGGCAGTTCCGCCGTGCCCTCGGATATGTGCGCGGCGGCGATGGTGCGGGCGTGGCTGACGTTGCCGGCCTTGGCGAAATAGGCCACCACGTCCGCCTCGGCGAGCGCGCGCACCGCCTTCAGCGTGATGAGCTCGGGATCGCCGGGGCCGACGCCCACGCCGGTGAGATGGCCCCTCATATGCCGCTCCGCGCCAAAGCGTTGAGGGCGGCGGCGGTGATGGCGCTGCCGCCCAGCCGCCCCGCGACGATGGCGAACGGCACGCCGCGCGGGTTCTGCGCCAGTTCGTCCTTCGATTCGGCGGCGCCCACGAAGCCCACCGGCATGCCGAGGACGGCGGCCGGCTTCGGTGCGCCCTTGTCCAGCATCTCCAGAAGGTGGAACAGCGCGGTGGGCGCATTGCCGATGGCGACTACGGCGCCGTCCAGCCTGTCGCGCCACAATTCCAGCGCCGCCGCCGAGCGGGTGGTGCCGAGCTTTTCAGCAAGTGCCGGCACCGCAGGATCGCGCAGGGTGCAGATCACCTCGTTTCCCGCCGGCAGGCGGGCACGGGTGACGCCATGCACCACCATCTGCGCGTCGCACAGGATCGGCGCGCCGGCGTTCAGCGCGGCGCGGGCGGCGGCAACGAAGCCTGGACCGAAGCGGAAGAAATGCGCCGCCTCCACCAGCCCGCAGGCATGGACCATGCGCACCGCGACGTCGGCCTCGTCCTCGGAGAAGCGGGAGAGATCCGCCTCGGCGCGGATGATGGCGAAGGAGCGCGCATAGATGGCGCCGCCGTCGCGCTCATAGGCGGGCACGGTGGGAGCGCCGCTCATGCCAAGGGCCCCGATGTCTTGCGTTCCGCCATCGTCTCTTCCGGCATCCTGTTTTCCGTCCCGGCGGCGGCCGGGCTAATCCGCGCCATCACGGCGCGGCTGTCTTCTCCGGCGCGGCGGCCCTCAGCCGCCGCGCGCACCAACGCTTCCAGCCGCGGCAGCAGCGCCGCGAGGGGGAAATCCGCCCGCATGGCCGCGCCCGCCGTGCCCTCTCGCACGAGGGCGATGCCTTCGTCCATGCCCACGAGGGTCAGCGCGGCCTTCGCGGGATGCGCGCAGCCCTTGGCGCAGGCGGAAAGATGCACCGTGATCGAGCCGTCGAGAATGGGCGCCAGCGCCGCCGCGACCTCTCCCGCCGCCGCCCGCGCAGGCACTAGGCCCGAGCGGCAGGCCGGCGCGCCGGGGCAGGCGGCGACCGACAGGCGCGGGTCGTCCGGCGCGGTGATGAAGCCGAGCGTCGCCGCCTCGGCGGCGAAGGCGTCTGCGCCCTCGGGTGAGAGCCCCACGGCGAGAAGCGCCCGTCCCGGCGCCGGGCGAAGGTCGCGCGCGCCAAGGCGGCGGGCGGCGTCAGCGAGCGCCGCGAGCGGCTCCGCCTCGATCTGGCCGAAGGGAAGGCCGATGCCCTGGGCGACGGTGCCGTCCGAGAGTGGAAGGCGGCCGATCGGCCGCACGGCACGTCCGGGCGCCATCCTCTCCTGTCCGGGCGTCGCCTCCCCCCCTGCGGTGGGGGAGAGGCTGGCATCCCCAGCCAGCACGTCCGCCATGCGCGCGCCGGTGCCGAGGTCGGCGACGCGGCCGAGAAGATCGAGCACCGCTTCCGCCGCTTCCGCCTCCGGCAGCACCGCGAACGGGCGCGCGGTGGCGGCGTCGCCCGCCAGCGCCAAGGCCCAGTGCGCGGTGCCGGGCACGGCGACGAGCCGCACGTCGGCGCTCAATGCATCGAGCGGGATCGCGCCGCCGCTATCCAGCACCACCGAAACCTTGGGGCCGAGCCGCGCCGCAAGCCCGCGCGCCGCGATGCCGGCGGCGATGCGCCGGGCCAGCGGGCGCGCATCGGCGGTCTCCGACGGATCGAGACCGGCGAGCGGGGACACGTCGAGCGGCACGCTCTCGCGCGGAGCGATGGCGAGCGCATTCACGGCGGCTCTCAGGCCGTCGATGGTTTCGGCCGAGAGGCCGCGCAATTGCAGGCTGCCGCGTGCGCTCACCTCCAGCAGGCCATTGCCGAAGGCGCGCGCCGCGCCGGCCAGGCCCTTGACCTGCTCCGGGGCGAGCGCGCCCTCGGCAGGCACCAGGCGCACCAGCAGGCCGTCGCCGGTCTCCATGGGGCGCGACAGCGCCGGGCAGGCGCCGCGCCGCTCGGGGGGGATCGGGCGGGCGGCCGTCATTGCGCCGCCTCCGCCCGGAGCGCGGCGAGGTCGGCGTCGAGGTCGTTGCGGCGCGGGTGCCACAGGCCGCGGCGGCGCGCGTCCGCGAAGCGCGCTGCCATGGCCTGCGCCGCCTCGGGGTTCTGGTCGAGCAGGAAGGCGCGCACGTTGCCGTCGCCGAGATAGGCCGCGTGGAGCCGGTCGAGCAGGGCGGAGGGCACGGCCTCGGTGGTCTCGGCGAAGGCCACCAGCCGGTCGACGGTCTCCACAAGCTCCGCCGCGCCGCGCGGGCCGTGGCGCATCTGGCCGGCGATGAAGACCGGGGAGACGCGGCCATGGACCAGCAGAGCGAGCGCCTCGCCGAGCGAGCGCCCGCGCGGGCGGGCGGGGTCGCGGGTGTCGAGCATCACCAGATGGGCCTTGCGGCCGAGTGCATGGGCCGCCGCCGCGAAGCCGCCGACGAAGGCGGCGTCGGCGCCGCCGTCCAGCAGATCGCGCGCGGCGTCGTCCCAGCCGTGCACCAGGCCGTCCGCCTCCGCCATGCGGTCCGCGAAGGCGCCGGGCGCCGGCCGCGCGGTGCCCTCGGCGCCGCCGAATGCGTGGGATGCGGCGGCGAGATAGTCGCGGCCCAGATCGGCGCGGTCCTCGAACGCGCCGCGGGCGAGCCTCGCCTCGATGCCGGAGCCATAGGCGCCCGGCGCCGAGCCGAAGATGCGCGCCGCATCGCCCCCCGCCGCGACCGCGGCGGCAAGCGGGTTGTCGGCGGCCTCCTCCTCCGTGCGCGCCGCCACCGCCCGCGCGGCGGCGTCGAGCAGCGCCAGCTGGGCGGGGAACACGTCGCGGAACAGGCCGGAGATGCGGAAGGTGACGTCGATGCGCGGCCGGCCGAGCGCGGCGGGCGGCAGCACCTCGATGCCGGTGACGCGTCCGGTGGCGGCGTCCCACAGCGGGCGGCAGCCCATCAGCCACAGGCCCTGCGCCATCTCCTCGCCACCGGTGCGCAGCGCCGCGCTGCCCCACAGATCGAGCACCAAAGTGCGCGGGAAGTCGCCCTGTTCCTGGAGGAAGGCGCGCACGATCTCGTCCGCCTGGAGCCGCGCGAGGTCGCAGGCGGTGGGGGTGGGCACCGCGCGCGGATCGGCGGTGAAGAGATTGCGTCCGGTGGGCAGGACGTCCGCGCGTCCCCGCCCCGGCGTGCCGGCCGGGCCGGCGGCGACGAAGCGGCCGTCGAGCGCGGCGATGAGCGCGGCACGCTCCGCCGCGGCGCTGGCGTGGCGCAGCGGGTCCGGTTCGTCGTCCGGCACCGCCCCGAAGACGTGCAGGCCGTCCTTCACCGCGAGGTCCTTCAGGTCGCACAGCCAGGCGTCGATGCGGCGCAGCGCCTCGTCCGGATCGCTCTCGCCCGCGATCCCTGCGGTGGCGGCAAGCCCGCTCTCGCGCGCGGTCGCCACGATGAGCGACGCGAGCCGCTCGCGGCGGCGTCGGTCGAGGCCGTCCGCCTGGGCATATTCGTCCACCAGGCGCTCCAGCCGCGCCTCCGCCTCGGTCAGCCCGGCGCCCGCGAGCGGCGGCGGCAGGTGGCCGATGGTGAGCGCGGCCAGCCGCCGCTTCGCCTGCGCCGCCTCTCCCGGGTTGGAGACGATGAAGGGATAGACCACCGGCAGCGCCGCGGTGGCTATCTGCGGGAAGCAGGCCGGGGTGAGCGCCACCGCCTTGCCCGGCAGCCATTCGAGCGTGCCGTGCGCGCCGAGATGCACCACGGCGTGGGCATCGAGCCCTTGCTGCAGCCAGGCGCCGAAGGCGAGGAGGGCATGGCGCGGCGGCAGCGCCGGGTCGTGATAGTCCGCGCGTCGGTCGAGGCTCGTTCCCCGGTCCGGGGCGAGCGCGATGGTGACGTTGCCGAAGGTGGCGTGGCGCACCTGGAAGGCGCCGGCCTCAAGGTCGCGATCCGCCTCCGGCGCGCTCCACGCGGCTGTCACCGCATCGCGCGCCGTCTCGGGCAGGCGGGCGAAGTGCGCCGCATAGGCCGCGTGGGCAAGCGCCGGCGCCGGCTTCAGCGCCTCCAGCAGCGCACGGGCATCGTCGGGCACCGGGCCGACGCCGTAGCCGGCGTCCTGGAGCAGGTGAAGCAGCCGGCGGGCACTCTCGGGCACGTCGAGGCCCACCGCATAGCCGGTGCGGCCGGGCGCGCCGGGATAGTCGGGCAGGATCACGCACAGGCGCCGCTCGGCGCGCGGCGTTGCCGCGAGGCGGGCGAAGGCCGAAGCGCGGTCCGCCACCTGCGCGATGAGCGCGTCTTCCGGGCGGTTCACGGCGGCGGAGAAGCCGAGGTCGGCGTCCTCGGCCGCCAAATCCTTGAAGGAGAGGGCGCCGGCCAGCACCCGCCCGTCCAGTTCCGGCAGCACCACGTGCATGGCGAGGTCGGCGGCGCACAGGCCGCGCGGGCTCGCGTCCCACGCCGCGCGCGCCGTGGTGGCGGGCACCGCCTGGAGCACCGGCGGGCCGCCGGGCGCGAACAGACCTTCCGCCTCCCCGGCGGCGAAGGCGGTGGCGGTGATGACCAATGCGGGATCGAAGCGGGCGACGGCGTCGCGCACCGCCGCGCGGCAGCCGGCGGCCTTGAGGCTCGACACGAACAGCGGCACCGGCGCAAGGCCGCGTGCGGCGAGCGCATCGGCGAGCCGCTCCAGCGGGGCGGCGTCGCCGGCCAGCCACATGGAGCGGTAGAGGATCAGCAGCGCCGCCGGACCCTCGGGCGCCAGGGCGGCGCCGGCGAGCGAGAAGGCGCCGTCCGGCGCGCGCGTGAGCAGGCCGGAGGGCGGAACCGGCCGAGGGGCAGGCGGCGTCTCCCCCTGGGCGCCAGCGGCGAAGGCCATGCAGTCGAGGAGGCCGGAGAGATTGTCCGGCCCGCCGGCGCGGAAATAAGCGAGCCAGCGCGCCAGCTCGATAGGCGGCAGCGTCGAGAGCGCGGCGAGGCGGGCATCGTCCTGGTCCTCGCCCGGCAGCAGCGCCAGCGCGATGCCCTTCTCCCGCGCCAGCGTCGCGAGGCGCTCTGCTCCGTAGCGCCACCAGTCGAGCCCGCCCAGCTGGCGCACCACGATCACCTTGGCGTGGGCCGCGACCTTCTCCAGCCACAGATCCACCGACATGGGGTGCCTGAGGTCCTTCAGCCGCACGAGGCGCAGGCTCGGCAGGCGGCCGCGACCAGCCCGCCATGCTGCGGCGAGCGCGAGGAGGTCGCTGTCGGCGAAGGAGAGCGCCACCATGTCCGCGGGTGCCTGGGCGAGGTCCACCGGCTCGGCGAGGTCCTCCAGTGTCGCGGACGTGGTGGAGAGGAGGTGCATGGCGGTTTCGCTCGCGTTCCAGCCTCAGCCGAGGATCGCCTGCTCCACCGCCGTGCGGTCGAAGCCCTTGAGGCCGATCACCACCAGCGCGCCGCGCCGTGCCTCGCCCGCGCCCCACGGCCGGTCGAAATGGTGCGACACGCGCGGGCCGACGCCCTGCACCAGGAGGCGCATGGGCTTGCCGGCCACCGCCGCAAAGCCCTTCACCCGAAGAACGTCGACAGCCTCGGCGGCGCGCGCCACCCGCCCGGCGAGATCGGCCGGGTCGGCGATCTCGGGAAGCGGCACGACGAAGCTGTCGAAATCGTCGTGGTCGTGGTCCTCTTCGTCGTCGTGGTGGGTGCGGCGGGCGTCGATCTCGTCCTCCACGGCGAGGCCGAGGCCGAGCAGCGCGGCGGGATCGACCTTGCCCTGCGTGACCGTGATCACCTTCACGGCGCGCGGCAGATGGGCGGCGATGCGGGCGCCGGCGGCCTCGGCTGCGGCGCCGTCGATCAGGTCGCCCTTGGAGATGACGACGAGGTCGGCGCAGGCGATCTGGTCGTCGAACACCTCCTCCACCGGATCCTCGTGGTCGAGGCTCGCGTCGGCGGCGCGCTGGGCGTCGAGCGCGTCGTGATCGCTGGCGACGCGCCCTTCGGCAAGCGCGGGGCCGTCCACCACGGCCACGACGCCGTCCACCGTCACCCGGCTCTTCACAGCCGGCCACTGGAAGGCCTGAACCAAAGGCTTCGGCAGCGCGAGGCCCGAGGTCTCGATCAGGATGTGGTCGGGCGCGCGGGCGAGGATCTTGTCCAGCGCCGGCACGAAGTCGTCCGCGACCGTGCAGCACAGGCAGCCGTTGGCCAGCTCGACGATGTCCTCTTCCGCGCAGGCCTCGACGCCGCAGCCCTTCAGGATCTCCCCGTCGATGCCCACGTCGCCGAACTCGTTGACGATCACCGCGAGGCGCCGGCCGCCGGCATTCTCCAGCATGTGGCGGATCAGGGTCGTCTTTCCCGAGCCGAGGAAGCCGGTGACGATGGTGCAGGGCACGCGGGCGAGGGAGGGCGCGGTCATGGACGGTCCTTGCTGGGAAAGAGAGGCGGAATGCGCGCCACCATGCCGCGCTTCAGGCGCTCGGGCCGGCCGCGCCAGGGCATGAGGCCGTCTTCGGCCGCGGCGAGCAGGCGCGCGCCTTCGATGAGGTCGGGTGCGCTCGCGCCGTCGAGGTCGCCGAACACATAGGTCCAGCCGTCGGCGCGGACGATCGCGGCCGAGAGCGCGCGCTTGCAATTGGCGAGGCACCGCACGGGCTCGATGGCCGCCGCAGCCCGGGCGCCCTCGGCACGGGCAGCCGCCAGCAGCGCCTCGCCTCGGGCCGGCCTGCCGTCGCCCTCGGCGCCGCAGGTGACGCAGACGAACAGCGTCACCGGCGCGGCCGGGCGCTCCGCGGGGGCGGGCGCCGCGGAGGCGGTCTCGTCGGTCACGGGGGAAGACGGCGCGGCGCGCTCCACCTGGCAGATTCCATGGGTGCGAGGCCGCCTGCGCGAGCGGGCGTGAAGGGACGCAGAACCGAGGCACCCCGCCCGGCGCGGACCTTGTCGAGGGCAGGTCTCCTGGCTCGCGGATCTCAGCGCTTCCGCCGCCTTCCCGGCCGCTTGCGCGCCCAGTGGCCGTTGACGAAAGCTCACCGCCTACAGTTGCGGGGGCAGCCGCGGCATCGGCACCTCTGCCTTTCGGCACGGCGCCCCACCGCATTCCCTATTGCGCCCGGCGCCTTCGCGTCCGGGACCCATCGACCCGGCCACTTAAGGGCCGGCCGGGGCGGCTTGTCAAATGGCGCCCTGGACCGCCCTTGGCCGGCGCCTGGCGCGCCTTTGGTCCGCTTCAGCCGCCCGGTGCCGTGCGCGCCATCACGATCGCCAGAGCGGCGGCGAAGGCCTCCTCGATGCCGAGGTTGCTGGTGTCGAGCGCCACTGCGTCGTCGGCCATCACCAATGGCGCGGCGGAACGCTGCGAATCGCGCTCGTCGCGCTTGCGGATGTCCGCCAGCACGTCGTCGAACGTCACGGCGGCGCCGCGCGCGCCGAGTTCCCGGAAGCGCCGCTGGGCCCGCACTTCCGGCGAGGCGGTCACGAACAGCTTCACGTCCGCCCGCGGACAGATGACGGTGCCGATGTCGCGCCCGTCCAGCACCGCGCCGCGCTCCTGCGCGGCGAAGCGATGCTGGAGGTCGAGCAGAGCGGCGCGCACGCCGGGCCGCGCCGCCACCACCGAGGCGGCCTCGCCCATGGCGGCGGAGCGCAGCGCCTCGGCATCGATGGTCGAAAGGTCGAGGGTGCGCGCCGCGGCTTCCGAGGCGCCGACGTCGTCGAGCCCGCCGAGGGCGAGGCAGCGCGCCGCCACCGCCCGGTAGAGCAGCCCGGTATCGAGATGCGGCAGGCCGTAATGCGTGGCGATGCGCCGCGCGAGCGTGCCCTTGCCGGAGGCGGCGGGCCCATCGATGGCGACGATCACGCGAGGATCTCCGCGCCGAGCCCGCGCATCATGGGCAGGAAGCTCGGGAAGGACGTGGCGATGAACGAGACGTCATCGACGCTCACGCCTTCCTTCGCGGCGAGGCCCATGACCAGGAAGGCCATGGCGATGCGATGATCCATGTGGGTCTTCACCGGCCCGCCGCCGCGCACGCCGCCGCCGGTGACAATCAGGTCGTCGCCCTCGATCCTGTGGGAAACCCCGCACGCGGCGAGACCGTCCGCCACCGCAGCGAGCCGGTCGCTTTCCTTCACGCGCAGCTCGGCGAGGCCGCGCATGATGGTCTCGCCCTCGGCGAAGGCGGCGGCGACCGCGAGCACGGGATATTCGTCGATCATGGACGGCGCCCGGTGGGCCGGGACTTCGACGCCCTTGAGCCGGGAATGCCGCACCCGGAGGTCGGCGACGCTCTCGCCGCCCTCGGAGCGCTCGGCGAGGGTCTCGATGTCGGCGCCCATCTCCTTCAGCGTGGCGATGAGGCCGGTGCGGAACGCGTTCATCATCACGTCGGTGAGGATCACCTCGGAGCCTGGAACCAGCAGCGCCGCCACCAGCGGGAAGGCGGCGGAGGAGGGATCGGCCGGCACTGCAACCGGCGCGCCCTTCAGCTTCGCCCCGCCCTCCAGCGTGACGCGCCGCCCGTGCGGGCCGTGCGGCTCGACGCTCACATGGGCGCCGAAATGGGCCAGCATCCGCTCGGTGTGGTCGCGGGTCGCCTCGCGCTCGATCACCACGGTGTTGCCCGGCGCGCCGATGCCGGCGAGCAGCACCGCCGACTTGACCTGCGCCGACGGAACCGGGGTCTCGTAGGTCAAAGCGGTGGGCGCGACGCTGCCCTTGAGCGTGAGCGGCAGGCGCCCGCCCTCGGCTTCCGCCACCACCGCGACGCCCATCTCCCGCAGCGGATCGAGCACCCGGCGCATGGGCCGGCGCCGCAGGCTCGCGTCGCCGTCGAACGTGGCGGTGACGGGCTGGCCGCCCACGGCGCCCATCATCAGGCGCACGCCGGTGCCGGAATTGCCGAAGTCCAGCACCGCATCCGGTTCGCTGAGCCCGCGCGAACCGACGCCGGTCACGCGCCAATGGCCCTCGCCGAGCCGCTCCACCTTGGCGCCGAGAGCGGCGCAGGCCTTGGCGGTGTTCAGCACGTCCTCGCCTTCCAGCAGGCCGGTGATCTCGGTCACGCCCTCGGCGAACAGGCCGAAGATGAGCGCGCGGTGCGAGACCGACTTGTCGCCGGGCACGCGGACCCGGCCGTTCAGCGGACCCGAAGCCAGCGCGGTCGCGGGAACCGAAGCGCCTTCGCCATGGGCGGCGGACGCGGGCGAAGCGGGGGACGAAGCGGTGGACATGGAAGGCCTCCCGTGGGGTCCGCCGGCCCGTTCAAGCAGGCCTGTTGGCGTCATGGCAACATCGGCCGCCCGTCTAACACAGGCCCCCGAGCGGCGTCACGCGCGGCCCGCGCGGCCCGCCGCCGCCGCCAGCCTTTGGGGCTTGTCCTGCGATTGGCCTTGACAGACCTTGTGGCAGGCGCCAATGGAGCACCCTCGTTTTTACAGCCATACCGAGGAACTTTGCCGTGGCGAAGCCTGAACTCGGCACCAAGCGCACCTGTCCGATCACGGGGCGCAAGTTTTACGACCTGAACAAGGACCCCATCGTGTCGCCGTTCACGGGGGAATCCTATCCGCGCTCCTATTTCGAGCCAGCCGTTCGCGGCGGCCGGGCCGAGCCGCGCGCGGCTGCGGAGGAGCCCGAGACCGAGGAGGCCGAGGCCGAGGTCATCAGCCTGGAGGAAGCCGACGAGGAGGCGTCCGCCGGTGCGGCCGCGGCCACCGGCGACGACGCGGACGAGGACATCGAGGCCGGTGACGACGACACCTTCCTTGAAGAAGACGAAGATGATGGGGACGACGTCTCCGATCTGATCGGTGAGGGCCTCGAGGACGACGAAGAGGCTTGATACCGGATGCGGCCTGTGCTTAAAGGCCGCTCTCGCTCGGGGCCGCAACGCCCCGGCAACCCCGCCTCGGGACATCCCGGCGCGATCTCGCCCCAAGGAAACGATCGTTTCCGCGAAGGCGCGGCGCGCAGCCCGAGGCCCGGTGGGGCCATAGCTCAGTTGGGAGAGCGCTTGAATGGCATTCAAGAGGTCGGCGGTTCGATTCCGCCTGGCTCCACCAAATCTCTAATCCAATTCCCGACATTGCGGCGGTAGCGATGCGCCGCGGGCGCTCGTCCGGCCCTTTGGGCGTTGCGGCGGGACCGAATCGCATGCAAGGCCGCCAAATCGGCCCCGGCTGAGCATCGACCCTTGCTGGGCGTTGAGCTGGCCTGCGCCGCCGCGGACCGCGGCGTTTGAGCAACGAAGTCATTCCTCCTTCGCCGAAATAAGGTACCCTAGTGGTAATCAGATGATTTGCGGGTCGTGGGCGGGTGCCGTCCCGCCACCTCACCGCCGTCGCAATCGGGAGGGCAGGCGCATGTGCGTTGCGTGTGAGTGGGCACCTCATTTCGAGGCGTTTGGCCGGGCCGCCGGCCTGAACCGCCGGTCGATTCTCGGTGCCGGAATGGCCATGACCGCCGCCGCCGTCGCTCCCGTCTTCCGCGCGACCGAGGTTCGGGCGCAGGATGCGCGATCGAGCGCCACCACCGGCGGACCGGCGGACTTCGTGTTCCGCAACGGCTCTGTCTACACCGTCTCCGGCGCCCAGCCCTGGGCCAAGGCCGTGGCGGTGCGCGGCAAGACCATCGTCCATGTGGGTGACGAGGCCGGCGCCATGGCGCTCGCCGGGCCGAAGACGCAGGTGGTCGACCTCAAGGGCCGCCTGCTCATGCCGGGCTTCGTCGAAGGGCACACCCATCCTTTGCTCGGCGCGTTCCTCACCTCCGGCATCGATCTCCAGCTGCCGACCCTGAAGGACGCGCTCGCCGCCATCGAGCAGTATGCGAAGGAGAACCCCACGGGACCGATTCGCGGCTTCGGCTGGCGCGTCGACATGTTCCCGCCGGAGGGGCCGACCCGCGCCGACCTCGACCGCATCCTGCCCGACCGACCCGCCTTCTTCTTCGCCATCGACGGCCACAGTTTGTGGGTGAATTCCAAGGCCCTTGAGATCGCCGGCGTCAGCCGCGACACGCCCGACCCCATCCCGCGCTTCAGCTATTATGCGCGCGACGCGAAGGGCGAGCCCACCGGCTACGTGCTGGAGGTGAATGCCGTTCTCGCCCTCGTGAACGCGGTGGAGCCGATCACCGCCGCCCACCTCGGCAAGCTGCTGGAGGGCTGGCTGCCCAAGGCCGCCGCCGCCGGCATCACCTCGATCTTCGACGCCGGCGTGCCGCCCATCGGTTCAGACCAGGGCGCCGTCATCAACCTCTACGTGGATGCGGAGAAGCGTGACGTCCTGCCGTTCCGGGTATCGGCGTCCTATTCGGTGAAGAGCCTGCCGATCGACGACGTGGTCGAGAAGCTCAAGGACGTCCGCAGCCGGGTGGCGAGCGAGCTGGTGCATGTGGACATCGTCAAGATCGTCGGCGACGGCTCGCAGGGCGGCTACACCGCCTGGCTGATCGAGCCCTATGCCGATTTGCCCAGCTCGACCGGCGCTTCGCCCTTCACCGAGGAACAGTGGCACCAGCTCATCGGCGCGGTGGATGCGGCGGGCTTCGACGTTCACGTTCACGCCTGCGGCGAGCGCACCGCGCGAGTTGCTCTCGACGCCATCGAGAAGGCGATCGCCACCAACCCCCGGCGCGACCGGCGCAACGCCATCGCCCATCTCGTCTATGTGGAGGACGTGGACAATCCACGCTTCGCCAAGCTGAACGTGACGGCGCAGTTCTCTGCCAACTGGTCGTCGTCCGATCCGGACACGATGATCAACATGGCGGCGCGCCTGGGCGAGCCGCGGGCCAGCCGGATGTACCGCACGAAGACCATCCTGCGGCAGGGCGGGCGCGTCTCGTTCGGCACCGACTGGCCGGCGGCGGGCTATTTCTCCACCTACAAGCCGCTCGATTCCATCGAGGTGGGCGTCACCCGCCAGCTCATCGGCAAGCCCGACGCCGCCGTGCTTGCGCCGGCCGACGAGCGGCTGACGGTCGCCGAGGCGATCCACGCCAACACGCTCGGCGCCGCCTACCAGATCCGCATGGACGACAAGGTGGGGTCGCTGGAGGTGGGCAAGCTCGCCGACCTGATCGTGCTCGACCGCAACATCCTGGAAGGCGACCCGCGCGATATCCACAAGGCGAAGGTCGAGCTGACCATGATGAACGGGAAGATCCGCCACCAGGCGTGACGAGCGCCGCCCGTCTCCGACCGCCATTGCCGAACCGACGTGTCCGCCCCCTACGGCGCGGACACCCTGACCATACGCTCATGAACTGGGGGGTTACATGAAACGCTTATTCGGATTGTTTGTGGTCCTCGCGGCGCTGGGGGGCTTTTCGGCCCAGGCCCAGCCGCTGCCGGAAATCTGCGCCAAGAAGAAGTCCTGCTTCATGACGTTCGACGGCCCGGACCGCGGCTTCTGCCAGGCCTATGTCGAGGGCAAGTCCTGCTTCATGGCGTTCAACGATGCGTCCGACCGCGGCTGGTGCCAGCATCTGCGCGAGGGCAAGTCGTGCATGATGGCGCTCGACGGCGACGCGCGCCGCGATTGCGAGGCGGGGCGCGTGCCGCGCGAGCACCGCCGCTGGATGCGGCTGTGCAGCACCTGGTAGCCGCCGCTCCTCGGGTGGGGGCCTATCCGACCCCAACCGCCCGGGTGGTCGGCTCGTCGTCGGCGACCGGATGGGCGGCCTCGATGCCCACCGACATGCCCTTCAACTCGGCCTCGCCATAGATGGTGGCGAAGGCCGCGTCCGAGGCGTCGCGCCCGACGCCGATCCGCACCAGGCCTTGCAGAGCGGCCTGCCGCGTGGCGTCGAACAGATACCAGTTGCCGTCGAGATAGGCCTCGAAGACGGCATGGAAATCGGGCGGCTCCAGCTTCCACGCATAGCCCGAGGCGAAGCGGGCCGGGATGTTGAGGGCGCGGCAGAAGGCGATGCCGAGATGGGCGAAGTCGCGGCACACCCCGGCGCGCAGCACCATCGTGTCGTAGGCCGAGGTTTGTGAGTCGCTGGAGCCGCGCACATAGTCCACGTGCTCGTAGATCCAGTTGCAGATTGCGGTGACGCGGGAATGGCCCGGCTCCAGCTCGCCGAACTCGCGGCGGGCGAACCGTCCGAGCAGATCGGACTGGCAGAACCGGCTGGGCAGGAGATAGGGCAGGATATCGAGCGGCAGGTCGCCCACCGGCACTTCGCGGATGTGCTCCGGCGCCTGGTCGAGCATGTTCACCTCGACCTCCGCCTCGTAGGCGACCGCGAAACGGCCCGGCTCGGCGAGGACGCGGAAGAAGCGGCTGCCGCCCTCGTCGTCCGAGAACCGGTCGATGGGGTTGGCCGGCTCCAGCGTGAGCTTCTCGGCGACGATGCGCTGGCGGGGCAGCGCCGCCGCCTCCAAATTCAGGATGAAGATGGTGGGCGCCTTCACCTCGTATTCGAGGTTCGAATTCATGGTGAAGCGCATGGTGTCCCCCGCCGGCCGCGTGTTGCGACCATAAGGACGCTCAAGCCCGCGCTTTGTTCCCGCGATGGCGCGCCATGGATTGCCGGCGCCCGGCCAAATTGGAAGCCGGGCGCCGGCGCGCCGCTCACGAGGCTCCCGGCCTCCGGGCCGGCACGCCTGCGGGCGCACGCCTCAGCATGGCCGTCCCCCAGGCGAGCCCGGCGGCGGCGGCGGTCGCCGATGCCAGCAGCACGCCGAGCTTCGCCGCGCCCAGCAGGACGGGATCGGCGAAGGCAAGCGTGCCGATGAAGATCGACATGGTGAAGCCGATGCCCGCGAGCAGTCCCGCGAGCAGCACGCCAGTCCACGACACGCCCGCCGGCAGGCTGCCGCCGCCGAAGCGCACCATCAGCCAGGTGGCGAGGACGACGCCGACCGGCTTGCCGACGACCAGCGCCAACAGCACGCCGGCGAGCACGTGCTGGGCGTCGGCGCGGCCGAGGTCCAGGCCATCCAGGCTCACGCCGGCATTGGCGAGGGCGAACAGCGGCATGACGATGTAGGCGACCCAAGGGTGCAGCGTCATCTGCACCCGCGTGACCGGCGCGACCAGTTCGCGCTGTGCGATTCGCAGTCGCTGCGCCGCGGCGAAGATGCGTTCGGCCGACACAGGGCTGCTGCTCGCGGCGCGCCTGATCGCGTCGACCGCCCCCTCCGCGATGCTCAGACTGCGCTCACGACCGGAAAACCCAAGCACCGGCGTCATCATGCCCAGCATCACGCCGGCGAGCGTGGGGTGGGCGCCTGCCTTCAGCAGTCCGACCCAGAGGATCGCACCCGGCACCACGTAGGCGAAGGCGCTGCCGATACCGGCGACCTGTAGTGCGAGGACCAGGACGATCCCGGCCGCCGCGATGCCGAGGCCCGCATAGTCCAGTCCGCCGGAATAGAACAGCGCGATGATGAGGATGGCGACGATGTCGTCGATGATGGCAAGCGCCAGCAGGAAGATCCGCAGATTGATCGGCACCGACTTGCCGAGCAGCGCCAGGATGCCGACCGCGAAGGCGATGTCGGTGGCGGTGGGTATGGCCCAGCCGTCGCGCTGTACCGGGGCGCCGTTGAGCGCGAGATAGATCAGCGCCGGTACAGCCACGCCGCCGAGAGCGGCGGCGATGGGAAGCATGGCCGAACGCGGATCGGCCAGCGCGCCCTCGTGGATCTCGCGCCGGATCTCCATCCCCACCACGAGGAAGAAGACGGTCATCAGTGCGTCGTTGATCCAGAAATGAAGCGACTTGGAAACGACGAACGGGCCGATGCCGAAGCTCAGCGGCGCATGCCAAAGATCATGGTAGCTCTGGGCGGCGGGCGAATTGGCCCACACCAGGGCGACCAGGGCGGCGGCAAGCAGCGCCATCCCGCTGACGGCCTCGATATGGAGAAATTTCTGGAGGGTGTGAAACGCGCGCTCGGAAACAAGGCGGGCGCGAAGGCGGGCACGGCTCAAGGGGCGAGCGTTCATGCGCAATGGTCCCTGCGCGGCGGCCCGACCAGCGCAAAAACCTGCCTTCACCGCACCACACGGCTAACAACACCCGCTGCCCTATTTAGGGCGTGCGGTCGCGGAAATCCAGGCCGCGCTGCCAAGTTGGTGCATCGCAGCCAAATGGGCACCGCGCCGCCAAGTGGTTACTGCCCGCCAGGGCAGCTCTCCGCTGCCAAGTCGGCTCTCCGCCGAGTCGGTGGCCTTCGCCGGCGCAGGCGCGCAGCCACGCTCAGGAGGCGCGGCGACGCTTGGGCTTGGGTGAGGCGGTTCCGGCCGGGGCCTGCGGCGCCGGATCGGCGGCGTCTCGGGCCTCGCGCTCCGCGCGAAGCCGGGAGGTCTTCGCGCGCTGGGCCTCGAAATCGTCGCGATAGCGATCCATCGCCCGCGACGTCGATTCCTCAAGCTGGCGCCGTCGGTCGGCGGTGGAGAGGTTTGACTGGTGAGGTGTCGTTGGTGTCATGCTCCATCCTACCACGAGTTTGCAGCTTTCGCGAATGTTGATTTCGCGATTACTTTCCGGCGGCAATGAATGACGCCGCCGGAAACAAAAAAGCTCCGCCCTTGCGGGGGCGGAGCCTTTCGTCGTCTTCGTCCCAATCCGCTGCCGCCGCCAGTACATCCGTGGTCGACGGTTCGCGAATAGGTCACGCAGCCTGAAGATTGCCAGCCGAGCTCTTGCCGGACTTGTTGTCGCGGACAATGTCGTACTGCAGCTTCTGGCCCTCGGCGAGGCCGGCCATGCCAGCGCGCTCGACCGCGGAGATGTGGACGAACACGTCGGCTCCGCCGTTGTCAGGCTGAATGAAGCCGAAGCCCTTGGTGGCGTTGAACCACTTCACGGTACCGATATTCATGACGATTTCCTTTCAATCGCGCATGGGTGCTCAACCCGATAAATCGGGTGAAGCGTAGGTTAGATATTGAAGGAGTTTATCGTCGGCGGAACTCTGGAGGCCAAAGACATGGACCAGAGATTTATGCGCCAGAAAATCAGCCGTCAAAATCAGACTTTGGGAAGATAGAAGACAATTGTGTTCACGGCAAGGCCGTTTTTTCTGAGCGTTTTTCGGGGGGCAGTCCGGCTCTTTTCCCGCGGGGACGAGCCCAGCTGGATTCTCTCCATTCGCGGTCCGGCGAGCGGGACGCGGGCACGGCCGATGTCGCCGCGGGGCTTAGGCCTTGCGGGGCTTAGGCTTCAGGGTGGGGGCGCGCGCAGCAGATGGGCTCCATCCGCCCGGATCGAGCCGCCCGCCGCGTCGAGCCGCTAGCCGGCGGCGGATTCGGCGCCGAGCGACCGCAGTTCGGATTCCCGCGCCACGCGCTCAAAGGTCTCGCGCTCGCCCTTGACCCTGTAGCTGGGTTCGCCGCGATCCGCCGGAAGCGCCCGCAGGATGCGAAACCGCCCGGCGGGGGCGCGAAATCCTGCGACAAACTCGACCCAACCATCGATTTCAAATTTCGTGCTCATGGAATTTTATTACCACACATCTTGCCGGCGATCGACAAGTTTTATGCTGCACCGCTTTTTCCTCGGCCGTCCATTCCGAACAGCTGAGATTATGCTAACCTGCCCAGAGCTTCTCTCCGGAAGCCGGAGGGATGGCGATGAAGACCTTGAGCCTTTTGGTGTGCCTGATCTGCGGCGGCGCGTCCGCGTCCTTCGCCCGCGCCGCCGAGATGACCCTCGACTATACTTGGCTTGGGACAGTTCTGTGCGCGCCTTTGCCCAAGAGCCCGGAATTCCAGGTCGGCAACGTGCCGGCCGGCACCACCCAGCTGCGCTTCGTTCTGCTGAGCCCGAGCGGGCGTGATCTCGGTGGGGCGGCGCTGCCGCTGCCCGCCAACGGAACCGTTCCGACCGGCGCGGTCGCCTTCCGCCCGCCCTGCCTCGGCGGCATGTATACGTGGGCGGTGGAGGCTGTGGACGTGAATGGCAAGACGCTGGCCAACGCGAAGCTCACGCGCCCCTTCTATTGAAGCTCACGCGCCCCTTCTACTGACGCGCCCCTTCCGTTGACGGGCTCGTGGTGAAGGGCAGGCCGGACCGGGACGCGCGCCCGCGGTCCGGCCGGAAGGTCAGCGGGCGGCGGTTCCGGCGGTGCCGGTCGTGCCGCTCGTCGCGGGGCGCTTCATGCGCCGCTTCGGCGCCGCGATCAGGCCCTCCCACTGGGCCTTCTTGCGCGCCGCCTTGCGATGACGCCGCACGGCCTCGTCGTGCTCGCGCACGCGCCGCTCGGAGGGCTTCTCAAAGGCGCGGCGCGCCTTCATCTCGCGGAAGATGCCTTCACGCTGCATGCGCTTCTTGAGGACCTTCAGGGCTTGGTCGATATTGTTGTCTCTGACGAGAACCTGCAAAAGATTTCCAATCCGAAGTCGTCACGAATCCCCGGCCACCGATTGGCCGCTCGCTCGCAAGGGCCGACGCAGCGCCGGCCACGCGCATAATAGGGGGTATGGCCGCGCAAAGCGAACCCGCCCTGCGAACCCGCGCCTCCAAGGCCGCCTGCCTCCCTGTGCCGCCGCATCCCGCTCGGGCTCCCGTCGCCCGGCGAGAGGTATCCAGCCGCGCATGCACCCGCCCCACGAAATGGCCACGTCTCCCTCAAAATGGGGACGTCATCGGCCGGTAGGTGGGGGAAGAACGGGGCGAGCCACCAGCTTGGAGGATAGACCGATGCAGATCCACGACCTCTCGCCGCTCCAGGTGACGCGCGACGGCACCGTCATCGTTCTGCGGAGCATGGCCGAGGCGGCGGACTTCCTGCGCTCGCTGCCGATGGCGCGCCATGCCGGCATGCTGATCGAGGTGATGGAGGCGGCCGACGCGCCCGAACTGAAGCGGCGCGCCTGGCAGGCGTTCGCCACCTTCGCGACCGCCATGCGCATTCCCGTCCGCCCGGCCGTTGTCTGACGGCGCGCGGCCCCGCCTGCGCCGGTCTGCGCAGGCGAGGCCGTCCGCGGTGGTCCCTGCCTCAGAAGCGCATTGAAAAGCGGCCGGTGACGGCGTTCTGGGCCGCGCCGGAGGCGATCTGGCCGCTATAGTCCACCGACAGGCTCGCCGCCCCGGAGAGGGCGTAGGCGAGGCCGGCGCCCAGCATCAGCGTATCCTCGGCGATCGGCGCGCCCGCCACCTGGAACGGCAGCGTCCCGCCGGCAAACAGCATGGCGGCGGTGGGCGTCGTGTCGCCGAAGGCATGCTGCCAGCCCACCGTGACGCTCGGCACCAGCATCCGGCCCACCACCTCCCAGGACGTCGCCGCCCGCACGCCGAGCGTGGTGTAGAAGGTGTCCATGCCCGCGATCTCGGCGCGCAGCGCCGCCGACCCGCCGCTCTCCCGCAGGGTCGCGCCCGACAAACCGAGATAGGCAAGGCCGGCGAACGGCTCCACGTCGGTTGCGCCCAAGGTCAGGCGCCAGGCGAGCTCGCCGAAGGCCTGGAAGCTCCCGGTGGTGGCGCCGCCGTGCAGCGCCTGCGCGAAGCCGGGGAACGCGACGGTGCGGTCGACCGAAACGTCGTGCCAGGAATAGGCCAGCGCGCCCCGCGCGGCGAGGGCGCCGAAGCGGGCGCCGGCATAGAGGCCGAGGTCGTAATTGTCGATGGTGCCGGAGGAGGCGCGATCGTCCACATCGAAGGTCGAGCGGCCATAGCCGCCGAACACGCCGGCCCGGGCCTGGTCGGACACCGCCACGTCCGCGCCCATGAGGAAGCCGCCGATGGTGTTGGAGACGGCGGCGGCATTGCCATCCGCGAACGTGTTGCCCCAGCCGCCATAGCCCTGCATCCACAGCGTCGGCGCGAGGTCCGGCGCGAGGCGCGCCTCGGCGGGCGCCTTGCTGTAGGCGAGCGGCGTCGGCGCTGGGCCGATCACGGCCTGCGTGAGGCGGGCGAGCACCGCCTCACGCACATAAACCGACTGCTGCTGGATCACCGTGTTGGCGGAGGCATAGGCCTCGCCCGAGAGGGCGGCGAAGGCCAACGCCACGTCCGGCCCGGCGGGCAATTGGATCAGGCCGTCATAGACCGGGTGGCCCGGCCCGAGCGCCTGGGCGGCCCGCGCGGTCGCGGCGGTGTTGGCGGTGGGCGCGAAGGTGGTGAAGGCGGTGCCGTTATAGGTCAGCGTCAGATAGACGTTCTGCGCGTCATAGCTGAGGCCGGGGTCAAGGAAGGCGTAGTTGGCGCTCACCCCGCCGTCCATGCCGCCGAACTGCCCGCTCACCTGGTCAGTGGTGGTGAGGATGGTGTAGGCGGTGCCGGGCTTGAAGGCGCCGGGCACGGCCTCCACCACCACCCGCGCCTCGCTGGAGAGGGTGACGGCGCCGCTGGCGGAGATGATGTCGTGCTGCCCGTCCGGCGTGACGTCCACGCGGTAGGTCGCGCCGGCCTCGAACGTCACCGGGCCGTTCACGACGAGCGTGCCCGGCGAAAAGCCGGGCGCCACGGTGCCGCCGCTGCCGACCGTGAGCGCGCCGATGCTGCCGCCGCCGGCCATGAGGCCGCCGTCCGCCACGACGAAGCCGGCCGAGGCCAGGGCCGCGTTCTGGAGCAGCACGCTGGCGTCTTCCATCGTGACCGTGCCGCTATATGTGCCGGTCGAGGACAGGAGCGCGGTGCCGCCGCCGCGGAACGCGGTGGTGCCCGTGCCCGAGAGGGCGCTGGCGACGGCAAAGGTGTTCGAGCGGTCGAAGACGAGGGCGGCATCGTTCTGGATCGCGCCGGCGAGCGCGCCGGTGGTGCCGCCGTCGCCGATCTGGAGCGTGCCCGCCGAGATGGTGGTGAGGCCGGAGAAGGTGTTCGCGCCGGTGAGCACGAGGGTGCCCGTCCCCTGCTTCGTCAGGCCGCCGTCGCCGGCGACGATGCCGGCGAAGGTGGCGTTGGCGTTCTGCGTCACGGTGAGCGTCTTGGAGCCGAGCGTCACGGCGCCGGTGGCGGCGCCGGAGAGGGTCTTGATCGACGCTCCGGCGTCGGTGGCGGAGATGTCGAGCGTGCCGTCCACCGTCACCGCGCTGGACGAGGCGATGGCGCCCGCGCCCGACAGAGCGAGCGTGCCGGCCGTGATGGAGGTGGCGCCGCCGAAGGTGTTCACGCCGGTGAGGGTGAGCGTGCCCGCGCCTGTCTTGCCGAGCGTGCCGGTGCCGGAGATGACGCCGCCGAAGCTCGCGGCGTTCGACCGGTTGAACACCAAGGCGGCATTGTTCTCGATGTCGCCGACGATCGATCCCGTGGTGCCGCCATCGCCGATCTGCAGCGTGCCGGCGGAGATGGTGGTGCCGCCGCCGAAGGTGCTCGCGCCGGTGAGGGTGAGCGTCGCCGATCCCTGCTTCACCAGGCGGCCGAGGTCGCCGGTGTCGGAGATGACGCCGGCGAACGTGCCGTCCGCATCCTGCGCCACGGTGAGCGGCTTCACCCACAGGAAGATCGAGCCGGTGGACGCGCCGGACAAGGTGTGGATCGTGGTTCCGGAGTTGGTGGCCGTAATGTCGAACGCGCCGTCCACCGTCACCGAGCGCGAGGCGGCGATGGAGCCGTCGGCCATCAGGGAGAGCTTGCCGGTTTCGATGGTGGTGTCGCCGGTATAGGTGTTCACGCCCTGGAGCGAGAGCCAGTCGTCGCCCTGCTTGATGAGCCCGCCGGTGCCGGAAATGATGCCGCCGAAATTGCCGTACGCGTCCTGCACCACCGTCAGGTTCTTCCCGCCCAGCACGACCGAGCCGAAGATCGAGCCCGAGAGCGAGTGGATGGTGGCGCCGGAGGTGGTGTCCGAGATGTCCAGCGTGCCGGAGACCGAGACCCTGCTCGACGAAGCGATCGAGCCGGCGCCCGACAGCGCGAGCGTTCCGGTATCGATGATGGTGTCGCCGGAATAGGTGTTGATGCCGGAGAGGCTGAGCTTTTCGCTGCCGAGCTTGTACAGCCCGCCGGTGCCGGAGATCACGCCGGCAAAGGTGCCGGCGGCATTCTGCGTGACCGTCAGGGTGTTGGCGCCGAGCTTGATGGCGCCGGTCGCGGCGCCCGACAGGGATTTGATGGAGACGCCGGCGCTCTTGGCGGAGATGTCGAACGTGCCGTCCGCCGTCAGCGCGCTGGAGGCGGCGATGGCGCCGGCGCCGGTCAAGGCGAGCGTGCCCGCCTCGATCACCGTCGCGCCGGCATAGGTGGTGGCGCCCGACAGCGTCAGCGTGCCCGCGCCCTGCTTGGTGAGGCCGCCCACCCCCTGCAGCGCCTGGGTGATGCCGACGCTGTTCCCGTTCGTGTCGATGAAGGCGCCGCCGGCCTTGATGTCGATCTCGCTGGCGGTGAAGTCGAGAAGGAAATAGGCATTGTCGGCGGTCGCGCGCAGCACGCCGCCATCGAAATTGATCTTCGCCGTGCCGTTGCCGGCGCCCAGACCTTCGACAGCGAGGACGCCGCGGGCGCCTGGGGTGCCGGAGAGATTGAGCGTGCCGTTGCCGGAAGCCTCGGCTCCGAGGCCGACCACGGTGGCGGTCACCGTGGCGCCGTCGGCGATGGTGAGCTTGCCGGTGCCATTCAGTCCGACGGCGATGAGGTTCTCGACTTCCCAGCGCGAGTCTGCGCCGGTCACAGTCACGGTGCCTTTCGCGCCGGCTTCGGCGCCGACAATGGTATAGCCGCTGGTGACCGTGCCGCCGTCCTCGATGGTCAGCGTGCCCTTGCTGGTGTCGTTGAAGCCGATGATGAAAAAGTTGCCGTTGCCGATTTCCCAGGATGAGCCCGTCCCGGTGACGGTCGCGGTCCCGACCGAGCCTGCGGACAGCCCGATGCCGGCGCCATCGCTCTTGGCCTTGCCGCCATCCTCGATGGTCAGCGTGCCTGTGCCGCTACCTCCCACGCCGAGGGTAGATGCGGACAGGTCCAGCAGCGAGCCGTCGCCGTTGATCTTGACCGTGCCGTTCGCGCCGGCCTGGCTGCCGATGCGGACGGTGCCGCTGGTGACCGTCCCGCCGTCCACGACGTTCAGCGTGCCGCTGCCGGTATCGCCGACGGTCAATTGGCCGCCGACGGTCCATGGAGAGGGAACGGCGAGGCTTGGCACGGTCACGACGTCGCCGTTGTCGATGACGACGTCGGCGGCTCGGGCTGCTGGCGCACCGGGCAGAAGCAAAGCGGCGCCGGCGACCGAGGCCAGCAGTCGCGTATGGGCAGCACGGCACGCATGCGCGCGCGGCGAGTCGCGCGCCGCATCCGGCTTGGGCCATGCCAGGCCCGCACGATCACCCGCCTCCGGCCCAGACCGCAGTTCCATCGCCCCCTCGCATGGCGCCCGCAGGTGATTCGCCCACCCATCCAGCCGAGCCGGGAAAATCTACGGATAAAGCCGGCCTGCGGCATCTCCTCTAATTAGAGGGTAGCATTCTCGGGGCGTCACGCTCAATGCGCGAATCTGATGCTTCGCCTTGTCTGTGAGAACCGGCGGCCCCATGGGTGCAAGCGGGCGCTGACCGGGCGCATGCCTCTGCCTCCGCAGCCCGGCGGTGGCCATGGCGTTGGCTCGGGATTTGCTACACTCTGCGGTGGCGCGCGCGGCCCGATTGGTGCGGCAGGCGAGACGGGAGAGGGGACCTCATGGGAGTGATCGTCGCGCCGCTCGGTTCTTGCGGGTCGGATTTCCGCCACCCGCTTGCCTGCTCCCCATTTTCATCCCACCCGTTTTCTCCCCACCAGATCTCCCGCCGCCCATCTTCTCGCCGCCCATTTTCTCGCCCCGTGTGCCCGCCCGCGCGGCACGCCGGCCGGAGCCGCCCATGATCCGCCGCCTGCTGGATGGCCTGTATCTCGCCGCCGGATGGCTGGCGGGCCTGTTCCTCATCTCCATCTTCGTGCTGATGATGCTGCTCTCCATCGGGCGCATCGTCGGCTTCAACATTCCCTCCGGCGACGACTTCGTCGCCTGGGCCATGGCGGCGAGCGCCTTCCTCGGCCTTGCCCACACCTTCCGCTCCGGCGAGCTGATCCGGGTCGGCCTCGTCACCGACCGGCTCAGGGGCCGCGCCAAGCGGGTGGTGGAGCTGGGCTGCCTCGTCATCGGCACGCTCACCGTGGGCTATTTCGCCTGGAACGCGGTGATCCTGAACTGGGACAGCTACCGCTTCGACGACATCTCGCAGGGGGTCGTCGCCGTGCCGCTCTGGCTGCCGCAGCTCGGCTATTCCGTCGGCCTCGTGATGCTCGCCATCGCCTTCGCCGACGAACTGGTCCACGCGCTCAGGGGCGGTGAGCCGCGCTACGAGAAGCCGCCGCCGGCCTCGGCCGAGGAAGTGGTCGAGCGTGCCATGCAGAGCGGGGTCTAGCATCATGGAGATGATCGAGATCTCCGGCCTGCTGCTCCTCCTCCTGTTCGTGCTGCTCGCCGGCGGCGTGTGGATCGCCGTCGCATTGCTGGTGGTGGGCTTCGTTGGCATGCAGTTCGTCGGCGGCGGCATCCCCGCCGGGGCGGTGCTCGCCACCACCATCTGGGGCAATTCCGCCTCCTGGACGCTGGCCGCCCTGCCGCTGTTCGTGTGGATGGGCGAGATCCTGTTCCGCACCCGCCTTTCCGACGAGATGTTCCGCGGCCTCGCCCCCTGGCTCAACTGGCTGCCGGGCCGGCTGATGCACGTGAACGTCATTGCCTGCGGCCTGTTCGGCTCGGTGTCCGGCTCCTCGGCCGCCACCTGCGCCACGGTCGCCAAGATCGCGCTGCCGGAATTGAAGAAGCGCGGCTATGACGAGAAGGTCAGCCTCGGCTCGCTGGCGGGCGCCGGCACGCTCGGCATTCTCATCCCGCCCTCGATCACCATGGTGGTCTATGCGGTGGCGGCGAACGTCTCCATCATCCAGGTATTCCTCGCCGGCTTCCTGCCCGGCTTCCTGGTGATGGCGCTCTATTCCGGCTACATCATCGTCTGGTCGCTGCTGAACCCGTCGAAGACGCCGCCCGCCGACCCGCCCATGCCGTGGCGCGAGAAGCTGAAGGAATCGGCGAACCTCATCCCGGTCAGCCTGCTCATCATCTTCGTCTTCGCCTCGCTGCTGCTCGGCTGGGCCACCGCCACCGAATGCGCCGCCTGGGGCGTGGCCGGCTCGCTTGCCATCGCCTGGTGGCAGGGCGCGCTCTCCTGGCCCGCCTTCTGGGCCTCGGTGATGGGGGCGACGCGGCTCACCTGCATGATCATGCTGATCCTCGCGGGCGCCTCCTTCATGTCCACCTCCATGGCCTATACCGGCATCCCGGTGGCGCTGGCCCAATGGGTGGACAGCCTGCATCTGTCGCCCTACGCGCTGATCGCCGCGCTCACCGTCATGTACATCCTGCTCGGCGCCGCGCTCGACGGGCTTTCCATGATCGTGCTGACCACCTCGGTGGTGATCCCCATGATCAAGACCGCGGGCTTCGATCCTATCTGGTTCGGCATCTTCCTGGTGCTGGTGGTGGAGATGGCCGAGGTCTCGCCGCCCGTGGGCTTCAACCTGTTCGTGCTGCAGACCATGTCGGGCAAGGATTCGAACACGGTGGCGCTCGCCGCGCTGCCATTCTTCTTTCTTCTCGTTGCGGCAGTCGCCATCATCACTGTGTTCCCGCAGATCGTCATGGTGCTGCCGGAGCTTGCCTACGGACAATGAGGCCCCCGCTGTGCGGGGCCTCGCCGGATCTGGATCAACCCGAAGGAGACGTTCGATGTCCTTGTTGATGCGCACCCTCGGCCCGGTCATCGCGGCGGGGGCCCTGGCATTTGCGGCGCCCGCCATGGCGCAGACCAAGTGGAACCTGCCGTCCGCCTATCCCGCCGACAACCTGCACTCCGAGAACCTCGCCCAGTTTGCGAAGGACGTGGAGGCGGCGAGCGGCGGCAAGCTCACCATCACGCTCCACCCCAACGCCTCGCTGTTCAAGGCGCCGGAGATCAAGCGCGCGGTGCAGACCGGGCAGGCCCAGGCGGGCGAGGTGCTGATCTCGCTGCACGAGAACGAGGACCCGATCTTCGGCGTCGACGTGGTGCCGTTCCTCGCCACCTCGTTCGAGGCCTCCAAGAAGCTGTGGGCTGCCTCCCGCGCCGCGGTCGAGAAGAAGCTCGCCTCCCAGGGCATCAAGGTGCTCTACGCCATGCCGTGGCCGCCGCAGGGCCTGTTCTCCAAGACCGCGGTGGAGAAGGTGGAGGACCTCAAGGGCGCTAAGTGGCGCGCCTACAATGCCGGCACCTCCCGCATCGGCGAGGCAGTCGGCGCCCAGGCGGTCACCGTGCAGCAGGCGGAACTCGCCCAGGCGCTCGCCACCGGCACCGTGACCGCGCTCATCACCTCCTCGGCCACCGGCACGGACGTGAAGATCTGGGAGAGCATCCCCTATTTCTACGACATCCAGGCCTGGCTGCCGAAGAACGTGGTGTTCGTGAACCAGGCCGCCTTCGACGCCCTCGACAAGCCCACGCAGGAGGCGGTGCTGAAGGCCGCCGCCGCTGCCGAGGAGCGCGGCTGGGCGCTCGCCGAGACCAAGACCAAGCAGTATATGGACCAGCTCTCGGCCAAGGGCATGAAGCTCGCGCCGCCCAGCCCCGAGCTGAAGGCCGGCTTCGAGAAGGTGGGCACCACCCTCACCGACGCCTGGCTCGCCAAGGCCGGCGACAGCGGCAAGGCGGTGATCGACGCCTACAAGAAGTAGGATCAGCGCCCGGCCCGGCAGACGCACTCCGCCTGCCGGGTCCATGCCCCGCAACCGGGCCGCAGCGGCACCCGCGCCGAGCAGCTCCGCTCGGCGTCTTCGAGCTTGCTTTCGCCCTTATTGCAGACAGATTGCCCCATGATGCTGCAATGCAGCGACCGTGACGTGGCCGGACGGAATTCGTGGGAGCTGGCGTGAGCGTGAGCATGTCCATATCGCCCGTGCGGCGCCTCGGCCTTTCCGGCCTGATCGTCCACGGCGTCCTGGTGCTGCTGACGCTGGTCTCGGCCGGCACGCTGTTCGCGCAATGGGTCTGGCCGGCGGATCTGCTCACCTTCTTCCGCCCGCATCTGTTCGTCGCGAGCCTCGCCGGTCTCGCGCTCGCGCTTCTCGCCCGCCGAAGGCTGGCGGTCCTGGCGGCAGGCGCGATCGTGCTGTTCAATCTGTGGCCGCTCGCGGTCTCCTCCGTGCCCGCAGCCCCGCCCGCCGCAGCCGGGGCGCCCACGGTGCGCATCATGTCGGCGAACCTGCTTTACAGTAATCCCCACAAGGCCCTGTTCCGGGCCAGCGTGGACGAGGTGCGCCCCGACATCCTGGTGGTGCAGGAGGACGTGCTCGGCTGGCCGATGGCGCTCGATCGGCTGGACGGCTTTCCCTACAGGGCGTCCGACCTCGACAGCCGCCTCGCCGCCGTCGACGTGCTGAGCCGCCTGCCCATGACCGTCACGCTCATCGACCCCGGGCCGGGCGGGGTGAAGGCGCGGCGGCGGCGGCCGGTGGCGGTGCGCGCCGAGATCCAGGTGGCGCCGGGCGCCCCGCCGCTGGTGGTCTATGCCATCCATCCACCGAGCCCGCGCACCCTGCGCTACTGGCACCGGCGGGCGGCGACGTTTGCGCAGATCGCGCAGCACGTACGCGCCGAGCCGGAGGGCACGCGGGTCGTGGTGGCGGGAGACTGGAATACCCCGCCCTGGTCGCCGCAGTTCGCCCGCTTCATGGATGCGGCGGGGCTCGCTGCCACCGAGGCGCTGCCCTGGCCGCCGTCCACCCGCGTGTTCCTGTTCCGCGGCCGCGAACTGCCCCGCTGGCTCGGCGCGCCGGTGGACCGGCTGGCGGTGAAGGGGGGCGTCGGCACCGATGGCGCGCGCATCGGGCCGGCGTTCGGCTCCGACCACCTGCCGGTCTATGCCGACGTCACCGTGCGGTGAGCCTCAGGGCATCAGCGCACGTGGCGGCCGGTGAGCGCGAAGCAGAAGGCGTCGAGCATGTCCGCCTCCTCGACATTGAGCGCGCCGTCGGCGCTCACCACCTTGAGCCCGGCGCGCAGCAGCACCGAGATTGCGTCGTGCCCGCTCTCCATGAGCGTGTCGATGGCGCCGTCTACGGTCTCCTCGGTCGGCCGCATGCGGGCGATGACGCCGCTCAGGCGCTCGCGCTCGGCGCCGGTGAGGTCGATGCCCTTCTCGGCGCAGGCGCGGTCGCAGAAATAGCTCATCTCCTCCACTTCGGCGGCGTTCATCTCCTTGTCGGCGAGGGAGAGCGCTGCGAGCAGCGGCAGGCCGGCCTGCCGCACGATGGTGCGGATGCGCTCGAAGCGGGCCTCCTCGGGATCGCCGAGGGTGACGTGGATCGCCTCCTTCGGCCAGACGAAGCCGAAGGTGTCGAAGAAGAAGCGGGCCAATGGCTCGCGCGGCGCCCCGTCGAGGTCGGTCACGCCGGTGATGCGGTCCACCCGGAAGGCGCGGGTCGCCTGCCGCTCGTGGCACTTGGCGATCAGGATCGGCACCCCTTCGGGATTGCGCTCCACCGCCCACACCGAGATGCGCCGGTGACTGGGGTGGCCGGCATGGTCCACATAGTCGATGGCGAAGGACTGGCCGTCCGCCGCGTCGCGCATCTGCTCCACCGGGCCGCCGGGCAATTCGTCATGGGGGTCGTCCGCCGGCACGCCGAGGCGGTGCGCCTCGGCATAAGGCGGGGCCGCCTGGGCCTTCACGCGGTCGATGAAGAAGGTCTTGAGCGAGGAGATGGCGTTCATGGTGTGCGCTTCATTGCAGGGCGTTCAAGGTGCGCGTTCCGGAGCCTGTCCTTGATAGCCGGGCGGCGGCCATTGATCCAGCGGGCGCGGCGCCGGGCCCGTGCCGGGCGAAGGGCGGGCGCCGCCGGCGCCCGCCGGCGCCTCACTCGTCGAACACCTTGTCGGCCGCGGTGATGAGGCCGAGCTGCGGGTTGGCCGCGCAGAAGGCGCCGAGTTTCTCGGCATTCTTGACGAACTTGTCGGTGTCGATCACCGGCGGGTCGTCCTCGTCCCGGTAATAGGCGTCGAGCCAGGTGAGGATGAGCGCGATCGTGTCCTTGTCGCTGGTGACGAACTGCTGGCAGGACATGGTGGAGAGGTCCCACTTGCTCGCCGCAGCCGGGCTGAGCCCGGCGATGAGCACCGCCAGGGCAAAAAGGTATCTCATCGGATGTTTCCCCAGATGCACCACGCGGCGCACGGACCCGCAGCCGCGCCGCGCATCATGCGCGCAGGCCGGCAAAAGCGCCATGGAAATAGGCGGTTAGGGAAGGAGTGGCGAAACGCGGTAAGGGGGTGAGGCGGGCTTTCGCCGCGCAGGCCGGCCTCCGCCGAGGTGCTCACGGAGGCATCTCCGACGAGCGCCGGAAACCCTCTCCCCCTCTGGCTCCGCCGCCTGCGATGAGGGCTGACGAGGCTGCCAGCATCATCTGCACTTGCGGACTTAGATTTTGGGCGGGGCCTTGGACAAGAGGCGGAGACCTGCAAAGGTCATAGCGATCGCAACGCTTTGTGCTGGTGCTGCGAGAGAGGATTGAACTCTCGACCTCTCCCTTACCAAGGGAGTGCTCTACCACTGAGCTACCGCAGCGAACCGGTCCGGCGGGGCCGGAGGGCCGGGAAGGGAAAATCATCCCTGCCCGAAAGGCGGGGCGGCGCGCCGTCCCGTCAGGCGGCCTCTCCTGCCACATGCCGGGGGTGGGCGCAAGGGGCAGGGCCGGCGGCGCGCTCTTTGTCCCCGATATGCGCGCGGGCCGGGGCGCGGCGGTGGGGCCGGCCGCGCCGAGAGGAGCCGCGCCGGGGTGGCTGCCAAGCGGGCCGATGCAGCTCGCATTTTGCGCGTGCACAACGCTTGAGCGTTGGCGCGCGGCTTAGTAGCCTCAGTGCAGGCGGTGGCGCCGGGCGGGGATCAGCATGGCTTCGGAGAAGACGCGCAAGGAAACCATCGGCGCCGTGCGGCGTTCGTTCGCCCCCTGGACGGATCCCACGAAGACACCGCTCATCCGGTTCGAGAACGTGGTGAAGCGGTTCGGCGACTTCACCGCCATCAACGACGTCTCGCTCGACATCTACGAGCGGGAGTTCTTCGCGCTGCTCGGCCCGTCCGGCTGCGGCAAGACCACCTTGATGCGCATGCTCGCCGGCTTCGATGAGCCGACCACCGGGCGCGTCACCCTCGCCGGACAGGACCTTGCCGGCGTGCCGCCCTACCGGCGGCCGGTGAACATGATGTTCCAGTCCTACGCGCTGTTCCCGCACATGAACGTCGCCGACAACATCGCCTTCGGCCTGAAGCAGGACAAGATGCCGAAGGCCGACATCGACGCCCGCGTGGAGGAGATGCTCAAGCTCGTCAAGCTCACGCCTTTCGCCAAGCGCAAGCCGCACCAGCTCTCCGGCGGCCAGCGCCAGCGCGTGGCGCTGGCCCGCTCGCTCGCCAAGCGCCCGAAGGTGCTGCTGCTCGACGAGCCGCTCGGGGCGCTCGACAAGAAGCTGCGCGAGGAGACCCAGTTCGAGCTGATGGACCTCCAGATGGAGCTGGGCATGACCTTCCTGATCGTCACCCACGACCAGGAGGAGGCCATGACCGTGGCCGACCGCATCGCCGTCATGAACAACGGCGTGCTGGTGCAGGTGGCGACCCCGGCGGAGATCTACGAGCAGCCGGCCACGCGCTACGTCGCCGACTTCATCGGCGACGTGAACCTGATCGCGTGCAAGGTGCGCTCCTGCCAGGGCGACCAGGCGGTGCTCGTCACGCCCATCACCTCATCGCCCATCCACGTGACCCAGCAGGTGGAGGCCGCCACCGGGGACGAGGCCTGGGTGGCGATCCGGCCCGAGAAGCTGCGCATCACCCTCGACCAGCCCCCGGACATCACCGAGAACTGCTTCGAGGGCACCATCTGGGACATCGGCTATCTGGGCGACCTCTCCATCTACCATGTGGAGCTGCCCTGCGGAACGCGCATCAAGGTGTCCCAGCCCAATCTCTCGCGCATGGTGCAGCGCCCCATCTCCTGGGACGACAAGGTGTGGGTGACGTTCGCGCCCCATGCCGGCGTCGTCCTGACACGCTGAGGGGAGGCGATAGTGGCGCTCGCAAGCGAGAAGGGCTGGGGGCGGGCCGTGGTGGTCGCGCTGCCCTATCTGTGGCTCCTGGCGCTGTTCCTCGCGCCGTTCCTCATCGTCTTCAAGATTTCGCTGTCGCAGGACGTGGTGGCGCAGCCGCCTTATGCGCCGCTGCTCGACCTTTCCGCGGGCTGGCAAGGCATCACGGACTTCCTGTCCCAGCTCTCCTTCGCCAACTACTGGTACGTCCTCGATTTCTCGAACGAGTTCCTGCAGGCCTACGGGTCGAGCCTCATCATCGCGGCGATCTCGACGCTGCTGCTGCTGGCCGCGGGCTATCCGATCGCCTACGGCATGGCGCGCGCCCCGCGCTCGCTTCAGCCGACCCTGCTGATGCTGGTGATCCTGCCGTTCTGGACCTCGTTCCTGATCCGCGTCTATGCCTGGATCGGCATCCTCTCGCCGGAGGGCCTGCTCAACCAGGCGCTGATGGGCCTCGGCGTAATCGACAGCCCGCTGGAGATCCTCAACACCGACCTCGCGGTCTATATCGGCATCGTCTATTCCTACCTGCCCTTCATGGTGCTGCCGCTCTACTCGGCGCTCGAGAAGATGGACATGACGCTGCTCGAGGCCGCCGAAGACCTCGGCTGCCCGCCCTGGAAGGCGTTCTGGACCATCACCTTCCCGCTCTCCTTGCCGGGCGTCGCCGCCGGCGCGCTGCTGTGCTTCATCCCGGCGGTGGGCGAGTTCGTGATTCCCGACCTCCTGGGCGGCTCCGACACCCTCATGATCGGCAAGTCGCTGTGGACCGAGTTCACGGTGAACCGCTCCTGGACCGTGTCGTCGGCGGTGGCCGTGCTGCTGCTGCTGGTGCTGGTGGTGCCGATCGTCATCTACCAGAACATCCAGCAGCGCGAACTGGAGGCGGGGCGATGAGGCGCGGGCTCACCTGGTTCAACGTCAGCTCGATCGCGCTGGGGTTCGCCTTCCTCTACATCCCGATCCTGCTGCTGGTGATCTATTCGTTCAACGACTCGCGCCTGGTGACGGTGTGGGGCGGCTTCTCCACCCGCTGGTACTGGGCGCTGCTGGAGAACGAGCAACTGCTCGACGCCGCCTGGGTGACGCTGCGCGTCGCCTTCGTCTCGGCGTGCGTCGCGACCGTGCTCGGCACCATGGCGGCGCTGGCGCTGACCCGCTACGGCCGGTTCTTCGGCCGCACATTGTTCTCCGGCATGATCTATGCGCCGCTGGTCATGCCCGAGGTCATCACCGGACTGTCGCTGCTGCTGCTGTTCGTGGCGGTGGACTTCGACCGCGGCTTCTGGACCGTGACGCTCGCCCACATCACCTTCACCATGTGCTTCGTGGCGGTGGTGGTGCAGTCGCGCCTCGTCACCTTCGACACCACGCTGGTGGAGGCGGCGCTCGACCTCGGCTCGCCGCCGCTCAAGACCTTCTTCACCATCACCCTGCCGCTGATCCTGCCGGCGGTGATCTCGGGCTTCATGCTGGCGTTCACGCTGTCGCTGGACGACCTCGTCATCGCGAGCTTCACCACCGGGCCGGGTGCCACCACTCTGCCCATGCGCATCTATTCCCAGGTGCGCCTCGGCGTGACGCCGGAGATCAACGCGGTCTGCACCATCCTCATCGCCATCGTCACCGTGGTGGTGATCGCCGCCTCCATCGTCACCAAGCGGGCCGAGAGCCAGCGCCAGGCGGAGGAGCGGGCGGCGATGAAGGGGTGAGGCGGGGGCGCCGGTCGCCGCTTCCCACAATGCCTGCCCCAAGGGCCGCCGGGAAAAGGCACCCGGCGCAGGAAAACCCTCGCCACGGCGCGGTCATGAAAAAGGGAGCCGGCGCGGATCGGCGCCGGCTCCCGGATTCGTCTCGACCTGAAGGTCGCCCAGCCGGTGTGCGCCGGGCCTCAGTGGGCCATCAGCACCGGAACGGTCATGGAGCCCAGGATGTCCCGCGTGACGCCGCCGAGCACCAGCTCGCGCAGGCGGGAATGGCCGTAGCCGCCCATCACCACCAGATCGGCGCCGCGATCGGCGATCTCGTTGAGGATCGCCGACGAGACCGACTCGCCCGAGCCCACCGGCAGGGTGCGCACCACCGCTTCGAGATTGTGGCGGGCGAGATGGCGCACCACCTCCGGGCCCTCCTCGTCGGCGGTCTCGGCATGGGCCTGCACCACGCGCAGCACCTCGACGGTCTTCGCCCGGTGCAGCAGCGGCAGCGATTCGGCCAGCGCGCGCGCGCTGGCGCGCCCGCCGTCCCACGCCACCACCACGCGATCCACCGCGAACGGCGCCTTCTGCACGTAAGGCACCATCAGCACCGCACGGCCGGACTCCATGAGCACGGTCTCGGCGATCACCTCTTCCGGTCCCGGAAGGTCGGGATTGGGCTGGGCCACCACGGTGAGATCATAGAGCCGCGCCATGTGCGCGAAGCTGCCCGCGGCGACGCCGAGAGAGGCGGAGAGCGAGCGCGCGTCGAACGTCACGCCCGCCGCCGCGGCGATCTCCTTGAAGCGCGCGGTGGCCTTGTCGGCCGCAGCCTGGTTCTCGGTCATCTGCGCATCGATGAAGTCCGTGGGCAGCGCGCCCATGTAAAAGGGCGGCACATCGATCTCGTAGGCGATGGACAGACCCGTCATGTGCGCGCCGAAATAGGCGGCGAGGCTTGCCGCGAACTCGCACGCACTGTCCTTCTCCACGCCCTGGGCCAGGTTGACCAGAATGTCCCGGATCATGCGCTTCATCCCCCTCCGTCGCTTCGGCGCCGCGACCATACCCTATTCGCGCCGAAAATCCGCGCGCTTGATGTAGCTCAACAGGATCGGCAAATGAAGACGCGGCCGCCTTGGGGGGAAGGCGACCGCGTCAGATGTGCGATCAATTGGGGGGCAATGACCGCTACAGACAGATAACGGCCGGAGGCGCTTCTGGTTCCGCGGCCGCAAAAAAATCTCGCTGCCCCAATGCAATGTTCCATGTTACCGCAATCCGCCGGTCCCATTGTCTCCGTGGCGGGTTGCAGACTGAGTGTGCCATGACGCCCGATCTCAGCATTGTCGTGCCGCTTTACAACGAGGCGAAGGGCCTCGAAACGTTCCATGCCCGCCTCCTGGGCGCCGCCGAGGCCGAGGCTTCCGCGCGCGGGCTGCGGATTGAAATCGTCTATGTGGACGACGGCAGCCGCGACGGCAGCGCGCGCCTGGCGTCCGGCTTGCCGCCCGGCACGCTCGACGTCCAGGTGGTGGCGCTCTCGCGCAATTTCGGCAAGGAGGCGGCGCTCGCCGCCGGCCTCGACCACGCGCGCGCCGACGCGGTGATGTTCATGGACGGGGACGGCCAGCACCCGCCCGAGATGATCGCCACCTTCCTGCGCCTGTGGAAGGACGAGGGCTACGACGTGCCCTATGCGGTGAAGGCGGACCGGCTCGACGAGCCCCTGAGCCGGCGCCTCTTCGTCAAGACCTTCTATTGGCTCCTGAATTTCGGCGCCGCCACCGACATTCCCGAGGATGCGGCCGACTTCCGCCTGCTCTCCCCGCGCGCCACGGCGGCGCTGCGCCGGATGCCGGAGCGCAACCGCTTCTTCAAGGGACTGTCGAGCTGGGTGGGGTTCCGCCAGGTGGCGGTGCCCTACCGCCCGTCCGCCCGCTCGCACGGCAAGACCTCGTTCAGCCTGCTGCGCCTGCTCGGGCTCTCCATGGAGGGGCTGACCTCGTTCTCGCCCGCCCCGCTGCGCCTCGCCGGCCTGCTCGGTGCCGCCATCGCCGGCTTCGCGCTCATCTTCGGCCTGTCGATCGTGGTCGAGCGGTTCGTCTGGGGCATCCCGGTCCCGGGCTATCCCTCGGTGGTTGTGGGGCTGATGGTGATCGGGGGCACCCAGCTTCTGGTCATGGGCGTGATGGGCGAATACATGGCGCGCATCCTGTCGGAGATCAAAGGCCGGCCGGTCTATTTCGTCGCCGACCATCTGCTGACCCACGGCGCCGGTGCGCAGCACCGCCATGAGCATGAGGCGGGAGCCGGCCACGATCGTTCCTCGGCGCCGGTCCATTCCCATGCGGCCGCAGGCCCACGCGCTACGCCGCCCGCGGGGGAGGACCGGTGAGGCGCATCATCCTGTGTGCGGATGACTATGGGCTCGCCCCCGGTGTCAGCGCCGGAATCCGCGAACTGGTGACGCTCGGCCGCCTCAACGCTACTTCTGTCATGACGGTGTTCGAGGGCTTGCCGGAGGCGGCGCGCGCGCTCGACGCGGCGTGCGCCGGCCGCGCGGTCAGCATCGGGCTCCACGTCACGCTCACCGGCGGCTTCGCGCCGCTGACCGCGTCCGACGCGCGGTTTCCGTCCGTTCCGGGACGGCTGGTGGAAATCCTCACCGGGCGGCTCGACCGCGCGGCGCTCGCCGCCGAGGTGGAAGCCCAGTTCGCCGCCTTCCAGGCGGCCTTCGGCCGGCCGCCGGACCATGTGGACGGGCACCAGCACGTCCATGTTCTGCCGGGGGTGCGGGACGTGGTGATCGCAGCCGCCGCCCGCCATGCGCCGTCCGCCTGGCTGCGCGACGTGCGCCCTGCCGCCGCCGGGTTCGACGGGCCGGGGCTCAAGGCGCGTCTCATCGGCGCGTTCGGCGCCGGCTTCCCCTCCGCGGCGGCGCGCGCGGGCCTGCACACCTCGGGGCGCTTCGCCGGCGCCTATGACTTCTCCGCCGGCGCGGATTTCGCCGCGCTCCTGGCCCGCTTTCTCGCAAGCCTGCCCGAGGGGGGGCTCGCCATGGTCCATCCCGGCCATGTGGATGCGACGCTCACGGCGCGTGACCCGGTGACCGGCCAGCGCGCGCGGGAATACGATCTGCTCGCCTCGGATGCGTTTCCCGCCCTGCTGGCCTCCGCGGGAGTGTGCCTTTTTTGACCGCAGGCGCGGCTTGCCGGCCGTTCGATGCGACTTCACCATTGCCGCCGGCATCGGGTCGGTTCCAGAATAGGGAATGCAGCCTGACCTGATGCTCCGCCTGCGGCCTTCGCCCGACCCGCACCTGCGCGCGCCCTCTGCCTTATGGGGGATGGAAGGGTGAGGCTCGACATGCGGGAAATCGGCACCTGGGTCTGGCGCGGCATCGGCGGGGCGCTGGCGGTGGGCGGCATGGAGATCGCCGCGGATCTCGGCGAGACACCGCTTGCGCTGGTGCCGTTCGCCACCTCGATCGTCGTCGTCATGGGCATGCCCGAGGCGAGCCCGGCCCAGCCGCGGGCCTTGGTGGGGGGCCACCTCGTTTCGGCATTCTGCGGGCTCGCCATGCTGTGGCTGTTCGGGCCGTCCCAGGTGGCCGCGGCCGCGGCGGTGGGGGTCGCCATGGTGGCCATGCGCGTCACCGGCACCATGCACCCGCCGGCAGCCATCAACCCGATCATCATCGTGATCGAGCAGTTGCCGGCGAGCTTCCTGCTGGTGCCGGTCGGCCTCGGCGCGGTGCTGCTCGCGCTGTTCGCGTTCGTCTGGCACAACGCCGCGCATCGGGGCTCCTGGCCGCGCCGCGGAGGCTGACGGCGTCAGTCCCGCCGGACCCGCTGGTCCCAGCCGCCGATGTCGTCCTGCGCATCGGCGGGCGGTGGCACCTGGCCGGCGAGGCGCAGCGTGCGCTCCAGCAGCTGCTCGTAGATCGGCTTGCCGCCCAGCGCCTCGGCGACGAGGTTCGCGAACAGGCAGGTGAAGATCACCGGCAGAAGCAAGGCGTAGGCGCCCGTGAGCTCGGCCACCAGCACCATCCCCACCAGCGGCGCCCGCACGGTGGCGGAGAACAGGCCGCCCATGGCCGCCACCGCAAAGGCCGCCGCCGCCAGCGGCGGCAAGGCGAACACCATGCCGAGCAGCGTGCCGAAGAGCACGCCCACCGCGGTCGCGAGCGCCAGGATCGGTGCGAAAATCCCCCCCGGAATGCCGGTGGAATAGCTCGCCATGGTCATGGCGAAGCGGATGACGACGATGCCGGCCAGCGTCAGCGCCGGCAGGTTCTGCGCCGCGAGCGCCAGAACAAGCTGCTCGCCGCCGCCGGTCGCTTCCGGGCGAAGAACGAGGAGCGGGCCGACGGCGGCCCCCACCACCAGCGGCACCAGATAGGGCGACACTTTCATACCCACGGCGCGCGCGCCGTCGAGGGCAAGGATCAGGCAGCGGTTGAACGCGACGCCCACCACGCCCAGGACCGCGCCCAGCACGATGAAGGCCGGCAGCAGCGCCAGCGGCATTTCCGGCACGTCGAGCCGCAGGTCTGGGCCGGTGCCGCCGATCAGCTCGGTCGCCACCGCGCTCGCGGCCGCGCACAGGATGACGGCGCTGTAGGTGCGGAAGCCGTAGGGGAATTGCCGGCGCGTCTCCTCGATCACGAACAGGATGGCGGCGAGGGGCGCGTTGAAGGCGGCGGCAAGGCCTGCCGCACCGCCCGCGGCAAGCAGGCCGCGCATGTCGCGCGTGCCGAGCTTGGCCGCGTCCGCCACAGCCTTGGCGATGGAGGCGCCCATGTGGATGGTGGGTCCCTCGCGGCCGGCCACGAGGCCGGACCCGAGCGCGAGGACGCCGCCGAAGAACTTCACCGGAAGGATGCGCTTCCAGCGCACCGGCCTCAGCCCTTCGAGCGCGCCCTCGATCTCCTGCACGCCCGATCCCGCGGCCTCAGGCGCGATGAAGCGCACCAGCGCGACCGCGAGCACCACCATGGCCGCCGAGCCGGCGGAGAGCGCGGCGAGCCTCGCGGGTCCTTCCAGGACGCCGTCGAGCAAGGTGTGCCAGCGCGCGGCTGCTTCGACGGCGATGTGAAACAGGGCGCCCACCGTTCCGGCAAGCACGCCCACCAGCGTGGCGAGGGCATAGTAGACCAGATCGCGCGGTGCGCGGTGCGCGCCAGTCGTCTCCTCCGCCAATGGTCCATCGCTCCGCGCAGAACGGCACCGCTCGGGTGGCGGCGCCCCGTACCGTGATTAGCGGAGGAGTGCGCGCCGCCGCAAGCGCGGCGGCGCCGTCAGGCCGACTGGAGCATCGGCGGGCCTGCAGGCCGCAGCGAGCGGGGCGCTTCCAGGCCGTGCAGATGGAGCACCCGGTCGTGCAGCGGCACCAGCGTCGAGCGATGGCCGATGGAGATCACGGTGGCTTCTGGCAGGCGGGCCTTGAGGAGGGCGTAGAGGTCCGCTTCGGCCATCTCGTCGAGGGCCGAGGTGGCCTCGTCCAGCAGCAGCACATCCGGCGCCTGGAGCAGCGCGCGGGCGAATGCGAGGCGCTGCTGCTCGCCGAGCGACAGCTCGTGGGGCCACTGCGCTTCCTCATCGAGGCGCAGAGCGAGGTCCGGCAGGCCCACCGCGCCCAGCGCGGCCTCCTGCTCGCCGCGGGCGAAGGTCCGCGCAGGCTCGGGATAGGTCAGAGCGGCGTCGAGCCGGCCCACCGGCACATAGGGCTTCTGCGGCATCACCAGCAGCCGGTGATGGGAATGCCGCGCGATCTCGCCGCTGCCGTGGGGCCAGATGCCGGCGATGGCGCGCAGCAACGTGGATTTGCCGGCGCCCGAGGGGCCGGTGATGAGCACCCGCTCGCCCGCAGCGATGCTCACGCCGTCCACCTCCATGAGCGCAGCGCCGGAGGGCAGGCGCACGTCGAGGCCGGACAGAGCGAGCGCGCCTCCGGCACCTGCCGCAGCGGCAAAGGCCGGCTCACTGGCGCGCGCCGCCGCCATGGCGCGCTCGAAGCCGGTGAGGCGTTGGACCACCGCGGCCCATTCGGCGAGCTCCACATAGCTCGACACGAAGAAGGAGAAGGCGCCCTGCACCGAGCCGAAGGCCGAGCCGGTCTGCATGAGCTGGCCGAGCTGGATGCCGCCGGAGAAATAGCGCGGCGCCACCACCACATAGGGAAAGATGCTGGAGATCTGGTTGTAGCCGGCGGTGAACCAGGTGAGGCGCTTCTGCGCCCGCATGATCCCGAAGAAGTTGCCCCAGACGCGGGCGAACCGGTCCGACAGGCGCCGCTCCTCCGCCGGGCCGCCGGCGAGCAGCGCGATCTGCTCGCCGTGCTCGCGCACCCGCACGAGGTCGACGCGGAAGTCCGCCTCGTAGCGCTGCTGCTCGAAGTTCAGGCGCACCAGCGGGCGGCCGATCACATGCGCGAGCAGCGTGCCGGCGGCGGAATAGATAAGCGCGGCAAAGAACAGATAGCCGGGAATGCTGACCTCGTGCCCGAACAGGCTGAGCGCCAGAGGCCCGGACAGGCCCCACAGGATGACCGAGAAGGAGACCAGCGACACCGTGGCGCCCAGCAGGCCGACGCCGACGGAGATGGTGCGGCTGACGAACAGTTCCACGTCCTCGGAGATGCGCTGGTCGGGATTGTCGGCGACGTCGCCCTTGAGGCGCAGGCGGTAGTGCACGTCGTCGGCGAGCCACGCGCCGAGATAGCGCTGCGTCAGCCAGCGCCGCCATCGGATCACCAGCCACTGCTTCAGGTAGATCTGGTAGACCGCGACGACGATGGCGCCCGCGGCGATGGCGCAGAACACCAGGAGCTGGGTGCGGAAGGCGGCGAGATCCTTGTCCTGGATCGCGTTGTAGAAGGCGACGTTCCACTCGTTGAGCAGCACGGTGGCATAGACCCAGGCGAGTTCCAGGGCCACCACCGCCCCGAGCAGTCCGAGTGCCACGGCGCGCTCCTCGCTGCGGAAATAGGGCAGCGCCAGACGGCGCACGTCGCCGATCAATGGGGGAAGCTTGCGCACGTCCGGTCTCCGGGAACTGGGATCGAAGCTTGACGGCTCCGTCCCCCGAAGCTTTGCCGGCACCAGGGTGTCCGCATGATGGCGGTTACATGAAATATTGGAAAGGTTTCGCGCGCCTGACCCAAGGTTATGGCGGTTCGCGTGGGCGCTAGATCTTCGCGCGTGGAGGTATTTCGGCGCCGGGTTTTGCTTCCGCGGGATCGACCGGCTGGTGCGCCATCGCGTCGGCGGGGAAGGGGGCGAGGAGGTCGCGCGGGTCGGGATCGTCGAGGAAGCGGGCGACGTCTGCGGGATCGAGGATCACCGGCATGCGTTCGTGCAGCTCTGCCATCATTGGATTGGCGGCGCAGGTGAGCAGCGTGAAGGTGCGCAGCCACTCGCCGCTCGCCGGGTCTTTCCAGCCCTCCCACAGGCCCGCCAGCGCCATGCCGGCCCCGTCCTGCAGGGTGATGAAATGGGGCACCTTGCCGGACGGGCCCTTGGCCCATTCATAAAAGCCCTCGGCCGGCACGACGCAGCGCCGCCGCTTTCTCCAGGCGTCGCGGAAGGAGGGCTTGTCGGCGACGGTCTCGGCGCGGGCATTGATGAGCTTGGCGGCGCCGCTCGGGTCGCGGGACCAGACCGGAACCAGGCCCCAGCGCAGCAGGGACAGGCGCAGGTCGTTCTGCTCCGGATGCCGCCGCAGGACCAGCGCGTCGTCCGTGGGCGCGACGGTCCAGCGGCCCGGCGCATTGGGTAGTGGGACGTCGAGGCTCACGCCATAGACCTGCGCATAGAGGCGCGGCGACAAATGCTGGACGAAGCGCGCGCACATGGCGGCGCCTCAGGCCGGCAGGCGGGGCGGTCGGCCGCCGCTCACGCCGCGATCCTGAACCGGCCGTTGATGGAGGGCGGACCGTCCGTCGCCACCCGCCCGCCCGCCACCAGGTGTTCGAGATGGGCGAGGACCGTGAGCGAGGCGGCGCCGACGAGCCGGGGGTCGAGGCCGATATAGATGCCGCGCACCAGGTCCGGAATGGTCGTCGCGTCGCGGTCCAGCGCCCGCAGGATGGCCGCTTCGCGCGCCCGGCGATGGTCGAGGAAGTCGCGCACATGGGCGGGCGCATCCCGCACCGGGCCGCCGTGGCCGGGCAGGTAAACCTTTTCCGTCCGTGCGGCGAGGCGCTCCAGCGAGGCGATATAGTCGCCCATGGAGCCGTCCGGCGGCGCGACGATGGAGGTCGCCCAGGCCATCACATGGTCGCCGGAGAAGAGGAGGTCCTCCTCCTTCAGCGCGAAGGCGGTGTGGTTCGCGGTATGGCCGGGCGTGGCGATCGCGGTGAGCGTCCAGCCGGCGCCGGCGAGGGTCGCGCCGTCGGCGATCGCGATGTCGGGCCGGAAGTCCATGTCGGCACTGGCATCGAGCCGCGCCCCCTCGCCCACTTCGATGGGGCGCGAGGGGCGGTGCGGCCCCTCGGCCACTGTGACGGCACCGGTGGCGGCGACCACGGCCGGGCAGGCGGGGGAATGGTCGCGATGGGTATGGGTGATGAAGACGTGGGAGACCTCTTCTCCGCGCACCGCGTCGAGCACGGCGGCGATGTGGGCCGGGTCGTCCGGGCCGGGATCGAGGATGGCCACGCTCCCGCGGCCGATGATGTAGGTGCAGGTGCCCGTGAAGGTGAAGGGCGACGGGTTCGGCGCGACGATGCGGCGGACCAGAGGCGAGACGTCCACCACCCGGCCTGAGGGCGCATCGAAGCTGCGGTCGAAGGTGATGTCCTCGCTCATGGCATCCCGGAAGAGTTGAGGCGCGGCTCGCACGCAGGAAAGGCGGCGCCGGGGAGCAGGTCCCTCGGCACGGCGGTCAGGTCCCTAGGCTGGGCCAGATCGCGGCGCAAGGAAAGCCGGACGAAGCCGGCTCCGGGACGGTGCGGACATCCGGGCCAGACGAACTCCGGACAAAGAAAAACCCGCTGCCTTTCGGCAGCGGGTCTTGAACGAAGCGGGGCTTCGATCAGAACTTGTAGTTCACACCGGCCTTGAAGGTGTGGAACTTGGAGTCGTTGCCGACCACCACGCCGGGAGCCACAACCGTGGCGTCCACGTCGCTGTTGCCCAGGTCGACGTAGAGGTATTCGGCCTTGAACGTCCAGTGGTTGGTGATGGCGAACTCGCCACCCGCACCCAGGGTCCAGCCCCAGCTGGTGGAGCTGTCGGAGAACACCGGAACGCCGAGGAAGTTCAGGTTGGTGCCGGTCTTGCCGTAGGCCACACCACCGGTGATGTAGGGCAGGAACCGGTCGATCGCGTAGCCGAGGCGGGCGCGGATCGTGCCGAAGTAGTCCACCGACGAGCCGAAGCTGAGGATCGGCAGGCCGACGATGCTGGCGTCAACCTTGCCCGAGATGTCCGACCACTGCAGGTCGGTCTCGATGCCGAGCACCACGTTGTTGGCGAACTGGTAGTTGTAGCCGATCTGGCCGCCGACGAAGAAGCCGGAAGAGTTCAGGCCGAGGTTCGCCAGCTCGAGGCCCGGGGTGCCCGAGACGAAGCCGAGCGTGTCGTTCACGCTGTAGTTGAACGAGTCGCCGCCGTAGCCGACGTTGGCGCCGATGTAGAAACCGGTCCAGGAGAACACCGGCACGGCAACCGCCTTGACCGGATACTTCGTCGCCAGGTCAGCAGCCGCGGCCGGAGCCGAGAGCGCCGCCAGCGCGACAGTGGCGAGAAGGAACCGCTTCATGAGAAACCCCCTTAAGCTTGGTACAACTGCTTTGCTTTGAACTCGCCAGCCATGCACGCCAAACGAGTCGCTTCGTCCAGTGCCCTCTGTCTAGCAGGGGTGGGGCCAAAAAGCCGTATCATTCCTGCCACACTTGCAACCAAAACGCGGCGACGCTAGCCGTTGAAAACGCACCAAAATACCGCCCCCCAGGGGGGATTTCACAAGCGCATCCGGGGCTACCGCTCCGTCCGGCGAAATGGGGCTTGCACCACCGCCGCTCGTGGCCACTCGCCAAGTGGTTGTGCGGGTTGGCCTGGCGATCGGGCATCGCGATTCGCCCGTGCTTGCCGAGCGCAGGCGAGCCAAGAGGTCTTGCTGTTCCTGGCGCCATGACCGGGCGACCGGAACACGCCCTTCGCTGGCCTGGGCGATTTTCACCGCCGGTTCATGCGCGCTGGCCTAAAGGGGGAGCATGCCGGGTCGTTCCGGCAACGAGGAAGCCATGCGACATCTGCCAGTGATGACCCGCCATGCCGCCGCATCCGCGGCGCTCGCCGCCGCCCTTTGCGCCGGGGGCGCGGCGCCGGCTTCGGCCCAGTCCCGCCCCTATGCGCCCTCCATGAGCTGCAGCGAAGTGGCGGCGCTGGTGCGGGCGAAGGGCGCGGTGCTGCTGTCCACCAGCCCGACCACGTTCGATCGCTATGTGAGCGCGGCCAATTACTGCTCGGTCGGCGAAGTTCTGAAAAATCAGTGGATTGCAACGCGCGACAACCCGCAATGCTTCATCGGCTACACCTGCTTCGTGCCGTCGCGGGACAATTGGGTGCCGTGAGCGTGGGGGGGCAGCGGCCGTGTCGGGTGCCGGCGGCGTCCGGGGAATCCGGCCGGGCGAGGGCATGCCTGCCCTGCCGCTGCGGGAGGTGGTTACATGATAAGTCTGAGGTGCGGGGTCACGAATACTTTAACTTTGCGGTAAGGACTTGTGATCCCCGCCCGCCACGGGCGCCGTGTCCCGCGCATTTTTCTTTGCCCGCGGCGCTGGCCGGAGCGGCCGCGCAGGAAGCGCGAGAGGCCGCACCTGGACCAACCCAGAGCGATCCCGGTGACGGCACCGGGTCGCCGGATCACGCACGCAAGCGATGTGGGGGATCGGATTGGTCCCAGGCCCGTTGCCATGCGTATAGAGAGAGTGCCCCGGGGTGCCCCGTCGGCGCCCCGCGCGGTTGAGGTCTTCGCCGCGAGGGCCGGAGAAGAGGATGACGCCTATGATGGGACGCACCGGGATGTTGAGCGTGGCGCTCCTTGTGGCCAGCATCGGGGCCGCGCACGCGATGACCAAGAGCACGAGCCTGACATGCGCCCAGGCGGCGGAGCTGGTGCAGAAGCGGGGCGCGGTGGTGATGGCGACGTCGCCGACGCTCTATGACCGCTATGTGCGCGACCAGAGCTTCTGCCTCTACGACCAGCAGCTGAGGCCGGAATGGGTGCCGACGCGGGATGTGAAGCAGTGCTATGTCGGCTTCACCTGCTTCGAGCCGTTCCGCGGCGGCGGCCGCAACTGAGGCGGCGACGGCGCGGCGGGAAGCGCTGAGCGTATTCTGAGGGTGCCGGGCCGCAGCGCGGCCCGGGGTGCCTTCGTGTCGCGAAAAGCGGGCGCCGCGCGCGGGCCGCCGCCCGCTCAGCCGATGCCGCGCTCCTTGAGTACGCCCTCGATCTCCTCCAGCACCACCGGATCGTCGATGGTGGCCGGCATGGACCAGGCGTCGTGGTCGGCGATCTTCTTCATGGTGCCGCGCAGGATCTTGCCCGAACGGGTCTTGGGCAGGCGGTTGACGGTGACGGCGAGCTTGAAGGCCGCCACCGGGCCGATACGGTCGCGCACCAGGCCGACCAGTTCCTTCTCGATCACGTCCGGCGCCCGGCGCTCGCCGGCCTTGAGCACCACGAAGCCGCAGGGCACCTCGCCCTTCAGCTCGTCCTTGACGCCGATGACGGCGCATTCCGCCACGTCCGGGTGGGAGGCGATGACCTCCTCCATGCCGCCGGTGGAGAGGCGGTGGCCGGCGACGTTGATGATGTCGTCGGTGCGGCCCATGACGAAGACGTAGCCGTCATCGTCCATGAAGCCGGCATCCGCGGTCTTGTAGTAGCCGGGATAGTCGGCGAGGTAGCTCTCCGTGAAGCGCTCGTCCTGCTGCCACAGCGTCGGCAGGCAGCCGGGGGGCAAAGGCAGCTTGATGACGATCGAGCCCATGGTGCCCGCGGGCACCGGCTTGGCCGCCTCGTCGACGATCTGGACGTCGTAGCCGGGCATGGGCACGGTGGGCGAGCCGAGCTTCACCGGCAAGAGGCCAAGGCCCACCGGGTTGCCGGCGATGGCCCAGCCGGTCTCGGTCTGCCACCAATGGTCCACCACCGGCACGCCGAGCTTCTCCTCGGCCCACTTCACGGTATCGGGATCGGCGCGCTCGCCGGCGAGGAAAAGGGTGCGGAAGTGGCCCATGTCCCGGCCCTGCCTGAAGGTGCAGTCCGGGTCTTCCTTCTTGATCGCCCGCAGCGCGGTCGGGGCGGTGAACAGCGCCACCACCTTGTGCTCCTCGATCACGCGCCAGAAGGCGCCGGGATCGGGCGTGCCCACCGGCTTGCCCTCGTAGACGATGGAGGTGCAGCCCATCAGCAGCGGGGCATAGACGATGTAGGAATGGCCCACCACCCAGCCGATGTCGGAGGCCGCCCAGAACACCTCGCCTGGCGCGATGCCGTAGAGGTTCTCCATGCTCCAGCGCAGCGCCACCATGTGGCCGCCGCTGTCGCGCACCACGCCTTTCGGCTTGCCGGTGGTGCCGGAGGTATAGAGCACGTACAGCGGATCGGTGGCGGCCACCTCAACGCAGTCGGCGCCTTTGCCGGCGGCGCGGGCGGCGGCGCAGCTCGCCGCCCAGTCGAGGTCGCGGCCCTCCACCAGGGTGCACGGCCCCTCCGGCCGCTGGAGCACCAGGCAGCCGTCCGGCTTGAACGCCGACATGGTGATGGCGAGGTCGAGCAGCGGCTTGTAGGCGACCACGCGCGACGGCTCGATGCCGCACGAGGCGGCGAGGATCACCTTCGGCTCGGCGTCCTCGATTCGGGTGGCCAGCTCCTTGGCGGCGAAGCCGCCGAACACCACCGAATGGATGGCGCCGATGCGCGCGCAGGCGAGCATGGCGATCACCGCCTCGCTCACCATGGGCATGTAGATGACCACCCGGTCGCCTTTCTTCACCCCCATGTCCGCGAGGACCGCGCCGAGCACGCGCGTCTCGTCCTGCAGTTCGGCATAGGAGATTGTGCGCTTGGCGCCGGTGACCGGGCTGTCATAGATCAGCGCCGCCTGCGCGCCGCGGCCGGCGGCCACGTGGCGGTCCACCGCATTGTGGCAGGTATTGGCGGAAGCGCCGGAAAACCACCGGCCATAGACGCCCGCATCGGGATCGAACACCGTCGCGGCTGGCCTGATCCAGTCGATGTCCTTCGCCGCCGCGCCCCAGAAGGCGGAAGGGTCGTCGCGCCAGAGGGCATAGGTTTCCGCGTAGCGGCTGGTGCCGGACTGTTGCATGGGCGTTTCCCTCGTCGGCTTGATTTGAGCGGGTTAGAGCCGATCATCTTTTCACAGCGCAAGATCGAAGAAATGCGTACTACGATCGTAGGATACGTGCGAGACCTTCCGGCGTCTCGCCGCGATTGCCTCCGACATCGTGGCTCGGCTAGATTTCGCGCGCCATTGGAGCCCGCTTCATCGACCCGCGCGGCGGAAGACCGCGAAAAGGAGACCGCGGCGGGCTCCCCAGTTCTTCAAGCGAGACGGCTTCGCGTCGCGCCTGGGGCCGACATATGGTCCCGGGAAGCGGCGATACCGCTCCGCCAGCGGCCGAGGGGGGCACCATGTCGGGCACCATCTACGATTTCCATCTGGACCGGACCCCGGCCAACTACCAGCCGCTGACGCCCCTGGGCTTCCTGGAGCGGTCCGCGCGCGTCTTCCCCGACCGCGTGGCCATCGTCCATGGCGTCCTGCGCCGGACCTATGGGGAGTTCTACGACCGCGCCCGGCGCCTCGCCTCGGCGCTCGACAAGCTCGGCATCGGCGTCGGCGACACGGTGGCGGTGATGCTGCCGAACGTGCCGGCCATGCTGGAGGCGCACTACGGCGTGCCCATGACCGGGGCGGTGCTGAACTCGCTCAACACCCGGCTCGACGCCGCCATCCTCGCCTTCACCATCGACCATGGCGAGGCCAAGGTGCTCATCACCGACCGGGAGTTCTCGCCGGTCATGAAGGCGGCGCTCGCCATGGCGGTGAGGAAGCCCATCGTCATCGACTATGACGACCCGGAATTCACCGGCGCGGGCGAGCGCATCGGCACCATGGAATACGAGGATTTCCTCGCCACCGGCGACGCCGAGTTCGCCTGGAAGCCGCCGGCCGATGAATGGGACGCCATCGCCCTCAACTACACGTCCGGCACCACGGGCGATCCCAAGGGCGTCGTCTACCACCATCGCGGCGCGCATCTGCTCGCGGTGGGCAATGTGGTGACCTGCGCTCTCGGCAAGCATCCGGTCTATCTGTGGACGCTGCCCATGTTCCACTGCAACGGCTGGTGCTTCCCCTGGTCGATCACGCTGGTGGCCGGCACCCACGTGTGCCTGCGCCAGGTGCGCGCCAAGGCCATGTTCGACGCCATCGCCGACCACAAGGTCACGCACATGTGCGGGGCGCCCATCGTGATGTCGACCCTGCTCAATGCGCCGGAGGCGGACAAGCGCGCGCTCCCTGGCCGCGTCGAGTTCATCACCGCCGCCGCCCCGCCACCTGAGGCGGTGCTGGCTGCCATGCAGGATGCCGGCTTCAACGTGGTGCACGTCTACGGCCTCACCGAAGTCTATGGCCCGGCGGTGGTGAACGACTGGCACACCGAGTGGGACGATCTGCCGGCCAAGGAGCGGGCGGTGAAGAAGGCGCGCCAGGGCGTGCGCTACGGCGCGCTGGAGGCGCTCGACGTGCTGGACCCGGAGACCATGGTCCCGGTGCCGGCGGACGGCGAGACCCTGGGCGAGGTGATGTTCCGCGGCAACGTGGTGATGAAAGGCTACCTCAAGAACCCTTCGGCCACCGACAAGGCGTTCGAGGGCGGCTGGTTCCACTCGGGCGACCTCGGCGTGAAGCATCCCGACGGCTACATCCAGCTCAAGGACCGCTCCAAGGACATCATCATCTCCGGCGGCGAGAACATCTCCTCCATCGAGGTGGAGGACGCGCTCTACAAGCACCCCGCGGTGGCGGCGGCGGCGGTGGTGGCCAAGCCCGACGAGAAATGGGGCGAGACCCCGGTTGCCTTCGTGGAACTGCGGGAAGGGGTGAGCGCCACCGCCGAGGAACTGATGGCCCACTGCCGCCAGCAGCTCGCGAGCTACAAGTGCCCGCGCCTCATCGTGTTCGCGGAGATCCCCAAGACCTCCACCGGCAAGATCCAGAAGTTCCGCCTGCGCGAGATGGCCAAGGAGGCCTGAGCCGAGCCGTTGCGCGGTCGTGCTCCGGCCTGACGGAGCGCCCAGGGCGGCGCTCCGGGAATGGACCCTCCGGCCAAGCCGGAGGGTGACGGCGGCGAGCGGCGCCGTTCTGCCGCGCGCCCGCCTCAGCGCAGCTTGCGGCGCTCCACCGAGAGGTCCGCGAGCAGGCTCTCGATGCGCTCCGCATTGCCGCCGAGGTCGTGCTCCCCGTAGCGGGAGGTGGAGCGGGCATCCACCCGCGCGCCCTTCGGGGTGGAGCGGATGCGGATCACCACGTCCGAGCGGAAGCCCATGATGGGCGAGGTGGCCACCGCCTCGATGCGCCCGTCGCGCCGCGCGCCGCGCGGCGGCGTGGCGTCGATGATGCGCCAGCGCCGCTTCTGGATCAGCCCCAGCAGCGCGTTGAACGCCTCTTCCGGCGTCGCGTTGAGGTCCTGCGGCTTGATGCCGGGATAGGCGGTGCGCTGCGCGCCGGGCGGGCTGGTCGGCTGGTAGGCGACCGGGTTCGCCTCGCGCGGGCGGGCGAGCGCCAGCGCATGGAAGCGCGGCGGGTCCTCAAGGTCGGTGGTGATGTCGGCGAGACGCGGCAGCATCAGGCCGCGGGCCAGGACTGCCGCCGGACCCGCCACCAGCAGGAACGCGATCGCGACGCTCGCCATGGCCTTGCCGATGCCGCGCCAGCCGCTTTCCCAGATGATGAAGAAAGCCACCGTGCCGAGGATGCCGCCGGCCAAAGCGAGGCCGAGCCCCACCAGCAGCGTCGTCACCGCCGGGCGGAATTCCAGCAGGCCGAAGCGGTAGAGCACCGCGGCGAGCACGATCACCGGCACCGAGAATATGACGAGCCGGAAGCTCCACTGCGCGAGCGGAGACTGGCGCTCCTCCTGGTAGAGCCGGCGTTTTATCATCGCGTCCCTGTGTCCGAAGGCGTCCCGGCGGCGCTGCCGCCCGGACGATCCCGCTTCCGAGCCAAGGTTTTGCGCGCCCGGGCGGTCGTTTGGCAAGACCCTTGGAGAGGGCCTTGGCAGCGGCATAGGCCATCGCGGCAGGGGTGGCGCCGGTGCGCCCGTGCTCTTACGGGGCGAGCAGAGCGGGCAGATCGTCGATGCTGTCCACCACCGCGTCGGCATCCCGGTAGAGATGCTCCACCGGTGCCGGGCCGGAGCGCACCAGGATGAAGCGGGCGCCCGCCCCGCGTGCGGCGGCAAGGTCGTGGGCGCTGTCGCCCACCACGGCCACGGCGGCGAGATCGTGGCCGAGCGCTTCGGCGGCCGCCAGCACCATGCCCGGCGCCGGCTTCGAGCCGAAGCCGGAATCGTAGCCGTGCACCAGCGACAGGTACGGGGCGAGCCCGAGGGCCTCGGCCTGCTGGCGCGCGTTCGCCTCCGCATCATTGGTGACGATGGCGAGGTCGATGCCCCGGCCATGGAGGGTTCCGAGGACCGCCCCCGGCTGGCCGATGGGGGTAAGGTGCCTGAGGCCTGCCTCCGCGAACAGGCGGTCCACCTCGCCAAGGAAGTCCGCGCTCGCCCTCCGGCCCAGGGTCTGCGCCCAGAGCGGCCCGTAATGGGCGGAGGAGCCCGCCACCAGGGGCGAGGAGGGCAGGAAGCGCTGCTCGTCAGGCAGGAAGTGGCTCACCGCTTCCAGCCGCGCGACGGCCTCGGCGTCGCCCTCCGCCAGGGTGCGGATGACGTAGCCAGCGGCGGGACCCCAGGTGCGGTCGAAGTCCACCAGGGTGCCGTCCTTGTCGAGCAGCAGCGCCTTCAGATCCCGCATCGTCAACGTCTCCGGATGGCGCGCCCCCTGGCGGGCGCCCGCCGACCGGATACCCCGGCTTGCCGCGTTCGTGTAGGGCGGGCCGCGCATTTGCCGGTGGCCAGCCGGCCGCATCCGTGCCAGTGACGCGCCCTTGCCTTGCCGCACGCCGGCCACAGGAAGCGCACCACCGTCCGCCACCTTGCCATCTTCATGGATGCGATTCAGGTTTCCCGTATGGCGCCAGAGACATCGCGAAGTGCCGCAGTTCGGTGTCGGGCCGCCTCATGGGGGGTGGTGCTGGCATCGCTGGCGCTCGCCAGCGCCGGCACGGGGTTGGCGCTGGCCCAGGTGCCGGTGGCCCAGGTGCCGCTGCCGCCGGTGAAGCCGCGTCCTCCTGCCGCATCATCTGTGGAATCTGCGCCCGCTCCTGTGCCCGCCCCCGCGCCGGCCCCCTCGGCGGCGCCCCGCGGCCAAGCCCTCGCGGCGCCGACGGCCCGCCCACGTCTTCCCATCGCGGCGGCGCCCCTGCCGCGGCCGCGTCCGCCTGAACTGCTGGAGCTGGACGCCGAGGCCGAGCGCCAGCAGCAGGCGAGCGCCCCACCGGTGCCGGAGCCGGCGCCCCCCTTCGCCTTTCCGCCGCTGTTCGGGCCGACGCCTTCGCCGACGTTGGCCGATCCGCCGTCCGACCCATCGGCGCCGGAAGCCGCGCCGGCCTCCGCGCCGCTGCCACCTCCGCCGCCGGGGGCGGACACGCCGGCGCCCGTCCGGCCGGCGAGCCTTCCCGCGGCCTGCGCGGCCTTGGTGCAGTCGGGCGCCGTGGCGGCCGAGATCGACGCCGGCTTCGTCGCCAAGCCCGGCTGCGATCTGGCGGAGCCCGTGCGGCTGACCGCGATCCGCCTCGGCGACGGCAGGATGGCGGCGCTCAAGCCGGCAGCCATCCTGCGCTGCGAGACCGTGCTGGCGGTGGCGGCATGGGTGCGCGAGGACATCGCCCCGGCGGTGGCCGCCCTCGGCGCGAAGGTGGAGGCGGTGAAGGTGGCCGCCTCCTACGACTGCCGCTCGCGCAACCGCGTGTTCGGCGCCCGTATGAGCGAGCACGGCTATGGCAATGCGCTCGACGTGGGCGGCTTCGAGGTGACGGACCGGCGCAAGCTGGAGGTGGAGGGCGGCGGCTTTCCGCTCAGCCTGCGCAACCTCATGAAGGACAGTGCGTGCCGGCGCTTCTCCACGGTGCTGGGGCCGGGCTCGGACGGCTATCACGAGGATCACATCCACGTGGACATCGCCCAGCGGCGCGGCGACTACAAGCTCTGCCGCTGGGAGACCGCGGACAAGCCCAAGGTGGCCGCGCCCGTCCCCGTGCCCGCGCCGAAGCCTGCCGAAGGCGCGGCGGCCCCGGCCTCGGGGGCGCAGGAGGAGGAGGCCACGGGAGAGCCGGCGGAGGCGGATGCGGAAGAGGCGCCCGCCGCCGCCGCGAAGGGGGGCGCACCAAAGGGCCAGGCCAGCAGGGCGCCGGCCGGCAAGTCCCAGGGGGCTGCCGCGTCCGGCGCGAAAACCACCGGCACGAAACCGCCGTCCACCAAGCCCGCGGACGCAAAGCCCCCCACTGCCAAGCCCGCCACTGCCAAGCCATCGGACGCCAAACCGGCTTCCGGCAAGCCGGCCACGGGCACGTCATCTCAGGGCAAGCCGTCGCAGAGCAAGCCCGGCCCTGACACGTCAGGTAGCGATAGCCCCGGCAAGGACAAGAGCGGCTGAAGGTTTCGCTTGCGCGGGCCGCCCTACGCGCGTGCCCGCGAAGGGCCGGCCGTCGGCGGCAAACGCAGCACGTCGGCGATGGGCCGAGCGGCGGAACACCCTGCCGATCACCCAGCCGTCATCTGGTCCGATGATCTGGCCACCGGCGCCCGTACGGCTCCGGTGGAGGGGACCCGAATGCAGAACAGCCGCCACGGCCCGGCCGCCGGCGCTGCGGTGCAGCCGTTGCGGTGCAGCCGATGCCCAAACAAAAAGGGCGCGGCCGAAGCCGCGCCCTCAAAGCGTTTCCCGTGGATCGGGTCAGAGAACCACCACGTCGGCACCCATCGGGGCGCGATTGTAGAGGTCGATCACGTCCTCGTTCAGCATGCGGATGCAGCCGGAGGAGATGGCCTGGCCCAGCAGTTCAGGCTGGTTGGTGCCGTGGATGCGGAACAGGGTGTCGCGGCTACCCTGGTAAAGGTAGAGCGCGCGGGCGCCCATCGGGTTGTGCGGGCCCGGGCCGACATAAGACGGCAGGCCGGAAATGCGCTGGTGGATTTCGGGGGTAGGGGTCCAGCTCGGCCACTCGGCCTTGCGGCCGACCTTCGCCTGGCCGCGGAACGCCAGGCTCTCCTCGCCCACGGTCACGCCGTAGCGGATCGCCTTGCCGTCCTTCTCGACCAGATAGAGGTACTTGTTGGGCGTATCGACGATGATCGTTCCTGGCTTCTTGTTGGACGGATAATCGACGAAGTGCCGGGCGAGACGCCCTTCCGGCCGCACCTTCGCATAAGGGGCGGATGCGAGAAGCTGCTTGTCGCGCGGGTTCAGAACGGAATCCGGCGTGGGAGACATGGTCTCCGAGACGCAGCCGCTGAGCGCCACACCGAGCAGAAGTGCCCCAACCGCCCGCCAATTCATCTGTGCCTCATAAATGTCTGTTCCTCCCCGCGGAGGAATCAAAAAAGGATCGAGAAATGAATTACCCCAAGCCTCCACCGTCTTGAAGGGGATGCCGCTGCGTCGCCCGCGTGTTCTCACCCAGCGTTGCAGAAATGCCGCACGGCTTAGGTTTTGTGCAGCGAATTCGCGAATTCGCAAGCATTTGGGGGCCTGATCGTGGAATGACCTCGTAGGGGCCGCAGCGATTGCACAGTTTTGACGCAGTCGATGGCCATCTAGGAGAGGTCTTGCAGTAAGCGCCTCAAGTTTCGGGGCGTGCGATCAGGAGAGGGATATGTCTACCGACCAGCCGTCGCAGGGGCTCAGCCAGCGTAGCGAGGCCGAACTGAAGCGGGCGCAGGCCCAGCAGGTGCCCCAGTGGGGCGCGATCGGAATCTCGGCCGTGGCTGCCGCCGCGCACCAGAGCAGCGAGAAGCGCGCCGCCGAGATGAAGAATGCCGAGAAGCGCATCGTAACCCTTCGCGACATCGAGTATTTCGCCGCCTGAGCGGCAGGCGGCCCCCGGCGGACCATACCGCCGTGGGCGTGATCGGACGGAGGCGAAGCGTGCGCGGGGGCGCCGCCAGCCGATTTCCTCCGGACCGGGAGCGAGCTAGTAAGAGCGCTCCCCGCGGCCCGAGAGTCTTGCCATGCTCACAGCCTATGTTCCTGCCAACGGCAGCCTGACCGCGGTTCCCGTCACGGACCTGGCGGCCCTGCCGCAAGGCTTCGTGTGGCTCGATCTGGTCTCGCCCACTGAGGGAGAGGACAAGATCATCGAGCAGGCGCTCGGCATCGAGATTCCGACGCGCGAGGAAATGGGCGAGATCGAGCAGTCGAGCCGCCTCTATATAGAAGACAATGCGCGCTACATGACCGCGGCGATCCTCTGCGGCGCCGAGACCGAGACGCCGTTCGTCGCGGCCATCAGCTTCATCCTGGCCGGCACCAGGCTCGTAACCGTGCGATACGGTGATCCACGCCCCTTCACCACCGTCAAGCACAGGCTCGGCAAGGCCTGCCCCTTGAGCCTCGACGGCGAGAGCGTGCTGATCCAGCTGCTCGACGCGGTGGTGGACCGGGCGGCCGACGTGCTGGAGCAGATCGGCGCGGACGTCGAGCGCATCTCGCACAACATCTTCCGGCGCGAGCGCGTGGCGCGCGAGAGCGCCAACCAGCGCTACCGGGCCATCCTGTCCCATATCGGCCGCAAGGAGGGGCTCGTCTCCTCCGCCCGCGAGAGCCTCGCCTCGCTGCAGCGCATGCTGTCCTTCCTCGGCACCGAGACCGACGGCGTGTCCGTCACCAAGGACCACCGGGCCTCCATCAAGTCCATGAGCCGCGACGTGGCCGGCCTGTCGGACTATGCCGCCTTCATCGGCGACAAGCTGCAGTTCCTGCTCGACGCCACCATCGGCATGGTGGGCCTGGAGCAGAACAACATCATCAAGATCTTCGCCGTCATCACCGTGGTGCTCATGCCGCCGACCCTGATCGGCGCGATCTACGGCATGAACTTCAAGGATATGCCGGAACTGGACTGGGCCTTGGGCTATCCCATGGCGCTCGGGCTCATGCTGTGCTCGGCCATCTTCCCCTACCTCATCTTCAAGTGGCGCGGCTGGCTGTGAGGGCGGCGACCGGCGAGACGGGCGGCGCGCTCGCGCATTAGACTGCCGCGGCGGCCCCGGATTCGCGGGGCCGGCGGGAGACGTGCGCAGCCATGGCCAAGCGTGACCAGACGAGCTTTGCCTGCCAGGCGTGCGGCGCGGTCTATACCCGCTGGCAGGGCAAGTGCGACGCCTGCGGCGCCTGGAACACCATCGCCGAGGAGGCCGCCGCCGTCGCCCAGGCGGTGCCGGCCGCCCAGCGGGCCAGCCGCAAGGGGCGGGCGGTGGCGCTGGAGAGCCTCGAAGGCGCAGGCAAGCCGGCGCCGCGCCTCGTCTGCGGCATTGGCGAGCTGGACCGGGTGGCGGGCGGCGGCTTCGTGCCCGGTTCGGTGCTGCTGATCGGCGGCGACCCGGGCATCGGCAAGTCGACCCTTCTGGTCCAGGCCTCGGCCGCGCTCGCCCGGCGCGGGTTCAAGGTGGTCTATGTCTCGGGCGAGGAGGCGGTGGACCAGGTGCGCCTGCGCGCCCAGCGCCTCGGGCTCGCCCAGTCGCCGGTCGGGCTTGCCGCCGAGACCAATGCCGAGAACATCCTCGCCACCCTCGCCGCCGGCCCGCCGGTGCACCTCGCGGTGATCGATTCGATCCAGACCATGTGGTCCGACAGCGTCGAATCCGCCCCCGGCACAGTGACGCAGGTGCGCACCTCGGCCCAATTGCTGGTGCGCTACGCCAAGCAGACCGGAGCCTGCGTGATCCTGGTGGGCCACGTCACCAAGGACGGGCAGATCGCCGGCCCGCGCGTGGTCGAGCACATGGTGGACGCGGTGTTCTCGTTCGAGGGGGACGGCGGCCACCAGTTCCGCATCCTCAGGGCGCAGAAGAACCGCTTCGGCCCGACCGACGAGATCGGCGTGTTCGAGATGACGGGCGCCGGGCTCAACGAGGTGGCGAACCCCTCCGAGCTGTTCCTCTCCAACCGCGACGCGGGCGCGCCCGGCACGGCGGTTTTCGCCGGCATGGAGGGCACCCGGCCGGTGCTGGTGGAGATCCAGGCGCTGGTTGCGCCCTCGTCCCTCGGCACGCCGCGCCGCGCGGTGGTGGGGTGGGATCCGGCGCGGCTCTCCATGGTGCTGGCGGTGCTCGATGCCCGCTGCGGGGTGCGGCTCGGCGGCCACGACGTCTATCTCAATGTCGCCGGTGGCTTCCGCATCGCGGAGCCGGCCGCGGACCTCGCGGTGGCGGCGGCGCTGGTCTCGGCGCTCACCGGAGCGCCGCTGCCGGCGGATGCGGTCTATTTCGGCGAAGCGAGCCTCACCGGCGCGGTGCGTCCGGTGGCACAGGGGCCGGCGCGCCTGAAGGAGGCGGCGAAGCTCGGCTTCGGCCAGGCGGTGGTGCCGTCGGGCGGGGCGGAGGGGGTTGAGGGCATCGCCACGGCACCGGTTGCCTCCCTGGCGGCTCTCGTGGCGCAGATTGCCGCCCGCGCGCCGCGCCGTGCTCCCATGCGCGAGACGCAGGGCGGCGGCGGCCAGCAGGACCTGCCCCGGGACCGCGAGCGCGACGAGCGGCACCGTATGCTCGGTTCGGAAAGCTGAGGCGATCTGCGGAGATGACGCCGCCCGCGGCGCGGGCTATATGACCCGCGCGGCTCGTCCTTTCGGGGGGCGTGAGGTCGTGTCCCGCGCGGACGCCTTCGGGGTCGGCGCCCACCACGGATCATAGCACCGATGCCTGTGACTTTGCTGGACATCATTGTTATCTCGGTGATGCTGCTTTCCGGTATCCTCGCGATGGTTCGCGGGCTGCTGCGCGAGGTTTTCAGCATCCTGTCCTGGGTCGTCGCCGCCGGCGTCACCCTCTATTTCTACAAGTCGACCTTGCCCTACGTGAAGCCCTACATCACGCAGGACATGGCCGCGACCGCGACGACTGTGGCGATCCTGTTCCTCGGAACCCTGCTGATCGCCTCCATCATCACCGCGCGAATCTCCGACATGGTGCTGGACAGCCGCATCGGCCCGGTGGACCGCTCCCTCGGCTTCCTGTTCGGCCTGGCGCGCGGCCTTCTCGTCATGGTGGTCGCATTCATGTTCTTCAACTGGCTGGTCCCGGCCAAGACCCAGCCGCCGTGGGTTCTGGACGCCAAATCGCGCCCGGCGCTGCAAAGTGCGGGGGATTGGCTTATGGGCCAGTTGCCGGATGACCCTGAAAACACCATTTTGAACAAGCTTAAGAAGTCGCCCGCCGGCGACGAGGGCGACGCGCCTGCCGCGCCCGCCGCCCCGACCGCGCCGGCTCCCTCGGGAAGCGGGCGCTAGGCGCTTTGTCCCTCGCCCGCGTGCGGGGAGGGGCGGCCCGGCTCTTGGGCAGGGGTGCGAGTGGCCGGATCCTGCCGATCCGACCGCCCCGGACCCGCAGTGGGGGCACCACGAAGGCGGCGGGACCTGCCCGCCGGCCGAGCGATGCGCGGCACCGGCCGAGGGCCGCGGAGGTTTTGGAATGGACGCGCACAACGAGGCGGCGTCGGAAGGTGTGGACCATATGTCCGCGACCTATCCGGCGCGTTCGGATTTGGATCTCGACCTGAACGGCGATCGCCTCCGCGAGGAATGCGGCGTGTTCGGCATCTACAATCACCCCGAGGCGGCGGCCATTACGGTCATCGGCCTCCATGCGCTCCAGCACCGGGGCCAGGAGGCGGCGGGCATCGTCTCCTACGACGGGCGGCGCTTCCATTCCGAGCGGCGCCTCGGCCTGGTCGGCGATACCTTCTCCGACTCCCGGGTCATCGCCCGCCTGCCGGGCGACAGCGCCGTCGGCCACGTGCGCTACTCCACCACCGGCGAGACGCTGCTGCGCAACGTGCAGCCCTTGTTCGCCGAGCTGGACGCCGGCGGCTTCGCGGTGGGCCACAACGGCAACCTCACCAACGGCATCACCCTGCGCCGCCAGCTGGTGCGCGAGGGCGCCATCACCCAGTCCACCACCGACACCGAGGTGATCCTGCACCTCGTGGCGCGCTCCAAGAAGCCGCGCTTCATCGACCGCTTCATCGACGCCATAAGGTCGCTGGAAGGCGCCTATTCGCTGGTGGCACTCACCAACAAGAAGCTGATCGGCGCCCGCGACCCGCTCGGTATCCGCCCGCTGGTTCTGGGTTCGCTGGACGGCGCCCCCATTCTCGCCTCGGAGACCTGCGCTCTCGACATCATCGGCGCGCGCTACGTGCGTGACGTGGAGAATGGAGAGGTGATCGTCATCGACGAGGAGGGCGTGACCTCGTTCAAGCCGTTCCCGGAGATGGCGCCGCGCCCTTGCATCTTCGAGTACATCTACTTCGCCCGGCCCGATTCCGTGGTGGGTGGGCGCTCGGTCTACCAGGTGCGCAAGACCATGGGGCAGGTGCTGGCGCAGGAAAGCCCGGCCAATGCCGACGTGATCGTGCCGGTGCCGGATTCCGGCGTGCCGGCGGCCATCGGCTTCTCCCAGTTCTCCGGCATCCCCTACGAGCTTGGCATCATCCGCAACCATTATGTGGGCCGCACCTTCATCCAGCCGACCCAGTCGGTGCGGGACCAGGGCGTGCGCATGAAGCATTCCGCCAACCGCTCGGTGGTGGAGGGCAAGTCCATCGTGCTGGTGGACGACAGCCTGGTGCGCGGCACCACCTCGGTGAAGATCGTGCAGATGATGCGCGACGCCGGGGCGCGGGAAGTGCACTTCCGCATCGCCTCGCCGCCCATCACCCACCCCGACTATTACGGCATCGACACGCCGGACCGGGACAAGCTGCTCGCCGCCACCCATGATCTGGAAGGCATGCGGCGCTATATCGGCGCCGATTCGCTCGCCTTCCTGTCGGTGAACGGCGTCTACCGCGCCATGGGCTTCGAGGCCCGCGACCCGGCGCGGCCGCAATTCACCGACCACTGCTTCACCGGCGACTATCCGACCCCGCTCACCGACCGCTCCAGCCAGGTGTCGTCGCAGCAGCTCTCGTTGCTGGCCGAGGCGAGCTGAGGGGACCACCCCCTCACCTTGCGGCGTCTCCGGAGCGGCGGCATAAATCTGCCGCTACGGAAGGAGACGCGCCATGGTGGAAATGAACAGCTGGCAGCGGGGCCGGCTCATCGATCACATCCAGCTCGTCGTCCGCGACATGGAGGCCGCGCGCCGCTTCTACGGTGCCGTGCTGGAGGTGCTCGGCGTGCCGATCCTCGATGCGGACGGCTTCTTCTTCGCCGACGAGCTGTGCGTGAGCGCGGGCGAGCCGCTCACCGGCCGCGCCCACATCGCCTTCCAGGCGCCGGACCGCGAGACCGTGCAGCGCTTCCATGAGGCCGCCCTTGCGGCCGGCGGCACGGACAATGGCGGGCCGGGCCTGCGCCCCTATCACGCGGACTATTACGCCGCCTTCGTGCTCGACCCCGATGGCAACAACATCGAGGCGGTGTATCACGGGCCGGCCGAGCGCTCCGCGCCCTCGGTGGAGATCCGGGCCACAAGCTGAGCCCAAGACGCTCGGTCCAAGACGCTCAGTTCCCAGGTAAAAGGACATCCAATCGTGCCCGACCGGCCGCTTTCCGAGAAGATCGCCCTCGTCACCGGCGCCACCCGCGGCATCGGCGCCGCGACCGCCGTGGCGCTCGCCGCCGCCGGGGCCCACGTGATCGCCACCGGCCGCACCGAGGGCGCGCTGGAGGAACTGGACGACGCCATCAAGGCGGTGGGCGGCAGCGCCACCTTGGTGCCGCTCGACATGAAGGACGTCGATGGCATCGACCGGCTCGGCGGCGCGCTCTACGAGCGCTACGGCCGGCTCGACGTGTTCGTGGGCAATGCCGGCGTGCTCGGGCCGCTGACCCCGCTCGGCCATGTCTTTCCCAAGGACTGGGACGACATCGTCGCGGTGAACCTCACTGCCAACTGGCGCTGCGTGCGCTCGTTCGACCCGCTGCTGCGCCTGTCCACCACGCCGCGCGCGGTGTTCGTCTCCTCCGGCGCGGCGCACAAGGCGCGCGCCTATTGGGGGCCCTACGCCATAACCAAGGCCGGGCTCGAAGTGCTGGCGCGCACCTGGGCGGCCGAGCATGCCAACGCCAACCTCAAGGTGAACCTGTTCAATCCCGGCCCCATCGCCACCCGCATGCGGGCCAAGGCGTTCCCGGGCGAGGACCCGGCGACGCTGCCGAGCGCGGAGGCCGCCGCCGCCGCCATCGTGCCTTTGTGCCTGCCGGCCTGCGAGGAGACGGGGCGCCTCTACGACTTCCCCACCAAGCGCTTCCTCGACTTCCAGATGCCGGCCTGAGGCGGGCGCTCACGGCGCGAGGCGCACCAGCTTCTGGCCGGCCTCCACCTGCTGGCCCACCCGGCACGCCACCTCGGCGACGATCCCGTCGCGCAGTGCGGTGACGGGGTTCTCGAACTTCATCGCCTCGACCACCGCCAGCAGGTCGCCGCGCGCCACCCGCATACCGTCTTGCACCGCCACTGCGACGACGAGGCCGGGCATCTCGGCGCCGGCCCAGTCGGTGGCTTGCGCCGCGTCCGGACCGCTGCTGACCGCGCGCGCGACCTCCGCCCGCGCGCCGTCGAGGATCACCTCCACGGTGTCGGGGTGTACCATGGCACGCCAGTCATTCCCGTTCGCCGTGCCCTTCAGCAGGCCGCCGGCGGCGCGCCTGCCCACGACGTCCATCGCGCGGCGCCGGCCGAAGCCCTCGGCCTCCAGGCGCACTGTGCCGCCCTGCACCGCGAGTACATTGACGGTCACCCGCCCGCCGGCCGCCTCCAGCACCATCTCGCCCAAGCCGCCTCCCGCGAGCGTGCGGCGGCCGTAAGGCTGCCCGCTGGGCTGCCAGGGCGAGTGCCAGGGCGAGGCTGGGTTGTCGCCGGTCCCCATCGCCTCGAGGAGAATCGCCGCGCCCGCCACGGCGGCATGCGCCAGGGGATCGGCCTCGGCCAGCAGCTGCGGCAGCATGTCGTCGATGAAGCGGGTATGGACCGCGCCTACCTCGACCTCCGGCCGGGCCATGAGCGCGGCGAGGAAGCCGAGATTGGTCGCAACCCCCATCACCGTGGTCCCGGCGAGGGCGGCGCGCATGCGCGCCAGCGCCTGCGGCCGGTCGTCCGCGGCGACCACGAGCTTGGCGATCATTGGATCGTAGTGGGGCGGTACGTGGCTTCCCGCCTCGACTGCGCTGTCGATGCGCGCGCCGGCGGGCCAGGCCAGATGCGTGATGCGCCCCGGCGCCGGCCGGAATCCGGCGGAGGGATCCTCGGCATAAAGCCGGCACTCGACGGCGTGGCCGTGGGCGCGGATCTGCTCCTGGACGAGCGGCAGCGGCGCGCCTGCGGCAAGGCGCAATTGCCATTCCACGAGGTCGAGGCCGGTGATCGCCTCCGTCACCGGGTGCTCCACCTGCAGGCGCGTGTTGACCTCCAGATAGTAGAAGGCCCCGTCGGCACCGACGATGAACTCAAAGGTACCGGCGTTGCGGTACTTCACCGCCTTTGCGCCAGCAACCGCCGCCTCCGCAAGGCGGGCGCGCAGCCCGTCGGGCAGGCTGGTGGCGGGCGCCTCCTCGATCACCTTTTGGTGGCGCCGCTGGAGCGAGCATTCGCGGTCGAACAGATGAACCGCGCCGCCCGCGCCGTCGCCGAACACCTGCACCTCCACATGGCGCGGACGTTCGATCAGGCGCTCCACCAGGACGCGCCCGTCGCCAAAGCTGGAGCGCGCGGTGCGGATCGCCGAGGCGATCTCGGCGCGCGCATCGGGCCGGTCGACCACCTGCATGCCCTTGCCGCCGCCGCCCGCCACGGGCTTCAGCAGCGCCGGCAGGCCGGTGGCCGCGATCAGCCGCACCACCTCCTCGACCTCGTCGGAGGCCGCGTCCGCGCCGGGAACCACCGGCACCCCCGCCGCGGCCATCAGCGCCTTGGCGCGCGCCTTGTCGCCGAGCGCGGCGATGGTGTCGGGTCGCGGCCCGACGAAGATCAAGCCCGCCGCCTCCACCGCGGCGGCGAAGTCGGCATTCTCCGCCAGGAAGCCGACGCCGGGATGGATGGCGTCCGCTCCGGTCTCGCGCGCCGCGCGGATCAGCGCCGCCCCGTCGAGATAGGAGCGCGCTGCTGGCGCCGGGCCGATGCGCACCACCTGCGCCGCACCGTCAAGATGGGGCGCGCCGCGATCGGCGTCGGAATGGACCGCCACATAGGGCAGCGCGAGCCGCGCGCAGGTTCTACCGATGCGGCGGGCGATTTCGCCGCGGTTGGCGATCAGGAGCTTGCGGATCGGAAGGCTGCCGCTCATGGCTACATCCGGAACACGCCGAAGCGCGTCTCCCCCTTCGGGCCGCCTTTGGCCATGGCGAGTGCGAGGGCGAGGAAGGCGCGCGTATCCTCCGGCTCAATCACCGCGTCCACCCACAGGCGGGCGGCGGCGTGGATCGGGTGGCTCGAGGTCGCGTAGGTGGCGCGGATCGGCGCCTCGAAGCGCGCCCGCGCGTCGGCGTCGAAGCTCTGGCCGGCCTTTCGCAACTGCTCCTCGCGCACCAAACCGAGCACGGTCGCCGCCTGCTCCCCGCCCATCACCGAGGTGCGCGCATTCGGCCACATGGCCATCAACCGCGGGCCGAAGGCGCGCCCGCACATGGCGTAGTTGCCGGCGCCGTAGCTGCCGCCCACCAGCAGGCTGAATTTCGGCACCGCGGCGGTCGCCACCGCGTTGACCATCTTGGCCCCGTGCCGGGCGATGCCGCCCGCCTCGTACTCCTCGCCCACCATAAAGCCGCTGATGTTGTGCAGGAACAGCAGCGGCACCTGGCGCTGGCAGCACAGCTCGATGAAGTTCGCCGCCTTCTGCGCGCTCTCGGCATAGAGCACACCGTCATTCATCAGCACGCCGACGCGGTATCCCTCGATGGCAGCGGTGCCGCAGATGATGGTGCGGGCATAGCGCGCGCGGTATTCGTCGAGCCGGCCGCCGTCGATCAGCCGGGCGAGGATCTCGCGGGCGGGCAGGCGCTGGCGTGGGCTTTGCGGGATCAGGTCGGCGATCTCCGACGCCGGGCGGAGCGGTGGCTCCGGGGGCAGATCGGGACCAGGCAAGGGCAATGCGGGCGCGCGGGCGAGGATAGCGCGCACCGTTGCCAGCGCCGCGATGTCGTCGTCCGCCAGGTGGTCAGCCACCGCGCTCCGGCTGGTGTGCAGGTCAGCGCCGCCCAGCGTCTCGGCATCCACGACCACGCCGGTCGCCGCCTGCACTAGTTGCGGACCGCCGAGGAATATGGTGCCAGTGCCGCGCACGATCACCGTCTCATCTGCCATGGCGGGGATATAGGCGCCGCCCGCCGTGCACGAACCCATGACGGCGGCGATCTGCGGCAGGCCGAGCGCCGACATCTCGGCCATGTTGCGGAAGATGGCGCCGAAATGGTGCGCGTCCGGGAAGATTTCCTCCTGGAGCGGCAGGAAGGCGCCGCCCGAATCCACCAGATAGATCGAGGGCAGGCCGTTCTCCCGCGCCACCTGCTGGGCGCGCACCTGCTTCTTCACCGTGAGCGGGTAATAGGTGCCGCCCTTCACCGTGGCGTCGTTCGCCATGATCATGGCGAGGCGCCCGCCGACGCTGCCGACGCCGGTGACGATGCCCGCCGCTGGCACCGGCTCGTCATAGACGCCGTGGGCGGCGAGCGCGCCGATCTCCAGGAATGGAGTCGCCGGGTCGAGAAGCAAAGCGATGCGCCGACGCGCGGTGAGCTTGCCACGCGCCTGATGCCGCGCCACCGCCTCGGCCGGTCCTCCGGCGGCTGCGAGGCACCGCGCCGCCTCCACCGCCGCGCACTGGCGGCGGAACGCCTCGGCATTGTCGGCCGCGGGCTCGCGCGCGGCTTCCGGCCTGGGCTCCGGCTCGGCTTCCGGCGCGGGGCCGTCCGGCGGGGCGGTCATTCAGGCGGCCTCCGATCCGCCCGACGGCATCACGGCTTCCAGGCGCAGCAGACCGTTGCCCATGGCTTTGCCGGTCTGGTCGAGGCGCAGGGTCCGGGTCGCCCCGCCGCCGAGCGCGCCGCGCATGATCACCACCACGGCCTCGATATTGTCCATGGGATAGATTTCGACGGCGCCCTGCACCCAGTCGCCGAACAGCGCCTTGACGCGCTCGGGCGTGAGGCTCGCCAGGAGCACCGGATAATCCTGCGGCCGGCGGGCGATCACGCCGACCGAGACCACGTCGCCCTTGTCACCCGAGCGCACATAGGCGAAGTCGCGAAGCAGGGGCATGGCTTCAGGCCTCCAGGATCGAGACGCGCTGCGTCACCACGGACTGCGGCACGAGGGTCGGCCACACGCCGTAGACCGGGCGCGGCTTCATGGGGGTGCCGAACGAGGTGCCCCCCGGACCCATGATCCACAGCTGGGCGCAGGCCCGGCGGACCTTCTCCGCCTCCTGGCGGCTGGCGGTGTGGACCGCGACGCGCAGCCCGATTTCGGCCGGCTCGTAGTCCGGCATGGGTGACGCCGGCCCGTGCAGCATGTTGATGCCAACGAGGTCGAACTGCACCGCGTCAGCCTTCAGCTTCAGCCGCTCGAAGCGCTCGCCCAGTGTCTGCTTTGCCTTCTCGGCGCGCCCCAATGCGTCGGGCCAAGGGAAAAACATCATGCCCTCGCCGATCCAGCCGTCCTCATAGCCCACCACCAGTTTGAGCGTCTCGGGGCGCGGGCCGCCGCCCATGTCAGTGAGCCGCACCCGGTCCGGCCCGATCTCCTCGAGATGCACCCGGGTGAAGTCGGCGACGCCGTCGGGCATCAGGTAGCGGTTCGGATCGCCGATCTCGTAAACCAGGTGCTCCTTGACCGTGAAGCGGTCGACCCGCCCGCCGGTGTGGTCGAGCTTGGTGATGACCGCGGTGCCGTCGGCGTCAAGCTCAACGATGGGAAAGCCGACGCGGCCCATGTTGGGCATCTCGTCGAAGCGGGAGGACATGCCGCCGGTGGTGGCGGCCGCGCACTCCACCACATGGCCCACTGTAATGGCGGCGGCGATGCGGTCGGTATCGGATGCGCCGTAGCGCCAGCCGAACGCATGCATCGCCGGGCCCACATAGAGCGCGTTGTCGGACACCCGGCCGGCGATCACCACGTCCGCCCCCTGGGCGAGCGCCTCCACGATGCCCGAGCTGTCGGTATAGACGTTGGCGGCCACCACGCGGTTGCGGATGGCGGAGAAGTTGGTGTCGCCGGTGTCGAGGTTGGTGAGGTCGGTGCCGGCCGCGATCAGATCGTCGAGCCGGTCCATCACGTCATCGCCTTCGACCACGCCGATCCGCAGGCCGGCAAGGCCGAGCTCGCGGGCGAGCTCGCGGATGCGCTCGCCCGCCGCGCGCGGGTTGGCGCCGCCGCCATTGCAGACGATGCGCGTCCCGCGCGCGCGCGCGATCGGAAGAAGAACGGATAGGTGCGCGGGAAGATCCGGAATGTATCCCGCCTCTGGGTCCTTCAGGCGCTGGCGCTGGAGCAGCGCCATCGTGAGCTCGGCGAGGTAGTCCATGGACAGAAAATCGAGCGCGCCCCGCTCCAGAAGCTCGACCGCCGGGTCGAGGGCATCTCCCCAGAAGCCGGAACCAGCCCCGAGCCTCAGCGACCGCCTCATCCGCACCACTCCCGAAAAAACGTTCGCCCGCAACGCCCAAGGGAGGCCGCGCCGCGCCGGGGCAGGTCCCGCAGGATCCGGATCCTGGCGGAGGGTGCGTCGCGGCCGAGGGGAAAGTCAAGCATATTTCGAAAATGAGTTCCGCAAGATGGATTTTTGTTTGACCCGCCGCCGGCCCCGGCTCTAAGCTCCGGAGACAGAAGGACGCCGCCGAGCGCCCCGGCCCGCCATTGGGCCAGTCCTGGAGGAAGGGCCCCTCGCCATGGAGGCGGAAGAGGTCGAGTTTGCCGTCGCCGACGGCATCGCGCGCGTCACCCTCAACCGGCCCGCACGCCGCAATGCGCTCAGCGCCTCGATGGCGAACGCGCTCACCGCCGCCTGGGAGCGCATCGATGCCGATGCGTCGATCGGCGCCGTCGTGCTTGCCGCCGCCCCTTGCGGCACCTTCTGCGCCGGCATGGATCTCAAGGAGATGGCGGCTGTCCGGGCAGGTGGCGCCGATCTCCTCGCGCGCATCGCCGACCCGTTCCAGGCGCGCCTGCGGACGGTCCAAAAGCCGGTGGTCGCGGCGCTCGGCGGGCATTTCAGCGGCGCCGGCATGTTGCTCGCTATGGGCGCCGACATCCGCGTCGGCCTCGCCGGATCGCGCGCCGCCATCTCCGAGGCGAGGTTCGGTCGCGGCACCGCATGGGCGGTGCCGCTGCTGTGGATGCTGCCGCAGGCGGTGCTGAGCGAGATGGTGCTCACCGGCGCGCCCGTGCCCGTGGAGGAGCTGTGGCGCCACGGCTTCGTCAACCATCTGGAGCCGACGCCGGAGGCGGTGCTGGCGCGCGCCTGCGCCGTCGCCGCCGCGATCGTCCGGAACGCGCCGCTCTCGGTGTTGGCCGCCAAGGCGACGCTCGCCGCGGGCATGGACCTCGGCTGCGCGGCCGGGCTGGTCCGCGGCGCTGAATTGCATCGCGCGGTCTATGCCAGCGCCGATGCCGAGGAAGGCCCGCGGGCCTTCGCCGAAGGGCGCCCGCCGGTCTGGCAGGGCCGGTGACCAGGAAAGGATGAGCGAAAAATGATCGACCAGCCGTTTCCCGAACTGAAGGTAGGCCAGGCCAAGGTCTCGCGCGGGCGCACCCTGACCGAGACCGACGTGGTCAATTTCTGCATGCTCACCGGCAACTGGCTGGAGATCCACGCCAACGAGGAATTTGCCAAGACCGCGCGCTTCGGCCGGCGGGTGGTGCAGGGCTCACTGGTCTTTTCAATCGTCAACGCCCTGCTGCCGTTCGATTCGAGCGTGCTTGACGCCTTCTACGGCGTCGACCGCCTGCGCTTTCTCAGGCCCACCTTCATCGGCGACACCCTGTGGGCGCGCGCCGAGATCCTCGCGCTACGCGCGAAGGACGGCGGCGGCGGGGTGGCGACGCTCGAACTGGTCGGCGCCAACCAGCGCCGGGAGCACGTCATGCGCTGCGAGTTCAGCCTGCTCATCCGGGGCGCGCGGCTGCTGCCGCCCGCCAATGATCCCTTCACCCTTGCGGAGCCCGCGGCGAAATGAATTTCCTCAACAGCGAACAGAGCGCCTGGCGCGACACCGTCGACCGCTTCATGGAGAAGGAGATCACCCGCGAGTACATCCGCAAGGAGGATGAAGCGCGTACCTATCCGTACGAGGGGTATGAAAAGATCGCGCAGGAAGGCTGGCTGCGCCTGCTGATCCCCGAAGACCATGGGGGCTATGGCGGCGACATCTTCGACTACGCGCTCATGTGCGAGGGGCTCGGCAAGTTCGGCTTCGACTTCGCGACCGCCGTCCTGGTGCCCACCTTCACCGCCATGAATATCGTGAAGTTCGGCAACGACGCGCAGAAGGCGGAATACTTGGAGCCGTTCATGAGCGGCGCGCGGCGCTTCTCCATCTCCATCTCTGAGCCTTCGGCCGGGTCGGACGCGGCGAGCACGCGCACCCGCGCGCATCGCGACGGCGAGGAGTTCATCATCAAGGGCCAGAAGCTCTGGTGCAGCGGCGCCGCGGCGCGCAACGTCACCATCCAGATGCTGGTGCGCACCGATCCGCAGACCGAGAAGCACAGGGGCCTCTCGGTGCTGCTGGTGCCCAACGATACGGCCGGCGTGGATATCCGCCGCCTGCCGACGCTGGCGCGGCGCGCCACCGGCACCACCGAGATCTTCCTCGACGACGCGCGCGTGCCCGCCGCCAACCTGCTCGGCCGCGAGGGGCAGGGCTGGGAAATCATCACCGATCACCTGGAACTGGAGCGCATCGCGGTCTCGGCCGCCTATGTGGGCAACGCCCAGACCGCGGTGAACGACGCGCTCGTCTATGCCCACGAGCGTGAGCAGTTCGACCGGCCGATCTTCGACTTCCAGGTGATCCGCCACATGCTCGCCGACATGCAGACCCAGGTGGACGCCGCGCGGCTCCTGGTCTACCGCGCCGCCGAGCTCGCCTCGCGGCACGAGCCCTGCGCCAAGGAGGTGGCGATGGGCAAGCTGTTCGCCTCCGAGACGCTCCAGACCGTCTCGCGCATGGGCATGCAGATTCTCGGCGGGCACTCCATGCTCCCGGCCTCCGACATGGAGCGCTATTTCCGCGAGGGCATGCAGAGCACCATCGGCGGTGGCACCTCGCAGATCCAGCGCACCATCATCGCCAAGGGCATGCACCAGGGCCTTGGCTGAGATGGCCCGGCTGTTCCAGCCGCTCGACCTGCGCGGCCTGAGGCTGAAGAACCGCGTCGTGGTCTCGCCCATGCAGACCTACAGCGCGCCCGAGGGCTTGGCGACGCCTTGGCACCAGGCGCATCTGGCGCGCTTCGCCCTCGGCGGGGCGGGGCTGGTGATGGCGGAGGCCACCGCGGTGACCCCTGAAGGGCGCTCCACGGCGCTTGATCTCGGGCTCTGGGAGGATGCGCAGGCGCGCGCGCTCGAAGGAGTCGCAGAGGCGGTGCACGCCTGCGGGGCGGCGTTCGGGGTGCAACTCCAACATGCCGGGCGCAAGGCGGCGACCTCCGCTCCCTGGGAGGGTTTCCGGCCGGTGTCGGATCCCGCTGGTGCAGACGTGCTCGGACCCACGGATGTGCCGGCCGCGCCGGGCGCTCACGTCCCCCGCGCCTTGGGTCCGTCCGACAGGATCCGGATTGTTGAGGCCTACGCGGCGGCCGCCCGGCGTGCCGATGCGGCGGGCGTGGACCTGGTCGAGATCCACATGGCCCACGGCTATCTGCTGCACAGCTTCCTCTCGCCGCTGTCCAACACCCGGGTCGACGCTTATGGCGGCCCGATCGAGGGGCGCATGCGCTTGCCACTGGAGGTGGTGGCAGCGGTGAGGGCCGCATGGCCGCCGCACAAGCCGCTCGCCTGCCGGATCTCGTCCGTGGATGGGATCGGCGTCGGCTGGTCGCTGGAGGATTCGCAGGTGCTCGTGACGGCGTTGATCGCCGCCGGGGTAGACCTTGTGGACTGCTCCTCCGGCGGCATGATCCTGCCCCGCAGCGACATGATGGTGCCCCGCGGCCCGGGCTTCCAGATGCCGTTCGCGAGCCGGCTGAAGCGGACGACCGGGGCATGCGTGATCGCCGTCGGCGGCATCACGGAAGCGGCTGAGGCCGAGGCGGCGCTGGCGCGGGAGGACGCCGACCTCGTCGCCCTCGGCCGGGAGATGCTCGCCAATCCGAACTGGGCGCTCCACGCCGCCGACGTGCTCTTAGGCGCACCGGGATGGGACCTCTGGCCAAAGCCATTCGGCTGGTGGCTGGCGCGGCGCTCCCGTGCCGCCAGCCGTTCGGCTCAGGACGGCTCCAATCGCTCCTGATCGCGGCATCGATCTCATGAACCTATCAATGAGCGGTGTCGGGGTTTTCCATCGCGCTCACTCCGACCCGACACGCCCCGTGAGCTTGAAGGTGGCCGGCTGGGCTTCCGCGGCGTCGGCCGGCCGGGGCTCGCGAAAGTGGCTCACCGCCGCCAGCGCCGCGATCATGGCAAGTCCGACGATGTCGCTCCAGGCTGCCGGGTAAAACAGCAGCGCCGCCGCGCCATAGACGAAGATGCGCAGCGGCCAGTTCAGCGGGCCGAAGAAATAGCCGGTGGAGGCGGCCGTGATGGCGATGATGGCGATGCTGGTGACGCCTGTGTCATAGGCGATCTGGAGCCAGGACCCCTCCATCAGCACGCCCGTGCGGAAGATGAATAGGAACGGGATCAGGTAAAGCCCAAGCGCCAGCACCACTGCGTGGCCACCGACCTTCCAGAAGTTCACCTTGGCGATGGATGCCGCCGCGAACACGCTGGCGCAAACCGGCGGCGTGATGGCGGACAGGATCGCGAAGTAGAAGATGAACAGGTGCGCGTTCAGCGGAGCGACGCCGAGCTTGATGACGATGGGCGCCGCCACTGCCGCCGCCAGGATGTAGGAGGCGGTGGTGGGTACGTCCATGCCGAGCACGATTGCGAGCACCGCGGTGAGGATCAGCACCAAGATGATGTTCTCGCCGGACAGCGACAGGATCAAGCTTGAGACCTTGACGCCCGCCCCGGTGGCGGTGAGGACCTTCACCACGATCGCTGCACAGGCCAGCAGAACTGCGATCATGGCGATCGCCTTGCCGGCCTCGTAGAGGCCTTCCAGCACCTGGCGCAGATATTCGCGGTAGGTGGCGCCGAGGTCGCGCGAGCGGCCCTCGATCAGGCATTGGGCGCCGCGCAGGATTACCTGTGTCCCGATCAGCGTCGCCACTGCCGTCGCGCCCGCGAGCGTCGGCGTGAGGTCCATGGCAAGCATGAAGATGAGGACGCCCACCGGAAGGTACATGGGCAAGGCGGTGTAGGGATCGAGCAGCTCTCGCGCGGCTGGCATCTCGGAGCGTTCCAGCGGGCGGATGTTCATCTTGCGCGCCCGGAAGCCGACGCTGAACCAGATCGTGAGGAAATAGAGGAGGGCAGGGATCAGCGCCGCGACGACGACGCTGGAATACGGGATGTCCAGCATCTCGGCCATGATGAAGGCGCCGGCGCCCATCACCGGCGGCATGATCTGGCCGCCCGCCGAGGCCACCGCCTCGATGGCGCCAGCGTAGCTCTTGGTGTAGCCCGCCCGATGCATGGTGGGGATGGTGATGGGACCGAGCGCCATCACGTTCGCCACGGCCGATCCGGTCACCGTGCCGAACAGCGCCGAGGAGGCAGTGCACACCTTGGCCTGCCCGCCCCAACTGCGTCCTGCGATCAGGGTGGCGAGCTTGATGAATATCTCTGTCGCCCCGGTGCTGAGCAGCAGGGCGCCGAAGATGATGAACACCGCGATTACCCGCGTGCCCATGTCGACCATGTAGCCGAAGATCGTCTCCGTGGAGGCGTAGGTGGTCTCGATCAGGGTCAGTGTGGAGACGCGCGGCGGCTGCCACGGCCCGCTCACATAGCCGTAGCCGAGATAGAAATAGAGCAGGCCTGCAAGCGCGAGCAGCGGCAGGAACCAGCCGATGGTCCGGCGCGCCCCCTCGAGCACCAGGGCGAGCGCGAGGAAGCCGAGCACGATGTCGAAGGACGTCAGCTCGGCCATGAAGTCGGACAGGCGCTGGTTGTTGAGCGCTACGTGGAAGCACACGTAGTAGCCGGCCAGAGCGAGCGCGATGTCCCCCATGCGGCGCCAGGTGCCGCGGCTGCCGTCGGCCGCCGCGAGCAGGAACACTGACCCGAGCCCGAGCCCGAGAAACAGTCCTCGCTGGACCAGAGGCTCCATCATCCCCGCGAACGAGGTGTAGATCTGGAACAGGGCGAAGCCGATGAGGATGATCCGCAAGGCCTGCATCGTTCCCTTGTCGAGCCAGCGGTCCATGGTGCCCTCTGCCATCACGTGCCTCGGACGTTCGGAGCCGCGGGGATTACTGCGCCGACTTCCAGTAGGCGAGCGCACCGGGATGGACGTCGATGCCGATGTCGATGGTCCCGAGCAGCGACTTCTTGAAGTCGTAGACCTTCAACTGCGGCCAGACGTTGATGAGAATCTGCCGGTTCTTGTCGATGGCCTCGGCGATTTTCCTGGCCGTCGAGTCGTTCATCAGCGACAGGCGCGTCGCATAGACGATCGGCACCGAGGGGGTGGTGAAGGCGGGATTGTCCTTGATGAAGCCCGCCGGGATGGTGACGAAGCTGACCCCGGGAATCTTGGCGAGCACTTTTTCCTGCTGCTCCTTGGTGAAGCCGAGGATGCGCATGTCCACCTTGGTCATCAGCTCGCGCAGGGTCGCGTCGACGCGCGAGGCGGCGGCGTACTTGGAGTAGCCCACGAGCTGGTTGTTGCTGACGCCCTCGATGGCATCGTTGACCGTGCCGTAGATATAGCGCGGCTTGATCCCGAGCAGGTTGAAGCTCTGGGTGATGAGCAGTTCGCCGCCGCTGCCGCGGATACCCGGCGTGAAGTTCTTGCCCGAGAGCCCCGCGAGGTCGGTGACGCCGCTGTCGGCCCGCACGGCGATGTTGATGATGGAATCGTCGTACGGGTAGAGCGCGACCAGGTCGTTCACCGCCTTGCCCTCGAACTGGCCCGTGCCCTGCTTGGCCTGGACGAAGACGTCGCCGGCGACGAGGCCGAGGTCGATCTCGCCCCGTACCAGCCGGCGCACGTTGTCGACGCTGGCGCCGGTCTCGACGACGGTGACTGTGGTGCCCGGATTTCCCTTCTCGATCGCCTGCGCCATGCCGACGGCCACCTGGTAGTGGCTCGACGTGGCGTTGGTGGCCCCGAGCGTGAGGGTTTCCGCCCCCGCCGGCAGCGCCAGGAGCACGGCGAACGCCCCGCCGCAGAACAGGGGCGACGCGCTGCCGCGGCCCGTGAGAAGCCCGATGGCGCGCGAGAAGAGTCCCCGCATGTCGTTCCTCCAAGGTTTTTCTTTTCGGACCCCGGTTGGCGCCGGCGGTCACGGGACGAATGCCGCCAGCGCTTGCGCACGCGCCGGTCCGGTCGCCCCGATGGTGCTGAGAGTCGCACAGATCGGAGGGAAGCACAACACATTTTGAAAATTCGTTCCGCACAGTGATTTTTTGATGTAGCCTCACGTCCGTGCCATCATTCGGCAAGGAACGGAATCGGTGATGCTTCCCGACGAGATTGTGCAATTCGAGGTTTCAGGCGGCCTCGCCACCATCACCCTGAACCGCCCGGAGCGGCGCAACGCGCTCTCCGTCGCCGCCGCCGAGCGGCTGTTCGACCTCTGGGAGGAGGTCGACCGGCGCCTCGATATCCGCGCCGTGATCCTCACCGCCGCGCCCTGCGGCACGTTCTGCGCCGGCATGGACCTCAAGGAGGCGAGCAGCATCGGTGCCGAGGGCGGCGACGTGCTGGAGATGATCCGCGACCCGTTCCACGAGCGCATGCGGCGGGTGCGCGCGCCCATCATCGCCGCGATGACCGGGCACTTCGCGGCTGGTGGATTCCTGCTTGCGCTCAATGCCGACATTCGCATCGGCGTCGCCGGCACCAGCGGCGGCATCACCGAGGCGAAGCGCGGGCGCGGTTCGCCCTGGGCGGTGCCGCTGCTTTGGCAGATGCCCCAGCCGGTGGTGATGGAGATGGTCCTCACCGGCGAGAGCCAGCCCATCGAGCGTCTCCACGCCCTGGGTTTCGTCAACCATGTGGAGCCGACCGCCGAGGCCGTGCTGACGCGGGCGCGGGAACTGGCTCGCGTCATCGTCGCCAATGCGCCGCTCTCGGTGGCCGCTGGCAAGCAGTCGCTGCTTAGGGCCATGAGCCTGGGCTGCGACGACGGGCTGGCCGAGGCCAAGCGCATCTACCGCTCCGTCTACGACAGCCGCGACGCCCAGGAAGGACCGCGCGCCTTCGCCGAGAGGCGAGCGCCGGTCTGGACCGGGACCTAGCGGCGGGCCGGGGCAGATCATGGCGCCATCCAAGGACAAGGCCACTGAGGTCGTATCGCTGGCGCGCGGGCTTGCCATCCTACGGGCGTTCCGCGCCATCGATGCGCCGCTGGGCAACAAGGAGATCGCGGAGCGCACCGGGCTGCCCAAGGCGACCGTGGCGCGGCTTGCCTACACGCTGTGCGCCATGGGCTATCTTCGGCAGGTGGGGCCGCACGCGCAGTACCATCTGGGCGACAAGGTCTCGACCCTCGGCTACACGGTGCTGCGCACACTCTCGGTGCGCCAGGTGGCCGGGCCGCTGATGCAGGCCATGGCCGACCGGCATGAAATGTCGGTGGCGCTCGGCATCGGCGACGGCGCGGACATGATCTATCTGCACTATTGCTCGGGTCCCGAGACCATCACCATGCGCCTGCACGTCGGTGCCCTGGTGCCCATCGCCCAGTCGGCCATGGGCCGCGCCTACATGTGGGCGCTGGCGCCAGCGGCACGCGAGGCCCACGTCGCGGCGATCCGCGCCGCCGCCGGAGGGTCCGCCGACGCGGTGGAGGCGGGCCTGCGCGAGGCGATCGCCGAGGTGGACCGGCGCGGCTTTTCGGTTTCGTTCGGCGACTGGCGCCGGGAGATTTTCGCGGTCGGTGCGCCGGTGTGGCTCGACCGCGGCGAGACCATCCTCGCGCTCAATTGCGGCACCCGGCGGCGCGACCTCGATCCGGCCCGGTTCCAGGAGGAACTGGGGCCGGAGCTGATGGCGATGTCGAGCGAGATCGGCCACCGCATGGATCAACTGGGCGCGAGCTTCTGGGGCGACTGACCTTCCCATGGACGAGCAGACCGACGAGCACACCGCCAAAGACCTTGCCGAGGAGGCGGCCGCGCCGCGTGACCGGGTACGGCGCCGGCGCCAGCGCGGGGTGATCGCGCAGGACCGCGACTTTGTGAACGCGCTGGCGCGCGGCCTTATCGTGCTGGAGGCGTTCGGCACTACCCAGTCGGTCTGGCTCAGCGGCATGGAGGTGGCGGAGAAGGTGGGCCTGCCCAAGCCCACCACGTCGCGCCTGCTCCAGGCGCTGGCCGGACTCGGCTATCTGCATTATTCCCCGCGCCGCAGGCAGTTCCGCATCGGTACTGCGGTGCTGGCGCTGGGCTTCGCCGCGCGCGAGCCGTTCAGCCTCGGCGACCTGGTGCGGCCCTATCTGAAAGAGCTGGCGGACACCTTTGCGGTCCACGCCTCGCTCGCCGCGCGCGACCGGCTCGACGTGATCGAGCTCGAAGTGTGCCACTCCCTCAACACGCTGATGACTCTGCGGCTCGAAGTGGGCTCGCGGATCCCGCTGGCGGGCACCGCCACCGGCCACGCGCTGATCGCGCCGCTGCCCGAGGCGGAGCTGGACTATCTCCTCGGTCTGCTGCGCGAGCGCCATGCCAAGCGCTGGGACAGCCTGCTTGCCAGCATCGAGACCGGGCGGCGCGAGGTCGCCGAGCAGGGCTTCACCACCGCCTCGGCGAGCTGGGACACCGACATCAACGGCGTCGCGGTGCCCATGGTCTTCCCCGGCGGTGCGCCGGTCTACGCGCTTGCCTGCGGCGCCCCGGCCCGGCATCTGCCGGGCTGGAAGCAGCGCAAGATCGGCCAGCGCCTGGTGCAGATCGCCCGCGAGATCGAGCGCCGCCTGCTGGACGGCGACGTCATGGCCCATCCCGGCGTCCAGGAACTGTCCGATGTCCGATAAGATTCTCCTCGACCGCCGGCCCGACGGTGTCGCCCTCCTCACTTTGAACGATCCGGCGCGGCGCAACCCGCTCTCCGATCGCTGCATGCTCGACGCCCTGGTGGCAGCGCTGCGGCAGGTGGAGCAGGATGGCGCCGTCCGGGTTCTGGTCATCACCGGCGCCGGGCCGGTGTTCTCCGCCGGTGGCAACGTCAAGGACATGCAGGCCAAGGCCGGCATGTTCTCCGGGACGGGGGTGGAGATCGCCGAGGCCTATCTGTCGGGCGTGCAGCAGATCCCGCAGATCATGCAGCGGCTCGACATCCCGACCATCGCGGCGGTGAACGGCCCGGCCATGGGGGCGGGCTGCGACCTCAGCCTGATGTGCGACATGCGCCTTGCCTCCAGCACCGCGCGGTTCGGCGAAGTGTTCGTCAATCTCGGCATCGTCTCCGGCGACGGCGGCGGCTGGTTCCTGGTGCGCCATCTTGGCTACCAGCGGGCGTGCGAGATCAGCTTCCGCGGCCGGCCCGTCGAGGCCGAGGAGGCGCTGCGCCTTGGCCTCGTGCTCGAAGTGGTGCCCGACGCGGAGCTTCTGCCGCGGGCGCTCGCGCTCGCCGGAGAGATCGCCGCCAAGTCCGCGCCGGCGATCCGCATGACCAAGCGCCTGCTGCGCATGGCGGAGCGCACCCACCTCCAGGACTTCCTCGCCGCCGCCGCCGCCATGCAGGCGGCCGCCCATGGCAGCGCCGAGCACGATCAGGCGCTCGCGGCGGCGCTCGCACCGCGCGCCGGCGGCGCGTGAGGCCTGGCCGCGTTCAGCTGCGCAGCAGTCCCTCCGGGTCCACGGTGCCGCGCAGCAGCTCCAGCTCGCGCGCGGTGGGGGGCGGTGTGATGGGAACGTCGGAGGGGATGCCGAGGGCGAAGCCAGTCTTCGCCGCCACCTCCTCGATCGAGCTCCAGGCATGAACACTCTTCAGCCGCATGCGCAGGGTCGCGGGGTCGAAGTCCATAACCGCGAGTGGCGTGATGCAAAAGCGCGGCCCGCCTTTGAGACCCGCCGCCTTCATGCTCTCCGGGCCGTCGAGGAAGCCGGGCGAGGTGACGAAATCGACCTTCTCCACGAAGGTGCGCGGCGAATGCACGGTGGTGCAGATGTAGAATCGCTTCGACATGGCGGCGTAGGAGATGTTGGCCGCGCCCGGGCCGCGCATCTTCGGTCGCTCAAGGGTGCCGCCGACGAAATGCAGGTTGATGTTGCCGCGTGCGTCCACCTGCATGCCGTTGTGGAAGAAGAAGTCGAGGCCGCGGTGGGAGTGCCCGAACAGTTCGAGGAACGTCTCCGACGCCTCGCAGGCGCCGAGCGCCCGGTCGTCCAGCATGGAGTTCCACAACCGCCGCGGGCGCGGATTGACGAACATCTCGCCGGCGATCTGCAGGTTCGGCGCGTGGGTGAGGCGGGCGAGCAGGATCGCAGCCATTGGGATCGCCGCCGACGCCCCGGCGGCGCCGAGTTCGCCGTCCTCGAGGTCCCGGGAGAGGTAGACGGCCTGAAGCTCGGCCGGCGTGCAGTCGAGGCTCATAGGGTCGCGGCCTCGTCCTCCAGAGCCCGCATGCGGGCGGCCCCGCCGGCGCGGGCGATGTAGTCCTCCTGGCGCGGGCTCGCGTGCACCTGGGCCGCGATGTAGTCGGCGAGCCTGTCCCGCGCGCCGTCGACGCCGCGGCGGGCGGCCTCTGCCAAGTCGGCATAGTGCTCGATATGAGCCTCATCGATGGAATAGAGCGGGAAGCTGCCGGTGGGATGAGCGCCATAGGGAATCTCCACCACCGCATCCACATAGATGCAGGGGATGGAGGTCTCGCGCGGGCGCGCGACGATCTCGTCCGGTGGGACGATGCGGTCGACGCTGACGATCACCGTCTCGGCGGCGCGGGCGATCAACTGGTCGGCATAGGTCATGGTGGCGAGGTGGCGCACGTTGCCGTAGACGTCCGCTTCCTGGGCGTGCAGCAGCGCGAGCTTCGGCCGGATCGCGCGGGTGGCGTAGAGCGCCGCGCCGGTGAACGGGCACTGAATGGGCGCGACGAGCGGATTGTGCGCCGGCACGTCCGATCCCTTCCAGGCCGCCACCGGCTGGAACGGTACGCCGTTCGCGGCCGCCAGCAGGCCGCCGATGATCGAGAGCGCGTCGACGCAGTGGGCGGTCAGCGTGCCCGCCTCCACCGCGCCGCGGAAGGCCGGGCACATGCGGTCCTCCAGCGTCACCGCCGGCAGGAATGTTTCCGCCACGCAGCCGGCCGCGATCAGGAGGTCGACGTCGAAGCCGGAGCCGGGCGAGGAGACGAGCTTCAGGTCGCGCCGCCCGAGCCGGATCACCTCGCGGACCAGGGCCATGGGGCGCCCCTGTTTGAACAGACCGCCGATGGCGAGAAGGTCGCCGTCGGCGAGCGCACGCGCGATCAGCGCGCCTGCCTCCTCTGCGGCAATGCGCTTCTCGCGCCTGTTGGCCGGCGCGCTCACGAAAGCGCGCCCATGCGGAACACAGTGGCGTCGAGAATCCACGCGCCTTCGCCGGCGCGTCCTACGCCGACCGGATTGAGCTCCAGGCCGGCGAAGTCCTCGCCGAGGCCGGGTGCCAGGTCGGCGACTGCGATCGTGAGGTCGATGAGCGCCTCCATGTCCAGCGCCGGCAGCCCGCGCGCGCCCTCAAGCAGCGCCGAGATGCGGCAGCTGCGGATCATGGCGGCGACCTCCTCGCGGTCCAGGGGCAGAAGGCGCACCGCCACGTCGCGCATGATCTCGGTATAGATGCCGCCGGCGCCGAAGGTGAGGGTGGGGCCGAACTCCGGGTCGAGGCCGAGGCCAAGGATCACCTCGGCCTGCGGGCGGACGGTCTCGGCCAGGAGGAACCCTTCGAGCGTCAGGGCGTGCGTCTCGACACTCTGGAGCATCGTCGCGAGCCTCGCTTGGAGCGCCGCCGCGTCGGGCAGCGCCACCGCTACGAGGCCGAGTTCGGACTTGTGGACCACCCCGGCGGCCATGCCCTTCAGCGTCACCGGGTAGCCCACCTCGCGGGCGGCGAGGAGGAGCGCCGCCGGGTCAGCACCGGGCACGAATGCCTCGCGCGGAAAGGCGAGCCCGCGATCTTTCAGCACCTTCTTGCTCGCGGCTTCGCTGAGTGGGATCGGTGCGCCGTCGAGGCGCGGCGCCTCGCTCCCGGTCCGGCCCTCGCGCAGCAGACGGGAGGGGGCGCGCCGCGCCGCGTCGACCGTGGCGGCGCCCGCCACCGCCGCCACGAAGGTGTCGATGCGGGTGAATACCGGAACTCCCTCTTGGCGCAGCCGTCCCAGCTGAGCGCCGTTGAAGATGTCCGACGGTGAGACCAGCGAGATCGGTTTGCCGGTACGTCGTCCGGCGGCGAGCATTGCGTCGGCCACGGCCTCCGCCCAAGGCGGAATGATGGGGGTGTTCGCCACCGCGATGCCGTCGAAAGCGGGATCGTCGGCGAAGGCGTCGAGGCAGGTGGCGAAGCCCTCGGGGCGGCGGAACGGCGTGCCCGCGATGTCCACCGGGTTGCGGGTGGAGAGGAAGGCCGGGATGTCGCTGCGCATGCGCGCCACCGTCGCCTCGGCAGGCGAGGGGAGGGTGACGGCGCCGCTGCTCTCCAGCGCATCGGCAACGCAGCCGCCGTAGCCGCCGGAGACGGTGAGGATGCCGAGGCTGCGGGTGACGCCGGCAGTCGCCACATATTGCGCCACCGGCAGAAGGTCCTCGATGGCGGCTACGTCCACCCAGCCGAGCTGGCGCACCGCCGCCTCATATGCGCCGCGCGCACCCATGAGCGCGCCGGTATGGCCCGCCGCCGTGCGCCGTCCGGCTTCCGAGCGGCCGGCCTTGTAGAGTACCACCGGCTTCCCGGCGGCATGGGCGCTGCGTGCCGCGGCCAGCAGCCGGCTGCTCTCGCGGATGCCTTCCACATAGAGCGCGATGGCACGCGTTGCCGGATCGTCGGTGAGGAACTGGACGAAGTCGGCGACGCCGGTCGCGGCTTCGTTTCCGGTGGAGATGACGTGGCTGAGGCCAATGCCGGCACGCTCGGCTTCCTCCATCAGCGCGCTGCCGAGCGCGCCGCTCTGCACCACGAGCCCGACCACACCCGGCCGCGGCAGGCTCGCGGTTATGCGGCTGGTGGAGCTCATGGCGACACGCCGGCCGAGATTGACGAAGCCGGTGGTGTTGGGGCCGAGCATCGCCGCGCCATGGCGACGCACCAGGGCGGCGAGGCGCGCCTGCTTGGTAGCGCCCTCCTCGCCCGATTCGGAGAAGCCGCCGGTGATCACCATGAACGCCCGCACCCCGAGGCCGAGCGCCTCCTCGACGGTGGCGTAGACGTCATCCGCCGGCACCGAGACCACTACGCAGTCCGGTACATGGGAGAGTTCGGAAAGGCTGGTGATCGTCTCGACGCCGTCGATGACCGCCTTCTCGCGGGTCACGAGGTCGATGCGCCGGTCGTAGCCGTGCAGCCGCAAGTGATCGAAGATGGCGCGCCCGCCCACCTGGAAGGCGGCCTTCCGGGTGGAAACGCCGACGATGGCGATAGTGTCAGGGTCGATCAGCTTGGCGAGAGACACGGAGCATCCTTCCGGCTGGCGCGGCGTGATGACAAACTGATAATCGGGACTGGACTGAAATCAACAAAATAAAAATGCGTTCCGCATAACGGATCAGAATCTGGACTTGGCGAGCAAAGTCCGATACCCCTTCCGCCAAAGGAAAACCCCGCACCTCCAACCCAGCATCACGGGGAGGGCGCCCTATGGCGCTGGATCAAGAAACCTTCGCGCTCCTCAAGGACACCGTGCGCCGCTTCGTGGACGAGCGGCTGATCCCGGCCGAGGCCGCCGTGGCGGAGGCCGACGCCATCGACCCTGCCATCCTTGCGCAGATGCGCGAGCTGGGGCTCTACGGCCTCTCCATCCCCGAGGAGTGGGGCGGCCTCGGCCTCTCCATGGCCGAGGAGGTGGAGATCGTCATGGAGCTGTGCCGCGCTTCGCCGGCCTTCCGCTCGGCGGTGGGCACCAATATCGGCATCGGATCGCAGGCCATCGTGCTGGCGGGCACCGAGGCGCAGCGCGCGCGCTATCTGCCGCGCCTCGCCAGCGGCGACCTCGTCGCCTCCTTCGCGCTCACCGAGCCGGACGCCGGCTCGGACGCCGCCTCGCTGCGCACCCGCGCGGTGCGGCGCGACGACGGCAGCTGGGTCATCAACGGCACCAAGCGCTACATCACCAACGCACCCGAGGCCGGGCTGTTCACCGTCATGGCGCGCACCTCCGACACGCCGGGCGCGGGCGGCATCTCCTGCTTCCTCGTCGAGCGCGGCGCGCCCGGCCTCTCGCTCGGCCCGTTCGACCGCAAGATGGGCCAGCGCGGCGCCCACACCTGCGACGTGATGTTCGAGGACTGCGTGGTGCCCGCCGAGGCCATCATCGGCGCGGAGGGCCAGGGCTTCCGCATCGCCATGCGGGTGCTCGACAAGGGCCGCCTGCACATCGCGGCGGTGTGCGTCGGTGCGGCGACGCGGCTCATCGAGCTCGGCGTCGGCTATGCCGCCGAGCGGCGGCAATTCGGCCGTCCCATCGCCGAGTTCCAGCTCGTGCAGGCGCTGCTCGCCGACAGCTATGCGGAGACCTATGCCGCCCGCTCCATGGTGCTCGACGCCGCGCGCAAGCGTGATGCGGGCGAGAACGTCACCATCGAGGCGTCGGCCTGCAAGATGTTCGCCTCCGAGATGGTCGGCCGCGTCGCCGACCGGGCGGTGCAGATCCACGGCGGCGCCGGCTACATGGCGGACTATGCGGTGGAGCGGTTCTTCCGTGACGTGCGCCTGTTCCGCCTCTACGAGGGCACGACCCAGATTCAGCAGCTCATCATCGCCCGCGAGCTGCTGGGCAAGAAGACCTGAGCAAGACCAAGAGCTGAGCGCGCCCAAAGCGCCGGAGGACACCCATGACCGACGCCTTCATCTGCGACTTCGCGCGCACGCCCATCGGCCGCTATGCCGGCGCCCTCAAGGACGTGCGGACGGACGACCTCGCCGCCCATCCCATCCGGGTCCTCGCGGCGCGCCATCCGGGCGTCGACTGGGAGGCGCTGGACGACGTGGTGTTCGGCTGCGCCAACCAGGCGGGCGAGGACAATCGTGACGTGGCGCGGATGGCGGCGCTGCTCGCCGGCCTGCCGGTCAGCGCGCCCGGCACCACGGTCAACCGCCTGTGCGGCTCGGGGCTCGACGCGGTGGGCATCGCCGCCCGCGCCATCATGACCGGCGACGCCGACCTCGTGATCGCCGGCGGGGTGGAGAGCATGACCCGCGCGCCCTTCGTCATGGGCAAGGCGAGCGAGGCCTTCGCGCGCCAGAACGAGATCTACGACACCACCATCGGCTGGCGCTTCGTGAACCCGCTGATGAAGGCGCAATACGGCGTCGATTCCATGCCCGAGACCGGCGAGAACGTGGCCGCCGACTTCCAGATCGGCCGCGCCGACCAGGACTTGTTCGCCTACCGCTCGCAGCAGCGCACCAAGGCGGCGCAGGAGGCGGGCTTCTTCGCCCGCGAGATCGCGCCCATCGAGATCAAGGGCAGGAAGGGCGCCGTGGTGCGCGTGGAGGCGGACGAGCATCCGCGCGGCGACACCACGCTGGAGCAGCTCGCCGCGCTCAAGACGCCGTTCCGCAAGGAGGGCGGTACCGTCACCGCCGGCAACGCCTCCGGCGTCAATGACGGCGCGGGCGCGCTGATCCTCGCCTCGGCCGAAGCTGCGAAAAAGTATGGCCTCACCCCGCGCGCCCGCGTGGTGTCGGTGGTGCAGGCGGGCGTTCCACCGCGCATCATGGGCATCGGCCCGGCGCCGGCCACCACCAAGCTCCTGGCGAAGAACTCTCTCGCGCTCGCCGACATCGACGTGATCGAGCTGAACGAAGCGTTCGCCTCCCAGGCGCTGGCGGTGCTGCGCCAGCTCGGCCTTCCGGACGATGCGGAGCATGTGAACCCGCATGGCGGCGCCATCGCGCTCGGCCATCCGCTCGGCATGTCCGGCGCGCGGCTCGCCATGACCGCCGTGAACGCGCTGGAGAGGCGCGGGCAGAAGCGGGCGGTGGCCACCATGTGCATCGGCGTCGGCCAGGGCATCGCCGCCCTCATCGAGCGGGTGTGAACATGGCGGCGACCTTGCCCGTGCGCATCGAGCGCCACGGTTCGGTGGCGGTGGTGACGATCGACCATGCGCCGGTGAACGCCCTCTCGAAAGGCGTGCGCGACGGCCTCGCCGCCGCCGCGGCGGCGCTCGCGGCGGACCCGGATGTCGCCGCCGTGGTGCTGAGCGGCGGGCCGGGCCGCTTCGTCGCCGGCGCCGACATCCGCGAGATGAACCTGCCGCCGGACGAGCCCTTCGTGCCCGACGTGATCGCGGCCTTCGAGGCGCTGGACAAGCCCGTGGTGGCGGCCATCGACGGCGCGGCGCTTGGCGGCGGCTGCGAGCTGGCGCTCGGCTGCGACCTGCGGCTCGCCAGCCCGAAGGCGCTGGTGGGGCTCACCGAGACCCGGCTCGGCATCATTCCCGGCGCCGGCGGCACCCAGCGCCTGCCGCGCCTCGTGGGCATCGCGGAGGCCATCGCGCTCGTCAGCGAGGGCCGCATCCTCAAGGCGCCGGAGGCGCTGGCGCTGGGCATCGTGGACGAGGTGGTGGAGGGCGACCTTCTCGCCGCCGCCATCGCCCGCGCGCCGCACGCCCCCAAGCGGCGCCTGTCGCAGCTTCCGGTGCCCGCCGGCGATGCGGCGCGCGAAGAGGCGGCGGCCGCCGCCGCGCTGAAGGGCGCGAAGGGCGTCCCCGCCATCGCCGAGGCGGTGCGCGTGGTGCGCGCGAGCCGCGCCGCGGCCTTTGCGGACGGCATGGCGGACGAGCGCGCCACCTTCCTCAGGCTGCGCGAGAGCGACGCGGCGAAGGCGCTGCGCCATCTCTTCTTCGCCGAGCGCGAGGCGGGCCGGGTGCCCGGCCTCGACGGCGCCAAGGCACGTCCCTTCGCCCAAACGGCGGTCATCGGCGCCGGCACCATGGGCGCCGGCATCGCCGTGTCGCTCGCCGATTCGGGCCTCGCCGTGACCCTGGTGGAGCGCGACGCGGAGGCCGCCGATGCCGGCCTCGCGCGCGTGCGCGGGCTTTACGAGCGGCCGGTCAAGAGCGCCCGCCTCTCCCAGGCCGAGGCGGACCGGCGCCTCGCCGCCATTAATGCCACCCCCGACTGGCAGGCGCTGGCCGGGGCTGACCTGGTGATCGAGGCGGCGTTCGAGGACATGGCGGTGAAGCAGGACATCTTCCGCCGGCTCGACCAGGTGGCGAAGCCCGGCGCGGTGCTCGCCAGCAACACCTCCTATCTCGACCTCGACGCCATCGCCGCCGCCACCGCCCGCCCTGAGGACGTGGTGGGCCTGCACTTCTTCGCCCCCGCCAACGTCATGCGGCTGCTGGAGGTGGTGCGCGGCAAAGCGAGCGCGCCGGATGCGCTCGCCACCGCGCTGGCGCTCGCCAAGCGCATGGGCAAGCAGCCGGTGGTGGCCGGCAATGGCGACGGCTTCATCGGCAACCGCATCTATGCGGCCTACCGGCGGCACGCGGAATATCTGGTGGAGGACGGCGCGTCGCCGCAGGAGGTGGACGCGGCGCTACAGGCCTACGGCTTCGCCATGGGCGTGTTCGCGGTCTCCGACCTGTCCGGCCTCGATATCGGCTACGCCATGCGCAAGCGCCGCGCGGCCACCCGCGATCCGGCGGAGCGCTATGTGGCGGTCGCCGACCACCTGGTGGAGGCGGGCCGTCTCGGCCGCAAGTCGGGCGCCGGCTGGTATGCCTATGACACGGCAGGGGCGGCTTCGGCTGATCCAGCCGTGGCCGCGATGATCGCCGCGGCGCGGGCGGAGAAGAAGATCGCGCCGCGCGCCTTCACGCCGGACCAGATCCAGCGCCGGCTGCTGGCCGTGATGGCGAACGAGGGCGCGAAGGCGCTGGAGGAAGGCATCGCGCTGCGCGCCTCCGACATCGACCTCGTCTTCGTCAACGGCTACGGCTTTCCGCGCCTCAAGGGCGGTCCGATGTTCGCCGCCGACGCCATGGGCCTTGGCGCGGTGCTCCGCGAGATGGAGGCGGCCCACGCGGCCGGCGGAGCGGGATCGGAGCCGGCGCCGCTGCTGGTGGAACTCGCGCGCGCGGGACGGAGCTTCGCCGACTGGCGCGGCTGAGCCCCGGAGGGCTGGCGCACGGGGGCTGCCCGGACCCGGCTCCCTCTCCCGCGTGCGGGGGAGGGTTGGGGAGGGGACAACCGCTCAAGGCGGGAGGGGGCACGCGGGCGAGGCGGCGACCACGCGGTGACCGGCCGGCGCACATTTGACGTTGCCTTGCCGGCGGCAATCAGCATGGTGCGGGGCAACGGATTGGCCCCGGGTGGCTGTCACGACCGCTTTCCGGCCGCGATGGCGGGAAGAGGCGGGACGACAATGACGGTTTTGAGTGAGGCGCCCGAGCTGAGCGCGGTGGCGCCCGGCATCCTCAGGGTCGAGGTGCCCTTGCCCTTTCCGCCGCGCGAGGTGAGCGCCTGGCTGCTCTCGGGCGACGACGGCTGGACGCTGATCGATTCGGGCGTGGACGATGCGCGCACGCGCGACATCTTCACCCGCGTCCTGGCCGACCCGCGGCTCGGCGGTGCGCCGGTGGCGCGGCTCATCGTCACCCACTTCCACCCCGACCATATCGGCCTCACGGGCTTCCTCCAGGAGCGCACCGGCGCCGAGCTGCACATGAGCCGCACCGAGTGGCTCCAGGCCAACGTGTTCCTGCGGGAGGACGCTGAGGCCGAGATGGCGAGCCTCGTCGCCCACTGCCGGTGCGCCGGGGCGCCCGAGGCGTTCCTCGACTTTCTGCCGAAGCGCGGCATGCTCTATCCCAAGTGGGTCGGCCCGCTGCCGCGCCGCTACATGCGCATTGCCGCCGGCGACGTGCTCGAAATGGCGGGCACGCAGTGGCAGGTGATGATCGGCGAGGGGCACGCGCCGGAAATGGTGTGCCTCCATTCGCCCGCGCGCGGCCTGTTGATCGCGGCGGACCAGATCCTCGGCCACATCTCGCCCCATATCGGCGTGCAGCCGTCCGATCCGCGCGCCGACAACCTTGCGGCCTTCCTGCGCTCGCTCGGCACGTTCGAGGTGCTGCCCGCGGACACGCACGTGCTGCCCTCCCACGGCGCGCCGTTCGACGGGCTCCATGCGCGCATCGCGGCGCTGAAGGCGCATCATGCCGAGCGGCTCGACCGGCTGATGGAGTTCTGCACCGTGCCGCGCACCGCCATGGACACGCTCCAGGTGCTGTTCCGCCCGCTGCCCTTGGAGCAGACCGGCTTCGGCCTCAGCGAGGCGCTGGCACACCTGCGCCACCTGGTCTTCAGGGGCTTGCTGGTTCAGGGCGAAGAGGGGGGCGTGTGGACCTTCGTGCGGGCCTGAGGATCACAGGCCGAGGCGCACCGCCTCCGGCGCCCGCGCCGCGAACACCGTCGCCTCGGCCAGCGCGTGGCCGTAGAGGATGAGGCAGGGGCCTTCCGCCCCCTCCGTCACCGCCTGCTCCACCGCTTCCGCCAGCGTGCCGAGGCTGGCCGGCACGATCCTCTCCTCCGGCCGCGTCACCGAGAACACCGCCACCGCCGGCGTCGCGAGGTCCGCACCCACCGCGGCGAGGTTCGCCACGAGGTCCGGCAAAGTGCGGCGGGGCATGTAGACCACGGTGGTGGCGGCCGGGTCGCTCAGCGCCTTGAAGTCGAGGTCCTTCGGCAGCTTGCCGTCGCGCGCATGGGCGGTGACGAACTGCAGCCGCCGCGCATGGTCGCGGTGGGTGAGCGAGGCCACCAATCGGCTCGCCGCCCCCTGCGGCGAGGAAATGCCCGGCACCACCTCGACCTCGATGCCGGCGGCGCGGCAAAAGGCGATCTCTTCGCCGGCGCGGCCGAAGATCATCGCCTCGCCGCCCTTGAGGCGCACCACCCGGCGGCCCTCCTTGGCGAGGTCCACCATCAAAGCGTTGATGTCGTCCTGCTTGCAGGAGGGGCCGTAGCCGGTCTTGCCCACCAGCATCTTCTTCGCCTCGCGGCGGGCGAAGTCGAGGATGGCCGGGGAGACCAGGTCGTCATAGAGCACCACCTCGGCCGATTGCAGCGCCCGCACCGCCTTGAGCGTGAGCAACTCTGGATCGCCCGGCCCCGCGCCCACCAGCACCACCGAGCCGCGATGGGGCGCGGCGTCGGCGACCAGGCCGGCAATCAGCGCGTCGCGGTCGGCCAGCGTCGGCGCGTGGTTCGGCTCGGAGAGGGCGCGCGCTGCGAAGCGCTCCCAGAAGGCGCGCCGTGCGGCGAACGGCAATTCGAGCGCGGACACCGCGCGGCGCCAGCTCTTGGCGGCCTCCGCCCAGGCCCGGAAGCCGGCCGGCATCAGCGCCTCGATCTTGGCGCGCACCGCCTGCCCGAACACCGGTGCGGCGCCGTCGGTGGAGATGCCCACCACCAGCGGCGAGCGGTTGACGATGGCGCCGAAGGAGAAGTCGCAGAAGTCCGGCCTGTCCACCACGTTCACCGGCACCCCGGCAGCGCGGGCGGCGGCGGCGAAGCGCTGCGCCTCGGCGTCGTCGGCCGCGTCGCAGATGGCGAGCGCGGCGCCGTCGATGTCGCCGGCCTGCCAGGGCCGCACATGGATCGCCATCGGCCCGTCCGGCGCCGCCCCCGCGAGGCGCCACATGTCCTCGCAGACCTCGTGCGCGATCACCTCGACGCGCGCGCCGGCCGCCGACAGCAGCTCCGCCTTCCACACCGCCGGCGCGCCGCCGCCCGCCACCAGCACGCGCCGGCCGTGGAGAGCGAAGAACACCGGCAGCCGCGCCAGCGGCTCCATGCGGGCATGCGCCGTCTGCCGCGGGGCGCGGGGGGCGGGATCAAGGGGGCCGGCCTCGGCCATGGGTCTGCGTGCTCCTGGCGGCGGCGCCTCGGGGAGCCACGCCGCGCGATGTCTTGAACTGCAATCTAGGGCGCGCGCCGCGCAGCTTCAACGCACTGTGGGGCGGTGCGGCGCGGGATCCGGAAACGCCGTCATCCCCCGGCTTGCCCGGGGGATCCACGCGGCGGCCAGGCGGCGCTTCACATTCGCACGCCCGCAGGCGGCACGGTGGATGCCCCGGACAAGCCGGGGCATGACGGTGGTTCGGGTAGGGGACAACAGGGATTGCGCGGCTGCCTTGAGTAGCCTCCCCGCCGTCTCCCCGGTCCCCGCCGTCGCCCTCCGACTTGATCGGAGGCCCATCCGGCGGCCAGGAGGCGAGGCTAGGAGGGGGCGTGGATGCCCCGGACAAGCCGGGGCATGACGGCGGTTTGGGCAGGCCGCGCAGGCGGCGCACCCGGCCGCTGCGCCCTCGTTCCTGGCCCCGCGGCTTACGCCTCGACCTGGGCCTCTGCCACCGCCACCGCCGTCATGTTGACGATGCCGCGCGCCGTCACGGACGGGCCGAGGATGTGCGCCGGCTTCGCCGTGCCCATGAGGATGGGGCCCACGGGCAGCGCGTCGCCCAGCACCTTGATCATGTTGTAGGCGATGTCGGCGGCGTCGAGGTCGGGCATCACCAGCACGTTGGCGGCGCCTTCCAGGCGCGAGTTCGGCAGCGAGCGCTTGCGGATGTCTTCCACCAAAGCGGCGTCCGCCTGCATCTCGCCGTCCACCTCCAGCATGGGCGCGCGCTCGCGCAGCAGTTCCACGGCCATGCGCACGCGCTTGGCCGAGAGCGTCTCGTGGCTGCCGAAATTGGAGTGCGAGAGCAGCGCGATGCGCGGCTCCAGGCCGAACCGGCGAACATGGGCGGCGGCGAGCACCGTCATCTCGGCGAGGTCCGCGGCCGAGGGCTCGGTCTGGATCTGCGTGTCGCAGATGAAGAAGTTGCCCTTGGGCGTGATGAGCAGCGACATGGCCGCCAGCTCCTTCACCCCCGGCGCGAGGCCGATGATGTCGCGCACCTGCCGCAGATGGCGGGTGAAGCGGCCCTCGATGCCGCAGAGCATGGCGTCCGCCTCGCCGCGATGCACGGCGAGCGCGGCAATCACGGTCGGGTGGGTGCGCACCAGCGTGCGCGCCGCGTCGGGCGTCACCCCGCGCCGGCCCGCCACATCCATGTAGGTGCGCACGAAATCGCGGTAGCGCGGATCGTCCTCGGGATTGATGATCTCGAAGCTGGTGCCCGGCTTGATGGAGAGGCCGAAGCGCTTGATGCGGCTTTCCACCACGCTCGGCCGGCCCACCACGATCGGCTTGGCGATGCCTTCCTCGACCACCGCCTGGACCGCGCGCAGCACGCGCTCGTCCTCGCCCTCGGCATAGATCACGCGCTTCATGGACTGCTTCGCGCGGGCGAACAGCGGGCGCATGATGAAGCCGGAGCGGAACACGAAATAGTCGAGCTGGTCCTCGTAGGCCTCGAAGCTCTTGATCGGCCGGGTGGCGACGCCGGTCGCCATGGCCGCCTTCGCCACCGCGGGGGCGATGCGCAGGATCAGGCGCGGGTCGAACGGGGAGGGGATGAGCGATTCGGGGCCGAACGCCCGCGTCTCGCCGCCATAGGCGCGCGCCACCACGTCGGACGGGGTCTCGCGGGCGAGCGCGGCGATCGCCTCCACTGCCGCCATCTTCATCTCGGCATTGATGTCGGTGGCGCCCACGTCCAGCGCCCCGCGGAAGATGTAGGGAAAGCACAGGACGTTGTTGACCTGGTTCGGGAAGTCCGAGCGGCCGGTGCAGATCATGGCGTCGGGCCGCGCGGCGCGGGCCTCCTCGGGCATGATCTCGGGCGAGGGGTTGGCGAGGGCGAGGATGAGCGGCTTGTCCGCCATCTTCTTCACCATCTCCGGCTTGAGCACGCCGCCGGCGGAGAGCCCGAGGAAGATGTGGGCGCCATCGATCACCTCGTCGAGCGTGCGCTTGTCGGTCTTCTGGGCGTAGATCTCCTTGTAGGGGTCCATCAGCGTGTTGCGGCCCTCATAGACCACGCCGTCGATATCCGTGACCCAGATGTTCTCGCGCTTCGCGCCGAGCGTCACCAGCAAATTGAGGCAGGCGAGCGCCGCCGCGCCCGCGCCGGAGGTGACGATCTTCAGGTCCGCGATCTTGCGGTTGCCGATCTCCAGCGCGTTGCGCACCGCGGCCCCGACGATGATGGCGGTGCCGTGCTGGTCGTCGTGGAACACCGGAATCTTCATGCGCTCGCGCAGGCGCTTCTCCACCTCGAAGCACTCGGGCGCCTTGATGTCTTCCAGGTTGATGCCGCCGAAGGTCGGCTCCAGCGCGCTGATGACCTCGACCATGCGCTCGACCGTCTCGGCGTCGATCTCGATGTCGAACACGTCGATGCCGGCGAACTTCTTGAACAGGACCGCCTTGCCCTCCATCACCGGCTTGCCGGCCAGCGGGCCGATATTGCCGAGGCCGAGCACAGCGGTGCCGTTGGAGACCACGCCCACGAGGTTGGCACGGATGGTGAGTTCGGCGGCCTGGAGCGGGTCGGCGGCGATGGCTTCGCAGGCGGCGGCGACGCCGGGCGTATAAGCGAGCGCGAGGTCGCGCTGATTGCCCAGCGGCTTGGTGGCCTGGATCTCAAGCTTACCGGGCTTCGGCAGCCGGTGATACACCAGCGCGCCGGAACGCAGATCCTCGGAAATATAGGACGCCATACCTTCCCCCGTTCGTGGTTTTACGCTCTCCGCCGGTGCGGGCCGGAAAGTAGCCGCCACGCTTGCCGATGTCACGGCTCGCGCACGCATTCGTCATGCTGCAGCGCGGGGTAACGGGTGCGGGTGCACCATGGACGGCGCGAGGAGGGGCGCGCCGCGGGGCGCAGATGCGCTATGGTGGCGCGGCGCGACGCGTCGCCGCGCAGGATCATGTTCGCGGCGAAGGCGCCGGCCGCGAGGCTTTGCAATCAAGGGTTCTCGACAATGGGCAAGAAGCTGGCCATCGGCCTCGTCGCGGTCGTCCTGCTGGGGGTCGCGGGCTATTTCGGCGTGCGGTTCTTCGGCGATCGCACCGCCCGCGCCGAGGTGGAGCGTGCCTTCGAGGAAATCCGCCGCCGCGGCGGCGTCGCGCAGTTCGCGGAGGCGAGCGTGGACCCGGCAGCGCGGTCGATCGTGCTCACCGGCGTCGCGCTCGGCGGCGCCGACGCCACGGTGAAGATCGCGAGGCTCACCGCCACCGGTGCCCAGCCGCCGCGCGACAATTACGCCGAGGCCGAGACGCTCGACCTCGAAGGAGTGGAGATCACGCTCTCCGGGCCGGCGGCGTTCGGCGGCACCCTCGTCTATGCCATCCCCAAGGTGATGATCGACCGCTATCGCGGCCCCGTGGTGCCGCTCGCCGCGCCAGCGGGCGAAGCGGGGCCGTTCGGCGCCGCGCGATTCGCGCTGCGCCAGTTCGCCGCCACCAGCGCCGCCAAGGTCACGATTCCCAGCCTGACCCTGCGCCAGCAGCCCGCGAAGGCCGGCGCGGTACCGGTGGAACTGGCCTATGAGGGCATCGCCGCCGAGCAGATCGCCGCCGGCAAGGTGCGCAGCCTCCTGGTGGACAAGCTCCGCTTCTCCGGGCCGGACGAGGTGCCGGTCGAGGGGAGCCCGCAGGATGCCGCGCCCACCGGCGGCGCGCGGCAGACCGGCGAGCTTTCCGGCATCGTCGCCGCGCGCCTCGACACCGCGCCCTTCCTCGCCGTGCTCACCGGCACCGCGCCCGGCAAGGAGCCGGACGACTACCAGGCGATATACGGCAAGGTCGTGACCGGTCCCTACCGGGTGAAGCACCATGACGGCAGCACGGCCGGCGCCGATTCGCTGCTGCTGGAGCATGTCGGCATCAAGCCCTCCGCCATCGCGCTCGACCGGCTGCTGGAGCTGGACGCGCTCACCCGCAAGGGGCCGGATCTCTCCGTCGCCGAGCTGAGCGCGCTGGTGGAGGAGACCCGCCGCATCATCGACGGCCTCGCCTTCCGCACCTTCTCCATGACCGGCCTTTCCGCCACCAGCAAGGGAGAGACGGTGCGCATCGCCGCGGTGCGGCTCGACGGGTTCGCCGCGGGCGTGCTCGACGCCTTCGAGCTGGAGGGTCTCGACGGCACGGACGCCGACAAGCGTCCGGTCAAGGCGGCCCAGTTCGTGGTGCGGCGGCTCGATCTGAAGGCGCTGGCGGACCTCGCGCGGGAGGCCGACGCCCCGACGCCCATGGCGGCGCTCGGCCTGTTCAAGGTGGTGTCCGGCATCGAGGCGGCCGGCGTCGAGGTGCCCTATGAGGGGGACAACGCCGCCGCCGGGCAGCCGCTGCGCATCGGCGCGCTCACCCTCGGCTGGGGCAGCGTGCTGGGCGAGATTCCCACTACTCTGCGCTTCGAGATGAAGGACGTGAGCGGCCCGATCAGCGCCGCCGACGGCGAGCCCTTCGTCTATCTCGCCAATGCGGGCATCACCCGCGCGACCATGAGCACGGCGCTCAACATCGCCTACGATCCGGCAAGCCGCGACCTTCAGGTCGGCCCGCTCGGCGCGCGGCTGGAGAAGGCGTTCGCGGTCACGCTCGACGCCGGCATCGGCAACGTGCCCAAGGAGGCCTTCGGCGACGCGGCCTCGGCCTTCGGCGCGCTCGGCGAGGTCACCGCGCGGCCGCTGACGCTGAAGGTGGAGAATCTCGGCCTCGCAGAGCTGATGTTCCAGCAGCTCGCCGAGGCCGCCGGCGTGAGCCCGGACGAGATCCGCGCCGACCTCTCGGCGCAGGTGGACGAGATCGCCGCCGTGCTGGCGCAGGTCAATCCCGACGTGGTGGACGTCGCCGCGGCGGTGAAGAGCTTCCTCGCAACCCCGCGCACCCTGACGCTGTCCGCGACGCCCAGGGCCGACACGCCGCTGTTGCCCCTGTTCCTGAACGACGCGCCGTTCGGCGCGCTGTCGGCGTTCAGCCTGTCGGCGACCGCAGGACCCTGAGGGTCGGGCCAGAGGACGGGCGGAAAGGGAACGGCAGAGGGGACGGCTGGGGCCTCCCGCCCGTCCCGGGCGGCGCGTCTCGGGCGATTGCCGGTTTCACGGACGCCCCGAACCTTGGCGCACTCCGGTTTCACGCATGCGCGCCAGCCCCCGCTCCGCGCGCATGCCGGGGAGTGGCCGCATGCGCGCGCCGAGCCCTTTTGCCCGTTCCACCCCCCCAATTGGGTGATGCGCTGGGGCACGGCGGCGGTACAGCCTTGCACGACGGGGTCGCGGGCGCGGGCCCAAGCGGGGATCGGCCGATGGCGGGTGCGGTTCGGGATTGTCCAAGGGCGCTTTGGACCGCCGGGGGCGCGGCCGGGCGGCGCCCCACATGACGCGGCGCACGCGGGGCAGCGCTGCGGAAAGCAGGCCGGGCGCATCGCCGCTCGGCCTGCGCGACCTCGTCCCGCTGGTGGCCGGCATCGGCCTGTTCTCGGTGGCGGTCAACATCCTGATGCTGGCCGGGGCGATCTACATGCTCCAGGTCTACGACCGGGCCCTGCCCTCGCGCTCGCTGCCGACACTGGTGGCGCTGACCGGACTGGTGATCGCCGCCTATGCGGTGCAGGGCGTGATCGACGCTGCGCGCGGCCGCCTGCTGGCACGGCTCGGCGCCACGGTGGAGGAGCGCCTCGCGCCTGAGCTGTTCGCGGACGGGCTGCACCGCACCGCGCGCCTCGGAGCGCCGGGGGAGTTCACCGCCGCCTTGCGCGACCTCGACCAGGTGCGCTCCTTCCTCTCCAGCCCCGGGCCGACGGTGCTGTTCGATGCGCCGTTCGTGCCGCTGTTCGTGGGCTTGTGCTTCCTGCTGCATCCCTGGCTCGGCTTCACCGCGCTCGCGGGCGCCATCGTCATCGTCGGCCTCGCGCTCGCCGGCGAGGCGCGCTCCAAGGCCCGCGTGAAGGCCGCGACCGAGGTCGCCGCCCGCCGCGCCGGCTTCATCGAGGGCGCGCGGCGCGGCGCCGAGGCGGCCCATGCCTTGGGCATGGTCGGCAACATGCGCGCGCGCTTCGCCGAACTCGACCAGGAGAGCCGCGCCGGCAACGAGCGGCTCGCGGTCTCCTCGGTGAACCTCGCCGCCCTGTCCCGCTCGTTCCGGGCGCTGCTGCAATCCCTCCTGCTCGGCATCGGCGCGCTGCTGGTGCTGCGCGGCGACGCCACCGGCGGCGTGATGATCGCCGCCTCCATCCTCATGGGCCGGGCGCTGGCGCCGGTGGAGCTGGCCGCCGCGCACTGGAAGGGCTACCTCGCCGCCCGCGAGGCCTGGCGCCGGCTGGCGCCGCGGCTCGCCGCCCTGCGCGCGCAGCACGCCGCCGAGCGCACCGCGCTGCCGGCGCCTCTGGCGCGGCTCGACGTGGAGACCGTCGCGGTGGGCGCGCCGGGCAGCGGACCGGCGGGCGGGCGGCCGATCCTCCAGGGCGTCGCCTTCACCCTCAATGCCGGGGAGGCGCTGGCGCTGGTGGGCAAGTCCGGCGCCGGCAAGACCTGCCTCCTGAAGGTGCTGGCCGGCCTGTGGGCGCCGGCGGCGGGCGCGGTGCGGCTCGACGGCGCGCGCCTCGACCAGTGGGAGCCGGACCGGCTCGGCCGCCATCTCGGCTACCTGCCCCAGGACGTCGCTCTGCTGGACGGCACCGTGGCGGAGAACATCGCCCGCTTCGACGCCGAGCGCGACCCGGAGGCGGTGATCGCGGCGGGGCGCGAGGCGGGCGTGCACGACCTCATCCTGCGCCTGCCGTCCGGCTACGACACGCGGATCGGCGAGGGCGGCATCGCCCTCTCCGCGGGCCAGCGCCAGCGGGTGGCGCTCGCCCGCGCGCTCTACGGCGCGCCGTTCCTGGTCATCCTCGACGAGCCCAACGCCCATCTCGACGCCGAGGGCGAGGCGGCGCTGCTGGCGGCGATCGAGCGGGTGAAGGCGCGCGGCGGCATCGTCGTGGTCGCCGCCCACCGCGCCAGCGTCATCCGCGCCGCGAGCCATGTGGCGACCATCCGCGACGGACGCCTCGCCGCCTTCGGCCCGCGCGACGAGATCCTCGCCCGGCAGGGCGGCGCCGGCGAAAGCGAGGCCGCCGCGCCCACGCTGGTGCCGCTCGCCGGAGGCCGGCCATGAGCGCCGACCTGGAAAAGGCGCCGGCCGGCCCCGGCCCGCTGCAGCGCGCGCGCCGCGACCTCGCGGTCGGCGGCATCGTGGTGGCGCTGTTCGTGGTGGGCGGCGGCGCCTGGGCGGCGCTGGCGCCCCTCTCCGGCGCGGTGATCGCCGGCGGTGCCATGACGCTGAAGGGCTCCGTCAAGTCCATCGAGCCGCCGCTCGGCGGCACGGTCGCCGAGATCGCGGTGGCCGAGGGCGGCCGCGTGCAGGCCGGCGACCTGCTGCTGCGCTTCGACGACACCCTCGCCAAGGCCAATCTCGCCATCGTCACCCAGCAGATCGACGAACTGCTGGCGCGCATCGCCCGGCTCAAGGTGGAGGCGGGCCTCGCCGCCGCCATGGCCGCGGCGCCGGCGCTCCCCTCCGAGCATCAGCCGAGCCCGGTCCTCGCCGCCGTATGGGCCGGGGAGACGGGCCTGCTCGCGGCCCGCGCGGAAATGCGGGAGGGGCAGAAGTCGCAGCTCGCCGAGCAGATCAACCAGCTGCACGAGCAGGTGAAGGGGCTGGAGCTGCAATCCGCCGCCAAGGAGAAGGAGATCGCCCTCGTCCATGTGGAGCTCGCCTCCATGGAGGAACTGGCGGACAAGAAGCTGGTCTCCATCGCCCGCGCCACGGCGGTGCGGCGCGAGGCCGCGCGCATCGAGGGGGAGCTCGGCCAGCTGCGCGCCTCCGGCGCCGCCGCGCGCGGCCGCATCGCCGAGATCGCCCTGCAGATCCTCGCCATCGACCAGAAGATGCGCGGCGACGCGCTGGGCGAATTGCGCGAGGCGGAGGGCAAGCTCTCCGAGCTTCAGGAACGCCGCGTCGCCGCGCTCGACCAGCTGTCGCGCCTCGACGTGCGCGCGCCGAGCGCCGGCACCGTGCACGAGCTCGCCGTGCACACGCTGAAGAGCTATGTGGCGGCCGGCGACAAGGTGATGAAGATTGTGCCTAACGACGACCTGCTGGTGGTGACCGCCCAGGTGGAGCCGACCGACATCGACCAGGTGCGCACCGGCCAGCCGGCGCGCCTGCGCTTCAGCGCGTTCCAGCAGGAGACGACGCCGGAGATCGACGGCACGGTGACGCGCGTCTCCGCCGACGTGACGCGCGACCAGCGCTCCGGCGCGAGCTTCTATGTGGTGGAGATCGTGCCCGACCCGTTGGCGCTCGCGCGCCTCGGCGGGCTGGACCTCGTGGCCGGCATGCCGGTGGAGGCGCACCTCGCCACCCACGAGCGCACGCCCCTGTCCTATCTGCTCAAGCCGCTGGCCGACCAGCTGCGCCGCACCTTCCGGGCGGGGTAGGAAAGGCGAGGCAGGCAAAGCGGGGCAGGCGAAACGGGGTGCCCCGCTTCGCCTTCCCCCCCTGCCCCCGCTCAGAGGATGACCATCAGGTCCGTGGTGGTGCCGTTATAGGCGAGGTGCAGCGTGTCCCCCGCATTGAGCCCGTCGAGCTGGGTGTGCTGCACCGCCGCCCCGGCGCCGGCGCCGTCCGCATCGTACATGACATAGGCGCTGGAGGTGCCGGCGTCGCCGTCGGCGTCCTCCACCCACACGAAGTCCGCGAGATCGTCACCGGCGACGAAGCTGGAGGCGGAGATCAGCGCGCCGATGTCGAGGCTGTCGTCGTCGGCCACCAGCCCGCCCACCGCGTTGAAGTCGCTGATCCGCGCCCCGGCCTCGGTCGAGAGCACGAACGTGTCGCCCCCCGCCCCGCCCGTGAGCACGTCGGCGCCCCCGCCGCCGCTGATGATCTCGCTCGCGGTGGTGCCGACGAGCGTATTGGCGGTCTCGTCGCCATAGATTCCGGTGGCGTCGCGGATGATCTCGACGGAGCCGTTGTCGAAGACGGACTGGCGCTGGCTGTTCGTGAGGCTTAGGCCGGACACGACCAGAGTGTCGATCCCGGCGCCGCCTTTGACGAAGCGCGCGGTTTCGGCGGTATCCACGGTGAAGGTGGTGCCGGTGGCGTTGGTGCTGACGATGTAGGGGACGTTCCCGACCTTGCCGGAGAGATCGAGCGTCGAGTCAGCCGTGCTGAGCGTTCCACCAAAAATGCCGGAGTAGTCTACGGTCACTAGGCTTAACTTCGCGAGGACGTCATTGTTAACGACGGCTGTCGCATAATTACGTAATGATAGGATTTCAATGCCCTCGAAGTCGATATCCGTTAGATCATATGTTTCGTCGCTACTCAGAAGAAGATAGTCCAAATCGTCGCCGCCCCGCAATTGATCTGCCGTCGTGAGATCGGCCGTGCTTTCGATGCGGAATGTATCGAAGCCCGTGCCGCCGTCGATCTTGTCTGCGCCCGTGGAGAGGATGAAAACATCGTCGGATGCGCTGCCGGTCACGGAGAGATCGACGCCGTCGCGCAGCTTGAGGCTGGCGCCCGCGGTGTTGAAGTCGTTGACGAGCCGCACCTCCTCGAAACCGCTGAATGCCGCCAGTGAGGCGAGGTCGAAGACCCCGTCGCCCAGGAGGACCAACGCATCGGTGCCCCCGCCGCCGGCGAGCGAATCTCCAGGATTGAGAGTACCTGACGTACCGTAGACGGTCTGGTCGTCGGCGCTGGCAGTGACGACATCAGATGCTGTCGTCAGGCTGGAGCTTCCGACTGGCCGCGCCGGCTGCATATAGGTTCCGCTGCTGTCCTGGATGTTGTCGATGCCGGTGGCGGCGAGGATCACCGCCCGCTGCTCGGCGGTGTAGGCAAAGCCGTTGGCCACCAGCGTGTCGTTGCCGGGGCCGCCGAGGATGGAATAGCCGGCCGCCGGACTGGTGATGGTGAACGTTGTGCCGGAGGCGTTAGTACTCAGCACGCTGACCGCCGCGAGCGCCTTGCCGGAAAGGTCGAGGCTCGAAGCGCCTGTGACGACTTTCGCACCATTTCCCGAGCCCTCCACGGCGGTGAAATCGACGAGGACGGCGTCGTCTACGATTGCTGTGGTCGGACCCTGAATGGAGAGAGTTTCGATCCAGCGGATCTCAGAGGCACTGAGGTCGATGGTATCGCCACCCGACAAATAGAGAAAATCTTGACCGCCGCCTCCATGCAGCACATCGCCTGCCGAGAGTTCGACCGGACGGTCGACATAGAAATAACCGCCCATCGATCCGGCCGTGATCGTCTCAAGCCCGGTTGAAAGATAGAAATTGGTGCGATCGATGGCATTGACCTTGATATCTACGCCGTCGCGCAGGAACACGCTGGCGGGAGTTCCGAAGGGATTGTTGACGAGCCGCACTTCTTCGAATCCCGTGAACTCCGCCAGAGTGGAAAGATTAAACTGACCCGACCCGTCCAGGATCAGCACATCGTAGCCGTCCCCGCCCGAGAGCCGGTCTTGGGGATTGAGTGTGTAATTAGCGAAGAAGTATGGGACAAAAACCTGCTCATCCGCCGCGGTGCCCTCGAACACGTCCGCGCCGGTGGTGAGCACGGTCTCCGGCCGGTCGAGCACGTCGATGGTGAAGGTCTCTTCGGTATAGGCGCCCTTGGAATCGGTGGCGCGCACGGTGACGGAGCGCGTCGCCGACACCTCATAGTCCAGCCCCGCTTCGCCCACCCGCAGCTCGTTGCCGGAGATGGTGAACAGCGCGCCGTCGCCGCCCGGCTGGATGGAATATGTCAGGGTGTCGCCGCTGTCCGGATCGCTCGCGCTGAGCGTGCCGATGGTGGCGCCGGCAAGATTCTCCGCGATCTGGCTGCTGGAGAGCGCGAGATCGGAGGGCGTGTCGTTCACCGGCGTGACGGTGATGTTCACGGTCGCCGTGTCGGTCCTGCCGTTGCCGTCCGAGACGTTGTAGGTGAAGGAGGCGGGGCCGTTGAAATCCGCATCCGGCGTGAAGGTGATCTCGCCGTCGTCCAGCGCCACGGTGCCGCCCACCGCGCCGCTGACCCCCGTCACCGAGAGCATGTCGCCGTCGGTGTCCGCGTCGTTCGCCAGCAGGTCCGCGGCGGCGATCACCAGAGGCGTGTCCTCGGCGGTGGTGGCCGTGTCGCCGACCGCCACCGGCGCATCGTTCACCGGCGTGACGGTCACCGCCACCGTCGCAGTGTCGGTCCCGCCCTTTCCGTCCGAGACGGTGTAGGTGAAGGAGGCGTCGCCGTTGAAGTCCGCATCCGGGGTGAACGTGATCGCGCCGTTGTCGAGCGACACCGTCCCGCCCACCGCGCCGCCGACGCCCGTCACCGAGAGCGTGTCGCCGTCCACATCGCCATCGTTCGCCAGCAGGTCGGAAACCGGGATCACCAGCGGCCTGTCCTCCAGCGTGATCCGCTCATCGTCCGCCGCCACCGGCGCGTCGTTCACCGGGGTCACGGTGACGTTGACGGTCGCCGTGTCGGTTCCGCCCTTGCCGTCCGATACCGTGTAGGTGAAGGAGGCCGGGCCGCTATAGTCGGCATCCGGCGTGAAGGTGAAGGTGCCGCCGGAATAGACCAGCGTGCCGCCGCTGGCGCCGCCGAAGCCGATGATGCTCAGCGTGTCGCCGTCGAGGTCGCCGTCATTGGCCAGCAGGTCCGCCGCGGAGACGACGAGCGGCGTGTCCTCCGCCGTGGTGCGCGCGTCGTCCGTCGCCACCGGCGCGCGGTTGGGCTGCGCCACGGTGAGGCCGACGGAGGCGCGGGTCACGTCGCCCTCCTTGTCGGTCAGCGTGAAGGTGAGCGTG
>NZ_RCTF01000019.1 GCF_003667445.1 Xanthobacter tagetidis | reverse complement strand
GCCATGGCCTCGCGCGCGGCCGCGGCGAAGCGCTCGGCCTCGGCGCGGCCCGGCTCCGGCGCGGGGCGGGGCGCATCGAGGCGCGGCTCCTCGGGAAGGGCGAGGCAGACCGGCGCCTCCTCCCGGCGCCACCAGCGGCGGCGGGCGGCGGGCGCGCCCTCCCGCTTGTGACGGCGCCGGCCGCGCCGCCCGCCCCAGGTGGCACGGGCGCACGAGACGCAGAAGGCGTTGAAGGAGGACACGAGCAGATAGACGTAGAGCGCCGCCACGAACGCCCACCACACCAGCTTCAGCAGCGCGCCGGTGATGAGGATGGCGCCGCGCCCCAGCGTCTTCAGGATGGCGAGCGTCTGCGGGCCCTTGGCATCGGCGAGCCGCGCCACCCGCCGGAGGTCGTTGCCGTTGTCGGCGATCCGCAGGCCCTCCAGGGCGGCGCGGGTGCCGGCCTTGGACTGCACCACCGCCACGTCGTCCAGCATGCGGGTGAGCGAGGCGAGGCGGTCGGAGCGCACCACGCCCTTCAGCGCCGGCCCGTCCACCGCGCCCGGCGCCTTCAGGAGGCGCCGCAAGGCGACGAAGTCGACGCTCTGCCGCACCGCGCGCATGAAGCTGCGCCCCAAGGCGGCGGAGAGCTTGCCGGTGCGCTTGGCGACCTTCACGAGGGTGATGCCGGCGCGCAGCGGCAGGCTCGCACCCACGGTGGCATAGGTGCCCGCGGTGACGGCGATGCCGACGGCGGACAGACCGAGGATCAGCTCGTCCGCGTCCTCGCCGTGGGCCAGCTTCCAGCCCTCGCGGCCGGCGTCGCGGATGTCGCCCCACACCATGAGGTCGCCGGTAGCGGCGCCCGCGAGCCCGGCAAGGTCGGACGGCTCGCCGGTCAGGAAGCCCATGCCGAACTCTTTGGCGCCCCGGAGCGTGCTTGCGAGCGCGCCGTTGGCCGCGGCGACGCGCTCCCGCAAGGCGGGATCGATTGTGATCCCGCGCGCATCGGCGAGCGCGACGAAGGAGGTGGCGAGGGCGATGTCGTCGGCCGCGAGCGCGCTCTCGGTCTCCTTCGCCACGCGCGCGGCGTCGAGGTCCGCGAGGCCGAGATCGGCGACGGCGGCGGGATCGTCGCGCGCCTCCACGAGGCGCACGCTCTGCTTGGCCAGCGGCACAAGCCAGGGCGCAAAGCCCAGGAGAGCCGCCAGAACCGTGAACAGCGCGAAGATGCGGGCCATCTGCCTCTTATGTCCGGTCCCCGAGCCCGGCGGCGTGTGCCAAGGGTGGCGTGTGCCGAGATCGTGTATTCGCCCCCGGCGACGGACCCGTCTTCCTGCGTTAGACTGGAAGAAAGGTCAGAAGCCGCATCCGGGCCAGCTTGATACTTAGGGTTTCTGCTGGCGGGCACAAGCGGTCGCGTGCCAATGTTGGAGGAGCGTCATGATCCCTTCCACCATCCAGCCGGCGTATGCCCGCCCCGAGACCGCCTTCGGCGGCGTCGCGCTGCGGGTGCGGCGCATCTCCGCCGCGGACCTCGTCGACTGCCTCCGGGCCGGGGTGTCCGACTTCCTGCGCCATCCGAGCCAGTTGATCTTCCTGGCGCTGATCTATCCCATCGTCGGGCTGTTCCTCGCCCGCCTGTCGTTCGGCCAGGACGTGCTGCCGCTGCTGTTCCCGCTGGTGGCGGGCTTCGCGCTGCTCGGGCCGCTCACCGCCGTCGGCCTCTACGAGATGAGCCGGCGCCGGGAAGAAGGGCTGCCCACGGGCTGGGACCACGTCTTCGCGCTCGCCCGCTCGCCGGCGATCCTCTCCATCGCCGCGATCGGCTGCATGCTGGTGGCGACCTTCCTGCTTTGGCTGGTGGCGGCGCTGGAGATCTATCGGGCGACGCTCGGCAGCTACGTGCCGCCCACGCTCGCCGCATTCGCGCGGGAAATCCTCGCGACCCGCGAGGGCTGGATGCTGATCCTGGTCGGCAACGGCGTCGGCCTCGGCTTCGCTCTGTTCGCCATGTGCCTGTCGGTGGTCTCGCTGCCGCTGCTGGTGGACCGCAACGTGAGCACCGCCACCGCCGTGCGCACCTCGTTCTCGGCGGTGCGGGCGAACCCGGTGGTGATGGCGCTGTGGGGGCTGATCGTGGCCGTGCTCCTGGCGCTGGGCAGCCTGCCCTTCTTCATCGGCCTCGCCGTGGTGCTGCCGGTCCTCGGCCACGCCACCTGGCACCTCTACCGGCGCCTCGTGGTGTGATACGCCGCCCGCCGGACGAACCGGCGGGCTGTGGTTGCCGCATCAGGCGGCCAGGCCGCGCATGAGCTCCAGGGCCTGGCGCTCGAACAGGCGGCGATAGAGGCCGCCCTCCTTCGCCACCAAGGCGTCGTGGTCGCCCTCCTCGATGATCCGGCCCTTGTCGAACACCAGCAGCCGGTCGAGCGCGCGCACCGTCGAGAGGCGGTGGGCGATGACCAGGGTGGTGCGCCCCACCATCAGGCGCTCCATCGCCTCCTGGATCAGCGCCTCCGATTCCGAATCCAGGCTGGACGTGGCCTCGTCCAGGATCAGGATCGGCGCGTTCGCGAGGAACGCCCGGGCGATGGCGACGCGCTGGCGCTCGCCGCCGGAGAGCTTCACGCCCCGCTCGCCCACCAGCGTGCCGTAGCCGCGCGGCAGCTTCTCGATGAAGCCGGCGGCATTGGCGAGCTCCGCCGCCCGGCGGATCTCCGCGAAGGAGGCGTCGGGCCGGGCGTAGGCGATGTTCTCGGCCAGCGAGCGGTGGAACAGGATCGGCTCCTGCTGGACCACCGCGATCGCCCGCCGCAGCGCGCCCTGGGAGACGTCGCGCACATCCTGCCCGTCCACCGTGACGCGGCCGTCCGTGACATCGTGTAGCCTTTGGATCAGCTTCACGAAGGTGGACTTGCCGGAGCCGGAATGGCCCACCAGACCCACCCTCTCGCCGCCCTCGATGACGAGCGACAAATCGCGGTAGAGCGGGTCGCTGTGGCCGCCATAGTGGAAGGTCACGTCCTCGAACGCGATGCGTCCGTCCGTGACCTTCACAGGCCCGGCGCCAGGCCGGTCGGCGATGGCGGCGCTCTGCTGGTGGATCTCCACCAGTTCCTCCAGGTCGTTCACCGAGCGCTGCAGATTGTGCACATGCATGCCGATGTCGCGCAGGTAGGAATGCACCACGAAGTAGGTGGTGAGCACATACGCGACGTCGCCCGGTCCGGCGCGGCCCTCCCACCACAGCCACAGGGCCATGCCGATGATCACCGCCCGCAGGCCGAGCAGCGCCACGAGCTGCGCCGTGCCCGCCCAGGTGCCGGCCATCCAGGTGCGGCGGGTGCGGGCGTTCCACTTGCCGAGCACGCGGTTGAGGCGGTCCTCCTCGCGCGCCTCGGCGCCGAAGCCCTTCACCACCGCATTGCAGCTCACCGCGTCCGCGAGCACCCCGCCGACGCGGGTGTCCCAGGCGTTGGACAGCCGCGCCGCCGGCGCGACATAGTTCAGCGACAGCACGAGCGTGAGCACCACGAACCCTGCCGCGCCGAGCGCCACCGCAAGGCCCATCACCGGCCAGTGCCAGCCGAGCAGGAGCGCCGAGCCCACCAGCGCCACCGCCGAGGGCAGCAGCGCCACCAGCAGCGTGTCGTCGAGCAGGTCGAGCGACCACATCCCGCGCGAGATCTTCCGCACGGTGGAGCCGGCGAAGGTGCTGGCGTGCCAGTCCGCCGAGAAGCGCTGCACCCGGGCGAACGCTTCCGACGCGATGTCGGCCATCATACGTAAGGTGAGGCGCACCAGCGCGACGAAGGAGAGGTGGCGCGCCGCCACCATCACCGCGCCGAGCGCCAGCATGGCGAGGAAGGCGTCCATGGCCGCGGCATAGGCGGCGGCGCGGTCGCCGGTGGACGCCACCGCCTCCACAAGGCGGCCGGCATAGACCGGGACGAACACCTCCGCGAGCGTCGAGACCAGGACGCAGGCGCCGGTCGCGCCGATCAGCGCCGGCCGGCGGCGCCAATGGCTCCAGAGAAAGGCGAAGACGGCGCGGGTGGAAACCCCGCGCTTGTGGGTGCGATAGAGCGACATGACGTGTTTCCGGCCGCGCGCGATGCGCGAAGAGCCGGCCTTCGGAAGACGGAGGAATGCGCGACGCAGGCGCCGCGGGCGGGCGAGCGGTCCAGGCGGGGATGTCGGCTGAAGGCCGTCCGGCCGGGCGCACAGGCGCCGGCGAGGGACCGCAGGGGCGGCTCAGCTAGCCGTTGGCGGCCACAGGGAGGGCGCCGAAGGCGGACATGCGTTCGTTCATGGATCGCCCCTCCTCTTGCTGTTGCGGCGGCGGTTCATTGTGCCCTTCGGCGGGAATGCGGGCAAGGGCCTCGCCTTCCCCCCGGCGCGACGCCGAAGTGACGCGGCGCGCGGGCCTTTCATGGCGGCGCATGTGGGGGTAAGGTCGCGGCGCTTTTTAGGAGAGGCTCGGGCGGAACCATGGCGCACGCGGACATTCCCCACTTCTGCAACGACCTCGGCGTCACCGTCATCGAGGTGGGCAGCAAGGAATTCATGTGCATCGGCGCGAAGCCGCCCTTCGACCACCCGCACATCTATTGCGACCTCGGCGACGACACCGAGATCGTGTGCCCCTATTGCTCCACCCTCTACCGCTACAACGCCGCTCTGGCGGCCGGCGAAGCCAAGCCCGAGGGCTGCGTGTGGCATGGCGCCGATGCACCGAGCGCCGCGGCCTGAGCCGAAGGCCGCTCCCCACGATCCGGCCGCACCGGCCGGCACCGGCCCAAGGGCCGGGATCTGCGAGACCGGCCTGAGCGCCGGCATGGACCAAGCCGGCACCGACATGGCCGTCATTCCCTTCCAGCCCCGCCGGCCGCTTGCGGCCCGCAGCGCCGTCATCGTCGGCGGCGGCATCGGCGGGCTTGCCTGCGCCTTGGCGCTGCGGCAGGCCGGCATCGCCGTCCAGGTGCTGGAGCAGGCGCGCAAGCTGAGGGAGGTGGGCGCCGGGCTCCAGCTCTCCCCCAACGCCACCCGCATCCTGCGCGACCTCGGCGTGCTGGAGCGCATCGAAAAGGCGGCGGTGGCGCCGCGCGCGCTCCTGGTGCGCGACGGGCGGACCGGAACGACCCTGTCGCGCTCGAACTATGCCCCCGCCGCGCGGCGCTGGGGCGCCCCCTTCCTGGTCATCCACCGCGCCGACCTGCAGGACGCGCTCGCCGCGGCGGCGCAGGAGGCGGGCGCGGCGGTGGCGCTCGGCGTCGACCTGCGCAGCATCGAGCGCACGGCCTCAGGCGTGCGGGCCGTGGTGGGCCAGGGCGACCAGCTGGTCGCCCATGGGGCGGACGTGCTGATCGGCGCCGACGGCGTGCGCTCGGCCGTGCGCTCCCATCTCGGCTTCGCCGCGCCGCCGGTATTCGCCCGCCGCGTCGCCTATCGCGCCACCATCGAGATGCCGGACGGCCACCCGCCCGAGGTGCATCTGCACCTGGGCAAGAATGCCCATGTGGTGGTCTATCCGGTGCGTGGGGGCAAGGCGCTGAACCTTGTCGCCATCGTCAAGGAGGAGCGGGCTGTGACGCGCTGGAGCGCGCCGGGCGATGCCGGCTTCGTCCATGCCGCCTTCGAGGGCTGGAACCCGGACCTGCGCCGCCTGATGGCGCGCGCCGGCCACTTCCTGTGCTGGGGCCTCTACGACATCGACCCGCTGGCGCGCTGGGGCGAGGGACGGGTGACGCTTCTGGGCGACGCGGCGCACGCCATGCTGCCCTTCCTCGCCCAGGGCGCAGCCCAGGCGATCGAGGATGCGGCGGCGCTGGCCGGCGCCCTCACCCGCGAGACCCAGGCCGAGCCCGCCCTGCGGGCCTACGAGGCCGCCCGGCGCGAGCGCACCGCCATGATCCAGGGCGCGGCGCGGCGCAACGGAGTAGTTTACCACCTCTCCGGACCGCCGCGCATGGCGCGTGACCTGGTGCTGCGCCGCACCGGCGGCGACAGCCTGCTCAAGCGCTACGGCTGGATCTACGGGGTCTGAGCCGCGGCGAACGCCGCCGGGCCGCGGTCGTGCGGCGCGTCGAGGTCGAGCGCGGGGCCGACCGGCACGATGCCGGTGGGATTGATGGTCTTGTGGCTCTCGTAATAGTGCCGCTTGATGTGGGTGAAATCCACGGTCGGCCGCACCTGGGGCAGCTGATAGAGCGCCCGCAGATAGCCCGACAGCGCCGGATAGTCGGCGATGCGGCGGATATTGCACTTGAAGTGTCCCACATAGACCGCGTCGAACCGCACCAGGGTCGTGAACAGCCGCACGTCCGCCTCGGTGAGCACGTCGCCGGCCAGGTAGGGCTGGCGGGCGAGCCGCTCTTCCAGCCAGTCGAGGCGGCGGAACACCTGGGCGACCGCCTCCTCGTAGGCCGCCTGCGTGGTGGCGAAGCCCGAGCGGTAGACGCCGTTGTTCACGTCCGGATAGACGAGGTCGTTCACCGCGTCGATCTCGGCCCGGAGCGGGGCGGGATATAGGTCGATCGCCACGTCGGTCACCGCCGCGAAGGCGGAATTTAGCATCCGGATGATCTCGGCGGATTCGTTGCTGACGATGGTGCCGCGCGCCTTGTCCCACAGCACCGGCACGGTCACCCGGCCGCTATAGGTGGGATCGGCCGCGGTATAGACCTCGTGAAGGCGCGTCTTGCCGAGGATCGGGTCCGGCGCGGCGAAGGTCCAGCCCTCCTTGCCCATGAACGGGTCCACCACGCTCACCGAGATGGCGTCCTCCAGTCCCTTCAGCGCGCGCACGATGAGCGTGCGGTGCGCCCAGGGGCAGGCGAGCGACACATAGAGATGGTAGCGCCCCGCTTCGGCCCGAAACCCGCCCTCGCCGGTGGGGCCGGGCCCGCCGTCGGCGGTGACGAAATTGCGGAAGCGCGAGGCCTGCCGCTCGAACCGGCCGCCGGTGGACTTGGTGTCGTACCACTGGTCTTGCCAGACGCCGTCGACGAGCAGGCCCATGGGATATCCTTTTTTCCGCACGGCGCGGGATCGGCGCCGAGGGTTGAGATGGCGACCCGGCGCCGGAAATGCAACGCGTGAAAGGCTCGCGAAAATCCGGCTTGCGTGGATGCAATGCGCGCCCGTCCGTCATCGCCAGCGTGAGGAGCAAGCCGGACCATGACGGCGGCGAGACGGCGGCCCGCCGGGCGCTGTGACCGGGAATGCGCCCCGTGGGAACCTGCGCACGGCGCCGCGCTTGTGCTAGAAAGAGGGCAAGTCGTTTCATCCGAGGAGGCAGAAATGCCGCAGACCCCCATGACCGTGCTGCCCGCCGTGTCCGTAGCCGAGCCGTCCGGTCCGCGCCTGACGCGCACCGGCACCGAGCGCTGGCACGAGGTCGTCGATCCCGTCTGGGCGCGCCTGCGCAACGAGGCGGACGAGGCCAGGGGCCGCGAGCCGCTGATGGCGAGCTTCCTCACCGGCGCCATCCTCGGCCAGCCGAGCCTGGAGGCGGTGATCGGCGAGCGCATCGCCGCCCGGCTCGACCATCCGGACATTCCGGGCTCCGCCATCCGCGCCGCCTTCTTCGAGGCGACCAACGACGACAAGACCATCGCCCAGGCGCTGCGCGCCGACATCATGGCGGTGGTGGACCGCGACCCGGCGGCCACCCGCACGCTGGAGCCGGTGCTCTATTTCAAGGGCTTCCACGCGATCCAGACCCATCGCCTCGCCCACTGGCTGTGGACCCACGGCCAGCAGAACTTCGCGCTCTATCTCCAGAGCCGGGCCTCGGCGGTCTATGCGGTGGACATCCATCCGGCGGTGCCCATGGGGCGCGGCATCTTCTTCGACCACGCCACCGGCATCGTCGTCGGCGCCACCAGCGTGATCGAGGACGACGTGTCGATCCTCCAGGGCGTGACGCTGGGCGGCACGGGCAAGGAGAGCGGCGACCGCCATCCCAAGATCCGCCGCGGCGTGCTGATCGGCGCCGGCGCGAAGGTGCTGGGCAACATCGAGGTGGGCCGCTGCGCCCGCGTGGCTGCAGGGTCCGTGGTGCTGAAGCCGGTGCCGCGCAACACCACGGTGGCGGGCATCCCGGCCAAGGTGGTGGGCGAGGCGGGCTGCGCCGAGCCGGCGCGCTCCATGGACCAGATGTTCGAGGACAACATCTTCGCCGGAGCGGATATCTGAGCGTTTTTTAGCGCCGCGCCCTTGAACCGGGCGGCGCGGCCCGCCACAAGGCGGGCCGGTGCATTCCAGGAGGAAGCGATTTGGACAAGACGGAACTCGAGCGCGTGCAGCGGTACCTGCGGACCCTGTTCGGCAATCCGCAGATCAAGGTGACCGCGCGCCCGAAGAAGAAGGACAGCGCCGAGGTCTATCTCGGCGAGGAGTTCATCGGCGTGCTCTTCAAGGACGAGGAGGACGGCGACCTCTCCTACAACTTCCAGATGGCCATCCTGGACGCCGACCTGGAGTGATCCGGCCGAATTGACCGAGGCTTTCCGCGGCGCCGCGCCTGCGTTGCATCCTGGAGCCCGTATCCAGGATGACCGAGGCGGGGGCGCCGTGGCTTTTCCGGCGCGCGTTTTTCCGGCGGAGCCCTTCGGATGGAGCCCTTCGGGCGGCCGTGAGGCGTCCGGCGTGCCGGCTCAGGCCGCCTTGACCGCAGGCAGGCCTTCCAGGGCCTCCTTGGCGATGGGCGAGAGGCCCTCGCCGCCATGGGCCACGCGCTCGGCGATCTTTGCGCGCATGCGCGGGTCCCAGAACTTGGCGATGTGGGTGCGGGTCTGCACCACGGCCTCCTCATGCTTCAACTGCGCGAAGGCGGTGGCGATCTGGTTGGCCATGTAGACCAGCTTGTCCTCGGTGCTATGCGACATGGGTTTCCTGCCCCTCGTGCGGCCCGAGCGCGACGCGCTGCGGATGGGTGAAGATCTCGAAGCCGTCGGCGCGCACCACCGCGCAGAGCGTGATGCCGGCCGCCTCGGCGGTGCGGATGGCGAGCGAGGTGGGCGCCGAGACCGCGGCGATCACGCCCACGCCCAGCACGCTGGCCTTCTGCACCATTTCGATGGAGACGCGGCTTGTGAGCAGCAGCAGGCCGCGGCCGGGGTCGAGGCCGAGCCGGGCCGCGGCGCCCACCAGCTTGTCGAGGGCGTTGTGGCGGCCCACGTCCTCGGCGAGCGCGATGAGCCCGGCGCCGGGTTCGTAATAGGCCGCGCCGTGCACCGCGCGGGTCTCGTGGTTCAGCGCCTGCGCCGGCGCCATCGCGGCCATGGCCGCCAGGACCTCGGCGGACGTGAAGCGCGTCGCGGCGGTCACGTGGGCCGCCGGCTTCACCGCCTCGGCAAGGCTCTCCACCCCGCACAGGCCGCAGCCCGTGGGGCCAGCCAGCGCCCGGCGGCGGGCCGCGAGGCGCGCCATCTTCTCCGGCGCGATCCACATGCGCGCCTCGATGCCTTCCTCCACCACGATCACGTCGAGGCTCTCGATCTCGGCCGCCGCGCCGACGATGCCTTCCGTGAGCGAGAAGCCGAGGGCGAAGTCGGCGATGTCGGTGGGGCTCGCCATCATCACCGCGTGGGTGGTGCCGTTGAACGTGAGGGCGACCGGCGTCTCCTCCGGCACCGCGCGCATTCCCTCCGCCACCGCGCCGTCGCGCAACTGCGCACGCGCCACCCGCCGTGCCGGCGGAGGCGTCGGCAGATCGTCGGGCAGGGGGCAGGCGGGTTCGTCGGTCATGGGTTCGGCTCGTGGGCCTCAGGATCGAACAGCGTATCAAGTTTCACGTGGGAGCGCCCCGTCCGCATTGGAAGGGCATCTTCCGCATCGCTTGCCACTCCGGCGCTCCTCCCCTCTCCCCTTGCGGGAGAGGGGGCGCGAACGGGGAGACCGGTTCGCGCCGGAAGCGTTGCCCGCCTGGACAGCCTCGGTGTCCTCCCGCCTCACTCCGCCGCGATGCGGCGGCTCTTGCGCGAGAGGTCCTCGTAGTCCTCCTGCCACTGGGTCGGGCCGTTGGAGGGCGAGATCTGCACCGCCGTCACCTTGTATTCCGGGCAGTTGGTGGCCCAGTCGGAATAGTCGGTGGTCACCACGTTCGCCTGCGTCACCGGGTGGTGGAAGGTGGTGTAGACCACGCCGGGCGAGACGCGGTCGGAGATCACCGCCTTGAGCGAGGTGGAGCCGGCGCGGCTGTCCAGCTTCACGAAGTCGCCGTCGCGGATGCCGCGGTTCTCGGCGTCGTGGGCGTGGATTTCCAGCACGTCCTCCGCATGCCAGGCGGTGTTCGCGGTGCGCCGGGTCTGGGCGCCCACATTGTACTGCGAGAGGATGCGCCCGGTGGTGAGCAGCAGCGGGAAGCGCGGGCCGGTGCGCTCGTCGGTCGGCACATACTCGGTGAGGATGAACTTGCCCTTGCCGCGCACGAAGCCGTCGATGTGCATGATCGGCGTGCCCTCCGGCGCCTTTTCGTTGCACGGCCACTGCACCGAGCCCAGTTCGTCGAGCTTCGCGTAGCTCACGCCCCTGAAGGTGGGGGTGAGCGTGGCGATCTCGTCCATGATCTCGCTGGGGTGCTGGTAAGTCATGGGGAAGCCGAGCGCGCTCGCGAGCATCTGGGTCACCTCCCAGTCCGCATAGCCGTTCTTCGGCGCCATCACCTTGCGCACGCGCTGGATGCGGCGCTCGGCGTTGGTGAACGTGCCGTCCTTCTCCAGGAACGAGCAGCCCGGCAGGAAGACGTGGGCGTAGTTGGCGGTCTCGTTCAGGAACAGGTCCTGCACCACGAGGCATTCGAGGGCGGCAAGGCCGGCCGAGACGTGCTTGGTGTCGGGATCGGACTGGAGGATGTCCTCGCCCTGCACATACATGCCCTTGTAGGTGCCTTCGACCGCCGCATCGAACATGTTGGGGATGCGCAGGCCCGGCTCGTTGTCGAGCGGCACGCCCCACATGGCTTCGAAGGCGGCGCGGGTGGCGTCGTCGGAGATGTGCCGGTAGCCGGGCAGCTCGTGCGGGAACGAGCCCATGTCGCACGAGCCCTGCACGTTGTTCTGGCCGCGCAGCGGGTTCACGCCCACGCCGTTGCGTCCCACATTGCCGGTGGCCATGGCGAGATTGGCGATCGCCATCACCGTGGTCGAGCCCTGGGAATGCTCGGTGACGCCGAGGCCGTAATAGATCGCGCCGTTGCCGCCGGTGGCATAGAGCCGCGCCGCGCCGCGCACGAGGGCCGGATCGACGCCGGTATATTTCTGCACGGCCTCGGGCGAGTGGCGCTCGTCGGCGACGAAGGCGGCCCACTCCTGGAACTCGTCCCAGTCGCAGCGCTCGCGCACGAACTGCTCGTTCACGAGGCCTTCAGTGACGATCACATGGGCCAGCGCCGTGACGATGGCGACGTTGGTGCCGGGCTTCAGCGGCAGATGGAAGGCGGCCTCGACGTGGGGCGAGCGCACCGCGTCGATGCGGCGCGGATCGACCACGATCAGCCTGGCGCCCTGGCGCAGCCGCTTCTTCATGCGCGAGCCGAACACCGGGTGGCCGTCCGTGGGATTGGCGCCGATCACGAGGATGACGTCGCTTTCCTCGACGCTGTCGAAATCCTGGGTGCCGGCGGAGGTGCCGTAGGTCTGCAGCAGGCCGTAGCCGGTGGGCGAGTGGCAGACGCGGGCGCAGGTGTCGACGTTGTTGTTGCCGAAGGCGCCGCGGATCAGCTTCTGGACCAGATAGGTCTCTTCATTGGTGCAGCGCGAGGAGGTGATGCCGCCCACCGCGCGGCGGCCGTACTTCTCCTGGATGCGCTTGAACTCGGAGGCGGCGTACTGGATCGCCTCCTCGTAGCTCACTTCCTTCCACGGCTCGTGGATGGACGAACGGATCATGGGCTTGAGGATGCGGTCCTTGTGGGTGGCGTAGCCATAGGCGAAGCGGCCCTTCACGCAGGAATGGCCGCGGTTCGCCTTGCCGTCCTTATAGGGCACCATGCGCACCAGCTCGTCGCCGCGCATCTCCGCCTTGAAGGTGCAGCCGACGCCGCAATAGGCGCAGGTCGTCACCAGCGAATGCTCGGGGGTGCCGATGTCGTACATGGCCTTTTCGTTGAGCGTCGCGGTCGGGCAGGCCTGCACGCAGGCGCCGCACGACACGCACTCCGACGACAGGAACGGCTCGTCCATGCCGGGCGAGACGCGCGAGCCGAAGCCGCGGCCGGAGATGGTGAGCGCGAACGTGCCCTGCACCTCCTCGCACGCGCGGACGCAGCGATTGCAGACGATGCACTTCGACTGCTCGTAGGTGAAATACGGGTTGCTCTCGTCCTTGCCGAGCTTGGTGTGGTTCTCGCCCTCGTAGCCGTAGCGCACCTCGCGCAGGCCGACGACGCCGGCCATGTCCTGAAGCTCGCAATCGCCGTTGGCGGAGCAGGTGAGGCAGTCGAGCGGGTGGTCGGAGATGTAGAGCTCCATCACCCCGCGCCGGATCTGCTTCAGGCGCTCGGTCTGGGTCTTCACGACGATGCCGTCCATCACCGGCGTGGTGCAGGAGGCGGGCGTGCCGCCGCGGCCCTCGATCTCGACCAGGCACAGCCGGCAGGAGCCGAACGCCTCGATCATGTCGGTGGCGCACAGCTTGGGGATCTGGTTCCCCACCTCCATGGCCGCACGCATGATGGAGGTGCCCTCGGGCACCGTCACCGTCATGCCGTCGATGGTGAGGGTGACGAGCTTCTCCGACTTGGAGACCGGGGTGCCGTAGTCGATTTCATGGATGAGGGACATCGGGCGTTCCTCTCAGGAATGGGTGAGGCGCGCGGTGCGCCGAGAATGGAAAAGCGGCCAGCGGCCACGGGCGACCTGCCCCCTCTCCCCTCGCGGGAGAGGGTTGGGGTGAGGGGGCTTAGCCGCGTGCGAGAACATCTCCGGCCGTGCGCAAGCGGCGCCGTACCCCTCACCCGCCTCGCTCCGCCCGGCACCCTCTCCCGCAAGGGGAGAGTGGATCACCCGCGACTGTCGCATGAGGAGCCGGCCCATCGCCCTCACTCCGCCGCCTGCGGCAGCTTCGGCGCGGCGCCGAAGTCTTCCGGGAAGTGGTTGAGGGCGCTCAGCACCGGGTAGGGGGTGAAGCCGCCGAGCGCGCACAGCGAGCCGAGCTTCATGGTGTTGCAGAGGTCGCGCAGCACCACGAGGTTGGCGTCGCGCCGTTCGCCGGCGATCACCTTGTCGATCGTCTCGACGCCGCGGGTGGAGCCGATGCGGCAGGGCGTGCACTTGCCGCAGCTCTCATGGGCGCAGAATTCCATGGCGAACTTCGCCATGTGCGCCATGTCCACCGTGTCGTCGAACACCACGATGCCGCCATGGCCGATCAGCGCGTCCTTGGCCGCGAACGCCTCGTAGTCGAACGGCGTGTCGAACTGCGAGGTGGGAAGATACGCCCCGAGCGGCCCGCCCGCCTGCACCGCGCGGACCGGACGCCCGGAGGCCGTGCCGCCGCCGATGTCGTAGATCAGCTCGCCCAGAGGAATGCCGAAGGCGGTCTCGAACAGGCCGCCATGCTTGATGTTGCCGGCGAGCTGGATCGGCATGGTGCCGCGCGAGCGGCCCATGCCGAAGTCCTTGTAGAACTTGCCGCCCTTCTCAAGGATCACCGGCACGGTGGCGAGCGAGATCAAATTGTTGATGACGGTCGGCCGGCCGAACAGGCCCTTGTGCGCCGGCAGCGGCGGCTTGGCGCGCACCACGCCGCGCTTGCCCTCCAGGCTGTCGAGCAGCGCGGTCTCCTCGCCGCACACATAGGCGCCGGCCCCGAGCCGCATCTCCATGTCGAAGTCGACGCCCGAGCCAGCGATGTTCCTGCCGAGCAGCCCCGCCTGGCGGGCGATGGCGATCGCCTTCTCCATCACCGCGTAGGAGAGCGGATATTCCGAGCGGCAGTAGACGAAGCCCTTGGTGGCACCCACCGCGAGGCCGGCGATGGTCATGCCCTCGATCAGGCAGAATGGGTCCGCCTCCATGATGAGGCGGTCGGCGAAGGTGCCGCTGTCGCCCTCGTCGGCATTGCAGACGATGTAGCGCTGGTCGGCCGGTGCCGCGGCGACGGTGCGCCACTTGATGCCGGTGGGAAAGCCCGCGCCGCCGCGCCCGCGCAGGCCGCTCTCGAACACCTCTTCCACGGTCGCCGCCGGGCCGAGCGCCACGGCGCGCTCGAAGCCCTTATAGCCGCCATGGGCCTTGTAGTCGTCGAGCGAGAGCGGATCGATGATGCCGCAGCGGGCGAAGGTGAGCCGCGTCTGCTTCTTGAGGAACGGGATCTCCTCCACGAGGCCCACGCACAGCGGGTGCGGCGCGCCGTTGACGAAGCCGGCCTCCAGCAGGCTCTCCACGTCCGAGGGCTTCACCGGGCCGTAGCCGACGCGGCCGGCCGGGGTCTCGATCTCGATCAGCGGCTCCAGCCAGAACAGGCCGCGCGAGCCGTTGCGCACGATATCGTAGGTGACGCCACGGGCCGCCAGCGCATCCTTCAGCTTGCCGAACACCTTGTCGGCGCCGCAGGCGATGGCGGTGGCGTCGTTGGGAACGAAGATGCGGGGGGTCTTCACCGGGCCATCTCCTTCGCGCCGTCACGGGCGATGTCGTGAGCGATCTCGTCGATGGCGGCCGTGTCGAGGCGGCCGAGGAGCTGGCCGTTCACCATGGCGGAGGGCGCGCAGGCGCACAGGCCGAGGCAATAGATGGGCTCCAGCGTCACGCGGCCATCCGCGGAGGTCTCGCCCATGGCGACGCCGAGCTTCTCCTCCGCATAGGCGGCGAGCGCCGTGCTGCCCATGGACTGGCAGGCCTCCGCTGCGCACAGCTTCACCACGTGGCGGCCGGCCGGCTCGCGGCGGAAGTCGTGATAGAAGGTGACGACGCCCCACACCTCGGCGCGCGAGAGATTGAGCGTCTCGGCGATCATCGGGACGGCGGGCTCGGGCACGAAGCCGAAGGTTTCCTGGAGCGCGTGGAGGATCGGCATCGCCGCGCCGTCCAGATGGCGATGCTCCTGAATGACCTGCGCTGCGCGCTCGGTGCTCCACGGTTCATGGACCGCCATCGCTTCCACCCTTTTGAAACCGGGAGCCGCGCCGCGCGCTGCCCCTTTTTGTGATCGTTTCAAAAGAGGATCGCACAGCGGGACGCGGGATCAAGCCAGCTGTGGGATGTTGCGATAGAACATCTCTATCGACCGTGCCCGCCGCGCGGAGGTAAAATTACGTGGTTCCTCGTCTCGGGCTGCGGCGAAATGGGCAGTTTAGGGTCGTTCTTGGTATTTCAATCGCGTTTCTCTATGCATCGCCGGTCTCAAGACCCGTTTCCGGCGCCATCAATGCTGCAGTGCAGCAATTGCGGGATCGGTGAGGGTGGAGGCTTCGAGCTTCGGCGCGATGCGGCGCGCCTCGGCCACCAAAGCGGCGGTGATCGGCGTGGTCGGCTCGCGGTGCGGCACCACCAGGCCGATGGAATGAGAGATGTCAGGCTCGACGATGGGGATCGAGCGCACCAGCGTGGTCAGCCCCAGCGAATCCGCCAGCATCGCCGGCATCACGCTCGCCCAGTGGCCGGTGCGCACATGGGTGAACAGCACGATCATGGAGTTGGATTCGAGCGTCGGCTTCGGCGGGCCGCCGGCGGCGGTGAGCAGGCTGTCGACGATGCGGCGGTTCTGCATGTCGGGCGTGAGCAGCGCCAGCGGCAGCTCGGCCACCTCCGCCCAGCTCACCTGCTCGCGATCGCCGAAGCGCGCGCTGGCCGAGGTCACGAGGCGATAGCGCTCGCGGTAGAGCGGCACCGTGTTGACCTTGCCCAGCGGCTCGTTGTCCAGATAGGTCAGTCCGGCGTCGATCTCCAGATTTTCCAGGTGGTTGAGGATCTCGATGGAGGTCCGCGAGATGACCGTGAAGCGCACGTCCGGATGGCGCTCGCGGAACGGCGTGGTGAGCGCCGCCACCATGGGCAAGGCGGTGGGGATGGCGGCGATGCGTAGCGGGCCGGACAGTCCGCGCTTCAGCGCATCGATGTCCTGCCGCATGGCGCGGTGGTCGGCCACGATGCGGCGCGCCCATTCCAGGGTGCGCTCGCCCTCGGGCGTGAAGCCGAGAAAGCGTGAGCCGCGCTGCACCAGCAGAACGCCAAGCGTGTCCTCCAGCTGCTTCACGCCGGCGGACAAGGTTGGCTGGGTCACGCCGCAGGCTTCGGCGGCGCGGCCGAAATGACGCTCACGAGCGAGGGCGATGAGATATTCAAGCTTGTCGATCATCGCCGCATATCAAGGCGTTCGCAGGCGGCGCGCAACTGGAGATCGTCGCCGCGGTGCCGCAGGGCGTTAACCGCGCCGCAACCATGTTGAGCGAAGCCGGCCGCGCCGCCGGGCCGGGGGCGGAGGCGGCGATGGCGTTCCCCGGCAAGGAGAATTCCCGCCGGCGCCGCTGCGATGTCTCAGAACGTTACAATTGCCGGCTTGCCGCCGCCCGATCCTCACCGCCAAAACGCCATGACGTGGCTGCGCAATCCCTTGGCCGGAGATCGGCGATGCGGGCGCGCGAGGCTTCGGGAAAGCGGGAAGATCTTGGCGGAGGAGTCATGATGAAGCGACATGCCGTGCGGGCGGCGCTGGGCGCCGCATTTCTTGCTATCGGTTTCGCCTATGCTGGCGCAGCGAGCGCCGCGCCGTTCTCGCCGGGAACGGTCGCCGCGGCCGAGCGGGCGGCGCCTGCCGCCGCCGAGACCGTGCGCTGGGTCTGCGGTCCCTATCGCTGCTACTGGCAGCCGGGCGCGCGGGTCGTGGTGCCCGGCTACGCCGCGGGATGGCGCGCGCCGCGCTATCCCTGGTGCTACTGGTCCAAGGTGCGGGGGCCCTATGGCGGCTGGCGCTGGGTTCAGGTGTGCCGTCGCTGAGGAGCGGCCGAGTGTTCGGACGGCGGATATTTGCGGGGCGGCATCGGCGGATGCCGCCCTTTCTTGCTTCCAATCGCGCAACCGTGAACGGAACCATGGGAACCAAAGGGGGTTATTAACTTTTTATTTACGTCTCCATTCGGAGCGGTGGCCGAATCTGGAGGATGTGAGTCGCAGAGGTTTGTGCCATGCCCAGCTTGGCTCATGGATCCGTCCTGATCTCTCTCGTGGCGTGCCTGTTCGCCGCCGTCCTGATGGCGACCCCGGCCATCGCTTTGCTCAACGCGCCACACAACGCGCCGCCGATGCACGTTCCGGGCATCACCAGCCACGTGTCGGCCCTGGCGTGAGGCGCGCGGGCCAACAGGGCGGAGCGAGTGTCCGCATAGGTGGATTCGCCGAGGTGAAGGCTTCATCCGGTCGTAATCTGCTGCGCCCGCGGCTTCAGGCGGCCGCCTGAAGCCGACGTTTCGTACCGCATTGCTGCGAGCGGCATCGTCAGGGGAGGGCGGGCGGATGGGTCATCTGCGGATCATGGTCGCCGCCCTGGTCGCCTGCGTCGCCTGGCCGGCGAGCGCAGGGGCGCAGGAGAGCGCCTTCGAGTTCAACCGCCAGGAATGGCTGCGCCGCTCCGGGGCGCCGCCCGCGGCGGGTGTCCGGCCGAGCCCGGCCGCTGCCCCCGCCGCGGCGCGCCAGGCCTCCGCGCCGCAGGCCTATGCCGCGCCGACGGACTTCTTCTCCGCGCTGTTCGGCCCGCGCTTGCCGTCGAACGATGGCCGCACCTCCATCACGATCACGCCGGGCGGGCGTTCCGGCGAGGGCTATGGAGAAGGGATCGAAGGGCCGATGCGCGGCGGGGTGGGCAGCTACGCCTTCTGCGTGCGGACCTGCGACGGGCGCTATTTCCCGCTCCAGGGACGGGCGGAGGCGGGCGGCGAAGCCGCGGCGCTGGCGCAGTGCAGCGGCTTCTGCCCGGCGGCCAAGATGGACGTCTATTATACCTACGCCTCGGACAAGGCGATCGACGGTGCCGTCAACGCCAAGGGCAAGACCTATACGTCGCTGGCCACCGCCTTCGTCTATCGCGAGCGGCTCGTTCCCGACTGCACCTGCACCGCCGATGGCCGGGCGGGCGGCATGCGCTATGTGGACGTCACCCAGGACCCCACGCTCCGGCGCGGCGACATCGTGATGACCGCAGCCGGCGCCAAGGTGTTCGCCGGCTCTGCGAAGGCGAGGCCGCCCTATCGCGAACGGGACTTCGTCTCGCCGGACCGGTTCCCGGAGCTCGGCTCGGCGATGCGCAAGCGGATCGCCGAGTTGACCCAATTGTAGGAAGAGGGCCCCGCGTGGCCGGGGCGCAGGCACAGAGCCGCGGGCGACGCTCAGCTCGCGCGCCCGCCGCCGCTCCCTGCGGCCCGGTCGCTGCGGTCAGGCGCCCTTGCGCTTGCGGGTGCGCGCGGCGGCAACGATCTCTGCGTCCTCGCTCGGGGCGGCTGCGGCCTCCGCCTCCGCGCCATCGGACGCCAGCAGCGCGCGGATACGGTCTGCGAGGCTTGATCCGCCGTCCGCGCTGCCGATGAGCGCCGGCAGGGGCGAGGCCGCGCCCTCCATGCGGGCGGTGAGGGCGACGACCCGCGCGGCGAGATCGGCGAGCGCGTCCTTGACCGGCCCGAGGTCGGCGGGCGGCGGCGGCGCCTCGCTCGGCCCGGTGACGGAGCGGGCGCGCACCAGCGCGTCCTCCATCAGCGAATGGTCGGCGCGCAGGCGATCGAGGTCGGCGGCGATGCGGCGGGTTTCCGCTTCGGCATCGGCGAACTCGCTGGCGCGGCGGTGCTCGAAGGCGTGGACCACCGAGCGGGTGGCGTCGAGATCGGTGCGCGCCGCCCCAAGCTCGCTTGTGGTGCGCTCCAACTCGGTGGAAAGCCGGGCAATCTCCTCGCCCCGCGCAGCGCCGAGCGCCTTCGCATCCGCAAGCTCGGCCCGGACGCGCTCCAGCTCGGCCGACAGGCGCGCGGTGCCGTCGCGCTCGGATTCCAGCGCGGTGGTCGTGGTCTCCAGGCGGTGCGTGGTGGCGGTGAGATTGGTGGTGAGGAGCGCGGCTTCCGCCTCCAGGTCGGCCACGCGGCCCAGCTCCTGGGAAAGGCTCGCTTCGCGATCGGCGAGGGTCGCCGTCAATTCGGCGACGCGGGCATTCAATTGCGCCACCGCGGCTTCCTGGGCGGCGATGGTCTCGCGCGCGGCCGAAAGGTCCTGGTCGAGGCCGGCGCCGCGCGCCGTCAGGTCGCTCACCTGGTCCTGAAGCTCGCCGATCAGCACGGCCCGCTCCGCGCTGACGGCGGCCGCGCTGTCACCGGTGCGGCTGAGGTCGGCGACGATCTGCTCCAGCTCGAAGGTGCGCTGGCGCTGGGTCTCGATGGTTGCGGCGTGGGCGACGATGGTGGCGCGCAGCTCGTCCACCTGCAGTTCCAGCCGCCTTTGGCTGAGGGCGAAGAAGGCGCGCTGCTGGTCCTTGTCGGCCTGGATCTCGAACAGCGAGACCGGCACCGCCGCCTCGACGCGGCGCGTTGTGAGGCGCACGGCGCGGTGCCAGACCGCCGGCAGCACGAGCAGAGCCACGAGCGTCGCGAGGAGGACACCCAGAAGGAAATACAGGATCTGCTCGATCACCCGCGCACGCGCCCTTATCGCTCCACGAGGGCTCTTTCATGCCACGCCGCGCTGGCGCCCGCCAGAGCGGCGGGCGGGTCCTGGCTCAGAAAGGGTTCCAGGTGGGGGTGGAGGTAAATTTGAGGTAGCCGAGATTGGCACCGAGGCGCACGCCGACGCCCGAGCGGATCGGCACCACCACGATGCCGTCGGCGCCGAGCGCCGTCATGCCGAAGCCGGCCACCAGATAGGCCGAGCCCGAAATCCCGCCGAAGCGGCGGAAGATGTCGTCCACGCTGCGCATGTTGTAGACCAGGATCATGGTGCGGGCGCCGTCGCCGCCGAAGTCCCAGCCCACCGACGGACCCTGCCAGTAGACCTTCAGGTCGCCGGCGTTGCGGGTGTAGAGCACGCCTTCGCCGTAGCGCAGCCCGCCGATGAAGGCGCCGGCGCCTTCCTGGCCGAGGATGTAGCCGTTGGGCTGGCCCCACTGGCTCACCGCCTTCTCGATCGACAAGGCGAGCCCGCGCGAGATCGAGCCGAAGAAGGAATGGCCCTTGCTGACCAGTTCGTTGGTCGAATAGGTCTGCGGCGTCGGCTGCTGCTGGGCGGCCGCCGGGCCGATGGCGGCGAAGGCGAGGCCGAGCGCCACGAGCAGGGTGGCGGGGCTCAGGCGGAACGGGCGCAGGCTCTGGACCAGGGACATGGCGGCTCCAACGGTGGGCATCGCCGGGGCGCGCGGCGCGCCTCGAATCGAAGAACATTGTGGCACGTAGTGTGACGCCCGTGAGGCGCCGTGCGGGTTTTGCCGTCCTATCGCACAGCAATCACCATCGCCGATACGGATTATCGCTCCCTTAACCGGGTGCCGCCGGGATATCAGGCCGGCGCGCGGCCCGCACCCCAGACCAGGAAGCCGTTGACCTTGAACCCGGCATCCTTGTGCCCGTAGGTGAGCGCCGAGCCGTCAGGGCGGGTCACCCGGCCGCCGGCGGCGTTCACCAAGGCATGGCCAGCGGCGGTATCCCACTCCATCACCGTGCCGAAGCGCGGATAAAGGTCCACCTTGCCCTCCGCCAAGAGGCCGAACTTGAGCGCGGAGCCGGCGGGGATCATCTCCGCCACCTCGTGCCGGGCGACGAAGGCGTCGGTGACGGGATCGCCGTGCGAGCGGCTGGTGGCGACGCAGATCGGCCCTTGCGGAACCTGACGGCAGCCGATCGGCTCCCAGTCCTGCGCATCCACCGGCGCGCCGGGGGCGCGGATCGCGCGGAAGGCGGCACCGGGCCGGCCGGCATAGAGCAGCGCCAGCGCGGGGGCATAGACGATGCCGAGCACCGGCCGGCCATCCTCCACCAAAGCGATGTTCACGGTGTATTCGCCGTTTCCGGACAGGAACTCGCGGGTGCCGTCCAGCGGGTCCACCAGGAAGAAGCGGGCGCCGGGCTCCACCTGCGCCCCCGCGGCCATGGCCTCCTCGGCGACCACCGGCACGCCCGGCGCGAGGCGCGCGAGGTGGGCGCAGATGATGGTCTCGGCCTCCCGGTCCGCCTTGGTGACGGGGCTGCGGTCGGCCTTCTCCTCGGCGGTGAAGCCCTCCGCCTCGATGCGGCGGATGGCGACGCCGGCGTCGAGCGCAGCGGCGGCAAGGCCCGCCAGCAGCGGGGAATCCGTGGGAAGGGGCGCGCGGGGCGGCGGGAGGGGCTCGGTCATGGGCGCCTCGTAGCACCCTTGCCGGATCGCGTCGACGGCGCTCCGGGGCCACCAAGGGTGGTGGTTTGCCTGCCGCACCGGCTCCGTTGTATCAGAGCCGACCTTGCCCTTGAGGATTCGGGCGGACGCCGGCCGCTCTGGGACCGGGCGCCGCGCCGGTCCGCCACCCCGCGGGAGCCGCCATGTCCACCAAAGCCGCAGGCCCCGCGCCCGAGGTTTCCGCGCTCGATCTCGCCGCGCTGCTGTGCTCGCGGGTCTGCCACGACGTCATCAGTCCGGTGGGGGCGGTGGTGAACGGGGTGGAAGTGCTTGAAGACAAAGACGCTGCCGACATGCGCGAGGTGGCGCTCGATTTGATCGCCAAGAGCGCGCGGCAGGCGTCGGCGCGGCTCCAGTTCACCCGCCTCGCCTTCGGGGCGGCGGGGTCGGTGGGAGCGCGGCTCGATCTCGGCGATGCCGAGCAGGTGGTTCGGGGGATGATCGAGGACGAGCGCACCCGGGTGGACTGGCAGCTGCCGCGCGAGCTTCTGCCGAAGAACCGCGTGAAACTGCTGCTGAATCTGGTTCTGCTCGCCACCACCACCATTCCGCGCGGCGGGGCCATCGTGGTCAATCCGGTGGGGGCGGGGGACGCGATGGGGTTCCGGCTCGTGTCGACCGGCGTCAGCGCAAGAATTCCGCAGGGAATAGAGGCGCTTATCGGCGGAGCGACGCCGGAAGGCGGGCTGGATGCCCATGTGGTCCAGCCCTATTATGCCGGCATGCTGGCGCGCGAATGCGCGATGGCGGTGGGGTTCGTGCAGGACGGCGACACGGTGACGCTCACCGCCGCCTGACGGGACGGAATTGATGCGGCTTTTCAGGCTTCTGGCGCTGATGGTCCTGGTCGCGGCGGGGCTTCATCTCGGCTCCATGCCGGCGCGCGCCCATGGCGGATGCCCGCACGCCTCCGCGACAGCCGCGGAAGGCGGGACCAGCGCCGAATGGCCCCCTGAAGCGGCGCAAATCTCCCATGGTGGTCCAGCGGCGGTCCCGTTCGTCGCCCCGGCCGCCATCCGGCGCGCGCCGGCGGATGCGTCCGCGCCGTCGACGCCGGACACCGCAATTTCAGGCACCGCCCAGGCCCTGGTGGCCGTGACGTTTCCCGCCCCCGCCGGCGATTGCGGCCGCGACGGCGCGGGCTGCTGTCGCATGCCCGCCTGCGGCGCCGTGTGCCACACGCTCGTCCCGGCGGACGCGATGGTCCTGCCCGATCCTGCGAGGGTCGTCCGGCTGGTCCCGCGCGAGGCGCCCGATCCGGCGGCGCACCCGGCCGAGGTGGCGCTGCCGCCGCCCCGCGCGCGCGGCTGACGGCCCGCGGCGCCGGCCTTTCGGGCGCCGGATCGTTCCCTGTCATTTTTCGAGGAGAGACCCCATGCGGTCCCCCATGCCTCCGGCGCGCCGTGGTGCCGCCGCCCGTCTCGTTGCCGGCCTCGTCGCTGGCTCCCTTGCCCTCGGGCCGTCAACGGCCTTCGCCCAGGCGGCGATGCCGGGCCACGACGGCCATGGCGGCGGCCACGCCGCCGCGGCGCCCGCCGACAGCCCGTCCACCGCCGCCTTCAAGGCGGCGGGCGCGCGCATGCACCAGGACATGGACATCGCCTATTCGGGCGATGCCGACATCGACTTCGTGCGCGGGATGATCCCGCACCATGAGGGGGCGGTGGCGATGGCGAAGATCGAACTCGGCTTCGGCAAGGACCCTGAGATCCGCAAGCTGGCCGAGGCCGTCATCAAGGCCCAGGAGGAGGAGATCGCCTTCATGAAGGCGTGGCTCGCCAAGGCCGAGAAGGCCAAGGCCGGCAAGTAGGCCAGCAGGTAGGCCGGCAAACAGGCCGGCCGAAACAAAAGCGCCCCACCCGGAAGGGTGGGGCGCTTTTGTCGTGCGAGGGAAGGCGCGGAGGGATCAGACGGCGATGCGCTCGGTGCCGAGCATCGGTTCGCGCAGCACGTAGCCGCGGCCCCATACCGTCTCGATGTAGTTCTTGCCGGCGGAGGCGTTCGCGAGCTTCTTGCGCAGCTTGCAGATGAACACGTCGATGATCTTCAGTTCGGGCTCGTCCATGCCGCCGTAGAGATGGTTGAGGAACATCTCCTTGGTGAGGGTGGTGCCCTTGCGGAGCGAGAGCAGCTCCAGCATCTGGTATTCCTTGCCGGTCAGGTGCACCCGGTTGCCTTCCACCTCCACCGTCTTGGTGTCGAGGTTGACGATCAGGTCGCCGGTCTGGATCACCGACTGGGCATGGCCCTTCGAGCGCCGCACGATGGCGTGGATGCGCGCCACCATCTCGTCCTTGTGGAACGGCTTGGTGAGGTAGTCGTCGGCGCCGAAGCCGAAGCCCTTCACCTTGTCCTCGGTGTTGGCGAGGCCGGAGAGGATCAGGATCGGCGTCTTGACCTTCGCCACCCGGAGCGAGCGCAGGACCTCGAAGCCGGACATGTCCGGCAGGTTGAGGTCGAGCAGGATAATATCGTATTCGTAGACCTTGCCGAGGTCGACCCCTTCCTCACCGAGGTTGGTCGTATAGACGTTGAAGCTCTCGGTCTTCAGCATCAATTCGATGCCCTTGGCCGTCGCACTGTCGTCCTCGATGAGCAAGACGCGCATGGCAATCCCTTTCCTCGCAACTGCTCGAAAGACGGCCTGGGCCGCCTTTCGCGTGCTCGGGCGACGGGTGATTCGCGTTAGGTCTGTAGAATCGTTAACAGAAACCGATTCTCTTCCACAAGGGTGTGCGGAAAAATCCTTGTGCACGGGAGTCAAGACTGACTCTGTTCCAAGCACTTAAGTCTTTCCGCACGCCCCCCTACGCGATCAGCCCCCGCCCGAGTTCCCCCGGACGCCGGCCGGGCGGCGCAACACGCGTCACCCGACCCTTGCAGCCATGATTAACGAAGGCGGTAAACGATTGGTTGCCGTGGCGGAGGTTCCGGCAATTTTCTTCATTTCTCTGCGGCGGCGGTAACCAACGGGCAACCGCAATGGGACATTCTCTGCAGGATCGAGGGTCCAAAGCGCCTGCCGCGGCCTTCTCCTGCAGCGTGTCCGGAGTTGACGGTGATGAAGTCGCGAGAGCCTTTGATCCGCGCCAAGAGGTTCCAGATCGACGACAAGCGCCGCCGCCTGGCGCAGATCGACATGATGATCAGCGAGTTCGAACGCATGGCGCTCGACCTCGACCGCGACATCGCCGCCGAGGAACGCCGCTCCGGCATGACCGATCCGCGGCACTTCGCCTATCCGCCGCTCGCCATGGCCGCGCGCAACCGCCGCGACAATCTGACTCACTCGGTGGGCGAGCTGAAGACCCAGCGGGAGGAGGCGAGTGCCGCCCTCGCCGAGGCGGAGGCCGACCTCGCTCTGGTGGAGGCGGCCGGCGAACTCGACCGCTCCGCCAAGGTCGAGGCGCGCCCGCGCCGTGCGGCCTGGCGGACTGCCGAGGCGGTCCGTCCCTAAACGCCTGGTTGCAGGGCGCGAGAGTAGGTAGCGACGTAGCGAAGTTGCGGTGCAACAAGGGAAATTTTCTATTTTAAGGCCTCGGTTCCCCCATTTGGCGTGACGACAAGCGGCAACTGCGCCGCTAGAGTTGCCGGCGACCAACGGAACACGAGGTCGCCATGGCGCTCACCCGCGAGGTCCAAGATCTGATTGCGCGGGTCGCGGAGGACGACCGGCGCGCGTTGGCCGAACTTTATCGCCTGTCGGGCGCCAAGCTCTATGGCATCGTGCTGCGCCTTCTGCGGCGGCCGGACCGTGCGGGCGAGGCCATGCGGCTCGCTTTCCTGCGCATCCATGCCTGGGCCGCCGACTATCAGACCTCGGACGATCCCGTTGCCTGGCTGGTGGCGATCGCCCGCGCCAGCGCGCTCGATGTCGCCCGCTCGCGCGACGAGACCGTCGTCTTCGAGCCGTTCGACGCCCCGCAGGGCGCGGTCGATCCGCTCCGGCGCGAGCGCAGCCCCGCATTGCGGCGCCTTCTCGGCGCGCTCGGCGCGCTCTCCGAGGAACGGCGGCGCATGGTGCTGCTCGCTTATAACGACGGCTGGAGCCGGGAGGCCCTTTCGGTCTATTTCGACGCGCCCGTGGCCACCGTGAAGGCCTGGCTCGCCCGCAGCGGCAGCGAGATCGCGACGTGCCTCGCCCGTCGCCCGTGACGCCGAAGGCGAACGAAGACGATCGCGCGCTCGCGGCCGAGTATGTGCTGGGCACGCTCGACCGCGCCGGGCGCGAGGCGGCGCGCGAACGCCTGCGCACCGATGCCCAGTTCGCGGGCCTGGTGCGCAACTGGGAGCGCCGGCTCGCGCCGCTGCACGAATTGTCGGTGCCGGTCACGCCGCCGCCCGCGCTGCTCGCCTCCATCCTCGCCGCACTGCCGCCGCCCACAGCGCCTGCCGCGCCGGAGCCTGCGCCGGCGCCCCCAGTTCGGTCGGCGCCGCCTGCATCCACGGCAAGAGGCGGGGCGCCGGCCCCGGTTCCCCAAGGCCCCCTCGCCCGGCAGGGCGCCCCGCCTCCGCCGTCGGTGGCGGTGGTGTCCGAAGCGGGCAGCCGCGCCGCCCTCGCGGCCGTGCCGGCGCCGCCGCCGCTGGACCGGACCGCGGCGCTCAAGGCCATGAGCGAGGCCATCGAGGCGGAATGGGAGGGCCTCCTGGCCGGCCTTGACCAGCTGGAGGCCGAGCTGCGCGCGGCACCCGCCGCCGCGCCGTCCGGCGGCACCGCCGCCGCGCTCGCGCCCCGTGCCGCGCCCGCTGTCCGGCTCATGTCCGCGCCTGCCGCGGCGCCGCCGGCGCAAGCGCTGGGGCAGGGGGCGAAGCCAGGGCGCGATGGGCCGGCCGCGCCCACACCTTCGCCCACACCTGCGGCCTCACCTGCGCCCGCACCGGCTGCGGCACTCCCGCCCGCGCAGGACACAGACCGAGCCGGCGCCGCCGGCGCCGCCTCCGCGCCGGAGCCGCTGCGCGCGGCGCGGATCGGTCTGCTTGGCCGCATCGCCGCGCGCTGGTCCCGCTCCGCTCCCGCGGCTCCGCCGCCGCCTGCCGCCGCCGCTCTCGCCCCGCCGCCGGCTGCGGAGGGGGCGCCCGTCCAGCCCGAGGCGCCGGACGCCCCTCCGGCGGCGGGCAAAGCCCCGGAAGGCCGTTGCTCCGTTCTCGCGCCGCCGGACGCGGGCGAAGCGCTCTCAGGCACAGCACCATCCGGAATGGCGCCGCCTCCTGTTTTCACGCCGCCGGCTGTCGACGGGACCACGCAGGCGCCGGCCTCTCCCGCCTTCGCCGGCGCAGGCCTAGGGGCTCCCGTTCTTGTCCCCCCGGCTCCAGACCTTCCCGTCCCTGCCGATCCGCCGTTGCCGGAGGCTGCGCGCGCGGAACCGCAGATCGCGGTTGCGGCGGCGGCGGAGGCCGTTCCGGCGGGCGCCGGGGCGCTGGAGGATGCCGCCGCCTCGCTGCCGCAAGACCCGTCGGCGGTCGGTCCGGCGGCGGAAGCGCCCGCAGCGGCCTTGCAGGACGAAGCCGAGCCGGCCCGCCGGCCGACGCCGGACGCCGCCATCTGGCGTGCCGCGGCGGCCTTTCTCGCCATCATCGCCGTCGGGCTCGGCGGGCTCACGGCGTATCGCCAATGGGTGTGGCCGCGCGTGGGGGACTATGTGGCGGTGCTGCAGGCGCAGGCGGCGCCCGCCGTGACGGTGCGGGTCGATCCGGAGAGCGGGGTGGTGTTCGTGCGGGCCTTCGCGCCGCCGCCGCCGGAGGGCATGGCCTATCATCTGTGGCTGCGGCCGAAGGGCGAGCAGGCGGTGCGGCTTGGCTCGTTCTCGGCGGGCCTCGCGGTGCGCACGCCCGCCCTCGGCGCGGTCGACCGGGGGGCGCTCGGCAGGGCGACCCTGGCCGTCACGCTGGGTCCGGCCCAGGGAACGGCAGCGGGGGATGCGCCGGGTCCGGTGCTCTTCGAAGGGCGCCTCGCGCCGGAATAGGCGGGCGGTGTCAGGCGCAGGCGTGGGCGGCGTTGATCTCGAAGACGGGGGTGCCTGACGGCGAGAAGGTGATCACCCGGTTCCGGCCGAGGCGCTTGCCCTCGTAGAGCGCATGGTCGGCCTGCTGGATCAGGTCCTCCATGTCGCCGCACGCGATCTCATGGCCCGGCAAGACGGCCGGGACGAAGCTCGCCGTGCCGATCGTCACGCTCACCGGGATCTCCCGGCCCCCGATCGGCGGCATCTGCGACTGCGCCACCGTGCGCAGGCGCTCGGCCACGATCCGCGCCGTGCCCGTATCGGCGCCCGGCAGCACCACGCAGAATTCCTCGCCGCCGTAGCGGCCGATGAAGTCGCCGGCGCGCAGGGCCGAGCGGGCGCATCGGGCGAACGCCCGCAGGACATCATCGCCCATATGGTGGCCGAACCGGTCATTGACGGACTTGAAATGGTCGAGGTCCACCATCAGCACCGAGAGCGGCCGGCGCTTGACCTGCGCCTCCTCGAGCAGCATCCGCGCGCGCTGCAGCGTCATGCGGCGGTTCACGAGGCCGGTGAGCGCATCATGAGATGCCAGCCGGTCGAGCACCATGAACAGCGAGCCCATTCCCCAGGCGACGGCGAGGCAGATCGCCAGCATCAGCAGGACGGCCTGGGGATTGCCGCTCATGGCCGCGTCGGGGGAGAGCGCGCCGCTCAGCACGCCGGCGGCGCGCGCCAAATGGAGCAGGGCGAAGCTGCACATCAGAACGGCGGCGATCGTCCGCGAGACGACCGGGACGCCGGCCTCCGACTGCAGCAGGATGACGCAACCCATGCCGGCCCAGGCGGCGACGATCAGCGAGACGATGGCGATGCGCGCCGCGGCCTGGTCGCCGAAGGCGAACGTCGCGGCCAGCAGCGCGGTGCCGAAGCCGGCGGCCGCGGTCACCAGCCACAGGTGCGGCGTGCGCCCGTCGAACACGCGCACGCCCGAGAGCACCAGGCCGAGGCCGAGGAAGATCAGCCCGTTTCCGGCCAGGGCCGACAGCTCAAGCGGAACGGAGGCGCGCAGGAACACCATGAAGCAGCCGGCGCCGAAGCACAGGCTGGCGCCGGCCCAATGGGACAGCGCCTCCGATTCCGCCCGCACGCAGGCAACCGCCTGCATCGCCCCCACCAGCAGACTCAGGAGGGTCGCCGTCAGGAAGAGCGTGGGAACATCAAGCATCATCGCGTCCAGGTTGCTTCATCGCCCATGTCGCCCGCTGGGATTGCCAAGCTAAACGAAACGCCGACGGCGGCAATGGGGAACCGCTGCCTCAGCCGGGGGGTGGCAGTGTCGCAGGCGGCCGGCGGAACGCGGCTCTGGATCATCACCGGGACGGCGGGATATCAGTCTCAAGGCGGCACGGCCCTGCGTCCGGCCGTCCGAGGAGACCTGCCATGGCCGACCCCACAATGCCCCGTCCCGTCGACCGGGCGCTCGATCCCGGCTTCCGCTTCGGCCAGTCGACCGAGCCGAACTATTCCGGCGCCGCCTCGTTCCTGCGCCGGCGCTACGCCCGCGACGGCGGTGGCGCCGAGGTGGTGGTGTGGGGCGTGCCGCTCGACGTGACGGTCTCCAACCGGCCCGGCACCCGCTTCGGCCCGCGCGCGCTGCGCGCCGCCTCCACCATCCTCGACGGCGATCCCTATTACCCGTTCGGCTTCGACCCGTTCGCGGCGCTCGACGTGGCGGATGCGGGCGACTGCGTGTTCGACTACGGCCTGCCGGCCGGCATCCCCGCCGCCATCGCCGCGCAGGCGGCGGCGCACTATGCCCGCGGCAGCCATCTCGTCACCCTCGGCGGCGACCACTTCCTGACCTATCCCCTGCTCAAGTCGCTGACCGAGCGGCTCGGCGGGCCGGTGGCCCTGGTGCAGTTCGACGCCCACCAGGACACCTGGGACGATGCCGGCGACCGGGTGGACCACGGCACCATGATCACCCGCGCGGTGAAGGACGGCCTGATCCTGCCCGAGCGCTCGGTGCAGGTGGGCATCCGCACCCACGCGCCGCAGAGCTACGGCATCGAGATCATCGATGCGCTCACCGCCGGGGAGATGGGCCCGGCAGCGCTCGCCGCGCGCATCTGCGCCCGCGTGGGCGATGCGCCCTGCTACCTGACGTTCGACATCGACGCGCTCGACCCGGCCTTTGCCCCCGGCACCGGAACGCCGGTCTGCGCCGGGCTCTCGACGCGCGAGGCGGTGTCCTGCCTGCGGCGCCTCGGCGCCTTGAATCTCAAGGGGTTCGACGTGGTCGAGGTGTCCCCGCCCTACGACCATGCGGAGATCACGGCGCTCGCCGGCGCGACGCTCGCCAGCGCCTATCTCTGCCTTCTCGCCGAACGCAAGGGAAAGGGATTCAGCCCCGCGCCCTAGCGCCCGCTACGCGGCCTTGGGGTTGCCGCGTGTCGCTCCGGAACGCTTGTGCACTGCGGCGTGATGTGCGAGACCGCCGCCGTTCCTGAACCGGAGGCGGATGTGAGCGGACACCGGATCGCGCCGGCGCATTATGCCTTCCCCGTTCTGGCGCTCGGACTGGCGCTTGCGCTCATCGTCTGGCCGGACCTCGCGCCGGAGAACCATGGGCCCGCCGCCACCGCGCTGAGCCTTCTGGCGACCGTGCTGCTCGCCGGGGCCGCCTTCGCCACCGTGGCCCATTCGGACGTGGTGGCCTCGCGCCTAGGCCAGCCGTTCGGCACGCTGGTGCTGACGCTATCGGTGACGGTCATCGAGGTGTCGGTGATCGCCTCCCTGATGCTCTACCAGGAGAACAACCCGACGCTCGCCCGCGAGTCGGTGCTCTCGGTCATCATGATCGTCACCTCGGGCATCGTCGGCCTGTGCCTGCTGCTGGGCGGCTTCAAGCACCGCGAGCAGGAGATCGCGCAGCAGGGCGTCACCGGCTATCTCTCGGTCATCATCGCCCTCGGCGTGATGCTGCTGATCCTGCCCAACGAGACCCACGCCCACACCCGCGGCACGTTCACGCCGTTCCAGCTGGTCTACATGGCGTTCGTCTCGATCGGGCTTTATTGCCTGTTCCTCTACATGCAGACGGTGCGCTACGCCGAGCACTTCGGCGCCCAGCAGCCCGGCCACGGGAGCGGGATGCCGGACGGGAGGCGCTTCACCGTCGCCCTGGTGATGCTGCTGCTCAGCCTCGGCGCGGTGGTGGCGCTCGCGCGCCATGTGGCGGCGGGGGTGGAGACCTTCCTCGGCCAGTTCCAGCTCGCCGATCCGGACGCGGTGAAGGGCGCGCTGCTGGCGGCGCTGGTGCTGATGCCGGAAGGCATCAGCGCGGTGCGGGCGGCGGCGCGCAACCATCTCCAGCACAGCCTCAACATCGCGCTCGGCTCGGTGCTCGCCACCATCGCGCTGACCATTCCGGCCATGGCGGCGATCAGCATCTATATCGGCAAGCCCATGGTGCTCGGCCTCGATCCCGAGGACCGCACGCTCATGGTGCTGACCTTCGTGCTGTGCATCCTCTCGTTCGGCACCGGGCGCACCAATGCGCTCACCGGCATCGTCCATCTCATCGTGTTCGTGGTCTATGTGATGCTTCTGTTCGTGCCCTGAGACTGCGCGCGTGTCGCCGGTGGACAGGGCCAAGGCGAGGTGGCATGTTCCCGGCCGACGTCGCAAGCGAGGCGAAAGCGCTGTGAAGACCCTTCTGCTCTATATCTTCACCTGGTGGGAGAAGCAGACCGTGGGCACCTGGTGGTGGACCCGGCGGTTCGGCGAGCATGTGGGCGACGACGCCTTCGGCAACCGCTACTACCGCACCAAGGGCGGCGCCATCGACCCGGCGCTCGGCTTCGAGCGCCGCTGGGTGATCTATAACGGCTATGCCGATGCCTCGACCATTCCGCCCGGCTGGTGGGGCTGGATCCACCACCGCGTGGACACGCCGCCCAGCGACGAGAGCTACGCGCCGCGCGACTGGCAGAAGCCGCATCGCCGCAACATGACCGGCACCCCGGGCGCCTATCGCCCCAAGGGCTCCGTGCTCGCCGGCGGCATGCGGCCGCGCGTCACCGGCGACTACAAGGCCTGGACGCCGGGCGAATAGGACGGTGGTGCGGATTTCCTATCGTCTCATAGCGACACGTCGTTCGGCGGCATCGTTTGCCGCGGTGGCTCTTGCGGCCGCCGCCGGCATCGGCCTCGCGTCCCCTGCGGCCGTCGCGCAGACCCAGCGCCAGGGCATCGAATCCCAGCAGGCCCCGCCGCCGCCGGGCGGCCTCGTGCCGCGCCAGCCCGTGCAGCCGCGCCCGCAGGCCGCGCCTCCGGCCCAGCCGGCGCCGCCCGCCGCCGGCCCGCAGGTCGAGACCTCGCCGGACGGCGACGTGGTGGTGGTGCAGCCGCCCTCGGTGAAGATCGCCAACGGCTTCGCCGTGTTCGCCGGGCTCGACAAGATCACCGGCCGCATCCGCACCTTCGACGTCGCCATCGGCGAGACGGTGCAGTTCCCCAACGAGCACGGCCTGCAGGTGACGCCGCGCGTGTGCTACACGCGCCCGGCCACGGAGCAGCAGAACACCACCGCCTTCGCCGAGGTGAACGAGGTGACGCCCAAGGGCGAGGCGCGGCGCATCTTCACCGGCTGGATGTTCGCCTCCAGCCCGGGCCTCCACGGCGTGGAGCACCCGATCTATGACGTCTGGCTGGTGGGCTGCAAGGCGCCCATCCCCGACACCGCGGCGGGCCAGCGGTAGAAGTCGCCCTCGGTCTGGAGCGCCTGGTCGAGCAGGCGATGATACTGGCGCCGGGAGACCTCCAGCGCGCCGAAGCTCTTCAGGTGGCTGGTGACGAACTGGGTGTCGAGCAGGCGGAAGCCGCCCGCCCTGAGCCGGCCCACCAGGTGCACCAGGGCCACCTTCGAGGCGTCGCGCTCGCGGTGGAACATGCTCTCGCCGAAGAACGCGCCGCCGAGCCGCACGCCGTAGAGCCCGCCCACCAGCCGCCCGTCGCGCCAGGCCTCCACCGTGTGGCAGCGCCCGCGCTGGAACAGCTCGCCATAGAGCCGGCGGATGCGCTCGTTGATCCAGGTCTTCTCGCGCCCCTCCTGCGGCTCGGCGCAGCCGTCGATGACGCCGTCGAAGTCGGTATCGACGCGCACCTCGAACTTGTCCGAGCGCACCGTGCGGGCGAGCCGGGAGGACACCTGGAAGGCGTCCAGCGGGATGATGCCGCGCCGCTCGGGCTCGATCCAGTAGAGGCCCGGATCGTCCGCGCTCTCGGCCATGGGGAAGATGCCGCAGGCATAGGCCTTCAGCAGCACGTCCGGGGTGATCTCGACGATCTGGTCTGACAGGCGGCTCATGGCCTCAAGACTAGCATCAATTCGCGCGACATCATGGCGGCGGGACGCCCCGCGTGGTCACCCCTTGGCGAGGAAGGCGCCGATGCGCGCCACCGCCTCGTGCATGTCGGCCGCCGCTCCGGCATAGGAGATGCGCAGATACTGGTGGCCGCGGAACGGGTCGAAATCCACCCCCGGCGTCAGCGCCACATGGGCGGCGTCGAGCAGGCGCGTGGCGAAGTCGAGGGAATCGGACGTGAAGTCCGAGGCGTCGGCGTAGAGGTAGAAGGCGCCGTCCGCCGGCAGGAAGCGCGTCAGCCCCACCTTCGGCAGGCCCTGCGTGAGGATGCGCCGGTTCTCCACATAGCTCTGCTTGATGGCCTCCATCTCGGCGCGGCCCTCGAAGGCGGCGTCGGCGGCGATCTGGGAGAGCGTCGGCACGGAGATGGAGAGGTTCTGCTGCAGCCGCTCCATGGTGCGCACCAGAGCGGGCGGCACCACCATCCAGCCCACGCGCCAGCCGGTCATGCAGAAGTATTTGGAGAAGGAATTGATGACCGTGACGTCGTCGCCGAACTCCGCCGCCGTCACCGCCGGAAAGGCATAGTCGAGGCCGTGATAGATCTCGTCCGAGATGAAGGCGATGGACAGCTCCCGCGCGCAGTCGATCAAAGCGGCGAGCGCCGCGCGGTCCATCATGGTGCCGGTGGGGTTGGCCGGGCTCGCCACCAGCACGCCGGCGAGCGGCGCCTGCCTGTGCGCCCGGCGCAGCTGCTCCGGGGTGAGCGCGTGGCGGTCCTCCGCATGGGTCTCGATCAGCACCGGCTCGCAGCCGAGCGCGCTGAGCACGTGGCGGTAGGGCGGATAGCCCGGGGCGGCGATGGCGACCCGGTCGCCGGCCTCGAACAGGCCGAGAAAGGCGAGGATGAAGCCGGCCGAGGAGCCGCTCGTCACCACCACCCGCTCCGGGTCGAGCGCGTGGCCGTAGGCGTCGGCATAATGGCGCGCGATGCGGGCGCGCAGCGCCGGGATTCCGAGCGCGGTGGTGTAGCCCACCTGGCCGGCGGCCAGCGCCGCGGCGGCGGCATTGCGGGCCACCAGCGGGGCAGGGGCGGCGGGCTGGCCCACCTCCAGGTGGATCACCTTGCCGCCCGTGGCCTCGATGCGCGCGGCGCGCGCCATCACGTCCATGACCATGAAGGGGGCGACGGCGCTGCGCCGGGAGGGGGTGACGGGGCGCGGGCCGGGAGCATGCATCGGCGTTCACTTCCTTGCGGGCGGCGGCACGGCGCGCGCGGGGCGCCGTCTTGCCGCCGCAATCTGTCTGTCCGTAGGCGAGGTCGCTCCAACGTGACGACGGGCGCATTGACCCGGCGCCATGCGGAGGCCAGTGTCCCCTCTCGTAGCGCGCGGGCTGCCGGGCGCCAAGGCGGACGTGCGGTCCGCGGCGTCGGGCGTGGGGTTCAGGCGGCACCGGACCTCGCTCAACCGCCTGTGGCGCTCCGGCGCGCGGGCCCTGGACCCATAAAGCTCCGGCCTCGGGGCGGAAACGGAACGGACGAAGCACGCTTCCATGATCGGCCTGCGTTCTCCTTCTCCTGCGCCGGGCGCGGCACGCGCCGGCCTGCGCGCCTTCGCCCGCATCCTGTGCGCGGCGTCCCTCGCGGCGCTGCCGCTGCATGAGGCGGCGGCGCAGTCCGGCACCTCGCAGCCGAAGGGGCCGCCGACCATCCGCGACACCGAGATCGAGGCGCTGATGCGCGACTATACCCGCCCGGTCCTCAAGGCGGCGGGCCTCGCGCAGCAGAATGTCGAGGTGGTGCTGATCTCCGACCGCTCGTTCAACGCGTTCGTGGCGGACGGCAAGCGCATCTTCGTCAATACCGGCGCGCTGATGGATTCCAAGACGCCGAACCAGATCATCGGCGTGCTGGCGCACGAGGCGGGCCATATCGCCGGCGGCCATCTCGCCCGCATGCGCGAACAGATCGCCGGGGCGCAGACCATGGCCATCGTCGCCATGCTGCTGGCGGGCGCGGGCGTCGCCGCGGGCGCGGCGGCGGGTGTCGGCGGGCGCGACATGGGCAGCATTGCCGCGGCCGGCATGACCGCGCCGCAGGAGATGATCCGCCGCTCGCTGCTCACCTACCAGCGCGGCGAGGAGCAGGCCGCCGACCGCTCCGCCGTCTCCTATCTCAATGCCACGCAGCAATCGGCGCGCGGCATGATCGAGACCTTCCAGCGCTTCCAGGACGACCAGTTGTTCCTGAGCCAGCGCATCGACCCCTACCTCCTGAGCCATCCCATGGCGCGCGAGCGCATCGCCGCGCTGGAGGCGCTCGCCAAGGCGAGCCCCTATTACGACGCCAAGGACCCGCCGGCGCTCCAGGAGCGCCACGACATGATGCGCGCCAAGCTGGTGGGCTTCATGGAGCGGCCGGACGCGGTGGCGCGCAAGTATCCGCTCTCGGACACGTCGCTGCCGGCGCAATATGCCCGCGCCATCTCGGCCTATCGCTACGGCAATGTGAGCGGCGCCATCGCCCAGATCGACGCGCTGATCGCGCGCCAGCCGAACAACCCCTATTTCTACGAGCTGAAGGGGCAGGCGCTGCTGGAGAGCGCCCGCGCCCCGGAATCGATCGCGCCGCTGCGCAAGGCGGTGGCGATGACCAATGGCGCGCCGCTGATCCGCGCCATGCTCGGGCAGGCGCTGGTGCAGTCGGGCAACCCCTCCTACAACGAGGAGGCGCTGCGCGAGTTGATTCTCGCCACCCAGCGCGATCCGAACTCGGCCGGCGCCTGGCGCTCGCTCGCCATGGCCTATGGCCGCAAGGGCGACGTGGCCAATGCCGACCTCGCCGCGGCGCACGGCTATTTCGCCTCGGGCGACTTCAAGATCGGGCGCGAGATCGCCGCCCGCGCGCGCCAGCGCTTCCCGCCCGGCACGCCGGGCTGGCTCAAGGCCGACGACCTTGTGAACTTCAAGCCGCCGAAGTCGGCGCAGAACAACCGATAGACCTTATCTCAAGCCGATGGAGAGTTTCATGCTTGCCCGCCTGGGCCGTCTTTGCCGCAACGCCGTGCTGGTCACGGCCACCGCGTGCGTCCTCGTTTCGCCCGCGCGCGCCTTCACCGATGCGGAGAAGACCGAGATCGGCACCATCGTGCGCGAATACCTGCTCAAGCACCCCGAGGTGCTGGAGGAGGTGGTCTCGGTGCTGGAGGCCCGCAACCAGGCCGCACAGGCCGAGCAGGCCTCCAAGGCCGTGAAGGAGCTGAGGTCTGTGCTGGTCGACGGCCAGCGCGGCGTGGTGGTGGCGAACCCCAAGGGCGACGTCACCCTGGTCGAGTTCTTCGACTACAATTGCGGCTACTGCAAGCGCGCGCTCGCCGACCTCCAGGAACTGGTGAAGGCGGACCCGAACCTGCGCGTGGTGCTGCGCGAGTTCCCGGTGCTCGGCCAGGGCTCGGTGGAAGCCGCCCAGGTGGCGGTGGCGGTGCGCATGGTGGCGCCGGAGAAGTACATGGCGTTCCACCAGGCGCTCATGGGCATGCGCGGCCAGGCGGACCGCGCCAAGGCCTTCGCCGCCGCCAAGCAGGCCGGCATCGACGTGGCGGCGCTGGAGAAGCAGGCCTCCTCGCCCGAGCTGAACGCCACCTTGGACGAGAGCATGAAGCTCGCCCAGGCGCTCGGCCAGAGCGGCACGCCCTTCTACGTGATCGGCGAGCAGGTGGTGATGGGCGCCCAGGGCCTCGACGTGCTGAAGGCCGCGGTCGCCGACGCCCGCAAGCAGGCGAAGGCGGGGAAGTAGGACAGGCCGGCAAGTAGGACGGGCCGGGACGTCGCCCGGACGCCGGCCGGCGCGCGCGCCGGCCGGTCTCAGATCAGTCCGTGGTCCATCATGAAGCGGGCCTTGCCGCGCACATAGGTGGGCCGGCCGCGGTTAATGAGCTCGCGCAGCACCGTGGCGCTCTCGTCCTTCGGCATGCGGTCGAGGATCGCCACCATCTGGTGCTCGGTGAAGATGTCGCGCTGGAGCAGGTCCTTCTTCACCAGCGGGCAGTCGAGCAGGCGGTGGAACAGGCCGAACCCCTCGTGGATCTGGCTGTGGGTGGTGACGGCGCGCATGATGGCGTCGATCAGCGTCGCCTTCACCAAAGCGGCCTCGGGCCGCGCGTCGGCGCCGAGCGGCAGCCGGGGCGCAGGGGGCGTGCGCGTGTTCGACCCGCCATCATCGTCGCCATCGGTGAACAGGCTCGCCAGCGAGGCGGCCGACCCCAGTGCCGGAACCATGCCGGTGATCTGGAAGTGGCGCGGCAGATAGCGCATGTGGTCGACGATCTCGGCGAGGCTCATGGCGGCGAGGCGGTCGGCCAGCTTTTCGGCGCCATAGACCGTGTCGAAGCGGTAGCCGCAGCGCCGGAGCGTGTTGCTGAGCCGAAGCTCGCCTTTCTTGATGACGTAGGGCCGCAGGTCGTACGGCCGGTAGCGCTGCCAGAAGCGCAGGATCTTGGAATCCGCGAACGCCGCGCCGGACAGCGACAGGGCGTAGGAGCCGAGATGGTGGCTGTGGGCGTGGTTCTCCAGCGCCCCCACCACGTCGTAGGGGCTCGCCGCGAGCTTGCGCGTGAAATCGTCGAGGGCGGGGCCGGCGAGGTAATAGACGCTGTCGTTCAGGTAGATAACGCGCGCGGGCCGGAAACCCTGGGCGTGCAGGTGCAGCGTCGCAGCGCGATAGGCGCCGAAGTCGCGGCCGATATTGCGGCGGACGATGATGCGGTGAACCTTGGCGGCGAGCAGCGCCTTCATCTGCGCATCGGGCGCGCCATTGCACACCACGATGGTATTCACCGAGGCGGCGGAAAGACTGTCGAGCAGCGCGAGGAAGTCGGCGCTCAGGCCGAACTTCACATACTTCACGACGATGGCGAAGACATCTCCTTGGGCGGGACGGCAGATCTCGTCGGAGATGATCTGCGGCGTGCGTTCCTTGATGATCTTCGGAAGTTGCGACAGCTTCTTCGTCGCGACGTACCACGCGAGGCGCGGACGATCCAGTTTGATCTTCATAGAGTTCCGCCGCCCGCCGCACGGCCTGCCCAGGATTCACTGTATAGTTTCAGCCGTATACTCCCGGCTGTACAATCCTGGCAGTACCGATCCAGTTTATACGGCTTATCCATAGGTAGCCGGACAGGGAAAAGCAAGGGACGACCCCGGCGGGACATGTCCCCGGTGGAATTGCTCCCGCCCCTCAGTGCGGGCGGTCGATCAGCCGGCCGCCAGCACTGCCGCGACGTTCCGCTGGTGCACTGCCTCGTAAGGCGGGAAATGGCGGATGGCGCCGGTGGCGAATGCCGCCGCGGCGAAGGCGCGAAGGTCCAGCGCCGCCAGTTCCGGCGCGCGCCGCAGGCGCAGCAGGCGCTCCACATAGAGCACGGTGGCGTCGATCAAGGCCGGCGGGTAGCCGCCCGAAGCGATCACGTCCGGCGCGCCGTGGTTCGGCAGGATGCGCCCGGCACCCAGCGCCGCGAGGCGCTTCAGGCCCGCGAGGTGGGCGTCGAGCCGCTCCGGCTCGTCGACATATGTAACGGGGTCCTCCAGCGTGTCGCCCGCCAGCAGCAACCCGTCCGGCAGCAGCGCCACCGTGCCGTCGCGGCTGTGGATGTCCATCTGGATCAGCTCCACCGGCAGGGTGCCGACCGTCAGCGACAGGCGGTCCTCGAACAGCCGGTTCGGCAGCACCAAAGGCTTGATCGGCGGGTCGCCGCCTTCGAGCCGCGCGCGGTTGGCGCGCAGCAGCGCGTCGGTCGCGCGGTTGGCGATGATCTCGCAATCGGCGAACGCTTCGTTGCCCGCCACATGGTCGTCGTGCCAGTGGCTCAGCACCACGCGGATGCGCCGCGCGCCCTTCTCCTCCAGCGTGCGGCGCACGATGCGGGCGTGGGCGAGGGTGATGTGGGTGTCGTAGACCAGGGCGTCGTCCCCATGGATCACCGCATAGGAGGCGATGCCGAGGGCGAAGGCGCCATCGTCCAGCCAGTTCTCCTGCGACCCGTGCAGGCGCACGCCGGGGATGCGCCCGTCATAGAAGGCGAGCACGCCGGGCGCCGGCTCCAGCACGCGAAGGGTGGAGCCGGGCACGATGGGCGGCGCCCCGTTCACTCCGCCGCTTCGAGCGTGTGCCCCAGCCGGTGGGACAGCGTGTGCAGCAGCTCCTTCGCCGCGTCGGCGATCACCGTGCCGGGCGGGAAGATGGCTTCGGCGCCGAAGGCCTTCAGCGCGTCATAGTCCTGCGGCGGCACCACGCCGCCCACCACCACCATGATGTCGCCCCGGCCCTCGGCTTCCAGCGCGGCCTTCAGCGCCGGAACCAGGGTGAGGTGGCCGGCGGCCAGCGACGAGATGCCGACCACGTGGACGTCGTTCTCCACCGCCTGCCGGGCGGCTTCCTCGGGGGTGGCGAAGAGCGGGCCGATGTCCACGTCGAAGCCGAGGTCGGCGAAGGCGGAGGCGATCACCTTCTGGCCGCGGTCGTGGCCGTCCTGGCCCACCTTGGCGACCAGGATGCGCGGGCGCCGGCCCTCGGCGTGCTCGAACGCCTCCACCAGCCGCTGCACCTTGCCCACCTTGTCGGTCATGGCGGAAGCCTCCCGCTTGTAGACGCCGGAGATGGCGCGGATCTCGGCGCGGTGGCGGCCGAACACCTTCTCCAGCGCGTCGGAGATCTCGCCCACGGTGGCCTTGGCGCGTGCGGCGTCGATGGCGAGCGCCAGCAGGTTGCCGTTGCCGGCGGCGCCGTTGGTGAGCGCCTCCAGCTTCGCCGCCACCTCGGCGGGGCTGCGCTCGGCCTTGAGGCGGTTCAGCTTGTCGATCTGCGCGGCGCGCACGGCGGAATTGTCCACCCGGAGCACGTCGATCAGCCTGTCCTTCACCGGCTTGAACTTGTTCACGCCCACCACGGTCTGCGCCCCGCCGTCGATGCGGGCCTGGGTGGTGGCGGCGGCCTCCTCGATGCGCAGCTTGGGGATGCCGGCCTCGATGGCCTTCGCCATGCCGCCCAACGCTTCCACCTCCTGGATGTGCGCCCACGCCTTGGCGGCGAGGTCGGCGGTGAGCTTCTCCACGAAATGGGAGCCGCCCCACAGATCGATCTGCCGGGTGGTGCCGCTCTCCTGCTGCAGCAGGATCTGGGTGTTGCGGGCGATGCGGGCCGAGAAGTCGGTCGGCAGCGCCAGCGCCTCGTCGAGCGCGTTGGTGTGCAGCGACTGGGTCTGGCCCTGGGTCGCCGCCATCGCCTCGATGGCCGTGCGCATCACGTTGTTGAACACGTCCTGCGCGGTGAGCGACCAGCCGGAGGTCTGGCAGTGGGTGCGCAAGGGAAGGGACTTCGGGTTCTTCGCCCCGAGGTCGGTCATCAGGCGCGTCCACAGCAGGCGGGCGGCTCTGAGCTTCGCCACCTCCATGAAGAAGTTCATGCCGATGGCCCAGAAGAAGGACAAACGCGGCGCGAACACGTCGATCGGCAGGCCAGCCGCCGCGCCGGCGCGTCCGTATTCGACGCCGTCCGCCAGCGTATAGGCCAGCTCCAGATCCTGCGTCGCCCCCGCCTCCTGCATGTGGTAGCCGGAGATGGAGATCGAGTTGAAGCGCGGCATCTCCTTCGAGGTGAAGGCGAAGATGTCGGAGATGATGCGCATGGAGGGGGCGGGCGGATAGATGTAGGTGTTCCGCACCATGAATTCTTTGAGGATGTCGTTCTGGATGGTGCCCGAAAGCTTGGAGGCGGGCACGCCCTGCTCCTCCGCCGCCACCACGAACAGCGCCAGGATCGGCAGCACCGCGCCGTTCATGGTCATGGACACGCTCATCTGGTCCAGCGGGATGCCGGAAAACAGCGTGCGCATGTCGTAGATGCTGTCGATGGCGACGCCTGCCATGCCCACGTCGCCGGCGACGCGCGGGTGGTCACTGTCATAGCCGCGGTGGGTGGCGAGGTCGAAGGCGACCGAGAGGCCCTTCTGCCCGGCGGCGAGGTTGCGGCGGTAGAAGGCGTTGGAGTCCTCCGCCGTGGAGAAGCCGGCATATTGCCGGATGGTCCAGGGCTGGGTGGCGTACATGGCCGCATAGGGCCCGCGCAGGAACGGCGCGAGGCCGGGCCAGGTGTCGATGAAGGAGAGGCCCTCGATGTCCGCCGGGCCGTAGAGCGGCTTCACCGGAATGCCCTCGGGCGTCATCCAGGCGGGCGCGGCCGCGGACGGCGCGGCGGTCTCCGGCGCGCGCCAGTCGATCTCGGCGAAGTTGGGGATCCGGCTCATCTTCTGTTCCTCGACATCGGCAGCGCCTGCGCGCAGATGGCGCCGTGAGGCGCCTCAACCTTGCGGATCGGGCGCGCGCCGGTCCGGCTCACGCCCGTCCGCCTCACGCCCTTTTGGCGAACCAGGACCCCGAGCAGTTCGGTTCGGGCGAGGACCAGTCGCCCGAAGCCTGGTCGCCTTCGGCGAGGCCGGTGGCCACCACCTTCCCGCCATTGTGCGAGAGCGTCATCTTGACGATGCCGACCTTGCTGATGCCGCCTGCGGCATTCACCGGCCAGTATCCCGCATAGGTGACTTTGCCACCCTTCACGTTCAGCTTGAAGTCGTAATTCTTGCCGCAGCTTCCCGTCTCGGCGGAGGTGCGCACGCTCCAGGTGCCGTCGAAGCGCATGGCGTTGTCGGCGAGCGCCGTCGCCGGGGCTGCCAGAAGCGCCGCCAGCGCGAGGCTGGCGGCCGAAAGCCCGAGCCTGCGCAGGCGCCGCGTCGTGTCGTGCATCGCCCGTTTCCCCGTCATCTCACACCCCCGCCGCCGCCTGCGCCCGCTTCAGCGTCTCCAGCGCGTCGCAGCCGGCGAAGATGAAGCCGCCGACGCCCGCCGCCTCCAGTTCCTTGACGAGGTCGGCCGGCCTGCCGGCGAGCCACACCGCGGACGCGCCCGCCGCCTTCAGAGCCTGCGCGGCCACGGCCGCATCCGTGCCGTAGACCTCGTCGGACGAGGCGAGACAGGCAAAGGGCGTGCCGGAGGCCTTGAAGCCGGCGATGAGCGCGTCGAGGTCCGCGAAGCCGTCCGGCACCGCCGCCTTCAGCCCGCCCGCCTCGAAGAAGTTCTTGGCGAAGGTCGCCCGCGCCGTGAAGGCGGAGACCGGGCCGAGCGTGGCGAGGAACACCGCCGGCGGCGTCGGCGCGGCCTCGGCCTTGTCGCGCAGCGCCTCGAAGGCTTCGGAAACGCGCGACGGCGCGAGCGCGCCATCCGCCACCGGGGCGGGCTCAGCCGCGAGCGGCGCCAGCACCTCGGGCATCTCCTGCGCGAGGATGGGAAATTCCGAGGTGCCGGTGATGGGCGCCTTGCGGGTCGCCACGTCCGCGTCGCGGCGCGCCTTCACCTCGGCGATCTCGGCCTTGAGCCAGCGGTCCTCCAGCACGTCGCCCATGCCGCCGCGCTGTTCGATGGTGCGGAACAGGTCCCATGCGGCGGCGGCGAGGCCGTCCGTGTGCGCCTCCACCGCCCCGGCGCCGGCGCCGGGATCGGCCACGCGGTGCACGTTGCTCTCCTCCAGCAGCATCACCTGGGTGTTGCGGGCGAGGCGGCGGGCGAAGGCATCCGGCAGGCCCAGCGCCTGGGTGAAGGGCAGCACGGTGACGCTGTCCGCCCCGCCGACGCCGGCCGCGAACGCGGCGACCGTGCTGCGCAGCAGGTTCACGTAAGGGTCGCGCCGGGACATGGAGCGCCAGGAGGTGGTGGCGTGCAGCTTGAGCGGGATCGCCGCGAGCCCGCATTCGCGCACGGCGGCGCCCCACAGCAGGCGGATGGCGCGGAATTTGGCGATGGTGGCGGTCTGGTTCACGTCCGCCACCAGCGCCGCCTCGATGCGGGCGGCCGCCTCGCCGAGCGGCACGTCCGCCTCGGCGAAGGCCTTGAGATACGCCACCATGGTGGCGAGCACGGCGGCCAGCTCCTGCGCGTCCGAGGCGCCGGCGGCGTGATAGACCGCCCCGTCCGCCCGCGCGAACGGGCCGGTGAAGCCGCGCGCCTTGAGGATCGCGGCGGTCTCGGCGAAGCGCTTGGCGAGCAGCGGCCAGGCCATGGGCAGGGTGCCCCGGGCGGCGAAGTCGCCCAGCGGATCGAGGCCGAACGACACGGCGAGGCCCTGCGGGTCGAAGCCGCGCGCCTCGGCGAAGTCGGCGAAGGCGAGGGCATCCTCGCGCCCGGTGAAGGCGCCGCTTTCGATGCGGGTCTCGATCAGGTCGGCCAGCACGTCCTTCAGCACCACGGCGAGGTCGGCGCCGTCCGGCAGGCCGAAGCCGTGGGCATGGGGCGAGGACTGGTAGACCAGCGTCAGGCCCGAGGCGCCGCCGTCGAGATCCTCCAGCGCCTGGGCATTGGCGTCGGCAAGGTCGCCCTGGTCGACGCGCATGGAGACGATCCACGGCGCCCCCGCCGGGCGGCCGGCCACCACGGGTGCGTTGGGCTTGCGGGCGGGCAGCGCGTCGAGGGCGAGACCCTCATAGCTGCGCGTGACGAGGCGCCGGTCATAGGGCGCGCCCTTCAGCACGCCTTCCACCAGCTTCAGCCAGTCCTCGCGGCTGGCGGCGGGCAGGTCTGTGGCGAAGGGCAGGGCGGTCATGTCAGTGTCCCCGAACGAAAAGGAGGGCGCGCGCGCCCCGGCCGACTGCAACGCAGCGCAGCGCAGTGGAAGGAGAGCCGGGGCCCAGCGCAAGACTGCGCCGAAGGCGACGATAACCGTGACGCCGGCCGATAGTGCCCGCTGCGCGGGAGTCGTGCGCTGGACCCCGGCTCTGCGCTCCGGCTGCGCCGTCGCTGGTCCGGGGCACGGCGGCCCCCGGCGCCGTCACAGGTGCTCGCGCGCCAGCAGCGCGCGCTCCTCGTCGACGATGAAGTCGCGGATCACCGGCACGTCGTCGCGCTGCTGCGAGAGCAGGAGCTGGAACACCATGTTGGAGCCGTGCAGGAAGCCCAGCTCCACCGCCGCGAGGTAGAATTCCCACATGCGGCCGAAGCGCTCGCCCATCATGGCGTCCACCTCGGCGCGCTTGGCCATGAAGTTCCGCCGCCAGGCGCGGATGGTCCAGTAATAGTGCAGGCGCAGGATCTCGCAGTCGTCCACCCACAGGCCGACGCGCTCGGTGGAGGCGAACACCTCGGACATCGCCGGCACATAGCCGCCGGGGAAGATGTACTTGCGGATGAACGGTCCGGTGGTGCCGGGCGGCGACATGCGGCCGATGGCGTGGATCATGGCATAGCCGCCCGGCGCCAGCAGGTTGCGCACGGTGGTGAAATAGTCGTCGAAGTGGGAGACGCCCACATGCTCCATCATGCCGATGGAGACCACCCGGTCGAACTTGCCCTGAAGGTGGCGGTAGTCGATCTCCTTGAAGTCGATCCGGTCCGCGACCCCCGCCGCCTGCGCGATGCGCCGGCTCTCGGCGAGCTGCTCGGGCGAGACGTTGATGGCGGTGACATGGGCGCCGCACTTCGCGAGATAGATGGCGAGCCCGCCCCAGCCGGAGCCGATCTCCGCCACCGTCATGCCGGGCGTGATCTTCAGCTTGGCGGCGATGTGGCGGAACTTGTTGCGCTGCGCGTCCGCCAGCGGCTCGTCCGGCTCGCGGAAATAGGCGCAGGAATAGGCCATGGTCTCGTCCAGCCACAGCCGGTAGAAGGCGGCCGGGTGGTCATAGTGGGAGGAGACGTTCTCCTTCGCCTTGCCCACCGGGTTCGCCTGCTGGAACCGGCGCACCGAGCGCCACGCCCGGCGCAGCGCCTGCTGCACCGGATGGGCGGCGAGGCCCTTGCGGTTCACCGAGAACAGATGGAGCAGCTCGAACGCGCCGGCGCCGTCCTCGAAGGTGAGGCGCCCGTCCATATAGGCTTCAGCCGCGACCAGCTCCGGATTGAAGAACAGCTCCTTCTCCAGCTTCTTGTCGTGCATGCGCACGGTGACGGACGGCCCGTCCACCCCCGAGCCGAACACGTGGCGCTGGCCTCCCGCGTCGACGACGGTGAGCTGGCCCTTCTCCACGAAGCGCTTCAGGAGGTTGGAGAGAAGACGCATCAACAGGCTCCGATGGTCGCCGCCACGGGGGCGGCACGATGGGGAGCCTTCCTCTTAGCCGAAATGCCGCCGCGTCTCACCCCGGGGAGGAGGGAAGGGGCGGGGAGGGGCATCGGCGGTAGCACCGTGTCCCGGACGCATCGAGCGGCAGCGGAATGCGAGCCGGGACCCAGCGCAAGAGCCCGCCGCAGGCGGCACGATGGCGTCCGGCGGTGCGGCAGTCTCGGCGGGGCAGGGTTTTGCCTGCTGCGCAGACGCTTCCCCTGGACCCCGGCTCGGCGCTCCGGCTGCGCCGTCGCTGGGCCGGGGAACGGTGCCCCCCAACTGCCGTCGGCCTCCGCCCAACGGCCGTCGCCCCCCCAACCGCCGTCGCCCTCCGGCTTGACCGGAGGGCCCATGCGGCCTCGGTCGCCCCGCGCCGCGCCATGGATGCTCCGGCGAGGCCGGAGCGTGACGGCGGGAAAGGCGGAGCGGGTCATTGGAGATGGCGCAGGGTTTTGCCTGCTGCGCAGACGCTTCCCCTGGACCCCGGCTCGGCGCTCCGGCTGCGCCGTCGCTGGGCCGGGGAACGGTGCCGTCCAACCGCCGCCGCCCTCCGCCCAACGGCCGTCGCCCCCCCAACCGCCGTCGCCCTCCGGCTTGACCGGAGGGCCCATGCGGCGCCCATCGCCCCGCGCTACGCCATGGATGCTCCGGTCAAGCCGGAGCATGACGGCGCGCGGGGTGGGAAGGACGGGGCGCATCGCTAAGGCCTTACGCGAATTCCATGATGACCGCGTCCACCGCGAGGCTGTCGCCGGGCTTGGCGTGGAGCGTCTTCACCACGCCGTCGCGCTCGGCGCGCAGCACGTTCTCCATCTTCATCGCCTCGACGATGGCGAGCACGTCGCCGCTCTTCACCGCCTGGCCGGCCGTGACCGCGATGGAGACCACGAGCCCGGGCATGGGGCAGAGCAGCTCCTTGCCGCCGCCCGCATTCTCCTTCTTGGGCATGAGGGCGGCGAGCGCCGCCGAGCGCTCGGTGTAGGTGCGCGCGAGCGTCGCGACGCCGCGGTGGGCGAGGGCGACGCCGTTGGAGATCGGGCGCACCTGCATGGCCACCTGGTCGGCATCGATGGTGCCGGTCCACACCGGCTCGCCCGGCTTCCAGGTGGAGCGCACGAGGTGGGCGTGGCCGAGCGTGCCGTCCTTTTCGAACATCTGCACCCGGAAGCCGCCGTCCACCGGCTCCACCTCGCACGGGGTGGAGATGATGTCGTGCTCTCCCGCCGTGAGGTTGACGATGCGGCGCCTGGCGATGTTCCAGGTGATGCCGGAGGTCTGGCCGGTGATCTTGCGCTTGCGGATGTTCTGGATGTGGTCGATCACCGCCGCCACGGCCGAAAGGGCGTGCACCAATTCGCCCTCCGGCGCGCGCGCCTGGAACCCTTCCGGATATTCCTCGGCGATGAAGCCAGTGGAGAGGCGGCCCTCCTGCCAGCGCGGATGCGCCATCAGCGCCGAGAGGAAGGGAATGTTGTGGCCGATGCCGTCGATGCCGAAGGCGTCGAGCGCGTCCGCCTGCGCCTCGATGGCCATGGCGCGGGTGGGGGCGTGGGTCACGAGCTTGGCGATCATGGGATCGTAGAAGATGGAGATCTCCCCGCCCTCATAGACGCCGGTGTCGTTGCGCACGGTGATGGGGCCGATCCGGCCCTCCTTGGGCGGGCGGTAGCGCACCAGGCGCCCGGTGGAGGGCAGGAAGTTGCGGAACGGGTCCTCCGCATAGATGCGGCTCTCCACCGCCCAGCCGGAAAGCTTCACGTCGTCCTGGGTGATCTTGAGCTTCTCGCCGGCGGCGACGCGGATCATCTGCTCCACGAGGTCGATGCCGGTGATGAGCTCGGTGACCGGATGCTCCACCTGGAGGCGGGTGTTCATCTCCAGGAAGTAGAAGCTCTTGTCCTGGCCGGCGACGAACTCCACCGTGCCCGCGCTGTCGTAGCCGACCGCCTTGGCGAGCGCGACCGCCTGCTCGCCCATCTTCCTGCGGGTGGCCTCGTCGAGCAGCGGGGAGGGCGCCTCCTCGACCACCTTCTGGTTGCGGCGCTGGATCGAGCATTCGCGCTCGCCCAGATAGATGACGTTGCCGTGCTTGTCGCCCAGCACCTGAATCTCGATGTGGCGCGGGTCGACGATGAACTTCTCCACGAACACGCGGTCGTCGCCGAACGAGGACTTCGCCTCCGAGCGGGCGCGGTCGAAGCCGTCCTGCACCTCGTCGCGGGAATGGGCGATGCGCATGCCCTTGCCGCCGCCGCCGGCGGAGGCCTTGATCATTACCGGATAGCCGATCTCGTCGGCGATCTTGGCCGCCTCTTCCCCGCTCGCGATCTCGCCGAGATAGCCCGGCACGGTGGACACGTTCGCCGCCGCCGCCGCCTTCTTGGACTCGATCTTGTCGCCCATGGCCTCGATGGCGTGGGGGTTCGGGCCGATGAAGACGATGCCGTGCTCGGCCAAGAGCTTCGGGAACGAGGCGCGCTCGGAGAGGAAGCCGTAGCCCGGGTGCACCGCCTCGGCGCCGGTCTTCAGGCAGGCTTCGACGATCTTCTCGGCGATCAGGTAGGACTGCGCGGCCTGGGGCGGGCCGATATAGACCGCCTCGTCCGCCATCTCCACATGGAGCGCGTCCTTGTCGGCCTCGGAATAGACGGCCACCGTCTTGATGCCCATCTTGCGCGCCGTCTTGATGACGCGGCAGGCGATCTCGCCCCGGTTCGCGATCAGGATCTTGGTGAACATGGCGTTCGTTCCTTTGCGCCAGTGGCGCGCGTAATCTTGGATCGGGTTCTTCGGCGCGGCGCTTTCGTTCCTGCGCCGTCATCCCCCGGACAAGCCGGGGGATGACGGAGGCTCACAACGGCGCGGCGGTTTCTGGCAGCGAGCTTCGGCCCCAGCCCCTCACACCGGCATGTTGTCGTGCTTCCTGTGCGGCTGCTCCAGCTTCTTGGTGCGGAGCATGGCGAGGGCGCGGGCGAGGCGGCGGCGGGTGGAGTGGGGCATGATCACCTCGTCCACGAATCCGCGCTCGGCCGCGACGAAGGGCGAGAGGAAGCGCTCCTCGTAGTTCTTCGTGTGCGCGGCGATCTTGGCGGGGTCGTTCATGTCCTGGCGGAAGATGATCTCCACCGCGCCCTTGGCGCCCATCACCGCGATCTGGGCGGTGGGCCAGGCATAATTCACGTCCGCGCCCACATGCTTGGAGGCCATCACGTCATAGGCGCCGCCGAACGCCTTGCGGGTGATGACGGTGACCAGCGGCACGGTGGCCTGCGAATAGGCGAACAGCAGCTTGGCGCCGTGCTTGATGAGGCCGCCATATTCCTGCGCCAAGCCGGGCAGGAAGCCGGGCACGTCCACGAAGGTGACGATCGGGATCTCGAACGCGTCGCAGAAGCGCACGAAGCGCGCCGCCTTGCGGGAGGCGTCGCTGTCCAGCACGCCCGCCATCACCATGGGCTGGTTGGCGACGAAGCCCACCGTGCGGCCTTCGACGCGGGCGAAGCCGGTGACGATGTTCTTGGCGTAGGCGGCCTGGATCTCGAAGAAGTCGCCCTCGTCCACGACCTTCAGGATCAGCTCCTTGATGTCGTAGGGCTTGTTCGGATTGTCCGGAATGAGCGTGTCGAGGCTCTCGTCGATCCGGCCCGGATCGTCGAACGATGGCCATTCCGGCACGCCCTCGAAATTGTTGGAGGGCAGGAAGTCGATGAGCCGGCGCGTCTCCAGCAGCATCTCCACGTCGTTGTCATAGGCGCCGTCCGCCACCGCCGACTTCGTGGTGTGGACCTTGGCGCCGCCCAGCTCCTCCGAGGTGACGGTCTCGTTGGTCACCGTCTTCACCACCTCGGGGCCGGTGACGAACATGTAGGAGGTGTCGCGCACCATGAAGACGAAGTCGGTCATGGCCGGCGAATAGACGTCGCCGCCGGCGCACGGGCCCATGATGAGCGAGATCTGCGGGATCACGCCCGAGGAGGCGACGTTGCGCTTGAACACGTCGCCATAGCCGCCGAGCGCCGCCACGCCCTCCTGGATGCGGGCGCCGCCGGCATCGAACAGGCCGATGATGGGCGCGCGGGTCTTCAGCGCCATGTCCTGGATCTTGGTGATCTTGCGCGCATGCTCCTCGGAGAGCGAGCCGCCGAACACCGTGAAGTCCTTGGCGAACACGAACACCTTGCGCCCGTTCACCGTGCCCCAGCCGGTCACCACGCCGTCGCCAGGGATGCGCTGCTCGGCCATGCCGAAATCGGTGCTGCGGTGCTGCACGAAGGTGTCGTATTCCTCGAACGTGCCGCGGTCGAGCAGCAGGTCGATGCGTTCGCGGGCGGTGAGCTTGCCGCGCTGGTGCTGCGCCTCGATGCGCTTCTGGCCACCGCCGAGATGGGCGACGCCACGCCGGCTCTCAAGCTCTTCGAGCACTTCTTTCATGACGCCCACTCCCTTGCACGCGACCGCGGATGCGCCGTGCGCGCCTGGCATGCGCGACGGGCCTTCCTTGGCTAACAAGAAGCGGGGCCGGCTTGAATATGTAAAAGTTTTGTGTTGTGAATTGTGAAATTATCACAAACGCATCGCCTTGCGGCAAGTGAAGCGGTGTTTTATTACCTATAGTAGCGGGATACGGCCTCAGCCATGCGCCAGAAGGTCTATGCGGGTCACGCGGTGCGGCGGCTGCGCGAAAAGCTCGGGCTCAAGCAGAGCGAGCTGGCGCAACGCCTCGCCGTCTCGCCCTCCTACATCAACCAGATCGAGAGCAACCAGCGCCCGCTCACCGCCTCGGTGCTGATCGCCATCTCGCGCACCTTCGACGTCGACATCACCTCGTTCGGAGCCGAGGACCTCGACCGGCTGGTCGCCGACCTGCGCGAGGCCGCCGCCGACCCCCTGTTCCGCGACCTCGACCTCGGCCTGCAGGACGTGAAGGCGGTGGCGAACCTTTCGCCCGCCTTTGCCCACGCCTTCCTGCGCATGCACGTGGCGCTGCGGCGCACGGCGGAATGGCGCGCCTCGCTCGACGACATGCTGACCGCCGGCATCGCCCCCGGCGACGAGGCCAAGCTCGTGCCCTACGAGGAGGTGCGCGACTATTTCCACTACGTCGACAATTACGTGGACAGCCTCGACCGCGCCGCGGAGGCGGTGGCGCTCACCCTCGGCATCCTGGAGGGGGTGCCGCCCGAGCAAGCCTTCACCGCCCATCTCGCCGCCCGCCACCAGGTGAGCGTGGAGACCGGCCACGCCGATCCCGCCGAGCCGTTGTCGAGCTTCGACCCCAGGACCCGCCGGCTGGTGCTCTCGGGCACGCTGGCGCCGGCTTCGCGCGCCTTCCGCCTCGCCGCCACCATCGCCCAATTGGAGCATGCCGAGCTGGTGGCCTCCACCGTCGCCTCGGCCCGCTTCCGCGGCCAGACCGCGGCGGAGATCTGCAAGCTCGCGCTCTACAATTATTTCGCCGGCGCCCTGATGCTGCCCTACCGCCGCTTCCTGGACCTTGCCCGCGCGCGCCGGCACGACCTCGACCGGCTGGTGCTCGACAGCGGCGCCAGCCTGGAGCAGGTGTTCCATCGCCTCTCCACGCTCCAGCGGCCGGGGGCGAAGGGCGTGCCGTTCTATTTCGCCAAGGTGGACCGCGCCGGCAACATCACCAAGCGCCACTCGGCGACGCGCTTCCAGTTCGCGCGCCACGGCGGCGCCTGCGCCGCCTGGAACGTGCACGAGGCGTTCGAGATGGCGGGCCGCACTTTGGTGCAGGTGGGCGAGATGCCGGACGGGGTGCGCTACATCTGCCTTGCCCGCTCGGTGTCGATTCCGGCAACGCGCCACGGCCAGCCGGCGCGCGCCTATGCGCTGGGCCTCGGCTGCGAAGCCTCCTTCGCCCACGACATCGTCTATGCGGACGGGCTCGATCTGAAGGCGGCGCCGGTGGCGAAGCTCGGCGTCTCCTGCCGCATCTGCCCGCGCCGCGACTGCGATCTGCGCGCCTTCCCGCCGCTCGACCGCGACATCCGCATCGACGAGAACGTGCGCGACATCGTTCCGTTCACGTTCTCATGACGCAATTAGGTCATTGTCCCGCTCGGTAAAAGTCGCGCTTGCGCATAGGAAACGCCACGAGGTGCTTGCTACACTTCGTTTTATCGGCTCGGACTGGAGCCGTAGGGAGCAATCCATGAGGATATGGAGCACGGTCGGTCTCGTAGCCGGCCTCTTGGCGGCAGCCTCCAGCATTGCTGTGGCTGCGCCGGGGTTCACGACGGCCAACGTCAACATGCGCACCGGGCCGGACACCGAGTTCCAGAGCATCGGCGTGATCCCCGAGGGAACGCCGGTGGACATCGAGGGCTGCCTCGACGACCAGTCCTGGTGCGACGTGCTCTGGGGCGACTATCGCGGCTGGGTGTTCGCGGAATATCTCGGCTTCCAGCAGCAGGAGCAGAGCGAGGTGGTGACCTCCCTCCTGCCCGACGTGGCGCTCGCGGCGGTGGGCATCCCGGTGGTGACGTTCGCGGTGAACGACTACTGGAACCGCTATTATGTCGGCCTGCCCTGGTATGCCGACCGCTATCGCTGGAACAATTACGTCTGGCGGCCGCGTCCCGGCTGGCCGGTGCCGCCTCCCGGCGTGCGTCCGCCCGGCTGGTGGCGCCCCGGCTACGCGCCCCCGCCCGGCATGCGTCCCCCGCCGCCTCCCGGCTGGCGCCCCGGCCCCGGCTGGGGCTATCCCGGCGGTCCCGGTCGTCCCGGCGGACCGGGTGGTCCTGGCGGTCCCGGCTGGGGTGGTCCTGGCGGTCCTGGCGGACCGGGTGGCCCCGGTTATCCCGGCGGTCCCGGTCGTCCCGGTGGGCCCGGGGGTCCTGGCGGTCCCGGTTGGGGTCCTGGTGGTCCCGGCGGACCGGGCGGACCGGGCGGTCCCGGCATGCCCGGCGGCCCCGGCCGTCCCGGCGGACCCGGTGGCCCCGGTGGTCCCGGCGTGACGCCTGGTGGTCCGGGTGGCCCTGGCGGACCGGGTGGTCCCGGCATGCCCGGCGGTCCTGGCCGTCCCGGCGGACCTGGTGGCCCCGGCGGTCCCGGCGTGACGCCTGGTGGTCCTGGCGGTCCCGGCGGACCGGGTGGTCCCGGCATGCCCGGCGGTCCTGGCCGTCCCGGTGGCCCCGGTGGCCCCGGCGGTCCCGGCGTGACGCCTGGTGGTCCGGGTGGCCCTGGCGGACCGGGTGGTCCCGGCACGCCTGGCGGTCCTGGCCGTCCCGGTGGACCCGGCGCGCCCGGTGTGACGCCTGGTGGTCCTGGCGGCCCCGGCGGACCGGGTGGTCCCGGCACGCCTGGCGGCCCTGGCCGGCCTGGCATGCCTGGAGCGGTTCCCGGTGGTCCGGGCGGCGGGCTCACCCCGCAGCAGCAGTACCACCAGCAGCGCCAGCAACTGCAGCAGCAGCAGTATCAGCAGCGTCAGCAGCAGATGCAGCAGCAGAAGCAGTTGCAGCAGAACCAGCAGCGTCAGCAGCAGCAGATCCAGCAGCAGCAGATCCAGCAACGCCAGCAGCAGATGCAGCAGCAACGCCAGCAGCAGCAGCTTCAGCAGCAGCAGATCCAGCAGAGGCAGCAGCAGCAGCGTCAGATCCAGCAGCAGCAGATGCAGCAGCGTCAGCAGCAGCAGATCCAACAGCAGCAGAGGCAGCAGCAGCAGCGTCAGATCCAGCAGCAGCAGATGCAACAGCGCCAGCAGCAGCAGATCCAACAGCAGCAGCGCCAACAGCAGCAGCGTCAGCAGCCGCAGCAGCAGAACCAGCAGCGCCAGCAGCGTCCGGCCTGCCAGGGTCCGAACTGCCCGCCGCCGCAGCGGCCCTGAGGCCGCCGCCATCCTCTCCGGCGGACGGGAGCTTCCCGCCCGCCGGACCGGCCCCGGACGCTTCTGCCGCGCGGCCGGCCATCGACGAACGGCGCGCGCCGGGCTATGGCGGGCGCCATGCCTGACGTTTCCCCGCCTGACGCTTCCCCGCCTGTCGCATCGCCGCCGGTCCTGCGCTTCGCGCCGTCCCCCACCGGCCTCCTGCATGTGGGCAATGCCCGCACCGCGCTCCTGAACGCGCTGATCGCCCGGCGCCGGGGCGGCACCTTCATCCTGCGCCTCGACGACACCGATGCTGCGCGCTCGCGCGCCGAATTCGCCGACGCCATCGCCGCCGACCTCGACTGGCTGGGCATCCCCCCCGACATCCGCGTGCGGCAGTCCGACCGCCTGGGGCTCTATGCGGAAGCGGCCGAGCGGCTGAAGGCGGCCGGCCGGCTCTATCCCTGCTACGAGAGCGAGGAGGAGCTGGACCTCAAGCGCAAGCTCCAGCGCGCCCGCGGCCTGCCGCCGGTCTACGATCGCGCCGCCCTGCGCCTCACCGAGGCCGAGCGCTCCCGCTTCGCCGCCGAGGGCCGCGCGCCGCACTGGCGCTTCCTGCTCGCCCATCGCGACGTCGCCTGGGATGACGGCGTGCGCGGGCCGCAGCGCGTGGATACGGCGAGCCTGTCCGATCCGGTGCTGGTGCGTGCCGACGGCTCCTTCCTCTACACGCTGCCCTCGGTGGTGGACGACATCGCGCTGGGCGTCACGCAGGTGGTGCGTGGCGAGGACCACGTCACCAACACCGCGGTGCAGATCGAGATCATCGAGGCGCTGGGCGGAACGCCGCCGCTGTTCGCGCACCACAATCTTCTGACGTTGCCGAGCGGGGAGGGGCTCTCCAAGCGCCTCGGCCATCTCTCGCTGTCGGCCCTGCGCGCCGACGGCATCGAGCCGCTCGCGCTGGCGGCGGCCGCGGTCCTCGTGGGCACCGCCCACGCGGTGCAGCCGGTGGCGAGCCTCGACGAGCTGGCGGCGGTGGTGGACCTCGCTTCCATCTCCCGCGCCCCGGCGCGGTTCGATCCGCAGGAACTGGCCGGCCTCACCGCCCGCACCCTTCATGCGATGCCGTTCGCGGCGGCCCGCGCGCGCCTTCTGGCGCAGGGCATCGAGGGGGGCGAGGCGTTCTGGCTGGCGGTTCGCGGCAATCTCGCGCGGTTCGAGGACGCCGCGCACTGGTGGCGCGTGTGCCGCCAGCCGCTCGCGAACGCGGCCGCGCCCGAGGATGCGGCCTTTCTGGCGGACGCCGCGGCGCTGCTGCCGCCGGAGCCGTGGGGCGAAGCCACCTATGGCGCCTGGATCGCCGCGCTCAAGGCGGCGAGCGGGCGCAGCGGCAAGGCGCTGTTCCAGCCCCTGCGGCGCGCGCTGACGGGCGCGGACAAGGGGCCGGAACTGGCCGGCCTGCTGCCGCTGATGGGCCGGGCGCGGGTGGATCTGCGTCTGCGCGGTAGTGAAAAACCGCTCTGAGCCGGCCCATCCCCCGGGGCGGCCGGCGGGTGCGGACGGCCGCCCGCGTCAATGGCGGCGTGGTGGACATCGCGCGTCGCGGCGTTATCCTCAGCAGGCTACCGCGCCAGGATGTCGCGCTGCCAGCGGTGGTCCGATTCAAATCGTTGCAATCTCGGGTGGCGAGCTCGCGCCGGTCCTCGTTGGAGCGCCAAGCGGCGGAGCATGCCCCCTGTCGGGGCCGGCCGGCATTTTGCCGGAAAAAGGCCGGACCGAAACCCGCGGCGCCTGACGTTAACCAAGCGTGAGCGTAACCATTCCTTGACTTTGTACACCAATGGGCAAGGATTAACCGTAATATCCATTGCTGGTGCGCGGGAGGATTGCGTGCTTCCCCGGGCTCCAGTTCTCTGGGCTCTTGTTCACCTTGAGTTCTAGGGACATTGGAGTGGAAAGGAATGGTTGAGCAGACCGGCGATCTCTCCTGGGCGGCGCTCAATCAGGCCATCGACGCCGTGGTTTTCATCGACCAATCCAACTGCATCACCTATTTCAATCCTGCCGCTGAACGCATGTTCGGCTATACGCCCGGGGAGGTCCTGGGGCACAATGTGCGTGTGCTGGTGCCGCCGGAGCTGCGCGACAGCCATGACGGCCTCGTCGATGCGAACCGGCGGGCCGGCACGGATGGCCTCGTCGGCCTCAGCCGGGAGGTGGCGATCCAGCGCAAGGACGGGAAGCGCATATGGGGCCTGCTCTCGCTCAGCCGGGCGCAGGTGGGAGACGCAGTGAACTACGCCGCCTTCATCCGCAATGTGACCGAGGAGGTCGCAAGCCGGACCGAACTTTACATCCTCTCCCTGGTCGCCAACGAGACCGACCGGGTGGTCCTCGTCACCGATGGCCAGCAGCGCATCATCTATGTAAACCGCGCCTTCACCCAGGTTTTCGGGTATAGCCGCGAGGAAATCGCGGGCCACAGCCCGCTGTCGTTCCTGGTGGGCGAATTCGGCGATGCCGTCATCGAGAACCGGCTTCGGCAGAAGGTGCGCGAGCGCGTCCCGTTCTCGGAGGAGCTGCTCTGCCGCCACAAGACGGATCGCCAAGTGTGGGTTTCCGCCGCCATCAGCCCGGTTTACGATCGTGAACGCAACGAACTGAGGAACATCGTCGCCGTGCTCACGGACATTACCGAGAGCAAGCAAATCGATACGCTCCAGCGCGAGGTGCTGGCGGCGGCGACCGCCGACGTGCCGCTGACCCATGTCGCCGAACTGATCTGCCGCAAGGTGGAGGCGATCCTGCCCGGCGTCGTCTGCTCGATCATGTCGGTGAGCAAGGACGGCCGCCTGCATCCGCTCGCCGCGCCCAGCCTGCCGGAGGAGTATGCGGCGGCCCTGGAGGGCCTGCCCATCGGCCCCGACGTGGGCTCGTGCGGAACCGCCGCATTCCGCGGCGAGCCCGTGATCGTCACCGACATCGCCACCAGCCCACTCTGGGAGCCCTACCGCCACCTGCCGCTGCCGGCGGACCTCGTGGCCTGCTGGTCGATCCCGGTGAAGAACCGCACCGGGCAGGTGGCCGGTACCTTCGCGCTCTATTTCCGCGAGCGCCGCGCCCCCGGCCCCTGGCACGAGCACATCATGGAGCGCTGCGTGCCGCTGTGCGCGCTGGCGCTGGAGCGCAACGAGGCCGAGGACCAGATCGCCCGCCTGTCCTCGCTCGACGCGCTCACCGGCCTGCCGAACCGCAGCCGCCTGCTTGCGACCCTCGCCTCCACCATGGCCGAGGTCAGCGAGACTGGCGAGACGGTGGTGTGCCTGATCCTCGACGTGGACCACTTCAAGGACGTCAACGACACGCTCGGCCATTCCACCGGCGACCAGATCCTGCTGGAGTTCGCGCGCCGCCTCACGGTGCAGCTGCGCGGGGCGGACATGGTGGCGCGCATCGGCGGCGACGAGTTCGCGGTGCTGCTGCGCGGCTGCGCGGCGGAGGAGGCGGCCCTCATCTCGGAGCGCCTGCTGGAGGTGCTCTCCACGGCCCCGGTGGCGGTGCAGGGCCTGCACCTCACCATGAGCGCCAGCATCGGCATCGCCATCTATCCGCTCCACGCGGCAGACGCCGAGACCGTGCTCAAGCACGCGGATGCCGCGCTCTACGAGGCCAAGCGCGACGGGCGCGGCAAGTTCCACTTCTTCACCGAGGACCTCAACCTCAAGGCCCAGAACCGGCTGGTGCTCGGCGTGGCGCTGCGCGAGGCGATCATCCACCGCCAGCTTCGCCTCGTGTTCCAGCCCCAGGTTTCGATCAAGAGCGGCGCGCTCCACGGCGTCGAGGCGCTGACGCGCTGGAGCGATCCGGTGCACGGCGAGGTGCCGGCGCCGCGCTTCATCGCGCTGGCGGAAGAGTATGGCCTGATCGAGAGCATCGACCACTGGGCCATCGAGGAGACCTGCCGCCTGATCCCCAAATGGCGCGCGCTCGGGCTCGACGTGCCGCACGTGTCGGTGAACGTCTCGCCGGTGAGCTTCCGCTCCAGCGCGGTGCTGGACGTCATCACCAAGTCGCTGGAGGAGAACGGGCTTCAGCCGGCGGACCTGAGGGTCGAGATCACCGAGCGGGTGATGATGGATCAGCACCCGAACTCGCTGAGCACCGCCCGCGCCATCGAGGCCATGGGGGTGAAGCTCGCCATGGACGATTTCGGCACCGGCTATTCGAGCCTGTCCTCCCTCGCGCAACTGCCGATCGCCGAGCTGAAGATCGACCGCTCCTTCATGCTCGCGCTGGAGGAGGACGCGAACGCCCAGGCGCTCGCCACCGCGGTGATCCGCATCGGCCACAGCCTCGGCATGACGGTGGTGGCCGAGGGCGTGGAGACCAAGGCCCAGCTCGATCTTCTGGGGGAGCTGAACTGCCACGCCGCACAGGGCTTTTTGTTCGCGCGCCCGCTGGAGGTGCCCGACTTCGAGGACTGGCTGCGCCGACGCCCCGCGGTGAACTGAAGGGCGCAGCTTGCGGTGTCGTCCCCGTCCGGCGTTTACACCCGCGCCCCCCGCCGCTATTTTCCGCGGCCCTCAGCCGGAGAATGATGAGCCATGCGCGCGGAACTCGCCGCGAAGGTCGACGAGATCAGAGCCTCTTTGGACCTCCTGCGGTCCCACCTCGACGTGGACCGCTCGCGGCGGCGTCTGGCGGAGCTGAACGCCATCGTCGAGGACCCCAAGCTCTGGGACGATCCCGAGCGGGCGCAGAAGCTGATGCAGGAGCGCACCACGCTGGAAGACGGCCTCGGCGCCATCGATCGCGTGCTGCGCGACCTTGACGACAACATCGAGCTGATCGAGCTGGGCGAGGCGGAAGGCGACGAAGGCGTCATCACCGAGGCCGCAGCATCCCTCGACGGGCTGAAGGCGGAACTCGCGCGGCGCGAGCTGGAGGCCCTGCTGTCCGGCGAGGCCGATTCCAACGACAGCTATCTCGAAGTCCATGCCGGTGCCGGCGGCACCGACAGCCAGGACTGGGCGGAGATGCTCCTGCGCATGTACCGTCGCTGGTGCGAACGCCACGGCTTCAAGGTGGAGCTGATGGACGAGAGCCAGGGCGAGCAGGCCGGGCTGAAGTCCGCCACCATTCAGGTGAAGGGCCACAATGCCTACGGCTGGCTGAAGACCGAGGCCGGCGTGCACCGCCTGGTGCGCATTTCCCCGTTCGATTCCAACGCGCGGCGGCAGACCTCCTTCGCCTCGGTGGATGTCTATCCCGTGGTGGACGACCGCATCGTGGTGGACATCAAGGAAGCCGACGTGCGGGTGGACACCATGCGCTCCGGCGGTGCGGGCGGCCAGCACGTGAACAAGACGGAATCGGCGGTGCGCCTCACCCATATCCCCACCGGCATCGCCGTGGTGAGCGAGGGCGACCGCTCCCAGCACAAGAACCGCGCCACGGCCTGGAACATGCTCCGCGCCAAGCTCTACGACCTCGAGCTGAAGAAGCGCGAGGCGGAGGCCATGGCCGAGCAGGCGGCCAAGACAGACATCGGCTGGGGCCACCAGATCCGCTCCTACGTGCTCCAGCCCTATCAGCTGGTGAAGGACCTGCGCACCGGCGTCACCTCCGGCACGCCGCAGGAGGTGCTCGACGGCGACCTCGATCCCTTCATGCAGGCGGCGCTCGCCCAGCGCGCCTATGGCGGCGGCCCGGAGAGCGTGGACGACGTGGACTGACGCCCCGCGGCGGAGGGGTCAGCCGCCGGCGCGGCTGCGCCCGTCCGGCGGGCGCGGCGCGGCGGCCATGCGCTTCGCGCTGTCCAGCGTGCCGTCGGGCGCCAGCGCCTCGATGATCCGCAAGGTGGGGTCGCCGGTGCGCGAGAGCTTGGCGATGATCGCCCTCAGGCTCTTGAATTCCTTGGCCGAGAGCGGCTCGAACAATGCGTCGTTGGCCGGGCACTGCACCAGCACCAGTTCGGCGAGAAGGCGCTCGGCCTGAGGGGTCGGCACCAGCACCACGCGGCGCCGGTCGTCCGGATTGGTGGTCTTCGCCACCAGCCCCGCCGCCACCAGCTTGTTCACCTCGATGGTCACGAACGCGCCCGACAAATGCAGGTGCTCGGCCAGCTGGTTGACGCCCAGCTCCGCCGTCTCCCGGCTCAGCCGGGAGATGGAGGCAAGGATGGTGTATTGCGTGCCGGACAGGCCGATCAGCCCGCCGAGCCGGTTGCGCACCTCGACGATGCCCGAGGCGAAGGCCAGCATGTCGTGCACCAGGCCGCGGAACTCGGTGTCCGATCCCTCCACCAGCAGCGAGGGCCGCGAGGCCGTGAGCGGCAGGCTCGGCTGCGCCGGTGCCGGCGGCGCGGGCGCGCGGGGCGGGCGGGCATCGGTGGGCAGCGGCATGGGCGGCAGCGAGGCCGCGGCCATGGGGCGCCGCGCCGGGGTGTCCTTCGGCTCGGGTCCCGGGGATCGGGGCGGTGAATTGGGCGGCAGGTTGGGCGGCATGACCTCGGCTCCGTCCACGGCGCGGTGATGCGAACGCCCGCCGGCTTCGCGCGTCTTCCAACAGGGGCTGAGAACAGTCGGCCTGATTCCCCGTCCCGCCCCAAGTTCAAATTTTAAGCCGGCAGAACGCCTTTGGCGGGCAACCGCGCGCGCCGGCGCGCGGTTGCCCGTTGCGCCTTCCGGTTCGGTCATACGGAACGCTCCGGCTTGACGTCCATCGATTTCCAAAATATCTTTGTCACAAAGCTAAATTCGGTTCACGACCATGAAACGCCAATCCGCCGCGAAAATCGATACGCCCTTCGACCCATTGGCGCTGCGCCGAGTGCTCGGCCGGTTCGCCACCGGCGTGGCGGTGGTGACCGCCGAGGGCGGCGAGGCCGGCATGGTCGGCATGACCATGAGTTCGTTCAACTCGGTCTCCCTCGACCCGCCGCTGGTGCTGTTCTCGGTGGCGCGCTCGGCCCTGTCGCTGCCCGTGCTGCGGGGGGCGCAGGGCTACGGCATCTCGATCCTCGGCCACCACCAGGAGCATGTGTCCAACCGCTTCGCCCGTCCGCTGGAGGACAAGTGGAGCGGTGTCGAGGTGCGGCGCGGCGAAAGCCAGGTGCCGCTCATCGAGGGGGCGCTCGCCCACCTCGAATGCGCACCCTACGCCTGCCATGAGGGGGGCGACCACGAGGTGTTCATCGCTCGCGTGCTGCGTTTCTCCGCCGCCGATGGCGGCGATCCGCTCATCTTCTTCGGCGGCCGCTACCGCGCCCTCGCTTCAGGCGAGGCCGGGCACGGCCAGCCGTCCCACGCTTCCCAGGGACAACGCCCATGATCAAGACCGGTGCCGAGCACATCGCCAGCCTCAAGGACGGCCGCCAGATCTTCCTCGACGGTGAGATCGTCGAGGACGCCACCACCCACCCCGCCTTCCGCCGCGCGGTGGCCTCGGTGGGGCAGATGTTCGACTTCCACAGCGCTCCGGAAAACCGGGAGCTGATGACCTTTGAGACCGACACCGGCACGCGGGCGAACCGCATCTGGCAGCTGCCGACCTCGTATGAGGAGCTGGTGACGCGCCGCAAGGGCCTGGAGGCCTGGACCGAGCTTCACGCCGGCTTCCTCGGCCGCGCGCCGGACCACGTCGCCTCCTGCATCGCCGGCATGTATATGGGCCTGCCGGCGTTCGAGGCCTACGACCCGGCCCGCGCCAAGGCGCTCGCGGACTATTACCGCTACGCCCGCGACAACGACCTCTACCTCACCTACGTCATCATTAACCCGCAGGCGGACCGCTCCAAGAGCGCGGCGCAGCAGAAGGACCCGTTCCTCTCCGCCGCCATCGTCGACCGCGACGCCGAGGGCATCACGGTGCGCGGCGCCAAGATGCTCGCCACCGGCGGCATCATGGCGAACGAGGTGTTCGTCACCTGCATCCAGCCGCTGCAGCCGGGCGACGAGGCGCACGCGCTCTCTTTCGCCATTCCCATGAACACCAAGGGGCTGAAGATCCTCTCGCGCAAGTCCTACGAGGCGGGCGCGCCCTCGGTGTTCGACAACCCGCTGTCGAGCCGCTACGACGAGAACGACGCGGTGCTCTATTTCGACGACGTGAAGGTGCCGTGGGACCGGGTGTTCATCGTCGACAGCATCGAGATGACCGGCAAGCAGTTCCACGCGACGCCGGCGCACGTCTACCAGAACTACCAGGCGCAGATCCGCCTCAAGGTGAAGATCAAGTTCCTGCTCGCCATCGCGCGCCGGACCTGCGAGATCAACGGCACCACCAACTTCCCGCAGGTGCGCGAGACGCTCGGCCAGCTTGCCGCCGAGGCGGCCATGGTGGACGCCTTCGTCGCCGCCATGGAGGCGAAGGGGTCCATGGTCGGTCCCTATTTCATCCCCGACCGCCACACCCTCTATGCGGCGCAGACGCTGGCCCAGCAGCTCTATCCGCGCTTCATCACCGCGCTGCGCGACCTCGCCGGCGGCGGCATGATCATGCTGCCGTCCTCGGTGCACGATTATGAGAACGCCGAGCTCGCCGGCCTGATCGAGAAGACCCAGCAGTCGCCCGCGGCGAACGCCGAGGAGAAGGTGAAGTTCTACAAGCTCGCCTGGGATGCGGTGGGCTCGGAATTCGCCTCGCGCCACACCCAGTACGAGATGTTCTATGCCGGGGCGAGCTTCGTGGTGAAGGGCCACTCCTTCCGCACCTATGACTGGGAGGGCGCGAACGGCCTGCTCGACCGCATGCTCGGCTCCTACGAACTGGCCGACGAGGTGAAGGCGCCGGCGAGCCCCGCCCGCGCCGCGGAGTGATGAGCCGCCGTCATCCCCCGGCTTGGCCGGGGGATCCAGGTGTGGCCGGGACCGCGTCCGCTTTTCCGGGCGCAGTGTGAACATCGCAGTGGATGCCCCGGACGAGCCGGGGCATGACGGGCGTGCAACAATTCAACTGCCTTCAAGAGGACGACGACCAGATGGCCATCAACAAGCTTCACGACGAGTTCCGCGCGGTCGACTTCTCCACCGGCTGGGAGGTGCCTCCGGGCTATCCTGAAGGCATCAAGCAGAAGATCCTCTCCGGCGCGCTCGACGAGGTGAACAAGACCGGCTCGCGCACGCGCATCCTGAAGTTCGATCCCGGCGTGTGGACCACCAAGCCCTTCGTGCACGAATACTGGGAAGAGGTGTTCCTGTTCTCCGGCGACCTCACGGTCGGCAACGACGAGAACGGCAATGGCGGCGAGGCCTTCAAGCCCTATACCTATGCCGTGCGCCCGCCGGGCGTCTATCATGGGCCGTTCAAGTCCGAGACCGGCGCCATGATGATCGAGATCCACTATTTCGATCCGGCCTGAGCGGGGCTGAGCCACCCTTCGTTCTCTCCAGCCCGCCCGGACCTCCGGGCGGGCGCAGCCGTTCCGGTCCCCATGCCCGCCTCCGCGCACCCCTCGCTCTCCGCCCGTCCCACCCTCGCCGAGCTTGCCGACGCCCTGGAAGCTGGTCGCGTGACCGCGCGCCAGCTGGTCGAGGACTGCCTCGCGCGCATCGACGATCCCACGGGGGAGGGCGCGCGCGCCTTCGCCCTGGTGGACCGCGCGGCGGCGCTCCACGCGGCGGAGGCGCAGGATGCCCTGCGGCGGGCCGGGGCGGCGCCCTCGCGCTTCGCCGGCATCCCCATCGGCGTGAAGGACCTGTTCGATATTGCGGGCCAGGTGACGACCGCCGGCTCGAAGGTTCTGGCCGGCAATGCGCCGGCGGCGGCCGACGCCATCACGGTGGCGCGCCTGCGCCGGGCCGGCTTCGTCGTCATCGGCCGCAACACCATGACCGAGTTCGCCTATTCAGGCCTCGGCATGAACCCGCACACGGGCGACCCGCGGGCGCCGTTCGAGCGCGCGGTCGGTCGGGTTTCCGGCGGCTCCACCTCGGGCGGGGCGGTGGCGGTGGCGGACGGCATGGCCCATGCCGCGCTCGGCACCGACACCGGCGGCTCGTGCCGCATCCCGGCCGCCTTCTGCGGCCTCACCGGCTACAAGCCCACCGCCGACCGCATCCCGAAGGACGGGGCGTTCCCGCTCTCCGGCACGCTCGATTCCATCGGCTCCATCGCCCGGTCGGTCGCCTGCTGCGCGGCGATCGACGCCATCCTCGCCGGCGCGGAGCCGGATGCCCTGGTGCCGCGCCCGGTCGCGGGCCTGCGGCTGCTCGTGCCCCAGACGGTGGCGTCCGACGAGATCGAGGACGCTGTCGCCGCCGCGTTCGAGGCGGCTCTGGCGCGGCTTGAAGCGGCGGGCGCGGCCATCACCCGCGCGCCGTTCCCGGAGTTCGGCGAGATCGCCGGCCTGAACGCCAAGGGCGGCTTCACGGCGGCGGAGAGCTTCGCGGTCCACCGCGCCCTCCTGGAGGAGAAGGAAGCCGCATACGATCCGCGCGTGTCGGTGCGCATCAAGCGCGGCGCCGGCCAGAGCGCGGCCGACTATCTCGACCTCGCCGCCGCCCGGCGCGACCTCGTCGCGCGGGCAAGCGCGCGGCTTGCGCCGTTCGACGCGATGGCGCTGCCGACGACGCCGATCCTGCCGCCCAAGATCGCCGACCTCGCCACGGACGACGCGGCCTATGGCCGGGTGAACCTGCTGGCGCTGCGCAACCCCACCCTCATCAACATGATCGACGGCTGCGCCATCTCGCTGCCGCTGACGGGCACGGGCGGCGCACCGGCAGGCCTGATGCTCGCGGGCATCCCCGGCGGGGACGCGGCGCTGCTCGCGCTCGCCGCCGGCGTCGAGGAAACCCTGGCGGGCTGAGCCTCACACCGGGAACAGGTTCCGCCGCACGCCGGTCATGTGGCGCAGCATGGCCTCGCGGGCGGCGGTCTGATCGTGGTCGCGGAGCGCCTCGAACACGTCGCGGTGCTCCACCAGCACGTCGGCCTTGCGGCCCGGCGCGTCGAGATTGCGGCGCAGCTTCAGCGCGCGCCATTCGCCGCTGGCCCTCAGCCCGCAGATGAGATCGTAGGCGGCGATCAGCAGGCCGTTGTGGGTGGCCGCGGCGATGGCCGCGTGAAAGCCGTGGTCGGCCGCCTCGAAGGCATCCACGTCGCCCGCCGTGGCGCACCGGCCGAGCCACGCCTCGATCTGCTGCAGGTCGGCCGGCGTCGCATTGGCCACCGCCACCGCGGCGAGCTGCGGCTCGATGACGATGCGCGCCTCCAGCAGCTGGTGCAGGCTCACGCCGGTGATGAGCGCCGCTGCGCCTGCGCGCTCCGCCACATAGGTGCCGGAGCCGACCTTTCGGGTGACGTGCCCCTCCACCTCCAGCGCCGCCAGCTCCTTGCGCACCGCCGCCCGTGACAGGCCGAGCCGCTCCGCGAGCGCGCGCTCGGTCGGCAGCTTCGCGCCCTTCGGCAGGGTGCCGTCGGAGATCGCAGCCAGAACCAGCTCCCGGATCGGAGTGGATCCGCGGGAGGGGTGGCGGGAGACGTGAACAGCGTCGAGCATTTGGGCGACCATTTTCCGCCGAGTGGTGCAAACTATCCAGGCAGGAGATGTGACGCAAGTGGCTTGACAAAAGGTCCGCCCGGAGGGTTCGATTGGGCGATCAAACGGGCCAATATGCCCAAAATGGTCGCCCAATACACCGAGGAGATGTTCATGCGGCTCGCCACCTTCCGCCCGCCAGGCGCCGACGCGTCTCGCGGGGATGCCACCTGGGGCCTCGTCCTGGGCGAGGAGGTGGTGGACGTGCCGCGCGCCGCCGCGGGGCGTCCGGGTGCGGACCGGTTCGCGCCGACGCTGAAGGGGCAGATCGCCCGCTTCGGCACCGATACGTCCGCGCTCGCCGACCTCGCCGCCGCGCTCCTGGCCGACCGCGGCCTCGCGCCGGAGGCGCGGCACCGGCTCGATGCGGTCGCCCTGCTGCCGCCGCTGCCTGATCCCGGCAAGGTCATCTGCGTCGGCAAGAACAACCGCACCCACCTGGAGGAGCTGAAGCGCAATCAGCTCATCACCGAGATGCCGGAGGAGCCCACCGGCTTCATCAAGCTCAATGCCTGCCTCGTCGGCCAGGACGCCGAGGTCGAACGGCCGGACGGCATCGTCGAGTTCGACTACGAGCCGGAACTCGCCTTCGTCATCGCCCGCCGCGCGCACCGGGTGCGCAAGGAGGACGCGATGGACCACGTGTTCGCCGTCAGCCTCCTCAACGACCTCACGGCGCGCGAGATCCAGCGGCGCGAGGTGCGCTCGGGCACCCGCTTCTGGACCGCCAAGAACATGCCCGGCTTCGGGCCGTTCGGCCCGTTCCTGGTGACGCTCGACGAGAGCGGCGACCCGGCGGACATGTGGCTCAGCTGCACGGTCAACGGGCGCGAGCGGCTGCGCTTCCACACCGGCGACCAGATCTTCCAGATCCCCGACATCATCGCCCACTTCTCGCGCTTCGTGGTGCTGGAGCCGGGCGACGTGTTCACCACCGGCTCGCCGCACGGCGTGGCGGTGGGCCAGCCCAATGCCAGCGAGCTGTTCCTGCGTCCCGGCGACCGCGTCGAAGTCGCCGCCGAGGGGCTCATGACGCTGCGCACGTCCATCGTGTGAGCCGCGTCGCGGCTGCAAGCATTCAAGACATCCAGGAGAAGACCATGGCCAGCAAGATCACCCGCGGAAACCCGAAGAACCTCGCCAATGTGAGGTCCACCATCTACCACCACTACATCCGCATCGATAATCCGCAGTCGCTCATCTTCCTGTCGGGCCAGCTCTCGCGCGATGCGGACGGCAAGCTGGTGGGGCCGGGCGACATGGCGGAGCAGACCCGCCAGGCGATCCGCAACATGGACCTCATCATGCGCGAGGCCGGCGGCACGCTGGAGGATATCGTCTCCATCGTCGTCTACACGACCGATATCCGGCAGTTCAAGGAAATCGTCGCCGCGCGGATGGAGTTCTTCAAGGACAAGCTGCCGACGAGCACCATCGTCGAGGTCAATCATCTGGCCGATCCGGGCCTCCTGATCGAGTTCCAGGCCACCGCCGTGCTGTGAATATTTCTATAAGAAGGGGAACGATAAGATGCTGAACCGACGATCTGCTTTAGCCCTCGCCTGCGCCGGGGCTCTCCTTGCACCGCTCGCGGCGCCCGCCGCCGCGGCGGACTATCCGACCCAGGCCGTGACCGTGGTGGTGCCGTTCGCGCCCGGCGGCGGCACCGACCTTCTCGGCCGGCTGATCGCCCAGGACCTGCAGAAGCGCCTCGGCCAGACCTTCGTGGTGGAGAACCGGCCCGGCGCCGCCGGCACCACCGGGGCCGCCGCCGTCAGCCGCTCGGCGCCCGACGGCTACCGCCTGCTGATGGCCGCCACCGGCGCGCTGGCGCCGTCGCCCACCGCCGCCTCCGCCTCTTATGACGTGAAGGCGCAGTTCTCGCCGGTCGCGCTCGCCGCCGCGCCGCCTTATCTGCTGGTGGTGAACGCCGACTTCCCGGCGAATTCGGTCAAGGAGCTGATCGCGCTCGCCAAGGAGAAGCCGGAGAGCGTCTCCTTCGCCTCGTCCGGCACCGGCGCGGCGTCCCATCTCGCCGCCGTGCTGTTCGAGGCCAAGACCGGCACCAAGGTGCTGCATGTGCCCTACAAGGGCGTGGGGCCGGCCATCACCGACGTGGTGAGCGGGCAGGTGACGGCCATGTTCGCGCCGCCCCCCGCCGCGCTGCCGCACGTGAAGTCGGGCCGGCTCAAGGTGCTGGGCGTCACGTCCGCCGCGCGCTCGGAGCTGTTCCCGGACTATCCCACCGTGGCCGAGGCCGGCGTGCCGGACTACGAGGCGGTGGGCTGGTTCGGCCTGTTCGGCCCCGCCGGCATGGATGCGGCCATCGTCGAGCGCCTCAACAAGGAGGTGATCGCTCTGCTCGGCACGCCGGAGATGAAGGCCCAGCTCGCCAATATGGGGGCGGTGCCCAACACCATGTCGCCGGCCGCCTTCGCCACCTTCATCGACGAGGACACCACCAAGTGGGCGCAGCTGATGCGCGCCGCAGGCATCGAGCTGAAGTAGGCTCAGGAGGACCCCGCCGGCCGGAGCCGGCGGGGTTCTTGCTCGTTCCCCGCCCCGCTCCGGCTGCGCCGTCGCCGTTCCCCGGCCCAGCGACGGCGCAGCCGGAGCGCAGAGCCGGGGTCCAGGGGAGACTCCTGCGCAGCAGGCAAGACCCCCAGAACGCCGGGGAAATGCCCGAGGCCCCAAGGCTGCAGAAGCGCCTTCGGCGGCCCCTTGCGCTGGGCCCCGGCTCGCATTCCGCTGACGCTCCATGCGTCCGGGGCGCGCGGGTGGTTCCTCCGCCCCGCGGCGGCATCAGCCGCCGCCGTGCCCCGGACCAGCGACACCGAAGGTGGAGCGCCGATCCGGGGCCCAGCGCACGACTCCCGCGCAGCGGGCCATTCCCCCTTTCGTCCCCCAAACCCACCCCGCCACCACCGCATCCGGTGCCGTTGACTCCTGTCCGGAAAGCGCTTTTCATAAGAACAAAAGAGGAACATGAAATGTCTGCGCAGCCCGAGAGGGCGTTCGCGCCGCGGCGAAGCCTTGCCGCGGCAACGGGCGCGCTCGCCTTTTCATCATCGGCCGAGGAGCCGCCGGACGGAGCGGACCGGCGGGCGTCTCCGGCCGCCGGTGCGGCGCCCGTGCGGGAGGGGTCTGCCGTTCCGGTGCAGGTGCCGGCTCTCCTTTCAGGCGCCCCGCCGCGCGAAGCCGGGGCGCCCGGTCCGCGCGCCTGGGGCGCGGACCCGCCGCCGGCGGTTCCCGGAGCGGGCGCCGATCCCGCAAGCAGTCCCGCGACCCTCGACGCCTTGCGCGCTCTGGTGCGCAGCCCCGCCCGCGCGGCGTCGCCGGCCGGGCGCCTTCTCCTCGGTGCGCCTTTGGATGCGGCGCTGGGGGGCGGGCTGCCGCGCGGCGCGCTGCACGAGGTTCATGGCGGCGCGCCGGGTGCCCACGGGGTTTTGCTGGGCTTTGCCGCGGCCCTCGCCGGCGCCCTTGTCGGCGGCCTTGCCGGCGGCCTGGGCGGGCCGGTGCTGTGGGTGCGCCAGGACATGAGCGTGCGCGAAGGCGGCCGGCTCCATGCGCCGGGCTGCGCGGAACTCGGGCTCGACCCCGACCGCATCGTCCTGGTGGAGGCGGCCGACGCGGCCGGCGTGCTGCGCGCGGCGGAGGACGGGCTGCGCCAGGCGGGCGCGGGCGTGGTGATCGCCGAGCCCTGGGGCGCCGCGCGCGTACTCGACCTCACCGCCACCCGCCGCCTGGCGCTGCGCGCCGCCGAGCGCGGGGCGCTGGCGCTCCTGCTGCGGCCGGGGGCGGAGCCCGAGCCCTCGGCGGCGGCGACCCGCTGGCACGTGGCGCCGGCGGGCTCGGCGTCGCCGCTGCCCTTCGGCCTCGGCGCGCCGGCCTTCGCCCTGGAACTGGCGCGCAACCGTTTCGGCCCCACCGGGCGGTGGATTGTGGAGTTCGATGCTGATGCCCGACGTTTCGGCCCCCTCGCGCCCGGCGCGGCGCCTTCTGGCCGTGGTGCTGCCGCGGCTCGCCACCGACCGGCTGGCGATCACGGCGCGCCGGCGCGGCGCGCGGCTTCCTGATGCGCCTTTGGTGGTGGTGCGGCAGATCGCCAACGCGCCGCGCCTCGTGGCGCTCGACGCGGCGGCCGAGCGGCTCGGCCTGACGGCCGGCCTGCCGCTCGCCGACGCGCGCGCCCGCGTGCCCCACCTCGCGGTGGCGCAGGACGATCCGGCGGCGGATGCGGCGCTGCTGTCCGCGCTCGCCTCCTGGTGCGAGCGCTGGACGCCCTTCGTCGCCCTCTGCGGGCCGGGCGATCCGGGATCGGGGGAGGCGGCGGGCATGGGGACGCCCTGCGACCTGGTGCTGGACATCACCGGCTGCGCCCATCTGTTCGGCGGCGAGGCGGCGATGCTCCAGGAGGTGCTGGAGCGCCTGCGCACCCTGGGCCTTGCCGCCGCCGGGGCGGTGGCGGCGACCGCGCGCGCCGCCCGCACGCTCGCCCGCTGGCGGCCCGGCGCGCGGCCGGCGGCGGGGGAGGAGCAGGCGCTCACCGATCCGCTCCCCGTCGCCGCTTTGGAGCTGCCCGAGGCGACGGTGCGCACCCTCATCGGCCTCGGGCTGACCACGCTTGAGGCGGTCCGGGCGCAGCCCCGCGCGGCGCTTGCCGCCCGCTTCGGAGATGCGCTGACGGGGCGGCTCGACGAACTGGCGGGGCACGCCGACCCGCCCGTCTCGCCGCTCCGTCCGGTGCCGCTCACTCTGGCGGAGCGCCGCTTCGCCGAGCCCATGGCCGACATGGAGACCGCCCTGAAGGTGCTGGGAGACCTTGCGCGCGAGCTGTGCCTGCTGCTGGAGAAGCAAGGCCGCGGCGCGCGCCGCCTGGAGGCCGCCTTCTTCCGCAGCGACGGCGCGGTGCGCCGCATCCCCGCCGCCACCGCGCGGCCGGTGCGCGATGCCGCCCGCATGGCCGGCCTGTTCCGCGAGAAGCTCGCCGCGCTCGCCGATCCGCTCGATCCCGGCTTCGGCTTCGACGTGCTGCGCCTCTCGCTGCTCGCCAGCGAGCCGCTCGCCGAGCGCCAGGAAAGTTTCACCGAGAGCCTCGCCTCTGGTGCGGCCGCGCAGGAGGCCGCGCAGATGGACGCTCTCGTGGACATCCTTTCCGCCCGCCTCGGGGCGCACCGGGTGATGCGCTTTGCGGCCCACGACACGCATATCCCCGAGGCCGCCGCGCGGGCGCACCCGGCGCTCGCCGCCGCCGCCGTGGCGCAGCCGGACTGGCCCCAGCCCCTGCCGCCGGGCCTGCCGGCGGCGCGCCCGCTCACTCTGTTCGAGCCGCCCGAGCCGGTGGAGGCGCTGGCCGAGGTGCCGGACGGTCCGCCCTTGCGCTTCCGCTGGCGCCGGGCGCTGCACGAGGTGGCGCGCGCCGAGGGGCCAGAGCGCATCGCCCCGGAATGGTGGCAGATGGATGGGCAGGGGAGGGGACAGGCGGGCGCCCTCACGCGCGACTATTTCCGGGTGGAGGACACCGGCGGCCGGCGCTTCTGGCTCTATCGCGAGGGCCTCTACGGGCGCGAGGCGGCGCGCCCGCGCTGGTTCCTGCACGGCCTGTTCGCATGAGTCCGCCCCCATGAACACCCCCATGAGTCCGCCCGCATGAGCGCCGGCATCAGCGACGCCCCTTCCTATGCCGAGCTTGCCGCCGCCTCGCACTTCTCCTTCCTGCGCGGCGCCTCGGCGCCGACGGACCTGGTGGCGACCGCGCTGGCGCTCGGCCATGCCGGCCTCGGCATCGCCGACCGCAATACGGTGGCGGGCGTGGTGCGCGCCTTCGCGGCGCTGCGCGCCTTCCGCGAGGGCGCGGCGCCGGTGCGCCGGGTGCGCCTCGGCTCCTCGCCGGGCGAGATGGAGGTCGAGCCGGCGCTGCCCGTGGGGCCGTCCCACGCGGAGCTGTGCCGGCGGGCGCACGGCTTCAAGCTCGCCGTGGGCGCGCGCCTCGCCTTCGCCGACGGCACGCCGGACATCGTCGCCTATCCCCGCCACCGGGCGGGCTGGGGCGCGCTCTGCCGCCTCCTCACCACCGGCAACCGGCGGGCGCGCAAGGGGGAATGCGACCTCGCCCTCGACGACCTCCTCGGCGCGGCCCAGGGCCTGCTCCTCGTCGTGCGGCCGGACCGCGACCTCGCGCCGCTCGCCGGCCTCCTGCCGCGCCTCGCCGAGGCTGCACCGGGCGCGGTCTGGCTCGGTGCGGCCCTGCATCTTCGGGGCGACGACCGGCGCCGGCTCGCGGCGCTCAAGGCCGAGGCGGAGGCCGCCCGCGTCCCGCTGCTGGCGCTCAACGACGTGCTGTATGCGGCGCCGGAGGACCGCGACCTCCAGGATGTGGTCACCTGCGTGCGCGAGGGCGTCGCCATCGCCCAGGCCGGCCGGCGCCTTCAGGCGAATGCCGAGCGCCACCTGAAGGCCCCCGGCGAGATGGCACGCCTGTTCCGCGACGCGCCGCAGGCGCTCAACGAGACCGGCCGGCTGCTGGCGCAGGTGGACTTCTGCCTGAGCGAACTGAAATACGATTATCCCGACGAGCCGGTGCCCGAGGGCTGGTGCGCACAGGACTGGCTCGCCGCCGAGACCTGGCGCGGCGCGGCGAAGCACTATCCGAAAGGGGTGCCGGACAAGGTCGCGGGGCTCCTCAAGGCCGAGCTGGCGCTCATCGCCAAGCTCGACTACGCGCGCTATTTCCTCACCATCCTCGACATCGTCCGGTTCGCCGAAGGGGCCGGCATCCTGTGCCAGGGGCGGGGCTCGGCGGCCAATTCGGCGGTGTGCTTCGTGCTCGGCATCACCGCGGTGGACCCGGCCGAGAACGACGTGCTGTTCGCCCGCTTCATCTCCGAGGAGCGGCGCGAGCCGCCCGACATCGACGTGGACTTCGAGCACGAGCGGCGCGAGGAGGTGATCCAGTACATCTACGGCAAATACGGCCGCCACCGCGCCGGTATCGCCGCCACCGTGATCTCCTACCGGCCGCGGAGCGCCATCCGCGACGTGGGCAAGGCGCTGGGCCTTACCGAGGACATCACGGCGCGCATCGCCTCCACCCAGTGGGGCAGCTATGGCGAGGCCATTCCCGACACCCACATCGCCCAGGCCGGGCTCGACCCCGCCAATCCGATGATCCGGCGCGCGGTCGCCTTCGCCACCCGCCTGCTCGGCGCGCCGCGCCACCTCTCCCAGCACGTGGGCGGCTTCATCCTCACCCGCGGCCGGCTCGACGAGACCGTGCCCATCGGCAACGCCGCCATGGCGGACCGCACCTTCATCGAGTGGGACAAGGACGACATCGACACGCTCGGCCTGCTCAAGGTGGACGTGCTGGCGCTCGGCATGCTCACCTGCATCCGCAAGGCGTTCGACCTCCTGGAGGAGCACGAGGGCCGCGCCGTCGGCCTCGCCGACCTGCCGGGCGAGGATCCTGAAGTCTACGACATGCTGTGCCGGGGCGATTCCATCGGCGTGTTCCAGGTGGAGAGCCGGGCGCAGATGAACATGCTGCCGCGCCTGAAGCCCCGCACCTTCTACGACCTCGTGATCCAGGTGGCGATCGTGCGGCCCGGCCCGATCCAGGGCGACATGGTGCATCCCTATCTGCGGCGCCGCTCGGGGAAGGAGAAGGTGGAGTTTCCCGCGCCCGCGCCCGCGCACGGCCCGGCCGACGAACTCCACCAGGTGCTGCACAAGACCATGGGCGTGCCGCTGTTCCAGGAGCAGGCCATGCGCCTCGCCATGGTGGCGGCGCGCTTTTCCGACGTGGAGGCGAACGCGCTCCGGCGCGCCATGGCCACCTTCCGCAACCTCGGCACCATCCATCAGTTCGAGAGCCTGATGGTGGGGCGCATGGTGGCGCGCGGCTACACCGAGGACTTCGCGCGGCGCTGCTTCGAGCAGATCAAGGGCTTCGGCAGCTACGGCTTCCCGGAGAGCCACGCCGCCTCGTTCGCCAAGCTGGTCTACGTCTCCGCCTTCATCAAGTGCCATCACCCGGCGGTGTTCGCCTGCGCGCTGCTGAACAGCCAGCCCATGGGCTTCTACGCGCCGGCGCAGATCGTGCGCGACGCGCGCGAGCACGGGGTGCGGGTCCGCCCCGTCGATGTGGCGCACAGCCGTTGGGACAGCACGCTGGAGCGGGACGCGGACGGCGCCTTGGCGCTGCGCCTCGGCCTGCGCCAGATCGACGGCTTCCAGGAGGCCTGGGCCGGGCGCATCGCCGCCGCGCGGGCGGGGCAGGCGGGGCGCGGGGAGCATCAGGCGGCGCCCCGCGACGGCGCCGCGCGCCTGGAGCGGTTCGCCCGCCGGGCGGAACTGCCGGCGCGCGCGCTGGCGCTGCTGGCCGAGGCCGACGCCTTCCGCTCGCTCAGCCTCGACCGGCGCGCCGCCTCCTGGGTGGTGCGCGGCCTGCCGGACGACGCGCCGCTGCCGCTGTTCGCCGCGGCGGACGCGCGCGAGACGGGGGCCGAGGCGGCGGCGGCGCTGCCCGCCATGTCGCTGGGCGAGCACGTGGTGGAGGACTATCGCAGCGCCCGCCTGTCGCTGAAGGCCCATCCCATGGCGCTGCTGCGCCCGCTCTACGACCGCGAGACGGTGCTGACCTGCGAAGGGACCTCGGCGCTGCGCGACGGCGACTTCGCGCGCACCGCCGGCGTGGTGCTGGTGCGCCAGCGGCCGGGCAACGGCAAGGCGATCTTCATCACGCTGGAGGACGAGACCGGCGTCACCAACGTGGTGCTGTGGGCCCGCACCTTCGAGCGCTTCCGCCGCGAGGTCATGGGCGCGCGGCTGCTGCTGGTGGAGGGCGTGGTGCAGAAGAGCGAGGAGGGCGTGGTCCACCTCATGGCGCGCCGCCTCACCGACCGCAGCGCGGACCTTGCTTATCTCGGCGCGCCGCGCCCGCCGGTGATCGAGACCGCGCGCGCCGACGAGTTCCGGCGCCCGCAATATCCCCGCGCCCGCCACCCGCGCGAGGTGCGCATCCTGCCCAAGTCCCGCGACTTCCACTGACGCCGCGGCGCGGCGCCTCAGTCCGCCGCAGCCGCGAAGCGGCGGGCCATGGCCTTGCGGCTCACCTTGCCGTTGGCCGTGCGCTCGATCTGGTCGACCAGGACCACCCGGCGCGGGCACTTGTAGGCGGCAAGGTGCTGTCCGCAATGCGCCAGAACCGCCGCCTCAATGAGCGCCGCGCCGGGGCGCGGCACCACGAAGGCGGTGATGACGCTCACGTCCGCGCGCACCTTCGTCTCGGCCACCGCCGCCTCCAGCACGCCGGGGCAGTCGGCCAGGGCCTTCTCCACTTCCAGCGGCGAGACGCGGTAGCCGAGCGCGTTCATGACGTCGTCATTGCGGCCGTGAAACCACAGCCAGCCGTCGGCGTCGAAGGCGGCGAGGTCGCCGCCCACGAACCAGTCGCCGCGCATCACCGCCTCTTCTTCCTCCGGCCGGCGCCAGTAGCCGAGCATCAGGCCGGGGTCGGAGCGGTGCACGGCGAGCAGGCCGGTCTCGCCCGCCGGCAGCGGATCGGTGCCGCCCTCCACCGGCAGCACGCTGACGCGCCGGCCGCGCTGCGGGCGGCCCGGCGAGCCGGGCCGGATCGGCGCGCCGGGGCGGCAGGAGATGAAGGTGGAGACCTCGCTCATGCCCAGCGATTCATAGATCCAGGTGCCGGTGGCCGCGTGCCAGTCCTCGATCAGGCGCGGGGCCAGCGCCTCGCCCGCCGCAACCCCGTGGCGCAGGCGGGAGAGGTCGAAGCGGGCGATGTCGCACGCCTTCAGCACCTGCCGGAACACGGTCGGCACCGCGGCGAAGATGGTGGCGCCGTGGGCCTCGATCAGGCGCGGCCACACGGCGGGATCGCGCGGGCCGTTATAGAGCACCGCCGTCGCCCCCTGCGCCCACGGGTCGGTGAGGCCGACGCCGAGCGTGTAGGTCCAGTTCACCGCGCCCGCATGCAGCAGCACGTCCGCCTCGGTGAGGCCGAGCCAGTCGGCATACATGGGCCGGCGGCCGAGGATGGCGCGCTGGGCGTGCAGCACGCCCTTGGGCCGGCTGGTGGTGCCGGAGGTGTAGACCAGATAGGCGGGATCGTCCGCCCGGGTCGGCGCGAAGCCGGCGAGGGGCGGGGCGGCAGCGAGCGCCGCCATCTCGTCCGGATCGATGATGCGCAGATGGGCGAGGCCGGCGCGCTCGCCGAGGTGATCCTGCCCCAGCACCACCGCGGCGGCGCCGGAATCGTCCGCGAGCGCGCGCACCTCCTCCAACGTGAGCTGCGAGGAGGTGGGCTGCGCCACATATCCCGCCGCGATGGCGGCAAGGAAGGCGATGACGAAGCCGGCATCGTTGCCGGCGCGGATCAGGATGCGCGCGCCCGGCTCCAGGCCGAGGCCGGCGAAGCCGGCGGCGAGGCGGCGCACCTTCTCGTCCAGCGCTCCATAGGTCCAGCGCTCGGCGCCGTCCGCACCCACCAGGATGAGCGCCGTCTTGCCCGGCGCGCGGGCCGCGTGCGCAAGGCAGTGCGCGGCAAGGTTGAAGCGGGCCGCGGGGGCGATGCCGTGCGGGACGGGCGTTTCGGACGAGAGCGGGGAGGGGGGCATGGTTGCGGTTCGCAGCGGCTTTCGGATCGGGAGCGCGGGCAGCTTAGGCCAGTTGGCCCTCGCCTGCACTGGCAAGGCGGCGCGGCCTCGGCGCGGCTCGCCCGGTGGCGCGAACCCTAACCCATTACCTCTCTCACAAGAGGAAAGGGGGCGCGAACGGGGAGGGCGACGCGAGGTTGGCATCGGCTCCGCTGCGGGGCGAAGGCGGGGCGAGAAACCGGGCGCTTCTCCCTTCTCCCCTTGTGGGAGAGGGGGTGGGGGTGAGGGGAAGCGCCGAGCGCTGTGGCGCGGCCTCGGTGCGGCTAGCCCGGTGGCGGAACCCCTCGCCCCCGGCCTCTCCCGCAAGGGGAGAGGGTGCGCGAACGGGGAGGGCGCGCGGAGGGCCGGTGCGGCATCGCCCGGCAGCAGGCAAACAAATGCCCGGCGCGGGGCCGGGCATCGTCCTTGGTTCGGGGCCGGGACGCGTGTCCCGGCCGATGTCACACCTTGACCAGCGGCAGCTTGGGCACCGGGCTGCCGGAGCGGCCCGGGCCGCCGCCGGTGGCGCCGCCCTTGGGGCCCGGCTTGCCGGGCTTGGCCTTCGCCGCGCGCGGCTTGCCGGCGGTGGAGGACTTGCGGCGCGCCGGGCGCTTGGCGGCGGGCGGGGCGATCTTGTCGGGCTTCGGCGTCACCGGCCCCTCGGGGAACTCGAAGCCGAGCTTGGAGTCCTTGCCCTCGCCCTCCACCACCACGCGCACGTGGCCGCCGCTCTTCAGGCGGCCGAACAGAACCTGGTCGGCCAGCGGCGTCTTGATGTGCTCCTGGATCACGCGGGCCATGGGCCGCGCGCCCATCTGCTCGTCGTATCCGCGCTCCACCAGCCACAGGCCCGCCTCATCGGACAGCTCGATGGTGACGTTGCGGTCGGCGAGCTGCGCCTCCAGCTGGAGCACGAACTTCTCCACCACCTGGGTGATGACCTCCTGCGGCAGATGGCCGAACGGGATCACCGCGTCGAGGCGGTTGCGGAATTCGGGCGCGAAGGTTCGGTTGATGGCCTCCGAATCGTCGCCCTCCCGCTTGGTGCGGGTGAAGCCGTAGGCCGGCCTGGCGAGGTCGGCGGCGCCCGCATTCGTGGTCATGATGAGGATCACGTTGCGAAAGTCGATCTGCTTGCCGTTGTGGTCGGTCAGCTTCCCGTGGTCCATCACCTGCAGCAGGATGTTGAAGAGGTCCGGATGGGCCTTCTCGATCTCGTCCAGCAGCAGCACGCAATGCGGGGTCTGGTCGACGCCGTCGGTGAGCAGGCCGCCCTGGTCGAAGCCCACATAGCCGGGAGGCGCGCCGATGAGGCGGCTCACGGTGTGGCGCTCCATGTATTCCGACATGTCGAAGCGCAGCAGGTTCACGCCCAGCACCGAAGCGAGCTGCTTGGCCACCTCGGTCTTGCCGACGCCCGTGGGGCCGGAGAACAGGTAGCAGCCGATCGGCTTCTCCGGCTCCCTCAGGCCCGCGCGGGCGAGCTTGATGGAGGCCGCGAGCGACTCGATGGCCTTGTCCTGCCCGTAGACCACCCGCTTGAGCGTGGTCTCCAGGTTCGCCAGCACCTCGGCGTCATCCTTGGAGACGCTCTTGGGGGGAATGCGGGCCATGGTCGCGATGGTGGCCTCGATCTCCTTGAGGCCGATGGTCTTCTTGCGCTTGGTCTCGGGCAGCAGCATCTGCGCCGCGCCGCTCTCGTCGATCACGTCGATCGCCTTGTCGGGCAGCTTGCGGTCGTGGATATAGCGGGCCGAGAGCTCCACCGCCGCCTTGATGGCGTCGTTGGTGTAGCGCAGCTTGTGGTAGTCCTCGAAATAGGGCTTCAGCCCCTTCAGGATCTCGATCGCATCCGGCACGGTGGGTTCGGCCACGTCGATCTTCTGGAAGCGGCGGACCAGCGCCCGATCCTTCTCGAAATACTGGCGGTATTCCTTGTAGGTGGTCGAGCCCATGCAGCGCAGCGTGCCCGAGGCGAGCGCCGGCTTCAGCAGGTTGGAGGCGTCCATGGCCCCGCCCGAGGTCGCGCCGGCGCCGATCACCGTGTGGATCTCGTCGATGAACATGATCGCGTTCGGATAGGCCTCGATCTCCTTCACCACCTGCTTGAGGCGCTCCTCGAAGTCGCCGCGATAGCGGGTGCCGGCGAGCAGCGCGCCCATGTCGAGCGCGAACACGGTGGCGGTGGCGAGCACGTCCGGCACGTCGCCGTCATTGATGCGCTTGGCGAGGCCCTCGGCGATGGCGGTCTTGCCGACGCCGGGGTCGCCCACGAACAGCGGGTTGTTCTTCTGCCGGCGGCACAGCACCTGGATGGTGCGGCTGATCTCGGTGTCGCGGCCGATGAGCGGGTCGATCTTGCCCTCGTGGGCCTTCTTGTTGAGGTTGATGCAATAGGCGTCGAGCGCGTCCGCCTTCTTCTTGGCGTCCTCGCCGGACTTGGTCTCGGTCTCCTCCTCGGCGCCGCGCACGGGGCGGCTCTCGGACATGCCGGCGCGCTTGGCGATGCCGTGGGAGATGTAGTTCACCGCGTCGTAGCGCGTCATGTCCTGCTCCTGCAGGAAATACGCGGCGTGGCTCTCGCGCTCGGCGAAGATGGCGACCAGCACGTTCGCGCCCGTCACCTCCTCGCGGCCGGAGGACTGCACATGGATCACCGCGCGCTGGATCACGCGCTGGAAGCCGGCGGTGGGCTTGCTGTCGTCCGAACCGGACTGGACGAGGTTTTCCAGTTCCGTGTCGACGTACTCGATCAGATTGCGGCGGAGCTTCTCCATGTCGACATTGCAGGCGCGCATCACGGCAGCGGCATCCTGGTCGTCGACGAGGGAGAGCAGCAGGTGCTCGAGGGTCGCGTATTCGTGGTGGCGCTCGTTGGCGAGCGCCAGAGCACGATGGAGCGACTGTTCGAGGCTGCGGGAGAATGTGGGCATCGACACCTCTTTCGCGCGTGCCGCCGGTCCGGCGAGCTGCGCCGGGGCGCGGAGCACGCGCCGTCCCGATAAACTTCGTACCGCTTGCGGCAGTGCGCAAGCCCTTCGATGCGTCGTGGGCGTTCACCGTTCCGAAATTGTCACAAGCAAGGGCGCGCGTGCGCGGTCACGCTTCAGGCTGTTGTCGCTGCGGATGCGCGCGGCATCGGCGCCGCGCCGGGGGCGTGCGCCTACTTCTTTTCCATCACGCACTGGAGCGGATGCTGGTGCTTGCGCGCGAAGTCCATCACCTGGGTCACCTTGGTCTCGGCGACCTCGTAGGTGAACACGCCGCACTCGCCCACGCCATGGTGATGGACGTGGAGCATGATGCGGTTGGCCTCGTCGGTGGTCTTGTTGAAGAACCGCTGGAGCACGTGCACCACGAACTCCATGGGCGTGTAGTCGTCGTTCAGCAGCAGCACGCGGTAGAGGCTCGGGCGCTTGGTCTGCGGCTTGGTGCGGGTGATGACCGACGTGCCGGGGCCGTCGCCGTTGCGCCGCGGCGTGTTCGGACCGGCCATGCGCGCAGCGCGCGCGGCGAAATCATCGTACGCGGCGCGCGCGGGCGCGGCCGGCCCGGCGGTGGCCGGATCGGAATGGCAGGCGGCTTTCGGGCTCTGCGATGAAGCCGTGCGCATGGCGTGAGCGGTGTCTGTCATGTCGGTCGCGCCCCGTACCGGTGCTCCGTCCATGGACCACGGAGCCTCGGCGCTCGCGCCAGATAATAGGAAGCCGCCCGGCGCTTTGCCAGGGTCGCGACGGGGGCCTGTTCGATGCCGGCCCCTTTTGCCCATGAAAAAAGGCCCGGCGCAAGTCCGGGCCTCGATCGAGCGCGCCTCAAACGCGGCGCGCGAGCGCGGGTACGCTGCGCAACACCTCCTGCGAGGGCTCAGCGCGGGAACTTGCCGAACGCGCTCTCGAAGGGCCTGTAGGTCTCCTTGGCCAGCTCGGTGTAGAGCTCGCCGATCTTGGTCGCCTGGGCGACGGCGCCCTCATAGGCCGACTTCAGGTAGCTCTGCTGGATCTCGATCGCCTGCTCGACGCTCTTGGCACCCAGCAGCTTCTCCAGGGCGGCGGTGCCCTGCTCGAAGGAGGTCTTGGTGTAGTCCGCCACCTCGACCGCGATCGCCTGGGCGCTCTTGGAGAGCGTGCCGAAGCTCTTCATCGCGGCGTCGATGTTGTCCTTGCTCAGCTTCTGGAATTCTTCAGGGCTCTGCACCATGGGAGTGTCCTCATTCCTCAGGACGGCGCGCGGCGCCGTGCCAGACGTTTCCGGTGAGTGGATTTCTCTCCGCTCGAGTGTGGATATTATGCAGTGCAGCATGAATGTCAAGCGTTATTGTGCAGTGCACAAATATGGCGGCGCGCCCTGTTTACGCCTTGGTAACTCCCCCTTCTTAACGTTCCCCTCGTCGCTCCCCCGCGCCGCTCCCGCACTGCGGTCGGTCCTTCGTCTCGGGGACCCACTCCAGGGCCGGGGCGGATCGCGTTTTGTTCACTCAGGGGCTGTTTCATGCGTATTGCGTCCGCGAACGCCGCCAGGGGCTTGAAAGTCCTTGCGGTTGCAGTGTTGGCAAGCTTCGCCTTCACCAGCACCCTGGCGGAGGCGAAGCCGCGGAAACGCAACCAGGTCGAGCGTTCCACCCAGCGCAAGAGTGCGCCCGCCCCGGTGGCAGACGCGGACGGCGCGCGCTGGCGCTACGGCTCCTCGGCGATCATGGTGGACGGCAAGACCGGACGCGTCCTGTACGAGGATAACGCCGACGCCCTGCGGCATCCTGCCTCGGTCACCAAGGTGATGACGCTCTATCTGCTGTTCGAGCAGATGGAAGCGGGACGCCTCAGGGTGAGCAGCGCTCTGCCGGTCTCGTCGCGGGCGGCGTCCCAGTCGCCCACCAAGCTCAATCTGCGCCCCGGCTCCACCATCGAGGTGGAGGACGCCATCAAGGCGCTGGTCACCCGCTCGGCCAACGATGCGGCCGTCGTGATCGCCGAGGCCATCGGCGGCAGCGAGACCGAGTTCGCGCAGATGATGACCGCCAAGGCGCGGGCGCTCGGCATGAGCCGCACCACCTTCCGCAACGCCTCGGGCCTGCCCAATCCGGGCCAGGTGACGACGGCGCGCGACCTGTCCATCCTCGGCCGGGCGATCCAGGATCGCTTTCCGCGCCAGTACCGCTACTTCGCCACCCGCACCTTCTATTATCGCGGCGAGGCGATCGGCAATCACAACCGCCTGCTCGGGCGGATCGAGGGCGTGGACGGCATCAAGACCGGCTACACCCGGGCCTCGGGCTTCAACCTCCTGACCTCGGTGAAGGCCGACGACCGCTATCTGGTCGGCGTGGTCCTGGGCGGCTCCTCCGGCCGGGCCCGCGACAACCGCATGGCCGACCTGATCGAGGCCCATCTGCCGCGCGCCTATGCCGGCGTCCGCACGGCGCCGCGCGTGATCGAGAATGCCGCGGCGACGCCGGAGGAGCGGCCCGTCGGGCTCGCCTTCGCCGCCCCCCTGCCGCAGCCTCAGCCCGTGGCGCGCGAGGACGACCGCACCGCGCTCACCGCCCCGCCGCCGGCCCCCGCGCGCTGGGAGCGCGGCGCCGAGCCCGCCGCGAAGACCGTGCCCGTGCCCGTCGCCGCCCCCGCAAAGCCCGCGCCCGTGCCGCTGCCGGTCGCCGCGCCGCGGCCCAAGGCGCTCCCGGAGCCGGTGCAGGCGCTCGCCCAGGCCACCCTGCCGCCCGCCGCCGCCGCGCAGGTGGCGGCCGCCACAGCCACCGCCGCGCCGGCGCATCCCGCCGCAAGGCCGGCCGATGCCCGTGCCGCCGATCCCGCCGTCACTGCCTCCATCGGCCGCGCCGCCGCGCCGGCCCCCGAGGCGGGCGCGACGTCCGCCTCCGCGATGGCCGCTTCCGCCGAGCCGGTGCAGACGGCCGCCATCGGCAGCGACGCCCCCATCAAGCCCACGGGCGTGAAGACCATCGCCGTCAAGCGCGCCACGGCCGCTACCGCCTCGGCCACCGCTTCGGCCGCCGGCTTCGTTCCCGCGGGCGGAGCCTTGGGCTATGCCGGGCCGACCCAGGTCTCGCAATTCTCGCCGCCCACCAGCGCGTTCACCGCCGACGGCCGGCCGAACACGCGCAGCGCCGCCAGGGCGAACGCGAAGTCCGACGCCAGGCTGACGCCCAACGCGCCCGTGCAGGTGCAGCTCGCCACCGCGCTCGAACCCTCGCCCGAGGAAGTGGCGCGCTACGAGGCGAGCGTGTGGCCGGTGCTCGATGTGGCGGATACGGCGGCGACGTCCCGGCGCACGGACAAGCCCGCTTTGGTGCGCACCGCCTCCCTCACGCCGACGCCGCTGCCGCCGGCCGCCGCTACGCGCACCCAGATCCCCGCCAGCGCGCGCTCGGGCTGGATCATCCAGGTGGGGGCCTTCGACGGCGAGAAGCAGGCGCGCGCCCGGCTCGATGCCGCCCGTGCCAAGGCGAAGGCGCTGCTCGCCAAGGCGGACGCCTATACCGAGACGGTGGCGAAGGGCTCGGGCCAGCTCTACCGCGCCCGCTTCTCCGGGCTCGACGAGAAGGGCGCCCGCGAGGCCTGCCGTTTACTCCAGCGTAACGATTTTGGCTGCATGACTCTCAAGAATTGAAGTCTTGAGGGAGAATCAGCCATGTTTGCGCAGGATCACTTCCTTGGCTTGATTGATCCGGGCCGCAAGATAGCTGGATCCGCCATGATCGGGGTGGAGCTTCTTCATGAGGGAGCGATGGGCCGCACGGACGCTCGGAGCGTCCGCGCCCGGCTCAAGCCCAAGAATCTGATAGGCCTCCTGCTCGGTCATCGCCCCGTCGCCGAGCGACGCGCCGCCCCTCCCGCCGACGCCCCCCGCACCGTGATCGCCCTCAGCGTGCTCACGCCAGGCGGGCGCCCGGCGGTCGAGATAAGCTTCGAGTAGAGCCAGCGACTGCGGATCGCAGACGCGGCGCAGGTCCAGCAGCTCGGGCACCGCGAAGCTCTCCAGCGCACGTCCCGCATAGGGGCCGTCGATGACGCGCCCCGTGAGGTCACCGCTGGCATGGTCGAGTTCCATTTCGAGCAGGGGCGAGCGCACCCGCGAGATCTGCGGCGCCCGCGTCTTGGACCCGAACAATCCCCCGAACATCCCGCCGAGCGCGCCGCCGACCCCCTTGGGGTCCAGCCGCCCCAGCAGCATGATGCCGACCGCCGCCAGCGGCACCACGGCGGCATAGCGCCCGGTGGCGAGCGCGCCCGCGGCGCCGAGCAATGCTGCGTAAGCGAGCGAGCGGAACAGCACGGCCATCAGCACCTTCGGGTCGGCCTTGGTCCAGAGCTTGAGGCCGTAGAGGCCGAGCGCCAGCAGCGCCACGCCGGCGATGAGACTGATCACCTTGAAGGCTCCTATCCGCCGAGGGCTGCGATGAGCTTGAGCGCGCCGGCATCGCGCCGCGCGGTGAGGGCGGCGCGCCCGCCGGCCGCATAGGCGGCCACCGCCTCCAGAAGCTGGCGCAGCTGCGCGCCGGCGCGCGCGTCGAAGCGGCAATAGGCGCCGCCGGTCACGGCCGCGAGGGCGCGGAAGCAGCGCTCCACCTGCGGGTCGTCGCCTTCCTGGAAAACGAACAGGCGCACGCCGCGCAGCGCCAGCTGGCCGGCGAGCGCGTGCAGCCGGTCCTCGTTTTCCTCCAGCGCATCACCCACGAAGACGGCGGCGCGCAGCCCGGAGCGCTCGGCCTCGCTCAGAAGGTGGGAGAGCACGCGGTTGATCTGGGTGAGCCCGCCCTCGCAGCCGATGCTGCCCATGAGCCGGCCGAGCGTCGCCGCATCGCCGACGAAGGGCGACGCGCGGCATTCGCCTTGCCCGCGGTAATAGACGATCTGCATGTCGAGCCCGCCATGCCGCGCGGCGGCGGCGAACATGCCCGACTGGATGTCGCAGGCGAGGTTCCAGGTGGGCTGGCGCGAGGCGGTGGCATCGAGCGCGAAGGCGAGCCGCCCGCGCCCTGGGGCGATGCCGGGCGCGCGCTTCACCGCTTCGAGGAAGCGCGCCGTGTCGTCCGCGCTGGACAGGCTCCCCGCGGGAGCCGATGTGACGTCCTTGCCCTTGTTCTCGACCATGGATCGCGCCGTTCCTTCTGCTCCACACATAGGGGCAAGGGCGCGTCGACGGAAGGGCGGGGCGCAGGGAGCCTAACGTCCAGCCGCGGCCTGCGGAGCGACGTTTGGCGCGGACGGCTGCCTGGCCGCGGCCTTCGCCGCGGCCCGCGCATCGCGGCGCTGCGCCATCAGCGGCTCGTAGCGCCGGTCGGTGAGCGTCTCCAGGAACGCCACCAGCGCGTCGATGCGGCGGTCGTCGAGCGCCGGCCCGGTCTCCAGCTCCGTCAATGAGAGCGTGCCGGGCACCTCGGGCGGGGCGAAGGGCGCGCCGGTCTCGGGGTTGATCTCGCGGGCCGGATTGGCGGTGTTGAACGTGTTGTAGAACAGGATGACGGTGCGCAGATCCTTGAAGGCGCCATTGTGCATGTAGGGGCCGGTGACGGCGACATTGCGCAGGCCCGGCACCTTGAAGCGTCCCGCCTGGGCGTTCCTGTCCCGCACCTTCGGATTGCGCGCGAGGCCGAGGTCCGGCGCCGTCACCGCGCCGGTGGCGGCAAGGTCCGGGTTCGCCGGCACGCCGATATTGTGGAACTCGTAGTTCGTGAAGGTCTCGCCCGCCGTGCCGCCCTGCGCGTTGAGCTGGTGGCACAGCGCGCAATTGGTGAACTGCTTCGAGAAGAACAGCACCCGCCCGAGTTCCTCCTGGTCCGTGAGCGTCGCCTCGCCCTTGAGGTAACGGTCGTATCTGGAATCGAACGGGGCGAACGCGTCGGTGCGCTCGAAGGCGGCGATAGCCCTGGTCATCGCCGCGAAGGCGCGCGCGTCCGACCTGAAGACGGCGGGGCCGTAGAGATTCTGGAAGGCCGCGACGTATGCCGGATTTTCCTTCAGGCGCGCCACCACCTCGGCCTTCGATCCCATGCCCATCTCGGCGCGGTTGAGCGGCGGCCCGCCGGCCTGCGCCTCCAGGCTCGATGCGCGCCCGTCGTGAAACTGGCCGCCGCGATAGAGGCCGGGCTTGCGCGACCGGCCGAAGGGTGGGCTGAAGCGGGCATAGCCGGCGCTCGGCGCGTTGCGGTCGCCGAGCGAGCGGCCGTCGTCGCCCACCGAGACCGCCATCCCGGCGGCGCCCTCGCGGGGATCGGTGAAGGCGGCGTCGGGCGCATGGCAGGAGGCGCAGGCCTGGGTGCGGTTCTTCGAGAGGGCGGTGTCGAAGAACAGCGCCTCGCCCAGCGCCTCGGGGGTGGCGATCTCGCCCGCCTGCGCCGATCCGCCGACCAGCAGCACGCCGACGGTCAAGGCCGCCCATCCGATGGGGCGAAGGCGACGTTCCATGGCCCGAACTCCCGGCCCCGCCAAGCGGGAGCCTTGCAACACCGGCGGGAAGGTGGACGCCGCGCCGGCATTGGGCAATCCGGAGGACTACGAACCGCGCAAGGTTGGAATGGCTCTAGCTTCGGCCGGCGCTCGCCGGCGTGCTCGGCCAGAAGGGCAGGCGGCTCAGGATGTTGAGGAAATAGGCATAGAGCGCGGCGTGGGGCGCGACGAAGCCGAGCGCGGCCGAAAGCAGCGCGCTGACAAGGAACAGGGGCAGGCGCTGGCCGAACGCCGCCGCGAGGCTGCGCCGCTCCGGCGCCACGTCGAGATAGCGCAGGGCCACCACCAGCAGCGCCAGCGCGCCCATGTTGGCGGCATAGACGAGGATGGCCGGCGTGAACTGCCCGTAGCGGCTGACGAGGCCGGACGAGAACGGCACCACCGTGACGAGGAACAGCAGCCACAGGGACACGCCGACCACGGTGTGCCCCACCTGCTCCTCGCTGCGGCGCGCCTCGATGGTGCCGCGCCAGAACGCGCCCAGCACCAGGAAGCTGATGAGGTAGGTCACGGTCTCATGGCCGAGCGACATGAGATGCGCGGTGAGGGCGGCCCCATCGTCGATCTTCAGGTCTTCCGGCAGGCGGATGTCGAGCACCAGCAGCGTCATGGCGAAGGCGAACACGCCGTCGGTGAGCGCGTCCACGCGCGACTTCGGAAAGCGGCTGTGGCGGTCCGCGTGACGCGCGGGTCGGGTGTCGGCGTTCTGGCTCATCTGGACGGCCCCGGCGCGGGATGGCTCGGCGGCATCCTAAAGGCCGCTGCGGCGATTGCGAACGCTCCTGCGCTTCATCCCAAGGCGGGGGCCAAGGCGCGGGCGACAGCGCGCAGCGCCTCCTTGTCCATCTGCGCCACGTTGAAGCGCATGAAGTCGGCGGCCGACTGGCTGACGCTGAACACGTTGCCCGGCGCCAGCACAACCCCCTCCGCGAGGGCGGCCTTCGCCACCTCGGCCGCGTCGCGCCCGCCGGGCAGACGGCACCACAGATAGAAGCCGCCGCGCGGCTCGATCCAGGGCCGGATGCCGAGGCCGGCAAGGTCCCCCGCCACCTCGCGCCGGCGCCGGGCGAGGCGTCCGCGGAGCGCGGCGAGATGCTTGCGGTAGCTGCCGTCGCTGAGCGTGCGCAGCACCAGTTCGGCCGCCATGGGGCTCGGGCCGCCGAAATTGGTGGCCACCTGGAGATCCCGCAGCCCCTCGACCCAGTCCGGCCGGGCGACGATGTAGCCGCAGCGGATGGAGGCGGAGAGCGTCTTCGAGAAGCTGCCGATGCGCACCACGCGCGCAAGCGCATCCAGCGCCGCGAGGCGGGGCGCGGGCTCGGGCTCGAAATCGGCGAAGATCTCATCCTCGACGATGGCGAGGTCGTAAGCCGCCGCGAGGGTGAGCACCCGGTGCGCCGTACGCGGCGCGAGCGTTGCGCCGGTGGGATTGTGGAGCGCCGAATTGGTCACGTAGAGCCGGGGCCGGTGCGCGGCGAGCGCCGCCTCGAAGCCCGCCACGTCCGGTCCCGCGGGGGTGAAGGGCACGCCGACGATCTTCACCCGGTGGGCGCGCAGCAGCGCCTGGAAATTGAAATAGCAGGGATCGTCCACCAGCACCGTGTCGCCCGGATTGAGCAGGAAGCGGCAGATGAGGTCGATGGCCTGCGTGCCCGAGGGCGTGAGGACGATCTGCTCCGGCCCGGCCTCGACGCCACCTTCGGCGCACTGGCGCGCCAGCAGGCGGCGCAAGGCAAGCGAGCCCTGGGTGGTGCCGTAGTCGGTGAGCACGGCGGCGTCCGCCTTGGCGAGCGTGCGGACGGCGCGTCGCAGCGCGGCCTCCGGCATCCAGTCCGGCGGCAGCCAGCCGCAGCCGGGCCGGCGCGCGCCGGAGGGCGCATCGAGCGACTGCCGCGAGACCCAGAACGGGTCGATGGCGCGGTCGAGCGCCGGGCCGTCCTCCGCCAGAGCCAGTGGCGCCGGCGCGCCCACCGCATAGAAGCCGGCGCCGGGGCGCGAGCGGATCAGGCCTTCCGCCGCGAGGCGGTCATAGGCCTCCACCACGGTGGAGGGCGACACCGCGAGGTCGCGCGCCAGCCTGCGGATGGAGGGCAGACGCTCGCCCGGCGACAAAGCGCGGCGCGCCATGCGGCCGCGAATGGTGGCCATGATCTGCTCGGTGCGGGTCGTCCTCGCTCCGGTTTCCGCGTCGTCCTGCGCCAATTGTATGGCTCCCGTAACCCATACTGTTCGGGCAAATTGTATGGCTGTGTGCCTGTCGCCGCAACCGGCTGCCCGCTAGGGCTGGCGCAACGTGGCGGAGACCATCATGCAGCGCGGACTGGACGGCTGGGGCAGCGGACTTCTCGGCGTCGTTATCTTCTCGGGCTCGCTGCCGGCGACGCGGGTGGCGGTGGGCGGCTTCTCGCCGGTGTTCCTCACCTCGGCGCGGGCGGTGATCGCGGCTTTGCTTGGCGCGACGCTGCTGCTCGCCTTGCGCCAGAGGCGGCCGGCCAAGGGCGACGTCGGCGCGCTCGGCATGGTGGCGCTCGGCGTGGTGGTGGGCTTCCCGCTTCTGACCGCGCTCGCGCTCCAGCACATCTCGGCGGCGCGCTCCATCATGTTGGTCGGCCTGCTGCCGCTCGCCACCGCGCTGTTCGGCGTGGTGCGGGGCGGGGAGCGGCCGAAGGCCGCCTTCTGGCTGTTCTCGGTGCTCGGCGCGGCGGCGGTGGCGGGCTTCGCCCTGGCGAACGGCGCCGCCGGCACGCTCACGGGCGACCTGCTCATGGCCGCCGCTATCCTCGCCTGCGGGCTCGGCTATGCGGAGGGCGCGCGCCTGTCGCGCCGGCTCGGCGGCTGGCAGGTGATCTCCTGGGCGCTGGTGCTGTCGCTGCCGGCCATGGCGGCACTGGCGCTGGCCACGCTCCCGGGCGGCTTCGCGGACGTCGGCAGGCCGGCCTGGATCGGGCTCGCTTACGTCTCGGTGTTCAGCATGCTGGTGGGGTTCGTGTTCTGGTATCGCGGCCTCGCGCGCGGCGGCATCGCCGCCGTGGGCCAGCTCCAGCTGCTCCAGCCCTTCTTCGGCCTCGCGCTCGCCGCCCTGCTGCTGGGCGAGCCGGTGGCCTGGAGCATGGTGGCGGTGACCGGTCTCGTGGTGCTGTGCGTCGCCGGCGCCAAGCGCTTCGCCTGACGCCGGGCGAGGGGAGGGGCCGCGTGCGGCCCCTCGCGGCTCAGGCCAGCGCCTTCGCCACCGCGCGCTTGGCCATGGCCTTCACCAACTGGGCACGATACTCCGCGCTGCCGTGCAGGTCGCTCATCAGGTCGGCCGGGTCGAGCTCCAGGCGCGCGAGCGCGGCGGGCGAAAAGTCCGAGGCGAGGATGTCGCCAGCCTCCTCCCACAGGAACACGCCCGACTGGCCCGCCCCCGTCACCGCCACGCGCACCGCGTCGGCGGTCTTGGCCACGAACACGCCCGCCATGGCATAGCGCGAGGCGGGGTTGCGGAACTTGGCGTAGCCGGCGCGCTCCACCTGCGGGAAGTCCACGCGGGTGATGATCTCGCCCTCTTCCAGCGCCGTGGTGAACAGGCCCTGGAAATAGTCGCCCGCACCGATGGAGCGCCGGTCGGTGACCACGGTGGCGTTCAGCGCCAGCACGGCCGCGGGATAGTCGGCGGTGGGGTCGTCGTTCGCCAGCGAGCCGCCGAGCGTGCCGCGGTTGCGCACCGCCGGATCGCCGATCAGGCCGGCGAGGTCGGCGAGCGCGGGGATCGCGGCGCGCACCACGTCCGAGGTCGCCACCGCCGCATGCTTCACCAGCGCGCCGATGGCGACGCCCTCCGCCGTCTTCTCGATGGCGGAAAGGCCGGGCAGGCGGGCGAGGTCCACCAGCGCCGTCGGCTGGGCGAGGCGCTGCTTCAGGGTGGGCAGCAAGGTCTGCCCGCCGGCGAGAATCTTGGCCTCAGGATCGGCCTTGAGCAGGGCCGCCGCATCGGCGAGGGCCGCGGGCCGCTGATAGTCGAAGGCATACATGGGCGTTCTCCTGTTCGCGGCTATTCGGCGGCCTGGCGGACGGCGCGCGTCTTGGCGAGCGCCCACACCTTGGCGGGGGTGGCGGGCATGGGCACGTCCTGCGTGCCCAGCGCGTCGGCGAGCGCGTTGATGACGGCGGCGGGCGCGGCGATGGCGCCGGCCTCGCCGCAGCCCTTGATGCCGAGCGGGTTCGAGGGGCAGCGCGTCTGCGTCAGGCCGAGCTTGAAGGACGGCAGGTCGTCGGCGCGCGGCATGGTGTAGTCCATGTAGGAGCCGGTCACGAGCTGGCCGTCGGCATCGTAGGTGACGCCCTCCAGCAGCGCCTGGCCGACGCCCTGGGCGATGCCGCCATGCACCTGGCCCTCGACGATCATCGGGTTGATGACCACGCCGAAATCGTCCACCGCCGTGAAGTTCACGATCCGCGTCACCCCCGTCTCCGGGTCCACCTCCACCTCGCAGATGTGGCAGCCGGCGGGGAAGGTGAAGTTCGTGGGATCGTAGAAGGCGCCTTCCTTCAGCCCCGGCTCGATCTCCGAGGTGGGGAATTTGTGCGCCACATAGGCGTTGAGCGCGACTTCGGCGAAGGCGAGGGAGCGGTCGGTGCCGGCCACCGTGAACCGCCCGTCCTTGAACTCGATGTCGCCCTCGGCGGCCTCCAGGATGTGGGCGGCGATCTTCTTCGCCTTCGCCTCCACCTTGTCGAGCGCCTTGACGATGGCGCTCATGCCCACCGCGCCGGAGCGCGAGCCGTAGGTGCCCATGCCGAACTGCACCTTGTCGGTGTCGCCGTGCACCACGCTCACCTGGTCGATGGGGATGCCGAGCCGCGCCGAGACGAGCTGGGCGAAGGTGGTCTCGTGGCCCTGGCCGTGGCTGTGGGAGCCGGTGAGCACCTCCACGTTGCCGGTGGGGTTCACGCGCACCTCGGCGCTCTCCCACAGGCCGACGCCGGCGCCGAGCGAGCCCACCGCCGCCGAGGGGGCGATGCCGCAGGCCTCGATATAGTTGGACAGGCCGATGCCGCGCAGCTTGCCGCGCGCCTCCGCCTCGGCACGGCGGGCCGGGAAGCCCTTGTAGTCCGCCATCTCCAGCGCGAGGTCGAGCGAGGCGCCGTAGTCGCCCGCGTCATAGTTCATGATGACCGGGGTCTGGTGCGGGAACTGGGTGACGAAGTTGCGGCGGCGGAACTCGGCGGGATCGATGGCGAGTTCCCGCGCCGCCTTGTCCATGATGCGCTCCACCAGGAAGGTCGCTTCCGGCCGGCCGGCGCCGCGATAGGCGTCCACCGGGGCGGTGGTGGTGTAGAACGCATCCACCTCGCAGTGGATGGCGGGGATGGCGTACTGACCCGACAGCAGCGTCGCGTAGAGATAGGTGGGGATGCAGGACGAGAAGGTGGACATGTAGGCGCCGAGATTGGCGCGGGTGTGCACCTTGAAGCCCAGGATCTTCCCCGCCGCGTCGGTGGCGAGCTCCGCGTGGGAGATGTGGTCGCGCCCATGGGCGTCGGAGAGGAAGGCCTCCGAGCGGTCCGCTGTCCACTTCACAGGCCGCCCGACCTTCTTCGCCGCCCAGGTGCAGACCGTCTCCTCGGCATAGATGAAGATCTTCGAGCCGAAGCCTCCGCCCACGTCCGGCGCGATGACGCGCAGCTTGTGCTCGGGGGCGATGCCGACGAAGGCGGAGAGCACGAGGCGCGCCACGTGCGGGTTCTGGCTCGTGGTCCAGAGCGTATAGGCCTCGTCGCCCGCGTCGTACTCGCCGATGGCGGCGCGCGGCTCCATGGCGTTGGGCGCGAGGCGGTTGTTGACGAGGTCGATCTTCGTCACGTGCGCCGCCCTGGCGAAGGCGGCCTCGGTCGCCGCCTTGTCTCCCAGCTCCCACTCGTAGCTGATGTTGCGCGGGGCGTTGTCGTGGATCTGCGCGCCCGCATCGGCGGCGGCGAGGTCGGCGACGGCGGGCAGCACCTCGTAATCGACCGCGATGGCGGCGGCGGCGTCCTTGGCGGCGTCGAGCGTCTCGGCGATCACCACGGCCACATGGTCGCCCACATAGCGCACCTTGTCCTTGGCGAGCGCGGGATGGGAGCCCATGTGCATGGGCGTGCCGTCCTTGGACGTCACCAGCCAGCCGCAGATCAGGTCGCCGATCTTGTCGGCCGCGAGGTCCGCGCCGGTGAGGATGCCGACGACGCCGGGCATGGCCTTCGCGGCCGCGGTGTCGATGCCGCGGATCGTGGCGTGGGCGTGGGGCGAGCGCAGGAAATAGGCGAACGCCTGGCCGGGCCGGCTGAGGTCGTCCGTGTAGCGGCCCTTGCCGGTGATGAAGCGCTGGTCTTCCTTGCGCCGGACTGCGGCGCCGATGGGCGTGACGGTGCTGTCGTTCATGGCGAAGTCCTTGGCGTGTCCTCCCGGAGGACGGGACGTTCGAGAGGCGCGCTTGGCGCGCCGGGTATGGTTTCGAAGGATGTCGCGCGGCGCGGCGGCCTATTCGGCCGCCACCTTCGCGCCCGCGCCCATGGCCGCGGCGCCGGCGCCGATCGCCTTGACGATGTTGTGATAGCCCGTGCATCGACAGAGATTGCCGTCCAGGTTTTCCCGGATGGTCGCCTCGTCGAGGTCCGGCCCGAGCCGCGCCACCATGTCGAGCGCGGTCATGATCATGCCCGGCGTGCAGAAGCCGCATTGCAGCCCGTGATGCTCGCGGAACGCCTCCTGCATGGGGTGCAGGCCCGAGGCGCCGGCGAGCCCCTCGATGGTGGTGACGCTCATGCCGTCCGCCTGGATGGCCAGCATGGTGCAGGACTTCACCGCCGCGCCGTCCACATGGACCACGCACGCGCCGCACTGGCTGGTGTCGCAGCCCACATGGGTGCCGGTGAGCAGCAGCTTCTCGCGCAGGAACTGCACCAGCAGCGTGCGCGGGTCGAGTTCGGCGGACACGAGCCGGCCGTTCACCGTCATCGCGACGGCGACCTTGGCGGCAGTGTTGGCGATTTCGGGCATTCCTCTCCTCCACCGGGACGGGCGCGCGTGCTTGAACGCCCGCGTCGCGAGGACCGGTCGGACCGGACCTTTTCATTATTCCAGTGTGAGACGGTCCCGCTTGCGCGGTCAAGCGAGGAGATCGCCGATCTGGATCCCCGCACTCAGCGGGCGATCAGCTGGGCCGGAACGTCGCGCGAGGTCATGGCGCCGAGCACGAAGGCGAGGTTGGCGGCGGCCACCAAGGCGGCCGCGTGGGCCTCCGACTGGGCGATGCGCGCGGTCTGCAGGCCGCTGTCGGCGGCGGTCGCCACCTGGATGCTGCCGAGCCCGGCGCGGTAGGCGTCGAGGGCGGCGTCGTAGGTGGTGGCGGCGGCCTTCGCGAGCGCGCTGGCGGCGGTGTAGGCGGCGAGCGCCGAGCGCAGCGTGTCGGCGCTGATGACGATCTCCCGCGCCGCCGCGTCGCGGGTCTTGTCGAACGTCGCCTCGGTGACGGCGGCGAGCGATTCCGCGGTCTTCAGCTGGGCGGCGCGCAGGCCGCCGTCATAGATCGGCATGGTGGCGCCCAGCACCACGCCCGAGGCGGAGGACTGCTGGCCGATGGTCGGCAGGCCCGAGGCGCTGAGATTGGTGTTGCCGGCCGCCGCCACCGCGCCGAGATAGACCTTCGGCAGGAATTCCGCTTCCGCCGCCTTGATGGCCGACTGGCTCGCCTTCATGGCGGAGAAGGCGGCGAGCACGTCCGGCCGCTGCGCCAGCGCGCTGGTGATGAGCGCCTCGGTGGGGACGCCGATCGAGGCGGGCAGCGCCCGGCCGGCGCTCTCGCGCACCTTCAGCTCGGTCATGGGCGAGACGCCCATGGCGGCCAGCAGGCCCTGATAGGTGTCGCGCTCGGCGCCCTGGGCCTGAACCAGGGCGAAGCGCGACTGCGCCACCTGCTGGCGCGCCTGGGCCACCTCCACCGTGGTGCCGACGCCATTCCGCATGCGCGAATCCGCCGCCTCCTCGATGCGCCGGCTGTTGGCCAGCGTCTCGGCGGAGATGCGCGCCCGGCTGCGCGCCGCGCCGTAGAGGAAATAGGCGCGCGTCACGTCGTAGATGATCTTCTGGTGGGCGCCGTTGAACAGCACGTTGGTGGCGGCCGCATTGTGGCGCGCCGCCTCATGCAGCGCGCCGCGCTGGCCGAAGTCGAACACCAGCCACTGCAGCGCCACCTGCGGCGAGACCCCCTCGATGGTGGTGCTGACGCTGTCCTTGCTGCCGATGGAGACCGGCAGCGAGGCGCTGAACTTCTGCGTGCCGCCGATCACGTTGGCGGCGATGAACGGCAGATAGGTCGCCTCCACCATGCCGGTGGCGAGCGCCGCCTGCCGCGCCTGCTGCCAGGCGATGCGGGTGAGCGCGTTGCGGCTCTGGGCGATGTCGATCAGCTCGGGCAGGCTGTAGGCCTTCTCGCGCGAGAGGCCGGGCGTCGGGGTGAGCACGGCGACGGCGGGGTCGGCCGGCACGCGGAAGTCCGGGGCCGGCGCGGGGCCGCTCTGCGCGCCGTCCGCGGGCGGGGCGTGCGCCGGATCGGCGGCGGCGCTCTCGGGCGGGGTCCAGGGCTTGGTGGGATCGGACGGCGCGGTGTCGAGCGCGCTGAGCGCGCAGGCCGAGACCAGGGCGCAGGCCACAAGCAGCGCGGCGGCGCGGGCGGCGGCGAGGGGAGGCAGAAGGCGCGCCATGCCGCTCACCCCGCCGCCAGTTGCGCGATGCGCCGGGCGCGCGCATCGATCGGGCCGGCGGGCGGCGCGTCGCTGACGGCGGTGCCGTCCTTGTCCGCCCCGGCCGGGCCGAGGCGCGCGGCCACGGCCGCAAGGCGGTGCGCCGCGGCGTCCTCCGGCACGGACGAGAACATCAGCGCCGGCAGGAAGGCCTGCGTCTCGGCTGCGAGCGCGTCGAGCTGGGCGCGGCGCGCGGCGGGCGGGCGCTGGGAGGCGGGCTCGAACGGCAGCAGGCGCAGCTGTTCCCGCGCCCGGTCGAGTTCGCATGCCGCCAGCGCCGCCTCGTCCGTCGCGGCTTCGCGCGCGGGCGGCGCCAGGGCGGCGAGCCGCGCCAGCGCCGCGAGCGCCCGCGCGAGGTGGCGGCGCCCGTCGGCTGCCGCGCTCTTCGGCCAGATGCCGGTGAAGTACAGATACACCACGAAATTGCCGAGCAGGATGCCGACGATGCGGTCGCGCCCGGACCCCATGTCGAGGCTCGGCGCGAAGCCGTTGAGGATGGTGAGCAGGAAGGCGAGGCCGATCTGGACGCCGGCATAGGAGATGCGCTCGCTGCCCGCCGAAACCCAGGCCGCCGGCAGCACGCCGAAGAACACCAGCACCATGAGCCCGCCCACTGTGTCGAGCGCCGGGATCACGTAGAGAATGGAGAGGAAGCCGAGGCACGCCCCGATGAGGCAGCCGCCGATCCGCAGCGCCAGCTTGTGCACCGTCTCGCCCGTGGTGCCGAGCGCGGCGACGTAGCAGGTGATCATGGCGGTGTGGATGCCCTGCCAGCCGATCAGCGAATAGACCAGGTAGCAGGTGATGGCCGCGGCCGTGGTCTTGAGGGCATACTGCTGGTAGTCGGGATTGGTGAGGGCGTCCGGCGCCAGGAACGGCGGCGTCTCGGGCGCGGTCGGCGTGCCGCCGTCCGCACGCGCGAGGGCGGCAAGCTGCGCGGCGATCGCTGCGAGCGGGCCCGTCTTGGCCGCTGCGTCCTCCTGTGCCGGGGCGGGCCTGCTCCCGGCGGCGATCGCGGCAGCCGCCGCGCGGCACCGGCCCGCCAGAGCCTCCCGCGCATCGCGCGCGGCGTCGGCCGGCACCGCGGCGGCGGCCAGAAGCAGCCGGTAGCTGGTCTGCGCGGCGCCGGAAAGCCAGGTCACCGCCGCGTCCGGCGCGGTATGGAACAGGCGCGCCATCATCGCCTGCTTGGCGCTCTCCGCCGTGCCCTGCGCCACCTCCTCCGCGAGCGCCTCCCGCGCCTCCCGTTCGCCCTCCAGAACGCCCGCCGCGCGCGACAGGCGCGTCGCCACGGTGCGACGCAGCAGGGTGTGGGGACCGGTGCCCAGCACCAGGTAGAAGACGACCATCAGCGCCATGGGCATGGCCGCCATCTGCCACGCATAGAGCAGGCCGCGCGTCACCACCTCGCCCGCCGGCACCTGGTCCACCAGGGTCAGGATGAAGGCGATGACGAGGGCGATGATGGAGCCGATCTCCCCCAGTTGCGAGGCCGCGCCCAGATAGACGAAGACGAACGAGGTGCCGGCGATCACCAGGATGCGCAAGAGCGGGCTTTCGGCGGTCGCCTGGATCACCGGCGCCATGGCGAGCACCACCACGCTCGCGAGCAGGATGACGCCGAGCGCCTGCCCGACGCATTCCGCGCCGTTCGGCCGGGCCAGGAAGATCACGAGATAGCAGCCGATGGCGGCTTCCGGCACCTTGTAGAGCATGGCGACGCCGGCCACGAGCGCGCACAGCAGCGCCACGCGCCAGGCCATGGCGAGGCGCCCGGGAAACGGCAGCACGTCGCGCCACGCCTGCCGGGCGATCCCTGGCCAGGGGGAGGCGGGTCGCGCCTCCGGCGCGGCGTCAGCAGCGGGTGCCATGGTGCACCGTCGCCGTGGCGGAGGCGCCGACGCGCATCAGCTCCCCCGGCGGCTCGAACAGGCGGATGCGCACCGGAAAGCGCTGCGCCACCCGCACCCAGTCGAGCGATTTCGGCACCAGCGGCATCTTGCGCGGGATGTTGATCAGCTCCTCCGAGACCACGCCCCAGCCGATGCCTTCCACCCGCCCGCGGATGGCGCGGGTGCGGTCGGCGAGGGCATAGACGGTGGCGCAGTCGCCCACCGCGATGCCGGGAAGCTCGGTCTCCACGAAGGCGGCGGAGGCGAACCAGGCCTCGGTGCTGATGAGGGTGAACACCGACTGGCCCGGCAGCACGTATTCGCCCGGGGCGAGATTAAGGCCCACCACCTTGCCGTCAAACGGCGCGCGCACCTGCGTGTCCGCCAGCGCGCGCTCCGCCAAAGCGAGCGCGGCGCGGCGCGCCTCCACGGCGGCGCCGGCGGCCGCCGCGTCGCTCACCAGCGCCTCGGCCGCGGTTTCCTGCTCCAGCGCCTGTTTCAGGCTGATCTCGGCATCGCGCTTCGCGGTGGTGGCGTCGTCCACCTGCTGGGCGCTCACATAGCCCTTGGGCCGCATGGCCTCCAGCCGGGCGAGCGTCTGCGTCGCAAGCTCCAGGTTGGAGCGGGCGCGGCCCACCTGGGCGCGGGCGATGGCGACGTTGGAGCGCGCGGCGGTCAGGCTGCGCTCGCGGTCGGCATAGGCCGCCTCGGCGATCTTCAGGTCCGCCGCCACCTGCGCGAGCTGCAGGCGGTAGGGCACGGGATCGAGCGCCAGCAGCAGCTCGCCCTTGCGCACCGCGTCGTTCTCGCGCACGCCGAAGGCGGCGATGCGGCCCGGCACGGCGGCGGAGATGTTGACCACGTCCGCGGTGAGCACGGCATCCTGGGAGAGCGGGTTCAGTTCGGCGGTTCGCAGGTAGCGCCAGCCGAAGATCACCGCCGCCGCGACCGCGGCGATGCCGACGAGGATGGCCAGCCGCCGCTTGGAGGGGGCGTGCGCGTCGTCCGCCATGTCAGCGCCCGAAGCCGATGATTGAGACGAGGAAGCCGATGGCCGCCGCGATGCTCACATAGACCGGCAGGCGCGCCGGCATGGCGTCGTCGATGCCGGCGCGGATGAAGGCGAAGCGCAGCGCCACCGCGCCGAGGATGCCGATCAGCGCGCAGGCGAGCCAGGAGGGGAAATAGGCGCCGAAGAAGGGCAGGGAAGGCGCGCCGGCCGGCACGCAGCCCGCCAGAAGGCCGGCCGCCGCGAGAAGCCCCGCCCGCGCGGCGCGATCGCACCATGCCGCAAGGCGCACCACGGCGAATGAGCGCGGGCGCCGCGCCATCCGTTTCGCGCTTGTATATGGCGCCAGGAGAGTTCCCACGCGACGCAGCCCCAAACGATGCGGCGGAGCCAAATACAACCGATAGCCGCAGTCGCCCGCCCTCACAGCATTCTGAACTTTCTAACAGGCACCCCACGGGATTCAAACCCCCGGAGGCCGGCGCGGCCGAGTTGTCCCACCCTTGCGCGCGGGCAGTTCCCAAACGGGATATTTCCGCATCGGCCCGGGCTCTATTGCGATACCAATCGCAGGCCGGGCCCGACGACTTCACAGCTCAGCCGATCTTGCTGTGGCGGCCTTTGTTTGTATTTTCATTTCATCGTTGAGGCTGGAGCGCGATCCGATCAGATTGAACCGATTGGATCGGTGAATCGCCCGTCCCGCGACGGGCTTGGGGCGGCGGCGGACAGGAAATCGGGGAACGGCGCGGATGTGCACTTCGCTTGTCTACAAGGATGCGGCCGGCAAGGTCTATTTCGGCCGCACGCTGGAGCTGACCACCGACCTGCCGTACCAGATGGTCTATTTTCCGGTTGGGTTCTCCACGGTCTCCGAGGTGGAGGGCCATCCGACGGTCACCTATGCCGCGCGCAACGCCGTGCTCGCCGTGACCATGCCGGCCCGCATCCCGAGCGCGCAGGCGCCGGTTCAGATGTCGGACCTCAAGGTGCTGGAAGGACTCAACGACAAGGGGCTGACCTTCAGCCTGCTGTCCTATCCCACCGCCGCCGGCAAGCAGCAGGCGGTGGAGATGACGCGCGCCGTGCTCTCGGCTTCCGACCTCGGCACCTGGGTGCTCGGCCAGTTCGCGACGGTCGAGGAGGTGAGGGCGGCGCTGGACCAGATGCCGGTGATGCTGGTGCCGCTCGCCATCCTCGGCGGCGTGGTCTCCCCGTTCCACTACGTGGTGCACGATGCCGCCGGCGACGCGCTGGTGATCGAGTTCGACCAGGGCGAGATGCACGTCTACGACAACCCGGTCGGCGTCATGACCAACGGGCCGCAGTTCGGCTGGCACCTGACCAACCTCAACAACTACACCCACCTCAGCAATGTGGACCAGCCGAGCGCCACCTTCGGCGCGTTCAAGGCCATGCAGCCGGATTCCGGCATCGCCACCGCCGGCCTGCCGGGCTCGAACACGTCGGTCGGCCGGTTCGTGCGCGCCGCCTTCTACGCCCACTTCACCGAGAAGGCGGCGACGCCGGACATGGCGGTGGTCACGCTCGGCCACGTCATGAACCTGTTCGACCGGCCGCGCGGCGCCACCATCGACTATCCGAGCGCGGGCGGCGGGCACCTGGAGGTGGAGGGGCTGAAGGAGGAGCAGGGCGCGCCCTACGCCACCGAGTTCACCACCTGGACCAGCCTCGCCGACCTGGAGCGCAGGCTGTTCTTCGTGCGCACCTATGGTGCGCTCAACTACACCCGCTTCGACCTTGGCGCGCTGTCCGCCGCAAGCGCGCCGAAGGTGCTGCCGTTCCAGGCGCTGGACGGGGCCGCGCCGGACGCGACGGCGGCGCTTCTGGCGGCGAAGGCGCCGTGAGCTACCGCTGGTCCCAGCCGCCGATCTGCGGCTCGGCGGCGGACGGGGAGGGCGCGCGGGACTGCCCGTCGAGGCGCAGCGTGCGCTCCAGCAGCACCTCGTAGATCGGCCGGCCGCCCAGCCAGTCGGCGACGAAATTGGCGAACAGGCAGGTGAGGAGCACAGGCACCAGCACCGTATAGGCGCCGGTCAATTCCGCCAGCAGCACCACGCCCACCAGCGGCGCGCGGATGGTGGCGGAGAACAGCCCGCCCATGGCCGCCACCGCGAGCGCCGCCGCCGCGCCGGGCGGCAGGGGCAGCGCCAGTTCCAGGCACAGCGCGAACAGCAGGCCGAAGGCGGTGGCCATGGCCAGGATCGGCGCGAAGATGCCGCCCGGCACGCCGGTGGAATAGCTCGCCATGGTCATGGCGAAGCGGATCAGCACGATCACCGCCATGGTGGCGAGCGGCAGGTTCTCGGCCACCAGCAAGACCGCCAGCGTCTCCCCGCCCATGGTGGCCTCGGGCCGCAGCACCAGCAGCACGCCCACCGCGAAGCCCACCACCGCCGGCACCAGATAGAAGCTGGTGCGCAGCCCGATGCCGCGCGCGAGGTCCATGGACCAGACCAGGCAGCGGTTGAAGGCGACGCCGAGAAAGCCCAGCACCACGCCCAGCAGGACGAAGGCGGGCAGGAACTCGAGCGGCATGGCCGGCACGGTCATCGCCATGAAGGGCCGCGGGCCGGCGATCGCCTGGGTGACGATGCCGCTGGTGACGGACGCCAGCATCACGCCGGTATAGGTCTTCAGCCCGTAGGGGAACTGGCGCCGGGTCTCCTCGATCACGAACAGGATCGAGGCCAGCGGCGCGCTGAAGGCGGCGGCGAGGCCGGCGGCGGCGCCGGCGGCGAGCAGGCCGCGGTTCTCCCGGGTGGGCAGCTTCAGGCCCTCGGAGGCCGCCTGCGCCACCGATGCGCCCATATGGATGGTCGGCCCCTCGCGGCCGAGCACCAGACCGGAGCCGAGCGAGAGGAAGCCGCCGAAGAACTTCACCGGCAGCACGCGCCACCAGCGCACCGTCCGCAGCCCCTCCATGGCGCCCTCGATCTCCTGCACGCCGGAGCCGCCCGCCTCGGGGGCGAAGGTGCGCACCATCCAGACCGAGACCAGGACCAGGACCGCGGCGATCAGGCCGGAGAGCAGCAGGAACTGGGCCTGGTCCACCCCTGGTCCGAGGTGGTCGCGCAGCAGACCCGGCCACTGGAGCGCCCGGTCGACGCCGAGGTGCAGCGCCGTGCCGAGCACCCCGGTGATCGCGCCGACCCCGATGGCGACGAGGTAGAACAGCGCATCGCCGGCCCGGCTCTGCGGCAGCTCTGCCGGCGGGGATGGGTCCGAAGGGCTCACGTGCTATTCCCCCGGGGCGCTTCGCCGGCCCGTTGCGCGGCGCTAGTTCAGGGCCGAGGTGACGGTGCCCTCGATCCACGCCTCGGGCGTGACGCCGGCGGCGCGCGCCTTGGCGTTGATGGCGTCCACCACCGCCGGCGGGAAGGCGACGTCGAGGATGACCGCGTCGGCGCCGTCGAGGGCGAACACCGTCCGCGTGATGCGGCTCGCGAACCGCGTGACCCGGGTCGCCTTCTGCGCGTCGCTCAGGCCCGGCTGCGCGGCCACGACAGGGCAGTAGGCGGCGATCAGGGTGTCGATCACCAGCACCGGGTTGGTGCCCTCGGCCTTGAGGCTCGTGACGGCGGCATTGAGCTGGTCGACCTTGTCGAACGCGTCGCCCGTGGGCAGCAGCGCCATGATCTTGGCCGCCTGCGCCGCCTCCAAGGGCTTCGTCGGGCACTCGAACGGGCCCGCTGCAAAAGCCGGAGCGGCCGCGCCGAGCACGAGGGCGAATGCCGTGGCGGTGAGGGTGCGTGCGTGCATGGTGCCAACCTTCCCAACGCGTTAGATACGAAACATGGGCGTGCCCCGCCGATCCGGCCGGCCACGCCTGCCGGATCGATGCCAGAATAGCTAGGCGAGCGCCAGACGCGGAGGCAGGAGAATCTGCTCCGCGTCCCTGAGCCGCGCCATGTGGTCGAGTTCGTCTGCGACGCCGTCGAACAGTGCTCCGAGCGCGCCGTCCCGGCTGCCGGCCGCGGGGACGGCGGCGGCGGCGCCATCATCCGGATGGGCGGCGATCCGCGCCGCCAGCGCCCGCAGCGCCTTGGCGTCGGCCGGCGACAGCGGCACGGGAGTGGCCGAAAAAGCGGTGATCCGGTCGCAGATGCGCTCGGCGGCGGCGATCAGCGGGAACCACGCCACCGCCTCGTGGCACGCCGGCGGCGGCTCCGCCAGCGCCGCCTGGAGGTGCGCGCGCATGCCGGACAGGCGCCGATAGGCGGCGCGACGCCCCGCCGAGACCCGCGCCGGCGGCCCGCCGTCCGCGATCGCGACCAGATAGCCGGCGATGGCGCCCTTGGCCTCGTGGAAGACGTGCGACAACTGCCGCAGGTGCGTGCGCGGCCACAGGAAATAGCCGAAGACCAGCACGATGAGCCCGCCGGTCACCGTGTCGGCTATCCGCTGGATCCCGTAGTCCAGGTTCCGGGGGCCCGGCACGATGAGGTCCACCAGCACCAGCACCAAGGGCGTCAGCACCACGGCCTGGAGCGCGTAGGAGCGGCGCATCGCCCAGGGAACGAGCGCGGCGAACACGGCCATCGCCGCCACCAGCGCTAGCCCTTTCGGCAGGAACATGAGCGCCAGCGCGCCGACCGCCGCGCCCAGCACGGTTCCCGCCGAGCGCAGCACGGCCCGGGCGAAGATCGAGCCGAGGTCGGGCTTCATGACCAGGCTGACGGTCAGCGGAATCCAGAACCAGTGCGGCGCCGTGATGAACCAGTGCGCCGCGTAGGCGATGCCCATGCACAGCGCGAGCGCGGCGGCGGAGCGCACCACTTCGCGCCCAGGCATCAGCCGGTCCATGAGCGCCGACGCCGGGCGCGGAGCTTCGGGCGCGAGGCCGTCCGCCGGGCTTTCGGGATCGCCCAGCGCGGCGCAGAGGCGCGCGATGGCGCGCCCGAGCGGGGCGGCAGTGCCGCCTTGGGGAAGGACGATGGCCTCGCCATGCACCATCGCCTCGGCGGCCGCATCGAGGCGGTGGGCCGCCTGCTCCAGCGCGGCACCGTCGGCGGCGGAGAGGATCGCGGCAAAGGCGGCGTCTGCGCTGCGAAGGATGGCGGCGAGACGGTCCGTCTCGCGGTTGCGGCCGCCTGCGCGCCAGCGCGTGTCGAGCACGTAGGTTCCGAAGGCCGAGAGGCGGTCGACGGCCGCGCGCCGCGCCGCCTCGACCTCCGGGGCCGCAGTTGCCGGCGCCGCGGGCTCATGACCCAGATGGTCCTGCCGCGCCTTGGCCAGGGCGGCGAGGGAGATCAGCAGGCCGGCAATCGTCGTCCGCCGCGCCCGCGCGCCCGTCACGAAGCCCTCGATGGCGAGCGCCGTGGCATAGAAGACGGCGCCGGCGAGAAACAGCAGGGCCGCCTGCCAGAAGGAGCCGATGGCCGGCACGCCGATGGCGATGGAGGCGACAAGGAGCGCCTGCATGGCGCCGATGGAGGCCACCGCGCCGAGGCTGCTGAGGAGGCCGGCGGCGAAGGCGATCACCGTCATCGCCGCCACCACCGCCGGCCAGGGCAAGGTGCCGAGATACCCGGCCAGGAAGCCGAACGCGCCGATCAGCGTCGCGCCGAGCACCTGCCGCAGCCGCGTGTCATAGGAGCCGGCCGGCTCGCCGGCCGCGGCCATCAGCGTGCCGAGCGAAATCCAGAGGCCCGTGGTGATGGCATCGAGGGAGAGGCCCAGCGCCCAGGGCAGGCAGACGCAGGCTGCGGCGCGCAAGGCGCGGCCCCATTCCCAGGGCGCGGGCTTGAGCCGCGCCAGTTCCCGGAGCCAGGCGCCGGGACGGTCTGCGCCGGGAGCAGCCGGCGCTCCGGCCGGTTCGCGCGTGACGGTAGTCATGACCGGCTCCCGGCTTCAGAACGGACCCAGGAGCCGGCCTGCCACCCACGCGATGACGACGATGCCCAGAAGCCAGAGCCACCAGTTCTCGCGCCGGTAGAAGGCGGCGACCGCCAGCGCCGCGAGGGCGAGCAGGGCGATGATGTCGATGGCTTTCACGTAGTCGGTGAGGAGCTGAGCTGCGTTCATTTTTGTTCGACTCCATTTTTGACGCGCTGTTGCGAAAGCCCCTAATCCATTCGCGCCAGCGTTGGATCGGGCAGTGTCTTTTCATTTGCCGCGCCCAGGCAGGAGGGGAGGCGTAGTGGCTACCGGGCGTCGATCCGGTAGTTGAAGAAGCCCCACGTCACCCGGCGCGGATCGGTGTTCATGCCCAATTCCTCGGGCGACTTCGGATCCTTGAACGTGACGCTGAGGTCGATATGGTCGACGCAGCGCTCCAGCGGCAGCGAGAGGTCTATCCTCTGCTGTCCCATCCGATCGAGATCAAGTTTCGCCGATCCGCCGCCGCGCACGCTCAGCTCTGCGGTGTCGACAGCGTAGCCCTTGAAGCCGAACGGCACGATCTCGGCGCTGAACCGGACCTCCTTACAGGCCTCCTTGGGCAGCCGCCCGAAGAAGGTGGTCACAGGTCCCTCCGCCCAGCGGAAAACTGGATATCGCACCGACCAGCCTGTGCCAAGGAAGGCGGCACCGTCGCCGCTCGGGTTGAGGTCGACTCCCAAAGGCAGGGGCGCCGGCGCGGCCAGATCCCGTCCGAAAGCGGCCAGCTTCGCGTCGAGCGGCGCCCGGGCGCAGAAATAGGCGTAGCGGCCCTCGCGGCACCGCACGTCTTCCCCCATGCCATAGGCGATCGCAGACGGCCCGACGGAACTCTTCAGCGCCACCAGCAGAGCGCGGGGATTGCTCAAGCCACGAAAGGGATCGGCCGCGAAGCTGGCGGCAAGCTCGCCGCAGGTCATGCCACCCCGATTGAGATAAGCACCATCGAACGGCCGACCTGCCCAGGCTGCCATATGCTGGACCTGGAGGGTCATTTCGAGTTCTTGGTTGATGCCGCATAGGGCTCCCGGAACGAAAAGCAGGACGCTGCGCGATCCGATCAGGTCGGTGGTGAGTTCGGGATCGGCCGGGAGCCGCTGCGTGTCTCGCACCGTGTTGGCGTACGTGAGCCGGAACATCGGCCGGATATCGATGGCCTGGACCATCACGGCGCCGATCAGAAGCGGGGTCGCGTAGCGCGGGCCGAGACGCCGATACAGGATGACGACCGCGCAGACCACCAAGACGAAGCCGACTGGCCAGAAGAAGCGTCCGCTCGACCGGAACGTGGAGGTGATTCGATCAAGGATAGGCAAAGAAGCGTAGTTGATGTCCAAAATCTTATATGGGCCGAAATAGATCTTGCTGGACGCCGCATAGATCAACAGGCCGACCAGGACGCAGGCCAGGAAGGGGCGTCGGCCGATGAGCCGACGGTACGCGCCGGGCTGCAAGGCCGCAGAGAGCGCAATCAGCGCCAGGGCGCCGAGGCCCAGATAGTTGAATCCCTCGTAGTGGCCGCCGATCGGATCAAGGAACCCCTTGCCGAACGAGAGCAGGCTGTACTGCGGCCAGATCGGCGAGGCGAGATTCATCGCGAATTGGCCGAAGCCTTCGGTCACCGGAAGCGAGATTCCTTGCCCCACCAAGCCGAAGGCGGCAGCAACAAAAACCGACACGAATACGGTAGTCGTGAGCGCAAGGAGAACCGCTTTGAGGGGCATCCGCTCGATTCGCCAGGCATCCAGAACCCCCGCCACGAACAGGGCGGCACACATGACGAAGAGGTAGGCGTTGATTGCGATGACCAACGGAAGGACTGCGGCCAGGATCACGACTTCCGTCCGGCCCGAGATCGACGTGAGTCGGATATAGGCGTAAATGAACGCGACGATGACGAATTGCCCGATCAGTCCGATATGGACGTGGCGCCAGATGAATTCCGGCAACAGGATCAGCAGCGTCGACCCCGCCAGGGCTGCGACTGTGTTTAGCTTCAAGATGCGGAAGACCAGGTAGCCAAACAGGCCCATAAGAATGTAGCTTAGGAATATCCAGAGGCCGAAATATGGGTATAATATACCCGTTTCCTTGAAAATTAGCTTGCCGATCAGTGCCATCAATGGCACTGAATCGGTATAATAGATATTCCCGCCTGCGGGATAGTTTATAAGCTCGGTCTGCAGAACCGGCCAGCGCCAGGCGTCGTGGGCGAGCGCATAGTAACCGATCAGAGATGCTGAATTGTCGCCGCTGATTTGATTCCAGTACTGTGCTGAGCCAAGCAATATGCCCGGGTCGAAGATCGCGAACGCGATGGCCGCCCCAATCGCTCCGGCGAACAGAGGGCCGAGAACTTTCGAAACCGTCATCCAATGGTGCGGACGGCGAGAATGAGGCGTGTCGCGTTGTCCGCGCGCGCGCGTGATCTCCGTCATTGGCCGGAGACTTTCCGGGCCAGGTCGGTCCGGCTACTTGTCGCCAGAATCTCCTTCAGGCGCTGGGCGCTCTCGGCCCAGGTCAGCCACGGCATCTGCGATGATTTCGGGTGACGATCGGCGCGGAACGCGGCGAGCCAAGCCTCGATCGCCGTGGCGAGCGCCGGGCCGTCATGGCCGCTGAAGTAGGTGGCGCAGCCTCCGGCCACCTCGCGGAACACGGGAATGTCGCGGGCGATGATGGGAATGCCATGCCGGGCGGCCTCGATCAGCGGCAGGCCGAACCCCTCGTCGAGCGAGGCGGCGATCAGGCAGTCCGCCTCCTGGTAGATGCGGTCGAGGAACTCGTCGCTGGTGTCCTGGAGCCAGAACAGGCGCTTGCCCAGTTCCGGGTGGTGGCGCAACCGGTCCATGAGTTCCGGCAGGCTCTGCGCGTCCTCCTGCGGAACGCCGCGCCAGCCTTCCTTGCCGACGAAGATGAGCTTCGCCTGGCTGCCCTCGGCCCACAGGATCTCGAACGCATGCAGCGCCTGGAGATGGCCCTTCCTGGGCTCCAGGGTGCCGACCATGAGGAAGCTGTCGTTGGCCTGCATCATGGCCAGGAAGGCGTCCGCGTCGTCCGGCATGCCGCGTGTCGGATGGGAGGCATCGATGTCCGCCCCCAGCGTCCAGGGGTGGATCGCCGGCAATTGCTCGGGATGCGCCGCATGGGCTTCCAGCCACGCCTTCGTCTCGTTCGCCACCGAGGTCGAGATGCACACGAGATCGTCGGCGATCTCGCTCAAGGTCAGCATCCACGCTCGGTGCGTCGGCTCGGCGTATGGCGGGAAACAGTTGGGGAGCGTCAGCGGCAGGATGTCGTAGACGATGAAGCTGATCCGAACCCCGCGCTGGCGCCATTCCCCAAACAAGCCGGCACGGGCGGCGTGCGCGATGCCGTCGGTGTGGAAGTCAGCCCCCAGGAAGATGTCCCCCGCCGCAACCTCGGCCGGCTCGTCGATGAGCACGTCCCAGGTTCCGGTGAAGATCTGCTCTGTGTAGTGCCGCGCCAGATGGTATTGCCAGCGGCCGGTGACATCGCTCAGGCGGACCGGCTCGATGCGATAGCCGGCGGGCGGTGCCTTGAGAAGTTCGAGCAGAAGTCCGCGAACCACCCTTTGGATGCCCGACCTCAGGTCGTTCCTCGCCAGCACCGAGACATCGACAAACAGCCTGTGGCAGGGTCGTGGCAACCGACCCTGGCGACACAGCCGTTCGGCGACGCGGCGGATCGACTCGTCGTCGTCTTCGCCGTCCGCCACCATCCGCCGAGCGAGGTCCACCAGCGCCGGCATGCTGTGCAGCGTGGGCGCAGCAGCGGCCGACGTCTCGATCGCCTCGCCATACTTCTTTGCGATCTCGGCGGCGCTGTGGTTCTTCGATACGTGCGCGGCCGCGCGCCTGCCAAGATCGCGGCGCAGATCCGAATTCGTGCATAGTTCGGTCAGCGCATCGATCAACTCGGACGTGTCGAACGCATCCGCGATCTGAACGACGCAATCGGTGGGAAGCTCAGCCATCGAGCCGTTCGCATTGACGATCGTCGCCAGCCCGTAGGCCAGGCAATCGAGCGCCGCGGCAGAGGTTTCGCCGCGCGAACTGCCACGCAGTTGGACGCCGATGTCGGCCGCCCGCAGGTAGTGGTGGTAGTCGTCGCCCTTGACGAATCCCGTAGCTCGGATTCGGCCGCCTGCATTCGCCCGTTCGATCGTTCGATGCATCTCGTCGCCGTAGGCATCCCGTGGCATGTGGCCGACAAAGATGAGATGACACCGCGGGTCGTGGGCGAGGTCCGACTGGAGCCAGGCATCGAGCAGGCGGTGGCTCAGCTTGCTGTGCTGGATGAAGCCGAAGGAGCAGACAAGGATGTCGTCGTCCGAGAACCCCAGTATCCGGCGTACTTCCTGCTTGATCGCCGTCGATGCAGGAAAGCGAACCAGCGGAATGATGTTCCAGGGTGTCGTGTCATACTCCGGGTAGAACTGAGCAGCCAGGTCGCGGGCAAAGGTGTTATGTAAAATAACTCCCTGAGCCTGGGAAAGTACTGAAAAATTGGCCGGGTATTTTTCGCTTGTATCCCGTGCATCCTGGGAGAGTCGATCCAGAACAGCTGAATAACCATGCGATGTCAAAAGCGCTTGAGTAAGAGAATTATGTGGTTCGTAATTGTTTTCTATATAATTCAATATGTCTGTAAGATAAAAATCATGAAGAACAACAACGCCCGGAATTTGTTCCAGAAGGTTGAACATGTGCGTGTGAAACGGCGAGTTGCCGAAATGGTAGAGCACGCGGTCGTAGCTGGCCGCATGCGCCGCGAACCACGCAGGCGTGCGGACCGCGCAGTGCGAGCGCACCCATTCGTCGGATACGGCCTCCTGGTCCACGACCACATCGATGTCATAGTAGCGCGTGAGTTCCGGCAGGATCTGGGCGCTGTAGTCGGCGATCCCGGTGCGCTCGGGCGGCAGCGGCGCGACAAAGGCAAGCCGCGGCTTCGAGCCGGTAGGGCGATCGTCCGAGCGGATCGAACGGCGCAAGCTGTCCAGTGCATGGGCGAGACGCCGTGTCGCGAGGCGTTCGCCGACGCTCTGAAGGAGGCCATGCGGCGCGGCGCGCGCTGGAGCGGCCGGAAGGTCCGGGGCGAGAGCCCGCGCGCGCGGCGGCCGGATGCTGTCGCGCAGATCGCGGATCGGCCGCGTGATCAGGCGGTCGACCCGGCGCAACCCGGCCCGGAGCGGCGCCTCGCGCCTGAAAGCGTCCTTGATCTTCCACTTCAACGCACGGCGCGCTTTGCGCGCGCGCGTCAGCAGCTTCAGTAGCGGCAGGCTCGCGAGTTCCTCGTGGCGGAGACGCAACGTGAGGAAGTCGGAATCCAGTCCGTGCTGGGACTGCTGCACGGCGTGCAGTTCGGCGGCGATACGGTCGTTGACGCTTTCAAGACCGCGATCGATCCGCTCCCTCAGACGGTCGTCGGAGATACGAAGGCCGGCGATGCCGGCGGTGAGCTTCTCGTTCCCCAAGAGCCGATCGGCCAGCGCCGCGACCTGTGTGCGCCACTGGTCGCTCGCCTCGCGTGCGGCCGCGAGATCGGCCTCTAACTTCGCCTTCGCCGACTGAAGGTCCGCGATCTCGGACGCCAGGCTCCGGTTCGCGTCCGAGAGCGCCGCGGTGGTGTCCTTGAGCGCAGCCGTTTCGGCCTTGAGCAGGTCGACGCCCGCGGCCAGATCCTCGGTCCGCGCGACGGCCTTGTGAAGGGCGCCGATCTCCCGCGCAAGCCGGCCGAGGTCCGCGGGGGAGGGCTCGGTGTGGGCCGCAACGAAGCGCGGGACCGCCTCGGCAGCCCTGCCGTCTCCGCCCGGCTTGCTGGCGATCACGCTGTAGTCGGGAGAATCTCCGAAAAGACCCAGCAATGCGGAGCCGGTCGGCTCCTTTTCGAGCCGGCTCGTCTGGCTGTTGAGGCGCAGGATTGCGACGCCTTGCAGGTGGGCCGACTGCACGAGGAACGTCAGCAGGTGCGGCGGCAGCGGCGCCACGTGGGTCGGGTCCATGTGGAACGACCAGGAGGCCACCGTCAGGTTTTCCGGATTGGGCGTCTCCAGGATGACGACGCCGCCCGGCACCAGCACGCGCTCGATCTCCGCCAGAAGGTCGGCCAGGTCCGCCCGCGTGAGGTGCTCCACCACGTGGAAGGCGGTGACGAGCGCAAACGAGGAGGCGGCGCAACCCCGCAGAAAAGCGGCGGCCTCCGCGGCCACCACGGGAAGGCCCTCCGCGGCGGCCTCTTCGAGCATGGACGGGTTGGCATCCACGCCCGTGGCGGACCATCCGCTTTCGACCAGCAGCCGCAGCCATTCGCCCCGGCCGCAGCCGATGTCGAGCGCCGTGCGTCCGGCCTCGCCGTGCCCGATATCCTCAAGGAGCGGGAGATAGGTGCTCAGGCGCGCGCGGATAAGCTCGGCGCTGCCGCGGTACTTGTCCTCGAAGGTCCGGTAGTGGTCCATGAACCACTTGGAATGTGTCATCAAATGCCCGATCTTTGAAGACGGCCACGATTCCGCCAAAGTCTAGCATCTGCTCGTAGCAGAATTAGGTAATCTGATACAATGGCTTGTTTCATGGCTTCGCGGCGCACCCGGGCCGTCTGCGCAGGCCGTGCCGTCCCGCAGGGTGCTCACGCCATGATCGAGAGGCCGCCGTCCACATAGACGGTCATGCCGGTGAGCCGGCGGGCGAAGGGGGTGGCGAGAAAGGCTGTCGTCAGGCCCACGTCGTCGATGTCCACAAGCTCGCCGATGGGCGCGCGCTGGGTCGCCTCGGCGAGCAGCACGTCGAAATCCTTCAGCCCCGAGGCGGCCCGCGTCTTCAGCGGCCCAGGCGAGACCGCATGGACGCGGATGTCCTTCGGCCCCAGCTCGAAGGCGAGATAGCGCACCGCACTCTCCAGCGCCGCCTTCACCGGTCCCATGAGGTTGTAGTTCGGCACCACCTTGTCGGCGCCGTGATAGCTCATGGCGACGAGCGTGCCGCCGCCGCCCATCAGCGGCTCGGCGAGGCGCGCCATGCGGATGAAGGAGTGGCAGGAGACGTCCATGGCCACGGCGAAGCCCTCGGGGGAGGAATCGACGAGGCGCCCCTGGAGGTCCGCCTTCGGCGCGAACGCGATGGAGTGGAGCGCGATGTCGAGCCCGCCCCACTCCTGCGCGATGCGGGCGAACACCGCCTCCAGCTCGCCCGGCCGGCTCACGTCGCAGGGCGCGACGATGGCGGCTCCCAGGTCGTGGGCCAGCGGCTCCACATGGGGCCGCGCCTTCTCGTTGAGATAGGTCACGGCCAGCTCCGCGCCGAGCCGGCGGAAGATGCGCGCGCAGCCATAGGCGATGGAATCGGCGTTGGCGATGCCAAGCACCAACGCGCGCTTGCCCTTCAGCGCGGTTCCCAGGACGCTGAGGCCGGGGTCGGCGAGCGCGGCGTCCGTCATCCCGCGCGCTCCGCCGCCAGGGTGGGGAATGCCGTGATGGTGGCAGATCGCGGCGCGTCCGCCGCTACCAGCCGGTCGCGCACCTCGCCGCCGAACGCGGCCACGGGGTCGCCGAAGGCGATGTGGGCGCCCAGCCGGTCGAGCAGATCGATGATGCGAGCCCGCTCTTGCGGCGTCTTCAGCAGCGACGGCAGCGTATCCAGCGCGAGATCGGGCGCGTGGTCGACGATCAGCGCCTGGCGCCGCACGATGGCCTGGGCGGCATCGGCGGACAAAGCGACGAGCCCCACGTCCTCGCCCACCAATTCGCGGATCCGCTTCAGGGTGGAGAGCCGGCGCTCGCCATTGCCGCGCTTCTGCGCGAGGAGTGCGATACGCACCGCCGCGTCGGCGAAGCCGCCGTCGCGCACCGCTGCCAGGGCGGCCTCCACTTCGGCGGGGGGCTGCTCCACCAGCGCGGGGGCCACCGGCGCGGTGAGGTCGGGGTCCAGCATGGCGAAGGTGCCGTAGAGGCGGAAGAATTCCGTCTCTACCGTCGCATCGCGCAGCCGGCGGTAGAGGTCCCATCCCGCCGTGACGGCGGCCGCGGCGAAGCGCTCCGCCGCCACATGCGCGCCTGCCTCGTTGCGCGGCGTGCGCTGGCTGCGGGCGAAGTCGGCCATCGGCGCCAGCGCCTTCAGCGCGGGGTTGAGGTCGGACAGGCCCCAGCGCGCCATCCTGAGCGGATGCACCGCGCGCAGCGCCCGGCCCATCTCGGGCGTGATGACGGCGGACAGCAGCGGATGCACGAACGTCTCGTAGACGCGGGAGGTGGACTGCGAGACGTTGGCGACCACCTCGAACGGGATCTCGTCCCTGCGCCCGTACTTCTGGAGCCAGTCGATGTCCTCGACCCGCCGCTCGGTGAGGGTCACGTCGTATTTCGGCTCCGGGCCCGAGTGGTCTTCCTCGATGGTCATGCCGTAGAGGCCCGGCGGCAGGCTCTCCACATAGTCGATCAGGTCGACGATCTGGGCATGCTCGCGCCGCGCGATGGCGCCCGAGACGAAGATCCCCAGGTGGCCGACGCTGTCGTGCATCAGGCCCACGATCACCTGGCCAGCATCCTTCAGCGCCTGCGTCGTGGGATAGATGTCGGCCACCCAGTTGATGGCCTGCTGGGGCGGGGTGATGTTGTCGCCGAGCGAGGCGAAGACGATGATGGGTGAGCGCACCGCCTTGAGGTCGAACGACTTGCCCGGCGCCCATTCCGCCTTGCCGGCGGCGAGCTTGTTGCCGACGAACAGGTTCTCGACGATCCACTTGATCTCGGCTCGGTTCATCAGGAAGTAGCCGCCCCACCAGCGCTCGAACTCCAGGAAGCGCGGCGGCTCGGTGTCGATCTTCTCGTACAGCGAGTAGTACTTGGTGAAATAGGTATTGGCCGGGTTCAGGTACTCGAAATTGTCCACCAGAAAGGCGCCGTCGAACACGCCGCCGCCGAGGTCGCTGGCGAGCAGCGCGGTCCAGGAGCCGCCGAGCACGCCGCCGGCATAGCGCATGGGGTTCTCGGCGTCGTTGCCCGCCCAGTAGGACATGGGCGCGCCGTTGACCACGACCGGCCCCACATTCTCCGGATCGAGCGCGGCCACCATCATCGCCGCCCAGCCGCCCTGGCAGTTGCCCATCACCACCGGCTTGTCTGTCGCTGGATGGCGGGCGCGCACGATGCGCAGGAATTCGGATTCGGCCAGCGACACGTCGGCGAGCGTCTGCCCCGGCACCGGCTCGGGGAAGAAGATCACCATGTAGACCGCATGGCCCGCCTTCAGCGCGAAGCCGACCTCGGAATCCTTCTTGAAGCCGCCGATGCCCGGCCCATGGCCGGCGCGCGGATCGATGATGAGGAAGGGCCGCTGCTGCGGGTCGAGCACCACCCCCTCCGGCGGCAGGATGCGCACGAGGGCGTAGTTGCACGGCCGCTCGAAGGCGCGCGCATCGGCGATCATCTCGTAGTCGAACGCGAGCAGCGGCGGCTTGCCGGCCTTCTCGTGGGCGATCCAGTTGTTGCCGCGCTGGCGCATCGTGTCCCAGAAGATCAGCCCGCGCTGCATGGCGTCGAAGGTGTAGGAGACGGTGTCGCGCCACGCCTCCTCGGGCGTCTGCGGCCGCGCCGCCCCAGCGAAGGCGCCGGCCGCGCCGCGCATCGCCTCGCCATAGGCGGAGATCGCCTCGCCGAGCCGCAGCCGGTAGATTTCGGCAACCCGTCCGTAGACCTTCATCATGTCCAGGGGATGCATGGGTGGTCTCCTCAGCCGGCCGCGACCGACGCGTCGGCGGCGAGCACGGCGCGCATCTCGCGCACGATCATCCACTCTTCGTCGGTGGGGATCACGTAGGCCTGCGGGCCATTCCCCTTCGTGATGCGCTGTGCGCCGGCGCGGTTCGCCTCCAGGTCCAGCTCGAAGCCGGCCCAGCGCGCCGCCGCGATCACCTCGGCGCGGGTCGCGGGGTCGTTCTCGCCGATGCCGGCGGTGAAGACGAGGCCGTCGATGCCGCCCAGCGTCGCGACCTGCGCGCCCAGCTCCTGGTTGATGCGGTAGACGAACATGTCGATGGCGCGCTGCGCGCTCGGCTGCGCCTCCGCCTTCTCGCGCAGCTCGCGCATGTCGCTGGAGATGCCGGAGACCCCGGCGAGGCCGCATTTGGTGTAGAGGAACATCTCGGCTTCGGACGCGCTCATGCCCAGCTCGCGCTGGAGATAGAAGACGACGGCCGGGTCGATGGTGCCGCTGCGCGTCCCCATCATCAGCCCGTCGAGCGCGGAAAAGCCCATGGTGTTGGCGATGCTGCGCCCGGCCTCCATGGCGCACAGGCTGGCGCCGCTGCCGAGATGGGCCGCCACCACCCGCCCGCGCGCCAGGCGTTCGCCGACCTTCGGGAACTGGGTGGCAAGGTAGGCATAGGACAGGCCGTGGAAGCCGTAGCGGCGCACCCCGGCGTCGCTGAGCGACATCGGGATCGCGAACAGCTGGGCCATTTCGGGCTGGGTGCGATGGAAGGCGGTGTCGAAGGCTGCCACCTGCGGCAGGCCGGGCACGCGCCGGGCGATGATGCGGATCGGCTCCAGGCTGCGCGGCTGGTGCAGCGGGGCGAGCGGCGAGAGCGTGTCCAGCTCGGCGATGATCTGCGGCGTGAGCCGCACCGCATGGGCATAGTGCGCCCCGCCATGCACGACGCGGTGGCCGACGGCGGCGAGCTGGTGCCCGCCGCGATGCGCCGAGAGCCAGTCGGACAGGTGCGCCAGCGCCTCCTCGAAGCCGAAGGTGCCGTCGCCGGGCCAGCGCTGGTCGCCGACCGCCTCGCCCGCATGGTCCTTCACCTTGAAGTGCGGCTCTGAGCCGAGCCCCTCGAACAGGCCGCGATAGAGCCGGTTGGGCACGTCGGCGCCGTCGTCCAGGAACACCTGGAACTTGAGCGAGGACGAGCCGGCGTTCAGGACGAGCTGGACCTGCGCCATGGTCAGACCTCCGTCGCCTTGGCCGCGGCCCGGTGCGCCTCGGCCATGAACGAAGCCACCGCGCACGAGGCGAGCCGCGTGGTCTTCGTGTCCGCCCGGCTGGTGAGGATGATCGGCACCCGCGCCCCGAGCACGATGCCCGCCGCGTCCGCCCCGGCGAGGAAGGAGAGGCTCTTGGCCAGCATGTTGCCCGCCTCCAGGTCCGGCACCACCAGGATGTTGGCGCGTCCCGCCACGGGCGACCTGATGTGCTTGATCTGCGCCGAGCCGAGATCGATGGCGTTGTCGAGCGCCAGCGGGCCGTCGACGATGCCGCCGGTGATCTGGCCGCGGTCGGCCATCTTGCACAGCGCCGCCGCCTCGATGGTGGAAGGCACGCTCGGGTTCACCGTCTCCATGGCCGAGAGGATCGCCACGCGCGCCTCCTCGAAGCGCAGGGCATGCGCCAGCTCGATGGCGTTCTGGACGATGTGGCACTTGTCTTCGAGCGAGGGGGCGATGTTGATGGCCGCGTCGGTGATGATCAGGGCTTCGGGATGGGACGGCACGTCCATCACGAAGCAGTGGCTGATGCGCCGCGCGGTGCGCAGGCCGGTGTCGCGCGCCACCACGGCGCCCATCAGTTCGTCGGTGTGCAGGCTCCCCTTCATCAGCGCATCGGCCTCGCCGGAGCGCACCAGCGCGACCGCCTTCTCCGCCGCGTCATGGCTGTGCGCCGCGTTCACCTGGCGCACCGCTGAGATGTCGAGCTTCGCGGCAGCGGCCGCGGCGGCGATCTTGGCCGGCGGGCCCACCAGGATCGGCATGATGAGGCCGAGTTCCGCCGCTTCCAGCGCCGCGCCGAGCGAGACCGCGTCACAGGGGTGCGCCACCGCGACGGTCAGCTTCGGCAGGCTCCGGGCGGCTGCGATCAAAGCGTCGTATTTGGCATGGCGTCCGGCGGCGGCTTCGGCTGCGTTCGCGATGGGCATCCGTTTCCCTCATCCGTCTGGCCGGGCGCGCCGGCATGCGAGCGTCCACGCGGGCACAGCGGTGCCCGAGCACCAATTCCCAGCAGCGGATCGCCCTGCTCGCCCGCTTCTATGCGCAGCTGGGGCCGGCCCTCCATGACGCGCATCAATCCCGGCGCGAATAGGCCGCGCGCCGCAGTTGCGGGAAATCGTACGCCGATTGCCGGCGAACCGGCACATGATAGGACTTAAGCAGGCGTGCGATTGCGCTCGATGCACGCGATGGGAGGCGATCATGCTGAACGCTGAGCTTGAGGCGCGCAGGCGGCAGGCGGTTTCGCGCGCGGTCGGGGTCACCACCGAGATCTACGCCGCCCGCGCCGAGAATGCCGAGATCTGGGACGCGGAAGGGCGCCGCTACATCGATTTCGCCG